>CAIZWN010000049.1 GCA_903936705.1 uncultured Myxococcales bacterium
GGCCGTTGGCAGCGGTTGTGCCCTGGGCTGACGTGCTCGGCGTAGTGGCCGTCGTCTGCTGCGAAGATGTTGATGCACTGGTCGAATTCCTCGACGGCGCCGCGGTTCGGCAGCAGCGGCGGCGAGGCGGTGGGCAGTTCGAGGTGCTTGAGGATCTTGTAAATGACGTCCGGGTCGGTAAGGAAGGCCAGCACGGTGGGCGAGGGTACGACGTTCACGATCGTGCTGCCGATGGCGTGAACATAGCGATCAACATCACTGTAGGTAGCCAATATACCATCAAAGCGACGGTCACCCGGTAGCCGCCCGGTTGGCGACCCGATGCGGGGAATCGGGGGACGACCTGTCGTGAGGACGCCCCGACGTTCCAGAGGCTACAGTCTTACGAGGGTGTAGGGGAAGGTGGTCCCGTTCTGGGTGCCCGGAACCGGGCGGATCTCCCAGGACGAACTCCGGCAGCAGCACACGCCCCAGTCTTTCGACGGCTTGATATCGCCCTGACAACTGGTATCGGGGATGGTCAACTTCCCATCCGCCATGCCGTACTTGTTGAACCCCAGCGGGCAAAGGGCTCCGCTCTCGATGGTATAGCTTTCACCGGGGGCAATCTCCGGGTAATCCAGCGCCTTTTGTTTGAAGAAGGCGGTCAGAAGAATAACCCTAAGTCCGTAGACCGTCTGATCCGTCTTGTTCGTGATGGTGCTCTTGTAGTTGAGGCCGTTGGCAGGCGCACCGGCGACCCCTTCGCCCGCGACGGACTGCCCTTCGCGGGTGAGGTCAATCGAGATGCCGCTGTCGGTCCTGGCCACGACAGCGGTCCAGACGGTGCCATCGACCTCGTTGTCGATCTCCCCGACCGCAGCGCCCGTGGCATCCATCATCCCGGCGTACGCACCTGTGACATACTTGGACTCCACGGAGCCGGCCACCAGGCCGTTCGTGTCGTAGCCGTTGACGTTGTAGAACTCGAAGACGACGCCGGTGGCGCTGAGGTCACCGGACAGTGTGTACGTCCCCTTCCACGTCCCGGTGTAGTCCGAAGCCTTTCCTGAAGCGGAGGGTCCTCCGTCGCCGTCACAGCCGGCCATGGTCAGGAACGTCAGGACTGTAATGGCCACGATGTACGATCGCATGGACATGGTTTACCTCCTCGTCGGGCATGTGCGCCCGGAACTGTTCTTCCCCCCCTCGCATCCCCGAAAGTTACGAACTTGCCTGGAGATTCGCACGCCGACGCCAATCTACTCCTACCGGCGCGACGCTTGATACAAGCCAATTCCTGATTCCGCCGCAGTCGCAGCCGTATCGAACTGACCAACAAACATGCTCAAGTAGGCTTCGGCTGTAGACACCTGGACTTATGACGAGGCGCAATTGGGGGACTAGATACAGACGCAGGAACATTGAGGTCCAACAATTGGAATGACCAGGCACTTCGGTGCGATGCATGCTGACTGCGGCGGGACTGGTACGCAGGTGATCGTCTGGGTATCGCACCAGTCCCCAGGTCCAACGCACCTTCCACCCGAGCAGGTGTCGTTGATGGTGCAGCCGTTCCCGTCATCGCATGGGACTCCGTCGTTTGTATCCCAGATGCAGGCTCCCGTTCGGGAATCGCAACGCTCGTTGTTCGTGCAGGGATTGCCGTCTTCCGGGCACGATTTCAAAGGGCCGCCGCGGCAGATGGTTGAAAGACATGAGTCGTTCACAGTGCACGAATCGGCGTCGTCGCAAGGCGCCGTGTTTGCCCTGTGAATGCACTTGCCTGTACCGGGATCACAGCCGTCATCGGTACACGGATTCAAGTCGTCGCAATTCTTCTGGGCTCCGGCAACACACTGGCCGTTGCCGTCGCAATGATCGTTCACCGTACACGGATTCAGATCGTCGCATGGGCCGGCTATGGGCGTGAAAACGCAAACGTTGGATCCGGGATCGCACTTGTCGGAGGTGCAGTCCTTCCCGTCGTAACAGAGTCCCTCGTCCGTGTTGCCGTCGCAGTTGTCGTCCATGCCGTTGCAGCTTTCAATCTCGGGAGTCCTGGCGTCGCAGTTGATCACCATTCCGTTCTGGCAGTCGCCGGCCCCGGTGCACGTGCCTACCAGATTCGTCCTGGAACACGGAAATTTGCCCTGCAATTCGTCGGTCAATCCGTTGCAGTCGTCGTCGATGTTGTTGCATTCCTCCGGACGAGGCTTGCGGGCATCACAGACGGTCAGGCCGCCCACAAGACACTTGCGCAATCCCTTGCACATTGCCCCTCCGTCGCCGACCTGGAAACATTCTGTCTGCAGGCTCATCGAGATGGCCCGCCGCGAGCACTGGCACTGCCCGTTTTCAACCGGGATGCACTGGCGTGACATTCCGCCCGCCCCGTCATTCTGGTCGCTGCAAGTGAATCCGGACGGGCAAGCCCCGGTCGTACCGCAATCGGAACCGCAAAAACTGCCGTCGGCACCATTGTTGATGCAGATCGCGAGGCCGCCGGTCAGTTCGCCATTGCAATCCTTCGTGATCGTGCAGGGCTCACACAGGTTCAGGGACATGGGCATGCAGATCGCAGAGACATCGCCTGTTACCGTGACGATCTTGCATACCCAGTCAGTCGGGCAACTGTCGTTGCAGGTCTTGGAGCAGACCCGCCCATTAGGGCTTTCAACGCAAAAACTCGAAATGCACTGTGCATTGTCGGTGCAGGAATATCCGAACTCGCCTGGTAGTGGAGGCACGTCAATGGTGATATCCAGGCTGGCTTCCAGGTCCAGTGTCGTATCCCGACCGTCGTCAGTCATCGTGCCGGGGTCTTCGTACTTGTCGGGTCCGTTATCGACTTCGGGCTGCACTTCGGCGGCGTCCCTGGCGTCCATCGTGTCGGTCCCGATGTCCACCGGAGCGTCCCTGCCCGAATCCCCGGATACAGGCCTTACGGGCGCGTTGATGCAGCCGCTCAAACTCAAGATAATGCAGGTGGTTACGCTGGCGCGGAGCATCGGGCGACAACCTCCGGGCGGCAGTCTAACCCACGCATCACTCATTCGCAATTCTGGCAGGGCGGCCGGTAATTGGGTTGATCTGCACCTCGCAATTATCCAGCAAAAACTCCATAGACATTGGCTCGCAATCGTGAAAAATCTGAACGCAGTCATGAACCGAAAGGGGCTGGGGATGAACGCATGCCTGACGAGACGGAGACTGGTTTCGATAATGCTGCCGGTTTTGGCGTGTATTGCATGTGCGAATGGCAGCGGACTGACCGACCTGACCGTCGTTGATACGGTGGCGATCGACGTGGTCGCAACCGACCTGGCGCCCGAGTCCACGCAGGACGACCTGGAGATCGAAGGACCGGGCGATTTGCCGAACGATGTGCCAAGCGATTTGCTTGACGATGTTCCCGCAGTATTCGATACCGGTCTGGAATTGTCGGACGTCCCGCCCGATGTCGTGATTCCCGAATTCCTTGGCGGCGATCGGCCGGCCGCCTTGTTCGTGCCTGCCGATTACGATTCGCGGAAGGCATGGCCATTGATAATGGTTCTGCACGGCTATGGGGCCAGCGGCTTTTTGCAGGCTGGCTACCTGGGTTTGTCTGATCGATTTGCGACGAAAGGGTTCGTCATGATCACCCCGGAAGGTACAGTGGACCCTGATGGTCAGCAGTTCTGGAATGCCTTCGACTCGTGCTGCGACTTCTTCGGCAGCGACGTCGATGATGTCGGATACCTGAGGGGGCTGATCGCGCAGGCCAAGCAGGTACTGAACATCGACGAGGAACGCGTCTACCTGATTGGCCATTCGAATGGCGGTTTCATGTCCTTCAGAATGGCGTGCGATGCATCCGACGTGATTACTGCGATCGTCAGTATTGCTGGGGCGATGCCGGTCGGGCAGACCTGCTTGCCTGTCAGTCCGGTGTCGATATTGTCGATACACGGGACAAATGACGAGACTATCGAATATGACGGGGGCGCGATTGGTGGCAATGCCACATTCGTTGATGCGCCGTCGTTGATCAACCGCTGGAGCCAGTTGGACGTGTGCACTGTCGGACCTGTTGTTGGAGCCGTGACGCTGGATTTCGATGAAGCCGTTCCAGGAAACGAGACTTCAACGATGGGCTGGTCTGCTTGCAGCGGGGGCACGCAGGTCGATCACTGGAAGATGACCGGCAGCATCCACCTGCCGGGATTCAACGAAGCGTTCAAGGAGGCGTTGCTGGTACATCTGCAGGCGCAGCGACGCCAGAAACAACCCTGATCAGCAGCCTGGGCGCAGGCTGTCTCAACGAGATCAACTACCGGCCAAGGAAGGGGGTATGATGCCCACGGCGCAAGTGTCGCCTGGCAATCGGTGGTGCCCATGAAGTGCCCGTTCTGCGCGGAAGATATCCAGGAGGCAGCCATCGTCTGCCGTTTCTGCGGGGCTGACCGCACGGGTGGCTCGTGGAAAGCTCCGGTGCATCAGGCGGCATCGAAGACAACAAGTGCGCCAAAAGGCCAGGGCACCCTGCGACTGGCTGGTGTATTTGTCCTGCTGACCGCCGCGTGGGAGATCTACCAGGTTTCTGCTCCGGTCCCCCTGGCCGGGGCGATGCGGTCGGGCGCGCTTGCCGCGGTCTATCACCTGTTCTTCACTGCCGTCTACGCGTCGATGGGGGCAGCCTTGATCTGGCTGAGACCCTGGGGCTGGCCGGTGTTCCTTGCCGGCACCGCAACCTATCTGATCGACCGCGCAGCCTTCCTGCTGGATGTCCGGGCGATCGAGTCCAGCGTCAGCGCGATTGCGGGTGGCCTGGCGCAGGACACTGCCGGCCTTGAGGGGCTGGGAGAACTTGGAAGCCTCATGGATCCGGGAACCATGGTCCGTATCTCGCAAATGGAGACGCTGTTGTTCCTGGCCAGTTGGCTGGGGTTTGCCCTGTACGTCTACACCAAGCGCCACCTGTTCCAGCGTCAAGCTTCGTGAATCATTCGCGTTCGGTCGGAACGTTCGTCTTGATGCCATAGTTTTCGGGCGGGTAGATGTAGTCAAGGTCGAAACAAGCGAAACAGAAATCCGGTCTTGATGCCAGGACGCCGTTGAAGTCTTCGATTTCCATGTACTTCAGGGAGTCGGCGTTCAGGTAGTCGGCGCTCTCCGGGATCGTCATGCGGTTCGCAATCAACTCGCTTTTGGTCGGCGTGTCGATGCCGTAGTAACAGGACCCGATCACCCGTGGCGAACCGATGCGGACGTGCACTTCGCGCGCGCCGGCCGTCTTCAGCATGCGAACGATCTTCCGCAGGCTGGTCCCGCGCACTATCGAGTCGTCGATCAGTACCACGCGCTTCCCGGGAAAAAATCCGGGCAGCGGGTTGAATTTCTGTCGCACTCCCTCGTCCCTGGATTTCTGGTTCGGCTTGATGAAGGTTCTGCCGACATAGTGGTTTCGCAGCAGTCCCATCGTGAACCTGGCACCCTTTGCTGCCGCGTATCCCAGCGCCACGAAATTGGACGAATCGGGCACTGGCAGGACCACCAGGTCGTCGTCCACGACGAGGTCATCGTCCTTTTTTGCCAGGCACGCGCCGATCCGCTGCCTGACCTCGTAGACCCTTTCGCCAAACGTCTCGGAGTCGGGCCGCGAGAAGTAGATCAATTCGAAGACGCAGTGCCGCATCTGCAGGGGATTCAGGTGGACCGTCTGGACCGGTTGCCCCCGCTGCAGCCGCAGGATTTCGCCTGGCTGCACCTCCCGGACCCACTTTGCGCCGATGATCCCGAACGCGCATCCCTCGGACGCGAAAACGGTGCCTTCGGACTGCGGCAGGCCGGTGCCGTCGAAGTCCAGGTTCCCCATCACCAACGGACGTATGCCGTGCGGATCCCGGAACGCGAAAAGCTGGTCTCGTAGAATCACCAGCGTCGAGAATGCGCCTTTCAATTCCTGTTGGGTCTTCAGAATGGCGTCCTCTATCGAGTCGTGTTTCACCACGTGGTGGTAGGCGATCAGGCGGCCGATCAATTCGGCATCGTTTTCACTCTTGAAGGTAAAGCCGGCCTCTCGCTCCAGCCAGGAACGAATTTCGCCGTAGTTGATGATGTCGCCGTTCGAGCAGATGGCCATGTGCGGTCCCTCTGCCAGATCGATTGCATGCGGCTGGGAGTTCGCGATGTCGCTGGAGCCTGCAGTCGGATAGCGGACGTGCCCTATCGAGACATCGCCGGAATTGCGATCCAGAACGTCGTCGATCAAGACGTTCTTTACCAGGCCCATCGCCTTGTGGGACGAGATGTTGCCGCGCGAGTTGCGGCTGGCGATCCCGCAACTTTCCTGGCCACGGTGCTGGATGGCGAACAGCATCTCGGCAACCAAACGTTCGGCACGCTGCACACCGAAGACGCCCACGACACCGCACACGGTGATGCCTCCTTGCGTCGTGGCGTGGCCCACGACGGACGGGTGCCACTGTACGAGCCTTGGACCTTCTGTCAACCTCGTACGCCATGATGCGGGAGGGTTGTCAGCCGGGATTTTCCAATGAGTCTCGAAAGAAAGCGCGTCGCACGAACCCGGCCAAAGGAAACACGCGTACGATTCCCGAAAGTCACAAGCAGGATAATGGGTCCTGCCTCGATGACCCACCGGAGGACGTTCAGATGTCTAAGAAGCTTGTGTTCGTGGGTGCCGCGTTCCTGGTTGTGGGCCTGGCGTCCAGCCTGGCGATTTCCAAGCCAGGGTACAAGAAGGACCTTGGGGCCGAGAGCTGTGCGACCTGTCATGTCGATGACAAGAAGGCGCCGAATCCCTCGAACAAGCTGTGGAAGAGCGCCCAGGACATGGCCGAGAAGACCAAGGCAGGCAAGGGCGAGTTCGCTGGCAAGGCAGGATGCGCCGATTGCCACAAGGGCCAGATGAAGCCTGCGAAGTAGAACCCAGTCAAGCCTGATTCCTGTAGCTCATGATCGATCCCGCGTGTTCCCGGCTCATGGCACCGTTGCGCGCAGGGTGTCATTGGAACCAGCAAGGGGTAAAACGGAAACCTTAAAGGTACCGCCTCAGCAGCTTCCTGGATTGACCATCCAGTTGGTGACGGTCGGCAACCAGGAAGCGCACACCATCGGATGCCGTTATCAGGACACCACGATCCTGAATACGGCGGACGTGATCCTCGCTTGTCAGCAGAAAACGCGTGTGTCCCCGATCGGTTTCGACGTCCCATGAAGTCGGTTCGGAATCCGGAGTGATCCCGTTGATTTTCAAAATACAGGGGACAAATTCGCGACGGGCCAGCTCGCGCTGGATAAGTTCGCGCGTCTGATCACCAGTTTTTGCGAGGTCGGGAATGCAGTGAACCTCCCGCCCTTGTTCGTCGCACAGTGAGATACGTTCGTTCGGAGCGGTGAACGGAAAGCAGCGCACTGGCACGATACCGGCCACGGAATCGGCGCCCGGGCGTTGCAGAACCAGCCGGCCAAAGCCATCCAGACCCAGGGTAGGTTCATCGGTGCATTCGTTCCGTTCATCCATGGACGCCGTCCCCGCGAATACCTTGTGACTGGACCGGCCCGGATTCCGCTGAGTCGGGCTGACCATCCTGATCTTGATGCGACTGCGCCTGGGCCTGATAAAGATCCCGGTACAAGCCCTCGGATGCAAGAAGAACGTCGTGGCTGCCGGTCTGGACGATCCGGCCACGATCCAGGACCACGATCCGGTCGGCGTTGCGCAGCGTGCTTAGGCGGTGAGCTATGGCAATGGTCGTCCTGCCGCGGACAAGGTTGTCCAGGGCCTCCTGGATCTGTATCTCGGTCTGCGTATCTACGGATGAAGTGGCCTCGTCCAGGATCAACACGCGGGGGTCGATCAGCAGTGCTCGGGCGATGCTGATGCGCTGGCGCTCACCGCCAGAAAGCGTCTGGCCGCGTTCGCCGACGATCGAGTCGTATCCCTCGGGCAGTTGCAGAATGAACTCGTGGGCCCGTGCCGCACGAGCTGCCTGAACGACTTCAGAGCGCGATGCATGGGGTCGCCCATAGGCGATGTTGTCGGCGATGGTTCCGTAGAACAGGAAGGGATCCTGCAGAACGAGACCAATGTTGTGCCGGTGTTCGACGACCGGGAAGGAACGAATGTCCTTGCCGTCCACCAGAATCGATCCTTCGCTGACGTCGTAGAACCTGCACAAAAGGTTCAAGAGGGTGCTCTTGCCGGCCCCCGTCGGACCGACGACGCCGACCATTTCTCCCGGGCGGATTGCCAGGTTTACATCGTCAATGATCAAGCGATTGCCGAACCTGAACGAGATGTTGCGCAGTTCGACATCGCCCGTGATCCGGCCTGGATGGACGGGCTGGGCAGGTTCGGGGACGCTGGGCGATCTATCCAGCACCTCGAAGATGCGCTGAGCGCTGGCGGCGGCGCGCTGGGTGCTGCCGGCCATGCGGGTCATCGATTCCAGGCGGGTATAGAAACGCGCGATATAGGCCAAAAAGGCCGTCAGGATACCGACCGTGATCTGCTGTTCGTAAACGCGCCAGGCACCGAACCCCCAGGCGACCACCAGGCCGATCTGGTTCAGCATCGCGATCATCGGCCAGAAGAACGTCCAGACGCGGTTTACTCGATCGTTCGCCGCGACGATGCGACGGTTGACGGCCTTGAAGCGTTCAACTTCACGCTTTTCCTGGGCGAATGCCTTGACCACGCGGACACCGGGGATGGTGTCAGCCAGGATGCTGGTCATCTCGTCCCAGGCACGGTAGCCGCGGGCAAACCCCTCGGTCAGCCGGGATCGCGTTGCGTAGGTGAACCACGCAACCAGAGGGAAGGTGCACAAGGTCGCTGCGGCCAGCACTGGGTCCATATAGAACAGCATGGTCGCGGTGCCGATGATCATCAGGGAATCCGCGGTGAAGTCGGTCAGGGTGTCCGACAGGAAATAGCAGATGCGGTCGGAATCGCTGCTGATCCGCGAGACCAGGTCTCCCGTCCGCTTGGCGGTGAAGTAGTCCAGCGACAGGGAATGCACGTGGGCGTAAGTGGTGTTGCGAAGGTCCGCGCTGATCCTTTCGGACAGGCGAGCCAGCACCCATCCCTGGCCCCAGGCCAGTCCCCAGGCCGCCAGCGCTGATCCCAGCATCCCCAGAAGATACCAGGGGACTACCGCGAACGGTTCGGCGGCCTTGTCCTGCATGGCCTCCAGACGGGCCTCCTTTGCGACCTCCCCAATCGTCGGATCCTCGCGAGCGACCTTCACTTGTTCCTGATACGGGGACAAAATGTCGTCCACCATCGGCCAGGTCAGCAGCGGAGGAATCAGCCCGGCGGCGGTAGTGGCCAGCGACAGGACCAGTCCCAGCACCAGCCATGAGGCGTGAGGACGGGCAAAACGCAAAAGTCGGAAAAGGGTCCCGACCCTAGGTGGTGCATCCGGCTGAATGGCCTCGGGAATCTCGACGTCGTTACCACTGCTGACGAACCCCTGTGGGTCCATGTGCCTTCCGCTGCGCAAGGCGTCGAAAGCCTCAAGGAAACCGGCAGCGCCCGAGGCACGGGCAAGCGTGTAGTGCCAGCGCAGCAGCAGTCCTTCAGCGCCGGAAGCCTCCAGGGTCCCCATGCCTCCGCGATCCTGGGCGGTCAGGCTGGACACATCGACCAGACTGAAGGCGTGGGTAACCTGCCGATCCCCGACGTTGTCAAAGGCCAGCAGGCGTCGGTCGGTCAGTGCCAGCAGCGATTCCCGGAAACGCCTGGAGGAATCCAGGTCCGAAAGAAACGACGCCAGCAATCGCTCGCCGGGTTCAAGAATCGCGCCGACGACCTCGAAGGCCGAAAGCGATCTGACAGCGCCCAGATCCAGCGGGTCCTTCAAGTTCCAGCCCCCCTTGACGCATCGCAGTTTACTTCCGCCATGACCGTGAGTAAAATCCCGCCCGCTTTCACGAATCCTTCCTTTCGTAGGTTGCGATGGAAATCCTGGAAGTTCGTGCATTGCGCGGACCGAATGTGTGGTCGCGGCGCAGTTGCCTAGAAGCACTGGTCGATCTGCAGGAATTGAAGGATTCCCCGTCGAATCTCTTGCCTGGGCTTTACGAGCGGCTGAATGACTGGCTTCCCGGCCTTGTCGAGCATCGCTGCGGCGTGGGCGAGCGGGGCGGATTCTTGATGCGCCTGCGGGATGGCACCTGGGCGGCGCATATTCTTGAACACGTGGCCATCGAGTTGCAGAATCTGGCCGGAACACCGGTGGGATTCGGGAAGGCCAGGGAGACTACGAACCCTGGCGTGTACAAGGTGGCTATCCGTTACAGGAACGAGACGGTAGCCCGGGCATGTCTTCATGCCGGGCTGCAATTGCTGCTGGCCGCCATCCATGATCGCTCCTTCGATACGATTGCCCTGGTCGAGTCCTTGAAGGAAATTGCCGACGAAGCCTGCCTTGGGCCATCGACGGCAGCTATCGTCGAAGCTGCCGAGGCGCGAGGGATTCCGACTCACCGTCTCACAGACGCCAGCCTCGTCCAACTGGGGCAAGGCGCGCGGCAGCGCAGGATCTGGACTGCCGAGACCGACCGCACCAGTGCAATCGCCGAGTGGATCGCGTCGGACAAGGACCTC
Source organism: uncultured Myxococcales bacterium (assembly GCA_903936705.1). Classification (GTDB taxonomy): domain Bacteria; phylum Myxococcota_A; class UBA9042; order DTJE01; family DTJE01; genus CAIZWN01. The sequence goes on from CAIZWN010000049.1 coordinate 10,601, forward strand.
ACGAAACAGCTTTTGCATGCGTGCGGCGTGCCGGTCCCCGAAGGACGCAGGGTCCGCAGCGCCGCTGACGCCTGGGCTGCGGCGCAGGATGTCGGTGTTCCCGTGGTAGTGAAGCCGCTTGACGCAAACCACGGACGAGGTGTCTTTACTGATCTTTCCGACCGCGCCGAGATCGAAAGGGCATTCGATGCCGCGTTTCTTGAGGGCAGTGGGGTGCTGGTCGAGCGGTTCGTCCAGGGAAACGAACATCGCCTGCTGGTTGTTGGCGACCGTGTCGTGGCCGCAGCGCGTGGCGAGACTGCGTGGGTGGTCGGGGACGGGCGATCGACCGTTCGCGAACTGGTGGTGGCGCAACTGGATTCCGATCCTCGTCGCGGCGTAGGCGAGGGCTTCCCGCTGAACCTGATTGAATTGCATGATGCGGTGGTGCTGCTGGACATGCAGCGACAGGGGCATTCGCCCGATTCGGTGCCGGCAAACGATGAACGCGTCATGGTTCAGCGAAACGGGAACGTGGCGTTCGACGTGACCGACGATGTTCACCCAACCGTTGCTCAGCAGGTCGTGCTGGCCGCGCAGGTGGTTGGCCTGGATATCGCCGGCATTGATCTGGTTGCCGGGGACATCTCGCTGCCGCTGAAGGACCAGCGTGGGGCAGTGGTCGAGGTCAACGCCGGACCTGGCCTTCTGATGCACCTGAAGCCGGCATCCGGGACACCTCGTCCCGTCGGCGAAGCCATTATCGACAACCTTTTTCCGGCTGAACAGAATGGCCGGATTCCGCTGGTGTGCGTTACGGGGTCGAACGGCAAGACGGTCGTCACGCGGCTGGTCGGGCGCATGCTGGGACTGGCTGGTTTCCGAGTCGGGCTTGCATGCAGTGACGGGTTCAAGGTCGCAGGCAGGACAATCGAGGCAGGGGAACATTCGGATGCTGCCACCGCTCGGAAGGTGCTTCTGAATCCCGCGGTTGATGCGGCCGTCATCGAGGCAGGCGCCCCCGGCATTCTTAGGGAGGGCCTTGGATTCGACCGTTGTGACGTTGCGGTTGTGACATGCATCGGCCAGGCAGACCATCTGGGTCAGCACTTCGTCGAGACACCCGATGACATGTACACGGTGAAACGGTGCCCAGTGGACGTGGTGCTGCCGGGCGGCACTGCGGTCCTGAACGCCCAGGACCCGCTGGTTGCTGAAATGGCGCCATTGTCGGCCGGTTCGGTGCTGTTCTTTGCCGTGGATCCCGACCATCCGGTTATTGCAGCCCATAGGCAGCAGGGCAAAAGGACCGTGACCGCAAGGAATGGCGCAATTGTGCTTGGCGAAGGCGATGCCGAAACGCCCCTTGTCGGACTTGGCGAAGTGGCCTTTACGCAGCGCGGAAAAGTTGCGTTCCAGGTGCAGAACGCGCTGGCGGCAGTCGGGGCGGCGTGGTCGTTGGGTTTGCCGTCTGAAGCGATCCGCGCTGCTCTTGTGGCCTTCGGTGACGAACCTGACGAGGCGCCTGGCCGGTTCACCATTTTCGAGCACGCGGGGGCCATCGTTGTGGTGGATTCCGCGCGGAACTGCCAGGCGCTTGAAGCCCTGGGTTTGGCGCTGGATGCGTTTCCGACCGGCAGGCGCGCGGTCGTGTTTGCCGGGGGTTCGACGGGTCGTGACGCGGATCTTCACGCGCAGGGCAGGTGCCTTGGCGACGCCTTCGACCGGATAGTTTTGTGCGATGACCGATCAATTATGGAACCTCAGGCGGGGTCTCTCCGTAATCTTCTTCATTGCGGGGCATCTTCGGGGTCCCGTCGGGGGGAGATAGTGGAAATTCCGGATCGTTGCGCGGCCATCGAAGCTGCGCTTGCCGAGATCAAGCATGGCGATATCGTCGTCGTGCAGACCGATCAGGCCGACCCGGGATCGACCGTCAACCGCGTTCGCGTCGGGATCGAGGCACGCCGTACATAGCTGGCGTGGCCTTGTGATCGATTGCGGCTTGAAGGGGACAACCGTCGATGGAAGTCAGTCGCGTCCGGGCTTTGCGCGGTTCCAACCTCTGGTCACGCAGCACGGTCCTTGAGGCCGTTGTTTCGCTGACCGATTCCGAGCTGCGGATTTTGCCTGATTCCATTCTGGCGCTTCGTGCTTGCGAGTATTTTCCAGATGTCTGCCAGATGCTGACCGAAGGCGCCTCGGGGGGCGTTGGTCTGGCCAACGTTCTCGAGCGCGTGGCGCTGGGGATCCAGGTCAGGGGGGGATGCCCGGTTTCCTTCAGCCGTACCGCCGCAACAATCGAGGCAGGCACCTACCAGGTCATCGTGCAGTACGACGTCGAGGAGGTCGGGCGGTTGGCGTTCGAATCCGCGCAGGAATTCTGTCGCGCGGCCATCGAGGATCGCCCCTTCAGTGTGGATGAGGCTTTGGCGGCCTTGCGGGCGCTGGACGAGGATATCAGGCTTGGCCCCAGCACGGGTTCGATCGTTCGTGCCGCGCTGGCGCGTGGCATTCCAATAAGGCGCATGAATGACGGAAGTCTGGTCCAGTTCGGCTGGGGGGTCAAGCAGCGTCGCATCCTGGCAGCCGAGACTGACCGGACCGGCGCCATCGCTGAATCCATTGCGCAGGACAAGGAACTGACCAAGATGCTGCTTGATGCAGCAGGCGTGCCGGTGCCGCACGGGCGGCCCGTCGATGATGCCGAGGACGCCTGGGCCGCAGCTTGCGAGATCGGTGTCCCTGTTGTTGTCAAGCCGCGTCACGGCAGCAAGGGCCGTGGCGTTGCCGTGAACCTGGTGAACCGCCAGCAGGTCGCCCAGGCCTTCGAGGCCGCAACCCTGGTGACTCGCGAGGTGCTGGTCGAAAAATACATACCGGGTCAGGACTTTCGGCTGCTGGTGATCGGCGAACGGATGGTTGCAGCAGCCCGCAGGGAGCCTCCCCAGGTTGTCGGCGATGGAACCAGATCGATCCGGGAACTGGTCGATGTCGTCAATCTGGATCCCCGCCGCAGCGACGGTCATGCCACGTCGCTGACGCGGATTCCCCTTGATGCCATAGCCTTGTCGTTCCTGGGCGAAATGGGCATGACTCCCGATACGGTGCCTGCGGCTGGGCGTCGCGTGCTGCTGCGCGGGAATGCGAATCTCAGCACTGGCGGGACCGCGACGGATGTGACCGAGGACGTCCATCCCGACATGGCGGAACGGGCAGTCGAAGCCGCGCGGGTCGTGGGTCTGGACATCTGTGGCGTAGACGTCATCTGCCAGTCCGTCGATCGATCCCTGGAAGCGCAGGGCGGCGGGGTCGTCGAGGTCAATGCGGCCCCGGGCTTCCGCATGCATCTGGATCCGTCGTTTGGCAAGGGACGCCCCGTCGGCGAGGCGGTGGTCGATGCCCTGTTCCTGCCCGGCGATCAGGGCAGAATTCCGGTTGTCGCGGTTTCGGGCACCAACGGCAAGACTACGACGGTTCGGTTGATTTCCCACATCCTCAAGACGGCAGGTCGTTGCGTGGGGATGACCTGTTCGGACGGAATCTACGTCGCCGACAAGCGCATCGATGACGGGGATTGCAGCGGGCCTCGCAGCGCGCGCTCGGTCCTGTTGAATCCCAGGGCCGAAGCGGCAGTGCTGGAGACTGCGCGCGGGGGTATCCTGCGTGAGGGCCTGGCCTTTGATCGGTGCGACGTTGCAGTCGTCACGAACGTCGGGACCGGAGATCACCTGGGACTTTCGTTCATCACGACGGTCGAGGATCTGGCAGTCATCAAGAGGGTGATTGTCGAAAGCGTGGCGTCGCATGGAACCGCCGTTCTGAATGCCGAGGATCCGCTGGTGGCGCCCATGGCCGACGCTTGTCCCGGATCAGTGACCTTCTTCGGTTGCGACCCGAATCATCCGATACTGGCTGCTCACCGGGCGGCGGGTTGTCTGGTAATCAGCATCGACGGATCGGAAATCCTGGCTGTGAAGGGTGACGACGAATTCAGGGTTGCGCTGGACAGCATCCCGATTACGCGCCAAGGGGCCATCCGTTTCCAGGTCGAGAACGCGATGGCCGCGATTGGCGCCGCGCTGGGCCTGGGACTTGATCACGATGTCATCCGATCGGGCCTGTCGACGTTCGTCAGCGATATCCGGACTGCTCCGGGGCGGTTCAATGTCCTTGATTACCAGGGTGCGACGGTCATTGCGGACTACGGTCATAATCCAGACGCGATTCGCGCACTGGTCGAGGCGATTGATCGCATGCCGTCAAGGCGGCGCGTCGTAATGATCAGCGCGGCAGGCGATCGGCGCGACGTTGATATCAGGCGTCAGACCGAGATTCTGGGGGATGCCTTTGACGAGGTGATCCTGTACCAGGATGCCTGTCAAAGAGGCCGTCAGGATGGCGAGGTTCTTGGCTTGCTGAGGGAAGGCCTGATGCGGGCCGGGCGCGTGTCTCAGGTTTCGGAGATTCGCGGGGAATTCCTGGCAATTGAAGCTGCTTTGTCGCGTTTGCGCCCCGGGGACCTTGGATTGATTCTTATCGACCGGATAGACGAGTCCCTGGCGTATCTTGAGAAGCGGATTGCCACGCCGGTAGTGCGTGTCGCAGACAAGGTGCCGGTTTCTGCCCGTGCCGCTTCCTAGCCCGGACCGGTGTCATGCAATTGCCCCCCCACCATCCCTTCCGTTCTCCCGAGGCGATGCGTCGATATCATTCACACTATGACCGGCAGGCGGCGATGTGGCCTGTCCCGTCCAATTGCCTGACGGTGCCAACCAGCTTTGGAACCACATTCGTCAGGATCAGTGGCGACGATGCCTTGCCTTCGCTGGTCCTGCTGCCTGGGATGGGCGCGAACTCGCTGATGTGGATGTCCATGATCGAAGGGTTGTCGCGGCACTTTCGCACCTTCGCGATCGACAGCATCTACGACAATGGCAAAAGCGTCTGGCTGTCACCCATCCGCAATGCCGACGGATTCTGCCGCTGGATCGACCAGCTTCTTGACGGCCTGGGACTTGGCGATGATGTCCGGATGATCGGCGCATCGTACGGGGCTTGGATAGCGGCCGAATACGCCCTGCGGCATCCGAACAGGCTTTGCAAGCTGGTCCTGATGGCCCCGGCCGGGGTCGTGAGGCCGCTTGGCGCGGGTTTTGTCTGTCACGCGATTCCTTCGATGCTGCCGTTGCGCGGTCTTACCAGGCGGTTCATCGGATGGCTGATGGCGGACCTTGCGGGGCGCGAAGGGGAGGGTGCGTCGATTCTGGAGGCCATCGTCGATGACGTGATGCTGGCGCGGGAATGTTTTGTTTCCCGTCGCCCGGTGCCTCCGCGCGTTCTGTCTGACAATGATCTTCGCAAGCTGAACGTGCCAACCATGTTCCTTGTCGGCGAAAACGAAAAACTGTTCTCGGTCCACAAGGCGGTGAAGCGTCTTGAACTTGCGGCACCTGGGATCAAGACCAGGATCCTGCCGGGCTGCGGTCATGACCTTTTCGTCGTTGAGGCCGCAGCGGCCGTTCGGGCGACCGTTGATTTTCTGGTGTGAACACCATCCGAAATCCCGATTGTGCCCTTGAACAGGAACGGTGTCCCAGTCTAGGATCCGCGCATTGGGCCGGTGTCAGTCATGGCTGACTTCAGCCGTTCAACATGAGGAGCTCCAGCATGAAATTCGGTTATGGAATTCTTTGTTCCATCTCAATTCTAGTTATCGCTGGGTGCAACAGTGGATCGGATGGATCCGATACGACCACGCTGCCGGACACCGTCGATGTCGCCGATTCTGAATTGCTGCTGGATGCCAGCGACCCTGGGATGGATCGACCCGAGGCCCTGGAAACCGATGCGCAGCCGGATGTCGCAGGCGATCTTCCAGTACAGGTCGATGCCGCCGACGCCCTTGATGTCCCCGCCATACCTGACGTTTCTGACGTCAATGAAATGCCGCCGCTGGTGTTGAAGCCCCCATTGGCCACCCCGACGGATCCCCTGAAGGACTCGGGCGTCGAGAGTTGCTCGGTCTACCTGCAGCAGCGCTGCAACGCAGGCGTCATGCAGTCCTGCAACGTCTATGACACAACGACCAGTGCCTTCACTTCCCAGCCGGATCCCATGGTGAAGCGAGTCTTCCTGTTCGAACGGTGGCGCGACCTGTATCTCTCGCCTGACGGGCTGACCAGCGAACTCAGCTTCAATGCGGCCACTTTGCCGGGAACTCCCGAGTCCGAATGGTCCAAGCCCGAGCGTTTCGGATCTCAGGAGGGGATGGGAGATTCCGGCATCTGGACCGGCTGGACGGTGGTCGGGAACATTCTGCGCTATTCGCAGACCGGGACCGAGGCCGACTATCAGCGCATGGAACGCGGAATCCGCACGCTGCTGACGATGTACGACGTGACCGGCGTCCCGGGGTACTTCATTCGCTATTTCTTCCTGTTGATGCCTCCGGGTGCGCCGAAGAGTGCGGAACACATTCTGCGATACGAGGACCAGTTCCAGTTGAATCACCAGAAGCGTCCGGTCGATCCCGCGGCCTTGTCGCAGCTGCCGGCTGTCTACACCGACGGTATAGCCGACGCGGACGGCAAGGTCTGGAAGGGCACCCCGATGTGGCAAGGGCGTCCGTCGATTGACCAGAACACCGGCCCCATGAACGCGCTGCCGATGGCCTACGCGATGCTGCGTGACGAAGGCATGAAGCAGCGCATTTCGCACCACCTGACGTGCTACCTCAAGCGCTTGCAGCGCATCGAGTTGATCAATCTCCAGCAGAACCCGGCCCTGCTGGATTCGCTGATGCAGTTCTTCAACGCTGGCGAATTGCAACTGGACGAGGGGGACATCGACCTGACCAAGATGGACAAGATCGTCGGATACGTGCAGCGGCAGATCAACACCTCAAACGAGCAGACTTTCGACAAGTCGTGCCCGGACACAATCCAGATGACCCCGTGGCGCACGATCGACGCGACCAGCGAGGGATTCCTGGGTGACTTCCTGGAATTGTTCAACGACATGGACACCAGCGCCGGCAACGAGAACCAGATTGATCACTACTATTTCCCGAACCTGCGCGGCGGCGACATGATCCACCTGATGCACCTGGCCGCGATGGCCTACTGGTTCACCGGGGACCAGCAGTACCGCACCTTCCTGTTCGACGAGTTGATCGGGAACCAGCAGGGGCTGGGAGTCGTAGCCACCACGGGCGCGTTCGATCAGCCGAAGTACTGCAGTCACTTCTTCGGGGACCAGTTGACGTATGGATCCTGGTGGGTGCTGCTGTCCATGCTGGAGGACAGCGAGTTCAAGACATCGTTGCAGAAGTCGTTTCACACCGAGATGTGGGACAAGTTGCTCAAGCAGAAGGGCAACGCGGATTTCAATCTGATGTATGCCGGCGAGGTGCCGGATGCGATTGCCACCGGCAAGCAGCAGGCGCTGTCGTATGCGCTGGAACAGTTGGCTACCATGGGTGGCAACGGTTACGACGTCGACGGAAATCCCGTGCTGGACGATCCCCGCCGCAGCTACACGCTGACACCTGAATACGTGCTGGCGCACGCGCCCGACGGCATCACGGCCGAATGCCCGTCGCCAAGGGAATTCGAACTGTGCACAACCGAGATCAATTTCATGGGCCTGACGATCCCTGGCCAGAACCTGATGGAGTACCTGACGTGCGATGCGGGCGACACATTGCAGTGCATGTTGCCAAACGACAAGTGCACGCTGAAGATGGCTTCGGGGCCGCTGCCTGTGGCGTTGCGCCAGCACACGGACTGGTTGTGGCAGCGCAATCCTTACGCGTTGCGCAGCGGGGTCGGCCTGGAGGGTGGCAGTCAGAAGCCCGGATCCGACCTGTCCGAACCCTACTGGAACGCACGTCGCTATGGCTTCATTACCGAGGGCGTCGGTCAGGTGCTGGGCTGGGAGTCCAGTGGCACCTGCGACTAGACTAGTGTTGCCTCCGGGCCGCCCGCCCGGTTCGCGGAAAGGGTGACGCGGAGGATCGCCATGGGAAACCATTCCGAACACTTTCCTTACGGCATACAGATCGCCCGCGAGATGTGGGACCGGCTGCGCCTTTCCGAGGTGAGGGACGAACTGAAGGCCCAGGGGCAGGTGCCCGATGTGGTGTTTCTGCGGCACGCAGCAGTCAGGCTGAACCGGCTGGCAGATCCGACCGCGCATCCGGTCCAGGCTCGTCACCTTCATCTTCACGCGCTTTTGACCCGCATACAGCGGCACGTCATCGACCAGTACACCGGGACGTTGCAGCCCGGGATTTTGAAGCGCCTTGAAGCGGATGTTCGCAGCCGATCATCCGAGGCTGAAGTTTCGGGGGCGAAAGAGGGCTTTGTCCGGTTCTTTCCTCCGGCGCCGGTTCTGGACGGGGTGATCGAAGACGATGGCTATCTCGACGGCGGCTTGGACGCAATCGAGCGGCGGGATGCGGTCATCCGCGAGATATTGCTGTTGCGGGTGGCGGCCGAGAACCCTGCAATAGACGACTTCCGGGAACTGCTTGACGACCGCTGGCTGGCGTCGGCCACAGCATACAGGAAGGTGGCAGCCCTGCTGGAGGACGGTCTTCGGATGGCTCCGTCGATTGGAGGATCCTCGGGCCGATCGCTGCCCGATCTGCTGAGGGCGCCGATTCTGGCGTCACCGGATTCGCTGGCAGGCCAGGTGGAATACGTTCGTGACCACTGGAAGGCGCTGCTGCCCAAGGAATTGTTCGACGACATCCTGACGGCTTTCGAGATGATTCGCGAGGAGGATCGAGAGTGGGGGGGGACGGCCGGGCCGCCTCAGGTGCTGGAGTTCGGCACAAGAGACCCGGCTGGATTCGGCAATTACCCGGAGATCGAGGCGTTTTCGCAGGACGCCGACTGGATGTCCAATGTCGTATTGATCGCGAAGATGGTCTACGTCTGGCTGGACCAGTTGTCACGGCGTTATCAAAGACCGATCAGCAGGCTGGATGAGGTTCCCGACGAGGAACTGGACCGGCTGGCGGGATGGGGCTTTACCGGCTTGTGGTTGATAGGTTTGTGGGAGCGGTCTCCGGCTTCGCAGCGAATCAAGCAGATTGCCGGAAATCCCGATGCCATTGCGTCGGCATATTCGCTGTACGACTACCAGGTCGCGTGGGATCTGGGGGGCGAGGATGCCCTGGCAAGCCTGCGCGATCGTGCCTTCAAGAAGGGAATCCGGCTGGCCAGCGACATGGTGCCTAACCACACCGGTATCCATTCGCGCTGGGTCCTGGAACACCCGGACTGGTATGTCCAGACTGAAACCCCACCATATCCGGCGTACGGGTACACCGGTCCCGACCTGTCGTTCGACGAGAACGTCAGCCTGCGAATCGAGGACGGCTACTGGCAGAAGCGTGATGCGGCGGTGGTTTTTCAGCACGTGGACCACCGTACCGGGCGCGTTCGGTACATGTACCACGGCAACGACGGTACCAGCACTCCCTGGAACGATACGGCCCAGTTGAACTACCTGCTGCCCGAGGTTCGGGAGGCGGTGATACGAACGATCCTCGACGTGGCGCGCCGGTCGCCGATCATCAGGTTCGACGCGGCCATGACACTTGCCAAGAAGCACTTTCAGCGCCTGTGGTACCCCCAGCCCGGACAGCCAAGCGGTGTCCCATCGCGCGCCGAGCGTGGGATGTCGGCCGAGGAGTTCGACCGGGTATTCCCGATCGAGTTCTGGCGTGATGTGGTGGACCGCGTTGCTGCCGAGGCTCCTGGCACCTTGCTGTTGGCCGAGGCCTTCTGGCTGATGGAGGGGTACTTCGTCAGGACGCTGGGTATGCACCGGGTCTACAACAGCGCCTTCATGAACATGCTGAAGCTGGAGGATAACGCCAAGTATCGGCAGACAATCAAGAACGTGCTGGAATTCAATCCCGAGATCCTCAAGCGGTTCGTGAATTTCATGAACAACCCCGACGAACTGACGGCCATCGAGCAGTTCGGCAGGGAGGGCAAATACATCGGGGCCGCGGTGCTGCTGGTCACGATGCCCGGCCTTCCCATGTTCGGTCACGGGCAGGTCGAAGGATTCCACGAGAAGTACGGGATGGAATACCGGCGTGCCATGTGGGACGAAGCGATCGACGAACACCTTGTTGCGGCGCACGAGTCGCGCGTGTTCCCGTTGATGCGCAAACGGTATCTGTTCAGCGGGTCCGAGAACTTTGCCCTCTACGATTTCGTTGTCGGCGATGCGGTCAACGAGGACGTGTTTGCGTACTCGAACCGTTGTGGCGGCGAGCGTGGCCTTGTCGTCTATCACAACCGTTATGCGGCGACTGCAGGATGGATCAATACCTCCAGCGCCATGGCTCGCAGGACTGCGGAGGGGGAATCGGCCCTGGTGCAGACGTCTCTTGGGGAGGCCCTCGGGTTCGATCCGGCGCCGGGTTGTTATTACGCCTTCCGCGACCTTTCCAGCGGCCGCGAGTATCTGCGCAGCGGGCAGGAACTTGTTGCCAGCGGTTTGTACGTCGAGCTTGGAGCCTACGACTACAAGGCGTTCCTGGACTTTCGGGAGTTGCGCGACGATGCGGCTGGGACGCTGGCCAAACTGCACGTGCGGCTGGGTGGATCGTCGGTCGAGAATGTGGACGAAGAGTGCCGGGTGGTGCGTTTCGAAGCGGCACATATGGCGATGAGGGCCTTGCTGGAGTCGTGCCAGAAGGCGGTCGTCGTGCAGGCCGACGCCGTGCAGGTTGACGCGGTGCAGGTTGACGTGGTGCAGGCTGATGCGGTGCGGGCTGAGGCGGTGCAGGCTGATGCAGTGCAGGCTGATGCAGTGCAGGCTGACGCAGTGCAGGCTGATGCGGTGCGGGCTGATGCCGTCGCGGTCGAGTCCTCGGCGCGCCGGCAGGCGATTTTCGCGATTCTTGATTGCGGCGAGGCATTGATGGCCGCGCTGGTGCCAGTTTCTGTGGCTGTGGAAACGGACGTTGCGTCGGATCCTCTTGCGGCATCAGTTGTGACGAAGGGTGGCAAGCCATTCGGAGCATCCGATCATCCTGGAGTTCTTGCATCGCGAGTGGATCTGGTCGATCCCGCCGAGGCGCTTGCGAGGATCCTCCAGTTGCCCCAGGCGGGCACTTCCGATGATCGGCGGATTCTGCTGCTGGTGTGGCTGGTTCTTGCGCGGCCGCTTTCATCCAGCCAGCCTAAGGCTGCCGAACTTGCCGCCAGGCTGGACCAGACCGGCTTGTCTCGCGTGCTGGACCGTGCCGGACTTCATGGACAGGGACTGCCGGCTTCCTTGATCGTGAAGGTTCTGCTGGGTAATGCCGACCTCTTCCTGTCGGTGGACGGCCCGTCGCTGGCCAGGGCCTTCAGCCGTCTGTTCATGGACTCGGCTGGCAGGCAGGCAACCGGTTTGCACCACAGCGGCGGAATCGAATGGTTCAGGAAGGAGGGCTTCGAGGAGGTCGTGCGGTATTTGTGGCAGGCAGCCCGGGCGAATGCTGAAACTCCCTTCCTTTTTTCGGACCAGGTTCTTTGCGAACGGATGGCACAGCTGGCGTCCGGCGCGGGGTATCGCAGTTCCGACTTTCTGGCGGCGGTCAGGGAGGCATAACGGTTATTCCAGGCGGCCCGGCGTGCAAGGTGGCCGCCCGGCTTGCTTGATGGCTGAGTCCGGCTTGCTTGATGGCTGCGCCAGGGGCTTGCTGGATCTCGGCCTGGTTTATGAAGAAGGCTGCGCCGCCTTTCTGTTCTTGATCCTGCGGCGCGGCTGGTGCAGGCGCTGCGCGTGATCCACCTGGAATTCCACCATGTCGTGAAACGGGTCCAGCAGCGTAAGCATCCCTGTCGGATTTTTTTCCAGAACCCCCAGAACATAGGCCAGCGCCTCGATCGTTGAAACGCAGTCGGCGCGAGGTTCCTTGCGGATACGGTAGGCGCTTGCGGCCGGGGGAACGAAACCATAGCGGGGCAGGGCAGACAGGACGGGGGATCGTTTCACAAGCTTGCCAGCCTGGGACCACGTGCCGTCTATGACAACCAGAGTGACCGGTCCAGCAGGCGGTTCCTTCAGGATGTCGGGCGCGTTCGGACCGGGAAACAGCAGTATCGGCTGGCTGTCCAGGTTCGATAGTTCGAGGATGACAGCAGGGTCCTCGTCCCACCTGGTGCCGACGTGCAGCGATGAATTGGGCAGGCACAGGTGGGCCATCCTGGCCGTGCCCACGGCGACTCTGGCCTCGCGCGGATGCTGCAGAAAGACGACTCGCGTGGCCGTGTCCAGTGTTGGCAAACGCTGGCACCAGCAGGCCATCAATGGACGGCGGCATCGCTGGCAGGCTGGGCGTACCGGAGTTGCAGGCTGGTTCAAGTGGTTAGACCTCCGCAGGCCCGTTCGGGCGAAACGCCGATCCGAAGAATGCCGGACAAAGGAATGCTGGCCGGCTGGAAAACGGGACTCGGCATGATTGCCCCCGGGAAAAATCTCGGCAGGAAGTTACATGGAATGCCGGTTGACGTCCATCAGGGATTGCCGTCTGTACTTCGCAAGACCCGCTTTAGCGACTGCATTCCCAGGTACCGTTCCCTGTTGTTCAGAATCACTTGCCAGCAGCCGCCTTTCAAAGGTCAACGCTGTTCAAACGTAGTACCATCGCGCCCACGAGAAAGGGTTCATTCACCTGGACCCGCAGCCGGACAACGTGATGCTGGTGCCAGAGCGCGGTGGTTGAAGTTCGATGTGGAAAGCGGAAGGAGGATGCAATGCTGAAGGGAAGGATGTGTCGTATCGCAGTCTCGATTCTTGCCGTGCACATGACGGTCTTGCTGGCATCGTCGGTTGCCTTTGGGGAAGCGCCGGCACCGGCGTCGCCGATGCCCGGAAAGGTAGATGCACAGCGGCCGGCCGGTCCTGGCTGGCAGTGTGAAGATCGACGGGTCGAGGAGGGGACTCCTGTTCAGATGACCAAGTGCCGCCGGGACTCGGGTGGGGAATTCCTGATCATGATGGCGAAGGAGTACGTGGTTGGATCCGCCGAGGTGGTGCCTGCCAAGGCGTTGCTGCTGGAAGAGTACCAGGCGCAATACCGGCGTATGTTCGACGATGTCCGTTATGTCAGCGATCGCGTCGTGAAGCGTGGGAAGTTGGTCGGCCACGAGGCTGTCATCGATGCCCGCCACAGCAAGCGTGGCGCGATTCACAAGGTCGAGCGCGTGTTCGTCGTCGGTCGGCGGGTCTTCAACGTCAGTGCCGAGGGGAATCCGGACGACTTCAAGACACATCGACAGGTGATCAACCGCTGGCTGGAATCGGCCCGGTTCGAAAATCTCCCCTGACTCGACACGTGAACCATTTCCTCGAATGTAGTAAAGCTGTCATGTCGGCAGGGGAATTGACATGAAGATTCAGGTTGCTGCACTTGTTGTCGCATCCGTTGTGTGGGGATGCGGCGGTTCGTCTGAAGCCGAAGGCGACTTGCGCGATACCGGAAATTCAGGGGACGTCCCGGTCTTTGTCGACACGAATATTTCGGATGTGCTTCCAGCGGACCGCGTGACGACTGACGGTTATGCGGACGTGGCTGATGTTATTGACGACCAGCTTGAACCTCACGACCTGGCTTCGCACGACGTTATCAACGACGATGATCAACCAACCGACCCAGGCGGCAGCGTCGATGCGGGCCGCGACGCAGCCGTCGTCGATACCGTCCAGGCTGACATCGGCCCTGTCGATCCTCCTTGCGTCAGGGCAACCGCTTGCGGCAACAGCGCGACATGCAACTTTTGCAGCGGCCTGTGCGAGGAGCGCTCGCCCGGCTGGAGCAGTATCGAAATCAAGTCGGCATACCCCCTGCAGGGCGCGCCCGGGGATTTCATCGTTGTCGATGGGGCCGGGTATGGCCTCTTTACCTCGGCGACAATCGGCGGCGTTGGAGTGTCTTCCGAGAAGGACGAAAATCGCCTGGTTATCACAAGGAAGGACGGCGCCAGCGGTTCCTTGAATGTCGGAAGTGCAAGCTTTGCCGATCCGATAGAAACGTCTTCCAAATACGCCGACCTGCAGGCCTGCAAACCAGGCGATCCGCCGGCGACCGCGGTTGTTCCGGTTGATCCGTGGGAAATCGGTCCGTGGGCCGTTGGTTTCGCGGACTACAACAAGAACTTTTCAAAGGTTCGCGTGTTCTACCCGGCAACGTGTGGCGGGCTGCGGCGACCTCCGGCCAGCGGACAGTTTCCGTTTGTCATGTTCATGCACGGGGACGGGTATCTTCCACTGAACTTCGAATATCTGGCCAGGCACCTCGCAAGCTGGGGATTTCTGGCCGCCATTCCTGACAATGGCGACTATTCGGTCATGAACAAAGGCCGAAACTCCCCGCAGGACTGGTTTGCAGCGCTGGCCGGAATGGGAACCGGCGGTGATGCCGCGATTGTCTGCCATTCAAAAGGCGCGGAATACACGCATGAACTTGGTCTGTCAGATGTAAGGGCCGTCGTGTTCCTGGGGCCGGTCTATACCCCAGCCATCGAAGACCCCTACGCGCAAAGCCTGTTCCCGATACAGGGCCTTGTCATGGGTGGATCCGAGGACGGCCAGCCCACTGCCGACAAGTGCTACGAGGTGTTCCATCAACTGGAAACTCCCAGGTATATGGCCATGATCAAGAAGGGAAATCACGGCCAGTTCATTGATGACAAGATGTGGGATCCCCCATCCGACGGCAGCGGCCCCTTCATTGTGCGGAACCGTCAGCACGAACTGACACAGGCATTCACGCTGGCCTATCTGCAAAGAGTGTTCGGACAGACCGAATCATTTCCCGGCTGGCTGTCAGCCCCAGGTCTTCCGGACGAACTGGTTTTTTCCAGTGATCTCTAGCGTCAGCCAAACACTCAGTCGCTTCTTCAGCCGCGGGTCACCTGGTCCTCTGAAGACGTCACTTTCTTCCCCTTCTCCTCGGTCAGATGGCGCGCCAGGTGTTTCCCCAGGCCGATGATCGTCAGCGTGGGCGGCAACCCCCAGGCCTTTGGAATAACGGAACAATCGCAGACGTATAGGTTGTCGTACTGGGTCTTCAACGTCGAATCGACAAGATGCCCGATCTTGACTGTGCCGCCGGGGTGGGCCGCAAAATACCAGGTCTTGTAGATGTCCTTCGCGCCCGCCTCCTTGAGTACCTTCCTGGCGTTTTCGCAGCCGTGCAGCAGCTTGTCACGATCCTCCCGTGACAGGTGCTTTCTGACCCCGCCCCCGTCGGTGATCCGGCCGCCCAGCGAGTCGCGAGCCTTGATCATGATGCGGGCAGTGCTGCGGAACGAAAAGAGCCTGTGCAACCTCAGCACCTGCCCTGTGAACATGAAATGTGTAAGTCGCGAGAGGGGGAGATCGGTCATCATGTACCCATCGTCCTCAAGCAAGGTTCCCGCTGACATCGGTATTTCGTCGTTCCCGGTCTTCACGTCGCTGATCGTTCCGGCGACGGTGATCAACGGGTCGAAGAAGAAGTCGAATCCGGCCTCCTTGATGCCGCTGTTGCGCAGTATCATCGGCGTCCCGATCCCGCCTGCCGCTACGACGACAACCGGAGCCGAAATCGCGCACAACCGTCCGGCCAAATAGTACTCGACGCCCGTGGCCTTCCCGTTCTCGATGATCACCCGGGACACCTTTGCCCGGTCCATCAGAACAGCGCCCAGCGAGACCGCCTCGTCCACGTACATCCTGGCGCTCCACTTCACGGCGTTCCTGTCGCCGTAGTATCCGAAGGGCATCCCGGGCTTCCAGCGGTCCTGGTACATGAACTTTTCAAGCCGGTTCCATTCAAACCCGGCCTGCCTCGCCCCCTGCTGGATCCTTCCCGCCATTGGCGTGAACATCTCGTCCTTCAGGGGCGCAATCGGCAGTTCCCTCCTGGCTTCCTCGACTTCATCCTGGATGTCCACCCCGTAGGACTTCAACATTTCAAGAGGCACAGGAAAGCAGGTGCCGTAGTAGAACATCGAGCTGCCGCCGGCGGTGATCCCGCGCACCATGGAAAGCATGCCGTGGGTAACCAGCAGGCTCTTCCCGGGTATCAGCAGTTCCGTGATGTACTGCCAGATGTTCCCCCGCACCGGCCCACCAGGCCCCCACTCCATCATGACCACCTTCTTGCCGCGCCGCGCCAACTCGCGCGCCACAGTGGCCCCACCAGGTCCGGTGCCTGCGATGATCACGTCACAGTTGGATATCGAATATGGTTCCATGCTTCCTCCACCGCCTTCTGGCGGGCGCTTGGCAGTCTCAACGGGCAACGGCAATTCTCTCGAAAAGACATGGACAGGACAGGGTGACGGTGGACAGCACTCGATTCCATGGACACGAGTCTGTACGTGACGACGCTTGCCAGTCAAGGGGGGCTTCGAGTGACCTATCCCCGCATGTCCAGGGCCGCGTTTGGAGGGAGGGCACTACGAGGGCGCTGCGCATCACTGCCCGCCCGTGTCCGGGGTGAGGTTCCATTCGAAGACGGCGTTGTTGAGCGGGGACGTGTAGGTGCCCTGGAGCGAGCCGTCGGGCCCGGCCTTCCGCCTGTCCTTCCCGGTGTCCAGCCACTCGTGCTGCTGCGCGCCCGCCTTCAGGGTGTCGCTCTCGCAAGGCACGCCGACGCAGCACATCTGGTAGGGCTTGTCCTGGACCGGCTCGTCGGAGATCGAAGCGCCAGCCTGGTACTCGACCGTGTCCCCGTCGCCGGTGGAGACGTAAAGCACGCCGTCCCTCGCGGCGATCTCGTAGGTGTCCTCGTACTTCTCCGGTTCGCCCTTACACGTGCCCCCCGGGAGCGGCACGGTCCAGACGGTCTGCGTCAGCGTGCCCCCGGTCGTCTTGAACACGCGGTAGCCTTCCTGGCCGGACGCGGAATCCAGCGTGAAGATCGGGTTGGCCACGACCTCCCAGACCTTCATCGTCCCGGACCCCGGGAAGTTCATGTAGGCCTTCACAGTGCCCCTGTACCGCTCCGAGTCCTCGAACGCCCCCTTGTTCCCCTGCGTGCCGTCCGCGCGGACCTTCCACTTCTCCTTCGCCAGGACGTCCTCGTGGAGCTTCACACGGCCGTCCAGCGTGTCGTACACGTCGATCTGCATCGTGTACCCGTCCGCGGTCTTCTCGAACCACTTCTGGTTCGCCTCGTACCCAGCGTCGAGGAGCGGCTGGAGCGCGTGCTTCCGCATCTCGTCGTACTTCTTCGTCTTCGAGTGGAACGTCAGTTGCTTGTATCCAGCGAACTCGAAGTCCTTGTTCCCGTAGGGATCGGGATACGAGGCTCCGCCCGGCCCGCCCAGGCCGCCCGACGCGTGGACGTAGGTCTCAAACATGGGAAGGCCGTCCTCGGCGCGCACGAGGTACGCGTGGATCAGCGGCAGGTTGGCCTGGTTCGAGGACACCACGACCGTCGCTCCGCCGCCCGCGGCGGATGCGCGCGTGCACCAGAACTGGGCACCCGCGGCGAGGGCACCCGTCGTGGCCGAATCGCTTGCGCCGAACAGGCACATCCCAAGGATCTCGGCGGTGCTCTCCTCGCTGACCTCGATCCGGTCAACCAGGACGGGGCCGCACACCTGGACGCCGCCCACGTCGATGCATCCCGGGTCGGCGACGTCGTAGGTGGCCGAGAACTTCCCGGAGCCCCCGCCGCCGCTGCCGCCGCCCGCGCCTCCGCCCGCGAAGGAACCGTCCGAGCCGACGGGGAGTGACGCCTGGCCGCCCGAGGGCTCGAGGGCCGAGGCCGCGGCCCCCTCTGCGATCAGAGTCGAAGGGGTGGAGGCTTCAACAATGGTTGCCGACGCCACCTGCAGTGCCTTGCCCGACGTGACGTCGTAGAGCAGCGCGATCGCGCCGTCCGGGACGCTTCCCGCCGGAACCTGGATCTTCGCGACCAGGCCCTGCTCACCCTCGCCCGTCCCGGCCAGGAACAGGGCGTGCTTCGGGACGCCGTTCACGGTGATCCCGATCTGGAACCGCACCAGCAAGGTCACTTCCTTGGGCAGGGCCGGGCCGTCCGTGCCCTCCGACAGGAAGAGTTCGACCTTGTCGGTCGTCGCGGGCAGGCCGACGTCCCCGCCGTCCGCGATCAGGCCGATACGCGTGCCCCTGGTCAGGACTAGTTTCGTGCCGCCGGGCGCCGTGATCGTGACCGTCGACTGGACAGCGCCGGTGGCGTCGATGGTGAGCGGGGTGTCCGCTCCGCTCTCGTCGGTGAGGCCGTTGCAGTTGTCGTCCTTCCCGTTCGTCGCCTCGGTTGCGCCCGGGTGCACGGCCGCGTCCGCGTCGTCGCAGTCCGAGTCGTTCCCCACGTAGCCCGCGGGCTGCGCCGTGACGTCGGCGGTGACGCTCTTCGCGGGATTCCCGTACCCGTCTTCGTCCGCGTCCTGGTACCACGTCGCTGTCGCCGGGGGCTGTCCGTCCCCGGCGTCCCCGCACGCCGCGACCCACAGGGCCGCGACGGCCGTGCACGCGAGCACTACCGGGCTGCAGGCGATCCCGAGCCCGTTCGATCCACAAGTCCTCTTCATCGTCGCTCTCCTGTACAGCGGCAGATCATACATCCGAAACGCACGAGATCGGGAACGCCGGGGGACCAAGACGGCCTGCTGCGCCCGTGGATGCAGGCGCCCGGTGGTGGTGGTCGACGTGCTGACAGAGCGAGATCAACCCGTGTGCCTGGACGAGTGCAAGTCGGGCGACGAGACCCATTCCCCGTCGCTGCGGCGCTTCCATGGGGCGTTGTCGGTGGCGACAGTTGCAGGTGTCGACCGCCGTGCAACTGGTTAACAAGCCCGGGATTTGCCGGAAGACCCGCGTGGAAGGCTTGTCCCTGCGGGTCGTCTCGGCCGATCGGTGGCACGCGATGTTGCCGTGAGGGGTTGCCGCTGCCTGGCTTCTCCGACCCAACCCTCGTCCACGCGACCCCTTGATTCCCCTCCTGCCCCGCGGAATACTCCCATCGAAGAACGATCAGGTCCTTGATTGTTCCTGCGCACTGCCGGGACGGTATCTGGCGCTGGCGGTCCTGGGCCGGGGCGGCATGGGGTTTGGGAGCCGCCTGTGCAGGCTCTGAGTGGAGAATCACGATGAGGCGGTCTGTCCTAATTGCGTGGGCACTGGCGTGGGCCATGGGTTGTGGCACGGACGGCGCATCGCAGGACGCGAAGGATTCGCCCGTCGAGGTCGAGGCCGACACCGCCGACGTCCCGGGGGAGACCCTCGTCGAGCCGGCTTCGGACGCGACCCCCGAAGCGTCTCCCGACGCCGCCCCGGACCCGGGCGCCCCGGTCCTGCCCGCGGAGATCGCGACGGAAGGCGGCAAGGTACGTGGCACCGGCGAGATCGGGTGGCCCCGCGCCTTCCTGGGCATCCCTTTCGCGGCCCCGCCGGTCGGGGACCTCCGTTGGCGAGCCCCTCAGCCGGCCGCACGCTGGGACGGGGTCCTGTCGGCCGACGTCTTCGGGCCGGGGTGCGCCCAGGACGCGGGCCTCATGGCCGAGGCCCCCTCCTACGGCGAGGACTGCCTGACCCTGAATGTCTGGTCCCCGGGGCGGTCGGGCAGTGCGCCGGTCCTGGTGTTCATCCACGGCGGCGGCTTTCTTATGGGCGCGTCGGCCAGTTCGGTCACGATCGGCGACCGCCTCGCTGCCGACCGGGGCCTCGTCGTGGTCACGTTGAACTACCGGTTGGGGCCCCTGGGGTTCCTGGCCCACCCGGCCCTGACCGCCGCGGACCCCGCCCACCCCACGAACTTCGGTCTCCTGGACCAGCGGGCCGCCCTGGAGTGGGTCCATCGCAACATCGCGGCGTTCGGCGGCGACCCTGGCGACGTGACCCTGGCCGGCCAGTCGGCCGGCGGCATGGGCGTGTGCGCGCAGCTGGCCGCCGCGGGGGGGGACGGCCTGTTCCATCGGGCGATCCTTCAGAGCGGTCCGTGCATGGAGGGCCTCCCGGACCTTGCCGGCGCCGAGGCCCAGGGCGCGGCCCTCGCCGGTGCCCTCGGCTGCGACGGGACCGCGGACGTGCTGGCGTGCCTGCGCGGGAAGGACGAGGTCGAGGTCCGCCAGGCGCTCCCGCTTAGGAAGGGGCTGTTCTTCGGAGAGGGGGCCTTCTGGCAGCCGGCGGTGGACGGGGTCTTCCTGCCGGGCCAGCCCGCGTTGCGGGTCCGGGCCGGGGACTCCCACCGGGTCCCGCTGCTGATCGGGTCGAACGGCGATGAAGGCAGCCTCCTGCGCTTCCTGGCCTACCCCGGCGACATCGACGAGGCCACGTTCACGGCCTTCGTCGGCACGGCGTTCGGTGGCCAGGCCGGGGCGATCCTCGCCCGCTACCCGGTGGCGTCGTACCCGTCGGTCCAGAAGACCCTGGACGCGCTCCTCGGCGACTTCGTGTTCGTCTGCCCGACCCGCCGGACGATGCGGGACGTGGCCGCTACGGGACAGCCTGTCCGGGCCTACCGGTTCCTACACGCCCCGGGCTTCCTGCCCCTGCCGGGTTTCGGGGCTTACCACACCGCGGAGCTCCCCTTCGTTTTCGCCGCGGCCCCGGCCGGCGCCTGGTTTGACGCGGACCAGGAGGACCTGGCCGGACACATGTCGGCATACTGGGCGGCGTTCGTCCGCACCGGCGAGCCGGGCGACGGCGACGGGACGCACCCCTGGCCGGCCTACGACGCTGCCGACGACCGCCACCTGGTCCTTGATTTCGCGATCACCCAGGCCACGGGATACGAGGACGACGCCTGCGACTTCTGGGACGGGATGCCGATGCGGCCGTGAATTACGCTGGGCCGATGGACCTTGGGTGCAGGACACCGCGCAGGTCAGGGCGGGGGTCGGGCGGCGGCGGGGTCGGGACGCCTGGGCTGCGGAAGACGCGCGTCGTCGTCCCAGAAGGGCTGGGGTTCCGGGTCCGCGAAGGCCACCTGGCGTTCTCGCCGATGTGGTTTTTCTCCTCGGCGATCTACGCGGGGGAGTAGATACGCCGCGCGGAGGATCCAATGGGCGGCTGGCACGGCGACGACCCTCGACGCCATGCGGATTTCATTCGACCGGGCGATGTTCCTGCCTGCTGGGTTGGGATGCGCATGACGGTCGACGTCGAGGCCAAGGCCAAGGAGCTGGCGGTCTTGCGTTTTTGGCCAAGTGGTTGCAGGAAACATCTGCGGAGCGGCCGCTCCCTCTATTGCAGGAGTTGCGAACGTGATCGGTTCCTTTGACCACATCGGGTTTCAACGGCACAGCCGAGCGTTTCGGGCCGCCGACCTCGCCGTCGACCTGGCAGGGCGCGTCTGTCTCGTTACCGGCGGCAACGCCGGGCTCGGCCGGGCGACCGCGGAGGCGCTGGCGAAGCGCGGCGCGACAGTCCACCTGCTGTGTCGCGACGCCGGTCGTGCCGAGGTTGCCCGAGACGAGATCCGCCGTACCAGCGGAAATGCCCGAGTGGAGCTCGCGTTGGTGGACGTCTCCGACCTAGCCTCGGTGCGCCGCTATGTGGCGAGCGCCGGTCTCGAGAAGGTCCACGCGCTGGTCCACAACGCTGGCGCCCTGCCGCCGAGCCGGATTCTCAGCGCCGACGGCCTCGAGTTCACCCTCGCCACCCACGTGGTCGGACCCCACCTCCTGACGAGCTTGCTCGCCACGCCCTTGCGGGCCGCGGGCGACGCGCGGGTCATCTTCGTCTCGTCGGGAGGCATGTACACCCAGCGGCTCGCTCTCGACGACCTTCGCTGGGACCGCCGCAGCTATGACGGCGTGGTCGCCTACGCCCAGACCAAGCGCATGCAGGTGGTGCTCGCCGAGCGGTGGTCTCGCGTCTTCGCCGGCGCCGGAGTCTCGGTCTACTCGATGCACCCCGGCTGGGCCGACACCTCCGGCGTGCAGACCTCGCTGCCGCGCTTCTACAAGCTCACGCAACGCATCTTGCGCAGTCCCGCGGAGGGCGCGGACACCGTCGTTTGGCTCGCTGTCTGCCAGCCTGCGCCAACGCCAAGCGGCGCGTTCTGGTTCGACCGAAAGGCTCGCGACACCCACTACCTCCCGTGGACGCGAGAGGCCCAGGCGACGCGCGACCGATTGTGGGAGGAGTGCCAGCGCTTCGCCGGTCTCGAAAGGAGCGACCGATGAACGTCATCGACCGACTGCGTGATGGGCAGGTACAGGGCGCCGACGGGCAGAAGGTACGGCTGGGAAGCCTCTGGCCGACACCTGAATCGGACCACGATGGCACGATTCCGATTGCGCGGACCCAGCAGCCTACTGGGTCCGGCAGCAACGGGCGCCGACGATGTCCGAGTAGACTCCGGGATACTCGTCACCCCTGGCGGCCGCCATCAGGTTGTCCGCATTCCAGCGGAAGCCGCCGCCGCGGGTGACCTTGGTATTGCCGCCATACGTGTCGCAAGTCTGCCTCGCCGAACCGTCCGACGGAGCCCCGTCGTAGGATCCCTGGTAGCAGTCCTCCACGAGCTCGACCACGTTCCCTGCCAGGTCGCACACGCCCCACGCGTTGTTCCCCGCCGGCTTCGAGCACGCAGGCGACGGCGCCGACGGGGAGCCGCACGTGTCGGTCCCGTAGACAGCATCGGTGCATGTTGGAGCGGCGTCCCCCCACGGGTAGGTGTTCCCGGCGCTCCCGTTCCTGGCCGCGTATTCCCATTCGGCTTCGGTGCACAGCCGCCCACCCGTCCACGCGCAATAGGCCTTCCACTGATTCCACGAAACATTGACTCGTGGGTTGAGGTCGGGGGCCGATGAATTCCCGCCCGCCTCGCATCCGACCGCGGCCACACACAGCGCGTACTGGCAGACCAGTACCTCCGTCTTGTTCATCTCGAACCCGGGTACTGCCACCGAGTGGACGGGCTCCGCGCACGATGACCCTCCGGAGCACGTGGTGACCGAAGCTGAACCCATCTGGAAGGTCCCGCCGGGAATCGCGATCCATTCCGCTGGCGGGCACACGATCGGCCCCGTGTCCATTGGGCCCTCGTCCGCCAGCCCAGGATCCGACGACCCGTCATCCTCCGGGACGACGTCTTCATCGCCAGGAAGCTCCGCGTCTAGCTCCGACGGTCCGACGTCCCCAGGGGCATCGTCCGGCGCGCCCTGGTCGCTGGGTCCGGGGTCCGCCTGGCCGGAGTCAGCCTGGCCAGGGTCAGGCTGACCAGGATCCCCGGCATTGTCGGTGACCGTCACCGCATCCGCATCCTGGCTGTCCGCCGCCGGGTACGACAGCCGCCGACGAGGGTCTTCCAGTTCTCGGGGCCCTCCTTCGAGGAGGGGATCGAGACCCACGAAGTCGATGGCGTGACCGTCCGCGTCTATGGGCCCGAGAAGACGGTGGCCGACTGCTTCCGGTTTCGTAACAAGGTGGGCCTGACGGTCGCGATCGAGGCTCTTCGTCTCTGCCGGGAGCGCAAGCATGCCTCGGTCCGCGTGCTGCTGGAGTTCGCGCGCATCGACCGCGTGGAGCGCGTGATGATGCCCTATCTGGAGGCCGTCCAGTGCACGGGAAGGCTCGGGGAACGGACGCGCCTTTCGATGCAGGTGGACGTTGGGTTCGGCGATCCGGTCGTCCCCTATCCCGAGGACATTGTGTTCCCGGTTCTGCTCGATTTCGATCCGCCACGCCTGCTCGGGTACACGCCCGACACGACCGTCGCCGAGAAGTTCCAGGCCATGGTCGAGTTGGACATGGCAAACAGCCGGATGAAGGACTTCTACGACCTGTGGAAGCTGTCGGAGTACCGGGGATTCGATGGCGCTACGCTCGCCAGGGCGCTGGATGCAACCTTCTCTAACCGCCGGACCCCCATGCCGAAGGCGGTTCCCACGGCGCTTGGACCGGCATTCAGCGCGGACGTAGGAAAACTGATTCAGTGGCGAGCCTTTCTGCGTAAGGGCCGGCTGGAATCGACCTCCCTTCCCGAGGTCACGGCGGCCATTGCGCGGCTCGTGATGCCGGTGAGTAAAGCGGTCGCGCAGGGGCTGCCGTTCGCTGGCACATGGGTTCCTGGCACGGGATGGACGCCCCCGGATGTTCGCCTTCACTGATGATGGCAACAAGCTACCTTTGCGTCGGCGAAGGAGAACAGGAAATCTGCTTTCTCGCCACAAGTTCAGCGATGGCCGGGGTGCCCAGAGTCAGCGAGAACTCGCGATGTCACAAATGACATGGCCACCTCCCTGCCAGGAACTGGAACTCGAATCAAGATTCAGCCCCAAGAAGCCGACACAGTGGTACTAGAACGGCGGATCGGAATGGAACTCCAGTCGTTCGCCCGAGCGCGGATGGGCGAAGCTCAGGAAGCTCGCATGGAGTCTGAGCCTTCCCTGCCCGGTGCCGGCACCGTAGAGCCGGTCTCCAAGAATCGGAATCCCCAGGCCGTGCGTCGAGGCGGCGTGCAGGCGAAGCTGGTGGGTCCGTCCGGTGACCGGGCGGAACTCGACGCGCGTCCGGCCGTTTTCGACGGCAAGCTTCTTCCAGTGCGTGATGCCGGTCTTCCCGTGGACCGGATCGTAGATCTGGTGCGGGCGGTTTTCGACGTCGAGCCGGAAAGGCAGTTCGATCGTTCCTTCGTGGCCGGCCAGTTCGCCGTCCAGCAACGCAACGTAGCGTTTTTCCGTTTCACGGTCGTGGAACTGCCGGGACAGTCCGCGGTGCGCGTCGGCAGTTAACGCCAGCACCATCAGTCCGGAGGTGTCCATGTCCAGCCGATGCACGGCAGGATGATCGATGCACTCCGGAAGAAGCGCCTTGACGCGCGCGACCACGCAATCCCGGTTCTCTGCGCCCCTGCCAGGCACGGCCAGCAGGCCGGACGGCTTCAGCACGACGACCAGATCGTCGTCGCGGTAGAGGATTGGAAGGGCAATCCGATCTTCCATCCCTTCCTTCCTTCACTCCCCTGTGCCGCAGAGCATGAAACCGAGAATCGGCTGGCATTTCTCGGCGCATGCCGGATAGAACTCGCCGTGTTTCCGCGTGCCGGAGCGGTTTTCGCGGCCCCAGTAGAATTCGCTGATGCCGAGGGGGGTCAGTCCATTCATGGCCGCGTGGTTCAACAGCTTCGGCGCGCAGCAGTCGCCTGCACCGGTCGGGATTCCTCCCTGGAACACCTCCGTCAGCGCCCTTGTCTCGCCGCGGAAGTTGGTGAACCGGTAGAGCTCCTGGATCCGCTTCGTCAGATTCCGTGACAGCGCCCTGCGCCGCCGGATCAATCCAGGCTCCTTGCCTTCGAAAATCATCCGGTCGAGCGTCTTGATTTCGCGGTCGACAGGATCGGTGATGCGGAGGAATTCCTGAACATCAAGAACGGGCGGAACCCAGCCGTCTACGCACCACTCGCCGTTGTACTGGCACGAGAATGCGCGCAGCACGACGATGCTTCCGCTGGCCGCCTTGCATTCGAGGACTCCGAACATTTGTCCGCGGGCCGCGCCCAGCAGGTAGTCGGTGGAAAACCGCGGATCGCGTCCGTCGTCGATGCACCGGTTCGTTACCAGATGCGCCTGCAGTTCCAGCGCACGCTGCCGGCTGTTTCCCGCTCCCAGCGAGTGGACCGTTCCGCATGCGACGCAGAATCCGGATATGGAGATGTCAGGTCCCCCCTTGCGCCAGACCCGATGGTAAAGGAACGAAGGCCCAGCCTCAAGGTTGCGCGGCACGCGGACCCGACGCCGAAAGGCGAGCCGGGCAGGTTCCGTGTCACCGCGCGTGCTTCCTCACCGCGTCCACGAACCCCTGGTGTCCCGCGGCGTTCCGCTTCCCTCGGAGGACGTACAACCCGGTACGCCCCTCGCGCCCCGGGAAGTGGGTCCACTCGCGCCGACCTCGCGTTCCCCAGAGGACGAACCAGGCGACAGTGCCTACGCCGATTCCCGGTCCCCACAACCGCCAATCAACCTGGCCTTCCTGGAACCCCCCCTCGCGCATCACCAGGTTGAATCCGAGCGCGGCGCCGATCAGCAACACCACCAACAGCGCCACCCAGTTTGCCGGCTGTCGCGACCACACCCGGTGCGTTCGCCGGCTCAGGTCCGCGATAGGCACCTGCTTTCCAGTCGTCCCCGACCAGGTGTGCCTTTCGCGCACCACCACGTGCCCCCCGTCGAATTCGTACCGCAGCCGTACCCACTCCCAGCCCCGGAATAGCCCAGTCTCGTACACCACGACGTCTCGACGCATCGGCTTCTGTTGCCCTCCTTCATGCCCACGGCACCGGCTGCCATTACTACACAAATTGGCTGTTTATGGTGAAACAGAAATGGCGACGTATCCAGTTTTTGCGCCGCTCTCCGCGAATCGATGGGCTTTCGCGGCGTGCTCCAGCGGGAAGCTTCGGTCGACAACGGACACGAGCTTGCCCGATTCGATGCACTTCATACCTTCAGTTTCTTGACGAGGACCAGGTCTTCATGCTTTTCGGAAACCAACGCACTAACGACCTTCCGGTTGCCAAGGACCGGACTTCATTCGCCAGAAAAGCCGGAACCCGGCGCGATGCCAGCGGACCACGGTCTCAGGCTCCACGACGGCCAGTTCCTCCCTGGTATGGAGGCACGAAAGCATCGTGGCTAACAGGGCTTGAAGCATCTTTAGAATGGTCGCGGACGGTATCGTGTCAGGCTGGAAAACGCCAAGATTTCAAAGCGGACGGAATATTGGTTAGGAACAGTTCTCTACGCCGTCCGTGGTTGATAGATCCGCGGTGTCGGCCGCGGTATCGCAGTGAACTAAAGGGTGATAGGCTTTTCCCGCAAATACAGGTTTGGCGAGGTACTGTTCATGAAAGCCAAATTGGCGGATTTTGTGGTTCCTGTAATCGTTGCTTTCATCGGATTGGTCTGGGGCTGCGGTGGAAACAGCGAGACAGCAATCGGAACAGACGGCTACGTCGCTTCCGATGGGGATGGGGAGGATCGGGACGAGGGATTCGCATGTACGGACAACGCGGTGGATTGCGATGGAACGTGGAAAACGCTTTGCCAAGGCGGTTCCTGGGTTCGGATCACGGACTGTCTGGATCTGGACAAGGTATGCCGTGAGGGAGCCTGCGTGCGACCTTTACCAGATGGAGATGAGGGCGAAGTAGACTCGGAGCCGGCGGATGCGATCGACGGCGACACGGAACTGGATCAAGAAACAGACCTTGCGGAGCAGGAGACTGTCGTCGACTGCACTGATGGCCCTTGTTGCAACAATGGCCATTGGGTGGCAGTGGGCGATCCTTGCGTCCTTGGACAGGATGCATTTGCGTGCACCAGCGACACCTGCGACGCCGCACACCTCTGCGCGACCCACACTCTGCTGGCCGACAAGTGCCTGGTGAATGACGTTTGTTACGACAAACATGAAGCCAAGCCGAACTTTCCTTGCATGTGGTGCCAGCCGAGCGTCAGTCAGACGGCTTTCAGCGACAAGCCGAACACGGAGGCGTGCAACGACGGAGATCTTTGCACCTTCGGTGAGACGTGCGATGGCAAAGGGGCGTGCCAGGCCGGCAGTCCGTTGACTTGCACCAGCGCCACGGACGCTTGTGGACCGCGCGGATCCTGCAATGGGACCGATACTTGCGAAATATCCTACCCGGACGTCGAGGTTGCTTGCGAGACGGACAACGAGACATGCACGGACGACAGATGCGATGGAGGTGGGGCTTGCGCGCACGTCAGGCAATCCGACACCTGCATCATCGAGGGCGTGTGCTACCCGCAGCATTTTGACAACCCGGTCAACGATTGCCAGTGGTGCGACTCGACGACGAATACCTGGGCAAGCAAGCCTAGCGCCGAGAGTTGTGCCAGCGACGACAGGGCTTGCACGATGGATCATTGCAGCGGAGGCGGGGTTTGCCTGCACGAACAATCGCCTGGATCGTGCCTGATCGACGGGATTTGCTATGAAGACGGCGCTGATCATCCGACGAACGAATGCCAGCATTGCGATTCGGTGTTCGATTCCAACGGCTGGCGTAACAAGACAAATGGCCTGAGCTGCAGCACATCTGACCAATGTTTCTCAGGCGCCTGCGTGGACTGCGCGAACGACTCGGGCTGCAGCGACCTCGTGGATGACGGTTTGGAGTGTTCGGCTCCAGCCTGCGACACGAACACGCACACTTGCGTACATGACCTGGCTGCCCGCCTCGGGCAAGCCTGCGGTGACAGTTCGATCACGGCTTG
Organism: uncultured Myxococcales bacterium; assembly: GCA_903936705.1. Taxonomy (GTDB): domain Bacteria; phylum Myxococcota_A; class UBA9042; order DTJE01; family DTJE01; genus CAIZWN01. The sequence goes on from CAIZWN010000049.1 coordinate 38,803, forward strand.
CAACATCGCGGACACCTGCGATGCCAGCGGAGTCTGCCAGCCCAACTACGAACCCGACGGCACAAACTGCGACGACGGGAACATTTGCAACGGTATCAGTACCTGCGCCTCAGGACAGTGCGGCCAGACGACTGCGCCGGTGGTCTGCACGACCGCGCATCCTGCCTGCGACCCATCGACGGGGCTTTGCGTGTGCGCGGCTGGCTATCATGACGAAAGCGGACTATGCGTCACGGATGGGTACACGCGTATTTTCTCGGGCATCTATTCGATGGGCTCGCCCGCCGATGAGTTGGGGCGGGAGCCAGAAAACGAAACGAAGCATCAGGTTACATTGACATATGGTTTTGAGATGAGGACGACAGAGGTGACGCAAGAGGAATTTGGCGCGCGAATGAACTACTCGCCGAGCTACTTCGGGTCTTGCGGGACGAACTGCCCCGTGGAACAGGTTTCGTGGCATGAGGCCTGCGCGTATGCAAACGCGCTGTCAGTGCAGAAGGGGTATTCCCAGTGCTTTGATTGCGTGGGGACTGGACCGAACTTTTCGTGCACGCTGAAAGGGGTTTACGCCAGACCCCAGGACTGTCCCGGCTTCCGCCTTCCCACGGAAGCGGAGTGGGAGTACGCGGCGCGGGCCGGGAGCGCGACGGCCTTTTATCCGAGCACAGGCAATGATGGGACGATCTCCGATCCGTCGGGACAAGATGCCAACCTCGATCGGATAGGCTGGTATTCAGGCAATTCCAGCGATGCGACGCATCCTGTTGGTGACAAAGCCGCGAACGCTTGGGGTTTGTACGATGTAAGCGGGAATGTTTATGAATGGGTCTGGGACATTTGGAACGGGGTTGACTATGGATCGGGTAGCGTGGTTGACCCCACAGGGCCGACTGTGGCAACGGGCAATCGTGGGTTCCGTGGAGCGGGATACGACATGGCACCGCAGTTCGCCCGTTCTGCGAAACGTGACGGCTACTACATCGAATACCGCGCCAGGGACGTCGGCTTCCGTCCCGTGCGCACGCTGGAGCGTAACGGACAGGCGTTTCGTCAGGGAGACACCTGCGCGAATCCGTTCATCGTCGATTCAAACCCGTACCGGCTGGAGAACGTGGACATTTCACTTTTCCAGCCTGATCTGCAGACGGGGGAAAAGCCCTGTACCGGATATGCAAACGCAGGTCGCGATGTAGTCTTTTTTGTGCCGCTGGAGGCCGGCCAGACCGTTTCAGCGGTTGTGACCGCAGACTATGACGCGGCGTTGTACATCGTTCAAGACTGCATTGACATGGTCTGTCTGGCCGGGAGCGACGACAACCTTGCGGGCGAATCGGAGACCGTGACCTACACGGCGACAGCAAAAACGACCGTGTACATTGTGGTCGATCACTATTCCTCGGATGGTCCCGAGTCCGGCCTTTTCACCATCACGATCAGCAGGTAGACACAGGTTCATGGTGTGGCGTACGAGAAGGTGCGCTTTTCGAGAGCAGACCCGCGCCCTCTCGCGGGCAATCACGGCGCACCAATCCGACCCCAGGAAGATGTTCGCAAATTCGGTTGGCTCCCTTTGCGTTGGCGAAGGCGAACAAGAGTGGGAGAGCAGATTCGCGTCTTCCTGGGACGACGCCCGCTCACTTGCCAAAGTCAGGTAAAGCAGTAACTTCAGAGGGTGAGACAGGCGGTTGCGTCGAACGGGAGCCCGGGATGTCGTCGATGACGTCGCTGTCGCTGTGGGTCGAGGAAATCCAGTCGAAGGGCAGGTACACCTTCACCCGCGCCGAGGCTGAATCCGGCGCCTGGAGATCGTTCCTGGGTGCCCAGAGCGCCCTTCGGCGGTGGAAGGAACTGGGGCGGCACGTGTCGCCCCGCCGAGGACGCTGGAAGCGGATTGCCAGGACATGGAGATGAACCGGATGAACGCTGAAACAATGACCGCTGCCTCGTGGCACCGACTCGATTCGGCTGGTACCACGGCTCTCCTCGAAAGCGATCCTGTCCGCGGCCTTGGTCACGCCGAGGCCGTCGCTCGACGCTCGCGATTCGGAGAGAACGCCCTTCTCGAACGGGGCGGGAGATCCCCGTGGCGTCTCTTGTTGGACCAATTCGCGAGCACGCTGGTCGTCGTGCTCCTCGTCGCAGCCGCCGTCTCCGCCGTGGTGGGAAGCCTCAAGGACGCCATCGCCATTCTTGCCATCGTGCTGCTCAATGCCGCCCTCGGCTTTGCCCAGGAATTTCGCGCCGAGCGCGCGATGGCCGCGCTTCGCAAGTTCGCGGCGCCGCAGGTGCGCGTGCGCCGCGAGGGCGTCGTTGTCGAAGTTGCATCTTCTGACCTCGTTCCGGGCGACGTCGTTCTCTTGGAAGCCGGGAACCTGGTCCCGGCAGACGGCCGCATCCTCGAGGCCGCTAGCCTTCGGATACAGGAGGCTGTCCTGACCGGGGAGTCGGAGGCTGTCGAGAAGAGGTCGACCGCGCTTCCGGGGGATGGCGTCTTGGCGCTTGGCGACCAGGTCAACATGGCCTTCATGGGCACGAGCGTGGCGTACGGCCGTGGGCAGATGATGGTCAGCGCGACCGGGATGGGAACCGAGCTCGGAAAAGTGGCCGATCTCCTCCAGGATGTCGGGCAGGTGACGACGCCTTTGCAGCACCGACTGAATCGGCTGGGCCGAGTGCTGGCCGCAACAGCGCTGGTCGTGGTGGGTGCCATCTTCGGGCTCGGTGTTCTCCTCGGGGAAGACATACAGCTCATGTTCATGACCTCGGTGAGCATGGCGGTGGCCGTGATCCCCGAGGGCCTCCCGGCCGTCGTGACCATCGCGCTCGCCTTGGGCGCGCAGCGCATGCTTCGCCGACGCGCTCTCATTCGGCGGCTCCCGGCGGTGGAGACTCTGGGCTCGGTGACGGTCATCTGCTCGGACAAGACCGGCACCCTCACCGAGAACCGGATGACAGTGACGGTGCTCGACTTGGCAGGACACCGGATCGACATTTCCGAGGAGATGAGCCGGGGGATGCCAGCGGCGGTGACTGCGCAGGAAGAAGCTGCATTCATCAAGCGGGAGCCTTCCCTCGCGCTGCTTTTGATGGGGGGAGCGCTCGCCAGCGACGCCGTACTCCAGTCCGATCCCGCCAAGCCCGGTCGCCTCCGCGCAGTCGGTGATCCCACCGAGGGCGCCCTGGTGGTTGCTGCTCTGCGCCATGGCTTGTCGCGAGAGCGGCTCGATGCGGCTTTTCCACGAGTAGCCGAGGTGCCCTTCGATTCCGAGCGCAAGCGCATGACCACGGTGCATCGCGTCGCGGACTGCGCGGCCTGGATCGGAGGGTGCGAAGGGCTCGTTCCGGGCATCCCCTTAGTGTTCACGAAGGGCGCGGTCGACAGCCTGCTCACGGTGAGCTCGCACGTCTGGGACGCGGGCCGGCCCACGCCGCTCGACGATGGGTGGCGCCAGCGGATCACGACGGCCAACGATTCACTCGCGCGCGATGGCATGCGCGTCCTTGGCGTGGCCTTTCGCTTCGCTCCCAGCGGGGAGGCAGAGAGTATCGAGCAGCCGGACCGGCTCGAGCGGGATCTCGTGTTCATAGGCCTCGTGGGCATGCTGGACCCGCCACGTGCTGAGGTGCACCTCGCCGTCGCGACCTGCAAGAGCGCGGGGATTCGACCGGTCATGATCACGGGCGACCACCCGGTGACGGCCCGCCGCATCGCCCAGGATCTTGGGATTCTCGGTGAGGGAAAGGTAGTCACCGGCCCCGATCTACAGAGCCTGTCGCAAGAGGCGCTGGACAACCTCGTTGATAGCGTCTCGGTTTACGCCAGGGTCGCTCCAGAGCAGAAGCTGCGGATCGTCGAGGCGCTGCAGCGACGGGGCCAGGTGGTGGCGATGACCGGCGATGGCGTGAACGACGCGCCGGCGCTGCGCCGTGCCGACATTGGGGTTGCCATGGGTATCACTGGTACCGATGTCTCGAAGGAGGCAGCGGCCATGGTGCTGCTCGACGACAACTTCTCGACCATCGTCACCGCCGTAGAGGAAGGCCGAGCCATCAACGACAACGTTCGGCGCTTCCTGAAGTTCTCTCTCGCCGGGAACCTGGGGAAGCTCCTGCTCGTGTTCGTGGGCCCGCTTCTGGGCATGCCGCTGCCGCTGCTCCCGTTTCAAATCCTCTGGTTGAATCTGGTCACGGACGGCGTGCTCGGTCTTGGTATCGGCGTCGAGCCGGCCGAGCGCGGCGTCATGAAGCGTTCTCCGCAGAAGCCGTCGGACAGCATCCTGGCAAGGGGCTTGGGCCTCGAGATCCTCTGGCAAGGTGTCCTCCTCGGGATGGTGAACCTTGCGGTCGCGTGGTGGGCCTGGAGCACAGGGCAGCCGGAATGGCAAACCATCGTCTTGACCGCCGTTGTGCTTCTTCAGGTCTTTCAGGCCCAGGCAGGCCGGTCCTCACGGGAGTCGGTGTTCCGTCTCAATCCCTTGTCGAACAAGGCCCTCCTGGGTGCCACGGGCTTGATTCTGGGACTACAGGCCGGCGTCATCTATTTTCCACCACTGCACGCCGTCTTTGCCACGCTTCCTTTGTCCGGTTATCAGCTTGCCATTCCGCTTCTGGCGGGTCTGTTCATCCTCTGCGTCGTCGAGGCCGCGAAGATGCTCGGCCGCCTGGATGCAGCGGAAACGACCAGCAGGAGGTAGCTCAATAGAAGAGGAAAGCCCTTTGTCAACAGCTCTGCACCGCTCTGCGCCCCCCGAGAGTACCCCGGGCGCTCTCTGCGCCGCCAGTGGTTGACAGACCCCCGCCGCCGCCCTCGCGGACGCGTTCGGGGAATCGTTTGAGATTCGGCGCTTATACGTCGGCATCGCGCCCCCGCGCGAGGCGCACGTAACCGCTCGGTAAACCGCATTCTTCCAAGCATTCGCACCCCGGAGCACACTGCCTGCGGAGGTGCAACCGATGAGCAACCCAGCC
>CAIZWN010000050.1 GCA_903936705.1 uncultured Myxococcales bacterium
CCACCGCCACCCCGCTGCAGCAGCGAGCATTCGAACTGCTCGACTTGTAGTCAGAAACGTCGCAGTGGTTTTCAGGTGAAACTCAATATGCCTGGGCACTTGGGGCTTGTTGCGCGCTGGAACTTCGGCCTAACGGCAACATTCGAGCATCCATCCAGGCTTGCGGTCCACTGGCCGCAAGGAAATGAGCCTGGGTCTATGCCGCAGGTCGCTTGTTCACGAGCCTCATGTTTGCCGGCCTCTCCACAAAGGCCTTCCAGATCGCCTCGAACTCGCCAGCCTGCTCGATGAATGCATCGACCAGCGCCGGATCGAAATGCCGTTCCCGGCCCTCGCGAATGATGCGGACGGCCTCCATGTGGGAGAACGGCTCCTTGTATGGACGCTTGGACCTCAAGGCATCATACACGTCGGCCACCGCCACGATTCTGGCCGGCAACGGAATGTCTTTCCCCGCCAGCCGATCGGGATATCCCGAACCGTCCCATTTCTCGTGGTGCGACCGGGCCACGAGAGCCCCGATCCTAACCATCTCGTTGCTGGGATAGCCGTCCAGCACCGTCTGCAGCGTTTCCTGACCGATCGTGGTGTGGGCCTTGATCGTCTCGAATTCCTCTGGCGTCAGTTTCCCTGGCTTCAGCAGCACTGCGTCCGGCAGCCCAACCTTGCCAATGTCATGCAAGGCCGCGGCCCGAGCGATCATCCCGACAAAGTCCCGGTGGGCACGTTGGTCATCACCCATGCATTCGGGGATCACCATGGCCAGTGTGCTGACGAAGGCTCCGATGCGGTCGATATGCATTCCGGTGTCGTCGTCTCGCCGCTCGGCCAGCCTGGCCAGCGCCACGATGGTCGCCACCTGCGAATCCGAGATTTCGCGCATCTGGTCGGCTACGATATGCGACAAACGGGCGTTGTGGTCCTGGAGCCGCTTCCTGAGCGTCCGCAACTCCATGTGGGTCGACACGCGCGCGAACACCTCCTCCAGATGGAAGGGTTTCGTGATGTAGTCCAGCCCTCCCCGATAGAAGGCTCGCAACTTGGACTGGGTGTCAGTGGTCGCGCTGATGAACAATATCGGCACATCCCGCAACCTGGTGCTGGCCTTGAAACGGTCACAGACCGCAAAGCCGTCCATGTCCGGCATGTTGATGTCCAGAAGCACCATGTCCGGCACTTCCGAGACCGCCATACGCAGCGCTGCTTCGCCGCTTGGGGCGGCCCGGACCTGGTAGCCTCGCTCGGTCAGGGCCACAGTCAACAGACGCAAGTTGGCCGGGGTGTCGTCGACAACCAGAATGGTTCCCAGCTTGGATTGCATGGTCAGGCCTCCGGTGATGTGCCCAGCAGGCGGATCAGTGCCGCGTAGTCGAAGTCGCGGGCCAGGACGCGCAGCCCTCGTCCGACGTCGGGGTCAATCTGTTCAAAACGATCAACCTGCAGGTCGATGGCTTCCGGATACCCAGCTTCGACGGCCATTCTAAGACCTTCCAGCAAGTCGGCTGGCATACCCTGAGCAACATGTGGGTCCAAGGGCGGTTCCGTAACCTGACCAAGGTCGTAAGGCTGTCTGGACCAGACGTACCCTACATTTGCGACACGACCTATCTCGCCATACAAATCGTCCTCGCAAACCGGCATGCGCAGAAAACCATTCGCACCGGCGTTCAGAGCCAGGACACGCTCCTCGTCCATCGAGGTGGCCCCGATAATTATCGCGGGAACATTTTTCCCGCCCGGGACATCCCGGAGCCTGCCAAGAAACTCAAGTCCATCCATAACGGGCATGTCGAGTTTCGACAGCACCACGTCCGACCGCTCCAACACAAACGCTGCCAACGCCTCCGCGCAGCTGGAGGCATCCCGGACATCGAATCCCACTGCTGCCAACATTTGAACCAGCATCGTCCGGCTTGAGGGCCGGTCATCTATGACCAGGACCCGACAATTCCTGCTGCGCGACGACAGTCCAATCACCCGCGAGAGGGGAACCGGAGCATCCCCGATATTCGACGCTGCCGCCGCGAACTCGAACCGGAACACGCTTCGAAGGCCGAGCTGGCTATGGACCGTAATGTCACCACCCATTCGCCGGGCAAGATTCCGGCTGACCGTCAGGCCAAGGCCCGTCCCGGCCTTCCTGCTTCCGGTATCGGTCTGGCCAAAGGGCTCGAAGATGGTATCCAGTTGCCCATCTTCGATTCCACAGCCCGTATCCTCGACCTCCATGACGACCAGCAGTTGGCCATCATCGCCTTGCACGGCAGATGATCGAACCACGACGCCTCCGTGTTCCGTAAACTTCATGGCGTTGGAAAGCAGGTTGATCATCACCTGCCTGACCTTGCCTGCGTCGGTCTGAACCCATTGCGGCACGTCCTCAGCACTTTCGAATTTCAGCCAGAGGCCATGATCCGTGGCCGTGATCCGGAACATCCGTTCAAGTTCCAGTTGCATGTCATGCAGGTTTACCACCGACTCGACCATTGGCACCTGTCCCGCTTCGATCCGGGCCATGTCCAGTACCTGGTTGATCAGGCCCAGAAGGTGATCGCCGCTGCGATTAATCGTGTCCAGATATTCCCGCTGCCGCGCGGTCAGGCCCGATTCCCGGCGCAGCAACTGGGCATAACCCAGGATGGCATTCATCGGCGTGCGGATCTCGTGGCTCATTCGGGCAAGAAAGTCGCTCTTGGCCCGGCTCTCGGCCTCGGCGCGCTGCAGCCGTGATTGCTCATCCTCGGCACGCTTCCGATCGCTGATGTTCAGGCAGGAGCCAACGATTCGTAAGGGTTGTCCCTGCGCATCCCTTTCAATGATCGAGCCAATGTCCAGCAGCCAGGTCCAGCCCCCATCCCGCAGACGAATGCGGAACTCGCTCTCGTAGCGGCTAGTCTCCCCTTCGAAGTGCCGCCGGTACGCCGCCATCATTCCGGGGAGATCGTCGGGGTGTACCAACCCAAACCATGTATTTGCATCGATCTCTGTCTGACCCGGCGATGAAATGCCTTCGACATCGGGCCATACGCCAGTCAAGACACACTTCCCGGTCAACATATGCCAGTCCCAAAGGCCCAGGACCGCACCTTCGACTGCAACTTCCAAGCGCTTCTCGGCCTCCCGGCGCGCCGTAACGTCCCGGAAGAACCCCCGGGCGGATGTCACCTGGTTGTCGATGACGTTCGGGACAATGTTGCCCTCGACATGCACCTTCCGGCCATCCCGTGCCACGAAGATAGTCTGGAAATTCACGATGGTCTGCCCGGACAGGACCTGCTTGAACATCATCATAGCTGCGTCCCGGGCCTCGGGGGCCAGGACGGTCTGCACCGTCAGGGCCTGCAGATCTGCGGCTGTGTACCCTAACGCCTGCTCCCACGAAGCACTGACACCATCGATAGTTCCATCGGACCGGACACACTGGATGATGTCGAACGCATTCTCGATCAACGTCCGGTATCCCGCTTCACTGGCGGTCAACTCCCGCGTCCTCTCCTGGACAAGGGTCTCCAGGCCCATTCGGTAGCGGGCCAACTCCAGGAACACCAGGACCTTGCCCAGCAGGACCTCCGGGTCGAAGGGCTTCACGATGTAGTCCACGGCGCCGGATTGGTAGCCCTGGAAGCGGTGCTGCTCGTCCGAATATGCCGCCGTCAAGAAGATGATCGGAATGCGGGACGTGGCGGGATCACCCAGCAGCATCCCGGCCAGTTCGAACCCGTCCATGCCAGGCATCTGGACGTCCAGAATGGCCAAGGCGAAGTCGTACTGCAACGTAAGAGCCAGGGCCTCGTCGCCACTGGACGCCTGTACTATCTTCGCAGGCACCTTCCGCAGGGTCCGTTCAAGGGCGAACAGGTTCTGTTTCTTGTCATCCACGATCAGGATGACGGCTTCAGGCGTTTTTGCCACGTCGGCCCCTCCTTTCCAGGCGTTCCAGCAAAACCGCGATCTGGGCCGGCGACATCCCGCCATCCAGGCCAGCCAGGGCCATAGCGGCCGCCGGCATTTTGGGGAACTGGGCAGTCGCCGGGTCCTGAACCAAGGCCTGACCGCCCCTAGACTTCACGGAAAGCAGGCCAGCCGCCCCGTCCTCGTTGGCTCCCGACAAGACAATCGCCAGCAGCCCCGCCCCCCAGACCAAGGCCGCGCTGTGGAAGAAAACGTCGATGGACGGCCGGCACCACATGACCGGCTCGTCGACCGAAAGGGCAAAGGCGCCGCCGCGCTCCACAAGCATGTGGTAGTCCGCCGGCGCAACATGGACCCGTCCGGGAAGCGCTGGCATCTTGTCCTGGACCTCGACCACCGGCATCCTTGTGGCACGACCCAGGTTCTCGACCATCAGACCGTCGTCCTCGGCGTGCAGGTGCTGGACTATGGCGATGGGCACCGGAAAGGCCGGGGTCAACAGACCCAGAATCTCACGGACCACTGCCGTAGCGCCTGCCGAGCCTCCGATGATCACGGCCCGGACGTCCCGTTCGACCCCTTGGAGACCCGATGCCTTCATCGCAAGACCCGTTTCTTGTAGATGCGCGCCTTGTCGTCAACCACCGTAAACGATTCAGCTACCGACGAGAACGCCAGCGATTCCTTGTCGCCCAGGCACAGGAACCCCCCGTGGTCCAAACTCTCCAGGAACAGTTCCAGCACCAGGTTCTGCAGGTCCTGATTGAAGTAGATCAGCACGTTGCGACAGATGATCATCTGCATTTCGCCGAACGACTTGTCCATCGCAAGATTGTGCCGGGCGAACGTGATCTGCTGGACGAAGGCAGCATCCATCACGGCCGCGTCATATCGGGCGTGATAGTGATCGGACAGCGAACCCTTGCCACCGGCCTTCTGGTAGTTGGCACTGCCCTTTTTCAGGATCTCCAGGGGATAGATACCAGTCTTTCCAGTTTCCAACGCCGGCTGGCTGATGTCCGTGGCGTACAGGCGGGCGCGCTCGAAGATCCCCTCCTCCCGCAGCATGATGGCCACCGAGTAGACTTCCTCGCCAGTGGCACAGCCTGCGTGCCAGACCTTGAAATGCGGCCAGGTGCGCAGGATGGGAACGACTTTTTCGCGAAGGGTGTTGTAGAAAAACGGATCTCTGAACAGCGACGTGACCGAAACCGAGAAATAGGGGACCAACTGGTGGAAGAACTGCGGCTCGCGCAGCACCCTGGCAGTAATCTCCGAAAACGACCCGCACCCGCTGTCCGTCAGGAACTGCGCCAACCGTCGTTCCACGCTGGCCCGCGCATAGTCCCGGAAGTCGTATCCGTAACGCTGGAAGATCGCCTCCAGCAGAAGGTGGATCTCGATCCGCTCGATATCGAACACGCCGTCGCTCATCTGACTCCCCACGTCATCGGCTGAGCCAAACGCGCATCAGCGAAACCAGGCGATCCGGATCGACGGGCTTGGACAGGTAGTCCGAGGCGCCGGCGTCGATGCACTTCTGGCGGTCTTCCTTCATCGCCTTGGCTGTCAACGCGATAATCGGGAGGTTCGCGAAACGTTGCTGGTCGCGGATGCGACGAGAAGCTTCGTAGCCATCCATCACTGGCATCATCATGTCCATCAGCACCAGGTCCACGTCGGGCTGGCCTTCCAGGATCGCCAGGGCCTTCTGGCCGTTCTCGGCCTTCAGGGGATTGATGCCGTGTTCGGCCAGCAATCGTGCCATCGCGAACATGGTGCGCATGTCGTCCTCGACAATCAGCACCTTCCTGCCGCGCAGTGGTTCGTCGGTCTCATGCAGGCGCCGGATCGCTTTTCGCTTGTCCTCGGGCAGTTCGCGAACCACGCGGTGCAGGAACAGCGCAACCTCGTCGATAAGGCGCTCCTGCGAACGCACGTCCTTGAGGATGATCGAGTCCGCATAGTGCCGCAGCGTAGCCTCCTCGTCCTGCGTCAGTTCCCGGACGGTGTAGATGATTACCGGCGGCAACGTGATCTTCTCGGAAGCCAGTGTCTTCAGGAGTTCCAGGCCAGGCATGTCGGGCAGGCCCAGGTCCAGGACGATCAGGTCATAAGGCCGCAGGCGCAGGGCATCCAGCGCCTCGCGCCCGGTCCCGACCTCCTGAATCTTTACGTTGCCGTTGCCGATGATGCGAACGGTCTCGCGACGCATCACAACATCATCCTCGACCACCAACACCATCTTGTCGGCCTCGGCCGAGGCAGCCTCGATACGCCCCAGCACCCGGTCGATGTCCTCCGCCTGAAGCGGTTTGCTGGCGTGGCCGATGGCGCCGATACGCAGGCCCTCGGCCGAGGGATCCTCGGAGGAAACGATGTGGACGGGAATATGGCGCGTATCGACATCCTGCTTCAGGGCGGTCAGGACAGCCCATCCGTTCATGTTGGGCAGGTGGATGTCCAGGACGATTCCGGCCGGTGAGAAAGCTCGGGCAAGTTCCAAACCCTCCTCACCCGAAAGGGCCACGAGGCACTTGAACCCACGCCTCTTGACATGGCCGGCCAGGATCCGCGCGAACCTTGCATCGTCTTCCACTACAAGGATGACGTGTTCCTCCCCGTTTATCGAATCGCGGTCGTCATCGACCACTGCGGCCGGCACAGGCGTCCTGGCCAACGGCTGCGCAACAACATCCGTGCCGCTTTTTCGCCCAACTGAGGTCGGCTTCAATGTCCGCTGGGCCGAGGCAACGACCGGAGCTTCAGCGTCACCCTGGGCTTTCGCATCGGCCTTGTCGCCCGCCTGACCGTCGATCGGAAGGTACAGCGAGAATGTGGACCCCCGAGCAGGGTCGCTCTTCAGTTGGATCTCGCCACCCAGCAACCGCGCAAGCTCGCGGGAAATCGAGAGCCCCAGCCCGGTGCCACCGAAGCGTCGACGATCCCCCGAATCGGCTTGCTGGAATGCCTCGAAAATCACCTTCTGCTTGTCGAGGGGGATCCCAATCCCGGTGTCCGCCACATGGACCGCCCACGCTTGCCGCGTGTCCAGCCCGCTGCGTGAAAGATCCAGACCCGCCGGCACCGTGGCAAATGTCACGGTTACGCCTCCGACCTCGGTGAATTTCAGCGCGTTCCCTATCAGGTTCTTCAAGACCTGCCCCAGGCGCTGAGGGTCGGTCGTAACCTGATCCGGCGCCCCGGGCGCGCCTTCGACCCGGAACGACAGCCCCTGGTTCTGCGCCATGTGATCGAACTGGGACTGGATCGTCCGGGACAGATCCGCCACCAGGACCGATTCCAGGCGCACTTCCATACGGCCGGCCTCGACTTTCGACAGATCGAGGATCTCGTTGATGAGGTTCAGGAGGTCGCCGCCGCTTTCGAAGATCACCCGGGCCGACTCGACCTGGTCGACCGTCAGGGTGCCCTCGGCGTTGTCCCGCAGGGATCGCGCCAGCAGCAAAAGGCTGTTCAACGGAGTCCGAAGTTCATGGGACATGTTGGCCAGGAATTCGGACTTGTACTTGCTGGCCAGCGCCAATTCCTCGGCCTTGACCGCAAGATCGCCCCGGGCCTCCTCCATGTCGACCTTCTGCCTTTCCAGCAGACGGTTCTTGTTTTTCAGTTCGTCGTTCGTGACCTCAAGTTCCTCCTGCTGGACACGCAGGCGCTCCTCAGACTCCTTGACCCGGACCATCTGCGTTTCCAGTTCCACATTGGAGATCTCCAGCTCGCCTTGCTGGGCCCGCAACTCATCCTGGGACCTTTCCAAAGCCCGTGCCTGCGCCTGCAATTCCTCGTTGCTGGACCGCAACTCCTCCTGCTGGGTACGGACCAGGGACTGGGCGCGCGCGATCTCGAAGGCCGTCGCCACCGCTGCCATTGCCTGTTCCAGGTAGGCAAGTTCCAACTCGCCCAGCGCCGTCATCGTGCCGATCTCCAGCACGCCGCGCACGCTGCCCTCGAACACGAAGGGCGTCACACTGAGGTTGCGCGGGACGGTCTCGCCCAGCCCGGACACAACGCGCACGTAGTCCTCGGGGGCGTTCTGCAGGAGGATCTGCTTCTTTTCCCGTGCCGCCTGCCCGACCAGCCCCTCGCCCAGCCGGAAGCGAGTGGAAAGATTCTTGCGGAATGTGTAGGCGTAGGTCCCCAGAAGGCTCAGTTCCGGCGCCCCCTCGCGCTCGCCCATGAAATACAAAGCCCCCACCTTGGCATCCAGGTATCCCGCGACTTCTGTAACGACCGAGGTCGCCAGAACATCGACGTCATCCTGACCCAGAACCACCTCGTTCACGCGAGCAACGCCCGTCTTCAGCCAGTCCTGGTCCGTGGCGACCTTACGGGCCGCCCTCAGGGCATCCTGCATTCGACTGACACCGGCGGCCAGTTGCCCGATCTCGTCGCGACCTCGGGTGTCGATGGAGGTGTCCAGGTCGCCTCGGGCGATGCTTTCGGTAGCGGTCAAGATCCGCCCGACGGCACCCACCACATTCCGGGAGGTAACCATCGACAAGACGCCTCCCAGAACGACCGCGAATATGGACATCAAGGCCAGGATGCCCAGCATCCGGACAAGGGACTCACTTGCATCCAGACGCTGCTGATCCAGGGCCCGGTCCTGGCGCTCGGTAAAGCGGACGGCCGCCTTTGCAACAGCATCCCCCATCTCGCGCCCGACCGACGTGCTCAACTCGTGGGCCTCGTCGCCCTTGTTGGATGCACCCAGGCCCAGGATCCGATCCAGAACCTGGTCATACTCGCGATAGGCCACGTAGTAGACCCGGGCCAGTTCTACAGCCTCGGTGTCGAGATTCATGGTGGTCAAAGCACGGTATCGTTCCTCGATCTCGTTCCGGACCCGGGTGATCCGGCCCAGCGCGACCTGCCGCTCATCCTGGCTGACTGCAAGGATCGCCTCTTTTTCCTGAGTCCGCAGTTCGAACAGGTTGCGATGCAGTCTAGCGCTCTGCTTGACGGCTTCGACGCCGTCGCTGACGATGAACTCCAGACGCTTATCGAATTCCTTAAGGTCCCAGATCGAAAGGGACAGCGGGACCGCCGCAACGACCAGCAAGGTGAAGAATGCCAGCAGAAGCTTGCTCCCCAGCCCAAGGTCTCGAAAAAGATTCATGAGTCCCTCCGCAACGACCTATCAACATAGAAATCCGAAGTATCCGGGATGTTCTCCGCAATTCTTGCGAACTCCGTGTGGACCTCCCGCAGGGCGTCCAGGACCGCAGGACAAAAGTGCTCTGGCAAGGTGCGATCGTCCCCGGACAGGATGCATTCCAACGCGCGATCATGAGGAAACGCCGGCTTGTAGGGGCGCTTGCTGACCAGAGCGTCGTAGACGTCGGCCACAGCCATCACCCTGGCACTCCAGGGGATTTCGTCTCCCCGAATGCCGTGGGGGTATCCCGTCCCGTCCCAGCGTTCGTGATGGAATTCGGTGATCTCGCCGGCCAGGCGCAGGAACGAGTTGGTGCCCAGGATCGCGGCCGTTCGCCGGATAACCTCGGCTCCTGCCAGTGTGTGCTTCTTGATCTCCTCGAATTCCTCGGGCGTCAGGCGGCCTGACTTGAACAGAATCCCGTCGGGAATCGCCACCTTTCCTATGTCGTGCAGCACGGCCGAATGGCTGGTCATCTCGACGTCGGGCAGTCCGTCAAACCCGCCCGCCGCCTTCAGGGCACACAGCAGAGACCGAACATAGTGCTGGGTCCGCCGCACGTGTGCCCCAGTTTCGTTGTCCCGGAACTCCGCCAGAATGGCCATGCCAGCGATGGTGGCCTCCTGGGTCAGGCCCAGTTCCATGGTTCGTTCGACTACCCGGTTCGACAGCAGGTCCCGGTGCCTCTTCAGATCCAGGTGGTTTCTGACCCGAGCCTGGACCAGAGCCGGGTTGAAAGGCTTGGCAATGAAATCCACGGCACCCAGTTCCAACCCCAGGCGCTCGCTTGCCTCGTCGTTCATGCTGGTCAGAAAAAGGATCGGCACGTCCCGGGTCGCAGCACGTGCCTTCAGCCGCCGGCACACTTCGAAACCATCGATGTCGGGCATCATGATGTCCAGCAGGATGAGGTCCGGCACGGTCTGTTCGACCAGGCGAAGGGCCGACATGCCATCCACCGCGACCATCATCTCGCACTGGCCGGAAAGCGCGTCCAGCAGCACATCAATGTTTATGGCCGTGTCCTCGACAACCAGAACCCTGGCGCGTGGCATCGCTTCCATCAGGGATTCCTCCCTGCATTACCCAACGGGCAGTCCCTTGCTGCTGCCAGGTACTCCAGCGCGTCCTGGTACCGGTGCATTCGCACGCGCTTGGCCAGTTCGCCCACCAATTCGTCGATCCCTCCCGGCCACCGCTTCCTGGCCAGCAGTTTCATCTGTTCCCTTGAGACAACTGGGTCACCCGCCGACAGCCCCTGCGACAGGCGATCCAGCAGTTCATTGGCCTCCAGGGCATCTCCAACAGGTCGATCCCCCACCGATGGCGGGAGTGGCAAGGCCGGCTTCAGGGCGGCCAGGATCCGGTCAAGTCGGTCAATGAAGCGGCGCAGCGGCTCGCCTATCGAGAACGGAATAGGCCCGCTGGCGGCATTAAGGTCGGCCTCCAGCAGGGCTGCCGAAGCCTCCAGCGCCGATGCGCCCAGGTTCCCCGCCACGGACCTTATCGAGTGGATCCGACGCAAAGCCTCTGCCGTCCGGCCCGACCGCAAGTCGGCAACAAGATCATCCCTGGTATCGGCGTGTTCCCTGACAAAACTCTGCAGCAACTCAAGATACAGGTCCCGGTTACCACGAACACGGCGAAGCCCGACGCCAGTGTCCAACCCTGCAACCGGGCACAGCAGCAAGCCGCCAACGGGGGGCGGCATGCTGGCCGCCTGGGAAACCGGCGCCAGATTCGCGACCCGCCTTTCCCTGGGCAGCCACCGATGCAGGGCCTGGTAAAGCTCTTCGGCTTCGATTGGCTTGGTCAAGTGCTCGTTCATGCCGGCCTTGAGACTCTTTTCCTTGTCCCCGATGACGGCGTGGGCGGTCATGGCCAGGATCGGCAGGGTGTCGGTGCCGCGACCGCCCATCCGTCGAATGATCTGAGTGGCCGCCAGGCCGTCAATGTCGGGCATCTGGATGTCCATCAGCACAAGGTCAAAGGCGCACTGGCGGACCCGCTCGACGGCCTCCCTGCCAGTCACGGCCACCTCGGCCTGGATGCCGACTGCACTCAGCATTTCCATCGCGATGATCCGGTTGATCTCGTTGTCCTCGGCAACCAGGACCCGCGCGTCCGGGTAGCGGTACGCCAGCACCCTGGCCCGGAAGCGGGAAACCTTCCTGCCGGCCCGTAGGCCCCCCAACTCGGCCTGCACCAGTTCGAAAAGGCGCGAAGGCCGGAAGGGCTTGACCAGGATCCCCCCGAAGCCCGCCTCCGAGGCCTGTGTCCGGCTCTCCCCATCCTCGTCGGCAGTGATCATCGCCAGACGGGGCTGTGTCGACAGCGGCAGTCGCGCGATCAGCCGGGCGGCCTCAAGGCCGTCCACTACGGGCATATGCCGATCCAGCAGACACAGGTCAAAGGGCGTGTCGTTGGCGTCGGCTGCCACCAGGGCTTCCAGCGCCGCCGACGCCGACGCCACGGCCTGGACCTCGACGCCCCAGCCTGCCAGCATGCAGGTCAGAACCTGCCGTGCCACCTCGCTGTCATCCACGACCAGGGCCCGCGTGCCCTCCGGAACCCTGTCGGGCAGCATGCGACTGGCACTGTTATCCGGCACCTTGAACGGCAGCCGCAGGATGAAATTACTGCCATGCCCCGGCTTGCTCTGCACCGAGATGGTCCCATTCATCAACTTGGACAGGTTCCTGCAGATCACGAGGCCAAGGCCGGTCCCCCCGAACTTGCGCGTCATGGAGGAATCCGCCTGCCCGAAGGCCTGGAAAAGCCGGGACATCACCGTCTTGTCCATGCCGATGCCCGAATCCCGGACCGATATCTCGACTTCCACTGCCTCGGTGGCCTGGTTCACCACCCTTACGGACAGAACCACGTGGCCGTCCTGCGTGAACTTGACGGCGTTGCTGAGAAGATTGTTCAGGATTTGCGTCACGCGCAGGGGGTCGCCCATGACCTCCCCGGGCACGTTCGGATCAATCGAACACAGCAGTTCGATTTCCTTCTCGGCAGCCCGCAGGCTGAAGGCCTCGATCGCACGGCCGATCACGTCCTCCAGCGAGAAGGCGACGTGTTCGATGTCCATGCGCCCGGCTTCGATCTTGGAAAAATCCAGCACGTCGTTGATGACACCCATCAATGACTCGGCGCTGGTCCTGAGGATTTCGGCATAGCGACGCTGGCGCTCGGTCATGGGAGTGTCGATCAGCAGGCGGGCCATGCCGATGACGCCATTCATGGGAGTCCTGATCTCGTGGCTCATGTTGGCCAGGAACTCGCTCTTGGCACGATTGGCGTTGGCTGCCTTGATCGCCAGCCTGCTGGCATCCTCGGAGGCCAGCCGCAGATTCTCGTGCTGTTCCATCCGCAACAGGGTCAGCCCCAGTGTGCCTGCCATGAAGCGCAGCATGGTTCTGGCGTGGGTCCCCCATTCCAGTCGGACGCCGACCGAGTCAAAGCACATGAAGCCGAACTGCCTGGTCCCTGCGCGCACGGGCATCACCAGGGCGCTCTGGATGCCATGGGACGTCAGGAACTTCTTCTCGGCTGCCCAGGACGGCGATAGGACCGACACGTCCGGAATATGGATTTCATTGTTCTGGCGCAGGGTTTCCATCCACTCCGGAAATACTTCGACCGACAGATCCTGAAGGTTCTCCTTCTGGGACGAGGCCCCCTCGCGACACCACTCGTGCGTGTTGCTCATGCGTTCCATCGAAGGCGAAAAGCGGAACAGGCAGGCCCTGTCCAAGCCCAGGAATGACCCCACCCGGCCCAGAATTTCGTCCAGCAACGCATCCAGGCTGGAGCTTTCGCTGCGGTACAACGCCGAGGTGGTCTGCACCACCAGGTCCTCGAAGGCCAGGCGACGAATGAGGGTTTCCTCGGCGCGCTTCTGCTTGGTGACATCGTTCATAACGGTCAGAAGGTTGGTCTGGCCTTCCAACTGGATCAACTGGGCCGAGAACTCGCCCTGACGGATGTCTCCATCCTTGGTACGCACCTGCAGGGCAATCCCCGTGATTTCCCCGCTTTCCATCACCTGCTGGCCGGCCGCTCGCTGTGCCTCGGGTTCCTGGAACAGGCACAATTCCTCGGGAGTCCGGTTGATGACTTCATCACGGGTATATCCGAGGACCCGAAGGAAGGTGTCGTTCACGTCCACGAACCGCTGGTCCTCGATCCTGGAAATGGCCATCAGCCCAGGGCTGCCGTGAAAAGCCTTTGCGAACTTCTCCTCGGACGCCGCCAGATCGGAAACATCCCTGCTGGTCCAGAAAAGGGCTGGCCTACAGTCCCAGGAACCCTCCGCGACGCGAGTCTCGACGGTGACACGACTTCCATCCGTCGCCTGCAGCGACATATGACAGGACTCCATCTCGCCGCGCATCAGACGTTGCAGGCAGATCAGGGCCTGGCCGCGAAATTCGGGCGGGTACAGGTCCAGGATTGACCGGCCCACCAGTGCCTCGGCGGGCTGTCCCAGGCGCCGGCCGACAGTCTCGTTCACCTCCACAACGTTCCAGTCCAGGTCCACAGCAGCCAGAAGGTCAACGGACAGGTGGAACAATGAACGGAAGTTGGCGTGGCTGATCCGTAACTGTTCCTCGGCCTCGACGCGCTTGGTGATATCTCGCGCTGCAGCAAAAAACCGGTCATCAGCCGGCTGCGCATTCCACTCCATGATGCGGTAGCCGCCGTCCCTGTGCAGGCAGCGGTTCACGAAACCCTCGACGGCTACCCCGCCGGCGAGCGCCTCCAGCATCAATCGAGTCCGATCATGATCCTCGGGGTGCACCATATCCAGGATCGACCTGCCCTTCGCCTCGCTGATGCCACACCCAAGAACCTTCTCCCAGGCGGGGTTCATGCGGATGAAGCGGCCCTGGGAATCCGTTATGCACAACGGATCGGGGGCGACACTGAAGAAGCCCATCAACTCTTCGAGGGCGCCACGCATGCCCTCCTCGGCCCGCGTGCGGTCGTTGATGTCCTGCTGATCCCCCACGATTTACGAAACACCCCCGTCAATCGAACGTTGCATCACGGGATCCAGCAATCGGCCCCGTCATGACGATCATTCCCATCGCCGCGAACGTCCGGGCACAGTCGGTGCGGCAAAACCTGCGGCTGCCGGCGGCTGCCGCATACGGCCAGCGAAACAGCCAGGAGCCCCAGGCCAGCGCCCAGCCACAAGCTCAACGGGATCCACCACCATCCGACCATAACCACCATCCTTTCACACGCACACGCTTGGTAGCGTAGAGACTTGTCGGCCCATGCGAAACGAGGAAGAAACCGGAGGAGGAACGGCGAGTAACTCGTGACCCCAGAAAACGAGGGCGGAACAGCGCGCCCCGAACAAGGAAATTACTTGGGTTGATAGGGATCGGATGCTGGACGAAAGCCATCTTGGGACAGCAGGCTTGCCCCCCCCAGGAAGATGGCTTCATGTCAGCACCCCTGGAAGCGTGAACCGGAAGCATGTTCCCAGGCCCAATCCTTCGGATTCCAGCCAGATTCGTCCCTCGTAGAGTTCCACGATGCGTTTGACCAGTGCCAACCCAAGGCCGTTGTCCCGGACGAAAAATACGACATCTCCCTCCACACTCTCGATTCCTATTTCAATCCGGGGCATGGGCTGGTTCCCCATAAACTTGACCGCCTTCCCGAGTGTGACAAAGCAACGATGGTGCCAATTTCATCTCGATTCGCTATGACACCTTGATCTCGTTCAAGTCATTGGACTTCATGGACTCCATCGCCAGCCTCCGATGTTCGTCACGTAGAAGCGGGAGACCATTCCCGGAAACCATCCCCGTTTCCGGCAGCGAACCTCGATCCTCGAAGCCGACAACAAGCTGGCCCTAATCAGGCAAGCCGATTCCTTGATATGCGACGGCAACAACCCGTAGCGAGGATATCCGGGTTGGGCCGATAGCGCCTCGGCCACTTCTTCCACGTACGTCATGACAGCCGGCTTCGAGCCGTAGGCAACAGGAGGAATCGACTTATGAAGATCTTCTCGATCCGTATCTGGCTGGCGTTCTTCCTGGTGACAGTCATGGCAACCGACGCCGTGGGTATCGACGGAAGTCCCTTCGTCAGCTATTCCGACGAGACCGACGGCAATCTGAAGGTGGCTAGGTGCTCGTCTGCGAACTGCGTCTCCGCGACCACATACGTCGTGGATGGCTCGCTCAACTCGGTTGGGTACAACTCCAGTATCGGAATCGGCCCCGACGGCTTTCCGGTGATCGCGTATTCCGACATCACAGCCAACACCCTCAAGATGGCAAGGTGCTCCGCGCTCTTGCCCACGTTCCCCCCCACGCCCACGTGCTCGTCAGCGTCGACTGTCGCGGTCGGTTCGCCCATTGGCGCAAATTACGCTCACATATCCCTGTCCTTCGGGAACGACGGCCTCCCGATCATTGCGTGGTACCGTTCCACCGACCGAACTCCGCGTTTCGCCAAGTGCCGGGATGCAGCCTGCGTGTCGTCGGCGATCGATACTGTCGATCCCACTACATTTACCCCCGGCCAGGGCGTTTCTGTCACGACCGGAGCTGACGGGATGCCCGTATGGGCGTACCTTGACCAGACCAGTTCAGGAGGCATTTTTTACCTGCGGGAAGTGCGCTGCATCAATCCCTTCTGCAAGAACAACGGGGTCAGGCGCTAGCGACCAGCGCACCCCGGGCAATCCCACATGGTCTGCCGCTCGACCTAACCAAGGAAATTACTTGGGGCGATAGGAATTCGGATGCAGGATAATCAAAATCCTGTTGGCAGAGGCTTGGGTTTCAGGGAGACGGCTCGGGGAACAGTTCATGGATGACCAAAAAATTACAACCCTGGCGGGCCAGGGAACCGAGGATCCGAGCTTCCTGCGTGCTGCTGCCAACGTGGCCCAGGAACTGGCAGGCGTATCGTCGCTGGATGAACTTGGGCCTGCCATCGATCGAGTGGTTTCCACATTCCTGACGGTGGAGGTCTCGGGCTTTTTCCTGCTGGAACCAGGTGGCGGCCGTCTGCGTCTGCTGTTCAGCCGCGGCTTTTCCACCGAGGAGGAGCGACTGGCGGTTCAGACCGCCTGGGATCGGCACCCAGGACACGTGCTGCGCACCGGCAAGGTGCTCCACATTCCAGACACCTACAAAGACAAGAAACGCCAGTCTAGCGACTCGCCCCGCCGCATCGCGGCAAGATCGCGGCTCTTCCAGCCGATCATTTTTGACGATCGGGTAGTCGGGACGATAGGGTTGTCGTCTTCGCGTCCAAACGCCTTCGACGAATTTGCTCTGGCGGTACTGGCCTACGCAGCAGGCCTGGTTGCCGCCGTGTACGGTCGGCTGGAGGCCGAGCAATCCCGAAAGATCGATCAGCAACTTCTGCACGCGATCGTAACCGACCAGACCGAATTGATCTGCCGCTTCCAGCCCGATGGCACCCGGACCTTCGCCAACGAAGCCTATTGTCGCTACTTCACATGGGCAGCCAAGGATCTGGTCGGGCAGCGCCAACCCCCATCAGTCGCGGATAAGGACGTCTCAAGAATCCGGAAGACCTTTGACTCCCTACGGCCCGAACACCCGGCGGTCACCCACGAACACCAGATGATACTGGCCGACGGGCGCATACGGTGGCTGCAGTGGACCGACCGCGCCTTCTTTGATGATGCTGGATCGCTGCGTGAGGTCCAGTCGGTCGGCCGGGATATCACCGACGAACGGATGGCCCGGGAACTGCTGAAGACCGAACGGAACCTGG
Organism: uncultured Myxococcales bacterium; assembly: GCA_903936705.1. Classification (GTDB taxonomy): domain Bacteria; phylum Myxococcota_A; class UBA9042; order DTJE01; family DTJE01; genus CAIZWN01. The sequence goes on from CAIZWN010000050.1 coordinate 16,874, forward strand.
CCTTGGCAATGGCATCAACCAGCGACATCCATACGGCTCTGGGGCACGTCCTGGGGGCCACGCTGCAGATCGATCGGATTGACGGCTGCGGAGTCTACCTGCGGGACCTGGATACCGGCGCGCTGCGACTGGCCGCCCATATCGGACTTTCCGATAGCTTCGTTGCAAAGACCTCCAGTTATGAACCCGGATCGGCCCAGGCTCTGCTGGCCGCCGCGGGCAAGACCATCGTGCAGACGGTTTCAGATACCACGAACTCGCGCCTGACAACCGATTCCCTGGTGGCAGAGGGTCTGCGGATCGTGGTGGTAGTCCCTGTGCTGTTCAACGAACGTGTGGTTGCAACGCTGAACCTGGGATCCCGTTCCCCGGCCGACCTGCCTCGCTATACATTGGACGCGGTCGAGACCGTTGCGGCCCATATTGGCAACATCATGGCCCGCATCCAGTCCGAAACGGAACTGGCTGGCAGCCGCCGGAACTTGCAGACACTCTTCGACTCCATCGACGATTTCCTTTTCGTACTGGACACCCGGGGCGTCGTTCTGTTGGTGAACCCGGCCGTGCGCAATATCCTGGGGTGGCCCGACGAGGAACTGATCGGGCAGAATTTCCGGATGCTGCACCCGGTTCGTCACAGGAAGGAGGCCCTCGCCACCCTGGGTGGCATGCTGGAGGGACGGGTGGCTTCTTACCCGCTGCCAATCATGACCAGGGATGGCCGCGAGATTTCTGTGGACACAAAGGTGACCAAGGGTGTCTGGGACGGACAGGAGGCTCTCTTCGGGATTTCGAGAGACGTGTCCCGGATTCGCGCGGCCGAGAAACAACTGCTTCAGTCCAAGGACGAACTGACGACTACGGTCCAGAAACGAACATCAGAATTACGACGCGCGAATACCCGGCTGGAGCGGGAAAACGCGATTCGAACCGTCGCCGAAAAGGAATTGCGCCGCAATCAGCGACTGCTGCGCCGGGTGGCGTCGGACGCTTTGTTGTCCGAGGAACGGGAACGCAGACGCATTGCCATCGAAGTCCACGACCGCCTGGGTCAGATTCTTTTACTGGCCCGAATCAGGTTGGACATGGTCGCAAGCAGCCATCCCCCGGCGGAAAGCCCGGGTCGTTACGACGAACTTGGGACACTGCTGGACGGAGCCATCAATGACGTTCATAACCTGACATTCGAACTGTCGCCGCCCATCCTGTACGAGGTTGGCTTGGACGCAGCACTGGAGTGGATGGCTGAGGACATCAGCAGGCGGGCGGGCCTGCTGCATAAAGTGTCGCTTGGGCCGAGCACCAGGGAACTGCCCTTCGACCTGAAGGTGCTGTTGTTTCAGGTGGCGCGAGAGTTGCTGACGAACGTGATCAAGCACGCGAAGGCAACGTCCTTCCAGATCGAAACCTGGCAGACTCGGGGATTGGCTTTCCTGGCGGTGACAGACGACGGGAAAGGCTTCATTCCAGTGGAGACGGGCAGCCCCAGATTGCGCAAGGGCGGTTTCAGACTATTCAGCATCCGCCAGCGCATGACGCATCTGGGGGGCAACATGTCGGTCGAGTCCGCCCCTGGCGACGGAACCCGAATCCTGGTAGAAGTGCCTATTAGGGTCCGAGGGGCAAGACGGAGAACAATTGATGAAACGGATTCTACTGGCCGATGACCACGAACTGATGCGGGAGGGGCTGCGAACCATGCTGGCGGCACAACCTGACATCGAAGTAGTGGGCGAGGCCGAGGATGGAGTGAATGCCGTACGCATGGCGCTGGAACTGCGCCCGGACATAGTCGTCATGGATGTTGGGATGCCGCATATGAATGGCATCGAGGCCACGCGGCGGCTGACCGCCGAACTGCCACGTACGAAGGTCATTGCCTTGTCGATGCACTCGGACCGGCGATACGTCGCCGAAATGTTGAAGGCTGGGGCCGCTGGCTATGTGCTGAAGCAGGGGGCCTTCCGGGAACTTGCCTCGGCAATTTCTGCAGTTCTGGCTTCCCATATCTACCTGAGCCCCAGGGTAGCTGGTGTGGTGGTGGACCTGTTGCGGCAGCCGTCCGAGGAAGAAGGTGGGCTGCTGCGCCTGCTGACCGCCCGCGAGCGCGAGGTATTGCAGTGCGTTGCTGAAGGGATGAACACGAAGTCCATCGCACATAGACTGAACCTATCCGGAAAGACCGTGGACGGCCACCGACGTCACCTGATGGTCAAATTGGAAATGCAGTCGGTTTCAGAATTGACGCGATTCGCCATCCGCGAGGGGTTGGTGGCCGCCGAGGAGTAGTGCGCGTCATCGACGCCGAAACACCCCTGGGTAAGGATCCATCCGCCGTCCCACGTTGATTTGGCCTCGTATCCTCCTGAACAACCTGTCCTGTAGACGCGCACGCGATACTGCGGAAAAATGGACGGCTGATTTCTGTACATGAAAACTGCGTAATTCCGGACTGCACATTCCTGGCAATACCGACTGCGTAAATATGACGGCGTGAATTTGTGCTTTCAGGCCGACCATGGGGCGATGTAATTGTCGTTGGGCAGCCCTGGTTACGACTCGGAAGCGACAACCCCCGAGAGGAGTTCCTTCGGCGAGAACACTGGCAGGGTTGCGCCTTTGAAGTCCTTGGTGTTGCGAGTCACGATTCCAGCGACCCTAAATGCGCGAGCGGATTCGTGAAGGATGGCATCCTCGAAGTCAGGCAGGTTGAGATCAATTGCCTGCGATAGGACCGTCTGGTCAACGGGGGCGATTTCAAACATGGCCATCAGTTCCTGGAGGTGTTTCTTGGCCTGCGCGCGCCCAACCGCCTTGGTGGCAAGGTAGTGAATCGCGGTAATCGTGGTCGCACATCCGGCGCGTGTCCCTGCGGCCCCGCCCGCCACGGACGTTCGCCCGCTGCAGCGTGACGCAGGCGGGGCTGTTGCAGGGACCGTGACGGAGGGGGTTGTCCAATCCACCCGCTGGCTGTGCCGCGCTCTTGAGGACGCACGCGGTCCAGGGTCCTCGAACCCGTCTCCCAGGTTGCATCCGAGGTCAGCAACCGATAGAATCTTGCCAGTAAGATCCTTGGGAGGATGTCATGGGTCAGACGCTAGCCACGACGAAGTTGTCGTCGAGAGGACAGGTGGTCATTCCGCTGTCCATTCGGCAGGAGAATGGTTGGACCGAAGGGATAGAATTCGTGGTTGTATCGACCGACGATTCGGTGATGCTCAAGGTGATCTCTCGACCCTCGGTCGAGGAGTTTCGCGCACTTCAGAGGAAGTTGCAGGCCCACGCGAAGAAAGAAGGATTGAAGAAGGCGGACGTCGCCAAGGCCATCCGGAAGGTCCGGGGGAAAGAGTGACGGTCGTCGTCGACACGAACGTGATGATATCTGGGCTCTTCTGGGATGGACTCCCATTTGAGGTCGTGGCCGCTTGTGTAGAGGGCAAGGCACGGCTTGCGGTCAGCACGGAGATCCTGGCGGAGTACGAACAGGTCGGGCACGAATTTCAGAAGAAACACCCGTCGGTGTTCCTTGGTCAGATGCTGAGCCAGGTCGCCGCCACCGCCCTGCTGGTAGAAGCGTTGCCCCTCGATGGACCCGTTTGTCGCGATCCAAAAGATGAGATGTTCATCGCCTGCGCACTGGCTGCAAAGGCAGACTGCCTCGTATCAGGCGACAAGGACTTGCTGGTGCTCGACGGGAGGTTCGGTTTCGGAATCGTCCGGCCCCGCGAGTTCTTGGCCCGATTGGGAGCGAACGTCTGACATCGCGCGCCATTCTTGGCGATCGTCCGCAACTTGGTTTCCACCACCGAGGGGCGTCGTTCCTACGCACTGGCGCGGTCGGCACGGCTTGCGTGTGAGTGGCAAACCCCGGTGCCCGGCCCGAAGGGACGGGCAGCCGGCGCGTGTCCCTGCGGCCCCGCCCGCCACAGACGTTCGCCCACTGCAGCGTGACGCAGGCGGGGCCATAGCATGGACCGTGACGGGGTTTGTCCAAACCGCCCGCTGGTTCAACCGCCCTGGTTTCGGGATTGACGTGCAAGATTCTAGTTCCGGATGCGAAGCAGAGTCAGGCGACGTGGCGTTCCAGGCGTTCGGCGATCCAAACCTTGATGATGGACTGCCGCGTAACACCGAGACGCCTAGCCTCGCGGTCGAGAGAGTCGATCATCCAAGACGGGAAGTCGACGTTGACGCGGCGTGCCTCTTCTCCAGGACGACGAGCCTTAGCCAGGTCAAGGTGCTCCATGACATCGTCACCGCGATCGAACTTGCTGTCGAAATCCTTAGCCTTCATAGGCCTTCACCTCCGAGTCACGAGACGGTCGAATCGAGATGAGCCGAATCTTCAGGCCACGGGGGGTGAAGACAGCGGACCAGTGCTCGTCTTCGATGACACCGATCAGCATGAACCTTGGCTCATCCTCAGTTCGCGCTGCGATCTCAAGTCGCCGTTCATCACTCCAGAGCGCCTGACCTTCGACGAAGTCGATGCCGTGCTTCGCCTTGTTGGCGACACTCTTCTTCTTGTCAAACTCGAAATCGGTCATGGCGACAAACTATACCTTTTCAGCACCAGTCCGAGTTTATGGAATGCGGCGCAAACTGGCAAGCAAGGACATCGCGGGTTGCTTAACGATGGGGTCAGGTCAGACGTTGGTCTATGCTCAGGCGGCGCGCGGCAGGCGGTCGGCGCTAGAAGAACAGGGCCCTGCGGACCCGCCCGCTGCAGCCCTGCGCTCAGCCTTGGAGCCTCTTCGGCGGGGCCATGGTAGGGACCGTGACGGGGTTTGTCCAATCCACCCGCTGGTTGGCCCGCACCTGTTCACTGCCGCCCCCGGACGCACCAACGACGCACTGGCCCAATGGAATTTTGGCAAGGGACAGGACTCAATGGTCGAAGCAGCTCGCGCTGTCGTCGCAGAGTACTCCGCCGACGCAGTAGCCGTCTGCGCATTCGACGCACCCGCAGGAGCACCTGACGTCACGACGCACGCAGCCGACGGTTCCTTCGCATGTCCCGTCCTTCAGCCGCTCGTTGCGCACCCCGCAGGCAGTTTGATAGCCACACGCCGGGGAATCTCCCGCAATGAAGATACAGCGCTTCTCGGCCCTGCATGCGCACGACTGCTCACAATCGGCACCGCTCTGAGGGAAGCAGCAAGATGAGAATCCCATCGGCGGAGAGTTCCAGTTTTTCCCACACTCGGTCCAAAATGACCCAGGCGGTAGTGAGCAATTCCCGTCGAGCTTACAGGTGCGAGACTTGGCACAATCTGTCGAACTCGCAATCGCACACAGGCCATCGACGACCGTGCAGTAGCCAAGGCCCGTGCAGGCAGGGGCGACAGCGCAATCCGCATCGGTCCGCGCAATACACCCTTTTCCCGGCGGACCTGCGTAGCACGCCCCATCTACCTCACATTGCAGGGACCCAGGCATCTGACAATCAATGTCACAGAGGACTGTGGAGCCGTCGGCCGGGCGGCAGGCGAAGCCGATATTCGAGGTTGGGTCAAGCCCCAGACACCTCAGTCCGCCGAGGCAGTCACCGTCACCCTTGCATGGAAAGCACTGTGCGCCGGGCTGGGCGGTGGACTGAACCGGCGTCTTGTCGAAATTCGGTGCGATGTCCGAGCACGGCGCTTCGACCTCTGGCGGATCGCTCCAGACTTCTCGTACAGAAACATGGTCGGGCAGGTCCGCGACGTCGTTCTCCAAGTCGTTCGTGTTGGTGCCAACACAAGAAAGACTCGCTACCATCAGCGCAGGAAGCAAACGAAGCACATCGGGCATCTGTTGCCACCCATTCGACTTATTGAAGGAAGTCTACTGGATAGGCGTTCTTGGGACTACACCGATCACGCGGCTCCGGTCTCGGCAGCCAGGTTGCCAGCAAGCGCACGCACCCGAACAACAGCGGACGGTTCGCGGGCAGATACCGCTTCGACCGGTCCGGTCTTGTCAAGCCAGGGCCCGATCGCGGGAGTCGAAAGTTGGGTACTGGCGCGCGGGCGATTTTCGGTCCCGGTTTGTGCGAGAAAATGGTGGAAAATTGGCAACCGGTGCAACTTGACCGCCAGGGGAAGGATACACCGCGGCCCCAACTCGGAAGCCGCGAACCGCACTGTATCTATTAGAGGCGCCAGTCGGAGTCGGACCGACGGTGGAGGTTTTGCAGACCTCTGCCTTACCACTTGGCTATGGCGCCACCGAACAAAGCGAAGGGGTTTTACCCCACGGGAACGTGGATTGTCAAGGTGCTTGAGCGCAAGGATTACTTCAACGCGTCAGCCGTCCACCATAATCCACCGCCGGGGTCAGCGGGACTCCGTTCGGGAAAATTCAGAGACGAGTTTAGGCACTTATGCGGCTTGAAACCGTTGAGAATAGCGAGTTGGGACAGGCACGTATCTGGTGAGGGGGTCCGGGACGAGGGGGAGCGGGGCCGCACCGGTGCCCCCGCCCCCGACTGGGGGCCGGCGGCCCTTCTGGCGACACGTCCAGGCGCGGACTGGCGTCCAGGAGTGGACGGAAGCCCAGATTCTGACGGCGCTGATCGTCCTGCACCTGGCCGGGGCGACTGCGTGGACGGCCTTCGGACGCTGGAAGCGAACGAGGGTTTCATGCCGCGCGCTTCCACCTGTCCCACCGTCGCGCACCCACAAACGTCCGCGGGGTCCGGGCCGAGGGGGGGGTGGGGCCCTTTGGAGGACCAGCGGGACCCGACGGGGTGACGGCGGCCTGTTCGCGCGCAGCGCGACGCGGCCCACTGTTTGAGGCCCCCACAGGGGG
>CAIZWN010000051.1 GCA_903936705.1 uncultured Myxococcales bacterium
AAGCCTTGGTGGGCCGTTACCTCACCAACTAGCTGATGGGACGCGGGCTCGTCATCAGGCGAATTACTCCTTTGGCCTCAGGGACCGAAGTCCCCGTGGTCTTATGCGGGATTAGCAGTTCTTTCGAACTGTTATCCCCCACCCGATGGTTGATTACCCACGTGTTACTCACCCGTGCGCCACTCTACTAGAGGGTTGCCCCTCGTTCGCGTTCGACTTGCATGTGTTAAGCACGCCGCCAGCGTTCGTCCTGAGCCAGGATCAAACTCTCCAGATTATTTGTGAAAAGGTTCCGGGACGAATCCCGTACCCGATTCGACAAAACATTTTGGGGTTCTTCTTGGTTTCTACTATCCAGTTTTCAAGGAGCGAGGTCGCTTCCGACCGGGAATCCCGACTGTAACGCCGGGCCGGTCCGCCTGTCAAGCGCGACACAATCACCAGAACTGCGTCGCCTTGCCGGTGCTGCCTCCTTGACTCTCGTCGGCAGGCACCTTCGCTTTGTTTCGAGTCGGCCCCGAGGGACCGTCTCTCCAGAAGCGGGGGCAAATGTTAATTTAAGTCCTAATCCCTGTCAAGAGATTTTTTTCATCCCCTTTTCAGGGGGTGAGGGGGGCTTCTTTGTATCGTCGCCCCCCACTGGACCGCCATATTTTCAATTGCCTCCCATCGTGAGCCGCCGTTCTCGGCGCCCCTCCTGGAAGCGGGAGCGGAGTCTAGAGGTCAGTAGCCTATCTGTCAAACCTTTTTCTTTCGTGGCGAGGAACCCTTTGATTCTTCCACAACTTCCACGCCTCCGATCTCGTCAATCCAGCGCCGCAGTACGTCGGAAATCGCCAGCGCCTGGACCGGATTGCCGATGTTCAGCTTGCTCTCCATCCTGTAGGTGCCGTTCTGCTTGCGGAACTTGCGCAACGTGAACTTCACCGGTCCGTAGACCTCGGCCGCCTTGTCCCATTCGCGATAACGGAAGGCCAGCACCGGCCAGGTTCCGCGCGCGATAATCTCCTTGGCCTCCTGCTTGACCACTTGAACCCCGTCCTCTTCGTACTCGACCGTAATTTCGTCAATGTCCTCGGCCCACATGTAGCTGTCCTCCTGTAATGGCAGCGGGCCACTTCCCGCCGCCTGGTAGCCAATGCCCCTATCGATCCGGCCTGGAAGGCCTGCGCAGCACCTCCGGGGCCCCCTCTCGCCAACCTGCCACCAGCCCCCCCAGAACCGAGCGGACCATGGCGACCGGGCGATCCCGCCGCGCCGGCACCGCATCAGTCGGCTCGACAATAACCTCGACAGCAGGAAGATCGGAAATCGTCAGCGAATGTTCCAGTGTCACGTCTGCACGTCGCCCTTCTGTCTCGAACTCGGCGCCCAGTTTGAGGTAAGCCTCGGAAGGCCGCCCCCCTGCAGCTCTCACCTCGCCGTGCAGGCCGCGAACTATCAGGTTGAACGGCACCTGCGTCGGCAACGATTCAATCCTGCAATCCGAATTTGCAACCTCGTAAATCCTGTCAGACCCGCTGGCCTTTTCGCGCCCGCATTTTTTCAGCAATGTCAGAAGATCAAGCGAACCTTCAAGGACGGAAGCGGCCGCAGCGAGTGGTTCATCACGCGCATCATCCCAGCGCACGAATGGCCCGCCGGCACCCCTGGTGTAGTATCTGCCGCCCACGCTGACGGCGCGAAAGGACTCGTCGGTGTCGCCGGCCTCGGACCCCTGATGAATCCTCCCTATATCGACCTCAAAATCCCCGTTTGCAGCTCGTCGCAACGCACGCCGGTCACGCAGAGTCACACTTGCGTCCGTCCTGTTCACTGAAACAACGGATTCGGCGACAAGGTTGAACGCGACGCGACCACCGATCCACTCGTCGGCAGGAAGTGTTACAGGAATCGAAAGCACCGGGGAAGGCGCCTGTCGGGAACATCCGGAAAGCGCCACCAGCGTGACGAAAAACCACCTCATCCGCCCTCCGGGCTGCGCCCATCGGTAGCTACGCCAAGACGGTCGCCGACTGCAATACGGCGTCCAGCAGCAGCCTCGCGCGCACTCATCCTGCGCGATCCTGCCGGCTGCACGTCGCAAAACCTTACTGCGCCATCACCGGTACGCACAACGACCGCATCTCCATCAAGAGCCAGGACCGTACCAGGCGCAGAACCGGACGTGTCGGCAACCGCGGTAAGGAAAGGAAAGATCCTCAATCTGACGCCCTTGGCTGCGAACGTGTACGCCCCCGGCCAGGGCTCGACCCCACGAATCAGGTCGGAAACCTCCCGGCTGGACCTGGCCCAATCAACAAGCCCCGTTTCCTTTTGCAGCGGAGGTGCCAACGTGGCCCTGGAATCGTCCTGCGGCAAGGAAGGAAGCCGACCATCGACAACCCCCGCGATTGCCCGCAGCAACAAATTCGGACCCATTACGGCCAGTCGGTCATAGACGGTGGCGCTGGTATCCTCCGGAGCGATAGGCGTCGATTCAGTCAGCAGGATCGGCCCGGTGTCCAGGCCAGGATCCATTCGCATGATCGTGATGCCGGTCTCACAATCCCCCCGAATCACCGACCACTGAACTGGCGCAGCCCCCCGCCACCGGGGCAAAAGCGACCCGTGAACGTTCAGACAACCGAACCTCGGCATATCCAGGATTTCCGAAGGAAGGATTCGACCATACGCGGCAACGATTATGATATCGGCTCGTTCCGCAGCAATCAGCTCGTGAACCTCGGGAGTGCGCAACGTCTTGGGCTGAATAACGGCAAGGCCCCGCTGAATTGCCAGGCGCTTGATCGGCGTCTGGGTCAATTCCAACCCGCGGCCACTGGGCTTGTCTGCCCGTGTCAGAACCAGCGGAATCTGAAAACCTGCATCCACCAAAGCCGCCAGTGATGGCACGGCAAACGATGCCGACCCCATGAAAACCAACCGAATTGACTGTGCTTCCAATCCTGGGCCTCCAGGCCGAACGGCCACGTGAAGTTTGTACCGCGAGCGACTTGAAGGCGCAACGGGCGGCCACTCGAAGATCAGTCTTCGTCGATGCGCCGGGACTTGTCATAGTCCCGCAGGGCCAGACGACGCCTCACAAGACCGACGCGATCGGTAAAGACGACACCATCAAGATGATCCACTTCGTGCTGGAAGCAAACGGCCAGCAGGCCTTCGCACGATATGGAAACAGGCGTGCCGTGCTGGTCCAGATATTCCACGGTAATACGCTCGGCCCGCTGGATATCAATCTCCAACCCTGGGAACGACAGGCATCCCTCGGTTACCACTGTCCTGCCTTCGCGAGCCGAAATCAGAGGATTTACCGCCAGGATCAGACCCGACCCAGGCATACCCTCCTCCTCGGACGGGACGTCAAGCGTCACAAGCCTTCTGGAAACGCCAATCTGTGGTGCCGCCAGGCCGATCCCGTTCTGGCGATACATTGTTTGGGCCATGTCATCCAGAAGCTTACGGACCTCGTCATCAACCGTTGTCACCGGGTCAGCCTTGCGCCGGAGCACCTCGTCCGGCCACATGCGGATCGTCAGGACCGCCATGGCTCCCTCCCCTCGGCAGGCAGCAGCGCCCGCCGGTAAGTCAGTCTCAAGTCCGGGTCGGACAGGACCGCGAATGCATCCCCGGCAATCCTGGACGCTTCGTCAACAGCCGCCGCCGCCTCACCGTCATTTTTCGTCATCGAGCGCATGACGTCCAGTTCGCTAACATGTTTCAGGTACGCCTCCCGAACCTCCGTTGTCGAGGCATCCGTGCCGATGCCCAGGCAATCGAAGTAATTGCCATGCCGCGCAGCTTCGCACACCCGCACCAGTGCATCCGGAAGCGGGGGCGCCGACGCCACAACGCCCCTGGACCGCGACCCGCGGGCCGCGCCGGATTTCATGCGATCTTCCATCGCGTTCCCTCGGGGCCATCCATCAGAACCACGCCCATGCCCGACAGTTCCCCACGCAAGACATCGGCCCTCACGAAATCCTTCGCGACACGCGCAGCGACGCGGTCGGCAACAAGCGTCTCGATCAGCCCTCGGTCCAGTCCGTTACGCAGCAACTTGCAGTCGCGAATCCCGGCAAGGATCACCGCAGGTTCCTGACCGCACAGCCCAAGCACCGCTCCCAGATTCTGAAGAATCCGCAGTGCCGTGGCCACTCCAACTGCCTTGTCGGGCGCCTTGCCCTTCATCATCAGAACGTCATTCAACCGACGGGATGTGTCGGCCACCAGGGCCAGCGCCGCCGCCGTATTGAAATCGTCGTCCATCGTCAAGACAAAGCGTTCGCGGGCTGCTTCGACCTCTGGTTCGTCCGCTTGGGCCGGCGTACGGGCAAGATAGTCGCAGGCGGTCTGAATGGTCTCGTACAGGTACTCCACCCGATTCTCAGCCTCGCCAACGGCGCTGTCCGTGAAGTTGATCGGGCTGCGGTAGTGCGTCGTCAGCAGGAAGTACCGCAGCGATTCCGGGTGGAAGCGCGCGATCACATCGCGAATGGCAAAAAAGTTTCCCAGGGACTTCGACATCTTCTCGGAATCGACGTTCACAAAGCCGTTGTGTACCCATGTCCTGACAAATTCCTTGCCGGTTGCGGCCCACGACTGGGCCCGCTCGTTCTCGTGATGCGGGAAGATCAGGTCCATCCCGCCGCCATGCATGTCGAACACCTCGCCAAGATACTTGGACGACATCGCCGAGCACTCGATGTGCCAACCGGGCCGACCTGGCCCCCATGGGCTGTCCCACGCCGGTTCTCCCGGTTTTGCGGCCTTCCAAAGCGCAAAATCCATGGGATGTCGTTTCTGCGGTTCCTGCGGATCAACCCGCTCGGACGCACCGGCCTGCATGTCGTCAAGCTTGCGTCCGGACAGCTTCAGGTATCCTGGGAACGACGAGATGTCGAAATACACGTCCCCGCTGGCCTCGTAGCCATGCCCGCGGTCGATGATCGTCTGCACCATGGAGATGATCTCGGGCATGTGTTCCGTGACGCGCGGCTCGACGTCGGCCCGACCAACTCCCAGTGCGGCCATGTCCTCGTGGAATGCGGCAATGAAGGTGTCCGTAAGCTCGGTGACCGGCACCCCGGCCTCGTTCGATCGCCTGATGATTTTGTCATCGACGTCGGTGAAGTTGCGAACGTACGTAACGTCGTAGCCGCGCCACCGGAGATAGCGCAGGATCACGTCGAAAGCCACGTACGCCCGGGCATGTCCGATGTGGCAACGGTCGTACACCGTCACTCCACATACGTACATCCGGACTTTTCCCGGTTCCAGCGTTTCGAATGGTTCCTTGGTGCGCGTGAACGTGTTGAATACTTTCAGGCTCACTAATCTCCTCGCCTTCCCGGACGCGCGGAAGCTACCGGTTACGGGAAGATCTGTCAATCGAACAGGGGACATCGAACGTCCGTCGCTTACTCGCTTGCAAGAAATCGAGTAGACGTCCATCATCCCCGCATGGAATGGACCCGATACGGCTCGCTGATCGCGACCATGCTGTACGTGATGGCAGTCAGCATCGTACTGTCAGGACGGGATCCAGAAGTCCCAGTCACAATCATGAACAGCCTGGAGATACGGCCGCTTGTGACCCTGACACGCACGATCCCGCCGGCGGCAAAGGACGGAAGCCGTGGCGAAATGGACGGGGTCGCCACGATGGTCCGAGACGCGATGGATCAGATGGCCTACAAGCCACTCGCGACTTCGTCAGACCGCCTGCGAGGGGCCACTGCCGCCATCGTCCTTGGGGCCCGCCACCTGGTTCCGGTTTTTGTCGGGCCCATCGCAAGCACTGAACCGGCTGCGCTGGCGCTGGTCAACTGGGCATTCGACCCGGCATACCCGGCCACTGATGCGGATATCCAGGCCATCCGCGCCGCAGGTCTCCCGGCACCGCTAGCCGATGCCGCCGTCACCGCTCTGGCTGGTGACGCCGGCCGTACGGCCGATGCGGAAAAAGCCCGCGATGCCTGGACAAGCGCCTCAAAAGACGCTTCGGCGCAGGCGTCAATTCAATTCACCCTGTTCCTAGGAGCGCTTGTTCTGGGATCGATCCTGTGGTTCAGGATGAGGCGACTCCAACTTGCGTCGCTGGCAGTTCCGCTTCCAAAGCCGACGCTTGAATCCCTGCTTCCGGCGATCAGGGTCATGGTCTACTTCATGGCCGCCTTTCTGACGATTGGAGTTCTTGCCCCCGGGGTCCTGCAGGGACTGGAGATCCCCGGAGGCGTCGCGGGCATGGCCTTTACGATGTACGTTCTGAACGGCCTGATCGGCATTGGCCTTGTTCTGACGGTCGGTCGGTCGAATCCCGGCGAGTCTCCATCGGATCTGCTGGGACTGCATACCCTTCGACCGGCTGCCGTGCCCACCGGCGCCGTATGGGGAATTGCAGGGTGGTGCATGTTGCTGCCCTCGGTCCTGTCGGCCTCCATTCTTTCGGCGGTGCTGCTGGGCATGGGCGGCAATCCATTCGACAACCCGGTGGCGCTGCTGATGGTGCTGGATTCGGACCCGGATATTCTGGCGCTGCTTTTGTTTGCAATCGCGATCTTGGCCCCCCTGTTCGAGGAGCTGTTCTTTCGCGGCTTTTTGCACGCACGCTTGCGCCACCACTTCTCCCCGTACGGCGCGGCAATGATTTCCGGCCTGTGCTTTGCCGCCACCCACATGTCCCTTTCGAACCTGTTGCCCCTGTGGGCAGTGGGATTCGCCCTGGCAATTCTCTATGACCGAACAAGAACTCTGTGGGCGCCCATGGTCGCGCATTCCCTGTGGAACCTGGGGACCGCTGCCGTATTGCTATGGTTCTTCCGCTGATCATTTCCGCGAGCGTGAATAACCGGTTTTTCCACGTCTGTTCCAGATAGTTCCGGTCTGCGATTGACGCCCAAAACAATCGCGGCGATCATTATTAGCGCGTGAATTCAGGCTAGATCCGAACGACAACTGACCCGGAGGGAGAACCGATGGACCAGCGCCCATGGCACCGTTTCTATACCGAAAACATCCCATTGGAAGTCGAGGACAGCGGCCTCACGCTGCCGCAAAAGTTGGACCGCACCGCAGCCGTGTGGCCGAACCGGACTGCCACCATATTCGAAGGCGGTCGGATGACCTTCGGCCAGCTAAAGGACGCCGTTGATCGTCTGGCAACATCGCTGGTCGCCATGGGTATCCGCCCTGGGGATCGCGTGGCCATCCAGTTGCCCAACCTGCCCCAGGCCGTAATTGCCTATTACGGGGTTCTACGGACGGGCGGGGTGGCCGTCATGACCAACCCCATGTACGTTTCCCGCGAGGTCGAGCACCAGTTCAACGACGCTGGCGTCAAGGCCGCAATCGTTCTGGATGCGTTCTGGGTCAAGACCGTCCGAGGTGTGCGCCACGAACTGAAGACCCTGGAACACGTCATCCTGACGCGAATCGCCGACTGGCTGCCCTTTCCGAAGAATCACCTGTTTCCGCTGGTGGGAAAAAAGTCCGGGATGATAGTTACCGTGGACCCTACCGACCGAATCATGTGGCTGAAGGACATTCTGGCTCGTACCCCGGCAAACCCACCTCATGTGAACTGGGACCCGGATTCGCTGGCAAACCTCCAGTACACGGGTGGGACCACGGGCGTATCGAAGGGCGCGATGCTTACCCACCGCAACCTTTCAATGAACGTCGAACAGACGATGGCCTGGTTTCAGGGCCTTGTCCCCGGAGGCGAAGTGGGGCTTGCAGCCCTGCCATTCTTCCATTCGTTCGGGCTGACAGTTTGCATGAACCTCGCCATCGCCTGCGGGGCCACGCAGATCCTGGTGCCAAACCCGCGAGACATCCCGAAACTGGTACACCTGATTCACAAATATCGACCGACGCTGTTCCCTGCCGTCCCTGCGATGTTCAACGCAATCAACCAGTTCCCCGGTATCGACAAGCTGGACATTTCATCGATAAAGGGTTGCTTCAGCGGCTCGGCTCCACTCCCCATGGAAGTACTGGAAAAATTCGAACGGCTGACTGGCGGGAAGATCACCGAAGGCTTTGGCATGACCGAATCGTCGCCCGTGACGCATGCGAATCCTTTATATGGGGTGCGAAAGGCCGGTTCGATCGGCGTCCCGGTTCCGTCAACAGACTCGAAGATCGTGGACCTTGAGGAGGGGACCCATGACGTTGCTGTTGGCGAGGACGGAGAACTGATCCTGCGCGGGCCACAGGTCATGAGAGGCTATTGGAACAGCCCCGACGATACCGCCGTAACGCTTCGAAATGGTTGGCTGTACACGGGTGACATCGCAAAAATGGACGAGGACGGCTTCTTCTATATCGTTGGGCGAAAGAAGGACATGATCATCGCAGGTGGCTACAATATATATCCACGCGAAATCGACGAAATCCTCTACGAGCACCCGAAGGTCCTTGAGGCGGCGGCCGTGGGTATTCCCGACGCTCGTCGGGGCGAGACGGTAAAGGCATTCGTCGTTCTACGCCCGGGAGAAACTGCGACGGAAGAGGACATCATCGCCTACTGCCGCGAAAGACTGGCGCCCTACAAGGTCCCGCGAATCGTGGAATTCCGCGACGACCTGCCCAAATCGACGATAGGAAAAGTTCTGCGCCGCGTTCTGCGGGACGAGGAACTTGCCAGGAACAAGGCATAGGTCAACGACGTATCGTCTGCCAGTCGCTAGAATTCGCGGATGATATCGGAACCGAAAGGGACCGTGTTCCGCAGGATCGCAAGGAATGGCGTAGTCATCAGCCTTCGCCCGATGCGCGACGAGGACGGACCGCAGGTCGTCGAGCTTTTCCGAGCGCTCAGCCACGAAAGCATCTACAACCGATTCCTGACACCTATCGTCCGGCTGGATGCAAAGCAGGTCAGAAAGTTGACCCACGTTGATCCTGGACTCGAATATGCGGTGGCAGCCTGGCTTTCCGAGGCCGGGTGCGAACGCATGGTTGGCGTGGGCAGGTACCATGCGATGTCCACAGAGGTTGCCGAGATAGGCATTGTTGTGGGGGATCCCTGGCATCGACTGGGCATTGGGAAGATGCTCCTGCGGCAACTGACCGAATCGGCACGGGCGCGTGGCCTGCTGTGGTTTGCATCCACGATAGACCCTTGCAACCTGCGCCTGCTGCGTTTCGTCGAGGCCTGCGGTTTCAAAGGCCACCTGAAATATCACGACGGTCTTCTGCACATGAGAACCTCTATCGCGACTCTGTTCCTGCAAGACAGCCAAGATCCGCCCTTGAACCTTCCTAAGATTTAGGTCCCATGGGACAGGCTAGTCTGGTAGACAACAAGAGCGGATTCGCTAGACCATTCGGGTGACTACCATGATGCAGGCGTCGTGCACCACGACCGGAAATCGGGACTTGGCAATGGGAATGTCCTCGGGTTCAAAGGAACCGTCCTGCAGCCAGACAGCCCCTGCCAGCGCCGGGTCCAAACGCTGAAGGAACGCGCGCGTGACCGCCGGAGGCGTAACGATGTCCAGAACATGCACGGGGCCTGGCACCTCCGACACATCCGAATAAGCGGGCAGTCCCTCTATCGTGCCTCCACGCGGGTTGACCGGCAGTACCGTGTAGCCTTGTCGCAAAAGGTTTTTCACTATGATGTTGCCGTACTTGGCAGGATCACTGGAGGCTCCAACCACCGCGATACGGGTGGCCGCCGTCTTGTCGCGCAGACGGTTCAGAACCGATTCTGGAATTACTGATTGTTGCATGGGAACTCCGGAAAGCAGACATTTCCCACACTTGGACTGCCGTGGTTCCGTGTCAACCCCGGACATCCTGGCAATTTTTCCCGATAGGATTGCTGGTCCTGATGCTGGACAAGATATCAGACGATCACTCGGGCGCCTGTTCAGCCGACCGGATCACGACGCCTGGCACCAGGAAGTACGGAACTGCCTGGGCACCCCTCGCCACGCCCGCAGAATCAAACTTGGCGGGCGACAGCAGGGCTCCGCTCTCCAGCCGCGAAGCCATAGTCTCGATCACCGCCACCAGCAGGCCAACCGACACCGTCGGGCTGGCAGTCAGGCGCGCGGAACGCTCGCCCTCGACCCCAACAACCTCCAGCATCGACTTGTAAACCCCGCGAAGGTCCATCCGGCGGGTCCCGGTTGGCTCATCGACCGACATCAGTCCGACCGAGCTATCAATACCCGTCGAACGGATCGACAAGCCGAACTGGCTCAACTCCAGAGACAATGCCGAGGAATCGTTCCGGAACTTGTGCTCCCTGCCCCATGGATCCAGCAGCATGCGTGTGGAGAACCGATAGTTGATCGGCAGGAAATACGGACTGCCGGACCGCCCGGGCAGAACGGCAAGAGCAGGCAGGGCATCCGATTCGGACAGCATCGATTCCAGGACCTCCATAAGGTCCGAGTAGGTTGCGCTGCGATCAGCCGCCAGCAACATCCATGTCCTATCCCCGAATTCCACCAAGGGCCGATCCTTGCGAGCAACGTATACGGCAGTCCGCACGTCCTCCACCGAATGAGGGTTCCTGAGGTCCAGCAGAATCGCAGGCTGCGCTTCGGGGATCTTTTCATCGCCGGCCTTCAGGACCGGCTGGTCCAGAACCAGCAGACGCCCTGCCGACAACACCAGGACCCATGGAGGAGTGAACGGGATCCCGTATCCTCGGCTGACCGGAAGCAATGCGCCTCCCAGTTCGCCCGATGCAAGCCCTGGCATCGGCAACGGCACGTCCGACGAGATTGCCTCGAGAGCGTTGGCACATGAAGCCAGCAGCATCCCGTTTACATTCGGGCCGGACGGACAATGCTCGAGAAGGGCCCCAAGTCGCCGACGCGATTCAAGAATCACCTCGGCATCTCCAATCGTCGTGGACAATCGACACCCAAGAAGATATCTGGCGGTCTCGGCAAACTGATGGACACGTTTCGCATCGATCGCGCCTACCAGCCGCGCAACCGCCCCTATCTGGACCATCAGTGCCGCGTCGGCAAACCGCCCGCCAGCACTGCGAATAGCATCCAAGGAGTACAGGCGCTCGCAGGAAGGTTCGCGCGTCACCGCAAGGATTGCCTGAGCATCAGCGGCTCCGGCACCCCTGGAACCCATCGTCTCGATAACCCTAGCCTCCTCGCCCATCAGCGCTGCGGCCCGATCGGGCTGGAGACCTGCCACATCCAGGAATCCGCGAGCCGGTTCGGGGTATGAGGCCAGCGCCAGAATACCCAGCCTCAGCGCCCGCAAACGCGCCTCGAGCCCGTCGGCCGAATCCCGCCGCTCCCTGTCAAGCGAGCGAAGATCAGAAACCGCCAAAGCGCAGGCATTGGAATCCGCGCAATCGGCCAAAGTCCCCAGGATGTGCCCAAGAACCTCGTCCCGCTGCCTGCATCCCGAGCCGGCAAGAACCGACACGACAGCCATCAACGTCACAATTCGCAAAGAACGGTTCATGCGCCCTCCCGACCGGAGTCCCGGTCCTTTTGCCTGGTCGGCCGCCGCGATGATAACATGCTGCGAAAGCCCAGGTAGCTACCTGACATGCTCCGTCTTCCCTGTGATCCGCTAGGGAACGGAGCCCAGGACCTGGCAAGTCACGGCAGGGCCGGCAGTTGGAGATGATCCCGTGGAGGCCCCCTCCGAGATCAAGCTGGTGTTGTCGGACCTTCATATGGGCACGGGAGAACGTCCCGGCCTGGTAAACCCCTACGAGGATTTCCATTTTGATTCCCGACTGGCCGAGTTGATCTGCCACTATGCGACCGGCATACATGCGAAGATGCCGATCGAACTGATCCTGAACGGTGACATCCTCGATCTTCTGAAGGTGCCGGTACGCGGACGATTCGTCACGGCAGTCGACGAGAACATCGCCGTCGACAAGGTGCGCCGCTGCATCCTGGGCCACTCCCAAGTCTTTGACGCCATGGCCGACTTTCTGAAGGTGCTTGACCACACCATCACCTACATCCCGGGTAACCACGATCCAGAGATTGCATTCCCGCTGGTGCAGCAGTTGATTCGTGCGCGCCTGGGTGCGGTCGCATCCCCGACAAGACTGCGATTCATTATCGACGAGGAGTTCCTCCGCCTTCCGCGAGGCGTCGTCATCACGCATGGACATCTCTTCGAGACCATCAACCGCATCGAGACCGGACGCATGTTCGAGGATGCACCCGACGGTCGCCGAATCCTGAACCTCCCGTACGGCAGTCGCTTCTTCACCGAGGTTTTGGCCCCGGTCAAGGCCGAACAACCGCTGATAGACCTGGTGCATCCTCTGTCTTCGATGGTGCTGTGGGGGCTGGTTTTCGAGATAGGCTTTACGATCAGATTACTCGGCCGTATGGCCAGGTGGTTCCTGACTACGCGGATTCGTCGCCAGGCGCGGGAGGTTGGCCTGTTGCGAACCCTGCAGGTGCTGGTGGACGAGATCGTCCTGTTCACAGGCATGGACCGGCGAGCGAAGGTCTTCCTGAACGATGCTCCAGACGTGTCAGCGCTGATCGTAGGCCACAGCCACACCCCGATGATCCGTCGTCTTCCGAAGAACAAGGTCTACGTGAATACCGGAACCTGGGTGCGGATGGTCAGCCTGGACATCCGCAATCTTGGAACCAGCGTCGACCCCATGTTCGCCAGGGTGGAGTATCGCCCGTTGGGACCGCCCGCAGTGTCGCTGCTGCGTTGGAACGGAAAGCCCCGCAATACCGAAGAAGTGGTGGCCTGACACACGAGCCGGGCAACGCGCACCGGCGCCGTCAGAAGCAGTTATACAGCTTCTGTTCGGCATCCCATCTGCAGTTGACCTGTGCGGCGTAGCAGTCGTAGGTCAGAAGAATCCCCTGGTGACAGCGCGCCAGCGTAAAGTCGTCAATGCACAGCCCGGTCAGAGGGAAATCGACGGGGCAAGGTTCGCCGCACCTGCCGCCAGTCGAACAAACCTGCGTGGCTGGATCGCAGGTTCCACAAGTCCCGCCCACACATCCGTCTGGACCGCATTCCTTCCCGGTGCAACGCGGCTGGCAAACCTCCGGCATCCTGCAAAGAAACACCTTGGCCGTGTTGTCGTAGGCGCAAATCATGCCGCCGACGGTGTCGCAGGTCTCCTTCTTCAGAACACCAGCCTCGCACCACTGGCGCTCGTTGCCCACGCAGCGGCCCTCGGCCGTCACCAGATAACAGTTGGTATCGACGGTGCACTGGCCCTCCGGGGTACAGAACATGCCATCACCGCACTTGCCGCATTCATCCCCGCAACTGTCCGGGCCACACACGCGGCCGTCACACTTGGGTTCGCAGGACTTGAGAACGCACGTGAAGGAGGTCGAACATTCCTCGTTGGCAGCGCAGCCTGGCGGGCAGTCCCCGTTGCAACCGTCAGCGCCACAGACCTTGTCGGTGCAGTCGGTCTGACAAAAGATTTCGCACGTCCCGCCTACGGTGCAAAGGTACCCCTGCTCGCAAAATCCGCAGTAGTCGTTGCAACCATCGGATCCACAGAAGCGATCCCTGCAATCGGGCACGCACGGGACATCGGTCTTGACGTCGGGGGGAAGGTCGCCAGGGATATCCGGCTTGACGCCATCATCCTTGCCTATGTCTGCCTTGGCCGAATCATCGCTGCCTTCGTCACTTATGCCCGGGTCGATACGATCCACGTCGGGAATATCGACCGGGACCACGTCGGCGACATCGACGTCACCCTTATCCTGCGGGATATCGGCCGACACACCATTCGACCCGCCACACCCAGCCACCAACACAGCCAACGTGATCGCGCCAAAGCAACGAAGCACCACTTGGTCACCTCCATCCCAGGATCTCGGCATCGGGGATCCGCTGCGGCGACCAACTTTCGAAGGTCCTCCACCACAGCACGCGTCCACGGCCCGACATGTACCCCGCCTGCCTTGCGCGCCGGGAGGCACACCCGTAGAATTGTAATGACCATGCGGCACTACCGCAAGGAATGGCCAACCCATGGAGGTCGCTCGATGAAGCTTTCCCTCAGGGGATTTGTGTTACCGATCTTCCTGGCGGCCTCTTGCGGCGGTGGCGGAAACCCGGGTCTGCCCGACCAGGGGACTTCCGACCAGGGACTGGATGCACCACCTCCTGTCGCGTCGCTGAACACCGAAGTGTCCATGTCGGGACCCAAGGCCGGCCAGGTTGTCGAAGTAACCTGTTTTGGAAACGGGTTCAACCCGACTCAAATGGAACTGGTGGTGAGGGAAGACACTTCAACACCGGCACCAGCACCCGCCGACGCATCTCCCGGCGAAGACGCATCTGCCGGCGAACCTGATTCCGTCTACCTTGGCGCAGACGAGGCCCTGCCGGATCTGGGCCTGCCCGAAGGAGTAACCCGCGATGGAATGATGCTGCGATTCACGCGGGTGGACGTCTTTACCGTGGCCTGCTTTGCGCCCGACGCACGGATGATCGACCGCTCTCCAGCCAAGGTCAACGTTCGAGCTGGCTCCCCCGCGTCGGTTGAAACCGTTGTAGAACCAACCACAATCAAGGCCGGCGAGAACGTCGTCGTCACTTGCACTGGCGTGGATGCCTACGGCAATCCACTTGATTCCGCGTTGATACCCGTTATTACTCCATCAACCGGCGTGACCATCCTTGGAACGTCGGTCACCTTTACCAAGGCTGGAACCTACCAGATCGCTTGCGGCGTCAGGGATTCCTCCGTTGTGGACACCTCTCCGGTCGAGGTCACGGTCGAACCCAACCTGCCACGAAAGATCCTGACCACAGTAACACCCGACACCTTCGAGGCAGGCGGGACGGCAACCCTGTCCTGCCGCACCGTGGACTTCTACGACAACCCCGTTCCGAACTTCCCCGTGTCGGTACAGGTTCCGAAGGCGCTGACGCTGACGGGCAAGACGCTGACCGGAACGTATTCAGGCCTGTATCCTGTGAAGTGCGTGCCCCAGACGGCCGAATGGAAATACTTCACCCTGGTTGGATCATCGGTGACCATCGTGCCCGGACCACCAACGAAGCTGGTGCTGTCGGAAGTTCCAAAGAAGCCGTTCTACGGGATGAACGAAACACTGACAGTGACGTCCGAGGCACGAGACAAGTATGACAACTTGATTCCCGAGGCCGTTGTTCAGGCCCCGGTCGACATCATGCCAGTCAAAGGTATCGATGCATCGACCAGCAGCCCGACGCGCGTGTTCAACCTTAAGGAGGAGGGCATATACCGTATGACCTTCCGACTGGCTGCCTGGCCATTGGTATTCGCCGAACTCGAGGTGAAGGTCGAGGGCAGCGGCCCACTGCTGAACCTCGAATACCCCGAAAGAGGCGCGACCATCTCGGGCCCCAAGAATTCGATAACGCTAAGGGGAACGATCAGCGACGATGTCACCGGAATCGCCTCGTTCAAGATCAATGGAGTCGAGGTCAACAAGGTCAACATCCAGCCAGACGGCACCTTTACCTACCTGCTGGGCCCATTGCACCAGGGCGTCAACATCCTGGTCGTGGAAGTAACCGACGGCGCCGGGAAGGTCACTTCCACAACCCGTGGATTCCAGTACTCCCCGAAATTCTACCCCCCTCCGACCAAGGATCCGGTTGCCGCCGTCGTTCATGACGGAGCCATGGCCTTCCTGTCCCGCTTCTTCATCGATGACGGGGTCCACGACCTGCCCCCCGATGATCTGGCAACCATTCTGGAAATGATCGTGGCCAACCTGGACCTGGGAGCGCTGCTGCCCAACCCGCTGGTCGAGGCCGGCCCTTACAAGATCACCATTCCATCGATCACCTACAACAAGCCGACATTCCAGCTGAACCTTTATGACGGCGGCCTGCATCTGGTGATGTCGATCCCGAACGTGAAGGTCGATATCCTCGCCGTCGGCCGATGCGATTTCATCATCGACTGGTGCCCCGACGTCTCGGGGAACGTTACGTTCAACAGACTGCTGGCGATCGCCGATGTCGATATCGGCATGGACGCAACAGGCCAACTGAAGGCTGAAATGAAGGAAGTGCAGGTGCAACTTGGCGGCATGCAAGTGCACCTGGACGGCCTGATAGGTACGCTGCTGGACGGCATCATCAATCTGCTGTTGGATGCATTCCGGCAGACACTGGTCGATACGCTTCAGACGCAAATCGCCACCATGGTCAACGACCTCCTTTCCAATCTGCTGTCGCAACTGGTCATCGACCAGTCGATCGAAATTCCCGCGCTGCCGGGTGGCGTGGCCCGGTCGATTCGCCTGAACGTGCAGCCATCAACCCTGAACGTGCAGTCCGAGGGAATCGACGTGGCGCTGGACGGGACAATCTCTGCCGTTCGCGGCGTGACACACGACCCGCTGGGGTCGATCGGACGAGCCGATTGCCTGCTGAAAAATCAGCCGGTATTCGAACTTCCTTGGGACCAGGAGGTCGTGATCGGGGCATTCGACGACTTGTTGAACCAGGCTCTTTACGCCGTATGGTACAGCGGAGCCCTGAACCTGAAGATAACCGGCGCCGATCTTGGATCTGTTGACCTGACCCAGTATGGCGTCGAAGACCTGAAGGTAGACCTGGACTTCTACCTGCCACCCATCCTCACGGACTGCACCGAGAAGCGCGGTCTCCAGGCCCAGATTGGCGACCTGTACGTTTGGGCCGACCTGACCCTGATGGGAAGCCCGCTGTTGCTGGGGGCGTTCGTGCAGGCGGCCGCCGAGGCATCGCTGTACCTCACGACGGGCGACACTGGAGCCACTGCCGTCGCGGTGCGCCTGGACAAGATTCCCGCCCTGAACATCGAGATCATCAGCATCAACGACGACTTCCCGATATCCAAGGAGGATCTGATGTTGATGCTCACGGACCAACTGCTTGGGCCTCTGCTGGCCGGGGTCGAGGGCAAGGAGCTTTTCAAGTTCGAGATTCCATCCATCGACCTGTCGGGACTCAGCCCAATGCTTCCGCCCGGTCTGGCTCTGAACATCGGCCTGACCGACCTTCTGCGGGACCATGGCTACACTGTGATCAAGGGTCTTCTGGAGCAACCGCCCGCCGCTCCTTGACGAATCGTAGGAACGGTCCTACTCGAACTTCACTCCGTCCAGCAACACCGCGGTGTCGTAGATCGAGTCGCCCTTGTCTTCCGTGTAGAAACGCAGGGTAATCGGCACTGGATCCGAGGAAACCATCCCGCTGATATCGTACTCGACACGCTGCCAGTCACCCCTCTTCAGGGGATCTTTCGATCCGTCGGCATTTGTGATGTCCTCTTTGGTTGTTCCGGTGACCCAGACATTTCCCTTGTCGAAAGAAACGTCGGACTCTACCAGTCCAACCGATTGCGAGCCGCAGGTGAGGCAGGTGTCAGACTTGTCGCACAGGTCATCGACCTTGAGACTGGCGAGTTGGTACAGGGTTCCCTGGTGATCCCTGAGTGATACCAGGAAGGCATCCTGGAACTTCTGGCCGCAGAACTCCTTGAATTCCTCGGAATAGTACTTCCACCAGAAGGACATACGGGTTGCTCCGGGGAACACGCAGAATTTCTGCTCAAGCGAACCGTTACTTGTCGTAAACCCAAGGCCAGTAGAGATGATGCCCATGAACTTGCCCTCGACCGGCTTTGTCACACCCAACTTGGTGATTACACGACCATCCCCTTCGCTGGCCCAGGCAGTCAGTTCCCCGAATTCGAACCCCTCGTTGAGGATTACCGACTCGGAGACCGACAAGCCATTTGCACCGAACAGGCGGAACGCCGAACCCGGGTGCGCCGGATCCTGCGCCCCCCCATTGTAGGCCCGCTCGGCCGTGTCGCCGTTCTTCATCATTTCGATGAAGAACTGGCTTCCCATATGGGCAGCGAACCGGCTGGACACGGTACCCGAATAGCCCAGGATCGCCCTCGCTCCTGCCGCGAAAAGAGTAGTGGCAAGAGTGCCGTTGTAAAGCGTCTTGCATCCACCCAGATAGACCAGACTGGACGGGAATTCCTGACCCGCCATGTGGCGGTCCAGAAATGCCGGGGCCACGGCCCAGGTGCGGTCGCCCAGAATCACCCGCCCGGTCATCAGGTCGGTCTGAGTCGCATCGAAACATTGGCCAGACGCCGGAGTCTCGTCGTCGATTCGGGGCATCGTCAGAATGCAATCCTGGCCCGGGTTGCATTCCTTCCTGTTGGTGCAGATCTTCTCGACCTGGGACAGGTTGCTGCACGCGACGGTTTCTCCCGTCCACAGCACCTCGGCGCTGCCGGGATGCTTCCATCCCATGGCGCCTTTCAGTTCGGCCGAAAGACCGCCGAAATAGGCATCGGCATGTGTGGCAACAGCCACGATTCCGTATGATGAAAGTCGCCTGAAACGGTCCAGATTGGCAGCCGCGTTGCTGGCCGACGAAACCCGGAACGCCGGACAAGCCTGGAGATTTGCCTGGTTCGAGATGTCCAGAGTCTCGTCGTTCTCGCCAAATTCGTCGGCAAACGGCGACAGAAGCAACGTTTCCTTGGACCTGATCGGAACCCGCGCCGCCAGTGCCGAGGAAACAGACGCCTGGTTCGATACCGGCATTTCCAAGGGGGCCGCATCAACGCCCGGTTCACCCCCGCCCCGCAGGCCGTCACGCCCCAGGTTAACGGCACCAAGAACGCCGTCATTCCAACGCACCCACAAACCGCCAGAATCGGCAACTGCAGCGGACTGGGCCACCGCCGGGTCGGCCACCAGGATCTTGACGGCAGCCTCGCGAGCGCCGGCGATGTCTCCACCAGCAGCAATGACCGACAAATAGCCATCACGGGCGTTGACCAACGTCTGCTGATGCGACTGGCAGATGTCGGGCTCAAGGCGCGGCACACATTCGAAGCGTGCCGGTTCGGTCAGTGCAAAATAGGAATTGCCGGTCGCATCCTTGAACGGCACCGCAGCCCTGTAAAAAATCGGACCTGGAGTCGTGCATGAAACGGTCAGACGAATCGTGTAGACGCCGTCCTTTACGATCTCGTCCCCGGTCTCCTTCAGCAAACCATTGTCTACCATCTGGCCCAGGTCCAGTATTGGCTTGCCTACCGCGTCCACCTGCTTGATCGTAAGGGCCGAGCCGACAATGTTTCCGAATGGTCCAAGAACCAGAGTCGCCAATACCGCCTGAGTCTGCCCTACAAACAGGGCCGGCGGCCGGACCTTCAACGCGTTGGGCAGCAGAAAGCCATTGTTGTACGTGACCATTATCGAGTCTGACACCTGGCCATCGGGACCTTCTGCCACCACCGACAAAATGTTGTCGCCTTCGGCAAGCTGAATTCCGTCTGTCTGCCAGAACGGGGAATCTTCCAGCAGTTCAACCGTTCCCGATGCTGCGGATGAATTCCAGGTCAACTTGGTGACCTTGCCAAAAACGATCCCTGACAGGGCCACAATGCTGCCGGTGACCGTGGAATATCCCCGGCCCGACGGCCCGGTAATCCGGATCAGCAACTCGACGTCGGGATACTTGCTTCCAGTGTTGGGCAGCAACTCGCCCAGTGCGGTGTCAATTGCAACGTCAACCGCGACGTCGGCTCCGACGTCCATGGGACCAAAATCGTAACCGTTGACATCACCAAGGCCGTTGTCTGTGCTGCACCCGCACACCAACACCAAGGCCGCCACAAAGACCGCCTGGAAAGAAACGGC
The DNA here is from genome assembly GCA_903936705.1 of uncultured Myxococcales bacterium. Classification (GTDB taxonomy): domain Bacteria; phylum Myxococcota_A; class UBA9042; order DTJE01; family DTJE01; genus CAIZWN01. The sequence continues at coordinate 19,671 of CAIZWN010000051.1, forward strand.
GCGCATCGTGCACCCCAGCCCGAGAAGCCCGTGGATTATACTGATTGGATGCCGCGGCCACAATCGACGCGGCAGAATCCGACTTTCCGCAGATGCCCATAGTATGGATCATGGTTCAGCAGCGGACGTCAACGCACATCGACAATGTGCGACGTGGTCTTGCCCTTCTGGACCGTCACTGGAAGCTCCTTGGTACTCGTCTGGTTCGTCAGGACGAATACCTGATTTCCCACAGGAACCTCGTAGGACCGCAGGGGCGTGGTGCCAACCTTGTTCCCCTTCCAGAACACGTCGGCCCATGGCCTGGCGTTTATCGTCACAAACCCGGTTTCCCGCGGCTGGACCGGCTGCGTCTTGTCGCCGGCATCCTCCATGACAACCGAGACCAACTGGGACGCCGAAGTCAGGCGCACCTTCTGGCGGTGAGCCTTGTGCCCCGCGGCAAACGTCACAATCTCGACATCGTCACCTATTTTGAATACATCGTTCACTCTGCCCATGCCGCCCGGTGTAGCAATGGTCTTGCCGTCCACCATAACCCTCGCATTCCGAGGATCTACTCGCACGGACAGGGACACGCGAGCAGCAGTCTTCGACGCCACTGGCTCAGGCGCCTCAGGGGCCGGTGATCCGACCGAAGCCACCAGGGCTGGCGCCGGCGCCTCCTTGGACGCCGAGGCAGGCGGTGTAACTATTGGCTGAACATCCTCCCGGGGAGGCGATGCCGCAGCACCGGCAAGCGGCAACTCGATTGGTTGCGAAACCGTCAGGGCCGCATCTGGACCAGGGCTCCCGCCTGAAGGCCCCAGAAGTTGCCACAAGATGAAAACCAGGGCTGACAGCCCCACCAACACAAGGCCGACTATCGCCAGGCGGCGCCTGGACCCGGGAACAACTGTCTTCCCCGAAACGGTTGAAGTTGTGTCGGGTACAGACGCGTCCACCTTCTTTGCGACCGGCAACTCGGGCTTCCTGGGCACCGACGAAAATTTGGCAAGAGCCGTTTCGACCTCGCTGGCAGGCAATGGCAGGGTCGCGTTCTTCCGCTGCGCCAATGCAGGCACGACTGCGCCCGCAGCAACACCTTTCACAGGCGTAGCCTCGGATGACTGACCACCTGTTGCGCCTGACGCGACCTGTACAACGGGCTGCGGCAAAAGCGTTCCTGCCGACGGCGTCAGAGACCCGGAACTGGAATCGGCCAGATAGTCCTCCAGTTCCTTCCGGAGCGCCCCCACAGGCACGGTCGTAGGCATCTCTCCACTTGACGAAGAGGAAGGCGTAATCACTGCCGCCGGGCTAACGGCAACCGGGGTCTTGCCTTCAGGCTGCGCCCCGGCCTTCACTTGCTGAAGCATGGGCCTTGACGATTCCTCGGTCAGCATCAAGGTACCGTGATCCGAAGCACTCACCTGGAGTCCGGAATCGTCATGTGGATTGTCATCGTGAACCGGCATCTCTTCGGCAAACAGGTCCTGGAGGTAAGGGGCGATCGCCACCTCATCAAGGCCCTTGGCATGACGGAACTCGTAGTTCCTCAATTCCTTTTCGAAAGCAGCCATGTCCGGATATCTGGCATCTCGATCCCGCGACATTCCCTTCATCAGGATTGCATCCAGATCCGGGGTCACGGCCGGGTTCAGTGACGAAGGGACAGGGATTTCGTGCGTCAGAACGTTGTTGAGTATCTCGAAATCCGTATCGCCATCGAACAACTTCCGCCCGGTCAGGATCTCCCATCCAATGGCACACAGCGCAAACATGTCCGAACGGCCGTCAAGATGCCGGCCTCGCGCCTGTTCGGGGGACATGTACGAGCACTTGCCCTTGACGGTCCCGACACGCGTCTTTGTGGAACGCGCAGCGGCCTTAGCAATGCCGAAATCGAGGATCTTTGACTCGCCACCAAAGGCCATGACGATATTGTGGGGACTGACATCGCGATGAACGACGTTCAACGGTTTGCCGTCGTCACCGCGGGCAATGTGTGCATGCCTGAGCCCTGCCGCAATATCGGCAACCACGTGCATCGCCCGCAAAGGGGTCAGCCGCTTGCCGGTCCTCAACCCCCGGTCCAGAACCTTGCGAAGGTCCCGACCATCCACGAACTCCATCGCGATGTAGTAGGAATCTTCCGCCTTGTCGAAATCGAAGATCTGGACGATGTTTGGATGGTGCAACCGCGCGGCGATTCTGGCCTCGTCGATGAACATCGCGACGAACGCCTCGTCCTCGGAATACGACGGCAGGATCCTCTTGATCACGACGTCGCGCTGAAACCCCTCGGCCCCCAGAGATTTGGCCAGGAAGATCTCGGCCATGCCCCCCAGAGCCAGCCTGCGCATCAGAAGATACTTACCGAAAGGGTGGGGGAAGGGGGGGATCATCATCAACCTTGTGTCTGCCGCGCGTAGTATATCACCATCGGATTCCGGCACTCCGAATTCCGGATTCGATATCCACCGTCCCAAATCGGCGAGGGTCAGGTTGACACGCAAGCCTTCGATGCGGTAGCGTTCCCCGGTTTTTCACGGGTCGCTGATGCAGCATATAGACCTCGTACTCCTGGGTGCGGGTTTGTCGGGTCTTTCGACCGCCATGTACCGGGGTGGCGACTATCTTTTCCTCGAGCGGGAAGGCCGCCCGGGAGGATTGACGCGGACCGAGGACATCGACGGGTTCCTGTTCAACCACACCGGCCACTGGCTTCATCTGCGCGACGACCGGATCAAGGCCCTGGTGGCAGATCTCCTGCCCGACGGAATGGTGACGGTAGAGCGACGGGCCGCCATATACAGCAGCGGCCTGTTCACCCGCTTTCCTTTCCAGGGCAACCTCCACGGGCTTCCGTCCGAGGTGCTGCGCGAATGCCTGCAGGGCGCAGTGGCCGCGGCGGTCAGACGGGCCTCCAAGGGCAAGACAAGTCCGCGAAATTTCCTGGAATACACGAACTTCCATTTCGGCGAGGGGATCGCCAGGCACTTCATGGTCCCGTACAACACGAAACTCTGGGGGGTCTCACCGGCCGAGGTGACCGCCGAGTGGACGCAACGCTTCGTCCCGATGCCGGATATTACCCAGATTGTCGATGGCGCGCTGGGCCTGTCGCGGGAAGCAATGGGCTACAATGCATCCTTCCTGTACCCCGAGAAGGGCGGTATCGAGACCCTTGCTCGCGCCTTGTATGACCGGCTTGATCCCGATCGTTTTATTTTCAACACACGCCCGCGCCGGCTTTCTACGAAGGAACGCTGGGTGGAGTTCGGCGATCAGCGAATCGGCTACGAGAACCTGGTTTCGTCGATTGCCCTGCCGGAACTGGTTGCCCTGGACACGGACGCTCCGCCGGAAATTCGCCGTGCCGCAAAGCGTCTGCGGTGTTCGGTCCTAAGGTACGTGAACGTCGGGCTTGACGTGCCCCGACCACTGAACGGTTTGCACTGGGTCTACCTGCCCGAGGCTGCCTTCCCGTTCTACCGCGTCGGTTCGGCCTCGAATGCCGTTCCAGGGCTGGCCCCGGCAGGGAAGTCCAGCCTGTATGTGGAGATCGCGAACGACCAGGCTGCGCCAGAGGGTGAAGTCGTCGAAGCGCTGGCGGGTTTCCTGAAGGATATCGGTACTATTGAACACCGAAAGCAACTGTTGTTCGCGGCCTTCCGGACGCATCCCTACGGGTACGTGATCTTCGACCGGCATTGCGCCCGCGACCGAGAAGCCCTTCTATCCCACTACGCGGCAATGAACGTACAGTCGATCGGGCGGTACGGCGCGTGGACCTACAATTCGATGGAGGATGCGATCCTCGATGGCCTGAGGGCCGCGGAATCGCTACGTTGACGTCGCCGCGGAACGGCACGACAAGGAGCATCATGGGCCAGGACGCCCCGGGTACACCGACCTGCCAGATCAGCATAGTCATCCCGGTCTACAACGAGGAAGGGTTGTTGGCCACGGCAGTCAACGACCTGATTACCCGCCTGCACGAAATCCCAATGACGTGCGAGGTGATCCTTTCCGAGAACGGCAGCAAGGATCGCACTCGCGAGATCGCGCAGGAACTGGCCTTGCGCATCCCCAACATTCGCGTGCTGCACACCGACGAGCCCAACTACGGCAAGGCGCTGAAACGAGGCATCGAAGAGGCCCATGGCGCCATCGTCCTGTGCGACGAGATCGACATCTGTGACGTGGATTTCTACAAGGTTGCCCTTGAATTCCTGACTGCCGACCGGGCTGACATGGTGGTCGGATCAAAGCGGCACCCGGCAGCTCGCGACGCACGCCCGTTCCTGCGACGATTTGCCACCCAGATCCTGAACCTGATGCTGCGGATGATCGTAGGTTTCAAGGGAACGGACACGCACGGGCTAAAGGCGTTTCAGAGGGCGCCGCTGTTACCCGTAGTACGATCGTGCATCGTGGAAAAGGACCTCTTCGCCAGCGAACTGGTGATCAGGGCCGAGCGCGTCGTGCGGGTCGTCGAGGTTCCGGTGCGCATCATGGAAAAACGCCCCCCGTCGATCAACCTGTTCAAGCGCGTACCGAACGTCCTGCGAAACTTGTGGCGCCTGTTCCTGGTGATCCGACTGGGCCGCCGCGCCTGATAGGTCGTGATTGAATCGGCAAGCTATCAGCGCTTCGGGACCCGCAGCCGAGACCTTTCCTGGTCTTCCAGCAGATCGCGTTATTTGCGTGACCATCGACCTGGATGACCTCCGCTTCTATCGCGGAATCCACGCCCTTGAACCCGAAGAGGACCTCCCAGCAATCTTCGAACTGGCGGTGCCCAGATTCCTTGGCATGTGCGAAAAGCTGGGTCTGAAGTCCACGCTGTTCAGCATCGCCGAAGATCTGCGCTGGCCCGAGGCGGTTTCCTCGCTGCGCAGCGCTGCAGCGTCAGGTCACGAGATTGCCAGCCACAGTTCGACGCATCGATACGAATTGTCGCGGCGATCTGCCGACTTCATGAAGGCCGAGACCGCCGGGTCGCGACATGCACTCGAGGATGCTACCGGCTCGGCAGTCACCGGTTTCCGGGGGCCTGGCTACAACCTCAGCGACGGGCTGCTTGCTGCCCTCAAGGACGCCGGATACGAATACGACTCGTCGGTCCTGGCCTCGCCGGCATACTGGGCAGCACGCGCGGCGGTGATAGGCTGGATGCGCCTGACCGGTCGAAAATCGTCGTCAATAACCGGACGTGGACGCGACTTCTGCAGAGGACGACTGCCGTTCGTCTGGCCAGCCAGACTGGGAGGCCTGCGTGAATTCCCGATCACTTCCGGCGGCCTGGGATGGATGCCGTTGATCGGGACGACACTGGCAGCCGGCGGCGCAATGTCGCGACACATAGCCCGCTGCGCCAATCGCTTGCCGTTCGTCAATGTCGAGTTCCACGCCTTGGATTTCATGGATATCGACATCGATCGCCTGGACCCTCGTCTGAGGGTCGAACCTGCCCTGCGCATTCCCCTGGCTGACCGGACATCGGCCTTCGAAACCGCCCTGCAGAGCCTGGCCGACGGGCGACGTCCTGCGCTTCTTCGTGACCTTTCAGCGATTAATCCATTGGAACCAGGATTTCGATAGGCAGAGTGCCGGTTTCAGCCTCCGTGATACCTGGCTCGCGATGACGTTTTGTGGTTGATGTGTCTTACGCTTGCCAGCCAGGCAGAGGTCAATAGCCCCGAGCTCGCACAGGAAATCCGAAGCCTTGCCGCGGCCTTCATGTACGACGAATTGCTCGCCCTCCTCCAGGGCTGACCGGGAAATGACCTTCAGACAACCGGCCGAGGTGAAGCCCTATGCCGACTTGCTAGCCGGAGCGACGTGCTGGGTTGGAGGTGGGCCGTCGCGTCTTCGATGCCGATAGCGCGTCCGCTGCAGGCAGGCCCCCCGTTGCGATCACGTTCTCGTTCAATGCAGGCCGCCTGCCACACAAGGCCGGCATCGGTCAGCGGTCACTCGGGTCGCGGGGAGTCGCCCTCGCCGCCGCACCATCCCCAGTCATAGGACGGGAAGGCCGCGGGGTCGAGGAGCGTCAACTCCGCAACGGAACCGACGGACAGATCGCGGGTGTCGTGGACCTGCATCCCAAGCTGGCTCAGGCTGTACACGTAGTCCTCGATGAAGACGCCGCGGTAGATCTGCGCCTGCCAGTATCCGCTGTAGTTGCGGCAGTGGTCGTTGCCGCCGTAGTCCTCGAAGAAACCCATGTGGCTGATGCCAGGCAGGACCTCGATGGCCTCGCGGGTCACCCGGAACAGCGCCAGTTCGGACTTGTACTCGCCCCACCAGCCCCCCTCTTCCTGGGTCTGGACCCAGCCGCCCACCGGAATGGCCAGGAGGTTCCGGGACCTAAAGAAGGTGAAGGCCTTGTGGTCCCAGAGCACGTCGCTCCAGGTGTTCCAGCCGTCGCCGATCACCGCGGTCTGGACGCTCTTGGGGTTCGTCGGGTCGGTCACGTCGAAGATCTCGATCTTGATGCCTCCCACGTTCCCCTCCGCGTCGCCATCGCGGCCGGCCGTCAGCAGATAGCCGGGCTCGAGGGGGTGGATGTAACTGGAAAAGCCGGGAATCTTCAGTTCCGCGCTGACCTTCGGGTCGGCCGGGTCCTTGAGGTCCAGAACATAGAGCGGGTCCACCTGCCGGAACGTCACCACGTAGCCCTGGTCCCCGATGAACCGCACGGCGAAGATCCGCTCGCCCAGCCCCAGCCCGGTCACGGCACCGACCTGCTCCAGGCGGTCCTCGGCCTGGCGCAGCACCGTCACCCGGCTTTCCGTTTCCTCGTTGTTCCACCAGCCGAAGCCGTCGGTCGTGGCGACCCGGAGATGCCCCTGGTACTCATCAAAGGCGAACTGGTTGACGGCATAGCCCAGGACCTCCCCCGAGGCGCGATACCGGGCATCGCCCTGGGCATCGAAGGCGAACTTGTGAATGTGGGTCTTGATGGGCGGGACCTCCGCGTCGCCCTGCCACCACCAGTAGAAGTCCCAGTTGGTCGAACCGACATAGATCGCGTCGAGGCTGGCGTAAACCGTTCCCCAGGACCCCTGGATTGTGGAGCCCGCGATGTTGCCGGAGTCCACATCGAGGGAGACCAGGCTGAGCAGCCCCTGGCCGGAAAAGACGCTGGGGGCATGCACGTCGGTGCAGCCGCCAATCGACTGGCCACTGGCGTAGGTCGCCTTGTCGCCCCCGGTGGCGGTCCAGTACCGCGGCAGCCACCCGGCCAGGGTGCGCGCGCGAATCTTGTCGATGTTGCCGGCGATCAGGGCGTCGAAGGCGGCGTTGATCTCCTCGGGCGGCGGCCGGACGTCCTCGCCGTCGGGGCCGTACCAGGCCAGGCCCGCAGGCCAGTACTCCAGGTCGTAGACCTGCTGGTAGTTGTTTACTGCAAGGTAGACCTTGGCGGCGATGCGGCGGCTGTCGGCCGTGTAGCCGTCGAAGAAATACTCCTTGAGGACGCGGGGATTCGCCTTGTCCGCGAGGCTGACGACGGTCACCGTCGCGACCGGGCTGTACTCGTAGTAAGAGCCGGGTATCTCGCCTTCCTGGGAAACCCCTTCCGCATCCGCTGCCGCGACGGGCTTCGAGGTATCGCCTTCCCCGGCATCCCGTCCAGGCACGTCCCGAACCACCTCATGGAGATTGGCGCTGCCGAGCACGATGGCCTTGTCCCCGTCGAGGAAGAAACTCGACGCCCATGTGCCCAGCGCGACCCGTCCCAACTCCTCGGTCCGGGCCGCCGGCCAGGATTTGACCACGACCAGATCGCGGTCGCTCAGCACGTAGACGTACTGGCCGTCGGTCTTGACGCGATCGGCCTCGTCCACGCCATCGACCTGGGTGTTGGTCTCGCTGTACTCGTCGGGCGTCTGGTCGTCCTTGGCGCCACCCGCCTCCGGAGGAGCCGCCCCGTCATTTGCGAAGTCTTCCCCGCCCACGCCGCGATACCAGCCGCACTCATCGGGGGTCAGAACGCAACGTCGGTTGGCTTCGACGCCCAGCCTCATCTGCGCAATGACCGAATCCTCGATCCAGGCCTCGGCCTGATCGCAGTCCGTGGCCACGGTGAGGGCCGCGGTCCTCGTCCAGTCGAGGCTCAGTACCTCGCCGGGTGCGGAAGGATCGCTGCTCGGAGTGGTCTTCGAGCACCCGATCACCGCGATGGCAACGAATGGCGTGATCGTCAGGAATCCGCAAATCCGTCCCTGCATGATGCCCCCCTTCTCAAGGCCTTTATAAAGCCATCTGAAGCATGCACCTGTCATGGTACGGGTGCTTCCTCTCCGAGTCAAAGTCAAAGCAAGTGGCATGCCAGCATGAGAATGTAGAATATCAGCGTGTTGGAAGACAGCGGGTCTGCGGTCGAGACACAACCGCGACACCGTTGACAGGGTCCGAAGGTGCAGGCTGGGGTGGGAGGGTCCCCAGTCCCGAAGGGCATAGGCGCACCGCTACGGGCGCACCCTGTGCGGGTCGTGAGGATGTTTGCAAATTCGGTTGGCTCTTTTTGCGTTGGCGATGGCAAACAAGAGTCCGAGAGACAGCGCGAGTGCGCGAACTCCCGAAACAAGCCCCACCCACAGCAGCCCCACTAGGACCCCGGCATTCACCGGTTGATGGACAACTGCGTTCGCAAGCGGACGTCAGGTCGGGGATACCCGGTTGTCGATGCGGTTTCGTGGTTGATGTTGCCTATACGCTGGAAGCCTGGATTTTGACGGCAAGAGTAACGGTTTCAGCCTCCGTGATACCTGGCTAACGATGACGTTTTGTGGTTGATGTGCCTTGCACTCCGGTTCCGCATGGAGAAATTTGGATGACCATGAACATTGGCAGTTGGTACCTGGTCCGGCTGACCGTCAGTATTGCCGCCGTTGTTGCGCTGGGCTGCCAGACCGCTTCGCAGGTCGGCACGCCGGGTCCGGTCGATGTCAAGTTGATCGCCTTCAACGACCTTCACGGATACATCGAACCGCCCGGTATCGACCTGAATCTCGACGATCCGGACCAAGGGAAACCCGCCACGGTGCACCTGGGCGGGGCCGCCTACCTCGCAACGTTGGTGAAGCAACTCAAGGCGGAAAACCCCAATTCGATGATTGTCGGAGTCGGGGATCTTGTCGGCGCTTCGCCAGCCATCTCGGCCTGGACGATGGATGAAGCAACCATCGATATCATGGGTCGGATTGGGATGGAAATCAGCCCGGTCGGCAACCACGAGTTCGACCGCGGCAAGGCCGAGTTGCTGCGCCTGCAAAATGGCGGATGCGCCACACTGGACCCGGTGACGAACCCGCACAAAAGAACGTGCATCAACGGCCCATTCGAAGGCGCCAGTTTCAAATACCTGGCTGCCAACGTCACCGACAACGACAGCGGGCAACTACTGTTTCCCGCGACATACGCGAGGAAGTTCGGAAACGTCACTATCGGGTTTATCGGCCTGACCCTGAAGGACACGGCCCAGGCCACCATTGGCGCCGTGGGCCTGACGTTCGGCGACGAAGTGGAAGTGATCACTCGCTACGCGAAGGAACTGAGGGCGGGTGGCGCGGACGCGGTGGTGGTACTGCTGCACCAGGGAGGCGCCACGACGGCCACGAAGATCAACGACAAGACATGCCCGGGACTCACTGGAGGAATCAAGACGATCGTCGAGCGCCTGAGCGCCAACGACGTAGACGTAGTCGTCAGCGGTCACTCGCACAAGGAGTACGTCTGCGAAATCAACGGTATTCTACTGACCCAGGCCAGCTACTACGGAACCATGGTCACCGACATAAACCTGACGATTACTCCAGGCGAAGGCGTCATCGCCAGATCGGCGAACTCCTTGCCGGTCATCAATGGCAGTACGACGGGCACGGTGCCCAGGGGATACTCGATCCTCGAGCCTGATCCTGTGATCACGAAGGTGGTTGCCGACTACGACGCCTTGACCGCCGCGGACAGGCAGGCCGAAATTGGCTACGCCGCCGAACCCATCGAACGGATCAACGACAGCAGCGGGTCGCGCATCAACGTGGTGGATCATCCCCTTGGCCGTGTAATCGCGGACGCGTACTTTGCCAAGGCGACTTTGGACGATCCAGCCGACTTTGCCGTCATGAATCCAGGCGCAATTCGTGCGTCCGTGCTGACATCAAACGTCGACGGAAAGGTCACGTACGACGACCTGTTTGCGATCGCGCCCTTTGCCGGCGAACTTTATCTCGTCAAACTGAAGGGGGAGCACGTCATCAGGCTGCTTGAGCAGCAGTGGGAGCAGAACAACTGCAACGCCAAGCAGTACATGGGAATGTGCGGGCGCGTGCTGCAGCCCAGTTATACGCTGACCTACACATGGAAATTCGACAAGAATGCCCAGGGAAAACCGGACGGCACAGGCAACGTGGTCGTTCGGGATTCAGTCAAGATCAATGGTGTTGCGCTGGACCCGGACAAGACCTACCGGATCATCACGAACGACTACCTGGCCCTCGAAGGCGGGGACTACTTCTCGGCTTTTACCCTGTATGCGGAGGAACCCGCCAAAAACATGGTGACCTCAGACATACAAGCCTTGATCGATTATGTAGGAAGCCACCCGAAACAGACGCCGCTGGCAAAGCCCAGCCTGCGGATTCAGTGTGACGGTTGTGCGCCCATACCATGACATGCCACGATTTCCCGGGTATGGCATCCTGGGGCAAGTGACCAACGAAGGCCTACGCATAAAACCGCTTCCCGTGGTACAACACGCCGTGCGGATTCGCACTCGACGGAACAACCGAGTCGCCGCGATATCCAGGAGTGCCGTGCCGCTACGAGGAGCCTAATGCTGACCGATTTCGAGATACTGTGTGCCTTGCACGGCTCGATGCACCCCCTTTCCAGCAGTTCCAGCGGCGGATCCCACACGCAGGTAAAGGCATTCGATTCCGCGGCACTGGCCGAGGCGATGGGGGAACTTGCCGCCGCACATGGCGCTCCGGTTCTGCCGGCTCGCGCCCTGGGCAGGCAAATCGCCCGTCGCTTCCTGGTCAAGGTCGGCAACATCAGCAGGTACGTGATCAAGCTGAAGGGCGGCCGGGAAACGGTGATCCGACGTTCCCTTCCATCCGAGGCTTTCGGACCAACCGGTTACAATCTGGCGCCGACCATGGACAAGGTCTTGATCGATTCGCGCGAAGCGGTTCGAGAAATTCCCTACCTGGCCTACGGCGCGATCGAGGAACAGTTTGCCCCTGACGTCCTCCAGGGGATCCGGAATGTTGTGACCGGGTCTACTGATCCATCGCAGGCCGACGGAACCTTCCTGGTACTCGAAGGGCCAACCGGGCAGAGTCGACGCAGCACCTACCGGATTTTGGAAGAGGACCCTTACTTTCCCAGCAATGTCCCGAATTTTACCGCCCTGACCCGATTCCAGTCATTCATCCGCGAACACCCTCTGGATGCCGCATCAACCGAACGTCTTCGCACATTTTTTGATGCCTATATGACCGTAGGCGCCCGGGACGTTTTGCGGTACATCGAAGGTTCCCGCCATCCCAACCTGGGATGGAAGGCTGCTGACGGGGTGATACGGTCGTGCTTTGCCACACACGGTCGCGAAAATTTCCTGCCACCGGAAATCAACTACTACACGCGTTCAATCGATCTTGACGTCGCGCAGGCCCGGGGATTTGACAGTACGAATCGCGAGGCGGCAGAAGCCTTCGCCAGATGGATGGTCGAAAGACTGCCTCTGGCTTGGACGTCTACCGTCAGTGATTCGGAACTGAACGAGGTGGCCCTGGGGATCCTGGACCTGCACTTCGACTACCCACTGTTCGAGGTGGAACCATATTCGGGCCTGGTCTCGACCGCTGCGATGCGACTGGCATTGCGCGCAATCCTGGCCACAGCCCAGCACCTTACCGGATACGAGATGCCCGAGCGCCGCAACCCCATGGCCCTGCCTCTGGCCAAACGGTCGCAACCCGTAGCCGCCTTCATGGACCGATTGACTGGTGATCAACGGTCCGAGGCATGCAACGCAATCAACCGGATGTTGTGGGAGGTTGCGATCCGTGGCGGAATCCCGACGGCCGACAACAAGGTCTTGCCATACCGACGGCTGGATAGGACGTTCTACTCGTTCCAGGAGAAGGCGCAATTCGCCCTTGAAGGCCGTGCAGAAGTAGGCGAAGTGATGACCCTGGAAGAACTTGCGTCTCCCAGAGGTGATGATCTACTGAAAAAATTCCCTGACTTGCCCCGGCAGCTCGTGGTGTTCTTTGCGCTCGCCTATCGGTACTTCCTGGACACCGGCCATATGCCAGATCTGCGACCGGACGACGCCGGAATGGACCTGTTGGTGCGCGGCATCTGGGGATACAAGACCCAGAACGTGCTGGTGGTAACCGGCAAGGCATCCGACGGCAGGCCCGTCAGCGCGGTACGCTTTGTGGACAACAAGGACCAGTTCAAGCAGTACCGACGCTGGGAGGATCGCCAGCAACCGCTGGGACTTGTGAAGTACGGTCTGCGCCTGGTGGCGCCTCTGGTTCAGCCCGCCATGGAGCGCTCGATCGGGATCTTTGTCGCCAAGGTTGCGCAGCAGAACGGAATCCATGGAAACGGGGCATCGGATCTGCCGCAGGCAATGTCCCGCGCGATACGCGAGGTCCTTGGCAGCGGTGTTGATGCGGCGCTGTTGCACACCCAGGCATTCCTTCATGACGTCATCGACGACACCGCCGACGGCGTCGAGCGCTCACTCCAGTCCTGGCCGCGAGAACCCTCGTGAAGCAGGGAGATCGCGTCCCGGGTGACTGGGTGACTCGATTTCCGTCGGTCTGCCTTATTCTGTCGACACTGGCCATGTCACTGGTTTGGCTATGGACAGACCATCCGTTACAATAGCTCGGGAGACGGAGGAAGAACCGATGCGCACCCTATTCGCAATCCTCTCGGTCCTGGTGTTGACGGCCGCAGCCGGCCTTGCTGGATGCGTCGGCGGCCTTCCATCGGCGAACCCGCCAAGGTATGGCAATGTGCCAAACGGGGCATCGCCTATCCAGTCATTCAACAGCGCGGCCGACCCGAAGTTCGCCCTCCCGGACAACATGGCCGGCGACGCGGGTGACATTGCCGACCCGTGACACGCTGATGCGGCGACCAGTTTGCTCTTCAACTCCAGGCAACGCGGGGAGCCCTCGGATGAACAGTCGCAACCGATGCCTGCAGTTGATGCTTGCGTGCGTTTTTGGGCTTTGCCTAATTCCCGTTGCTGGATGCCGCACCAAGATTGCTGACCTCAAGACCCCGTCCGGCACTTATTCCGCCTACCGCGAAGCACGCGAGAAGGGCGACTTCCAGGCAATCTTCGACCTTCTGGTGACCCAGGTTCGCGACCAGATCTCCGTGACGAACAGGAACTTCCTGGAAGCCAGTCGTCTGATCCAGACAGGATTCCCTTCCGCAATGCGACAGCAGGCACTGGCCGACCTTGGTCCCGCGGAGGTCCGCGAGGCCCAGGCTCCTGCCGACTACTACGCGGCACTGTGCCGACTGGGTTCGTCCGGCATGGAAGTATCCTTGTCTGTGGCCGAACGCTGGTCCGCCGAAGTAAAAACGATTCGCGAGGATCCGCCCGGATCGGGCAAATATCTGGTCAGCCCCATGTCCGGCGCTGTCGTCGAGTTGTTCCGTGAAGAGGACGGCCGTGTCCACATGGTCCCGGCCAGAAGGGATCTGTCCCTGATCGGCCGCGAGTACACACGCTCGTTCGAACGTCTCGAAGCCGTGCGAGATGCCCTGAAGACCATGGGCAACGGCAACGGTGGCGCGCGCGGCCCAACCGTGAGGTCCCCCTGAAACCGCCAGTTTCGTGCAGCACCGTCGTTTTGCCAGTGATCGCAGCCCTTCTGGTGTTCTGCTCTTGCGCCGGACCGACTGGGGCCATTCGCCAGACTTCACGCGAAACGCTTCCCGACTGGGAGACACCACCGGTCCCAGGTGCCCAACCCAGGGTGGAAGGCATGGTTTCAAACCCTTCGGACCCGCGAACTCCAGCGGTCGTCAGCAGCCACCTAGAGGCACAGGCACTGGACAACGACCCGTCCCTTCGCCAGATCTCGTTCGTCACTCCTCGCGGCAAGCCCGTCACCCTTCGCTACAAGCAGCGTGCTCGATCGGTCGGCAGCTCGGCGCGCGGGCACCTGGAAAACGGCAGATGCCTTCCGGAAAAAGGTCCGGGATTCGTGCGCTTCAGCAAGGCGGGCTGCGGGACCGACGAAACCGCAACCCTGGTCATGTTTGCGCTGGGCGAAATGCTTGCCACATACCCCGACATCGTTCCGGTGGTCATCGGTGCGCTGTCGATGCCAACCGGCGGACGCATAAAGCCGCACAAGTCCCATAGATCCGGCAGGGACATCGACTTCGGTTTCTTCAGGGAAGGAAACGTCCCGCTGAGTCGCTTCGAGGACATCCCTTTTGACCGCATCGACTACGAAAGATCCTTCAGCCTGATGGCAAACCTTATCGCTACGGGACGGGTCCAGAGCATCTACGTGAACTACGCCCTGGAAAAACACCTGGTAAAGGCCGCCAGTGACATGGGATATGACGACGAACAACTGTCCTGGCTGTTCCAGTATCCGCGGGGCCGGGGGGCGAAGGTGGGATTGATCCGTCACGAGAAGGGCCATACGCGCCATTTTCACGTGCGTTTTGTCTGCCCTGTTGGCGATGACTCCTGCCGCGAAAACTGAACGCTGTCGCTACTTCTTTTTTTCAACCAGATCGTCGGGCGACTTGCGGATCCGAGTCAAAGCCCAGGCTGGCAGGGTGGCCACATCACTCGAACCGGCAATGGAAACATAGCGCGCCCCGGAACCCTTATCGGCACCCACCTTCAGGACCCGCCGTCCGCCGTCGGTCGTCGTGACTGCAATGGTCAGGATTGGCTTGTCCAAGCCCGTCTGCACCCCTGCCAAGGCGGAAGGCGGAAGAAAGGCATCCGCCCGAAGATTCTCGATATCGGTCAGAAAGGTGTCAACCAAGGTCTTGCTTAGGTTGATCCCGGATGGGACCACCGAACGGAAGACGTTGCCGCTTCGCTCGAATGACAGGCGCCGATCCCCATCCACAAGATCCACCGCGCGAATCGCGTCACGAGCCACGGCCACCAGTCGCCGATCTCTCAGGTCCCCGATATGCTTGTGGATCTGCTCCAGAACATACTTTGCCACCTTGCAAAAGCCGGCGGTCCCATCAACTTGCATCCAGGCGGTGTCATCCTTGCCCGACGCAACCCGCAGCCCAACGACGCCTCCATCGGCCAGTTCCAGCCGCACCGAGAAGGCGTCATCCGGAATGGTGACGCCCGAAGGCAACGCATCGGCGTACTCCTGCACATAGATGCCAGCAATAGCGGTGAGGTATGCCTTCACTTCACCCGCCGTGATACCAGCCAGGTTCTCGAATTTCCAGGTGCGATCGGGTTTCTTCTTGGCCTCGCCATCCTTTTGCACCTGGGTTGCCGCCTCGCTGGAAACCAGGTGGATGTCCCGGTCCGGCACGTCCAAAGCTGCCGCATCCCGGATCCTTACGGCCACCACGTCAGACGCTTCAAACCTGAACGGCTTGCGATCCCTGAGCCCTTTGACCCCGCCATCGAATGGCTTCCTCAGGTTGCGCCCAAGCACGCGCCAGACCCTCTCGTCACCGGCAACCCGAACGAATGTGTCGCCTTCTCCCGTGGCGCCCTCGGGTTTCTGCCACAGGCCGATCTCGAGTTCCGTCTTGGCCCCGCCCGCGCCACGGTAGACCACCAGCGCCCTGCCACCCGCATCAAGCCCGAACGACTTCAAGTCTTCTTTACGCACCGATGCCGGCAGGACCGACGTCAAATCTTCGCGCAGCAGATCCACAATCTGGCGCACCCTGTACTTGTCCGGCCTGGCACCAGCGGGCGCACCCAGCGTCCACGCGCGATCCGGGCCCCGCGACAGAGCCACGTTCTGCCCCTCAAGCACGATCTCAATGGAATCGTACGGCGCCTCCTCGTCCCCCTTGTCCGACTTGCTGCCCGGCGCCCATCCCGGCACGCGCAGGTCCGCCACGGCCTTGCCACGAGGCCAGAAAGATACCAGCAGCACCGCGGCCATCAGAACGGCGAACGTCACCAGCAGGATGCGACTTCTACGATTCATCTCAAGTCCTCCTCCGGCGCGCGGCGGACCGGAAAAGACCGAACAGCGCAAACAGCACAGGAAGACCGAAAATGAAGGACAGCGTAAGGGCCGTACGCCCACCTCCGGATACGGTCTGGATCGGACGCTTCACGTATCCCTTGGACCTGATGTCCACAAGCGCCTCGTTCTGGACACCCCAGTCAAGTGCGTTGAACAGGAAGTCCAGATTCGCCTGCAAGGTCGGGGTGATCTGGGTAAGGCGCAACTGCCAGTTCTGGAAGTTCGCGACGTAGTCCTTCAATTGCAGGAAGAAGTCTGCCTTCCCGGAGGTCAATTGCGCCATGCTGAAACCGTCGAAGACCTTGCCGCTGGACAGGTTTTCCAGGCCCAGGTTCGAACCAACGACCAGCAGTCGTCCGCTGCCCTTCGCGACGAACGGCCGGTCCGTCGACTGCTTCGGCTGGGGCGCCTCGCGATCCTTTTTGGGATCCGGACGCGCGGGGATTTCCTTGCCACTGAAGTACGACGAGAACTCGCCCTTGATTGCGACCGCGACGGTCTTCGGGCCGTTCGGCGCCAGTTCCGGAAGCTGCTTCAGCAGGTATGGTGGGGACAGTTCCACCGACTCGGTGGTCGCGGTGGCGTCCTTCGATGTCTTGATCAGCTCGACGACCTGCCTGGCCGGGTCGTTTCGCGCCGCGTCGGTCACCGTCAGAGTCGAGGCATACGGCAGGGTCACCGCCGACAAACGCTTCACCAGCACATGGCTGCGGTCCAGGTCCGTGAACGTCGGCAGCAGCGGATACGGGAATTCGCGCTGGCTTTGCAGCGTGTACTGACCCTGCTTTTGCAACTGGACTATCGTGATGTTCTCGAAGTCCTTCTTCTCGACGACGATGTCCCCGTTCGGCTGGACGCCGTAGTTGGCCAGGAAATCGCCAAGATTAGTCGGGTATGCCTCGCGATGCAGATCGTCAACGGTCATGTCCGACGGGTCCAGGCCGCCGCCCTTCTTGAAATTGTAGACCGCGACATCCCAGGTGTTCAGGAAGAAAATTACCGAACGGCCCGACAACAGGAACTGGTCGATATCGTACATGTCTCGGTCAGCCAGAGGCTTCTGCGGCCCATACACGACAAGCAACTCGACGTCATCCGGAATGTCCTGCCCGGGGTCGATCCGCCTGACCGTCAAGCCCTTTCGCGTGAACAGCCCCCGCCGGATCTGTTCGTTCACCTGGTTGATCTGGTCCTCGATGCCCTTCGTTTGCGCGGCGAACTGCTGGATCATAGGGTTGTTCTGGCCCAGCATTTGAAGGATCTCGGGCCGCAACAATGGAGTCGAGTCGGCGAACGGGCAGAACTCCCTGTGGCCGCACAGGAACCCTATCGCCTTGCGCCCCGGGGAATTCTTCAGAGTCTCACCGTCCCGACCCAGCAAGTCGCCCAGTTGAACCAGCCGATCCAATACCAGTGGCAGGTCCTTGGCTTCCTCCTTGGCGCCAGCAGCCTGGCGACCAGCCTCGTCTACCATCTGGACGTAAGCACGGGCCGTGGCTGCCAACTGGTCCAGGTACTGGTTCTTCCCCTTCAACGGGGCCAGTCGGCCGAACTCGGCCGCCACCTGATCGCACGTCTTCTTGAACTCGACGGCATCTGCCCTCAGGTTCGCCACGGCATCGTTGCCACCGCCCACAATTGCGGACAAGCCTCCAGCCGCCCCGCCATCCTTCTTCCGGTAGGAGGCTATCTTCTCGTCGCACACCTTGGACGCCCTGGTCACGGCCTCACCGGCGTCCAACAAATCCTTCATGCCAGTTGACTGCTCGAACTTTTCCTTCAGACGCAACAGGATCTTCGTTATCTCGAACTCGAAATACTCGGGTTCCATCGCCAGCGGAAAGACCTCCATCTGGTTCCGGTACTGAAAGGTAGCGCCCAAGGCATACTTGCGAAATTCCAGACGCCCAGCCTCGATCGCTGCCTCCTTGCCGGTGAACAGTTCCAGGCGCGCCTTCTCGGCCTTGCCCTCAACGTCCTCGGTCACACGGGTTATGCGGAGGTTGCCGCTGCTGTAGGACTGGTACTCGCTGAGCTTGTCCACGAACTCGCGCGCCACACCGCGCAGGTCACGCTCGCGGCCAAAACCCAGGTCCAGCGTTCCAGGGATGTCCGGAGACACGAAGACCTGCACGTCCACAGAGTCCAGATCCTTCACCGCCGTACGGCTGACATCCGACAGCGTATAGCGCTGGTTTTCCGTCAGGTCCACGCGCCCAAAGGCCCATACGCCCAGCACGTTCACAAGCACCAGGATACCCAGCACCGAGGCGGTCCCTACAAGCGCGTTTGTCCTCGCCGAGCGGCCACTTTTCGTCTGCGTCGCCATCGCCTCCTCCTACTTCCACTTGCGGGATTCGAGGGAATGACTGGCCAGCGCCATCGCACCCACGATCACCGACAGGAAGAACACCACGTCACGCGTGTCGATCACCCCGCGGGCGATGGAGCGGAAGTGGGCGTTGAACGACATCAGGTTCGCGGCCTCCAGCGACCGCAGGCCCAACGCCTCGGGAAGCCGGTCCACGAACGTAAACGTCGCGCAAATCACGATTGCCACAAGGAAAGCCGTGATCTGGCTGCCGGTCCAGGCCGAGGCCAGCAGGCCCACCGCGAGGTAGGCCGCACCAATCAGCAGCACGCCGAAGTAGCCTCCGACGATGGGACCCAGGTCGGGGTTCCCCAGCACCGACACCAGCACCGGGTACGCCAGCGTCAGCCCGGTCGCAATCCCCAGGAAGCCCAGCGCCCCCAGGAACTTGCCGGCCACGACCTCGGTCTCGGTGACGGGCAACGTCAACAGCAGTTCCAGCGTGCCCATCTTCCGCTCCTCGGCCAACAGGCGCATCGAGATCGCCGGCAGGATGATGGTGAACAGGAAGACCATCCACTCGAACAGCGGCCGCAAGGTGGCCTCTTAGCCTCGAAGAAGTCTTCCTTGGGCAGCAGGAAAGGGATCTTGAAGAAGAAGGTCACCCCCAGCAGCACCAGGAACACCGCGATCGCGATGTACGCAACAGGTGACCCGAAGTACGCGAAGAACTCGCGTCGGGCGATCGTCAGAATATTACGCATTGAAGCCTCCCAAGAAACTCACGACAAAGTCAGCCGCTGGAAGATCGACTCCAGGTCCAACCTCTCGCGGCGCAGTTCCAGCAACGCCCATCCGGACCGCACCGAAAGATCAAACAGGGCCGGCCGCAAATCGACGTCCCCCGAGGCTTCCAGCCTGAATGGCTCGCCTGTCGCACCCGGACGCTCAACGGGGAGCACCGCCGTCACGCCTGGCAGCCGCGTAAGAATATCCGCCACGGGACGGGCCCCGTCGCGACGATCCACTTCCACCAGGAAAGTGTTGCCACCGCCATGCGCCGCACTGATGGACGCCGGAGTGCCGTTCGCGACCAGGCGACCGCGGTGGATCAGGACTATCCGGTTGCAGGTGGCCGTAACCTCGGGGAGGTTGTGGGTCGACAGAATCACTGTCCGGTCGCGCCCAAGGTCCTTGATCAACTCGCGAATCTCGACGATCTGATTCGGGTCGAGTCCGGACGTCGGCTCGTCAAGAATCAGGATTTCGGGGTCGTGGATCATCGCCTGGGCCAGGCCGGTCCGCTGCCGATAACCCTTCGACAACGTTCCTATCTCCTGCCCCAGAACGTTCAGGATGCCCACGCGCAAGGCCGACTCGTGGATGCGCTTGCCAACTTCCGATTTCGCGACGCCCCGAACGCCTGCAACGAACTCCAGGTAGTCGCGAACGGTCATGTCCGGATATACCGGAGCGTTCTCGGGCAGGTAGCCGATGCGACGACGCACCTCGACACCGTCCTCGACCACGTCTTTCCCGTCCACCGTGACGGAACCTGAGGTGGCTGCGATGAAGCCCGTCACGATCTTCATGCAGGTGGTCTTCCCGGCTCCGTTAGGCCCAAGGAATCCCACGACTTCCCCGCGTTGAACGGTGAACGACACCCCGCCCAGCGCACGGATAGGACCGTAGTCCTTCACCAGATTCTGGACCTCGATCATGGCGACTCCTTCTTGGCGGGCTTGCAAGGGCCTCGAGTCCAGCCCCGCTCGACCGCTGATCGACTTCACCCCGGATGGCCCATCGAACCTCCGGGACGCCGGACAAACACCAGGCCGCGGAGATTATTCCGAGGGGGATGTTGCGTCAAGAAGGTCGAATCGGGAGGGGTTACCTACGGCAGTGCCGAAAGCTTCTTGAGGAAGTGGAGCATGGCTGCAGTTGACCATAGCCTGGATGGCCTAGATACTTGCCAGGTTGGTTTTCGTGGGTGAAATGTCGTATCCGTCACGACGCGACCGCCTGCTGCTGGGACTCGCCTGGGCGGTCATGGCAGCGGCCTACCTGTGGATGCAGCGGGCAGCCTTGTCCATCCTCCCTGGTGATGAGGCAATCTACCTTTATGACGGCCGGCTTCTCGCCGCTGGTTTTGAACCCTACCGGGACTTCTTTCTGGCCCATCCACCCATGCGCGTGTTGGTCGCATCATTGTTCAGCCTGGCCGGATCGACCCCTGCCGTCATAAAGGGATTCGACCTGATCATGTTCCCGGTAGCAGCTGGCCTGCTGGCCCTGGCTGTCCTGCACGCCAGAAGGTGGTGGTGGGCAGCCCTGGCGGCATTCCTGTTCATGTTTGCAACCCTCAGCCTTGACATTGGCGGAGTGTACATGGGGCCGGGGCTGGTGATGCCTCTGCTGGCAGGAAGCCTTTTGGCAGCAACCAGGCGGCGGTTCGCCTTGGCCGGCCTGCTGTTGTCCATCGCGGGTCTACAGGCAACCTATGCATTGATGCCCCTGCCTGTCCTGGCCTGGTGGGCATTTTCCCAGCGTCGCCTTGGCCAGTTCCTCGCGGGGACAAGCGCGTTCGTCGTCGGATATCTGGCATGCTACGCAGTCTTCGGAATGCCGTTCGTTGACCAGGTAGTGCTGTACCACGTGGCCAAGGTCGATGCCGAAACCGCCGCAATTCGGTGGGGTCCAATCTCGTACTTCATCACCACCGAGGCCGGTCTGCTTGCGTTTTCTGCCGCCTCGATAACGCAATCGACGGATTGGGGTCGTCGGGCGACCATAGCCGGATGGCTCTGTGTCCTTGTCGCCGCTTCGTACCAGGCCCTTTTCATCCACTACTTCGCGATCAGCCTGCCCTTTTTGGCCGCAGGATCGGCGATGGGACTGGGAGGCCTGGCACAACGTTTCTTGCCGAAGCTTCCGGCAATTCGCAGGCTGGCCATCGTCCTGTTTTGCGCGGCCCTGATGATCACCCACCTGCCGCACGTCCTGTACGGGCTCGATCTCCACGAACAGCGAATCATGCAGGCCAGGGATGCACGAACGGTTGTCGAAGCCGTATCGGCCCATCGCCCTTCATCGGGCATGATCTGGGGTGACGGATCCATAGTCCCGCTGGTTGCCCTGCAGAGCGGCCTCGAAATCGCCCTGAACATGGTGGACACGAACGAACAACGCTTTTCAAGTGGCCGCACAGCCCCGGCCGATGTGGTTTCGGAGCTTTCGGCTCTATCGAAGCCTCCGGGCGTGCTTCTTCTGGAGGAACACGGCGTGTACATGGTGCCTGAACTGAGAAAATGGGTAGAGACCAACCTGATTGAAGTCTTCTCGATACGCCTGCCTGCGATGGGGCACGTCTGCCGGTACTACCTTGGACGCGACGACGCCCAGGCAATCCGACAGCAAATCGAAGGCCGCACGACCGAGTTAAAGAACCAGCCAACGCGCTCCCCATCAGGTACGACCGGCAGCATCTGAGTTATGCCGTCGATTGACACCGCCTCGAAACTGGGAAGAGGGCTTGCCAATCCGGGCTTCATGCTGGAAAATCGGCATCATGACGCAACTGTGGTAATGCGCGAGACCGCGGTCAGTGACTGGCCTTCCAGTTGCAACCCGCAAGGCGCTGGAGCGGGGGGGGGTTAATGGCACCTAGGCCTGACGAATCCTGGCTTGATTGCCTGCAAGACCCCATCCTGGTCCTCGGTCCTGACGATCGCCTTCGTTCTGCCAATCTGGCAGCCCGACGGATGCTGCCGATCAACCAACTCGACGCACCTGTCGGCGAGTGGCCAGCCCTTCTTGGATTTTTTTCACTGGACGGCACCCGAACGATTTGTGCCAAGGAAATCGGAGTCCTGCCCGAATGCCGGGAACCATCGTCAGACCTCCCCCAGTTCCTGGTTCGCAACCCGCTGGTTCCCGAAGGAGTAGTAGTCACAGCCACAGTATCTCGCTGGAAGGACGACCGCGAGCCGCAAGACGGGCTTGTACTGGTCCTTCACATGCCGACCCACAGTCGACAGGAGATCGATCAACTTCGAACATCACAACTGTTCCTGGAATCGATCGTCGATAACATCCCCGCGATGATTTTCGTGAAAGAGGCAACGGAACTGCGTTTCGAGCGCTTCAACAAGGCAGGCGAGGAACTTCTGGGGCTGGAAAGGAAGGTGTTGATCGGGAAGAACGACTACGACTTCTTCCCCATGGACCAGGCCGAACACTTCCAGAAACTGGATCGCGAGACACTGAACAGCAACAAACTGGTGGATATCCCCGAGGAGCCTATCCGCACGCGAGCCGGGGAACGCTGGCTGCACACCAAGAAGATCCCCATCCTGGACCAGCAGGGCAAGCCTCTATATCTGCTGGGGATCTCGCTGGATATTACCGCCAGAAAGTATGCCGAGGACCAGTTGAAGCTTTCCCATGAACAACTGGAACGGCGAGTTCAGGAACGGACAAGCGAACTGGAGCAGGCAAACATCGCGCTGACACAGGAGATCCAGGAACGCGTGCGAGCCGAGACGGCTTTGCGCCAGGTCCACAAGATGGAGGCGGTTGGGCGACTGGCTGGCGGCGTGGCCCATGACTTCAACAACATGCTGACAGCGATCCTTGGTTATGCCCGTCTGCTTGCAGGCAAGCCTGGAATCGAAGGGACATCAGCCCTGGAACTTGAACAGATCGTTCTGGCTGCCGAGCGTGCCGCCGGGCTTACACGCCAGTTGCTGGCTTTCAGCCGACAGCAGGTCCTGAAGCCGGTGGTCCTGGATTTGGACAATGTGGTCCGTGGTACCGAAAACATGCTTCGACGACTGGTCCGGGAGGACATCGACTTCCAGGTGATACTGGATGGTCACCTGGCTCAGGTGCTGGCCGACCCGGGGCAGATGGAGCAGGTCATTCTGAACCTTGTCGTCAACGCACGCGACGCGATGCCTACCGGCGGCACCCTTCAAATCCGTACGTCGAACAAGGTCGTATTGGAAGGCTCGACGTCCCCCGCGTTGCCTGCCGGCGAGTATGTCTGCCTGTCGGTATCGGACACGGGCGTTGGCATATTCCCCGAACACGTCCACCAGATCTTCGAGCCGTTCTTTACAACCAAGCCACACGGCCAGGGTACAGGCCTGGGACTTCCAACCGCATTTGGAATCGTCAAGCAGAGCGGCGGCGACCTGGTTGTCAGCAGCACTCCGGGTTCGGGATCCTGCTTCCGGGTATTCCTGCCCCGGAACACAGGAGAATCCCTTTCTCATGAGCCCCCGGAAATATCTTCGCAACGGGAGACTCCGCTGAAACCCTTGAACATCCTGCTGGTCGAGGACGAGCCGATTGTCCGAAGAACCGCTTGTTCGCTGCTGGAATCGATGGGGATGAGCGTGCTGCAGGCTGGCGGAGCGACCCAGGCACTGGCGCTGTTCGAAATAAACCGCGGGAACATCGATCTGCTGCTTACGGACATCGTGATGCCCGGAATGAGCGGGGTCGATCTTGCGTCAAAGTTGCACGACATCCAGCCGGAATTGAGAATCGTCTACATGTCGGGACATTCGAACGCGCCCCCCGGGGATAAGTTCGGCACGGCCTTCCTGCAGAAGCCATTCACATTGGCCGCACTGCGCGCCTGTATCCTTGAAACCGACAGAAGCTAGCCAGCAAGACAGCGGTCGCAATCACCTGATCTTGTTCCACTTGTAATGGCTGGCCGGCCAACAACACTGTGGACTAATCTCCAGAACCTGTCGACTCGTGTACAGCCGTCGTGTCCGCCGGTCTATAGGAACTGCTGGATCTTCATCAGGACGCGAGGAGGGTCGCTGAAGGTGCGCACCAGGGAATCCAGACGCTCGCGCAGCACCCGTGTCTGCCCTGCGGCCCTGCGCTTGAACCGCGCCTGCTCGTCGGCAGTCATCTTCTGCATCAGCGAAAGCTCGCGAGCCTTCGCCTCCAGCATTCGATCACGATTGTCCACCATGTACTTGTCCAGCTCGCGAATTGCGGTGTTGGTGTCGGGAACGACGCGCTCAAGGATTTTGACGGCCTGGTCCAGGTAAAAGATCGATTCACCCTGCAGACGCTCGACCTCGCTCTGGCACGCACTGATCGACGTCAGGCATAACGCCACAACGATCAACAGGTAGAAACCGCTCCAGCGATGAATCATGAACTTCAATCCCGGCATGAAAAAGGCCAGGGCGGCGCGTCCGCATACAACTGCGTCGACGGTCGGACCGGGATGACACGTGCTGCCACTGACGCCAAATGGTATCGCGGGATCTGCGTGTGTCAAAGAAAGTGCCCCAGGAAACCCGAATGCCAACCGGCTGAAAAACGCGCACGGTCAATCAACTACAGCACTGGCGCGCAGTTTCCGCCATCTACCGTCGAGAAAATCGCCTGATCCACGGAACCGGGCAACGGAGTGACCGAATCGGCCCGCGACTCGGTGAAGAACGCCCCTGTTATCGAAACGTTTTCCAGTGGGTAGGAAGCAACCAGCCCCAGCACCAACCTCAACGAATACGACCCCAAGGAAACGTCGCATTCCTCGGGCACCTGGTCGAAGAATCCTGCCGTAGGCCCAACGGGACAAGCTGGCAGCCCACCCTCGCCCGCAATGCACCCCGGAATACGACCGCCGCAATACTCCGATACCAGAATGCCCTTCAAGTCCTCCAGCGCCCTGGTCCCCGAGGCCGACAGGTACAACAGCCCTTTCTCGAAGCTTGGCACACCACCCTGGACACCAACGACCCCTTGAAGCCGAAGACTGGTGATGTCCAGACGGGCAACCCAGGACGGATCGGGCGTGACCTTCAACAGCGCCTTCAGCAATGGCAGCAGGTTGAATTCCAGGCCTGTTTCAACACTTATCGCACAGGGGCCATCAACCCGGAATGTAATCCCGGCACACGGCGCGCCATCCAGATACGTGACGAACCCGTCGGTCGTGACGCCTTGCGACAGCCGAGTCTTCAATTCGCCGATCTCGCCGTTCCACGTGTCCATCCGCAACACCAGGGGCGCCTTGTCCAGACCGTCCCCCTCGAACCCCTCCAGACCAGGCAGATTGCTGGTCATGCTGCCGACGCGTATCACCTGGTTCGTACCTGCGAAACCGGAAGGATCAATGGGCAGGGCTGCCTCGGGATCACACTCGAACTTCGGGGCCTCGCCGAAGGGAATGTCGGCCTCGTTTACGATGGTCACCGCACCGGTCGCTGCATCAACCTCGACCTCGAAATAGAAAGGCTTGTCCGGATTGGTGTTGCCGACCAGGTAGTACGGAACCCCGCAGGCGCTGCCCTTCCAGAAGCCGTGCAGATGACCTGCGAAGAACGCCTTGACCACACCTGGATGGTCCTCGATCGCGCGGCACAACGAATCGCCAGTGGATGTCTCGGCACCCGAGGTGGGTGGGTGGTGCATCAGCAGCACCGTGGGTAGCCCGTCGTCCAGCGCCGTCCGCAACCATGCAAGCTGATCGTCGGTAAACGAGGCCACCAACCCCTGGTTCGACTGCCACAAGTCGCCCTGCATGGTGTTCATCTGAACGAACCGCACCCCGCGAATATCGAAGGTCTCGTCCATAGGATGACCCAGTGCCGCAAGCAGGTAGTCGTCCCTGGCTGCCTTGTCGTGCGTCGGATCAAGCTGCTCGCTCCTGTAGTACTCGTGGTTGCCGGCCACCGTGCGCACCGGCCACCGCAGTCCCTTCAACGTATCCACCGCAGCCGTGAACGTGGACGGATCCCCAGGGACCAGCCCGTCCGGCAGAAAATCGACATAATCACCTGTCGCAGAAACGAAATCGGCATCGAACGCCAGACCGTTCAAGACACCTACAGCCCGCTGCAAAGGCCCGGTCAGGGGATTCGCCGCATCGCCGTACACGTGCAGGTCCGAAATCTGGATGAAACGCGCCTTGCCTGGCGTCACAACCGCATCAGGTACATCAACGGTGTCCGGGGCATCAGTCGATCCAAGCTCATCGAAGCCATCGAAGGCATCCTGATGTGCTGACGCATCCTCCAGGATCTCGCCGATGTCAGATCCGGCCTGATCGCTGGAACATGCAACCAGGGATATCATCAGCGCAACAAGCCACCCGTAACTTTGCAAGGTAAACAATCGTGACGACTTCCAGGAACCATTGACCATGGCTGATTCTCCCCGACAACAGGTGGGCATGATACATCGATTCAGTCCGACCGCAGCCCCCGGAAACAGCTATCGGGGCACAATTGAAAGCTACCGGTCAAAAGCGAAAAGGGTCGCTCCTGTCACCAGCGCCCGTTCAATGAAGTACGCTCGCTGCAGCGGCACTGGAAAAGCCGAACACAGCGCCTCGATGATCCATGGCGTCAACATGCGATACTGGTTGGGCGCCGCCGCCGTCCCGCCGATCATCTTCGCATGCCATCCAGGCAGGTGATCCATGTTCGGAAGGCGCAGCCAGGAATAGGTGATAGCCAGGCCCAGCAGGCCGTAAAGCATCAGAAGTATCATCCGCTCCCGCGCCTCCGGCCAGCACATGCGCGCAAGAAACTCGTGGGGGATGGGAAGCAGTTGCAAAGGCCAAGTCAGCCGTTCCGGGATCGGAGTTCACTTCCGGGAACCGATACCCATCTTCCATTTTTCAACCTGGGTCCATGGACCGCGAAAACCTATTACCGTATCGAATCGCAGTCTTATTTCCTGTACCAAGCGTGGCATCGTTGTTGCTCTATCCGTCCTTGGCCGCAAGGAGCGACCGCTTCATCAACGTATCAAGGAGGTCATGATCATGGCAAAAGTTCAGAAGGCAACGGATTCCTCGAGTCTGGCGGAAGTAGTGGACCGCATCCTGGACAAGGGCATCGTGGTTGATGCGTGGGTCAAGGTATCGCTGGTCGGCATCGAACTGCTGTCGATCGAAGCTCGCGTGGTCATCGCGTCGGTCGAGACGTACCTGAAGTACGCCGAAGCCATCGGCCTGACCGCGACCGCCGCCGCTCCGGCAGCGTAGTGCCGAACCGGAAGTCAAAAACCTTCCTGTGGCGCCTCGAACCAGGCACCCAGGGAAGAGCCAAAGCGTTGACGATTCGGCCCGGCGGCCTTCGGACCGATCTGGGGCTGGATGGGAGTGTTATTTTATGGGTCATCATATGACATCGTTCACCGCGGAAACAATGCGCGGCTTTGTGGGCGAACTGGCAGCGGACCTTCAGGCCCGGACGGACCTGGTGGAACAGAACCGCCAGGACGTCGCCGCCATGCTGCAACTGGCTGCCAAGGATCGGCAGAACGCGGAAACCCAGCGCAACCGTCAATCTCGGCGCACAGCCGAGACCCGCAAGCGCTTCGTAAACCGCCTCAAGAAGAACGTAACCGTGCTGATCGGCGATTTCTGCAACATGCGCATGGAAATGGCCTCCGAAATCCAGGCGGCGAGCAACATGTTCCACAACCGCAACCTCAAAGGCACCAGGACACCGTCGCTCGCGGTGGCACAGAAGCCCAGGACCAACCCAGCTCCCGCTCCCGCCAAGAGCGCCCCGCTCGTGGAACAGTTGGTAGCTAGGCATCAGCAGCCTCCACCCGCCCCGGCCCGGCCCGCTCCCAAGGTCGAGTTCAGCCATCCGGAGGTCCAGGCACCGGTGGTGAAAGCAGTAGAGACGCGCGTATTTGAGCCGGTCGTAGCAACGCCACCGGTCGCGAACGCCGGTACCGGCGAAGTCGCCAAGCAGACCCCCTGACATTGCTGCGCTGCTGCCCGTGCTCATGCCAAACTTGCCAACCGCGACACCGACGACACGACTGCCAAGGGAACTGGATAGCCAGTCCCTACTCAATAGTTCGTCTGCTTTGAATTGCTGGTCGGTACTTCGGGGATGGGCCGTGTTGAACAACTGGCCACCCTTCCGTGCTAGAATCGTGGCCTAACGGCATCTTGGACGGCTCGCCGTGGAACATCAGAATGCTTCCGCATCATCTGGCGAGCATGATCACCGAATTCCTGCCCACCCCAGATTTGCATGCGCGGGTGCCATGACCCTGGGGCTTTCGATCAGTCCCGGGATCGAAAAGGAACACCGCGGGGAACTTCGGTTTGAGACGGAAGCGGGCAAAGGAACGCGGTTTCATGTGGACCTTCGGGTCAACAACGTCTGGTCGGTGCAGAAGCCCGAAGAAGTATAGGCGCGGCTGGTTCGGCGGAGGTGCCAAGTGGCCAGAGTCCTGGTCGTTGATGACGAAGATGGCATTCGCAAGACCTCGGCGATGTTTCTGCGTGATGCGGGCCACGAGGTCGAAACGGCGGGGACCGTCGCCGAGGCGTCCGCGAAGGTTGCAGACGGGGATTTCGACGTGATCATTTCCGACATCGTGATGCCGGGCGACGACGGCATCCGACTCCTGGAGTTCGTGCGCGCCCGCTCGCCGCGGACGCAGTTCATCCTGCTTACGGGCGAACCAACCCTCGAGACAGCGACCGACGCACTGCGCCTGGGCGCGTTCGACTACCTACCCAAGCCGTTGCAAAAGCACACGATGTGCCGGATCGTGGCGAAGGCCTGGCAACAGAAGAAACTGCGGGAGCAGGACGAGACGCTACATGATGAGAACCGCAGGCATCGAGATGAACTAAAGCTTCTGGTTGAGGAACGTACCGCCGAGTTGAAGAACGCAATGGAGAGCATCATTCTGTGCCTGTCGATGGCCTTGGAAAAACGTGACCCGTACACGGCCGGGCACCAGCGGCGCGTAGCCGACCTCGCATGTGTGATCTGGGACAACTTGTCGCTGCCGCGCGAGGCCCGCGATGGACTCCGGATTGCCGGGATGCTGCACGACCTGGGGCAGGTCCAGATTTCGGCGGACATCCTCAGCAAGCCGACGCGGCTATCGAAGGCAGAGTTCATGCTGATCAAGGAGCACTCAATATCGGCCTGGGAAATCCTGCGGCTGGCCGAGTTTCCCTGGCCGGTGGCGACCATCGTTCGGCAGCACCATGAACGGTTGGACGGGACGGGTTACCCCGACGGCCTGAAGGACGGGGATATCCTGCGGGAATCGTGCATCCTGGGGATCGCCGACGTTGTCGAGGCAATGGCGTCCCACCGGCCGTACCGTCCGGCCCTGGGGATCGACGCCGCCCTCGCCGAGATCCTGAGGGGGCGTGGCACCGCGTACTGGCCCGACGCCGTGGACGCCTGCGTGAAGGCGTTCCGCGTAGACGGGTACGTGCTGCCTGTGTGAGCCGCTTGAGGACGCGGGCTGCGGCCTACGCACCGAACTGTCCCTCCTCAATAGTCCGTATACTTTGAATCACTTGTCTTTTCCCGCTTTCGCCAGGAAGGCAGCCCGACCATGAATCGACTCATCTCAAGCCAATGCTGGTTAGCAGAGTAGCTGAGGCAACGGCTGTCGCCTGGTAGCAATCCAAGCACGACAATGCGTCGTCCCAGGCGTCACAGCACCTCGCTTTCGAGACGCAAGCAGCCCTCACGGTGACATGTGGAAGATACAAATGATCCGGGTCATCAAGGAGTCCGAGGAACCCTTACTGCAAATAGAATTTCCCGGCAGCCTCGTCCTTAGCGTCCGCAATGAAGGTCCCCCAGGCCGCTTCGTCATGGAGCGCCCGGTCCAATTGCCTGGCTCAGCCCCGACTGGTGGCTCATAACACCCCGTTCATACAACGTACAACGATATTCCGGCATCCCATCCTGGCTACTTTTCCTTGACCTGGTCATCAGCGGTTTATAGAATTGTCATTGGATTCTAGAACGGAGTGCCACGATGCCCTTGAGCATCAAGCATGACGAGGCCGACCGATTGGCCCGTGACCTCGCCCGCCTGACCGGCGAGTCCCTGACGGAGGCCGTGCTCAACTCGCTCCGCGAGCGACTGCACCGCCAGCGTGCCCAAGGCCGCAAGGATCGTCTTCGCGACGACCTGCTGGACATCGGCCGCCGGTGCGCAGCCTTGCCGGTGAAGGATAACCGCCCCGTGGACGATATCCTGGGCTACGACGAACATGGTCTTCCTTCCTGACGAGGTGTCCCGTGGTCATCGAAACGTCCGCGGTGCTGGCGATCCTGCAGGCTGAACCGGATGCCGCGGCCTTCGCCGAGGCCATCGAGCGGGATCCAGTCAGGCTGGTGTCTGCCGCATCCGTCCTGGAGGCGTCCATAGTGATCGTGGCACGCCACGGGGACGCCGGGGCGAGGGAGCTTGACCTGTTTCTCCTCAAGGCCCAGGCCGATATCGTCCCGGTCACGGCCCAGCATGCAGCCCTCGGACGTGACGCCTACGTTCGGTTCGGCAAGGGTCGCCATCCGGCCGGGTTGAACTTCGGGGACTGCTTTGCCTACGCCCTTGCGCGGGCGTCTGGCGAACCCCTGTTGTTCAAGGGCGAGGACTTCCGCCGCACCGACGTTGCCACAGTCGAACTGGTCTGAGGGGGACTTGAACTTACACAGCCTTGCGACTACTAGAACCTGAACGCCGCGTGGATCGTTGATATGATTGCAGAATTGCCGGTTTCGGCGCAGGTGGCATGACCGCAAGGCCCCGCATTTGCTATGTACAACGATATTTCGGGGATCATCCGCTCGCCCCGACGGCCTGAAGGACGGGGACATCCTGCGGGAATCGTGCATCCTGGCGATCGCCGACGTCGTCGAGGCCATGGCCACCCACCGGCCGTAACGTGCGGCACTGGGGATCGACGCCGCCCTCGCCGAGATCCTCAGGGGGCGTGGCACCTGGTACTGGCCCGACGCCGTGGACGCCTGCGTGAAGGCGTTCCGCGTAGACGGGTACGTGCTGCCGGTGTAAGCGTTGGGTCGTTTCAACCTATCCAGATGCAATCGGAACAACCCCCAAACCCAGCATGGACTCGTCCTGGTGGACGTATGGAATTTTGGCGAGGCACAACCGATTGACCGGGACCCTGGGTTTCTTCTAGGATTCCGGCGGAGATCCCTCGACACGGGCCGAACGACGCCCGGCTTTCCAGGAGACGACGATGACCGGATTTCGTGGGACCGGGACGATTCTGGCAGCGACGATAGTGGCATTGACTGTCAGTTGTGGCGCTCCGAAGCCGGACGCAACGGCCGAACCCGTCGTCACGATCGAGGTAGTCGAGGCGCCCCTGGCCCTGCGTTTCCGCTTCCAGGAGCGCCTGCTGACATCGCTGGCCGATGCCGAGGGCCCGGCGTTCTTCCTGACGGACGGGATCCTGCGCACCGACCTGGTCGGGGCACCGGTGGTGACCCGGGACGGCGACCGCACCGCGCTGGCCTGGCCGACCCAGGACGGGCGGAAGGCGCACGGGTCGCAACGGCACGAGATCTTCTGGGGCGGCGACACCGGCATCGGCGAATGGGTCGACGCCTGGACCGGGATGCCGGTCGCCGGGCGGTGACCGGGACAACGGCCGGCGCAGCGGGAAGCGCCGCCGACCCACCGAGCCTGTTCATGACCTGTTGCCGGAGGACGCCATGCGCCGGATTCCTCGCGCCGCCTTGACGCTGCTGCCCGTCCTGGCCCTGCTTTTGGGCGCTTGCGGTTCGTCTCGCGGCACTTCCGGCGATTCCGACGCGACGGCCCCCGACCTGCCCGGGCCGGATGTCCTGGACGAGGGGCCTGCCCCGCTGGCCCCCGGAATGGCCGTGGAACTGTCCGACGGGTGGAGGATCCGATCGTCGACGGTCCCCCTGGAGGCGAAGGATCCGCCGTGGCACCCCGCGCCTGTGCCATCCACCGTCGTCGGTGCGCTGGTCCTGGACGGGACGATCCCCGACCCCTACCCGGGAAAGGTCCTGCGCACGATTCCCGGAATGACGGACGCCGGTGGCGCAGAGGCCTACCCGATCGGGGCGAACTTCGTCGATTCGGAAATCCCCGACTGGAGCCCCTTCAAGGCCTCGTGGTGGTACCGGACGACGCTGCCCCGGCTGCCCGCGTCCCTGGACGGCCTGCGGGTCTGGCTGCAACTGGACGGCGTGAACTACCGCGCCAACGTGTTCGTGAACGGCACGAAGATCGCGGGGGCCGACGAGATCGTGGGGACCTACCGGGCCTTCAACCTGGACGTGACCGCGGCCGCGCGCCCAGGCGACGGCAACGAGGTGGCCATCGAGGTTTTCGCCCCCGACATCCAGGCGCTGGCCCACAGTTGGGTGGACTGGAACCCGACGCCCCCGGACAAGAACATGGGCCTGTGGCGCCCCGTGCGCATCGCCGTTTCCGGCCCCGTGGCGGTGCGGCACCCGTTCGCGCAGGTGGACCTGTCGGACGACCGAAAAACCGCTCGCCTGACGCTGTTCGCCGACGTCCTCAACCCGACAGACCTGCCGGTGAACGCCCGGCTCACGTTTCGCGTGACACCTCCCGACGTTCCCGGCGGGCCTCGGGAGGCGGTGTCGGCCTTCGTCGATATCGAGGTGCCGGCGAGGGGCTCGATGACCGTGTCGATCGACCCCGATCAGGCACCCGCGCTGGTCCTGCACGACCCGGTCCTGTGGTGGCCCTGGGCCCTGCGCGACCGGGGGCAGCCATGGCTGCACGCCCTGGACGTGGACCTTGCGACGGCCGACGGGCAGCCCTCGGACATCGCCGCGGTGCGCTTCGGGATCCGCGAAGTTGAAACGCGCCTGCTGGAAAACGGGGCCATGCAGTACCGCGTGAACGGGCAGCCGATCCTGATCCTGGCGGCCGGGTGGGCCCGCGACATGCTGCTGATGGACACGCCCCTGCGCGAACTGACCGAAATCGACATGGTGCAGCATCTGGGCCTGAACGCAGTCCGGTTCGAAGGGAAGTTCCCGTCGGATCGCTTCCTGGACCGGGCCGACGAGCGCGGCCTGCTGGTGATCCCGGGGTGGTGCTGCTGCGACAACTGGGAACGGCAGTGGATGTGGCCGCTGGACGAGGCCCTGCCCGGAATCGCCCGTGCCTCGATGCGGGACCAGGCGCTGGCCATGCGCAACCGGGCCTCGGTCCTGACGTTCTGGTACGGCAGCGACGCGCCCCCCGACGCCGAAACCGAGCAACTGTACCTGGACGCCCTGCAGGAAACGCGCTTCCCCATGCCCACGGTGTCCAGCGCGTCCGAACAGCCCGGCAGCCTGACCGGGCCCTCGGGGGTCAAGATGAACGGCCCCTACGAATGGGTCCCCCCGAACTACTGGCTGACCGACACCCGGAACGGCGGCGCGTTCGGATTCGCGACGGAAATCAGTCCCGGCCCTGCGGTCCCAGAAGTGGAAAGCCTGACGAAGATGCTGGGCGCGGACCACCTGTGGCCAATCGACGACACGTGGTCGTTCCACTGTGGCGGCAACGAGTTCCAGTCGCTGGGCGTGTTCACCGGCGCGCTGGAGGGGCGCTTCGGGGCGGCGGAAGGCGTCCAGGACTATGCGCGCAAGGCCCAGTTGATGACCTACGAGGCGCAGCGGGCGATGTTCGAAGGGTTTTCGCGCAACCGCTATACCGCTACGGGCGTGGTCCAGTGGATGCTGAACAACGCCTGGCCCAGCCTGATCTGGCACCTGTACGACCAGTACCTGGCGGCGGGAGGCGGGTACTACGGGACTCGGAAAGCGTGCGAACCGGTGCACGCGATGTACGGCTATGACGACGGCGCCGTGTGGGTCGTGAACCAGACGTCGACCGACTACGGGACGGCGCCGGGCTCGCCCGCGCCCCCCCTGGGACTGCAGGCCAGGCTGCTGACGGTCGAGGGGCGGGAACTGTGGCGGAACAGCGCGTCGATCCCGGTGGGTCCCGACACGGCGGCGCTTGCGTTCGCGGTCCCGGTGCCCCAGGGCGTGACCGGGGCGTACCTGCTGCTGCTGGAAGGAACGGGCGACGGGGGCCGGCCGCTGGGCTCCAACCTGTACTGGCTGTCCACCCAGGCGGACGTGCTGGACTACGCTGGCACACCCGCCGACAAGGAATGGTTCTATACCGCGACCAGCCAATACGCCGATTTCCGGTCCCTGACGAACCTGCCTAAAGTCGCCCTGGACATCCAGGTGAAGCGGGGGGGAACGCCCCCGGAACCGTCGATCGACGTGACCCTGGCGAACCCCTCGACGTCCCTGGCGTTCTTCCTGCGCCTGAAGGTCGTGGACGCCGCGGGTGCCGAAATCCTGCCCACGTTCTGGGAGGACAACTTCGTGACCCTGCTGCCGGGCCAGGCACGAACCGTCAACGCCCGCTGGAGCGCCCAGGCGCAGGGCGCGTCCGGGGCCATCGGCGTCGGGGTGGAAGGCATGAACGTCGACAGGGTCGAAACCCGCTGGTGAAACCTGAACTTGGGGAAGAAGGAGATGTCCGTGAAGATGCGACCGCCGGTCCTGGTTGTCCTGGCCTTCATTGGATTCGCAACGGCCTTCTGGGGCTGCGCGAGCAACCCGCGGGACGAGCCCGCAGACCTGCCGTCGGAGTGCGGCGACGAGACGGGGGACTGCGGGGTCGATCGCGACGTGGACCCTGCCGATACCGAAGCGGAGCCCTTCGATCCCGCGGCGCTCCAATACCCGTTCTGTCCCGTGGACGAGAGCGAGATCGACCGGATCTACGATCGCATGACCCCGCGACAGCGAATCGGGCAGCACCTCAGTATGCACATCGTCCGCAAAGGAGAACGGGTCGATCCCGAATACGAGGCGAAGATGCGTTCGTGTCTTCCCGGGGCCGTATCGGTCGCCCAGGTCACCGGTGTCGCCCCGGACTCCCCCCAGGCAACCGGCCGCTTCCTGCATCACGCGCAAAGCATTGCCGCCGAGATTTCGGGCGTGCCGCTGTTCATCAGCAGCGACCAGGAGGGCGGTGTCTATACCTCCGTCAACCACGTGACGGGGGGTACTGACAGCATCGGTCCGACGGCCATCGGCGCCACGAGGGACGAGTGGGTGGCCTTCAACCAGTTCGACATGATGGGGCGCGAGGTGAAAGCGGTCGGCATCAACATGAACTTCGGGCCGCTGCTGGACACGCACTACCAGCGCGACAACGGCAACCTCAACACGCGCACCTTCGGGCCGGACATGGAACTGAATACTCGGCTGGGCGTGGCGGCGATCTCGGGGTTCCGGCACAACCTGGTCCTGCCGATGGCCAAGCACTTTCCCGGCGACGGCATGACCCGCGGCAACCCGCATCACGAGTTCGTGATCAACACGGCGACGAAGGAGGAACTGGAGCGCAACCTGCTGGGGCCCTTCCGCGCCGCCATCCTGGCCGGGTGCGATGCCGTGATGATGATGCCCGCTCAATTCACGGCCCTGGACGACCAGCGGGCAGCCATCACATCGCGAGCGGTGATCACGGGCTTCCTGCGCGGCGAGATCGGCTTTGCTGGCCTGGTGGTGTCCGATGACCTCAGCATGTACGGTGCCAGGCTGGGCCTTTCCAAGGACCAGTCCCAGGGCGTGGAGGCGCTGAAGGCCGGTACGGACATCCTTCTGACCGGAGGGGAGGAGATCGAGACCACGGTCACGCTGATCGAGGAGGAACTGCGGACCGGAGGAATCACGGAAACCGAGTTCGCCGCATCGACCCGGCGGATCCTCCGTTACAAGCAGAAGTATTGCCTCCTGGACAAGCCGACCTATCCCGACGAGGCCGACATCGCCACGCTGTCCGCGCGGATCGGCACGCCCCAGGACGCCCGGATGAGCGCCACGCACGCCGAGCGCGCCGTCGTGATGCTGAAGAACGATGGAATCCTGCCGTTGGTTCAGAAAAGGGTCCTGTGCATCGGCCCCTTTGCCTTCCTGCCCGATCCGGCCTCCGGCTGGTCCTGGGTGCTGGAAGAAAGTTTCTGCAGCGTGATGAAGCGGCTGGATCCGTCCGTGGAGGCGCAGGACTACCTGGTCGGGGGCGGCGAGAGCCTGGCGGCCACCTTCGTGGAAGAGCAGCGCAGCACCGCGGACGTGGTCGTCGTTGCGACCTTCCAGTCCTACTTCAGCAGCGAGCAGAAGGCCCTGCTGGACGCGGTGCTGGATTCCTCCGGCCTGCCGGTGGTGCACGTGGCCCAGGGAGTGCCATTCGACGCACTGCAGACCCGTCAACGCGCCGCGGCAGTCCTGGCACTGCAAGGCAGCCTGCCGGTCATGCTCGAGGCCGGCGTGCGGGTTCTGTTCGGCCAGACGATCGCCGGCGGCGAGATGCTGTACGACCTTGCAGACTGAACGCCCTTGCCCTAGGGCGGCGTGGACTGCAGCCCCGCCTGCAGGATGCCCAGGAGGGTGGGATTCGGGTCCAGTTGAAGCCGGCCGTATCCCGCCATGCGCGTCCGAAGAGTCGAGATGTCGTCATCGAACACGTCGGGCCGCACGAAGTCGCCATTCAGGAGGCCGCGCACACCGTAGGAACTGGTCTTGCCAAACAACTGGACGCCGATCGGGTCGTCGATACGCTTGTAGGTCCACACCGACCACGACCAGCGGTGCCGGGTGTACCAGTTGACCAACAGTTCGGCCGCGTCGTACGCCCACCCCTCGTTGAACCGGGTCGAGAAACTGCCGATGTAGTAGGGCACGTTCTGGTCCGCCTGCGCCTCGGTGAACAGCGGGTCGTGCACGTAGTTCACCAGGAAGTCATAGTCCTCGTAGGTCTTGGCCGAAAACTCGAAGATGTGGGTCGAATAGACGACGTTCGTCCACCCGAAGGCGGATGGCTTCGGCAGCGTGTGCATCCCCAGGAAGCCGTCGTGGATCACCAGGAGGTGCTGGTCGCCCAGGCCCCGGATGGCCTGGACCAGCTTGTCGTACATGGCATCGCGGGCGGCCGCGTCAGGCGCGCCGAAGGGTTCCGCCAGCAGCGAGTATGCGGCGACCGCACTGCGCCCCCCGAACCGCGTGGCGATTTCCTTCCAGAGGTCCACCGTCAAGGCCTGGAGCGCCTCGTCGGTGTAAAGCAGGGACGTTCCCGTGTAGTCGTTCTGACCGCCCGGGCATTCCTGAATGTCCAGGACGGCGTAGATCCGGTGCGTTTCGCACCAGTCCAGCAGAACGCCAATCCGTGCCCAGGCACGCTCGTTGAAGACGAGCGACGTGGGCCGGTCGACGTCCGGGCCGACGACCAGATTGCGGTAGCTGATCGGAACGCGAACGACGTTGAACCCCTGCCGCGCAATCCATTCGACGTCCGATTCCGCCAGCCAGGCCCGCTGAAAGGTGTCCAGAAGTTCGTCGCGAACGTCGTCGCCGAAGCGCTCGGACAACCTGCGGCGCAACGGTAAATCCGAATCGTCGTACAGGCCCGGCGTGTAGGGGCGGACCTTGTCCACGAAGCCCTTCGCAGCCTCGGCTCCGATCCGTTCGGCCAGCGCGGCCTGGAACTCGACCAGGTATCCTTCCCCGACCCAGTCGTCGTTGCCCAGCCTCAGGACCTCGTCGACCTTGCCAGCGAAGGGTTCCTGCTGGCCCAGAAGGTGGATGCGCGAGGTCAGCGGATAGTCGATCTGGGTTATCCAGGTTTCGTTGAACAGCCAGCCGCCCAGGTTCACGCCCTTCAGGATGACCTCGTTGCCTAGGTCATCGACGATCCGGGTTCCGTCGGCGTGCAGTGCCGGCATCGGGGTGGGAGCGGCGGAATCCCCGGCGCATCCCGCGATGGCGACAAATCCGAAACAGGCAAACAGGATCCTTCCAGGAATCGTGTTTCCGCACATGGCTACTCCTTTGCAGTCGTGGGCTGTGCGTCAAAAGGCGACTCCCGGTTTCCCAGGGGGGTGGTCCGCATCGGCACCACCGCCGTGGCGCCTGGCTGGGCCCCCGCGTCCATCGCCGGGACCGCCGCCCGCATCCGGTCGGCGACGTCGGCGGTGCGCGCCAGCACGAACACCCGGTAGGGCCGGTCGTTGGACATCGCGACGCCGCGAATCGTAACCTCGCGCCCCCGGGCATACGCGGACTCGGCCACCGGCACCACGGCGCCGTCCACGACTTCCCAGAGGTTGGTCACGGCGAAGTCGGTCGGCACCGTCACGGTCACGTCGGTCGTCACGTCCGCCAGCACCCAGTGGGGATCCTCCTCGAAGAGGCAGCGCGTCAGGTCCATCGTCACCGCGGCACGGGTGTTCACGACGGGCACCACGATGGCGTCCCGGCCCCGGATCGCGTCCAGCACCACGTCGGGTTCAGTGGCCCGGGCCCCGCCCGTCGCATCGCCCTCCCGCAGGAACTCACGAACGGCCCGCAGCACCCGGTTCACTTCGCCCATCGCGGCCCAGGTGGCCGGGACGTCGTCGTTCCGTTCCATCTGCGTCATGAAGTACATGAGCCCCTTGGATCCGCAGGCCGCTACGGACATCGCGGACACCTTCAGTTCCATCGGGTCGGGATCCCGCTTCGTGTCGCCGCCGCCCCACCCCGCGATGCCCTGGCTGTAGAACCAATTCGGACCCGGCGCCTGGTTTTCGCGCACGGCCCGGCAGTAGTCGTAGGGGGCCCGCAGGGGCGGGATCACGGCTTCCAGGATCGACGGCGCACATGCCGCGAAGTAGATGTCGAACCCCTGGACGTCCGCGACGCCAGCGAAGGCGCCCGTGCGCCGGTGGCGCGCCCCGCCGACATAGGTGGTCATGCCCGGGTTCGTGCCCCAACTGCGCTTGGTGTCCTGCGACACCCGCCAGGGCTTGTCCGCGATGCGATCGTCCACCTCGTCGCCCATCATGCGGGCCAGGCGCGAGTCGTCCAGGCCGTCCACGTTGGCCCACTCGTCCAGCAGGTAGTACTGGTCGGGAATGTGGGCCGACTTCGACACGATGTCGCGGGCGGTCGCGTCGTTGCATCCCGGCTTCGGGAAGGACCCCCGCAGGAACGGCATGTCGAAGCCCTTTTCGCGGTGGGCCAGGAAGTTCTGCCAGTTCGCGCCGGGGAAGGGACAATCGTCTTCGTTGACCCAGGCGTGGATCGGGAACAACGGCAGGATCACCCGGCCGACGCCGACCGATGGCGGTGCGTCAACAAAACGGGCCACGACGGTCCATGGGGCGCCCTGGTGCAGCGCACGGCACAGGGGCACGGTCCAGAGGGCCGATTCCCCCGGCTGGAGCGTGGTCGAGGGGATGCACGCGACATCGGTCACGTCGATGCCGTCCACCACCAGGCCCTGCAACGTATGGGGAACCGCGTCGGTATTCCGTGCGTGGACGAAAAGGGACCTGAAGTCCGGCGCGGTGGTCACGTAACCCAGGGGCACCTTCGGCCTGGCGACGGGCACGTCGGCCTCCAGCGCGATCCCGTTGTCGGTCGTGATCCGGATCAAGATCGTCGTCAGGGCGTCCAGGGTCGCATCGTCGACGTGGAATGCCACAAAGAAGGGCTCGCCGGCGGCCAGCGTCAACGGCCACACGTGGACCCACTGCATCAACCCCGCGCCGGTCAGCGCCAGCACCTCCGAAGGCGTCGGCCCGGATTCGCCTCGAGGCAGCGCCAGAGGGGTAGCGTCCAGCCCCCGGATTTCGACCTTCGTGACGGAACCGCCGACACGGGCGACGGCCGCCACCTGCACCCTTCGGCCGCCCGCCGGATCGGCGATGCTATCCTCGGGATAGGCTTCGTAGGGGTAGAAGAAGTCGGCACGCACCGAGCCAGCCGCCGGAATCTCGGCCGGGACCGCATCGCAGGCCGCAGTGGCGGGCGCACAGGCCGTCGCGGCAGGCAGGCGCCAGTCCGTCGCCTCGGGCACCGCATCGCCGGTTATGTCGTCGGCATCCGTTTCGATCCCGCCCTCGACAACGTCCCGCAGGACATCCTGGCCGGCGTCTCCGGCCGTATCGGTTCCCGGGTCGCCGGCGACGTCCAAGGCGTCCAGCACGTCGGCCGTGACGTCGCCTCTGCCCCCGGAACCCCCGCAGGCCAGGATGCCGCACGCGGGCATGCCGCAGGCGATGGCCAGCACAGCGAGGGTCGAACGGGCCATGCGATTCATGACAGTCTCCGCCATAATCCGGGGA
This sequence comes from uncultured Myxococcales bacterium, assembly GCA_903936705.1. GTDB lineage: Bacteria > Myxococcota_A > UBA9042 > DTJE01 > DTJE01 > CAIZWN01. The sequence continues at coordinate 60,205 of CAIZWN010000051.1, forward strand.
ATCGTACCGATCGAGGCTCCGCCGTTCAATAGGATTCTGAACGGCGGAGGGCGAAGTGGAAAAGGACGTTAGCCCACGAAACGCCGCCCAGACGCCAGTACCACAACCTGTCGCGTGGTTTTCCGGAGGAAAGTGGCGGATGACTACTAGAACCTGAATTCCGCATGGACGACTGATAACACTAAGAAATCGCCGGTATCGACCCTGGCGCGACGCACGTAAGGCCGCGTATTTCCCAGGCACAATGATATTTCCGGGGCCAACTGATTGCCAAGACGTGGCACGCGGATGGAGTCTTGGTGAGGCACAACAGGCGCTCTACGCAGCCACCTCAACATAGTCGACCTGGCTGGTCGGGTCGGGAACCTGGATGCCGTCCTCCCGAAGTCCATGAACGTGAAGTTCTATCGCTTCGCGGATAAGCCGCTCGGTCTGCTTGATGGTCTTGCCAGTAGCAACGCAGCCCGGCAGATCAGGTACGTAGGCCGAGTAGTTGGAAGGCGCCTTCTCGATCACTACCGCGTAACGCATAGTCCTTCCTACCTCTTCAAGCCAGACTGTTTCAGAATACTGTTTTGCGTGCCCGGAGCCAAGTCGTGACTCGACTTTCCAGCGACTGTCACCCGTCCCGGCTTCGTGGGATGTTTGAACTGACGGTGGCTGCCTCGAATCACGACGAGGTACCATCCATCAGATTCCAGCAGAGCCAGAATTTCAGAAACCTTCATGGCCGGACACTAGCATGGCTACCAGCACTAGTACCAGTCGTCCTTGCTGATGACAACGGGTGGTGTGGGGGCGTCCATCGGCGAGGGATCGTTGTGGCCGCAGCCCGAAATATCCTTGGTACAACCCTTGTTACAAACAATAAACCCCGAACCTTGCGGCCGGGGCTTTTCGCGAAACCGTAATGATTTCAAGTACTCTTTGGTGCGAAGGGGGGGGCTTTAACCCCCATGGCCTTGCGCAATGCGCAACCCGGTTCGAACGGCGGATGGAGTCTTGGTGAGGCACGACTGTCGCGGAAATATTCGCGCCGGCATCCGACGCCGCAACTACCGCCCAGCCAGATTCCGAACCCTTGCCAGGGCACGGTCCAGTCGGTAGGACTTGCACAGCGCCTGCAGTCGCACAAGGTCCAAATCAGGGTTGCTCTCGAGCAACGCCAGAATATCGTTGCTTGACTTGGGTCCACCAGCGTAAAGCTTAAACACAATCAGGTGATCCAGATCGACCACCCGAAGAAGGCTACCTTCGACGAACGGGACCGAGGTTGCGATGGCATCCGCGACCAGGCGAGGAAAGCCTCCGGAAGGCGGGTTCAGGAAGTTCACCACCTGGATCAGGTCGCCCGCGTCAGACCGGACGTCCAGCACTCCGCCAAGCGGGTCGTCGGGCGTCGGGTCGCGGACCACCGTGTTATACCCGCGCGCCATAAGTGCCGCGGCCATGTCGTAAAGCAGGCGCGGTTCAATGGCAACGGCCAGATCGAGGTCCGTTGTGTCTCGCGGGTAGTTGTGAACAGCCAGAGCCAGTGCGCCGATCAGGACGGCATCAGCGCCGTGGTTCCGTGCCACTTCCAGAACTTCGTCGGCAACGCGCAATGAACTGTCGAGGTCCGGCGTCCCGCTCACGGAGTATGTCCCCCCTGGGCACGCATCGCCATCATGGCCAACCGCCGCCTGCCGAGGGCCAAAGCCAGTTCCATTCGCTGCAGGGGAGTCATGGCGCGGATCCGGGCCAGTTCGGCGACCTGGGATGCCTGGGCGCTGGGGCTGACCCTGCCTGGCACGACACCCGTATTCGCGCCGGGATGCCCACCATTCTGGGGTTCTCCGTGTTTAACGGGCATGGTCGGGCTCCGAATCCTGGAAGCACATCGCATTCTAGGGGTGTCTGCCGACCCTGTCCAGGCGCCGCCCATGACGCTGCCCTTCGCACTGGCGTCACTGCTGATCCTGTCCCGACGCCCACGATGATCGTCCCAGGCATCGCCACGATGGTCGCACACAAAAGTTGTGACAAAAGGCTTGGTAATTCGGTCAGTCTCAAACCCAGCACAAACCAATCGGGAAAAGTAGATGGAGTTTTGAGGAGGCACAGCCAGTGCCCCGGAGGAGTATTCCAGACTTCGCCGCCATGCCCGATGCCATTCGAGTTCCGTATCTCCAGCGAAATCTACGGGATCATCGAGATTCCGCCCGACTGACCGGCACCGCATCCCTCATCCTCCCCTCCCGCCCCCCGTTGCAATCAGGTCATTCGTGCCCATAGTGCCCCCAACAGCGCAGCAGTTGCGCCGAAAACGCCAAGGAGGAACCCCATGGACGCCAAACTGTTCGCCGCCCTGAACGACCAGATCAACGAGGAGACCTACTCCGCCTACCTGTACCTTTCGATGTCGACCTGGTTTGAGGCCAACCACATGAGCGGATTCGCTGGATGGATGAAGGTCCAGGCCGGCGAGGAAGCGAAGCACGCCGAGAAGGTCATAGAGAACCTTCAGGCCCGTGGCCACCAGCCCGTCCTGAAGGCCGTCGCGGCGCCCCCGAACCAGTGGAAGTCGGCCCTGGACGCCTTCGAGGCCGCCCTGGCCCACGAGAAGCACATCAGCGCCTGCTACCAGAGGCTGGTCGACCAGGCGTACGAGTTGCGCGACCACGCGTCCGTCGCCTTCCTGTCCTGGTTCGTGACCGAGCAGGTGGAGGAAGAGAAGTCCACCGACGAGATGGTCCAGAAACTGCGCCTGGCGGGCGAAAGCATCGGCGCGCGCATGTACCTCGACGGCCACGCCCGCAAGCGCGCCTGACCGGGGAAGGATACCGCGGCTGCCGCGCCCCGGGTCGTTATCAGCCCGAGGGGGGGCGCGGACGTGTTCAGGTCCGGTCCTTCGCGTCCAACCGGCACACAACGGTGTGGATCTCGTCCAGTCTGTCCTTCAAGTCTGCCGTTGCAACGCTGCTCTTGTAGGCTCCCACGATCAGCTTCACCGAGACGAGGAACACCCCGGCCTCGAGGAGCAGATCATGGGTGAATCCGGTGACGAGCAGGGAAACCACGAACAGGACCAGAGTCACGACGATGACCCCGATGGTCCACGGATCAAGGTGCTTTCGCATGGGAAGGCTCCTCCCGCTCGCGATGGCCCCTCGTGCCGGCGGCACGGGTTGCGGAACCATCGTCGAGACTTCGTTTCCTCGTCCGGGAATGTATGACCCCGGGGAACGGAGGTCAACGCCCGAGCTGATGGAGGCTTCCGGGCTCGCGAAGATCGTTCTCCGGCCGTTGATGCGAACGACTGCGGGTGCTGGCGTGAGGAGGTGCTCGACCGGCCGGGAGGCATGAGTGTCGCTACCGCCCGTTTGCCGCGAAACATGTATCCGGCCCTACGCAGCGTCTTGGCCCAATGACATCCTCCGACGCCAGTGCAAGAAAGCGGGCCTGTCACTGGTCCCGCCGCATGGCCTGCGTGGGACAGCCGGGGCTTTTAGCGAAACCGTAATGATTTCCAGAACTCTTTGGTGCGAAAGGGGGGACTTGAGCCCCCACAGCCTTGCGACTACTAGAACCTGAATTCCGCATGGGTTGTTGATTTCATTGATGAATCGCAGGTCTCGGCACCGGCACGATGGCCGTAAGGCCCCGTATTTGCTACGTACAACGATATCTTCGTGGTCATCCGATCGCCACAAAGGGGCGCGAGGCGTGTTCGCCCACGATGATCATTGCCTCGCGGCCATGAACGCCCGGTAGCACCAACGTCGCGCGAACCCGTCCCCGACGGCGTACGTAGGCCCGTGGAAGCCCTTGAACGAGCGTCGCAGCAACTCGCTTACGAGGCGCATGCAGCTTTCACGGTGGCTCGTGGAAGATACAGATGATCCGGGTCATCAAGGAGTCCGAGGAACCCGTACTGCAAATAGAATTTCCGGGCTGCCTCGTCCTTTGCGTCAACGATGAAGGTCGACCAGGCCACTTCGTTATGGAGCGCCCGGTCCATCGCATCGAACAGCAGGAACTTGCCGAGGCCGCGTCCACGCGCCGACAACGTCACGGCAAGCCGTCCCAGTCGGATCGCAGGCACGCTTGGGTACCGGGGCATCCTGGCACGCAGTTCAGGCGGGATGACCGTGACGGGCACGCCCGCCATGGACAGGGTGAAATAGCCACGGATTTCCGCTGACTGTTGTTCCACAACAACGAATACGGCTGCGAAACCACGGCGGGCATCCTGCGACGCCTGCTGACGCAGGTAGCGGTCGAGCGGCTCGACTCCGCAAGTGAAGGCGTCGCGGCCCGCCTGCCTGTCGAGCGGCTCAATCCTGTAGGTCGCGCCGAGGATCTCGTTGTTCACGGCTTGACCTGCTTGCGGTACCAGCGTGCCGTGGCCAACATTTTCGAGGACGGTTCCGGCGGGTTGATCAGGGTGTTGGCGAATGCGATCTGATCTCGTTGGGTCAGGTCGAGGATGTCCTGCTCCCTAACGACGCGTTGCGCTGCCTCGGTGACCGTGTTGATGACGAAGTCGGTCAGAGTCTGACCGCGCAGTGCCGCAGCTCGGGTGAACACGGTCTTGAGGTCTGCCGGAATTCGCGCCTCAAGGCGCTCGGTCCTTCGATGGCTTGTGGTCGCGGTTCGGCTGTCCATTGTGGTTCCACTTCATGAGAGCCAACGAAAGCGTACGGCTTGTGGCCGTACCTGTCAACCGCCGAAATCTGCCCTGGGCCCCTGGATTTCGTTGCTACAATCGTCGCTACAAACAAAAAACCCCGGACCTTTCGGCCGGGGCTTTTCGCGAAACCGGAACGATTTCAAGAACTCTTTGGTGCGAAAGGGGGGACTTGAACCCCCACAGCCTTGCGACTACTAGAACCTGAATCTAGCGCGTCTGCCAATTCCGCCACTTTCGCAGCGCCAAAGCGGGGAGGAATATATCGGCGGGACCAGCGCATGTCAAGCGTCAGGTTCGTTGTGGGTGCGGCAGTTTCAATGTCCGCGGCGTCGTGTCGGTAGCTTCGTTGCTGGAAAAAGGCGGTCAGGGTATCCAGGGGCGCTCGGAAATCGCATCGGCCCTCAGAGCCAGACGCGACAGCGAGAACAGCAGGTCCGATACCCTGTTCAGGAACAGCAGCCTGGCGCCAATGGGCCCGAACGAATCTCCCAGGGCCACGATCCCTCGTTCGGCACGTCTTACGACCGTACGCGCCACGTGCAGCGAGGCCTCGGCACGCGAACCGCCCGGGACCAGGAAGCTGTTAAGGGCAGGCAGCATCGAGGCAACCAGATCGATGCGAGCCTGCAGCGCCGCAACATGCCCATCGTCCACGCCCACCTGGCAGGTGCCCCCGGAAGCCAGATCGGCGCACAGACGCATCAGCCCATCCTGGACGATCTCGATTGATTGCAGAAGGAAAAGGCGATCCGGACCCTCTGGCAGTGCCAGGCATTCGGCATGTGCCATCCCGGAAAACGCGATGGCTTCGTCCACGGCTCCGTAGGCTTCAACCCGTGGATCGGCCTTGCTGACCCGCCCACCTGACAGCAGCCCGGTTTCGCCGCCATCGCCACCGCGGATTTGAAACTTCACTCGGAGTCCCCGCCGCCGACCGCAACCTTCCCAGACGCCCGCTCGCCACCAGCGTTGGCAGCAGCCTCGCGCCGGGTATAGCCGCATCCCTCCCTCTGGCACAGCAAGGTGCGGGCCGCCCTGAATGAACGGGCAAACAGGGTTGGCGCCGCGCAACTGGGGCAAATCTCCGACACGGGTTCGTAGGAGGTCAGGAACTTGCACTTCGGATACTGGTCGCAACCGAAGAACGGCTTGCCCTTCTTCGAGCGCTTCTCGGCCAGGTGCCCTTCGCAACCTACCACTGGACAGCGCTCGACACGGGTATAGGGCCGTGTAAACGAGCACTTGGGGTAGGATGTACAGGCGATGAACTTCCCGAACTTGCCCGACCGCACCTGCAACTCGCTTTCGCACTGCGGACACTTCCCGGGGCTCTCGGTCTCGCTGGGAGTGACGTGCCCGTTCTCGTCGCGCTCGAATTCCTTGGTATTCCGGCACTCGGGAAAACCGGAACATCCCAGGAAGGCTCCATTCTTGCCCAGTCGGATCAGCAGGGGTTTCCCGCACTTCTCGCAATCCACGCCGGCCGGCATCGCATCGGACTTGACGCTGCGCATCTCGGTGGCAGCCTGCTTCAGCGTCTTGTCGAAACCCTCCCAGAACTGGCCCAGCAACTCCAGGCGACCGGCCACGCCCTCCTCTACCTTGTCCAGCGACTCTTCCATCCGGGCGGTGAAGTCGAAATCGACGATGTCCGAAAAATGGCGTACCAGCAGGTCGGTAACGACGCGCCCCAGCTCGCTGGGACGCAGCCTCCCTTCAACCTTCTTCACATAGCCCTTGGTCTGGACGGTGCCGACGATCGACGCATACGTGGAGGGACGGCCGATGCCGCGCTCCTCAAGCTCGCGCACCAACGTCGCCTCGTTGAACCGGGGTGGCGGTTCGGTGAACTTCTGCACGCCGTCCAGGTTCCGCAGGCGCAAAGGCTCGCCGTCAACAAGGTCCGGCGGCAGCGATCCGTCGCCGTCGAACTCGTCGTCGCCATCGGCTGCGTCCGGCTTGGCCTCCTCGACTTTCGGAGCCTCACGGCCATCGCGCGCTGCGGCCAGATAGCCTTCGAACCGCAAAACCGACCCGGTTGCCCTGAACTCGGCGGGACCGGCCTCGATGTCCACTGCAGTCTGATCGTACAGGGCCGGCATCATCTGGCACGCCATCGCCCGCGCCCATACCAGGGAGTACAGCCGGAACTCGTCGCGCTCGAGGAACCCCTTGACCTCGGACGGCGTACGCAACGCAGACGTCGGACGGATGGCCTCGTGGGCATCCTGGGCCGACCGCTTGTTCTTGTAGGTAACCGGCTTTGCGGGCACATAGGCGGCGCCATAGCGCTGAGCGATAACCTCGCGAATCCCCTGAACCGCCTCGTCCGACATGCGCAGCGAGTCGGTACGCATATAGGTGATCAAGCCTACCTGTCCCTCGTCGCCGATATCGACGCCCTCGTACAGCCGCTGGGCAACGGCCATCGTGTGCGAAGGCGAGAAGCGCAGCAGTCGGGATGCCTCCTGCTGCAACGAACTGGTGATGAACGGCGGCTGGGAAGGGCGACGGCGCTCCTTGCGCTCGACCTTTAAAACCTTCCAATCGGCTGCATTCAAGGTCGCCAGCAGCAAACGCGCGGTATCACCGCTGGAAACATCGGCCTTCTTTCCATCCACGCGTCGCAAAGTCGCCTGGAACGGGTGCGGCCCAAACGGCGCGACCCGATCGACGTCCGCCGTCAGGACCCAGTATTCGCGTGGCTGGAACGCCTCGATCTCGCGCTCGCGGTCCACGACCAGGCGGACGGCCACCGACTGCACGCGACCTGCCGAAAGGCCTCCTTGCACCTTGCGCCACAGCAGCGGGGATATCTGGTAGCCCACCAGCCGGTCAAGAATCCGGCGGGAAAGCTGGGAGTCGTACATCTTTGCGTCAAGTTCGCGCGGAAATTCCAGGGCCTTGCGAACCGCGTCCTTGGTGATCTCGTGGAACAAAACACGACGGATCTCGGGCGCGACGTCCCTGATCTCCTCGGCTATATGCCACGCGATGGCCTCGCCCTCGCGGTCCGGATCTGGGGCCAGATAGACGCAATCGGCGGTCGCCGCGGCCTTGCGCAGCTTGTCCACGATCTTCCGCTTGCCCTTGACCACCTCGAACTTCGTCGCGAACCCGTCATTGACGTCAACGCCCAGGGTGCGCTCGGGCAGATCCTTGATGTGCCCGGCCGAGGCCTCGACCTCGTACTCGCCCTGGAGGTACTTCTTTATCGTCGACGCCTTGGCAGGCGACTCGACAATGATCAACGATTTCCCCAATTTGACCTTCCTTGACGCCGATGGGAGACAGATTCTCCTGCATCCTCCGGACATTCATTCCGAACGGACGAGCGCCTCTAATACCATGGAACGACAATCACGCACACGCGGCGACCGTCGTGTCTGGTCCCGAAATTCGGCAAGTCGCCCCGTGTCAGGCCGGGCCAGGCTTGGTCCCCGAACCATCCGGCGGCAGACGCGATTCCAGCAAAGCCTTCAATTCTGCCGATTCCCGACGAAGAGAAGCAACCTGCGACTGTGCTCGCAGCACGAACAGGATCAGCACCAGCCACAAAACACCGTAGGCCGCAATGACCATGGTCTCGCCGGAAACCTCGTCCTTCGGCAGGCCCTCCTCGACTCCCGATTTCCAGCCGCCGGACCATGCCTTGTCCGGAACGTTAGCGCCACCGGCGCCCACGGCTTCGTCGGCAGCAGCCGACACCGACACTGCCAGGATGGCCATCGCCGTCAGGCGCACCAACCAGGAACCCAAAGAGGTATTGCGCGCCATGAAGCCTCCCTCGTTGATCAAGACTACCGTCAGCCAGCCCTGCGATCCACCTCTAGGTACAAGGCGTCCAGGCGCTGCCGCTCGCGCTCGGTCGTCAAGCGCAGCCAGACCAGAGCCGCCGACAGCAGAAACATGCCGGCTACGCTGAGACCGAAAGCCAGCCGCATGCCGGGCTGCGTGAGGCCGCCCTTGTACACTACCTGGGGATGCGCACCGCCCCACCGATCCACGGCGAAGTGGATGAAGTACACGGCCGGAATCCCAAGAATCGACAGCCCGGCCGCAACCCCGCGGCCAAACCGGTCGCTGCCCGCGAAAGCCCTCAGCGCAAGGTACGCCAGGAACAGCAGGAACACCATCAGCGACAGGGTAAGCCTGGGCTCCCACGTCCACCAGGTGCCCCACGCCTTGCGTGCCCATAGCGGGCCGGTAATCAGCACGACGACCCCCAGGGTCACGCCCACCTCGGCCGTCGCAACACCGATGGCATCCGCAACGTCAGCCCAACTCCTGCGGACATTGCCAATTGACAGGTAGACCAGGCCGGCAATGGCACAAATACCGAACACTATCAGCATGTTGATCGCCGAACCGACATGGAAATAAAAAATCTTCTGGGAAATTCCGAGGACAGCCTCCTGGGGGGCAATAAAGAAGACCGCGTACAGGGCCGCCGCCAAAAAGCCTGCTGCAATGACCGTCAAGCCGTACCCAATCGCCGAAAGGCCGATACCGCGCTTGTCCATTTAAAATCGCTCCTTCGGGGCCCGCGTCCGTCAGGCCCGAACCATGCGCCCGAACAGTGCAACCGTGACAACGGCGAAAATCATATCAAAACCTGCCAGAAACCGGAGCCAAACCTCCGGATCCTCGGCAATTGGCGCACCGATGGCCACGGCGGTCACCTTGACTCCGGCTATCACGACAGGCACGAAAAGGGGGTAGGTTACCAGCGGCAACAACACCTCCTTCATGCGCGAATTCATCAACATGGCAGCAAACAAGGTACCCACCAACCCCAGCGCTACATTGCCCAGGGCCAACGCACCTACGAAAGCCAGCGGGTCCGTCACCCGCAGGTCGAAGAAAACCAGAATCAACAGGATCGTAGGGATCTGCATCAACAGGGCAAACGCAATCTGGGCAGTCGCCTTGGCCAAAAAGACCGTTGAAGGCGCCGCTGGTGACAGCAGCAACGCCCACAGACAGTCGTTCTCTCGCTCGCGATCAAACAAACGATTCTGTCCGACGGTGGTGGCAAACAAAACCGTCACCCAGACGATACCGGGACCGTAGTCGCGCGACTTCGCAGGATCCGAAAGGAACGCGAAGGCGAAGATGACAACCAGCAGCAATGCGAAAAGGGTGGTTGTGTACAGGATTTCCCGGGTCCTGAATTCGACTCGCAAATCCTTTCGAACGATGGCCAGGTACCTGCGGAGTTCGTCCATCAGGAACGACCTCCATCAACAAGGGAAAAGGCAGCCGCGGCACCTTCCGCGCCACCGGGCAGATCCGCAACCAGGCGACCGCCGTCCAGCACCAGAACGCGCGTCGCCGCCGCCTCGACCTCCGATGGGTGGTGCGTGGAAAACATCACAATCCGCCCTTCACGACCCTGTTCCGCCAGCAATTGCAGCAACCAACGCCGCCCCGACTCGTCCAGCCCCGTAGAAGGCTCGTCCAGCAGCCAGGCCCTGGCTCCGGATGCCATCAGGCGCCCCAGGGCCGTCCGCTGCTGCATGCCCCGGGAAAACGTCCGTACGGTCCGATCGGCATCGGCAGCCAGTCCCACCGCAGACAGCACCTCGGCAGCGCGCTGGACGGGGTCCGGTCGGCCATGCAGCACCCCGGTGAATTCCAGGTTCTCGCGAGCCGTCAAATCCAGGTAGACCAGCAGATCGTGTGGAAGAAAACCCAGCCAGGACCGTGTCTGGGAGTCAGTGGCAGGACGGTCGCCCTGGACCACACGGACCGAACCACGATCGGCCTGGCGTCGCCCGGCCAGAATCGACAGAAGGGTACTCTTGCCGGCGCCGTTGCGCCCAACGATCGCTACAACTTCGCCCGCATGAACCGTGAACGACACGTCGCGCAGCACGTGGCGACGGCCAAAGACCCGGGCTACGGACTCGCATTGCAAGGCAAGCGCGCCCGGATTCATCCATTCCTCCGACGAATCCCCATCACGATGGCACCGGCGGCAACCACCAGCAGAACCGCAAGCCCGGCGCTGCGATATGGCCCTGTGGCTGTGGGCAGGCGACCCACCGCTATCCGCAAGCCACCTCCGACCGGAACCGGTTCCATCAATTCCTGGGTTCGCCATGTACCGTCGCCTTCCGACTCCTCGCTGTAGGCGAAAGCAGCCAGCGGCCGAAGCTGAAGCGCGTACGGGCCACCCCGATGAACAACCTGGACACGGGCAAGCGCGACCTGCGGCTTCGTTGAAAGCACAACACGCTCGTCCTTCACCGCAACCTGGTAGTGCACTTGTACGGTGAAATCCCCGGACATGCCGGGACTCCCCGTAACCACAACTTCGCCATCTCGAACACGAACAGAAGCCCCGCCCTGGCCTCTAACTTCCAGGCCAGGAGCATCGCCGACCCGGGCGACCAGCGGCGGCTGAGGCCCCGTCTCGGGCAGCAGCAACGGCACAACCCAGGAACCGGTAACGCCTCCCGAAAGCTGGAACGATTCCGAAACGGAAATCGCACCCTCCTCGGCAGCAATCTCGACAATCAGCGAAGCTACGACGCCAGTGGGCTGCGCGGCAACCGCCGGGTGCGACGTCATTCCGGCCACGACCGTGACGGCCACGCCGAACGCAGCAAAGCGCGCTCCCTGTCCGAAACGCTTCATCCAGCCCCCTTGTCCTCGCAGTCCGAACCGCCCGCAGCGCCGATCATCCGCACGACCGCCCGCAAAGCCAGCGTCAAGGCGCCGGCGGCAAGGACGGCGAACACGAGATCCGTGACACTCATGCCACCACCTCCGACCCAGGATCTTTGACGGCCGATACAATCCGGGATTTCCGACGACGAGTCGGCAACAGAAGGGCACTCCCGGCCAGCAGGATCACCAGCGCCCCCGCCCAAAGCGACGACATCATCGGATGGTCCATGGCGGTAAGGTTCACCTCGCCTGCGCCCTTGGCCGGGGTGGCGGCAAGGTACAGGTCGGTCAGCAACCCGGGCTCGATCTCGACCTCGGTGGTCGGGTTCTCGGACTTGACGTAGAAACGCACCTCGGGTGACATGGCCAACCCGCCCCCGGCAGCGACAACCTCGACAACCGTCTTGTCGACTGACGAGGGCCTGGCCGCCAATACAGCCTGCTCACCCTTCGACGACCAGCCAGCAAGGAAGGCCTGGAACACACCGTCTTCCGTCGCCGTCACCGTCATCGTCGGGTCGCCACGCCCGCCCCCCTTGAGCGAAAGCCGGTCGCCACCAGCGCCAGCAACTACAATCTTCGCTGCGTCGGAAAAGCGCCGCAGGGTCTCGGGAAGCACCCGCAGAACCTCCGGCCTGCGCACAACCAACCGCACCTGGCGCCGCGACTGGTCGGCACCAACCAGGGCCAGCGACGAGGCAAGCGTCACCCGCGCCGTCTGGGTGACGAGGTACTCCCGGGCCGCGGCCTCCGATGAAAACCGAACCTTCAGGAACGGAGGCGATGCCCCATCGACTCCGATGGCTCCAGATGCCTCGTTGCGCACACGTTCCACGACATCGTCCGAAACAGGCTCGCCGCGCTTGCTGACCTGGAAATGAGCTTCCAGGGCGGCGTAGTTCCTGGTCCCGTCCCAACGATCCCTGGTACCCAGGAACAGGACGTTGCGCCCGCCCAAGGTCGTCGCCTCAAGCGGTGCCAGAACGATGTCCTTCTTCTCCAGTTTTCCTGCCGCCCCAGCAAATCCCAGGAACGACAGGGCCACGCCCACGTGAACGAGATGGCCCCCATAGCGGCGCGGGTTCTCGCGGAACAGCACTCCCGCCGCGGTCCATGGCGACTCGCCCTTCGCAACCCGCCTGGCACGCACACTGCGCACCCAGTCCAGGCAAGACACAGCCAGCACCTGCAAAGCGAACGTGACTGCAGCCAGCCCGTACACGCCAGGCCACGACAGTCCCTTGAGGTACAACCACGATGCCTTTGACCACGCCATTCCCGAGATTTCGGCAAGCGCAGCGCCGCGCACAAGGACCAGTGCCACCAGAATTCCCAGGGCCAGCAGCACACCAGAAAATAGCGTCCGCCAAACGGTACCGCGCGCCGCCTGGCCTGGCGCCTGGCGCAACGAGAACAATGGACCAAGTGCCGTCATGGCAAGAACGGCAATCCCAATCGGGCCAACAGCCTTGTTGAACCACTCGGGGCCAACCTGCACCGCGCCGGTCAACGGCACGTGCACGCTGCCGGTCAACCCCGCGATGCCTGCAAGCGCCCGATCCACCACCGCAAGCACCGCTGGCGACTCGGAGAACTTCGGCAGCAGCGTCCCCCACATAACCACGAACACCGCCATCAGCAGCAGCATGGCTGTCGCCACAACCAGCGCCTCGCGGGACATGAAAGACTCGATGCGAGACTCGGACCTAAGCACCCTCCAGCGCCAGGCAATCAGGCCGACCGACACCGCCAGCAGCACGACCTGATACCAAAGGAAGAACGGCGTCAGAAGGGAACCGCTGAACGAGTGCAGCGACTGGATCAACTGACTGCGCGTCAGGAACGTCGCGAAAATGGTCAGCAGGAATGTCAGGCACGCAAGAGACACGTTCCAACGCCGCAGCAAACCGGTGCGATACTCGACCGAGAAGGTGTGCAGCATTGCGGTGCCGGTCAGCCACGGCAGCAAGGCTGCATTCTCAACCGGATCCCAGCCCCAGTAGCCGCCCCATCCAAGTTCCAGGTACGACCACAGCTCGCCCACCAGCAATCCGGCGGTCAACATGGTCCATGCAAAAAGGGACCAGCGACGCGCATCGACCACCCACGCCCCGTCCTTCCTGCCGGTTGCAAGAGTGGCAACCGCAAATGCGAACGGAATGGTGTAGGCAATGAATCCCAGCAACTGCGGCGGCGGATGGACGGCCATCAACGGGTTCTGTAAAAGCGGGTTCAAGCCATTCCCGTCCGCAGGCCCCCCCGAAGCCAAGAAGGTCTCGAACGGGCTGGACGCAAACACCATCAGTACGTCGAAGAACAGGAGTGTCAATGCCGTAGTCGCCAGCAGCCACCCGGTGTACGGCGAAGAATCATCTCGCCTGGATCGCGCCAGGAAGGCCCCAAGGATCGACAGGCTCAAAACCCAGAAAGCAAGCGCACCCTTTTCGCCCCCCCAGAACGCAGTGATGAGGTACAGCAGTGGCAAACCAGTATCCGTGTACTGGGCGACGTACTTAATCCCGAAGTCGTGAGTGACAATGGCATGCATCAGGACAAGGGAGGTTGCAACACCCAGCCACGCAACGGCCTGCAGTCCGAACCCCGCGGCCGCAACCTTCCTCGAATCACGGTGTACGGCCCCCTGGATGGCCAGGGCCGCAACGAAGGCAGTCAACCCGAGGGACAAAAATACCAGCACCTGACCCAGAACCGCGCTGCTCATCCTCGCCTCGAAGGGCCGCCGGCAATCATTCCGCAAACCGCGACCGGGAAGAACCGGCTAACACCCAGGTAACTCTAAAATTTCCAGGCTAACCGCACCGACGGGCCCCTTGGACCATCGGGGACTCACTTTGACGCATCGTCGTTTCGATGCCCGCCATCATACTTGTTCTTGTAGTACTCGTTGGCCTTTTCCTCGTCTACTCCCGCCTCCTGGTACTTCGACGGACACTTCACGGTAATCTTGCTGACCTTCATCCTGTTACCGCGTTCGAAGCTGCCTTGCAGAATGACCTCCCTGCCCTCGGCAAACGGATCGGGCAGCGCGCCCTGATAGGCACAGACCAGTCGCCGGCCAGCCGCATCAGCAATGGAAAAAGTAGTCTCGAACGCATTCGAGCCCCTGGACACCGATCCCTCGACCACGTTCCCACCTACCTTGAACTCCTTCGAACCAAGGGTCTCGGAGGCAGCTAGTGCCTCCTCCAGCGTCAGACTGAACACGCCACTCTGCATCGAGGATCCGACAATCGCAAATCCCCCGACCAGCAGAGCAACAGCAACGACAACCGGCACGATCTTCCTGGCAGACAAAAAATACCCCCAAGCTCGCAACGAAGCGGCGAAACCCTACCAAGCAGGCCGGAATATGTAAAGAACACCGGCCGCAGGCCCGCCAGGATGCTTCAGCCCGACGTTTCGCCGATACTGGTTCCCGGAATTGAGGCAATGATCGCCTGCGCAGCCAGCCACGGTCACAACACACGAGACATCGACATATTTCGACTAGTCAAACAGACAGGCAAAAAATCGGGCAGGCGTCGAGGATTAGCCACCAAGTTCACGTAGAGGCGTGACGGGCGAGACCGATTCCACTGCTACCAGGAGCCGTGGGAACCGTGCGACCCGTGCGACCCGTGCGAGCCGTGCGACCCGTGCGACCCGTGCGAGCCGTGCGAGCCATGCGACCCGTGCGACCCGTGCGACCCGTGAGAGCCGTGCGAACCGTGGGAGCCGTGCGAGCCGTGCGAACCGTGAGAGCCGTGAGAGCCGTGCGAGCCGTGAGAGCCGTGCGAGCCATGCGACCCGTGCGACCCGTGCGACCCGTGCGACCCGTGCGACCCGTGAGAGCCGTGCGAACCGTGAGAGCCGTGCGACCCGTGCGAGCAATGCTGCTCGATTCCAAGATCGGACGCTGGCCCCTGCTCGGCGCTACCGGACGCGCCCGACGCAAGGGCGTGACCGCTTGTCCCAGCCATCAGCAGGAACGATCCGATGGCAGCGGCCTGCCCGCGCGTAATCTTCCCTTCCTCGCTGGAAAGAAAGTCCTGGACCCTCTTCTTGAAGATGGGCAACCTCACCGCCATGGCAACGCCTCCGGAAATCCGCCATCCGATTATCCGAAATCGAATCGCGTAGTGTCAACCTTTTTTTCTTGATGGCACGCGGCCACAAGTCGCCAGCGCCGCCAGTCTCGAAATCCGGCGCGTCGAATCACGCCAGGATTGCCGCCTAACCCGGCAGACATATGGTCATCACACGTCTGTCGGACTGTCAACCGATATGGCATCGGCGGGAGTCACGCCTCCCAGGAATCGCACCTGGATCAGTTCGGGCGTGAACCGAACTTCGTTCAACCGGACGCATGCGTGGATGTCCTGCCTCTGGAATCGCAACAGCAGTTCATCCACAAAATCGTTTGCCTTTGCGTCCTCGATGCTCTCGATATTCTCGACATCCTCGCGGATCGTCCGAACCAGGGCCAGCATCGCCTGGTACAAATCACGGTGTATCTGGTTCCACAGGAGGATCAGGATTTCGGCCACGGTCTCGTTTCGCCGCTGAAAAATCTCGAAACGCAAGGCCTCGCCAACACGCTTGCGCCCCAAAGTCTGTGGCCTATAACCCTTGAAATGGCGAGCGAACGCCATCGAATCGAGACGTCTGATGTGCTCGATCAGCATGGCCATGTCCAGCGTCCGAACAAGGTGTTCGAAATCGTCCTGCAAGGCTACGAAACTGTCGATCGAACTCATGAAGCCTCCATGGAGAAGAACAAAACGTCCCTCCCCTCAACCCGCCTCATCCGATCGCCTTGGCACACAGATCGGCCAGCGATGGACCAGCCACGGGCTTCAGATCATACCGCACCCGAACCATCGGCTTGTCGCCCTGGATCAGGCGCCCCAGATCGATGGGTGTCCCGACCAGCACCACATCGGCCGGGGTCAACTGGATCGTCAGGGCCAGTTCCGCAATCTGACGATCACCGTACCCCATCGCCGGCAGGATCTGCTTGCAATGCGGATACTTCTCGTAGGTTGCCAGGATCGAACCAACCGCGTGAACAGTCGGATCGACCAGGATGGCCCCGGCCCGCTGCGCCAGGACGAAGCCTGCGCCAATCGGCATGCCGCCGTGGGTCAGCGTGGGGCCGTCCTCGACAACCAGGACTCGCTTGCCCTTAAGGTCCATGGGCCTTTCCAGCGAAACCGTGGACTCGGCCTCGACGATCTGCGCCGTCGAATTCCATTTCGCAATCGATGCCTTGACTGTCGCCAGAGCCTCGGCAGTTGCCGAATCGATCTTGTTGATAACGATGACATCAGCCATCAGAAGGTTTGTCATTCCGGGGTGGAACGTCGTCTCGTGACCCGGACGCAGAGGATCCGTGACCGTAATATGCAGGTTAGGCTTGTAGAACGGCAGATCGTTGTTGCCACCGTCCCACAGGATGACGTCAGCCTCGGCCTCGGCCGCCTTCAGAATCGCATGATAATCGACGCCGGCAAAGACCACGGAGCCGGTCTCGATGTGCGGCTCGTACTCCTCACGTTCCTCGATGGTGCACTTGTGCGAGACCAGGTCCTCGACTGTTGCGAAGCGCTGAACGGCCTGGGCCGCCAGATCTCCATATGGCATCGGGTGACGGATCACCGCGACAGTCTTGCCCATGGCACGCATGGCCTCGACGACGAACCGCGAAGTCTGGCTCTTGCCGCAACCGGTACGAACGGCACAGACCGCTATCACCGGCTTGGACGAGGCAAGCATTGTGTCGCGGGCGCCCAGAAGGACATAGTTGGCCCCTGCGGCCAGCACCCGGCTGCCGATCTCCATGACCGTCTGATGAGACACGTCGGAATACGCGAAAACAACTTCGTCCACATTGTGCTGGTGGATAAGTTTTTCGAGATCAGACTCGTCCACGATCGGAATGCCTTCCGGGTACAGGTGCCCAGCCAGGACTGCCGGGTAACGTCGCCCAGCGATGTCGGGAATCTGGGCCGCCGTGAAGGCCACGACCTCGTAGTCCCCATTGCCGCGGTAGACGCAATTGAAGTTGTGGAAATCGCGCCCCGCTGCACCCACAATCACAACCTTTTTCCTTGAACCCGCCATCGTCAACCTCCTGCCTCGACCCATGGAAAAGCCGGCGCAATCCTATAGGGGGAAGGGGAAAAGTCAAGGCATCCGAGGACTGAATCGACCGCGGATTTCCAAGGGCAGGCAGCTACTGGCTTCATCGGGTCCTGGTAACACCGACCCGCGAACACCTGGCAGAAAGCGGGCATATCGAACAACGGGGCGAAGTCGGCCTACAAACCTGCTGGCCGAACGATACGAGAAACGTGTTTATCGGCTTCCAGTGGGCCACCGGCAGAACCTGCCGCAAACGCATCTCGGTCGCGTACGGGTCCCTGGTTGCAATCCACCCGATGCGGTTCAGGATCCGATGGACATGCGTATCTACGCAAAGGCCGGGAAGGTCGAATCCTTCCGCAAGAACCAGGTTGGCGGTCTTGCGACCCACGCCATCGAAGGACAACAACACATCAAGGTCCGCAGGCACTTCGCCGCCGAACTCGGCCACCAGACGCCTGGCAATCAGATTCAGGCGAACCGCCTTGGTCGGGTAGAAATTAACCGGGCGGATGGCCAGGGCGATCTCATTCACATCCATGTCCGCCAGCGCCGATGGGGTATCTGCCATGGTGAACAGGCGGGCGGCTGCGGCCTCGGTAACCGGGTCCTGCGTCCGCAGGCTCAAAATGGTCGCTACCAGCACCTTGAACGGGTCGTGCCCCTGACCCGCGACCTTCGTCACCGACGGGGGCTCGCGGCCGACATGCCACTCATCGAGAGCTTGCATCAGGGCGTCCCAGGCAGAGGAACCCGGGTCGCCATGGAGCTGGCTTCCCTGAACTCCCCTGGCGGGACGCTTCGCGATCATACGGAGTGCTCCTCCAGATACCGCTCGCAGTCGATGGCAGCAGAACAGCCAGTCCCGGCTGCGGTAATGGCCTGACGATATCGCGAGTCCACCACGTCGCCACAGGCGAACACACCGGCAACGCTTGTCTGAGTGTGGCGCTTGGTGACGACGTATCCATTGTCGTCCAACTCCAACAAGCCCTTGAATACCTCGGTGTTAGGCTTGTGGCCGATGCCCAGGAACAGCCCCTGCAAGGGCAAGGTCGATTCCTCGCCACTCAGAGCGTCCTTCAGTCGCAAGCCCGCCACATCGTGGCCAGTTTCGGTCAGCACCTCAAGCACTTGCGTGTTCCAGCGAAAGGCGATCTTGGGATTGGCGAACGCCCTTTCCTGCATCGTCTTTGACGCACGCAGCCGGTCGCGACGGTGCAGGACGGTGACCGTTGATGCAAAGCGCGTCAGGAAGATTGCCTCCTCCATCGCAGTGTCACCACCGCCAATGACCGCAACATCCTTCCCCTTGAAGAAGAATCCGTCGCACGTGGCGCAGGCCGACACTCCATGCCCTATCAAGCGCTGCTCGGACGGCAAGCCCAGATACTGGGCCGATGCCCCCGTTGCCACTATGACCGACGCCGTCTCGACCCACTCGGCCTCGTCTATCTGGACGCGGAACGGGCGATCGCCCAATTCAACCTTGGATGCCATGGAAAAAACGCACTCGGCGCCGAACCGCTGGGCCTGCTCGCGCAGTTTGTCCATCAACTCGGGCCCCTGGATACCTTCCGGAAAGCCAGGAAAATTCTCGATTTCCGTTGTCTGAGTCAACTGCCCGCCGGGCTGCACGCCCTCCAGCACCAGGGGTTCAAGCCCGGCCCTGGCAGTGTAGATTGCGGCAGTAAGGCCGGCTGGACCTGAACCGATGATGACAACATTCCGCATGATTCCTCCTTCAGCACCGGGAACTCTACCGTGACGCGCCGCGCGCCTGAAGATCCCAGTCGCCGCGGAACAATGTACGCACGAAGTCCCGACAGACAAGCCCCACAGCTTGACAACATTCGACCCCGAGACGAGACTGCCTCGGCGCAGGAAATTCGCGCCCGACCATGCGATTTCGAGGTGTACCGAAATGCAGATTTGGGTCAACGGCATTGAAAAAAGCCTGCCCGATGCCTTGACCATCCGACAGTTGCTGAATCTGCTTGAACTGCCCCCTGGTCCGGTCGCAGTCGAGGTCAACCGCGACGTGGTGCCGCGGGTGCGCCATGACCAGCACATCCTGGTCGAGGGAGATCGAATCGAGGTCGTGACGCTGGTTGGAGGAGGTTGAGGACAACATGGGCATGACACCTGACGATGGCCCCCTGGTGCTGGCAGGTCGCGAGTACCGTTCCAGATTGATCGTTGGTACAGGGAAGTACCCGGATTTCCAGACGATGCATACTGCGTTGGTCGAGTCCGGTGCCGAAATCGTCACGGTAGCACTGCGGCGTGTCGACCTGTCGTCGCGCGGTCCAGGTTCCTTTTTCGCGTCGCTTCCGGCCGGCATGACCATCCTGCCGAACACTGCCGGGTGTTACACGGCTGACGACGCAATACGAACATGTCGCCTGGCAGCCGAACTGGGTCTCGGACCCATGGTCAAGCTGGAGGTAATCGGGGACACGAAAACCCTATTCCCCGACGTTGCCGGACTGCTGGAGGCCGCAAAGGTCCTGGTGAAGGAGGGCTTCATCGTCCTGCCCTATACCAACGACGATCCCGTAACGGCCAGGCGGCTGGAGGATGCAGGCTGCGCTGCGGTAATGCCGCTGGCCGCGCCGATAGGATCGGGCCTCGGGATTCGCAACCCTCACAACATCGCCCTGATCCTGGAACAGGCCAACATTCCCGTGCTGGTCGACGCCGGAGTCGGGACGGCCTCCGATGCCGCAGTGGTTATGGAACTTGGTTGCGACGGTGTCCTGATGAACACGGCAATCGCAGGGGCGAAGGAACCGGTGGTAATGGCAAGAGCCATGCGACTGGCTGTGGAGGCGGGCCGCCTTGCGTTCCTGGCCGGGCGCATTCCGCGCAAGGCGTACGCGAATGCCTCCAGTCCGATCCGCGACCTGATCGAGTAGGGCCGTCGGATGCTGACAAGAATTCCACGCCTGTACCTGATTACGGACCGACATCTGGCGGGTGGTTCCGGGCCCCTGTTGGACATTCTGAGTCTGGTCGCAGCATCGTTGCCGCCGGGAGAAATGGCCGTCCAGATTCGCGAGAAGGACATGACTCCACGCGAGTTGATCGAACTGGTTCGCGCTGTGGTCCAACGAATGGAGCCCAGAAACGTACCGGTCCTCGTGAATGACAGGTTGGACATCGCCATCGCGGCCGGGGCGGCCGGGGTCCATCTTGGTTCCAGCGGCCTGGCCCCTTCCAGCGTCAGGGCTGCGTACTCGGGAACGGTGGCAATCTCGACTCATTCGGCCCTGGAATTGACTGGCCTGGCGCCAACAGACATCGACTTCGCGGTTTTCGGACCGGTCTTCGATACGCCTTCCAAGCGACCCTTCGGCTTGCCTGTGGGAATCGACGCACTGCGCGTGGCTGCGGCCTCATCACCAGTCCCAGTGCTGGCACTTGGAGGGATAAACGCGGGGAACGCCCAACTGCTTGCAAATAGCGGTGCCGTAGGGCTGGCCGTCATTTCGGCGATCATGACCGCCTCTGACCCGGCGGCATCAGCCCGAGAACTGTGGAAAACTGCCTGCCAATGCCGTGGTTGATCACACAATTGGATGGGGTTCAGACAGTCCCGGTCAAGAATTCGACTGGATACTCACTTCACCATCGCATCCGGCGTACTCGATGCGATTCCGGCCCGCCGCCTTCGCACGCAGCACGGCAGCCCTGGCGTTCTCGATCAGCGCGTCGATCTGCTGCTCGTCCGATGGCACTCCGCGCGAAACGCCGATGCTGACGGTGACCCGGACGATCCGGTCCTTCCAATCGAACGTCTGTTCCCCGATCACGCGCCGAAGCTTCTCGGCCATCATCACAGAACCGAATGCGTTCTTGTCGACCGAGAGGACGATGAAGTCCTCTTTATCCCATCGTCCGACGACGTCGATAGACCTGGTGTGATGATGGATGAGCTGGGATACCTCGTTCAAGACAAAGTCACCGGCTTCCTTGCCCAGCTTTGCATTGACCATCCCCAGCCCATCGACGTTGACTAGAAGTATCGACAGATGAGCCTCGAAACGCCTGGCCCTTTCGGCCTCGAGTTCAATATCCTGACGAACACCCACGCCCGATTCCGCATTCATTGGATCACCCCGGCTCGACCGACCTATCGTATCCCTCGAATCAGCGCGGCGCAACGGATCGAAATCACACGGATCTAAATCACCTTTTGCATTGCGTACGTCGACGACCTGGGGCGAGGACGTCCGATTTGTCCCCTACCCTGGGAAGAACACGTAGAACGCCCCCGACAGGACGAACAGCGCCCACATGCCGGGCTTCACCTCGCGCCCCCGGCCCGCGACCACCATGAACACGGGGTGCAGCACGAACCCGGCGGTCATCCCGACGCCGATGTTGTAGGTGAACGACATCAGCACGATGACCGCGAACGCGGGAACCCACTCCTCCAGCCGGTCGAACGGCACCTGCAGGATCGACGAGGTCATCATCAAGCCGACTAGGACCAGGGCCGGACCGTAGGCGGCCGGCGGGACCGCAGTCAGGACCGGTGCGAAGAACAGCGCCAGCAGGAACATCATGGCGCACACCACGGCGACCAGGCCGGTGCGCCCGCCGGCCTCAACCCCAGCCGCGCTTTCAATGTAAGCCCCGGCGGTCGTCGTGCCCAGAACGGCGGCCAGCGTGGTGACCACCGCGTCCACCAACATCGGGCGCTCGATCTGCGGCAGGTTGCCGTTTTCGTCCAGCAGGCCGGCGCGGGCCGACACTCCCAGCAGCGTTCCCATCGTGTCGACAAAGTCCATCACGAAGACGACCAGCACTACGTTCAGGAAGCCCAGCGACGTGGCGGCGGCCAGATCCATCTTGCCGAAGATCGGCTCGATCGATGGCGGCATTGACACCACGGCCTCGGGCAGCGGCGCCACGCCTGTCGCGAAGGCAGCCAGCGTCCCGCCCCCGATGGCGATGAGAATGGCTCCGGGCACCCGGCGCAACTGCAGCAGCGCCATGCCAACGAACGTGGCAATCGCGATCAGTGTCGCCGGCGCCGTAACCGCGCCCAGGCGGACGGGCGCGCCCGGCACTCCAAGGGCGACGAGCCCCATGTCGTTCAGGCCGATGAAGGCCAGAAACAGGCCGATGCCCACCGCGAAGGCGTGCTTCAGAGACCGCGGGATCGCGTCAGCAAGGGCCTGGCGCAGACCCGACACTGTCAGAAGTATGAAGAGGATGCCGCCCAGGAAGATGGCGCCCAGGGCGGTCTGCCAGGAGAATCCCAGAACCTTGACCACCGTGAACGCGACAAAGGCGTTCTCCCCCATGTACGGCGCGACGGCGAACGGGCGGTTCGCGTAGACGCCCATCAGGAGGGTCCCGATGAAGGCCGTCAGGATCGTCGCCACCATCGAGGGCCCGCGGGGGATGCCCGCGGCTTCCAGGATTGCCGGGTTCACCACGATGATATAGGCGACGGTGACGAAGGTCGTCAGCCCCCCCAACACCTCGCGAGCAGGTGTGGTTCCGGCCTTGCGCAGCCCGAAGATTCGTTCCAGCACAATCATCCCCCGAATGTTGAAGGACCCGAGGCGGCTTCGTCTGCGGGGGAGTTTCCTGCGGAAACCCGTTGCCGTTGCCTTCGACTCCGCGCTCGGGCGAGTGACTTGGGAATCGTAGCAGGAGGAACGACGGCACGGGAAGCGCACGCATCCCCTGGACTAGGGTGCAAGACTGAATGTGCTTCGGGTCAACCTGCTTCGCGTCGATGTCCAGGCCAGCCAGTTCCGACAGGAGTTCGCTGATCTCCTGGTATCCACGACCGTGGCCGCCTTTTCTGGAGGACGACTGCCCGCCCAGGGCACTTTTCAGTCGTGCACCAAAATCACTTTCAGTAGCCGGCAATCATGTCGATCGGGGCACCTACCAGGAATTCGCGGTTTGTATAGCTGACAATACCCAACGAGGTCTTTTCGCCCGCCTCTATGACCAGGATTTCACCATATATCTCAAGCGGAAAATCGCCGCGTTTCGAAGGCTTCGGATTGAACTTGGCCACGCCGTCGCCCTTTTCCCTGACCACGAAGCGATTGCCGGCCTGGACCCCATCGGTGGTACCCCGATCGATGACCACGTAATGGAATTCCCCAATGTACGGTACATCGTCGAACGTCATCACAACATTTCCCGCCACAGTCCCGCTGTTCTTGACCGGCGGCACCATGCGCTGCAGCGGGGCAAAAGGAGCCACACGATCCCCGCGCTGGACTTCCTCGAAGGTGCTCAGCATGACGGCCTTGTTCAGCTTCGAGTCCGTCGATGTGACCTTTACCACACCCAGATACCTCACCTGGAAACCCATCTTCTGCCTGCTGACCGGGTGCTTTACCTTGCCGGCCACCCGGTACGCTAGAAACAAGTCACCAGGCTTGATGCGTCGCTGTGTCTCGAACTGGATGTAAACCTCATCGGTTTCGCTGAGGAAGACCTTCTCCTCGCGGGAATTCTTCAACACGCCGGAACCCTTGAAATCATCCTCGGTCACGAAGCCCACCCGGCGTCCCAGCGCCATCTCGACTCGCGGTCCGGCGGAATACCTGGACTCGGTCACTTTGTAGCCTTCCTGCTTATCGGGCGCCCTCGGCTGGGGCGGCACCAGGAAGACCAGATCCCCTGGGAAAATCCAGTTCGGATTTGTGATTTGTGGATTGAAAGACCAAAGAGTCGGCCAATAGTCAGTGTCGCTGAAGAAGCGATCGGCAATATCCCAGAGGGTATCCCCCTCCTCGGCGATGTAGACGTTCATCTCGCCGCTGCTGCCGCCACTGACCTGGATCTCCTGGGCGGAAGCTGACCGTGGAATGGCAGCGACTCCAAGAGTCATCGCGATCGCAACCAGCACCCGAACGATCATTCGCGAGTGATCGGCTCGAATCATCCTCGTTCTCCCGGGCAGGCCGGCCCTGGAGGCCGCCCCGACCATAAACAAGTTCATGGCATCTCGCCCAGCAGCCTCATTGCAACGGCCGCTGCCTGGCTGTCGGGGAACGTCAGCATCACAGAATCATACATCCGACGAGCCTCGTCCGGCTGCTGCATTCGCTGGGCACAAAGGCCGACCTTGACCATTGCGTCAGGAACCTTGTTGCCGTCGGGATGTTCGGTGACAACCCGCATGAACTCCCGGCGCGCCTCTTCCCACAGCTTCCTGTCGTAAAGGCACTCGCCAACCCAATACTGAGCATTGTCGGAGTAGGGATGTCTGGGCCAGGCCTTCACGAAACTGCGAAAGGCCGTCAGCGCCGCGTCCAAACCACCCTGCTGGTATGTCTCGTAAGCGGTACGATAAGCGGCAAGCGGAACCGCGTCCTCCGAGGGATCCGCCGAACGGGACGCCTCCCTGAGCACGGGCCTTGCGGTCGAGGATCTGATACCCTTGGCAGTCCGAGGAGCCGCCCGGCCATCATTCACGCGACCTTCCTCATCCAGGGTCGAATACACGTCCCTCATCTTGTCGGGAGTGGCCACCGCACGATCGGCACGTTTCGACCGGTAGGGCGGACTGTCCTCATCATCCGAATCCTCTGACGACTCGTCGTCTGCCGTTGGCGACAGGCGTACCAAGGGCAAGGACGTCGGCTGCGGTGTCCGAATGGTGACCGAGCCGGAAGCAGCAAGCTTTTCGACCGGAATTGATGCAGCCACCGCAACCAGGGGCTGCGAGGACACACCCCCGACCCGCGAAACGGCGAGTCGCTGGGTTTCTATCTGGTCCTGCATCAGAAGAATCCTGTCGTCCATCGCAGCAATGCGCTGCCTCTGAGAGTTGCCAGCCCGATCCAGCTCGGCCAACCGGGCCTTCAGACCATCCATCTCGACGCGCAGCGCGGCCGCCTGTCCGGCACAACCGTTTACGGCTAGCCACCCCGACACAGCCAAAACAATCAGGAACCGCATTCCTGCCACCAGCGCGAAAGGATCCTCATCGATTGTAGAACCAGCAGGCGCAACGGGACAAGAAGACGCCAACGGAAAACCTCCGGCAAGCCGGCCGGCTGGGACGAATCTCCCGAGTCATTCCGTTTGCCTTGCACCAGTTATCCCCCGATTGTACGGATCTCTGACCCGTCTACCAGACGATTTTTAACCGAACATCCCCCCCTCGGATCTGCCTGTTCGAATCCAGCGTTTAGCCGCTCTACCAAACCGGACACGGCATACGCAATTCCGACTATCGAGAGGGGCAAACTTGTTGACACTGTCGCACGCGTGGCGTATATCTCACGACGCGCTGAAAATTCAGTAGAACTTCGGCCTCGGGCCTAAATTAGGAGGAAGCCATGCGCTTCGGGAACACGATCGGGATTGCGGTCCTCTGCATTTCGGCCATGCTTGCCTTCGCGGCCTGCGGTCCGAAGTATCCAAGCTGTGACGAGGACCAGAACTGCAAAGATCACAACCAGTTTTGCGTAGACAAAATCTGCCGCGACTGCGCGGATGCCGGGCACTGCAAGGCCAAGGGGCCGTGCGCGTTCTGCGGCAGCGACAACACCTGCCAGGTCCCGATGGGTGGGCTGGGTGACTGCTGCGTATCGGACGCCAACTGCAAGGACGGCAAGTGCTGGAAGCTCCCGGGCGCCGATCGTGGTTCCTGCGCACGATGTCTGCAGGCGGCCGATTGCGGCGCGAACTTCAAGTGCGTCCAGGGCGCGTGCGTTCCCGAACCCGATTGCAGCTCGGAAAAACCCTGCATCGCCGGCCAGAAGTGCGATGGCGGCAGGTGCGTCGCAGACGTCTGCCAGATGAACCCGATTTTCTTCGATTTCGACGAGTCGGCGATTCGTGCTGACGCCCGCGACACGCTGAACCAGGACTGGCAGTGCATCCAGAAGAACAAGGTTGTAGTTCCCATCTCCATCGAAGGCCACTGCGACGAGCGCGGCTCGGACGAATACAACATGGCTCTTGGCACACGACGCGCCGAGGCGGCCAAGAAGTTCCTTGGCAACCTGGGCCTGAAGAAGAACGTCAAGACCATCTCCTACGGCGAGGAGCGCCCGGACTGCCGCGACCAGAGCGAGTCCTGCTGGTCGCGCAATCGCCGCGTTGATATCAAGGCACGGTAGGTCCCTTGTGCCATCAAGCCCCTTCCCTTCGGGCCGCTCGCAGGCCCTACTCGGTGATGTAATGTATCGTCGCTTACTGTCAGTTCTTGTCATATCCGCGGCAGTGCCGGCGTCGATTGGCTGCGTCACCACCACACAATTCAACGCCACCATCAACGTCATGGAGGAACGTCTCCAGACGATCGAGAAAGAAAAACGGGAACTGGCTTTGTTGCAGGCAAAGGACCGGGAACGCATGGAATCGGTCCGCCAGAAGCTTGATGCGGCAACCGAGAACCTGCAACGAGGTGGCGCAAATCTGGGAGCCGACGTTGACGCGCTGAAGCAGGATGTCGCTCGCCTGAAGGGTGCTGACGAGGAGTATGGCTGGGGCCTTGCCAAGACCCAGGAAGACATCGAAGCCATAAAGAAGGGCATGGATGGCCTTGGCGCACCTGTCATAGCGATCCCAGCCGGCATCGAGAAGGACCGAGAGGCCATGTTGACGGCCGCTCGCGAGGCTGTTGGCAAGGGCGACGGGCCGCTGGCTCGCGGTCTGTTGCGCCGGTTTCTCGAGACATTCCCCGAGGAGCCGCGAGCCGGCGAGGCACAGTTCCTGGTTGGCGAGTCCTTCTTCAAGGAGGGCAAGTGGGGCCAGGCTGTCAAGGAATTCCAGAGGGTCCACGATCGGTACAAGGACGCGAAAGACGCGCCCGTCGGAAAGGCGCTGCTGCGCATTGCCGACTGCATGCTGAAACAGAACGACTGCCGGAAGGCCGGAGGCGTCTATCAGTACCTGTCCGAACTCCTGAAAAAATCGTCGGAGGCCACCACGGCCAAGGCTGCTTTGAATAAACTGAAGAAGACCTGCAAGGGATTGTGAGCCTCCGCCGATCTAATTCCTGGCACAAGATCATGTTTCTGCGGCTGATGGATCGTCGTTGGGCCGATCGGGGTCGTACAGGAACAGAGGGCCGCGAACGGTCTCCTTGAGCTCCTTGCCGAATCTGCGACGCCAGTCTTCCTGGTACAGCAGCTTTTTCAGCATCGCCCGAAGCCACGAAACTTCGTCGAGGTTCCATCGCGTCAGAAGCCTGGGGGGGCGGTACCGCAGCCCCCCCGACTGGCCAGGCAGGCGTTCCTCCTTGCGATCGCGTGTCGGAACCACCTCGAAAAAGAACTCCTCATCTTCCGGACGCTCGGCCCGAAGAACATTTCGCAAAAAGAACTGAGGAGTCTTGTCCTCCATGCTGGATTCAATGTCAGGTGGCGGCTCGATCATGCGAACCACCCAGCCGCGCATACGCCTGGCACCCGTCCGGCGCAAAACCGCCCTTGCGGCCAGGTACAACGGGAGATCGTCCATCAGGGACAGCCTTACCTGGAACCGTTCGACGATCAAAGGCCTCAACAATCTGCCAGCCACAAGTTCAGACAGCCGTTCCACAGCAAGAACCAACACTGGAGCCGCGGCCGAAGGATTCACCTGTTCAAATTGAACCTGCAGTTCGCCCTTGTCTGGTTCCACTGACTGGACCGGCGTCTGGCGAGGCATCGGCACCTCGAATTCGCATGTGAACCCGGGCACTCACGGCGGCCGGCGAAGCGCGCACGCCTATTTCTTCCCTATGCGAACGTGCGCGTGATCGGGCGCCGAGTCATGAACCTCTTCCTGGAAATACTCGGACGTATTGTCCGACGCAACTACGAGGCCCAACTCGTCGAGAAACTTTGAAATATCCCGGCACTTACGTCCGGGAACGCCCTTCACACCGAACGCAATGGACCCATCCGGCCTGATCTCAACCTCGATCTCGTGTGCCACGATTGCCTCCGGTACCCAAGCCCACGACCTGGAAACACCCCGGAATAGGTCAGAACCTTCTAGCCCTGATGTGGATCGACCGGTCGGCTGTGACCTCCTCGACATCCAGGGTGTAACCCCGCTTCGCGAGTTCCTGTCGCACCTTGGACCGGGCATACCGTTGGGTCACAAGTTGGACGAATTGCTGCTCGTCAACGCCACGCGTGGTCTCGACACCCCACCAATCGGCGACGAACCTGACGCCCGCGTTGCCCACGCATACCCCGATGTCGTACGTCTTGCTGGCGTGAATCACCAGGTCAGCATCCGTGGCCTGCCCGAGGTACCCTTTCACACGCAGCTTAGATCCAGCCTCGGCCTCCGAAAATGCGTATCCCAGGTCCTTGAGTGCCTCCCGCAGGCACACCAAATCATGAATCTGCGTCTGGACCGTCGTGAAATGCGACATAGGAGACCCGACTCCGGTTTCAGGTGATTTCTATGCGCGTCAAGGGCACCTCGGGGGCCTCGGAGCCGCAAAGCGACGCCCTCCGCGCCCTTCCGTTTGCCCATTCGCGCATGCCGTCAATCTTTTCCTTCATCGTGAAGGCCAGAGGCACCATCTCCCCAACACTCCTGAGGATCCCAGCACTTGCAAGGTCTTCCCCGGAATCGAATGCGTCATACAGGGCGCTGGTAACAACCTGTTCGATCTCGGCGCCACTGAATGCCTGGGTTCGGGAAACAATCGCCGGGACGTCGAAGACGTCCGGATCACGCTGAACAAGGCTGCGACGATTCAGCTTCTGAAGCTGGATCCGCAGAATGTCCCCGCGCTCGGTCGGGCTTGGCAGATCAACGAAGAAGACCTCATCGAAACGTCCCTTGCGCAGCAGTTCCGGCGGCAGCATTGAAACGTCGTTCGCAGTTGCTATGACGAACACCGGAGTCGTCTTTTCCTGCAACCAGGTGATGAACGATGCAAAAACACGGGCAGTCGTTCCGGCGTCCGACTCTCCGGAGGACTTGGTTCCCGAAAATCCCTTTTCGATCTCATCCAGCCACAGGATCGACGGTGCAACCGCCTCCGCAGTCCGTATCGCACGCCGGATGTTTTCCTCGGACGAACCGACCAGACTCGAGAACACCTTGCCAACGTCCAACCGCAACAACGGCATCTGCCACAAGCCGGAAACAGCCTTTGCGGTCAGGGACTTCCCGCATCCAGGAACGCCGATCAACAAGATTCCCTTGGGAATCGGAAGACCGAAATCGCGCGCCTCCTGCGTGAACGCAGCCTGCCTCTTCTTCAGCCAGTCCTTCAGGACCTCCAGGCCACCTACGTCGCTCCACTGCGTGTCGGTCTCGAAAAACTCCAGGATCCCCGACTTGCGGATGATGTGCTTCTTCTCGCCCAGGATAGTGGCGATATCGAAGTCCTTCTTGCGCACCAGTGCCTTCGACAGAACGTACGAAATCTCGCTCTCGGTCAGGCCCAGCGCGGCGTCTACTATCTTTTTCTTCTGGCCTGGGTCCTTCAGCATTGCGATACCCGGGCGCGCGGACATCGGAATGCTGGCCAGTGTACGTTCGACGACGGACTCGATTTCGGAAGCCCCCGGCAGGTCGAAATCCACGACCGCCATATCCTTTTCCAGTTCCATTGGTGCCTTGAACACGGGTGACAGAAGGACCATGTGCTTCTTGTACCTAGGGTTGTTCGCGAACGACCGGCACAGGTCGCGCAGACGACGCACGATCGTCGGATCCGTCAGATACGGGTGGAAGTCCCGCAGGACAAAGATGGCGTGGTCCTCGAAGCCCTCGACGTTTTCCAAGGCGCGCAGAGGGTCCTTCACGTCCTTGGGCAGCGAGTTGCCTTCCTCGCGAAACCCCTCGGTTACCGACCAGGTTACCAGACGCCGACCGCGATCTCGGCCAATCTCCCGCAGGCACCCCTCGACACGATCCTCCTCGGGAGACACGACGTAAAGCAATGGATACGCCGCCTTGATGAGGTCAGTGATCTCCTGGGCACTGGACACGCCGGTTCGCATTCGAACGTCCTTTCGCCAGGGGATCCGGCGGTCAAGGCCACCGGCTTTTCAGGACCTCGGCCGGCCTGCCAGCCGAATGGCTGCCAATGCGGCCCGCAGGACGTCGATGTCCTCGGCCGTGATTTGTCGAACATCACGCACGGAATCGGCCAGATCCCGGGGTGACGAACCGCCAAAAGCTCCCATGACCGAGGCAGGCAATTCCACCCCATCAAGGGCAGTCAGCACGTCTCCGGCATCCTTCAGCACCGCCTGGAGCACCACCAGCCCGTCAGCCATGACGTCAAGGGCCTCGACTTGCCTGGCAATAGACCCGACTGTGCTGGTCAGAATCTCGACCTCGCTGGACCTCGCGAGGTAGTCCGGGTGGTCCAGGATGTCGACTCGCTCGCTGCGACGAACCTTCGCATCCTCCTCGAGAACACGAACGCGCCCGAGCAGTTCGTCCCGCTGGTTGGCCAGCGACGCGGATTCGGCCTGGGCGTCAGCCAGGGTGGCTCTCATGTCATCCAGCTCGCTGCTCTTCTTGTGGTAGTCATCCAGCAGTCGCCTCTTCTCATGCTCGAGATCAGCAATTCCCACGCCCATCCGGACCTGGCGCAGATCGCGATCCTTTTCTTCAAGATTGCGCCGCATCGCTGCGATAAGATTACGATTCTCATCGATCACGGCATCCAGATTGGAAACCTTGCGCTCAAGTTCCTGCTGGCGACCGGTATCGCTTTGGCAGTACTGCTCCAGCCGCTCGTTCTCCTCGCGCAGCGCCTTCAGGTCATACTCGCTGGCGTCCAATTCGCGGCGCAATCGGTCAATCTCCCTATCCCGTTCGGTCAGCTTGACCTTCAAGTTGCCGATCTCCTCGGCCGTCTGCCCGGTGCGCCCCCGAACTGTATCGACTTGAGCACCCAGACTGGACACCCGGCCCCTCAGTTCGGCCGCCTCGGCATCGCGCTCGGATGACTCGGCGCGAGCCGCCTCCAGCAGGGATTGGATATGAGAAACCTGATCCCGCATATCAAGGTACTTGGAATGCATGCTCTCCATGCCGGACGTGGCCAATGTGGCGCGGGATTCCGCGTCCCGTACCCTGCGCTCGCCATCGGCAATCAGGCCCTGCAGATGACGAACTTCCTCGTCGCGCTGGGCCAGAGACGCCGCCAGCACATCGACTTTCGAAGACAAGGCTTCATCGGCAACGGGCTGGACGCATTCGACCTGCAACGGAGGTTCGATAGGCATGGACGCTGCCACGAGCCTTCCGGTGGACACAACGTCAGGATCCGGCACGGCAGGGGATTCCGACTGGGGCAACTTTAGTACCACGTCCCCGGCGGGTGTCGCCAAGTCGGCTGCAGAATCCCCAACCCCCAGCATGAATCGAACGGCGACCTCGCCAAGCATGACGACGTCCCCATCAGACAGTCGCACCGAACCGGTGATTTTCTGATCGCTGAGGAACGAGCCGTTCACACTGCCGAGATCAACGTAGACCAAGCTGCCAGAGTCGAAGCCGATGCGAGCGTGGTTCCTGCCAACCGAGTGATTCGCAATGACGCAGTCGCAGGAAGGACTGCGACCGATCACCACACCGGTGGTATCCTCCGGAATCTCGAACCGCTGCGGCAACCCCGCGGAGTCCTGGAACTCGATACGCGCCATGGTCAGGTATGATATCAGACTCGGGCTGGTCCTCCAACGGCCCAGCGCGGCCTGATCCGGGAAGACGTTGCCTGCAGGGTTGTTCGCGGAGAATTGGCCGACGTGAGCGGGCCTCACGATAAGCGGGTTTCCAGGATGAAGCATGACGCTGGCCGGGCATCGCGAATTTTTTTGGCCGCCGCTGCCAGCCTGGTGTTGCACGGAGCGCTGCTGACCATCATCGTAGCCTTTGGCCCCGCGCACGAAGGCGACTTGGCAAACGACACGCACGTTCCATTCAGACTGGTGATGGGTGAGGTCCCTTCTCCACGAAAGGCCACGGCCAACCCACCGACTGACCCCGAACGTTCGAGACTCGACTCGGCAGGCAAGCCTCAGACCCGAAACGAGACCGCAGGTCGCCTGGACACTGCTGAAAAACTTCCAGCCGAAAAAGCCGATGACATCGGGAAAAGGTTTGACCGCCAAGCGCCGGTTCACGCCCCCCGATACGAGTCCCCCAGATCCGAGGTCGCAACCCAGGCGTCCCCGGAAACGGTCCCCAACGGCCGGATCGGGCCTTCCCAGGCTGATGAAAGCGTGAACCTGGTCACGCAGTCGGCCATGACCGACACCATCGTTCCGGAACCCTCCGCAACTGAAAATGCTGGAGTCGCCAAGATGCCCGCAGTCCAAGGCGCCGACCTTGACCTCCTGCGAAAAGGCTATGCCCTGGTGGTCCGCCAGCGGCTGGAAATGGCAAGCCGGTACCCAGGATCGGCACGTCGCGCAGGGCGGGACGGAAGCGTGGTCCTTCGTTTGCACGTTGCCTCCGATGGCAGCATCGGGAAGACGTCAATCGAATCCTCGTCAACTTGGCCGGATCTGGACCAGGCGGCGGTCGGCGCCGCCAACCAATTGTCAAATCTGCCTCCTCCGCCGGGAGGTTCGATCGATGTAATTGTCCCGGTAAGATTCAGCCTGCGCGACCGATAGGCCGTACCGACGGCCAGGCCGATTCGGTGTCTGCCACACCCACATACGACGGCTGCCCAGCCGGTATCCTTCCGCGCTTCAGGCGGTAGTAGAACGTCGATCTGGGAAGCCCGCTCTCGGCAATCTGCCTGCGCCGATCGGCTCTCGACTCGCCTCCTTCCGCCTGACTAACGACCGCAAGCCCAAGTCGACCATCGTCCAGTGCCTCTCTGACGGCCTCAGCCCGCAGCGGGCCGTCTCCAGACATCATCTCGGCCCGTCGCAGGACGTTTCTCAACTCGCGAACGTTGCCCGGCCAGTCATGCATCGACAGGACATCGATTACGCTTTTCGCCAGCCCCTCACGGGACATCTGCCCGCGGCACAAGCTTCTTGCAATAGCGGGGATATCCTCCGGCCGATCCCTCAACGGCGGAATACGGATGACAAGGCAGGCCAGGCGTTGCAGAAGATCAAGGCGCAGAACACCACCGGCGATTGCACTTGAAGGATCCTGATGCGTAGCCGCCACGACCCTAGCCCGATGAACCAGCGGTCTGTTCGTCCCCAGCCTCGTAACGGTCCCATCCTCGACGGCCCTCAGCAGTTTTGCCTGGACCGACAGGGGAGCCTCGGCTACCTCGTCAAGGAAAAGAGTGCCGCCCAAGGCCGATTCGAAAGCCCCCGCGCGAGCGATTGCGGCACCGGTAAATGCCCCTCGCACCCAGCCGAACAGTTCAGCCTCGGCCAGCTCACGTGGCACCGCTGCAAGATTCAAGGCAACGAACCCTCCCGACATTGCACCCAGGTCGTGAATCGCCCTGGCAACAAGATCCTTTCCAGTGCCTGATTCGCCCAGGACAAGAACTGGGTCAAGCACCCCGGCCGCACACGCCGCCTGGTGAAACGCCCTTACCAGAGCATCGGATATGCCCACCAGCGATGGTCCCAGGCAGACCTCGACACCCGCGTTTCCCTGTCTTGCTGCAATGCACGAGGTTCTGTGCCCGCCGACTGAAATCACGCTGCCGGAAGCAATTCGTTGCATCCGCCCCTCGCCTCGATAACTCAGAACCACAACTCCATCAACGCTGCTGGCAAGAACCCCGGCTGCCCACGGCACCTGCACCTTGCCGAGGCCAACCGTAAGTCTGTGAAGCCGGCCTCCGTCCAGAGTAACCAGCACGTTTGAAATCATCGTTCCATTTTCCATCCGCACCCTCCCTGACATTCTTGAATATCGGGCGGGACCGGCCCTTGTTTCACCGACCACCAAATCCACTGCTGCGCGCGGCACCGGCTTCCTTGCCTGCCGAAGGGCCGTCTGTTAGGCTGCTTTCGGTTCGCACGTGGCGGTGTTGCGATGTTCGGCGTCGGCTGGACCGAGATCCTGGTCATTCTTGTAGTTGCCCTTCTGGTTCTGGGGCCGAACAAGCTCCCCGAGATTGCCAAAGGTTTGGGAAAGGGCATTCGCGATTTTCGCAAAGCGATGACCAGTCTGGACGACGACCCCCATGCGCCTGCGCCCGGGGCCACCGGAACACCGCCGATGGCCACAGCGCTGCCTCCGCCGCCTCCTGGCAACGTAGTGCAGACAACCTTCCTGGCCGCTGGCCCGGCGGTCGCTGCACCGCCGGTTGAGACTCCCGCAAAACCGCTGGCCGAGGCTTCGGATTCCCGCAAGTCACCGACATAGGGCAATCATGAACGACCGGCCTATGGCATTTACCGACCACCTGGGCGAACTTCGCAACCGGCTGTTTCGATCGGTCATCGCAATCACAATAGCGTTCTTCATTGCGTACGGATTCCACGAGGAACTCTTCCACATTCTGGCGGCACCCATTCTCGAGGGCCTGAGAGCCCACGGCATCTACCAGTTGCAGGCTCTGGATGTCACCGAAGCTATTGTCGTCTATCTGGAAGCGTCACTGGTCGGCGCCATCATACTTGCGGTACCCTACGTCCTCTACCAGGTGTGGGCCTTCATAGCGCCAGGGCTGCTTGATCGTGAACGCAAGGCGGTACTTCCTATCCTCGGGCTGATCTCGGCCTTCTTTGTACTGGGCTTGTCCTTCTGCTATTTCGTTTTCCTTCCAATGGTGGTCGATTTCCTGGTGCAATTTACTATCGGCGCCGGCGACGTCGCGCTGTTGCCGACGCTGGAGAAGACGTTCAGCCTGGTCACCACGTTCCTGTTGATCTTCGGTCTCGTTTTCGAGATGCCGCTGATCATGTTTTTCCTGGCAGTGCTTGGCGTGGTAAGTTCCGCTAAATTCCTGCGATTTTCGCGATATTTCGTCGTTGTGGCATTCATCGTAGCGGCAATATTCACTCCCCCAGACCCGCTGTCGCAACTGCTGATGGCGGTGCCGTTGTGCGCACTGTACTTTGTCGGAGTTGCCTTCGCCTGGGCTGGAGGCGCCCTGCGTCGTTCGGGTGACAAGGGTCTTGCCCACGCAGTCGTAGCTGTGGTGTTCCTGGTCTTCACGCTGAGCGTGGCGCTTGCTGGATGGCTGTGGAACCGGCCATCTGGTGCCGATTCGACGCGTTCAGCCGTGATTTCCGGGGCCACCTTCGCGTTGCGCGCCGATCCAGCGGCCCGCATTGGACGCGCCGTTGTGGAAGGTAGGGAAGGCCCGCCCGATATGGTGGCGAAAACCTGGATTCTTTCGGCCGGGCCTGGCGGCAGGGCATGGGCGGCCCTGGAACCCGTGAAAGGCTGTCCGGGGGTTGAGTCGCCAGCCTGGTGGAAACCTTCGTTCGGGCCTGTTGTCTGCCGGGTCTTTGGGCCCGAGGCCAATAACGAAGATGACGGGAATGACATCTTCCTGTCGCTTGATGACCGAAAACGTCCGGTGTTTGGCATTGCCCTGCCTGCCTGCGTTTCTGTTCTGGCTCCGCCTGGGTTATTGGAAGACGCTGGCATGCGTTTCTGGACCGAGGATTCCACGACCGGCCTGACGACACTGACCCTGAGCTTTGACGGGCCTGCTGCGACCCTCACGACCCTGACAGAGTGGGTACGAGGAATCAAGGACCGGCTGTCCCCGGGGCAAACCTTGCCTGGTCTGGACAACTCGGTGCTTGGCGACGTGATTGCATGGTCTGAAGGTGACATCGATGTGGTACAGAAGGACGGAGAAACGGTGATCTCCATCACCTCCCTGCCGAACAGAGCGGCGCGAATCGCTGCCAGGCTGGCCGCGGCCGGAGCTGCGGCATGCGGTCCCACCCTGCCTTGAGGAGTCTATGGCCTGTCCGGAATCACGGACGGATCAATTCCTGCGGATATACGCAATCCTGCGCGATCAACGTGGCCACCAGCATTGGTGGCCGGCCAGCTCGCCTTTCGAGGTAGCCGTGGGGGCCGTCCTTACCCAGAACACTTCCTGGATCAATGTCGAACGGGCAATCGGCAATCTGCAGTCACAAGACCGCCTGTCGGCCAGCAAGATCCTGGAGCTGCCCATCCACGAACTGGCCGACCTTTTGCGGCCATCCGGGTTTTTCAATGTGAAGGCGCGACGGCTGCGCGCACTGGTCCAGTTTCTTCTTGAACGGGCGGATGGCGACCCCGCGCTGCTCCCGCGCGATGACCCGCCAAGACTCAGGCGCGACCTGCTTGCAGTCCCAGGGGTAGGGCGCGAGACTGCCGATTCGATTATGTTGTACGCCGTCGGCATCCCGGTTTTCGTCATCGACGCCTACACGCGAAGACTGTTCGGGCGTTTGGGTTTGGTGAATCCGATGGTCGACTATGACATCCTGCGGGCAGGCTTCGAGGCGGCGCTGCGGCGGGACGTTGACCTTTACAACGACTTCCATGCGCAGATTGTGGCCCACGCAAAGCAGACGTGCCGTGCCCGCCCGCTGTGCGAGAAGTGCAGCCTTGTTTCGCTGTGCCCATCAGGCACTACCGGAGTTCCTTCATGACCCGGATGGCTGTTCCAGCCTGTGTGCGCGTGCTGGACCTGCTTGTCCCGGGAACCGGCATGTTGTGGATAGGACGCAAGATTGAAGGATGGCAGGCGCTTCTAGCGTGGGCGATACTGGTTTCCCTGACGATGATTGCAGTGTGCCTTCTTGAGATGGATCCTCGTCGCTGCGTGACGGTTGTTGCCATCCTGTTTGGAACGATCCAGGCGCTCCTGTGGCTGACCGGGACCGTCCACACGGGCGTTCCACGGATTCAGCCTCCTCTGGTCGGTCTGCTGTCGTTCGCCACAATCATCGGCGTCACCACCCTTTCACTTTCGCAGTTGGTTGAAATCGTCACCGTGCCCGACAGTGCACAATGGCCTGGACTGCTTGCCGGGGAACGACTCCTGGTGCGTCGCATCAGCCTCGACAATACGCCAGTGGCACAGGGCGAACTCCTGGCTGCGGCAAGTCAAAAGGGACTGGTGATAGCGCGACTGGCTGCCGGACCTGGCGACGTCGTCGATATTTCCGGACCGACCCTGATAGTGAACGGCGTCGAGATTACAGCGGACGATCTAGGCGAACTTCGGGTCCTTGGGCCGCAGGCCAAGTCTCCCGAGGCGAAGGGCCTTCGTGCCTTCCGGGAAACAATCGCAGGCCGAAGCCACACGGTTTTTTTCGCCCGTGGAGTCCTTATGGCCAAGGTCAGGACGGTTGTGCCGGAAGGCCATGTGTTCCTGCTGGCAGACAATCGATCAACTACTGATGCTGGCGATTCACGAGAATCTGGAGCCGTGCCCCTGAACCGGATACTGGGACGTCCGACCGCCGTCCTTTGGTCGTCTGATCCCCAGGGATTTCCCCGCTGGGACCGGATCGGGGCCGTCTGGCCCTAGCTCACGCGCGCGAAGTGTTGCAACCTGCACACCTTTACGACTTCCCTCGCAACCAAGCCTCGGCCAGCAGCAGCAGCAGTATTCCAACCAGCATCTGGCCCAGCAACGACATCCTGCGAGTCGCGGAAGCTACAGTCTGGTCCTGCTCGGTCGCCATGAACCGGGAAAACACTGCCGGGATACCGGCGGGGGCATTAAGAACGCTTTCGGCTGCGTCCGTATTCACGACGAAAACATCGGACCGAACCGGATCCGGCTTCCCTGACCGCACAAGGTCAACGCGGTAGATTCCCGGCATAGCCGTTCCCTCGAACGCCGACGATGCCAACAACGCCACGGGATGACCAGAAGGAGGCCGCACCAAGGCCTGATCCGCGTCGGACGAAATCTCGACATACCGCGGTTCATTGACGGCAACCGCACCCGACGGACGCGGCCCCCCGGCATCACGCAAGTACCCGAATGACTTGCGAATGAACGGAGCAAATACAGGCAGCAGCGGCATATCGGCCCAGTCCCGGTCCAGACTGGACAGCCAGACAAGCACCGAACCCTGTCCGACGTGCCGGTCCACCAGAACCGGCTGCCCACTGTCCAACGAGGCGATCACCGATGAATCCCCCTGCCAGCCGTCGTCCAGCAGCAGGAGACGCCGGATCTTCACTGCAGCCAGAAGTCCACCCAGCCCGAACACCGCCGGATGCGTGGGATCAACACGTGAAATTACCCTGGGCACCTTCGAGACACCGCCGCCTATGTCCAATACGGCACGCACCTGGGACGGCAGAAGCCCCTTGAAGGTTGCGCCCCATCCTTCAAGATCAAGGTTCGGCCCCACCGAAACAAACAGCCCACCTCCGGATGCAACAAAATCCGCCAGGGCACGCGCACGCTCGGGGGCCAACGGTCCGGGGTTCAGCAGTCCCACGGTGCCCACCGCCGCCAGGTGCAAAGGCGATAGCTCGTCTTCGCGAATCGTCGTCACCACGAACCCTGGATCATCCGGCATCTGAAGGCCCAGCGCCCGTGCGACGAAGAATGCCGCGCCCTCTCCTGTCCTTCTTGACGGCGACCCATCGACCAGCAGCACGGCATCGCGGTCCCTGGGAGCCAGCGAAAACCAGCGTACGTCGTCATCAGGCAGGTCGTCCGGCGGCAGGCGCGCCTCGCCCACGCGAACGCCCTCGGGCACCTCCA
The DNA here is from genome assembly GCA_903936705.1 of uncultured Myxococcales bacterium. Taxonomy (GTDB): domain Bacteria; phylum Myxococcota_A; class UBA9042; order DTJE01; family DTJE01; genus CAIZWN01. Next base: position 99,279 of record CAIZWN010000051.1, read on the forward strand.
GCACGAACTCCACGTTACATCTGGCACCGCCTGGGCACTCCACGCGCCTGGCTACGGCCGCTGCCCCGGCGCGCACCGATAGAACCTCGGACATCGGCTCTGCCCCGCCGTTCGCGACCTGCACCTGCACGCGGACCCTCCCGGGCGAAAGGTCCGGCGCAGGATAGGTAGAGACATCGATGACAGCGCGGTTCCTGGAACGCCCCGATGAAGATGTGTCCACCGGAACAACGCTGACGCCTGCCAACTCGTCCAGCGTCGGGAAACTTGCTGCGGTTGCATCATAGAAATCAGATATCACCACGACCCTGCGGTCCCTCTGCGGGCAGACCCTCACGCGAACCAGCGCCGCCCGAACCGCTGCCGACAGATCGGATGCTGCCCTGGTGGCCGAAAGACTCTCGACGTACCGGATTGTCTGGATCGCATCCCAGCCAACCGCGTCATCGGGCTGGACAGTGACGGGGCGTGACGCAAGGACCAGAAACACGGAGGATTCCGCTGGCAACTCCTTGAGGGTCCTCAAGGTCGTCTCGCGAGCACGGTCCCATGGCGTACCGCCCTCCCCAGCCATCCGCATCGACATCGAATCGTCCAGGACGATTGCAACCGCAACCGGATGATCACTGACGCCACCTGCGGCTGGCACCGTGATGAAAGGCCTGGCGAACATGAGGGCAATGCCGGCCACAATCAGGGCACGAACAGCCAGAAGTGTCAGGTGAACCAGCCGCAACCGGCGGGTCTCCCCTGCCCCGTGAAGGACCAGCAGCATTACCGCATCAAGAGCCACGATCGGCGCGGTTCTTCGGAGATACCAGTGCAGCAGCAGCGGCACCGCCACCCCCAGCAGCCCCAGCAGCAGCCATGGCGACTCGAACCCCACATCCCTCCGCAACTCCGGCAGGTATGCCGGACAACATTATTTCCACCAGGAGCGGCCTAGGGAACCCGTCGGTGACGGCCTGCTTCAACGGACCTGATCATTTCGCCAGCCTCCTCGTGAGGCAGACGCGCCATCGGGACTGGACAGTAGAAAACCCGCGCGTCGTGGCACGCGGACCGAACTTCCCCTATGAACAAGTCCATCGCCGCAAGGTACTTCCGCCGAAGTGCCCGGGCGTCCAACAAGGCCGTTTCGCCACTCTCCTGGCTGCAAAACACCAACGTCCCCTGGAACGGGAAGGTACGCTCGTCCTGCGAAAGCACATGCAACAGCATCGCAGCGTGCCCTCGTGACGCCAGCATTCCAAGGACATCGACTACGGGCCTGTAGGGCGCCAGAAGATCGCTAGCCACAACCACGACACCCTTCCTGCGCGCGCGGCCAAGCACCTCCTTCATCGCAGGCTCCAGGCGAGTCTGGCCTGCCGGGTACGTCCTGGCAAGAAGTCCCAGGATCTCGTTCAGGTGCGAAGGGACGCTGCGCGCAGGGCAGGTTCTGGGATTCCGCTCGGAGGCCACGATGATACCGACTTCGTCTCCCTGACGCAGCAACACGTAAGACAGGCCAGCGAGTACGGATGCCGCATGGTTGTATTTGGAGGCGCCGAAAGGAGCGGCCATCGAACCGGACGCATCGATAACCAGGTGTGCCGCAAGGTTCGTTTCGTCCAGATATCTGCGCACGTACATCTTGTCTGTGCGGGCGAACACCTTCCAGTCGATTCCGCGCGGGTCGTCCCCGAATGCGTAGCCCTTGAGGTCCGAAAACTCCAGGCTCTGACCCAGATTGGAAGATACGTGCACACCCGACACTCGCCCCTCGGCGGCGAGACGCGGCCGGAACCGAAGACCGCCCAGGAAGGCCCGCGCCTCCTCGGGAAGCAGGTCGAAACCGCCTTCACCCATTGGCCGTTCACTCCTGCGGAAGCAGTCCCTTGACCACGTCTACTGCGGTCGCCCTCTCGGCCTCGGCATGGAAATTAACTACGACACGATGCGCCAGGACTGCGACGGCCAGTTCGTGCAAGTGGGTCGGTTCGACCATGTACTGTCCACGCAGCAGGGCCAGCGCCTTGGCCGCCAGCACAAGGTGCTGCGCCGCACGCGGGCCGGCCCCCCACGAAACGTAGTCCCTTACGGCCTTCGTGGCCGATGGATCCGACGGACGCGTCCGACGGACCAGCGACACGGCCTCGCGGATCACATAGTCGGGGGTTGGCATGCGCCGCACCACTGCCTGAAGCGCCATGACTCGCTCGGGTTCCAGCACCTGCTTGATCGGAACCGGAGCCGGACCGGTTGTCTCGCGAACCACTCGAACCTCGTCCTCGACAATCGGATAGTCCATGCGAATGGCCAGCATGAAACGATCAAGCTGAGCCTCGGGCAACGGATACGTACCCTCCTGCTCGATCGGGTTCTGGGTCGCGAAGACAACGAATGGCTCGGGGAGGGGATAGGTCGTTCCCGCCACCGATACACGATGTTCCTGCATCGCCTCCAGCAGGGCTGATTGTGTCTTCGGGGGCGTACGATTGATTTCGTCGGCCAGAAGGAGGTTCGCAAACACCGGTCCCCTGGCAAAACGGAAAACCCGTCGACCAGTGGTCCGGTCCTCCTCCAGAACCTCGGTTCCGGTAATGTCGGAAGGCATGAGGTCTGGCGTGAACTGGATACGATTGAACGTCAGATCCAGACACTGGGCCAGCGCCGACACCAGCGAAGTCTTCGCGAGGCCAGGCACCCCGATCAGCAGGCCGTGACCGCCTGCCACAAGGGCAACCAGCAGGCGCTCCAAAGCCTCGGACTGGCCAATAATCCGCCGCCCGACCTCGCCTTCGATCAGGTCCCACGCCTCTCGCGCCAGACGTACCTGCTCGACCTCGTCCAGTACCTCAGCCCGCGGATCGACCTCCACGGTCACCTCCATGCATTTGCCAACCGCTGTTCCCTTTCGGCCAGATCGGCCCGACCGGTCGCACCAAACACCCTGGCAAGAGCCTCGTGGGACTCGGGATCCCAGGGATCGGACCGAATGGCTGTTTCCAGGGAGGCCTCGGCCTCGGCAAAACGACCTACCCGAACCAATGCCCTGCCCCTCTCGCGAGCCACCCAGGAGAACTCATCTTCGTCAACGTCGGACTCGTCCAGGAACGCCAGCGCCGCGTCAGGATTTCCGGCATCGACCAGCGCCCCGGCAAGCCGAGCGACAACCTCCGGATGAGGCCTCGAAAGTGTTTCCAGCACGGACCTGTACTTGCCGGCTGCGGCACCAGGTCGACCGGAAACCTGCAACAGATTCCCCAGGCGATACTGTGCCACGGCATCCGGCCCCAGTGAAGGCACAGGATCCCCGGCAGTCTCGCGCAACAGCACTCCGCCAGTCCCGGCAGCGACAGGCCCGACCTGCGCCCCGTTGCCAGCCAGCGAGGCAATCCAGTCGGACCGAAGCGCCTCGATCGACCGGCCGGTTACACGCAGAACAGCCACCGACTCGTCGGCCAGGGTCAGTTCATCCAGCAGCCGCGGCAGAATCTGAGACCCGCGAGTCTTCATCAGCCAACCTGCGAATGAAGCAAGCTCTGCGAAGGCCAACGCCGTATCCTCGGGCCTGGACATTCCCGAAAGGGAGGTACCCATCGACGCAAGCGGCAACAGACGCCCCTTGACAACCGCGTCCGCCAATTGCTGCCGCAACGTCTTGTTCAGGTAACCTTCGGGCGCACCCCGCCAGGTGCTCTCAAGCGCCTTCGCCATCCCTTCCTGAAGCCACATCGGGACGTTGTCACCAGCCCTCAACCTCAAAAAGTAGTGAACCAGTTCATGCGCAAGAGTATCCGCGTAGGGATAGCCCCTTGGAAGACGGGCCGGCGATACCATGACAATGCGATTCAGCGAGCACGCAGCCACCGCACCGGATGAATCCAGATCCGCCCTGGCAAGCCCGGTAACTGACGCCAAATCCTCGAACGACGGAGCCACGAAAACCCTGACCGGCGTCGGCACGGTCATGTCCAGCCGCCTTTCGAGTTCGCCAAACGCGATGTCACCCGCCTCGATCAGATATGGCAAAAGGGCCTCGTCAGCCCCCGGGCGGTACAGAAACTGGAATCGTCCCGATGGAGAGGTCGCAATCGCCAGGTTCTTCGTGACCTTGCGCGTGCCACGAGCGATCATCCGAAGCCGCGACACATCCGGGCCGGTGGCATGTGCAAGAACCTCCTCGGCCTTGACCGAATCGCCCTCCAGCAGGTGCAACGTCCCAAGCAGCAAAGGCAGGTCCTTGCGCAGACTGGCGTCCACGCCCTTCGCCAACAACGACCGCGCAGTGTCCACGTCCCACGCAGACAAGGCTGCCACAAGACGGGAGGCATCGGAGGCCCGCACCTGTGCACCTGGCAGAAAGACGCCCACGACTGCCAGAAGAACTGCTAGACGGGTCCGCGAGCTGTTCACGACGCCCACTGTGCGTCCCTTCGGAACGAATTGCAAGCAAGGTCGGTATGCTACAATCGTTTGGCCGCCATGTCGAGGAACAGATGGCTCCACGGGCCCCCCGCAGGAAGGATGCCGGAACCACGAAGGGCCGTCCGACTGCACCAGGCCTGGAGGACGAGCTTCTGCAACGATACTCGCACGCCGGGACGGCCTTGCTGAGGGACGAGGCGCCACGCCGCCTTGACCCTGCGCTGCGAACCGAAATGGAAACCATCACCGGTTCCAACCTGCCGGACGTGCGGTTGCATTCCGGCCCCGAGGCCCGGCGCATGGCCGCCACACTGGGCGCAAGGGCATTCACCACCGGGCCGTCGGACGTCTTTTTTGGTGGCGGACAGTTGGATATTGGAAGCCCCAAGGGAAAGTCCCTGCTGGCTCACGAACTGACCCACGTGGCCGAGGGCAATTCGGGGATGGCTCGGGTCCCACGACTACCCCAGCGAGAACAACTGGAGATTCGAGCCAGACGCGTCGAGGAGATGGTACTGGCCCGCGAGCAGACAGCAATCCGGGCTGCTCCGGAAACCCCATCGGATCCGGTGCGTGTGACGATGCCTGGGAGTACGGACGCAACCTCGCCGACCGCCGGCGGGCTTGCAATCGACAAGGCTGCACTTGAGGAAAGGATCTGGCAGCGACTAGAGCGCGACATGAAGCGCCTGCGCGAACGCACTGGGCATCTGTGATCCCCGCCTCGCAGGACGCCACATTGCGCACGCGCCTTCCACTTGCTATCTTCTCCGGCGTCTTTGCGAGGCCGTGTGCCAGATGCTGAAGTTCCTCCTGTTTCTTGGCGGTCTGATTTTCTTCCATGAACTCGGGCACTTCCTGGCCGCAAGGGCGGTCGGCGTGACCGTACTTCGCTTCTCGGTCGGCTTCGGTCCCAAGATTCTGGGGTTCAAGCGCGGCATAACCGAGTATTGGCTGTCGGCAATTCCGCTGGGCGGATACGTCAAGTTCCTGGGCGACGACCCCGAAAATCCCCCTCCGACGGAGGAGGCCAAAAAGGGCTTTCTTACCACTGACCTGTGGCGCAAGACGCTGATCGTCCTTGCCGGCCCGGTGTTCAACCTGGTGCTGCCGCTGCTGGTGTTCCTGCCAATGCATGCATCGGAATCGATGCTGATGCCATCGGTAATAGGAACCGTGGCCGCTGATGAACCGGCATGGAGGGGAGGAATCCGGCCTGGTGACCGCGTTACCGCAATTGGTGACCGCGAGATCAGCTACTGGTGGGAACTGGTTGACGCCGTTTCCGCCGCCCCTGGGCAGCAATTGACCATGCGGGTGGACCGCGATGGCACCCCCACAATGCTGACCGTCACCCCCAAGGCAGTCGCGATGGCCGGGTTCAAGGAACTCGGCCTCGAGAACACCGTTGGTCGAATAGAGGTGGCCCCTGAACGAACGCTGCCTCTGGTTGTTGTCACAAAGGGAGGGCCGGGCGAGATTGCCGGGCTCAGGGATTTCGATGCCGTTCTGACTGTTGATGGCCGCGACACGCGCGGGTACGACGACGTGGCCAAGGCGATACACCAGGCTCGCACCAGAGCGGTACGCCTGTCGGTTGCCGCGACACGACCCGGAGATTCAAGACCGGAAAGCCCCCGTGACGTCGTCATCGGCCCTTATGGCGAGGATGTGCCCGCCGGTGTGGAAGACGGCGCCCTGGTCATTGCATCCGTCGAGCCCGACAGCCCCGCCACGCGTGCGGGGCTGAAGGCCGGGGATCAAGTGCTGACAATGGACAAGACAACCTTTTCGGACTGGGCCTTCCTGGTGCAGACACTGGCTCGCGATCCATCACTGACACGCCAGATGCAGATACGACGCGACGGACAAGTGATCGACACGACACTGTCCCTGGCCAACCCGGATTGGCAGCCAGGTGCCGCAGTTCCGCGATTCGTTGCAACGGGGGCTTCGTGTCGGCGCGGGACGGTCGAACCTGCCGCGATCCCCAACGAGGCTCGCCTGAGATATGCATGGAACCGTTCGGTAACGCGTACCAGCGAGATTCTCGTGGTGACCGCCGCCGGCATCGCCGGACTGTTGACTGGCAAGGTGTCGGTCAAGGAAATGGGCGGCCCAATCATGATTTACGACCTCGCATCCTCCGCCCGTGGCGTCGAGGATTTCCTGGGACGGCTGGCGTGGCTGTCGATGAGCCTGGGGCTGCTGAACCTGCTGCCGGTTCCTGTGCTGGACGGAGGCCATCTGCTGATTTTCGCAATCGAAACAGTGCGTCGACGCCCGATCGGGCTGAAGGGCCGGCAGATTGCGGCATGGGTTGGAATGGCCTGCCTTCTTACGTTGATGGTCGTGGTATTCGCGAACGACATCGAGCGCAAATGGGGAGTGTGGTCGCGACTGACGGGGCAGTGACGCCGCCCGAAGGCGCCTGGAGGGGCATGAAGCCATTCGAACGCGCCCGACCCGTCGCGCTTGCGTGCGACACATCGACCACCGTCGAAACAGTGGCACTGGTCGAGGGCGACCGCGTGACTGCCGAACTTTCCCTGATGAGCCCTGGCACGACCAGCCGACGCCTGGCAGTCGATATTCGCGACCTGCTTGCCTCGCGCAATCTGGCAGTTTCGGACATTGACCTCCTGGTCGCATCAATCGGGCCAGGCTCGTTCACCGGCGTCCGAATCACCCTTGCCACAATGAAGGGGCTTGCCTTTGCGACGGGCAAACCAATCGTCGGAGTCCCATCCCTTGACGCCCTGGCGCGGCCCCTTTTCGGGCGCGGTCCTGCTGTACTGGCTGCCCTGGACGCCCGCCGCGCAGAAGTGTACGCGGCGGCATTCGCGTCCGACGGACAGCCGATTTTTGCCGCCGCCGCCATGTCCCCGGTGGAGGTTGCAACGTCGCTGTGCCGGACCTTGAAAGATGACGACCTGATAATCGGAGTGGGGGAAGGCGTCCTGGCCTACCGCAATGATCTCCACGCAATCCTTGGCAACCGTCTGCACCTGGCTGCGGCGCCAGAGCATTCGATTCGAGCCTCCTTCCTGGTGCAGATCGCGCTGGAGCGCGGCCTTGAGCCTGCCGATCCGGCAACCATCGAGCCCATGTACCTGCGCAGGTCCGAGGCCGAGGTCAAGCGCGAAGCATCGGCACGCACGGCCTGAACCAGGGTTATCCACGCACAATCGGATTTTGATCGCACTCCGACCTGGCTTTCTCTCTCCCTTTTTTCCCAGGCCTTGATATCCTCCGCGCCGACAGGAGGTGCCTCGTGGACGGGCAACCCGCGAATATCACGCAAACGGCTCCCCGATATGCAGAAGCAGAGTTCTACCGGGCACTGGGTCTGAAGTGCGGCCTCGAGATGCACCGGCAGGTCTTGACCACGCACAAGCTGTTCTGCCGATGCCCCGTGAAGCCCTACAGCGAGGAATACCACGCCGAAATCCTGCGCCACATGCGCCCGACACTGTCTGAACTGGGCGAGTACGATCCGACGGCCCTGATGGAATTCAAGACAAAGAAGGAAATCGTCTACCGCCTGAACCGCGAAACCGTCTGTACCTATGAAATGGACGACGCCCCCCCGTTCGGCCTGAACCGCGAGGCGCTGGACCGGGCACTGGCCATCGGAATGATGCTGAACCTGAACCTTGTGGACGAGATTCACATCGCCCGCAAGCAGTACCTGGACGGATCGATTCCCACAGGATTTCAGCGCACGTGCATCATCGGTATCAACGGCTGGATGCTGGTCGATGGTGTTCGCATCGGCATCCGGCAACTGGGCCTGGAAGAGGACGCCTGCCGCGAGGTATCCGACCACGGCCACCGCCGCACGTACATAACTGACCGCCTGTCGATCCCCCTGATCGAGATCGTGACCGAGGCCGAAATGCACACGCCATGGCACGCTGCCCGCGTCGGCAACGCCATCCGGCGCCTGTGCCACCTGTCGGGCCAGGTCCGAACCGGACACGGACGAGCCAGGCAGGACGTCAACGTCAGCATCGCCGGCGGCGATCGGGTGGAGATCAAAGGCGTCTGCAGCCTGCGCCAACTGCCTGCGCTGGTGCATTTCGAAGCACTGCGCCAGAAGGCACTGCTGGACATCCGCGAGGCTGCCCTGGGCCGCGGCATCACAGCCGCCGACTTCGACACCGAGTTGGACGTCACTGCCCAGGCCAGGCGATACCCTCACCCGGCGTTCCGGCTGGCATGGGGCGGCGGCGTGACGGCGCGTGCCATCGTACTGCGCAACTGCGCCGGACTCCTGGGACTGCCAACGGCCCCAAGCCGCACATTCGGCCACGAGATCTCGGACCGCATCAGAGTGATCGCCTGCATCGACCGCAAGCCGAATCTGGTGCATTCGGATTCCTCCGAATCCTTCACTTTGTCGGCACTGTTTGACGAGGTTCGCCGCGGCACCGGTGCCACCGCACGCGACACCATCGCCATCGTGGCTGGACCGGCCGCCGATGTCGCCACCGCGATGAGCGAGATCCGCATCAGGATGCGCGAGGCCCTGACCTGCGTCCCGCGTGAAACCCGCAAGTCACTGCGGTCTGGCGCCACGTGTTTCGAACGCATGCTGCCAGGCCCAGACCGCATGTACCCGGACACCGACCTCCCGCCAATCGTGCTGGACGATTCCCAGTTCGAACGGGCCCGCGGCCGACAGCCAGAACCGCTGTGGGAGAAGGAGGACCGCTACGCGACCATGGGCCTGTCGAAGGTCCAGATCGGCCGCCTGTTCACCGAGGACCGTTTTCTGACATTCGAAACCGTGTCCGGATCCTCGCGTCTGCGTTCAACGATCCTGGCCTACCTGCTGCTGGATTGGGTACCGTTCATGGGACGTCGCGGCAAGGACATTTCCAGGCTTACCCCTGAACGATACATCAAGCTGTTTGCCGGCGACGAAGCGGCATCGATGGACCAGAAAGCCGCGGCGGCCCATGTCGCGACCGTCGTTGGATACCGGCCGAAGTTCCTGTCGAAGCCCGACCCACGGGCGGCAACTGACGGGAGGAAGCGGACATGAGCACGAACCCAAACGACCGCTTCAAGGGCTACCGAGGCAAGGGCCTGGAACTGCTGCAACGCCTGGACGTTGGCGTCTGGGAAGAGGTCGAAGTCAAGACGACCCGCGGCGCATACCAGGGTATCCTGCTGCCCCGCAGCGAGACCGCCGACGACCGACACATCGTCCTGAAGCTCGATACCGGCTACAACATCGGGGTTTCTGCCGAAACCGTAATCGAATTCATCAGCCGCGGACGACACGAGGCCCACTACCAGATCCCCGAAAAGCAGTTTCCTTACGACCCGGCCAAACCCACGGTGAAACTGCTGGGCACGGGCGGCACGATTGCATCACGCCTGGACTATCGAACTGGCGCAGTGATACCTGCGTTCTCCCCGGGCGAACTTTACGGGTCGGTCCCGGAACTGGCCGATATCTGCAACATCCAGACCGAGAAACTTTACGCAGTGTTCAGCGAAAACATGGGTCCGGAACAGTACATCGGCCTGGCCACGGCCGTCGTGCGTTCGATCGAGGAAGGAGCGGACGGCATCGTAATCGGGCACGGAACCGACACGATGCATCACACTGCCGCAATCCTGTCGTTCATGGTCCAGAACCCGCCCGTACCGATTGTGATGGTCGGCAGCCAGCGCTCGTCCGACCGCCCGTCCTCGGACGCGGCCCTCAATCTGATGCACGCAGCTCTGACTGCTGCCCACAGCGATATTGCCGAAGTCATGGTGTGCATGTTCGGTCCCACGTCGGACCAGTATGGACTGCTGCACCGTGGCACCCGCGTCCGCAAGATGCACTCGTCATACCGGTCGACCTTCCGAACGATCGGCGACATCCCGGTAGCCACCGTATCGCGCACCGAGGTCAAACCGCTGCGCGATGACTACCGCCGCCGGGACCGGACACGCAAGGTACAGTTGGACGCCGTTTATGACGATCGTGCCACAATCCTCTACTACTACCCCGGCATGAAGCCCGACCTGATCGACGCCCTGGTCGACAACGGCTACCGCGGCATCATCATCGCCGGCACAGGCCTGGGCCACGTCAACAAGCCGCTGTACCCGGCCATCCAGCGGGCCATCGCCAAGGGCGTACACATCTACATGACGGTCCAGACCCTGTGGGGATACGTGCAGATGTACGTTTACGACACAGGACGAGACCTGATGGAAATGGGCATCGTCCCTGCGGGGAACATGCTGCCGGAAGTGGCATTCATGAAGCTGGGCTGGGCGCTGGCACACTCGGACGACCGGGATGAGGTCAAGCGAATCATGCTGACGCCAATTGCCAGCGAGATCACCGAGCGCGAGCCACCTGATTCATACCTAGTCCTGCAGGGAGGCTTGCCAGAAGTCGAATCCTTCGTCAAATCTCACCGGATGTAGGGTCTATCCCGATGCCCCTGCACCGCCAGAATTGGCAGGGCACTGCAAGATCATCCGAGGCATCCTGGAAATAGTTCAGTGACAGGGCAACGGTTTTGCCACAGATCCTCCTCAATCGCCACAAGGCTGATATCGGTCAAGCCACTATTATTACAGCTTTTTTCACCAGGCACCTCGTCTGACACCTGTCACGATGAAGCCCCAAAGAATTGCCAGGTCGCCACGATGACGCAACACACAAATGTCAAAGTCTGCAGCGATGAACAAAGGTAGAAACAGGGAGGTTCCCATGCACACGCAACGGTTCATTAGCATCGCGACCGCGCTGTTGCTGGTCGCGACCACCGCCCCGACAATGGCCCAGACGCCGCCGACCCCAGCCACGAAGCCAGATGCTGTACCCCTGGCGAAATCGGCCGAAGGCCTGACCGTTGGGTTGGGCGGGTTTCTGAAGATCAGCATGCTGCTGCAGGCCTGGTACCAGGTAAAGGATCTCAAGGACACCGTCACTACGCCAGGCAAGACCACAGATACATGGACGAACGCCCTGCGCCTGCGCCGCGCCGAGTTCCAGGTCAAGGGAGAACTGATGCCCAAGCGCATCGCCTATGGCCTGATGATCGACCCGGCTAAACTGGCGGAAACCAAGGAAACGACCCTGACGGTCGATGTGCCCATGCCTGATGGCTTCTTGCCAAAGGACAAGGACGGCTACCTGCTGAAGGCTGACGGGACGCAGTTCCTAGGGTCCGATGGCAAGCCAATGAAGACCCTGACCCTAAAGGGTTCTACCAAGTCCAAGCAGTCAGCCTCGACCTTCAGCATCCTGCAGGACTTCTGGATAAGCGTGCTTACCGACTACGCCGACATCTCGGTGGGTCAATTCAAGATCCCGGTCTCCTATGAAGGCTTCAACTCCTCGGGCGTGCTGCTGTTCGCCGAGCGGTCCCTGGTATCCTCGGCATTCGGCGACAAGCGCGACCTTGGTGTGCGCATCGACAAGCGGTTCAAGTATGTCTACTACAACGTGTCGCTGTTCAACGGCGCCGGCGCCAACAACTTCGAGTTCGACCACCGCAAGGAACTGGCGGCCCGTGTCGAGATCACCCCGCTGCCCTGGCTGATGTTCGGCGGCGTTGCCTATGCAACCCTGCGCCCGGCCGGCAAGGACGATAACGCAAAAGAACGCTACGAGGCCGACGTCCGACTGGACACCCACGGGTTCCTTTTCCAGGCCGAGTACATCCGCGCCCGCGACTGGGACGCTACGCTGAAGAAGTTGGTCACGGGCCAGGGATTCTACACCTCTGCCGCCTACAGCCCTGTACCCGAGTGGCAGATCGCGGTTCGCGGCGGGTTGCTGGACGAGGACGTCCTGGACCTGACCCCTGCGACCCGTACCCGTGTCTGGGAGTTCGGAGGCGGCCTGCACTGGATGCCATTGGGTCACGCCGCGAACCTGAAGCTGGATTACTTCCTGTACAAGCCGACACACACGACTCCGACGCGCAAGGGCACCGAGCATCAGGTCGTGCTGGCAGCACAGGTGCGGTTCTAGGCCCAATCCATCAATCGAGGTTCATCGTGAAGGGCTGCAGCAGACCGAAGGCGCCAGTGGTAGCAGGACCTGAATCGATGGACGACTCCTGGCAGATGGATGCGATTCAATCGCGCCCCCCGCGGGCGCCAAGGAGAGTACCGATGAAGACAACGATGAACGGTTTCGGGATCACTGTGGTCGCGATTGCCATGGTCATGCTGGCGGTGCCTGGAATGGCCTCGGCGCAGAATTTGACGGGTGCAGGAGCGACCTTCCAGTACCCTCTGCAAAGCAAGTGGTCATCGGAATACGGCAAGGCGCATCCCGAGGTGCGCGTGAACTACCAGTCGATCGGCAGCGGTGGCGGCATCCGGCAGATCACGGCTCGGACCGTACAGTTCGGAGCGACCGACGGGCCGATGTCGAACGAGCAGTTGGCAGAGGCGAAGGACCCGATCCTGCACGTACCGGTGACACTGGGCGCCGTCGCAGTTGCCGTGAACCTGCCCGAAGTAACGAAGACGCTGGACCTGACCGGAGTGGTACTGGCTGACATCTTCCTGGGGAAGATCACGAGGTGGAACGACCCGGCAATCTCTGCGACAAACAAGGGAGTGGTCCTGCCCGACAGGGCCATCGCGGTCGCGCACCGGTCCGACGGGTCCGGAACGACGTACATCTTCGTGGACTACCTTGCCAAGGTGAGTCCAGAGTGGAAGAACAAGGTCGGCGTCGCGACCTCGGTGAACTGGCCCGTCGGCCTGGGCGCCAAGGGCAACGAGGGTGTCGCGGGCACGGTCAAGCAGACTCCCGGCGCCATCGGATATGTGGAACTGACCTACGCACTGCAGAGCGGTATCCCAACTGCTCGCGTGCAGAACCCTGCAGGCGAGTTCGTGGCGCCTTCGGTTGACGCAGTGACCAAGGCCGCCGCGGGAGCCGCCGCGAACCTCCCGGAGGACCTGCGCGTGTCGATCACCAACGCACCAGGCGCTGGCGCCTACCCGATCTCGGGTTTCTCGTGGGTGCTGATGTACCTGCAGCAGCAGGACTGCTCCATCGCGTCGGCCCTGGTCAAGTACCTTTGGTGGGGCGTGCACGAGGGCCAGGCGTTCTCGACGCCGCTGCACTACGCGCCGCTGCCCGCGTCGGTCGTATCCAGGTGCGAGGCAAAACTGAAGTCGGTCACATGCAACGGTTCGCCCGTGCTGTGACGAGCGCACCGCTTGAATGCCGCCCCGCCGGTCGCTGGCCGGGGCGGCTTGATCCGGCACCTGGTTGACTGGGAGGTTCCTTCGATGCAAGCCCGTCCCAATACTTCCGGTGCCGACACCGCCTTCCACGCAACCCTCGTCCTCGCCGGCCTGGGCGTAGTCACCGTCCTGGCCGGCGTGGCGTGGGAGTTGCTGAGCCTGTCGGGCGAAGCCCTGTCTAAGGGAGGAATCGGGTTTATCACTGGCATGACCTGGGACCCGGTGGCCGAGGAGTTCGGCGCCCTACCTGCCCTTTACGGCACACTCGTCACTTCGGCGCTGGCGCTGCTGATCGCGGTGCCGCTGGGGATCGGCAGTGCCGTGTTCATGTCCGAGATCGCGTCTTCGCGGGTAGCCACGGTGGTTGGCGTGCTGGTCGACCTGCTGGCAGCCATCCCGTCGGTCATCTATGGCCTCTGGGGTTTGTTCGTCCTGGCACCGTTGCTGCGAGAACACGTTCAACCAGGAGTCCAGAAGCTTTTCGGCGAGCTGCCGCTGTTTGCGGGGCCGCCGTTGGGAGTCGGTTACGGGACTGCCGGACTGCTGCTGGCAATCATGGTCATCCCGGTAATCACGGCGGTGTCGCGGGAGGTCTTGAGGGCCGTCCCGGACACCCAGAGGGAAGCCGCATATGCCTTGGGCGCCACGCCGTTCGAGGTGATCCGGGGCACGGTGTTCCCATACGCACGCTCGGGACTGGTGGGCGCGGTGGTACTGGGCCTGGGGCGTGCTCTGGGCGAGACGATGGCCGTCACAATGGTCATCGGAAACCGCTATGACATCAGCGCGTCGCTGTTCGCGCCAGGGTACACGCTGGCCGCCGTCATCGCCAACGAGTTCACCGAGGCCTTCTCGCCTCACTATCTGTCGGCACTGGCCGGGCTGGGCGTGGTGTTGCTGGGAACCACGCTGATCCTGAACGCGGCGGCACGCCTTCTGGTGCGTGGTGTCAGGCATGGAGGCGCAGGGTGATCGTAAATAATGTCGGGTTATTGCCCCCGATTTCGCCGCGGCTGCGCAGTCGCCGTATTGCAGACCGTGTCTTCAGATGGGCAGTCATGGCGTCCGTTCTGCTGGTGTTGTTGCCGCTGGTGGCAATCATGGGCACGGTCATTGTGCGTGGCGCGCCGGCCCTCGACTGGAACTTCCTGACCAGCCTTCCGAAACCGGTGGGCGAGACAGGCGGCGGCGTGGGCCATGCGATTCTCGGAACGCTGTTCCTGGCCTTGGGCGGCTTGCTGATCGCGGTGCCCGTTGGGGTGCCGGCAGGAGTGTTCCTGGCGTCGGACCGGATGCCTCGCCTGGGCGGGACGGTGCGGTTGTGCGCTGACGTCCTCTCAGGCGTCCCCTCAATCGTCGTAGGCATGTTCGCCTATACGCTGCTTGTACTGCCTTTCAAGCAGTTTTCGGCAATGGCGGGCGCATTTGCCCTGGCAGTAATAATGCTTCCGACCATTGCCCGTACGACCGAGGAGGTCGTGCGCCTGGTGCCTTCCACGATGACCGAGGCGGCCCTGGCCCTGGGCGCACCGCGATGGCGCGTGATGATGCAGGTGGTGTTGCCGTCAGCCGGAAAGGGCGTCGCTGCTGGCGTAATCGCGGCCTTCTCACGAGGGGCCGGCGAGACCGCGCCACTGATGTTCACTGCTTTCGGGTCGCAGTTCCTGACAACCAGCCCGATGCAGCCGATCGCCGCACTGCCGCTGGTGCTGTTCAACTACGCCGTATCGCCGTACGACGACTGGCACGCGCAGGCATGGGCAGCGGCCCTGGTGCTGGCGACGTTGGTGCTGGCGGGAAACGTGATTGCGAAGGTCGCCACGACCAGGAGGTCCCGATGAACCCGATGCCAATGCCTACCGAGACGCGAAGAATTGCAACAGGAGCAGCGGGAAGGGATGTCGCACTGGTAGCACCTCGCCCACATTTAGGCATGCCGTTCCAGCGTGACGAGGATTCCCCGACGGCCCCCGATAAGGAACCCCGCGGCATCAAGATGGTGATCGACTCGCTGACTGCCGGCTACGGCAGCCACGCAGTACTGCGGAACGTATCGTTGCCCGTCATCGAACGTACGGTTACCGCGGTCATCGGCCCGTCCGGTTGCGGCAAATCCACGCTGGTGCGCTGCCTTAACCGCATGCACGAGATCATCCCCAACGCCTGCGTCAGCGGCCGCGTACTGCTGGACGGGCGCGACATCTACGGGGGACACCTCGACCCCATCGAACTGCGGCGACGAGTGGGCATGGTCTTCCAGAAGCCCAACCCGTTTCCCACGATGACAGTGCGAGACAACGTCCTGGCCGGGTGGCGCCTGACCGGCACCAGACCCCCGAACGCGGATGGCGTCGTCGAGGATGCGCTGCGGCGCGCCGCCTTGTGGGACGAGGTCAAGGATCGCCTGAAGGCACCGGGAGCAAGCCTGTCGGGCGGGCAGGCCCAGAGACTGTGTATCGCCAGGGCCCTGGCCGTGAGGCCCGACGTGCTGCTGATGGACGAGCCATGCAGCGCGCTGGACCCAATCGCGACGGCACGCATCGAGGAGTTGATCCACGAACTGGCATCGTCCGTCACGATCGTGATAGTCACGCACAACATGCAGCAGGCGGCACGCGTGTCCGAGAACACCGCCTTCCTCTACATGGGCGAACTGATTGAGTTCGGGGCAACGGCCGGCCTGTTCACCCGGCCTTCCGACCCGAGGACCGAGGACTACATCACGGGCCGCTTCGGCTGAGACTGGTGGAGGCAAGGACGATGAAGACGCACACTGACCGGCAGTACGAGGCCGAGTTGACTCGGGTTGCCGAGGGCCTGTCCCGCATGGGGGCGCTGGTAGAAGGGATGATCGCCGACGCCATGCAGGCACTTGTCGATCACGACGCCGACCTCGCAAGAAACGTCATTGAACAGGATCGCGAGGTCGATGCCCTGGAGTGCGACATCGACGACTGGTGCATCCGGATCCTGGCTTTACGGCAGCCCACAGCGTCGGACCTGCGCTTCCTGGCAGTCAGCCTGAAGCTGGTGGTTGACCTGGAGCGCATTGGCGACCTGGCTGTCAACATCGGAGAACGGGTCATCGAGCTGACGACGCACCCGCGCTTGAAGCCATACATAGATCTGCCGCGCATGGGCAAGGTGGCCGGCGACATGGTGGCCCAGGCATTGGCCGCACTGCTGAACCGTGACGCCAAAGGTGCGCGCGAGGTGTTTGGACGCGACAACGTGGTAGACGCCCTCTACGCCCAGATCCTGCGCGAATTGATCACCTTCATGATCGAGGAGCCTCGGAACATCTACCGGGCGACGCGCCTGCTGTCGCTGGCAAAGTACCTGGAGCGAATCGGCGACCACGCAACAAACATTGCCGAGCAGGCTATCTTCCTGGTCGAGGGGCGCGACGTGCGTCACCAGCGGTTGGGCAAGCCGGACATCGACCCGGGGATGCTGGTGCGGCCAACGCGGGGGGTACTGTTCGTTTCGGTCGAGGACGCAGGCCGTGGCGCAATGGCCGAGGCCTGGGCACGGCACCTCTCTCCCCACGGGATCGAAGTGGCATCGGCCGGAACCGCGCCGGCCGGGGCGTTGCACCCACTGGCTATCCAGACGATGGCCGAGGTTGGGTTGGACCTGTCGCAGATCCGCTCGAAGTCGCTGGCGGACATGCCCATGGATCGATACGACGTAGTCGTGACGTTGTGCGACGGCGCCATACTGCTGCCAGTGCCTCCAGGCGTCGCGCGGGTTCATTGGCCACTGCCGGACCCAACGACGACGACCGTGGAAGAAGAACTTGACGCGTTCCGGCACCTGCGCGATGACCTCGCCGCACGCATCGAGCGGTTGTTCCGGAAGACTGGCGAGCCGTGAGGATCCGCGAGGTACCGGGCACTTCGATTTTCCTGTAGACTTCCTCCCCGTTGGCCGAACCGGCTCCCGACTATTGGATACGCGATGACCACGGTCTCCGTAATCATCCCCGTCCACAATGGCGCCGACGCAATCCGCGCCAGCGTAGAAGCGGCGCTGCACCAGACCATGCCTGTCCTGGAGGTCCTGGTCGTGGACGACGGATCCACCGACGGGACCATGGAAGCCCTGGCCGGTCTCGACCGCGTCACTGTGATCCGGCTGCAACGCCAGTTCGGGGCCGGCCACGCACGGGCTGAAGGCGCAAGGCGGGCCCGGGGGGACCTACTCGGATTCCTCGACGCCGATTGCTACGCCCCTTCGAACTGGGTCCAGACCTTCGTGGACATTTTGGATGCAGACGCCTCGCTTGGTGGGGTTGGCGGAAAATATTGCCACCAGAAGGCCACCACCGCACTGGCACATCTCGCCCGCATGGAAGAGGAATATTTTGCCTGGTGCGGAGCGCGAGAACCCCTGTCGGGAAATCCGTTCGGCGGGAATTTCGCCGTCCGGCGCGAAGTGTGGGAACGCGCCCGAACCGGGGTGGAAGAGGGGATGTTCCCGCGCATGGCCAGCGGCGAGGACACTGTGGTCCTCGGCGAACTGCGCACTGTCGCGCCCATCCGGTTCGAGACCACGATGACGGTCCTCCACGGCACCATCGGCAGCCGCGCGTATATCAAACGACACTTCAACCGCGGCCTGTCAGGCATGACGATCATCCTGAACCACCTGGGCGGCCCTGGTGATTCCAGTTTTGTCCGATATGGGGGCGTTCGGCTCGCCCTGGCCGCAGGCGCCCTGGCGATGATGCCGGTTTTCGCCGCGGCTGCTCTGATGATGCCGGCATTTGCGCTCTGGCTGGCCGGGGCCGCTATCGCGATGCTCGGGATCCATGTCCTCCTGTCGGCCAGGTTCCTGGGTCGGATGGACCAACTTGATCACGAACACCCGCCAGAAAGTCCTGTTACATCGTGGCAGAGGATTGGGATCCGGATCCTCCTGACGTTGCGCGTGTTCCTGTGGGCTGGCGGTGCGGTACGCGGGATTCTTCGGGATCTTCGCGGAAGGGGGGGCAGGGCGCTGGGCGTAAGCGCCTCGGTGCTGCACTTCTTCGTGCCGGGACGCATCTCGAAGTTGTTCTTCTTCGCCACGTCACGCTGCAATGCACAGTGCGCGTTCTGCTTGAACCGTGACAATGTCGAGCACGCCACCCAGCGACTCCCGGCCGAGTTGACCCTCGACGAGGTGAATGCTGTCGCCCGGCGCCTTGGACGCCTCCCCTACCTGACGGTTTCTGGCGGCGAGCCATTCCTCCGCCCCGATCTGACCGAGGTAGTCGAGGCGTTCCACCGTGGCGCGCACACCCGGTTTGTCACGTTGACGACGAACGGCTCCCTGCCTCGGCGCGTCCTGGATACCACGCGCCAGATCCTGGCGCGATGCCCGAACCTCTTCCTGACCGTTCAGGTCAGCGTGGACGGCGTCGGCGACGATCACGATCGTTCGCGCGGCCTTCCCGGGGGCTTCGACGCTGCGGCCTCGACACTCCACGGGCTCGGACGCCTGCGTGAGCGGCACCCTCGTCTGCGAATCCAGATCGCCACACTGTTCGACCAGTCGACCATGCCGCGCGTAGCCGACACGCTGCAGCACTGCCACGATCGGTTCGCGTGCGACCAGGTATTCGTCTACCTGGTCCGGGCGGTCGGCACACGCGTCACCCCGCGCGATCCAGCCCTGCTGGACGCATTCGCGACGACCGTGGCACAAAACGAGCGTCGCGAGTGGCAGGGCCGCAAGGGCGGTTTGTGGTCCCGTGCGGTCCGCGCACTCCAGGAAGCGACCTATTCCGATCTCCTTCGCATCGCGCAAAACGGGTCATGGGTCACGACGTGTCGCGCCTCGACCAAATTTGCCACGCTATGGGACGACGGACGCGTCGGCCCCTGCGAGGTACTGGATTTCGACGGCGGCAACGTGAGGGACGCTGACTACGACCTCCGGGCAATTCTGAGGAACGATCACGTCCGAACGTTTTACCGTAACGAGGTGGTTCGGAACCGTTGCACCTGCGAGTGGCAATGCGCTCTTTCGGTCAACCTGCTGTACGCCCCTGGCGCCTATGGTCGCATCCTGGGATTCCTTGCACGACCAGGGACGATGCGGGCCAAAGAGGCCGGCTGAGAACCCGGCCCTACGCTAGACTGGCCAGCCCGGGTATAGCGAAGGAACTGGGCTAACCGCTCCCGAATCGACCCAGAAGTGGTCTCGCACAAACCTTCATGAACTCGAATCCCCCGGCCATCCAGTATTTCAGTTCGTCGAAGGAACGAATCTTCTTTACGATTCGCAGAATATACAAAGGGTTGTAGTAGAAGCGCGCCATCATCCTTCTTTGAATACCGATAAGTTCCAGCGGTCCAAAATTCTCGGTCCGCCAGGATGGCTCCTTGCCGAAAAGACTGAAGGAGTCCCATTTACCAGAGTCGAAGATCAGCCCCGCGTCTCGCATGATTGAATAGAGTTCCGTCCCGGGATAGGGAACTACGACCGAAGCCATGAGAATGTCGGGCGCTATCCGCTTCAACAAGCTGACCGTGAGTTCGATATCGCTGGCCGTCTCGGAGGGATGACTTCCGATGATGACATCCGCCTCGATCAAATTTACACCCGATTCCCTGGCCAGACGAAAAGCCTGCTCGATCTGCCGGACGGTTGCATTCTTCTTGATTAATTTCAGGATCCTGGGGCTTCCGGACTCGACACCGAAGGTGATTCCAACACACCCCGATTCAACCATTCTATCAAGCATCGCTCGACTAATCGGATGAACCCTGGCGTTGCAATTCCAAGTCACCTTGTTACGCCTGAATGAATCGCATATTTCCATCAACCGATCTTCACGCAACGTGAACGTATCGTCAGACACCACAAAATGGTTGTATCCGAATTGCTGAACGCATTCGTCGATCTCCCGCGAGACTGATGCGGCCGAACGAAATCGCACGGATTGGCCCAAAGTCACGTCTGAGGCGCAGAAGATGCATCGATTGGGACACCCTCGTGATGTCATGATTTCGGATATCTTCAAGAAATTCCTTGAGAAGCCGCGATGCGATTGCCCCCTGTAAAGCGAATGTTTCAACAGATGTCTCGCGGGAAAAGGCAATATGTCGAGGTCGCGTATCAATTCCCGCGCTTCCGTTCTGACCATTTTCTCGTCGGATCGATAGACCAGACCCTTGACCTTTCGATAGTCCAATCCTCCTGCCACCGCCGCAACGAGGTCATGGAAAGTCAGTTCTCCCTCGCCGATCACCCCGACATCAAACTTGTCGAATTCCAGCAAAGTCCTCTCGGGCAGGGCCGATACATGCGGACCTCCCACCACAACCAGTGACTCCGGAAGATGCTGCTTGACCAGACTGGCAATCAAATGGCCATTTTCAATGGTCGGCGTGTAGCAACTGATGCCTACAATTCCCGGGTTAACATCCCGAATTCTTTTGACAAACGCATCGACTTCGAAAATCTCGGCATCAAAATCCCAAATCTCGACGGAGTACTGGTGCTGCAAAAGGACTGCCGCGATACTGGCAAGGTTCAAAGGATATTGTTGGGCGATGAAGGATGTTCCGCGCATGACCGAAGGCGGGCGAATCAGAACCACCGGGTCGGCCATTTTTCCTTCTTTCGAGTCCAGAGGACGTTGATGCAATCAAGCCGCCTATGCGGCACTCGGGATCCTGCGCACGAGGATACGCGACTCAGAGAACCAGATCCACGCTTCAGACTGGTGCTTCAGACACACGAAGGTCAACGCCGTAGATACAAGACTCTCGACAGGAGCCAGTGATTCATTTGGCCTGCTCACATTACGATGCATCAGGGTGGCAGATCAACTTGATCGAATCCCACAGCATCCCTCAGTCGGCGCAGGATGGTCAGGCCCGGTGGCACGATGGCTTCACCCTGCATACCCTGCGTCACGGACCAGGACTCGGTCGTCTGGTTGCTGAAGGCCGAGTACGTCGTCTGACCCACCGTCCACGACGTCGATACGCGTCCAGGGGACGTCTGCAGCGCGGCTGCACCTGCCGGTTCGACCTCGCCCTCCGCTGTCGGCAGGACGATGGCCATGAACCCCGAATGCGCCGCCTGGGTTGCGGTCACATTGATGCGCTGATGCGTCGCCCACTGCCCCCAGATGCTGCAATGCTCCTGCAGGTCAAAAACCCGCGCAGCCGTCCCCTCGACCGGCTGCACCCGCACCTCAACCTGGGCGGAGCCGTTGCGCCAGCGAGCACCGTCGGTCAGTTCCTGGAACGTCGAATCCGGCACATCGCCACCGCCCATCCCGTTCAGCAACCACGAATAGGCGTGGGATACGCCGCCACCGTCGATCCGGTCCTCGATCACGAAGAACCGCCCGTCCACCCGTGCTAATCGCCGCTGGAACGCCGCCCCGCGGTAGGTCGTCGATACGCTAACCGTCGTGACAAAGCTGCTTGACTGCATCGGACCCAGGAACGCATCCACACCAACAGTCGCAGGGAATCCGCCAAGCATGTCGATCGGAGACCCCTGCCCGTCCACCAGAATGACGTTGTGATCCTCGGCGAACATCACCTTCTCGCGGTTCGAATAGTTGATGTAACCTGGGTCGATCAGCAGCGGCATCCCGCCATGCCACAGCAGAAACGACAGTTCATCCGGATGCTCGTGCCCCGGGTCGGCCGTCCGTATGACACCGTGTTCCCCCTGAAGAACCAGGTACGTAGCATCGGTAGCCCACGACGACCTGAAGATCGCGAAGCCCGCATCGGCCATGGATGCTTCCACGGGATCGCCCGGGTCTGTCGGCGGCTGCGATCCGTCGTACAGCGCAAACGCCGCCGTAGGCGAACCCTGGGCTGGAAAGTCAGCCGCCGGCCTGAACCACGCGAAAAGAAAGCGCGGATCGTCGAAAAGCCACGCCAGTACTCCCCCCGGCAACACCTCGGGGTTGGCATCGTCGGTATTCGGAGTACGCCCATCAGGCTGCAGCGACCACAGCGCCGTCTGGAACACTGCTCGCGTGCGGGGGTTGGTCGCGAAATCCTGTATGGGATCAATGCGTCCCGAGTGTAACGAGTCCGATAGCTGAAGGGTCGGAATGCCATAGTAGGGCAGAGTACGACCCGCAGCAAACCTATGGTACGCGGCGAAGAACGGTACGTACGATGCGCCTCCATAAATGAGGTAGTTCCAGCCCTCGCCCCAGGCCCCTTCGCTGGAAGACATCCAGTAGTTCATCATCCAGTCCAGGCCGGTCATGGCCTCGGACATGTCGGCTGCGGCTTCGGGCCGGTCGTTCAGCACCATCGCGCACACGCCCAACGCCGCAAAGAACTTCATTACGTGGTTGTTCCGGGCCGCCAGCAGCATCCATGTCACCGGCCCCTCGTGCCCCATCCATCGGTATGTATCGATGCGCTTCACCAGGTTCGATCGCGCCCCGGCCAGCAGCGCTGCGTCAACGCCAGGGGTGCCGGCAGCAACGTCGTACGCGATGCACATCGGCACCAGAGTCTCGGCCTCGCGCAGATCGTAATCGGAATTCGGCGACAGGTCGGACGGATCCGGGAAGTCCACGGTCAGGGCAGCCAAGGCCTTTGCAGTGTAGACCATGTCGCCACCCAGCAACCCTCGCATCGCCGAAGCTTCGGCGATCGCGCCAAGGGCAACGCCAACGAACTGATCGTACGGACCCACCGGGTACGTCGGCAGCGCCTGATCGGCAACGCCACGCATGCGAGCCCATAATGACGCGTGAGGACCGTCGATTGCAGCCGTCCGCACCTTCAGCGTTTCGATATCTGCCGGCCCGAAAAACAGGCGCGGGTGGACCGTTATTTCGGGATGCCACGCCAAGGCACTGGACGGGTCCAGCGGGTCGGTACCATCCACTATTTCCCTGCCGTCGAGTTGACCGTCCTTATCGGAATCCGGGTCGTTGGGATCGGTGCCGCGAGCAACCTCGGCGTCGTCGAACAAGCCGTCTCCATCGGAGTCCACTGGCGGACCTGGGTCGCTCGGAAAATCAGGGGGGCTATCCGTTAACGGGTCGGCAGATAGATCGATAGGCTGTTCTTCAGGATCGGACGTTTCAACCTCGTCGAATGGCACCACTGCATCTAAAATAGACGCCTCGGACAACCCCTGATCGGCCGGTACGACATCAGTCGTACCGGCAGAACCGGCGCAGCCGGCAACCGGCAGCACCAACACAAGCGAAATCCAGACAAACATCATTGTCATGCGCATCCGAGCACCTCGCTTCCAATCCAGATTGTAGTTCAACTATCATCCGTTGGTCTGGGTTGCCTTGGCATGATCCTTCCACCATAATCCGCCCATGGATGCACCGCCCCGCCGCATGTCCAACGTCGGTTTCCTGGCCCTGCAGGTGCTGCTGGTGGTGCTCGCGGTAGCTGCGTTCCTGGGTATTCGCTGGCTGGGCGAGTCCGTACCCGTGCTTTCTGCAACTGCGCTGCCGCCACAGGCTCCCGCTCATGCCGCATTTGCGAGCTTCCTGCCGGCCATATTGGCCTCGCTGGCAGCCATTCTCCTTGCTGCCAGGATACTGGCGACCATCGCCCGGCGACTGGGCCAGCCCCCGGTCATAGGCGAGATCCTGGCAGGAATCGCCCTCGGTCCCTCCCTTCTTGGCGCCCTCTGGCCCGAGGCCTCAGCCATCGTGCTGTCCGACACGGCCTTGCCTTTCCTGGGGCGCCTGGCTGACCTGGGAGTCATCCTGTTCATGTTCCTGGTTGGACTGGAATTCGATCCCGGCCAACTCCGGGGCCGTGGCCGGACCGCGATGGCAGTGTCGGTGGCCGGAACCGCGTTCCCCTTCCTGGCCGGGGCCATCCTAGCCCTGTGGCTGCACTCCACGCACGGCGCGTCAGGCATCTCGTACACAGTCTTCGCCCTTTTCCTGGGCACTGCGATGTCCGTGACCGCCTTCCCGGTCCTGGCGCGCATCCTGGCGGACCTGGGCCTGGCACGGACCGACCTGGGGGCTTTGGCGCTGTCGTCGGCCGCCGTCTCCGACGTCCTGGCTTGGTGCCTGCTGGCAGTAGTTGTGGGTTTCGAGAGCCATCATTCGGATGGCATCGCGACAACACTGGGCTTCTCGGCGTTGTTCGTTGCGGGGATGCTGCTGATCGGGCGGCCGTTGATCAGGTGGCTGGCCGCACGACTCGGGGCCGCGACCGAGCCGGGCGACTATGCCCTGATGGTAGCCTTGGCCCTGATGGCGGCGCTGATCACGGAACTCATCGGCATCCATCCGCTGTTCGGGGCCTTCCTGTTCGGCGTGCTGGTCCCTCACGACAGTGCCGTGGCCGTCGAGGCCCGCCGTCACATGGAAACCCTGGTCATCGGCCTGTTCCTGCCGGTCTTCTTCGCCTGGTCGGGCCTGCGAACACAGATCGGACTGGTGGACGGCCTGAGCCAGTGGGGGGTCTGTCTGGCAATCATCGCCGTGGCATTCGCCAGCAAGGCAGGAGGCACCTGGCTGGCGGCACGGGCCACCGGAATGGGACCTCGGGACGCCACGGCCCTGGGTACGCTGATGAACACACGCGGGCTGGTCGAGTTGGTGGTGCTGAACGTTGGTCTGGACTTGGGCGTGATCACCCCTACGCTGTTCTCCATGCTGGTGCTGATGGCAGTAACCACGACCCTTGCAACAGCACCGATACTGCGTCTGGTGCTGGGCTCGCGCAGAATGTCACTCGAGTTCCCGTCGCGCTAGTCTCGAAACAGCAGGTCGGATCAGCGCCACACCGGCAAGGACGGGAAGGATCTTTCCGATCGCCGACGCCAGAATGGCCGATGCGAAGAGGGCTTCCGGGTTGGCAACATCTGCAAAAAGCAGGACTAGCGCGGCTTCCCTGGTTCCCATTCCCAGTGGCGTCGCGGGGATTCCCGTAGCAAATGTAATCAGGGGCAGTACCACCAGAAGTCTCGTCAGCGGAACGTCGAGCCCAACCGCCCTAAACACCAGGACGTACAACAGGAGGTCCAAAACGACGATCGCGCCAGCGCACGCGAAAGCCCACAGAATCTGGCGCAGCGTCTCTGGCCTACGCATCCAATCCGTGACGGCCGACACTGCCAATTCCAGGCGGCCTCGGAGCGAATCCGGAGGGGCTGACGATCGCTCGAACCCGGCCCTCAGGCGCCACCAAATCAGCGTTCCCACAAGAAGGCAGCCCAGCACCATGAACGCGACCTGCAACTGTGATGACTCGCAGCCGATCCCGATTCCAAGGATTGCCAGCAGAACCAGTACCTCCAGTCCCATGTCGAGGACTGTCGCAACTCCCGACCGGACAAACGATACCCCGTAGGATTTCCGCAGGTACCCCATCCAAAGCAGTTCCCCTGAACGGAATGGCATCAGCTGCCGCAGAGGAAGCGTGCCACCCCTGATGACAAAGGTATCGAGCCGCGACAAATGGGTGCCCAGAAGTCCAAGGAGAACACGATACTTCTCGGCGCCAAAAAGGTAGTCGGCCAGCAACTCACCTATTGCCGCCAGGACCAGCAACAGCAAGTCAGCGCCGCGAATCGCATCCAGAATGGCGGAAAGATCGAGGTACCAGGCCATGACAGCCAGTATCGCGGCAGCCAGTAACCACGCCAGCCACCCGGCCCCCATGGACCACGATAGTTTCATCCCGATGGTAGGTTCCTCGCACGGACACGACAAGTGTCCGGGTCAGCCACTCACTCCGTGCCCGTTGTACGAGCGCCAGATGGCACGGACCTCGGCGCCCCCCCATCGTCATGGGCCGCATTTTTGCACGTCGGTTGCGCGACGTCCCCGCACGAACCACCTGTCACAGCCAGAATCGGCGCCGGCGGCAGCCCTTCCCCGACCGGTTCCGGAGCGCGCCGGCGCAGTACGATGTTCAGCAACACCATCAACAACGCCACTGCCACCTGAAACAACTGTTTCGGATTACGCAGCATCAGGCCAACCAGGTAGACCAGAATCCGCGGCTTCGTGTAGAAGCGCAGATACGCCATCTTCATCATGGCGTACATACGACCTAGGTCCCGGCCAGGCTCGAAATAGTTGAACCGCTTCGAGAAATCGTACTGGGTGAAGTCTGTAGCCAGTTCCTTGCTGCCACGGTACTTGTTCCAGAAGTTCGTCCCAGGATAGATGGTCAGATGAGAGAACACCGCGAAGTAGAAACGATACTTCAGGGCGAACTCAATTGTTTCCATCGCCTCCTCGTCCGTCTCGGTCGGGATGCCAAGGATGAACATCCCCAGGATCTGGATGCCGTACTTCTCACACAATAGAACGGTTCTGATGGCCTCGGCCTTGGTTATCTTCTTTCCGACAACGTCCAGCAGCCGCTCGTTGACCGTTTCGATCCCGATACACACGTGATCTACCCGTGCGTCACGGAGTTGCGCCGCAATCTCGTCATCAATCAGATCGATGCGCGTCGAGCAGCACCACCGCAGACGGCGCTTGCGGAACTCGGCCGCAAGGAACTTGAACCGTTCGCGGCGCAACGTGAAGTTGTCGTCAAGAAACTCGAAGAACTGGATGCCGTACCGGGTTCTTAGGTAGTCGACCTCGGCCAGGACACGTTCAGGCGAATGCCACCGGACGTTCGAGGACCAGATCTTCGTGCTGAAGCAGTAGTTGCAATCGATAGGGCATCCTCGCGAACCCATGATCTGCAGCACGCTTCGGCCGCTTGCCTCGATGAAGTTGTGGTACTTCTCGATGGGGAGAAGGTGCCACGCGGGCATCGGCAGGGAATCCAGGTCCTCCACGTACTCGCGCGGAGCGTTCTGTACAACCCTCCCATCCTCGTCCCGGTAGGCAACCCCCTTGACGCCCAGAAGGCTTTCCCCGGCCAGCAACTTCGCCACCAATTCGACAATCGTAAGTTCGGCCTCACCAAAGACCGCAACGTCGATCGCCTCGCCAGTCTCGAGGCATTCGACAGGCAGGGCTGTCGGGTGTGGCCCTCCAATGAGGATCAACGGCGGGTTATCCTGCTTCTTCAGAATGCGGCACAGCTCCAATAACTTGTTGTAATTCTGGGTATGGCAGTAGAAGCCGACGATCCGGAAGCGGCCTGTAATCCTTTGCAGCAACTCGGTATCCGACAGCAACTCGGCGTTGCCGTCCACGATCTCGACGCCGTACCCCTCCCTTTCCAGTACCGCGGACAGATAGGTGATGCCCAGAGGCGGAAGCACCAGGTCGAAGACATGGGTCCCCAGCCTCCCCTGCGTGTTCGAGAAAATGTTGACGAACCCGATGTCCTTCACCTTCAAGATCTCCACGATGGCCGCCCCTTGTGGGGACGCTGATTTTAGCATCAGCCTGTCGCTTGCCGCAAGGCGCTCGGACTCTGTACAATACTGGTCCTCCCGAGGCCGGGGGAACCGGGGGTTCCACGATGCAGGGTACATCAGGCGTGGAAGGCTTCCTCGACACCCCTGAAAATGCGATTCCGCAGCCACCTTTTCCCGAGTTGTCCGTCATCATCCCGGCCTTCAACTGCTCGTCCGAGATCGGGGCCCTGCTGGACTGTATTTTACGCACCCGCGTCACGAGCATGGAAGTCATCGTCGTCGACGATGCCTCTACCGACGAAACCGCCTTGTCGTGCGGCGACCGTCCGCAAGTCTCGATTCTTCGGCTGGACCGGAATGGCGGTCCCGCACGAGCCCGGAACCTGGGAGCCGCACGAGCACGCGGGAACATCCTCGTCTTTGTCGATTCGGATGTCCTACTGCCCACGGACCGGGATGTCCTGGAGGACATCGTCCAGACCTTCCGCTGCGACCCAGGGATCGATTGCATCTGCACCATCAGCGACGTCCGGCCACGCGTTCCGAGTGCGATCGCCTACAACAATTCCATCTACCATGCGTACTACATGGACCGCTTCCTCGCCGGACAAGACCAACGGAAGGGCCGCATCATGTTCTTCACCACACGTCTCGGCGGTATACGGGCCGACAGTTTCCGCCGTTCCGGCGGTTTCCAGGATTCCCTGACAACCGTCATGAATGAGGACGGGGAATTCGGAGCGCGTTGCTACCATCTTGAGTTCATAACGTGCTTCAAGCGGAACCTGGTCAACCTCCATCGGTACCCGACCAATTTCAAACGCTTCATCCGCAGCTACTTCCTTACCGCGCTCGTCCAGGCGCAGATCGACAGGACTCTGGACACCTCACCTGACGAATCGATCTCTATGCCCGAAAAACTCCGCCGACTGTATGCCGTCACCGCATTTGCTTTGCCATTCCTCGGGCTGGTCCTCGAACCACTCGCGATGCTCGCCCTGGCAGCCTGCTGGATCCTGCTGTTCCTCCTGTCGTTCGGGTCGATGACAAGATGGATCTGGCGGGACGTTCCCTGGCGCTTTCGGTGCCAGTGGTACCTGGTCTACCTCGCGATCACCCCATTCATTTTCGCGGGATACGCTGCTGGAGTCGTCCTTCACGCAGCGGGTCGTTCCCTGATTCGCGACGTTCCTTCCTCGCTCGACTACTTCAGTTCAGGAACCGGGAGGCCTGGGTGAATACCGGCTCCCGCCTGAAGCTAGGAGCACGCATTCTTGGGGGAATTCTGTCACCTGACAGCCCCTCCACGGTGGTCGTGCACGTGACGCAGGACTGCAACGCCCAGTGTTCGTTCTGCTCAAGCGCCTCGATTCGGCGGCCGCCATCGAGCGCGGACCGCTCGCCGCACCTTTCCATCGAGGAATACGCCCGCTTTGCCCGAAGCCTTCGTCCGCTGTACCAGGTGATCCTGGGCGGTGGCGAACCGTTCCTGCGGCACGACCTGGTCGATATCGTCGAAGCTTTTTGTATCGAAAGCGACGCACGGTTGATCTCTATCGCTACGAACGGCTCGTTGCATGATCGGATTCCGGCCACGGTCGAACGCATGGTCACTCGCTGCCCCGATGCCGCCTTCAACGTACAAGTCTCGCTGGACGCCGTGGGAGATCGTCACGACGCGCTTCGCGGTCTGGCCGGTTGCTTCCGCTCGGCGATTCGCGTGTGCCACGAACTGATCGGACTGGGCCGGCAGCATCCTAACCTCACCCTGGTGATCGGCACGGTAGCCAACGAGGAGACCGTCTCACACCTTCCTGATCTGCGAGCGTTCCTGGCCTTAGAATTCGGAGACTTGTTGCCGTTCCATTCCGTGCAGTTCGACCAGCGACTGCAAAGGCTACCTGTGGCACTGCTGGATAGCGCCGATGCACGCTGTCCGTTGGCGCAGGAAGGCGGCCCTGGGCGGCTCAGGCGATTCATAGAAAAGTACTACGTCGATTTCGTCAACGACATCGTACTGAGGCAGATCCGGGAAGACCGGATGATATACAGGTGCAATGCGGGCAGCAAGCTTTGCGTTGTCCTGCCTGACGGGGGAATCGCACCCTGCGAGCCCTTCGCGTTCGAGCCTTGCTACCACGACTTTTTGCGCCTCAATATTCGGGACCACGACTGCGACTTCAGGAAGGTCCTCAAGGCCCCCGGGTTCCAGCCGACCCTCCGGTTCATCAAGGATGGCCGATGCACGGCATGCTCGTGGAGTTGCGCCGCAATATCGAGTCTGATGTTCTCGCCATCGAACTGGCCACTGCTGTTGAACTCCAGAGGTATCGATCGCTGGGCGGCTCGTTGAACGTTGGTGCGCCTATTCGACAGACGTCATTGGACAGTTGTCATGGTTTCCGGATGGCCGCCGCCACAAATCTACCGAAGACCCGCAGTGGCCAGGGCGGATTCCAGCAACTCGCGGGTCCCGCGCGACGCCTTCATGAGGGGCAGGCGAACGTCGTCCCTGCAGATCCCAAGGATGGCTGCCGCGGCCTTGACCGGCGCGGGGCTGGCCTCGACGAACAGGGCTGAGTACAGCGGCGACAGGCTGCGATCAATCTCGGCGGCCTCGGACAGCCGCCCGGCATGGAATGCGTTCCACAGCGCAACCATCTGCCTGGGGATCACGTTCGACGCGACCGAGATCACCCCACTGGCTCCCAGTGCAAACGACGCAAGAGACAGGCCGTCATCGCCCGAAAAAACCATGAACCCCTCAGGCGCAAAGGCCACGATGTCACGAACTACAGCAACGCTTCCGGAGGCTTCCTTTATGCCCATGATCCCGCGTATCCCGGCCAGGCATTCAACCGTCCCAGGCAACAGATTGACGCCGGTTCGACCCGGTACGTTGTAAAGCAGCAAGGGCAGACCACCGTCCTCGGCGACGCGACGATAGTGTTCGATCATGCCTTCCTGCTGGGGGCGATTATAGTAGGGCGTCACCACCAGAGCGCCATCGACACCCAGGCTTCCAGCTCGCCGAGTCTCCTCGATGGTGGTGCGCGTGCAGTTCGTCCCGGTTCCCGCGAGAACGGGCACCTTGCCCGCAGCCACCTTGACGACCGTTGACATGACAAGATCGCGCTCGTCAGCGTCCATCGTAGCCGGCTCGCCGGTGGTTCCACAGGCAACCAACCCGCTGATTCCCGAAGCGATCTGCGTCCTGACCAGCTCGGCCAGTGCGTCAACATCGACGCGGTCACCGTCAAACGGCGTGATCAATGCGGTCACAACGCCCGAAAGCCTCATGGGTTACCCCCCTTCCGGCATGCCTTCGTCCCTTCGTCGATGATCAGCCGGACGTCAAGGACTTCCTCGTGTTCCAGCGCCTCGCCAAGGAGGCCGCATGCGCGCATATCGGCAACCACCGCCAACGCCTGCGCCGCACCGATTCTCAACGCGGCATCATCGTCCTTCAGCCAAAATCGCAGCTCGTCCACGGCCGACGCGCCAGAAACCCTGGCCAACGCCACCATCGCCGCTGCCCGCAAGGCGGATGGTTCCTGGCGACTGGGGATTATCGCCGACAGCACAGCCTGGGACCGCCTGCCTGGGTAGCTGCCCAGCGCCTTGGCTGCCTTCAAGCGGATTTCCAGATCCACGGATTTTGCAATCATGAGGTCGACCAGTACCCGATCAACGTCCTCCCCGGCCCTGGCCAGGTCGGCAGGAGTAGGCGCCTTCTGGAAGCGAAGGATCTTCACAACGTCTTCGATCTTCATCTGGCCTGCCGGCCGCGAATCCGCATACGCACAGACTGCTGCAAGAAAAGCCGTCAGGAATGACAAGGCGAACATGAGTCGGGATCTCGAAAGAATCCGGGGCAGGTGCGAGGCCCGCATCGGAATGATCATCGCTTCTTCCGCCCCTTCTGGCGCTGCTTGCGCGCCGCCTTTTCCTTCTTGCGACGACGCTCCTTCTCGGCCGGAGACAGACGCATGACGCCGTAGCCCGGACCCCAGCCCCCCTGGGGACCCTGTTCCGGAGGCATCAGGTCCGACACGTCTTCGCCGCGCGACTTCGCAAGATCCAGAGCTTCCTTGAAGCCAGGCAGGCGTGCCAGCAGCGACGGCTGCTTGCCGACCCGCTTCATTACGTCACGCATCGTGTTGAAACGCGCCAGGAGATCCTTGATTTCTTGAACCTTTCGCCCGGAACCGCGCGAGATCCGCTTCATGCGGCTGTCGTTGATGATCTCGGGCTTTTTGCGCTCGTCCGGGGTCATCGAGTGGATCATCGCCTCGATCCGGCCCAGCACCTTCTCGTCCACGGCTGCGCCCTCGGGCACCATCTCGTGGAAGAAGGGCAGCTTTTCCAGCGTGTCCCGCAACGACCCCATCTTCTGGATTGCGCGAATCTGCTCGAGGAATTGGACCAGGTTGAACTGGCCCTTCAGCAACTGGATCGCGTCCTCTTCGGCCTTTTCCTGATCAACAACTTTCTCGAAGTCCTTGACCAGTCCGACGACGTCACCGAAGCCCAGTATACGACTGGCGATGCCTTCGGGGCGGAAGGGTTCGATCTTGCTGAGGTCTTCGCCCATACCGACGAAGACGATGGGTTTGCCGGTGACAGCGCGGACCGACAGGGCGGCGCCACCACGGGCATCGCCGTCCATCTTGGTCATGACCACGCCGGTCAGGCCGAGACGCTTGTCGAATTCGGACGCCATGCGGACGGCATCCTGGCCAATCATGGCGTCCACGACCAGGAAGATGTTCTTAGGCTTGGTCAGTTCCTTGATCTGCGCAAGTTCCTGCATCAAGGGTTCGTCAATCGCCAGACGACCCGCAGTGTCGAAGATGACAAGGTCGCGCTTTTCCGCGATGGCCTGCTTCATGGCTTCGGCGCAAAGCTCGGGCGGCTGCAGGCCGGCACGATGAAAGACCGGGATGCCCAGGCGCTCGCCCAGCACCTTCAACTGGTCCACGGCTGCCGGACGGTAGATGTCGGCGGCAACCAGCATCGGCCGGTGCTTGCCTTCCTTCATCAGGCCGGCAATCTTCGCTGACGTCGTGGTCTTTCCGGTGCCGTGCAGACCAACCATCATCACGGCAGTCACGCGGCCGGCCGGCTCGAACTCTATCTGCCGTTCGCCATCGCCCATCAAGGCGATCAACTGGTCATGACACAGCTTGACGAAGTGCTCGGCCGGCGAGACCTGAACCTTCTTACCGTCCGTCTTGGCCGCCAGTCTGACGACTTCGCCCACGGCCTGGGTCTTCACATGTTCCAGGAAGGCGCTGACGACGGGCAATGCCACGTCGGCTTCCAGCAGCGAAACCCGGATGTCCTTCAGGGCATCCTCGATCGCAGATTCGGTGATGACCGTCTTCCCGGCCAGCTTCGCCCGGGCGTTCCTGAATCCCTTCGTGAGGATCTCGAACATCGGCGTGATAGCTCCGCAAAGAAGAATCCCGGCGTAGGGTTATACGGGAGCCGACTGGGTTCGTCAAGGTTGCCCGGGATTCGCCGGCTGCCCCTCTTTTCCAGTTTTCCCGTAGAATCCGGCCGTGACGGAAAACGGCACAACCATGGGAACCAGTGGCGGACGGCTTGCGGTCATCGGCCTGGACCGCTTGGCGATCCTGCTGGTGTTCCTGGTCCAAGTGTCGGTGTTCCCTTACTTTCCGGCTCTGAACTCGGCCAATGAACTGTCCCGCCTGTACACCGCATGGGCAATGGTGGACGGCGATCTGGAGATCGGTCCATCGATTGCACGCTTCGGGGACGTCAACGACAAGTCGAAGGTTGCAGACTCGTTCTTTTCGGACAAGCCACCTGGTACGGCGTTTCTTGCTGTTCCAGGAATCGCGCTGCGGCAGGCGCTGGGAGGCGACAGGGATGCGGCCGCCGACCTGCGGATTGCACGACTGCTGGCAAGCATTCTGCCGACGCTTTTCCTGCTGATGATGCTGCGGATCGAGATGTCAGAACGCGGAATTTCCGCGCCGACAAGGGCCCTTGCAATTGCCACTTACGGTCTTGGCACGCTGGGGTTCACCTACGGGGTGCTGTTTTACGGACACCAACTTGTGGCCGTGCTGGTGTACGGAACCTGGTTCGCCCTGCGCCGGCAGACGATCGGACCGCAAAGCGCCGCCATCGCCGGATTCCTGGCTGGACTGTGTGTCGCAACCGAATACCAGTCGGCGGTCTACCTTCTGCCTCTGGCAGCAGTATTCCTGGTACGGGCTCGTCCCATTGGGCCGGCCCTTGTGGCCGGTCTGGCGGGAGCCGCGACACCGCTTGCCGCATTGGCAGCATTCCACGCCTCGGCCTTCGGGGCGCCATGGAAGACCGGATACTCGTTCGTGGCCAACCCGTTCTTTGCCAAAGTACATGCGCAAGGATTCATGGGAGTTCTTTCGCCACGCCTGGTTCCGTTTGCCGGCAGCCTGTTTTCTGCGTCCAAGGGCCTTCTTGCGTGGTCGCCCTTCCTGGCATTGGGATTGGCCGGAATGGTGTCGCACATACGCACGTCGTCGACGCGCCTGGACAGATGGATCAGGGTTTTCCAGGTAGGCTTGCCAGTCCTGTTCGTGTCGTCGATGGTCTACTGGGACGGCGGATGGACGGTAAGCCAGCGCCACCTGACGCCCATGGTGCCGTTCCTTGTAGCGCCCGCAGCCCTGCTGATCCAGCGCTCAAGTATTGCCGCCATCGTGGCACCGGGGCTGGCCGCGGCATCGGTGATGATGACTGGCCTGGCGACGGTTGTCTTCCCTCACCTTCCCGAGAACTGGTCCAACCCCTTCCACGATCTGGTGATCCCCCTGGCCGCGGGCGGCTGCTGGGTGCGGACTTCCCTTGGAATCGAACTTCCGTCGGTGGCGTTCCTGTCTGCTGCGGCAGGCGCGTTTCTTGTGCTGGTGACGGCCTCGATAGCCTGGGGGCCGCTGGGACGCATGCGAACAAAAATGATCGCAGTGGTCCTGATGGCCATGATCCCACTGGCGTGGTTCGATGGGACATCCCGAATCGCGCGCCGAGCACCGGCCGAGGCCGCAGCGGAACGCGTCTTCTTTGTCGGACAATGCAAGGCGGCTGGCCGCTGGGATGCCGGGGTCACTCAATCACGTCAATGAACGTCTGACCGACTTCGATTACCTGGTCACCTATGGAATAGGCCGAGTGCACCATGTACTCGGCCTCGGAAAGCCCCCTTGAATCGTTGAACATCAATGTTACGAGCGGCTGGCCACAGACAACCGGATCGCCCAGCCGCACCAGTACACGAAGGCCCACCGCGGGGTCTATCCCGTCCTCCTTGCGCCTTCTGCCACCGCCCATTGCCACCGCAGCCAGCCCCAGCAGTTCGCAGTTGATTGCCTGCACCACGCCGCCGCGACCGGCCCGCACATCGACCTGATTCCGGGCACGCGGCAACAAGTCCGTGTTATCGACGACGGCCGGGTCGCCCCCCTGGAACTCAACCATGCGCCTGAACGTCTCCAGCCCGCGCCCATCGGCGATTGCCGCCCGGATCAACGCCTCGCCTTCCGTCTGAACGCTTGAGACTCCCCCCAGAACCAGCATCCGCCCGCCCAAAGTCACAACAAGTTCCACCGTGTCAGCAGGTCCTGCCCCCCGCAGCACCTCGATGGATTCCTCGATCTCCAGAGCATTGCCGACCGCCCATCCGATCGGCTGGTTCATGTCGGTCAGATAGGCGACTGTCCTGACGCCCGACCTGGTTCCCAGGCCAACCATCGTCCGAGCCAGCAGCGTGGCCTGCTCGCGGGTCTTCATGAACGCCCCCGAGCCGACCTTCACGTCCAGCACCAGGCCCGAGATCCCCTCGGCCAGTTTCTTGCTGAGGATTGATGCCGAAATCAGTGGAATCGATTCCACCGTGCCGGTCACATCCCGCAGTGCGTACAGACGCTTGTCGGCAGGGACAATCGACTCGGTCTGGCCAACCATGCAGGCACCTATTGTCCGAACCCCCTCAAGAAAGCGGGCCGGCGACAGGTCCGTCCTGAAACCTGGAATGGACTCCAGCTTGTCCAGAGTCCCCCCGGTATGGCCAAGCCCGCGACCCGAGATCATCGGGACCCGTACGCCGCATGACGACACCAGGGGTGCCAGCGGAATCGAAATCTTGTCTCCAACGCCCCCGGTGGAATGCTTGTCCACCTTGGCACCGGACAGATGCGACATGTCGAAAACGTCTCCCGAGTGCAGCATCGCATCGGTCCAGACAACAAGTTCGTTGTCATCCAGACCGCGGAAAAACACCGCCATCAGCAACGCTGAAGCCTGGTAATCGGGGATCGAACCGTCTGTGACACCCGCGATAACCTTCCTGATTGCCTCAGGTTCGAGGGTGCCTCCGTCACGCTTGTGCCGGATCACGTCCGCCATACGCATCGCATGACCCCCGTCAGTAGTTGTTACGGCATGGACCGGATCAGGAGCCGGCAGGATCGACAAGCGGCCGTGCCATCAGGATGACCCTGCCTTCCTTCACAATCACCGAGAACGACACGCTCGAAACACCCAGCTTCTCGGCCTGCACCAGACGCTGCTTTTCAAGGCTGGCCCGGAACGCCGGCTCGGTAATGCCCTCGGTGGAAAGTCCCAGCGAAGAGCGGGCGGTGATGTAGTCGTCGTAAAGGCGATGCACATACTGGTCAACGGATGAAGGTTGGTTCGGCGCAGACACGGCCTTGGCCGACGTTACGACGGGCGACGCAGTTGCCCCGGCCGACGACGACGCCATGGCCGCTGCCCTCCTGGCCACCTTGCGGGCATGCCCTCGGGCCACGGCCGATGCCGGCAATCCAGCGTCCTCGGCAGCACGATCTGCCGGATTGGCGCTGGCGTACCCGGCATCCCTCCGCATCGATTCGCGCGTGGTCCGCCCCTCCTCAAGATCGCGCATGACACGATCCCACTGGACCGCCAGGGTCCGATAGCGCTGGACCAGGGCCAGGAACCGGAATTTGTGGACGGCCCGATGTGCATCGTTCAACGACGTCTGACGAATAAACTTTTCCATCTGGTCCCGTTCGAACAACGGCGGCAGCTTCTCGAGGGCCAGGAAGAACCCCTGATAACGGATTCGCAACTTCTCGATCCGCGTGGAGAAGTCGGCCAATTCCGCATCCAGTTCCTTGTCGGTCCCGGCCACAGATTCACCCCTTCGAGATTGCACTGATCAGGCTGGCAGCCAGATCTGCAAAGGCCACCTGGGTCTGCTGACCCGATTCGAGATCCTTGACCGTAACCCGACCTTCAGCGACCTCGGCATCACCCAGAAGCAACGCGAACCGCGCCTTGCGACGAGCCGCGTACTCGAACTGCTTCTTCAGGCGTGCCGACGGCTCGGGGACCGACTCGGCCCGCAATCCGGCCCGCCTCAAATCCGATACCAGCTTCATTCCGGCTGCAAATGCAGCATCACCCAGGATGCATACGACCGCTTGCGGCCCGGTAGCTCCAGTCGGGGCTGTGCCAAGTTCCACAAGGGCGGCAAACAGGCGGTCCACGCCGATGCTGATCCCGACACAAGGAATCGCAGGGACTCCATAGGTTTCAAGCAGAGTGTCATAGCGCCCGCCACTCATCACCGAACCGACCGACGGCAGGTCCAGCAGGGTCGTCTCGTAGACAGTACCCGTGTAGTAGTCCAGCCCGCGTGCGATGCGCAGATCAAGGCTGACGCGCCGACCCAGGCCCATGGCATCAAGGGCGCCAAACACCGTCCGCAGATGGGCCACCCCGTCCGGGCATAGCTGGTCCGTGGCATTACTGGTCAGGAACGAAGGATCGTCCGCATCACCCAGCAACTTCAGCAGCACGCCTGCACGCTCGTGGCCCACCGGCTCAAGCGAGGCCAGTATGTCTCGCACTGCATCGATACCGATCTTCTCGATCTTGTCGATCGCCCTTAAAACCTCGGCCTGAACCTTCCCGTCCTGGACGCCGGCAGCTGCCAGCAGGGCATTCAGGACCCCGCGATGCCCGATACGCACGACAAAACGGTCCAGTCCCAGCCCCTCCAGGGCCAGAACACCTGCTGCAATGCAATCGGCATCCGCAAGAGGCGATGCCGACCCCACGATGTCCGCATCGTACTGCATGAACTCGCGAAAACGCCCGTGCGCGGGCTTCTCGGCGCGCCACACGGTCCCGGTCTGATAGCGCCGAAACGGCCTGGGTAAATCACGATATTGCGCCACCACGCGGGCCAATGGCACCGTCAGGTCATAGCGCAGCGCCACGTCGCGACCACCGTTGTCCTGGAACCTGTACAGCAGTTTTTCGCCCTCGTCACCGTACTTGCCCAGAAGGATGTCCGCATACTCGATGGCAGGCGTTGAAAGCGGGGCAAAGCCGCAAGATTCGAACGCCACCGTGATCGCATCCAGCATCTTCTGACGGCCTGCCTGCTCGGCTGGCAGGAAATCACGGAACCCCTTCAACAACCTCGGTTCGACCGCAACCACCAGGAAGCCTCCATGTCCAGAAGATGCGGCTGGGATTGTACCACGATGCCGCGGCCGGCCGGCGCAGCCATGCAAACGGCGCCCCAAACATGTCCCCGACGTTGCGATTCGCCCCCGGCAGGTGTAGAACCGCCATGATGGAATTGCATCGGACAAACGCGCTGTTCCTGGTGCTGGCAGCCCTGGCGCTTGCGGCCTGCTCGCATGCCGCACCGCCCTCTTCCAGCCATGCCTTCGGGCCTGCACTTGCTGGCCTTAGAGTCGTCGTCGTGGGCAACGCAGAAGGGGGAAGCCCCGACGACTGCCCGGCTCTTGCCGGAGTCGGATTTGCGCTGCTTGGTGGACTGAACCTGGAGCCTGCTGCAAAGCCGGTCCTGTCGGTGGCAGTGGGATGCGAACCTGGCCTTGCTACAGCCGCCACTGCGTCTCATGGGTTGGATGAAACTTCGCCGACCAACGTATCAAGCACCGTGACGCTGGACCTGGCCGCTGCCGGCCAACCGGACGAGTCGTACGAAGGAGCCGGCTTGGCCCAATGCGCTGCCTGCGAAGAGGGGCGCGGCCGAGGGGCCCTTGTAATGACGGTGGCCCACGCCGTCAGGGATGCGCTGGACCTTGCGTTGGCCCAGAATCGAGTCTCCAGTCTGGAGGATGGCGCTCTTGCCGCGCTGCTGGCAAACCCGGATCGCGAGGCCAGATCTGTCCTGCTGGCCGCGCTGGATGAGGCTGGCATCAGGCGCCTGCGAACGGCACTGGAACCTGCTGCCAGACTGCTTGACGCCGCTGACGACGAAATTGCGCTGAGATCCGTCGGGGTTCTTTCCCGTCTGGAGGAATCTGCGTCCGTGAAGGCATTGGGCAAGGCAGCGCTGACCAGGCGTCCCGAGGTGCCATTCGCCGCCGTCAGGGCCATAGCCGACATCGACGGACCGGATGCTCGAAGAGCCCTGGAACTGGTCGCAGGACAGGCCCAGGATCCGGTTCTTGCCAGGGAAGCCAGTGAACTCCTTGACGAACTTGTCAAGGAAGGCCAGGACTGAATGAACAAAGGGGGTTCAACCAATCGTGCATGAAACTCCAGTCGATCTGGCAATTCCGCAGCACATACATTTCCTTGGCATCGGTGGCGTCGGCGTCAGCGCGTGCGCCAGACTGCTGTTGCAACGCGGCTTTCCGGTATCGGGGTCCGACGTCAGGGAATCCTCGATAACGCTGGCGCTGCGGGACGAAGGCGCAACGATAACGATTGGCCACAACGCCGCGAACCTTGCCGGCGCCGACCTGGTAGTCGTCTCGACGGCAATCCCGCAGACAAATCCCGAGTGGATTGCCGCCAGCAACGCTGGCCTGCCTGTGGTCCATCGGTCCGTGGTCCTGGACGCCCTGATGCGGGGGCGCCGATCGATCGGCGTCACCGGCACCAACGGCAAGGGATCGGTTTCCTCGTTCGTTGCCTACCTGCTGGACCGGGCTGGCATGCGCCCGTCCTTCGCAATTGGTGCGATGCTGCTGGACTTTTGCACGAACGCCCGCGAGGCCGACGGCAGGCACCTGGTCTGCGAACTGGACGAGTCGGACGGATCGTTCGCCAACACCCATCCCGACCGTCTTGTCATCAACAACCTGGAAGCCGATCACCTGAACTACTACAAGGATCTCGAGGGTCTTCTGCGGCACTTCACCGACTACCTTGGCAGCGATGCGGCACCGGCCCTTTTGCACGTGTGCGGTGACGACGCCAATAGTCTCGACGTACTGGGCCGCGCGGGAAGAACAGCCGTCACATTCGGTCGCAGCGCCGGGTGCGACTACCGTGTCACGGCGCTGGCGCTGGAGGGATTCGGTTCCCGGTTCTCGGTGACCGGCCCCCGGGGCGACCTGGGCGAGTTCTCATTGAGGCTGCCGGGCGAGCACAACGTCCTGAACGCTGTCGCGGCGCTTTCGGTCGCCCTCGAGGAGGGGGCAGACCTTCAGACGTGCCGCTTGGCAATGCCCTTGTTCCAGGGGCTCGAGAACCGCTTCACTCTGGTGCAGGCGGGACGGCACCTGGTGGTCAAGGACTACATCTCGCACCCGTCAGGCATCCGCAGCGTCCTGGCCGGCGCGCGGGCATTTGCCAAGGGCCGGGTGGTCGCGGTCTTCAAGCCTTACCGATTCACGATGATCCACTACCTGGGTGACGAATATCGCGCTGCGTTCGTCGGCGCCGACCTGACTCTGGTGACCGAACTATACACGGCCGGGGAGGTCCCGATTGCTGGCGTGGACGCCCAGTGGCTGGTTGAAAAGATCCGGTCCGCCGGATCGGAGGTCAGCTTTGTGCCGGTTATGGATGACCTCCTGACCGAGTTGAGGAAGCGCCTTCAGGACGACGACACGGTCATTTTCTTCGGCGGCGACGACCTGTTCGCCCTGGCCGACCGGTTCGTGGCCAGCCTGTGACCCGCTTCCAGCGCGGGGTGGAGGAATGATGCGGATCGAGGGCGCGGCCTTCAGCGTCGTGGGAATGGGCAAGAGCGGCCTTGCCGCGGCGAACCTTCTGGCACGCATGGGCGGGGACGTTCTGCTGTCCGACGGGCGGGACAATGCGGAACTCAGGCTCCAGGCGACCGAACGTGCCGACCCCAAAGTACATTTGGCCTTCGGCGGCGAGACCATCCGCCGAGGTGACGTTGCCATCCTGTCCCCCGGAATTCCTCCGTCAGCGACCGCCTTTCGCGATGCCTACAGACTGGCCTCCGAGGTGATCGGCGAGGTCGAACTGTTCTTCCGGTTGTTCCCTGGGCGCATCCTCGCCGTCACGGGCACCGACGGCAAAAGCACCACAACCACCCTGGCAGCTCACCTGCTGAACGAGGCCGGTATTCCCGCACACCCGGCAGGAAACCTGGGAAACCCCCTTTGCGACCTGATCGGAAGTATCGCCGACAGCGACGTTGTCGTGGCCGAAGTGTCCTGCTATCAGTTGCTGACGACCGACCGTTTCCGGCCTTGCGTGGCCCTGGTCACCAACCTGGCCGAAGACCACCTGGAACACCACGGTTCCTTCGCGGCCTATGTCGCGGCAAAGGCCAGGGTCCTTCTGCGCCAGTCGCACGGGGACGTCTTCGTCCGCAATCTGGATGACGGGCTGCTGGCAAACTGGCTGAGGCCCGGCGATCCGTGGACAAGTGACAACGGCCAGCACGTGCAGGACATCTCACGCTCGGGTCCGGTGTCGGACGGCGCATTCCTGCTGGACGGTGGGCTGTTCCTGGCAGCAGGCGGCCACGAACAGCGGGTGGCCAGCCGCGCGGCCTTTGCGCTGCCCGGGGAACACAACACGGAAAACGTCCTGCTGGCCCTGGCTGCGACCGCGGCCCTTGGCGCCACTCCCGAGGGGCTGGGCCGCGGACTGGGTACCTACCGCGGTCTGCCCCATCGCATCGAAAAAATTCGCGTTCTGGACGGGGTCACCTTCTACAACGATTCGAAGGCAACCAACCCTCATGCGGCAATTACCGGGCTTCGAGCCTTCGATCGCGGGGTCGTCCTGATGGCCGGCGGCTTCGAGAAAGGTCTGGCGCTGACGGACCTTGCCGTCGAGATCGAACAGCGCTGCAAGGCTGTCGTTCTGACCGGGGATTGCGCCCCACGCATGAAGCGGGAGTTTCCCAGGGCAGTACCCTGTGAAGTCGTGGACGACCTGGAATCCGCGGTGATCCGGGCCTGGGAGCTGGCACGACCCGATGGAATCGTTCTTTTCTCGCCTGCCGCTTCGTCATTCGACAGGTATTCGTCGTTCGAGCAACGTGGAGACTGTTTCCGCAACCTGGTCAACGGTCTTTAGAGAAAAAACGGCAGCACCAGATGACGGGCATGATCAGAGGCAGTCGATAGCAACGGTGTGGTAACCCGAAGCCTGGTCGTTGAAGTCCCCCACGACAATGAAGTAGGGCATCCCGGCAACCACTGACAGCGTGGTCGAAGGATCCTCAGCGACCGAACTCCCGATGCAACCGGCAGGGTTGCAGGCACCGGACAAGACATAGAGGTTGAACTCATCCGGGGGCCAAGGTTCGTCCTCATGCACGACAAAAAAGCGCACCAACCCCGTCGCTGTTGCCGTAAATGAATAGACATGGCTGTACAGGTAGTTGAGGCTGTCGCCGCAGGCGCTCCCGGTAACACCGCGGCTGCCGTTGTATTGACCGAACAGTCGAGTACCGCAAACCATTGTATCCGCGACACGCCAACTGCACTCGTCAGTCGGACACGGAGCAACGCCCGCGCAATCGGGGTCCTGGCAGTCAGTCAGGCCGTCGAAATCCTCGTCCACGACGTCGCCGCAGTTGGACTCCGAAGCAGGGCAGTCACCGCAGTCCTGCGGGCATGTCAGGCAGTTCTCGCCGGCGGTCCAGCAGGTGCCATCACCGCAATCTACGCACTGAATGGTACCGGAAGCACAGGCACCCAAGGCGCAACGGTCGCCGACGGTACAGGCATTGCCGTCATCGCAAGCCAGCGCATTGGAAAGATGAATGCACCGGTTTCCGGAACAAGAGTCGTCGGTACACACATTGTCGTCACCGCACTGGGCAGCAGTACGACATTCGCATGTATCGGGACCTGCGACGCATGTCGTCCCTACGCAGGTATCAGGCGTGGTGCATGAGTCCCCGTCGCTGCAAGCGCCGATTACGGGCGAATAGGTGCACTTGTGGGCGGCATCGCATTTGTCCAGCGTGCATTGGTTCCCGTCGCCGCAATCCGCGTCCAGCCTGCAGTCGCAAACCATGTTGCCCAGGCAGGTACCCAGCGCACAGGTGTCACCCGACGTGCATGAATCGGAATCGTCGCAAGACGCCGTATTGAACGGGTAAACGCACGTACCGGCGTTGCAACGTTCGTCGGTGCATGGATTGGTGTCGGAACAATCCCCGTCAACCTTGCATGCACAGGTCCAGGGACCCGGCTGGCACGTCCCGCCCTGGCACTTGTCCCCGGTAGTGCATGATTCGCCGTCCTGACAGGTCGTCCCTTCCAGTCTTCCCGAATCCAGGCGGCAGTGCCGCGTCGCAAGATCGCACGCATTCGAGCGGCATGTCAGGCTGAACGAAGGATTGCAGTGGCTGTCGTTCAGGCACCAGCAGGCAGTGTCGTCCGGCGCGCAGGCTCCAACGGCAACAGGTATGTCCTCGCCTTGATCGGCGACCGGACCCGGATCCGAAGGAATATCGTTAGAAACCCCGGGATCCTCCGAAATTACATCCGGCGGGCCAATGTCATTTGCGTCTGCCGAGGTAACATCAACGTCCGCTCTTTCGACATCATCCGCCAGGGTATCGACGTGGCTGGAATCACGAGGGCTGTAATCATCAGGCACGTCCTGGCCGCCAACCTCGTGCACGTCCGGACGCACCACGACGACCGGCAGGTCAGACGCCGCAGACCCATCTGGCACCACAGCACTGCAGCCGGCAGCCA
The DNA here is from genome assembly GCA_903936705.1 of uncultured Myxococcales bacterium. Lineage (GTDB taxonomy): Bacteria > Myxococcota_A > UBA9042 > DTJE01 > DTJE01 > CAIZWN01. The sequence goes on from CAIZWN010000051.1 coordinate 143,198, forward strand.
CGGCCACCATCACTGCCAGCACCGCGCCACACCGGCGCCACGTTGCCGAAACGATTCTGTCAGCCAATCAATCCCCCCGGAATCGCCTGCCGATACTAGGAAATCCCGACCCGCAGCGCAACGAGTTGGGCCAAATTGATCGACTCGCTGCGGTCCACATGAAAATCGCGAACCAGGCCACCCATCGTTCGCCCCAAGTTGCCGCCGTCGATCACGTCAGACACTCCTGCCGACGATCATGCCCGGCAGGATCCCTTGACGATTCGGCCTGGCCCAAGGTCACAAGCGCCCATACCGCCGTAGTCTACACCCGCACATGGTCCCGTGCCCGCAGGCAGACGGTATCGCCGACAAGTCATTGTCGACAAAGCGCAGCAACGGCCTGGCCCAAGGCAATGCCGCCATCGTTTGCAGGAACAAGGGACTGGGAAAGCACGTCAAGACCAGCGGCCAGGAGACGCCGGGAGATCCCTGCCAGCAGATGACGATTCTGGAAGGCACCGCCGGACAGGGCGATGGTTGAAAGGCCCGTTGCGACCGCCACATCGATCGCCATTGACGCGTACGCACACACGACTGTCGCCTGGAAGCGGGCACAAACGACGGAAGGTGGAGTGCCGGTCAGGAGATCGGCCGCAAGAGCCAGGACCATTGGACGAGGATCAAGGATCGAAAGTCCGGTTGGGGCCCTATCGACTTCCCACGGATAGGGATCGGGCTGGCCAGGAACCTCGATTGCGGCATGCTCAACCGCCATCGCGGCCTGGCCGTCAAAGGATGCCAGCGGACACAGGCCGCACAAGGCGGACACTGCGTCAAAAAGGCGGCCAAGACCCGACGAGCGCGGGAGATCACGTCCGTTACGGCACAGCCCCAGCACCGCATCGATCCTTGGGGAATCAACAGGCCAGCGGGGGCTGAACGCTGCAACCAGATTGTCCGCGTCAGCCTGGTGCAGGATCGACACAGCAAGACGCCATGGCTCGAGGGTCGCCATGTCCCCACCCGGAAGAGGAAGAGGCCTTAGCGTTGCATGGCGACCGAAGTTTGCGCCATCGACCATCAGGATTTCACCCCCCCAGATCGTGCCGTCGGTGCCGTAGCCCGTGCCGTCCAGGGCCAGCCCGATAACCGGGCCGGTGCGACGATGCTCGGCAAGGCACGACAGAACGTGGGCGTGATGGTGCTGGACAGGGACCAGGGGCGCATCCGGGCACAGCAGGTCCCGCAGGAGGGTGGCAAGACGTGTGGACATGTAATCGGGGTGCATGTCGTGCGCGACCGCAGCAGGTCGAACGTTAAGCAGGCCGCACAGGTGCATGGCGGCCTCCTCGAACCAGACGGCGGTGGCAGCATTTGCCAGATCGCCGACATGAGGCCCCATGAAGGCTAGGCCCCCCCTGGTGACGCAGAAGGCGTTCTTGAGGTCCGCGCCGACCGCAAGAATTGGCGGGCCATCAACCGGCATCGAAATCGGCAAAGGCACGTACCCCCGGCTGCGACGAATCATGCGAGTGCGGCCAGCTAACACCGCCGCCACCGAATCGTCGCATCGGGTCACGATATCGCGGTCGTGGACCAGGAAGCCGTCCGCGATTCCAGACAAACGCCGCACGGCCTCGTCGTTGCCCGACGCTATCGGCTCGTCGTGAGGATTCGCCGAGGTCATGACCAGGGCGGTGAAGGCGCCATCGGAAAGGATCCTGTGGTGCAAAGGCGCATACGGGAGCATCGCCCCGATGAAGGCATTGTTGGGCGCGATGCCTTCTGCCAGATCGAACAAGTCTGCCTTGCGCAGCAGCACAATCGGGCGCGCTGGCGTTGCCAGAAGATCCGCCTCATCCATTGCAACACATGCAAACGCCCGGATCGCGTCCACGTCGGGCGACATCACCGCAAACGGTTTGCCGTCACGCTGCTTCAGCCGACGCATGCGATCCACTGCCGTCGCATCGCGGGCATTGCACACCAGGTGGAAGCCGCCCAGGCCCTTCACCGCCAAGATAGCCCCCGACCGCAAGCGCCGTACCGCCTCGGCAAGCGGGTCCGGGGCCTCGACTAGCGCACCAAAGCCGTCCAGCAACGACAAGCCGGGTCCGCAGGCCGGACAGGCGTTCGGCTCGGCGTGAAATCTGCGTGACATCGGGTCCGTGTACTCGGCAAGGCACGACGGGCACTGGGAGAAAGTTGCCATTGTCGTCATGGCACGGTCGTAGGGCATGCCCCTGATCAAGGTATAGCGAGGGCCGCAATCGGTACAGTTGATGAACGGATAGCCGTAGCGGCGATCGCCCGAATCGCACATCTCGGCAAGACAGGACGGACAGGTCGCCACGTCGGCCGGAACCAAAGTAGTCGAGGTTGAACCACGCGAAGCCGTAATGGCAAAACCGCGGATGCCAGCGGGCGGCAGCCAGGAGGCATCCACGCTTTCTACGCGAGCCATCGGGGGAGCAGATGTCCAAAGCGCCCGCTGCAACAGGTCGATCTGCGCCCGCGGGCCCTCGGCCTCGATTGCCACACCCTCCGGCTCGTTGCGTACCGATCCAGCCAGGTCCAGCGCAACCGCCGTCCTGTAGACGAACGGCCTGAATCCGACGCCCTGCACAATTCCCCGGACAAGGAAGACGCAGCGAGTCGGGGCACTCATCGATTGCCTCACCATGGTTCAGCAGATTCGAGGCAGCGGCTCGGATGCCGGCGTGTCGTACAGCCGCCGACCACCATACAACGTGACCATCACGACCGGGCCCGACTCGCGCGCCACGATGCGCCCAACGATGCGCGCGCCACTTCCCTCGGGACACCCTGTCATGGCAGCCACAGCGGCTGAACCCTGCCCTGCCGGCACGATGGCGACCATGCGCCCCTCGCAGGCCAGGAACAGCGGGTCCAGCCCCAGAAGGTCGCAGACGCCACGAACCTCGTCACGCACAGGCAAGTCCGCCTCGCGCAGTTCGACCGTCACACCGGCCTCCTTGGCCAGTTCGGAAAGGACCGTCGCCAGGCCCCCCCGCGTCGGGTCACGCAGGAAACGCGGCATGATTCCCCTCGAGTACAAGGCATCGACCAGCGGCAGCACCGGCCCGCAGTCGCTTTTCAGCAAGCCGGGATCCATTCCGTTGCGAATGGCGGCGATGACTGCGCCATGGTCTCCAATCGGCCCGCTGACCACGACCTCGTCACCGGAAAGAAGCGAGGCCGCGCCGGTTGGAGGCTGGTCGCGCAACCGCCCCACCCCGGCCGTCACGATGTACAAGCCGTCGCCATGGCCGCGCTGCACGACCTTGGTATCGCCGGTCACAACCTCGACGCCGCAATGGCGGGCGGCATTGCCCATCGATTCCGCGTGCCGCCGCAGTTCGTCTATTGGCAGCCCCTCCTCCAGGATGAACGAGGCCGACAAGGCAAGCGGCTGCGCACCTCCCACCGCCAGATCATTCACGGTGCCGTAGACCGCCAGGCACCCGATGTCACCTCCGGGAAAAACCCGGGGACTGACGACAAATCCGTCGGTCGTCATCGCCAGGCGGCCCTCGACCCGCGGCAGCCATGCGGCGTCTCCCATCACGTCCAGCCTGGGGTTCGACAGATGGGGCAGAAAGATGTCCCTGACCAGGTCCGAGGTCAGGCGACCGCCACTGCCATGCCCCAAAGTGATGATATCGTGGGCGGAATTGCCTGCCACAAACCATTCCTCCGGCGGTCGATGCGTAACCTGGCATCGTAGCGGCTTCAGCCCCTTCGATGCCGGTACCTTGCCGCACAGGTTCCTTCGAAAGCCACCATGCACGGGCCGATCGGAAGATCCGGGGTGCACGCGCCGGCAAACAGCGGGCACGCTTCGGGTTCCAGCCGGCCCAGCAGAACGTCCCCGCAGCGACAGCCGGGCGACGTGTCCGCCACTTCGGGATCGGGTTCAAGGCCGAAACGCGCCGCAGCATCACGTCCGCCAAATGACCGACGCAGGCCCAGGCCCGAGGCCGGAATCATACCGATCCCGCGCCAGGTCGAATCGCGCGCCTCGAACACCGCATCGATCGCCTGGATGGCCGCAGGATTTCCCAGGTCTCGCACCACCCGGGTGTAGTCGTTGCCGACGCGTGGCCGCCCATCGACAACCTGTTCGACCAGGTCCTTCAACGCCAGCAGCAGGTCAACCGGCTCGAACCCCCCCACGGCCATGGGAATCGGCCGTCGCAGGCACAGTTCCCGGTACGCCCCAAGCCCGGTTATCGCGATGACATGGCCCGGCAGCAGGAATCCGTGGGGCGCCACGCCCGGAAGCGCAAGCAGGGCATCAAGCGCCGGCGGCACCAGACGGTGACTGCACAGAACCGAAAAATTCCCGGGCGGATCGGCACGCAGGGCGGCCGCCGTAGTGCAGGCGGTAGTCTCGAAACCTGCGGCAAAGAACACGACTTCCCGGTCAGGCATCGCCCGCGCCAGCGCCACAGCATCGGCCGCGCCGTAGACTACCCGCACGTCGCCACCCCGCGCCCGTGCATCAGACAAACTGGTGCGCGCAGCCGGCACACGAACGACATCCCCGAAAGTTGCCAGCACCACTCGCAGCATCGACGCCGCCCGTATTGCCAGGTCAAGATCGGAGGCCGGACAGACGCACACGGGGCAGCCTGGTCCAGCGACCAGGGTCAACCATTCGGGCAGCAACTCACGCAGGCCGTACTGGCACAAAACGTTCTCGTGGGTACCGCAAACGTGCATCAGACGGACGGGTCGCCCAGGGTCCAGCCTCGCAATCGAGTCGGCCAGCGTGCGGACCCGTGCGATGTCGCGAAATCCGGCCAATTTATCGGACACGGCACCTCCGATCGGCGGGCCACGACGCCAGCTAGGCCCTGACAGGCTCATCTGCCATGGCCACGGCCACCATGGCCATCGACTCGGCCGCTTCGGCCTCGTCAAGAATCTCGATCGCGTAACCGGCATGAACAATCAGCCAGTCACCAGCCTTCGCGTCCGGCACCAGGTCCAGCCGCACGCCCCGACCAACACCCTGGACCTCGGCCTTCCCTTCGGCGCCATCAATCGAGACAAGTCGCATGGGCACGGCCAGGCACACGGTTCACCTCCCCTCGCGCACGGCGCGCCACCGCCCGACCAGCCAGTCGGTCCATGCCTCAAGGCCCTCGCCGGTCTTCGAGGACAGGCGCAACACCTCAAGTCCAGGGTTCAGCGCGCGGGCATCCGCAATGGCAGCGTCGCAATCAAAATCCAGGTACGGCAGCAGGTCGACTTTGCCAAGGATCATCAGCCTCGACTGACAGAACATCAGCGGGTACTTGGCCGGCTTGTCGGCGCCTTCCGTTACCGACAGGACCATGGCCTTGTCGTGCTCACCCAGGTCGAACTCGGCCGGACACACCAGGTTCCCCACGTTCTCGACGATCAGCAAGTCCAGGCTGGCAGGGTCCATCGCGTCCAGTGCCGCCTCAAGCATCCTTGCATCAAGGTGGCACCCACCTCCCGTGTTGATCTGGTGCACCGGAACGCCATGCCGCCCGATCCGATCGGCGTCCCGACTGGTCTGGATATCGCCAACGATGACGCCCATTCGCAGGCGATCACGCAACCGCTGGGCCGTCTGCTCCAGCAGTGTCGTCTTGCCTGCTCCAGGGCCGCTCATCAGGTTCAAGACATACACGCCAGCCTTTCGAAAACGATCGCGGTTCACCTGCGCCGCACGGTCGTTGTCGTCCAGCAGGCCACGCTCGATCGTCAGCTCAATCATTCGAATATCCCCCTTGCCAGGTGGTTACGCCCTGAAGCGCGACGGCAATCCCCCCCCCGACATGATCGCTTCGATACCTGCCTCTTTGCCGCACGCCTCGCCGGCATCATCAACGTCTATCGTCGTCAGTCGGATCTCGCGCCCCTGCAGAACATCACCACCAATGGCACCACAAACGGAGCAAGGTTCAACCGGACCGGCCCGCTGGCCCTCGGCCCCGCATTCCCGGCACCGCAACACCAACGGAAGACGCCGAATCTCCAGCAGACACGATTCGGCACACGTTCCGCGACACGCTACCATGAAGGCGAATGTCAACGTCTCGGGGTCGATGCACGCCAGTTCGCCCAGCACCATGCGCGCCACGCGAACCCGCCTTCCTCCGTGACGCAGCGAGGTATCAACCACCGCCTCGACAATCTGCTGGGCCACGACCACTTCGTGCATGGGAAAACCCCACCAAATTGTCCAAGGTCAGGCAACTGGAGTCTCGATTGATGGTGTCCGCCATGAAAGAGGGTGTCAAGGCCCACGGATTTGCGCTCCAAACGGTCCCATTCACTGCTGATTTGCCTATGTATTGAGTGATGCTTCCCAGGCAGCCCCCTTCGCGGCAACCGTTTGCACCAGATGACAGCAGGTTCGGATAGAATCCCCCGGCCTGGTACGATTCCAAGGAGGTTTCGATGCTTCGTCTCCCGATCCTTCCGGCAGTGTTCCTGTCGGCCGCCTTGATCACCCTGTCCCTGCCTGCCGCAGCCGCCCCGGTCTTGACTGAAAGCGCCCTGGGTGGCGACCTGGCTGCCAGGATGACCCGCCACGGCCGCCAGTTCTATACCTTCAATGCGCGCCCTTTCGGCTTGTCCCTGGACGTTTATGCCAAAGACGCCGCCAGTCGCACCGCCATCGAAGACTTCCTGAAGCAGGATGCCGTAGCGGACTTCAAGGCCTTCGGCTCCAAGCATCCCTACGACGTTATCGCGGACTTTGGCGAACATGGTGACCTGGGCTTCTTCGGCGGGGTAGCCCTGGCCGGGGCGGCCTACGAGTACCGGGTCCTGAAGCGTGACGGAGCCTCGGCAGAGAACCTCAAGATCGCTCGAGACAGAGTCATCCGCGCAGCCGAGTCCTGGCACGTGTTCTACGTGGTATCCGGAGGCAACGGCGTGGTTGCCCGCGGCATTCGACGCCTGGGCACAGATGACCTGGGCGATACCGACGCGCCGGCCATTCCGGGAGCCACCCCGGCCACCGTGCCACTGAAGGACGACGAAGGCCCCCTCCCTAGACCCAAGGACAACGGTATCGATCGAGCCGACAACTCGGCTGGCGTTCTGCCGGACGGCACCTGGATGTGGATCGATTCGGCGTCCAAGGACCAACTTGTGGGACAGATGTTCGGGATGGTAGCCCTGTACGACGCGTTGTCTGGCGACCCGACAATCAACCCGGCAATAATCCAGCGGATGCGCGACGACGCCCTCGGGATTTTCAAGGTCCTCAAGACGCAGCGGGAAATCCTGGGCCTGGAAGGTTGCAGCGGCGAGGGTCAATACGACCTGATAATCATGGACGCCGACGGCCGTCCCACGATGTTCCACGACCTCAACCCGCTTTCGATGGAGAAGATCTACCTGCCGGCTGATGCCCCCCAGTTCAATGTGTTCAACCTGTTCATGACCTTCGCCGTGCTGAAATCAATCCATCACGTGACGGGCGACAACGAAGTCGAGGAGTACCTGTACAAGGAACTGCTGGGCAATCGCGACTATCTGGGCAAGATGAAAGCCTTCGACGGCCCCGACGCGCTGTCCTACCTGTACATGGGGCTGGACACGAACACCGACGTCCCCGACATGACGGCGATTGCGCTGTTCCTGGGGCTTTATCTCGAGACCGATGACTCCGTACGCGCCAGTTTGCGTCGATACCTGGAGGACGGATGGTGGGCACCGGCGAACCAGCCGTTTGCCGCGTCGCTGTCCAAGCAGACGTTGTGGCACTCGTTGTACCTTGCCGTGACCGACCGGAACGACCGGCAGTCAGTGGCCGACCAACTGGCTTCCCAACTGGCGGCCTTCCCGGCGGGCGCCCCTACCTCCGGCGGCTATTGGGACGATGCGCGCATCAACTGCGACGAAACGGAACTTGCAGCAGGCACGTGCACCGCCATCGACGGCAAGACGATCATCACGATCGCTGGCCGCGATCGAAACGGCACCCCCTTGGCGACCGAGGCCCTGGACCCGTCCATCCGCCCGAATTCCAACTTCAACGCACGGTCGAACCCGTTCTCGGTCAACGGCTGGGGATCGTCGATGATGCTGAACCCGGGCGGTGACCTGCTGGCGTCCTACTGGATGGGCAGGTACTTCGAGCTTGGCGCCGGGGGCAATCGCTCGCCGAACGCACTGGTTCACATGCCAGTCGGTGGCACGCCCGAGCCAATGCCCGACGTTGCTGAATCCCCTGGAGACGAGGGAACGGCCGATACCGCGACGCCGGAGGAAGTCGCCGGCGACGACGCCTGGGATCTGCCTGGCAAACCGGATTCGCCCTCATCCGACGTTTCCGGAACGGAGGTGCCGCCGGCCGGCGATATCGCCACCGATACCGGCAAGGACACCTCGACACCAGGCAAAAGCGCGGGAGGCTGCTCGGCGGCCCCAATCTCGAACACCAGCCCCTGGTTTCTGGTTCTGATTGTCGGATTCATCGCAACGCTACGAACCCGACGGCACTCCAACACGAACCGGGTTTACAGCGAAGCGCAACTGTGAGGATCTTTTGACAAAGTCATCGATTCGACGCCAATCCAGCATGTCTCTTGCAAGAAACTAAACAAAACCCCTAATCAATACGGAAAGTTCCACAATCGCCCCGCATTTGACCGACAGTCACGTCCATGCCCGAAAGAATTGCCGAAAAGCCACAATCACGCCACGCGAAAATGCCAAACTCCGCAACGATGAATGAACGTAAACACCCAGACGCTCCGCTGGCAACGCATCGATTCATAACGACAGCAGATTCGGAAGACGTAAAAACCCGGCGTCAAATGGAGACATGCCCATGACCACACTTATCATCGAGGACGAGACCGATTTCGCCCAGATAGTGGCAATGAACCTGAACCGAGCTGGATTTACGACGATCGTCGTACGGCTGGGCGAGGCCGGCATAGAAGCAGCACGCAACAGGCACCCGGATATCATCCTGCTGGACATGATGCTACCCGACCTGTCGGGCACCACAGTTGTCCGCCGGCTGAAGTCCGACCCGGTGACAAGTGCGATTCCGATCATCATGGCCACTGCCTGCGGCGAGGAGGTCGATCGAATCGTCGGCTTCGAGCTGGGCGTTGACGACTACATCGTGAAGCCGTTCGCGATGCGCGAACTGGTTCTGCGCGTCAACGCCGTCCTCAGAAGGAACACCACTACCGCACCGACGTCAAAAGATGACCCCTCGTATACGGTGGGCACGCTATTCATCGACGGCCCGGCTCACAGGGTGTTCGTCGGGGGAATCGAGATCGAGTTAACCGCTCTTGAATACCGACTGTTGGCAGCCATGGTCCTGAACCGAGGAAGGGTGCTGACGCGGGAGCTTCTGCTGGAAAGAGTCTGGGGCATCCAGGCCGACATCGAGACCCGAACCGTCGATACAATGACCAAGCGACTGCGCGACAAACTGGGACAAATGGGGCGCCACGTTCAGACCGTGCGTGGGGTAGGTTATCGGTTCGCGGACTTGCCAGCGAAGGCTTGACTCTTTCCAGGCATATCCGAACCCTTCAAACCACTTATGGCTGCTCATTGCGGGACAACCGCATCACTGGGTAGAGATGCATCTGTCGTCGCATCCTCTACGAATCGGGCCTACCGCGGCCACATGAACAAGGCGCGCACGGGCCGCTTCCTGAAGCAAAAGGACATAAACGGAGCAGGACTCGAAACGCGCGGTGCAAAGGAATTCCCGCTCGCGAACGCTGGGGCACATAAGGCCGTCAGGATGGCACAGGCACAGCGACTGGCGGTTCGACGCGAAGTAGTTGGGGCACATCAGCTCCCTCCATATCCGACAACCGCATGATAGAACTTCAAAATGACTGCTTCGTTACGACACAGCAACGTTCGTGGAAAACCTGCCAGCCCGACAGTATGACAACCTCGTGGCAAGCGCCTGCGCCCGAAAGCAAACGCTTACAAAGCATTCACTTGGCCGTCACGAACGATAAGTATCATTACCTGCGATACCAGTGGAGGTTCGGGCCATGATGAGTATCCGGGTGATGCCGCCGCGCACAACCAACAGCCAATTGCTGTCCGACCCGGAGGCCGATGAGGACGTCCTGCAGGTAATGTTTGACCCCTACAATCCGGCAAGCGTCGAACGTGCGCGAGCGGTGCTGGCTGAAATGCTGGGAATGGACCAGGGGCCGATCCTGTTTTGGAACGGCCAGCCCGCATCGCTCTGGAACAGGCTTTCCAGCCACTTTCTCAAGCGCACGCCGGGTTCGGCCAGGTCACCTGGGAACAAAACCCAGGACCTTCACGACGCCTCGTGCTGGTGACCAGTCATTGCAGAATCGCCTCGAAGAATTCAGGAGGACAAATGCAGCTTTCAGCCCAAATTATGCTGATGCCACTTGCAGCTCTGGTTTTGGTGCTCTCTGGATGCGACTCGACATCGGATTCGACTGGCAGACCGTTGGAGCAGGACGTTACAACCGATGACATAGGTAGCTATGCACCCGACATGACCGGTTACAACGAACCTTCATCTGAAGAGTCTACTGGCTCGGACGAAGCCGTGGTCGATGCCGGATTAGACACCACGTCGCTGTCCGACGTTATGGTTCAGCCTGACTCCGTGAATTCCGACGTTTGCGCGCCAACGATGACACTGCAGACAGTGACCTTCGTTCATGTGAACGATCTGCATTCCAGCTACATTCCGTCACAGGATGGAAACCCCTACGCGCGCCTCGTTGGGTATGTAAAGGAGGTTCGCGCCGAAAACCCCTATACGCTATTCACGGATGGAGGGGACGACCACGAAAAGGGCTGCTTTGCTGAGCAGACAACAAAGGGACTTTCAACCATGACGTTAACCCGGGCAATGGAGTTTGATGTCCGCGTCCTCGGCAACCACGACTTTGCCTGGTCCATCGACGAGGTGCTCCAACACTCAAGAGATCCCAAAGGAATCGTTCTGGCCAGCAATATCAGCTATATTGGCGACGACCCTGAAGGCTTCGGAGCAGTAAGCTACGCCGAAAAGCAGATCGGCTGCGTTCGTGTAGGATTCTTTGGGCTGGTGTCAGGGCCCTGGGATGACCAGGACACTCCATACCAGGGAGACTTCTACGCTGAAATGCCGACGCGATTCGACTATGTACATGTTGCGAATGAAATTATGGCGCAACATCGCGCGAACGTCGATCTCATGGTGCTGGTGAGTCATCTGGGAAACGACCTTGACAAGGCGCTTGCCTCGGTTGTTCCCGGGATCGACGTCATCCTTGGCGGGCATTCCCACACAGTGCTGGCCGAACCCGAAGTCGTGGGCGATACCCTCATAGTCCAGTCCGGTTCCGGCGGTAACTTCGTCACACGTCTGGACGTAACAATCGATCTTGCTCAGCGACGCATTGCCGGCTGGCAGCACGATCTGAAGGTCAACGTACTCGGGTCACTGCCAGCAGACGCGGAGATGGAAGCGCTTTTGTCGAGTTTTCTTGACGCCAAGATGCCGGCAATGCAGAAGCCAGTCGCGATCGAGAAGGAGTCCCTGGGTGACGCGCGGGTCGCCGTTTTGGCCGCACGAGCTGCAGTATCGGCACTAGGGGCGGACGCTGGCCTAGTGGACCCCGGAACTGTCTGGACCTCTATTTCGGCCGGCCGTGTCGTTTCACAAGACTTGATGAACTCCTTCCTTGTCGAACGGGAACCAGCGGGAACCTCAGGTTTCAGCAGTTTTGTACTCGCCAATATTTCAGGTGCGGATCTGGCGGCTATTCGCGACGGGATGTTGGAATGGGGATTCGCAGCAAGAGCCCAACCTGACCCAGCAAAAACCTACACCTTGGCAATTCAAAAGCGCACTGCGTCACGACCTGACCTTCACCTGCCGCCGGGTGTGACCCTTTCGAACATCAGACAGTCGGACGAGGTCTGGATGGTACTCGTGAAGTACGCGGTGTTACGGAACTACAACTGTATGTATCTCGATGTGGATGAATATTTGCCTGGCTGCAATTGATGCAAATCGGAGGAAGCGCGTTGGACATTCGTAGGTGGAGCACTTTATTTGCAATGCTGCTGTTCGTCGTAGGGTCAATCATTCCGTGCGACGCGAGAGCCGGACTCTACGAGATCTTTGCTCCATTTTCTGGCGTAAAAAGCTCCCCGGGAGTGCTGTTCCGGTTCCAGTATTTCGATCCGGAAGTTACGATTGGGCAGGAGAATTCGCCACCGCGACCGCTGCAGGGCCTGAAGACTTCGTTCCTGGACGGCCTCATACAGCCGGTTCTTTCGGTTCGCACTCTTGCGACATGGACGCACGTCGATCGCGCCACCATAACGACCGCGGACGGCAAGACATTGACCGTGTCGTCGGACAAGATGGATCCCTCGCAGTTCGGGCATAGAACAGGCTTCATATTGGACAGCGCCGAGATTGGACTGAAAGGTCGCCATCAAATGAGCGGCGTCTACTATCAATTGAAGGCCGAGTTGATTCCACGGGAAAAGGATGGCAACCGCTCCTCCGACTACCTCAAAGACGCTTACGTTGGCTGGAATCTATTCCCATGGATGGACCTGCGCGTCGGCCGAATGAAGGTTCCGATAAGCCAGGCAAACATGAAATCAAGCGACAAGTCATTGCTGATTCAATCCCCGACACTAGACACCCTGATCACGAAGCGTCAGATCGGGGCCTACGTCACGGTGGGCGACCCATGGCAGGTGTTCACGTTGACTGGAGGGGTATTCAACAGCAGCGGCTTGGCTGTGGAACAAATCCGGCGGTCGACACAGCTGCAATACGCAGCCCGAGCCGAGTTGCGACTGCACCGGCTGCTGAATGCCGTGAAGGTAAAGGCACTGGATTTCGAGGCCACACTTGGCGGGTCGTTCAGTTGGGTGAAGGAGAATTTTGATCCCCCAACCGAACATCGGTGGATGGGGGCCGATTTGCACCTTCACGCCTGGCTGTTCACCATCGAGGGCGAGTTCGTCGTGAAGGACTTCTACACAGAGTCGCCCGGAGCAGCTGGCCGCAAGGCCGATCGGGGATGGGGCTGGCATGCCGACCTGCAGATCCAGGCATGGCCAGGACTTCTTGATCTGGCGTGTCGCATCGAATCAATGGACGGAGATTCGGTAATACGCGGCGCCGGAGCAACCCAGTCAATAGACGAACTGGCCAAGCAGAAGAAGATGTGGGTCACCGCCGGAATTTCACTGAAAGTTACGAACGAGGCCCGGGTCGACGTCAACTATGTTCATCGGATCGAGAAGGAAGGTATTTCCTTCAACAATGACATGGCAGTGGTGCTGTTCCAGTACGCTCTTTGAACCCTGGAGGAGACAAGATGAATGTCGGGAAGTTTTTGATTTGGACCATGGCTGCTGCAGCGATTCCATGCATAGCAAGTGCCGGCTGCGGGTTTAACGCCGAGGGAGTAGACTCGGGAGATTCTCAGACATCCGATGTATCAAATGATATTCAGGATGCATTCATTCCTCATGACGCCGTAGTCGATCCTGGAAACGGTCTGCTTATGGTAAAGGGGCCGGCCAACTGGTCGACGACCACTGGGCTCAAGCCACGCGCGGTCCACGTTACCTGGCAGGATGACCCCTCGCATACCCTTACGGTTCAATGGCAAACCGAGACGGACGCCTCTGATGGCTATGTCCCGAAGGTGTGGTTTGCCAAATTGGCGGAGTGCGAAACTGGTCAGGACGGCGCCATGCCGTTTGAGACAACACGGGTTGCTACCGGAACCGGCTTTTCATACGAAACGTTCGACGACGCAGGCAACTTGGTAAATCGGTCCGAGTGGATTGTTCAACTGACCGGCCTGGACCCAATGACCGCCTACCGCTACAGGGCTGGTACGTGGGCCGATTTTGACGAAGCAAACCAAACCTTCGTCACTCCGAACCTTTCGGCCGTGCAGGACGCGCGGAGCGGCCTTAGTCGCGGCGACCGCTCGAAATTCAGGTTTGTTTCGGCCGGAGACAGTCGTTCTGGGGCTGACAAGATCCGTGAGAATGCGCCGCGACTTGCTCTGGTCGATGCGGATTTCTGGCTGTTCAATGGTGACATGAACGAGGTTGGAATTCAGTCTGAATGGGACCGGTGGCTGGACGCCATGTCCCCAATACTGTCGAGTGCTCCGTTGATGCCGATCCAGGGCAACCACGAGGTCTTTGCCGACCTGTTCTATTACCAGTTTGCTCTTCCCCAGATCCAGACACTGCCCGAAGAAATAAGGGGTCACGGCTGGTCGTTCACCTTTGGAAACGTTCACTTCGTTGGCCTTGACAGCAACACGGACGCCGGCGTTCTAGCACAGAATGACTGGCTTGACGCAGACCTGGCCGAGGCCAGTGTGGACCCCGACGTGGACTGGATCATCACCATGTTCCACCACCCGGCATATTCGGCGTCCCCGTCCCACGGCGCGACCCAGCGAGTAATCGATAACTGGGTGCCGATCTTCGAGAAGAATGGCGTCGCTGTGGCATTCGCTGGCCACGACCACGACTACGAGCGAACGTTCCCTATTCGGGGCAGCCAGAAGGTTGATGACGGGCAGGGACCAGTTTACGTGGTGGTGGGTGGATTCTACTCACCAGGCTACTCGGCAGGTCAAGATTGGTGGACCGCCGTGTCACACCACGGTGACAAGGGTAACTACGCCGTGGTCGACGTGGACGGGAAATCACTTACTGTGACGGCCTATGCAGGGTACGGCGACGAAGTCTTGGACACGTTTACCCTTACGAAGTAGGCCCCAGTTTCGCCCCAGCACCACGTAGCGAGCATCAATCTTTCCGCCGTTGTTCAAGACCGACCAGGGGTTTTCAGACCGGATATTTTTGCCAATCCGGTCGCTTCTTACAGACGATGACGATGTCCATGGAGCGGCAACTCAGCGCGTGTGAAGGTTGGGGGCGATATCTCCGGGGGCTTCGTTGCTCATCAGTCGACCCTCTGCCGGCAGTAAGCCTCCGAATGCGTCTGCTGGGAATGATGCGATTCACGAATCAGTTGCATTCCTGTAACGGAAGAATTGGAGGCGTGTCACTGGGGCGCTACGAGTCCGACTGTACTATGCGTTCGACCATAGGAAGGAGTTCTCGAATGCCCGCCGCCGACGCCCTGCTGTTTACTCCGGGACCACTTACGACCAGCACCACGGTCAAGGCCGCACTGGTTCGGGACCTTGGGTCCCGAGACTCGCTGTTCATCGAACTCGTGGCCGACGTGCGTCGTCGTTTGGTGGCCTTGGCCACGGCCCGGTCCGACGAGTACACCACCGTCATCATCCAGGGTGCCGGCACCATGGGAATCGAGGCGATGATCGGGACATTCGTGCCCCGCAACGGGCGCCTGCTGGTCGCCGTGAACGGGGCCTACGGGCGCCGGATCGTGCACATCGCGCAAGTCCTCGGGATCGACGTTACGGTTGTCGAAGGGCCCGAGGATCGGCCCACCGACACCGTAGCCGTGGCTGCAGCCCTGCAGGCGGACCAGACGATCACGAACGTGGCGGTCGTCCACTGTGAAACCACCACCGGCATTCTGAACCCGGTCGAGCGCCTGGGGGAGATCGTCCACGCCAGAAGCGTGTCGTTTCTGGTCGATGCCATGAGCAGCTTCGGCGCGGTTCCGCTGGACGTCGCGAACTGCCACGTCGATGCTCTGGTGTCCTCGTCCAACAAGTGCATCGAGGGCGTCCCCGGGTTCTCGTTCTGCGTCGCGCGCAGGGCAGCGCTGGCGGGTTGCCAGGGGCGGGCCCGCAGCGTCGCACTGGACCTCTTGGCCCAGTGGGAGGAACTGGAGCGGTCCGGCCAGTTCCGATTCACGCCGCCGGTCCAGATACTCCTTGCATTTCGGCAGGCCCTCGACGAACTCGATGCCGAGGGCGGAGTTGTCGGGCGGATGACGCGGTATCGCGAGAACCACAACGCGCTGGTTACTGGTATGCGAACCCTGGGATTCAAGGAGTACCTGGACCCGACCCTGCAGGGGTGGATCATCACGACCTTTCGGTATCCGGCAGATCCGGCGTTCCGGTTCGAGGAGTTCTACTCCCGCCTCGCCCGACAGGGCCTGGTCATCTATCCCGGGAAGCTGACCCACGCCGACTGCTTCCGCATCGGGAACATCGGCCAACTGTTCCCCGAGGACATCCGCGGCTTGGTCATTGCGATTCGCGAGGTAGCCGCCCAGATGGGCTTCCGGCCCGACGCTGCCTGAGGAGGACGAGCATGCGCAATTCTAGACACGTTCGCTATTCCGGGCCCCTTCGTGCCGCCGTGCTGGACTGGGCCGGTACCGCCGTAGATTTCGGTTCCCGAGCGCCGGTCCAGGCGTTTCAGTCCGTGTTTCGAGGCCGCAATGTCGAGGTGACGGCCAGCGAAGTGCGTGCGTTCATGGGCCTGCACAAGATGGAGCACCTGCGCCGCCTGCTGGCTACGCCCAGGGTTGCCAAGGCCTGGCAACAGGTCCACGGCAACCCGTCGGATGACAGCGACGTGGCATCGCTGTTCGCGGAATTCATACCGGCCCAGTTGACGGTGCTGGCCGAAACCGCCCAGGTCATTCCCGGAGTCCTCGCTGCAATCGAATTCATGCGTTGCCGCCGAATGCGCATCGGCTCGACAACAGGATACACCGCCGAGTTGCTGGCCGTCGTTGCGGCAGAGGCCGCCCGGCAGGGATACGTGCCCGATGCCATGGCGTCGGTATCCGATGTCCCGGCGGGCCGGCCCGCCCCGTGGATGATGCATCGCGTTCTGGAACTGCTGGACGTACATCCATCGGCGGCCGTCGTGAAGTTCGGAGATACCCCAGCCGACATCGGCGAGGGCCTGGCGGCCGGCACGTGGACCGTGGGCGTCGTCACGTGCGGGAACGAGATTGGCCTGTCCAAGGACGAATGGTTCGCCCTACCGCTGGCCGAGCGGGTCGATCTGGCACAGGCCGGCCGCCGACGCCTCGAGGCGACCGGAGCGCACTATGTCATAGATGACTGGAGCGCCTGCCCCGCGATCCTGGAAGACATCGAAGGGCGGCTGGTGTCCGGAGAGGCGCCGTGAGCACGCCGCGCGTTGTCCTGGCCCTGCCGGTCGATTCGCGGCGGGCGTTCGTCCAGTGGCGGACGCTGACCTTCTGGTCCCTCCTGGTGGGCTACGCAGCGTACTACCTGTGCCGGCCGAACCTCGCGGCCTCGGCCGGTTTCCTCGCGAGGGAGGAGGGGATCGACACCCTCGCATTCGGAAGCATCGCGTCAATCGGAACCCTGTGCTACGCGGCGGGGAAGTTCGCGGCGGGCCCTTTGGCCGAGCGGTTCGGCGGACGCCGAGTCTTCCTGGCTGGCTTGTTTGGGTCCGCCGTGGTTACCGCCCTCGTGGGAGTTTCGCACGGAATCGTGATGCTGACGCTGTTCTGGGGCGCTGGCCGCCTTATGCAATCGGTCGGCTGGCAGGGCCTCGTAGATATCATCCCTCGATGGCATGACAGGTCCGAGCACGGCGCAGCGATGGGGCTGATCTCGACGTCGTACCAGTTCGGTGGCGCGCTGGCCCCCCTTCTTCTGGGGGCGCTGATTGCCTGGGGTCTTGGGTGGCGTTCCCTGTTCGTCCTTCCAGCCGCGCTGCTGGCCGCCGTCGGCCTGCTGGTCGCCGGGGGAATCGTGAATCGTCCGCAGGATAAGGGCCTTCCCGGTCCCGACGCCCGGGCGAAGCCCGAATTGCAGCCACAACCTCCCCAGCCATGGACCCAACGTGCCTCGGCCTTGTTGGGGCGTCCGGCATTCCTGATGGCGCTGGGCACGGCCTTTGTCCTGACGCTGTTGCGCGAGTGCTTCAATACCTGGATGCCGAAGTATTTTCTGGATCTGGGTGAAAGTGCCGACGTCGCGCTGTTCAAGTCCACGGTGTTCCCGCTTTTGGGGATCCTGGGCTCGCTGGTCGCCGGTCATGCCTCGGATCGGCTTTCTGGCGGACGCCGGGGGCCGGTCATGGCATTGTTCCTTGGAGGGCTCTTCGCTGCACTGATCGGCCTGGCCCACGTTGACGGTTTGGTCCGGTGGCTGGCACCCGTTCTTCCTAACGTCACTCCCGGTTCCGTTGCCGTTGTCCTGGTCGGCGCGGCGGGGTTCTTCATCTTCGGCCCCTACAGCATGATCGGCGGCGGTGTCGTGGCGCTGGATTTTGGGGGTACGCAGTCGGCTGCCACGGCCGCTGGTTTGCTGGACGGCATCGGGTACTTCGGTGCGTCACTCGCGGGAGTAGGTGTGGCCCGTGTCGTCGGGGCCTGGGGCTGGCCCGTGGCCTTCGACATGCTGGCCGGCCTGGCAGCGGTCGCCGCGGTGTTGACGCTGCCCCTCTGGCGACGGCGGGCTGCGGTGACTGGATAGGCGCGACCCGGCTCGGCAGCCGATGGGCAAGAACAACGCATTCGAGCCGCCCATGCTGGACATCCGGATCGACAGGGCCGCCGCTGGATGCGGACGCTCTGGACACGCCGGCCCTTTACCCACTCCCGTCAGACGATCCGGACGCCCTGTGCTACCAGCGCGGCCTGGAGCATCCCGACGTCGATCTGGCGACACGTCCGATTCTGCTGCAGGGACAAAGCCGCGGCGACGCCAGCACCCTGGCCGGTGACCATGCAGCAGCCCATCTGGCGGGTTGCCGCGTACGACACACGGTCCCCGGACACGCAGCGGCCCGCCACCAGCAGGTTTTCCACGCCCTGGGGCACCGTGATGCGATAGGGCACGTGGAAGTACCGGCCGGTCGTCGGCAGGCACAGGATCCCGTACGCGTCCAGGAATTCCGGGAAGATCCCAATGCTGTCCTCGAACCGTGCCTGGTTTCGCACGTCGTCGCCCGTAATTTGATATTCGCCCTGGATCTTCCGCGACTCACGGCAGCCGATGGACGCGCCGATCGTGCTGAGTTCGGCGTTCTCGAACCCTGGCACCCGTTTACGCAGGACGTCCATCGCCATCAAGACCCGCCTGCGGCCCTCGATTTCGGCCCCGGTCAGATCCCACACGCTGGTCGGATCTATGCCGTACTGGTGGACCGCGTTCAGGGACAGGACGCTGCCACCAGGTGTGAACCCCCCTGGAAACGCCTTGATAACCACGTCGGAGGGGATCTCGCCGGCCTCGGCAGCCTCCTGGAAGGCCTGGAAGACATGCGTGCTGAAGCCGTTCTTTTCCTTGCCGCAGTCCTCGGTGACCCAGTCGGCCATCGTGCGGTTCTGCATCGCGACATAGGTCACGAAGGTGCCCAGGTCCACGTTGCTGACCGAGAAGTTGGTGCTGACCTCCATCAGTTCGCTCTTCGGCGCCTGGGTGAATGGTGCGCCAGACAGGGCAGCAACGTCCGCGTCCCCGGTGGCGTCGATGACCCGCTTTGCGAGGATCACCTGGCGACCCGACTTGCTTTCGGTGATGACACCCCGGATCGTGTTTCCGTCCTTCAGCACGCCGACCACGGAGCAGTGCAGCAACGGGGTTACGCCCGCGTCCACAACCAGCGAGTCGGCCACAGCCTTGAACATTTCCGTCTTCAGCACCTCGTAGGTCGGCTTGCCATCGACCACCAGTCCCGCGGCCTCGGCACGCGAAACGAACAGTTCGGTGAGGGCAGGATCCTCCAGGACCTCCAGCAGATTGATGCTGCCGCCCATGGCCTTGGCCCGGGCTTCGATTTCTGCGCAGACGCCGCCAGCATCCACGGTCTGGGCATACCGGTACCACGTGATGGAACCCATCAGCGCCTGGGTGATGACGCCGCCATAAAAACCGTAGCGCTCGACCAGCAGGGTATCAGCGCCGGCGTGCGCAGAGCCGATTGCGGCGGCCAGGCCGGCCGGGCCGCCACCGACCACCAGCACGCCGGTTTCTGCCAGAACCGGAAGGTCTCCGCCAGCCGTGTTAACGACATGCGTTCCCTCGCAACTCGCTGCAACAGCCGCGCCCGCCGAGGCAGCAGCAACCCCCAGAAAGGCTCGTCTGGTCATCGATGTCCGGCGGGAGCCAGTGCCAATTTCCATCCGAACCTCCAAATCATGGGCCAAGTATCGTTGATGGCTTGAGAGTGGGTCAATGGCGATCCCCCGGGCCTCGCCGCCGCCGCATGTCATCGTTTCGTCACCTCGCACGCTATTCACACGCGGGTGGAAAAGGGGGATGCTGCGGCTTCAACGCGACCTGCGCGCCCTAATCTACGAGCCGCAGACGATTGCGTCCGATGACTCCAATCCCCGCGAGTGGTAGAATCGGCAAGTGGCGCAGAGGAGCCGCCCGATGCCAACTGTTTCTCAATTCTTCGGCATCATCATCAGGATGTACTTCGACGAACACGCGCCGCCGCACTTCCACGCGATCTATGCCGAATACGAGGCTGCCATATCGATTGATTCCCTCGAGGTTGTGAGGGGAACGATGCCCAGACGCGCACTTGCACTGGTTCTGGAGTGGGCATCATTGCATCGAGAAGAACTTCGTGAGAACTGGCGACTGGCCGAGGCGCAGGAGCAGCTTCGTCGGATCCAACCGCTGGAATGAGGTGTGCCATGACTCGCGCCGTGTACGTGGAACCGAAACCCGGCTGGCGTTTATATGTCCGGTTTGAGGACGGAATCGACGGCGTCGTGGATGTTTCCACATCCTTCAGAGGGCCGATGACTGCACCACTGCGCGACGAGTCGTTTTTTCGGCAGGTCTTTTTGGACGAGTTCGGGGCGGTTTCCTGGCCGAATGGGTACGACCTCGCGCCTGACGCTCTATACGACCGACTGTGTAAACAGGCCGAGTAGTGCGTGAGCACAAGGGGCTTCAACTCCATACAACTTCACCATGCCACCATCAGCAGCAGGGACAGTGCCATCGGCACCGGAAAAATCGCGCCATTCTTGACACGAGCAGCCTTCCTGGAAAGAATCGCCACATCGCATACCCTCTCAACTCGCTGCAACAGCCACGCCCGCCGAGGCCGCCACAACCCACAGGAACGCTCGTCGGGTCATCATCGATGTCCGGGGCCTCAGCGCCGGTGCATGTCATCGCTTCGTCACCTCGCACGCAATTTACACGCGGGTGGAAACGGGGAATGCCGCGGCCAGCAACCCGATGATACCGACGATGAACGCGATCAGTGTGATCGGGAACAGGAATCCCGGCCAGGCCGACGGGGTCGTCCATCCCCCAAAGCCAAGCAAAGCGGCGTGACTGCCAGCCGCAAAGGCCAGCAGGCCCAGGCGCAGTGCCCCACCGCGATCCGCCTGCCCGACCGGTCGTCGTGGCCGTAGGAGACTTCCTGCCGCAACGGAAGCTCCCAGCAACAGCGACCACGCGACCGACACCGTCAGTTTTCCGTCGTCGAAGAACTTCGGATAGGTCGCAGGACCCAGCAGCGCCAGCGACAGGAGAACGTGCAGGGCGATCAGCCAAGCCGCCGCCCTCAACAGGTGCAAATGAAGGCCACCAGTTTGCGACCGCCCGCGGATCAGAAATACGGTCATCAGCATCAACGCCGACAGCGCGGCCGCCTTGTTGACGACATAGGTCGGCCACTCATCCCACGGCACGCCCTTGAACACGTTGTACCGAACTGTGGCGTAGGCCAGGGTCGTCAACACGACCGATGCAACCGCCTTCATTCTCCCCCCACCACGGAACCGGCCTTCACAGCGTCACGCCATCAGCAGCCAGCATCTAGGCCCCTAGAAAAATAATCCCGACAACCGCGGCGGCAATCAGCGCTGATACGGCCAACAGGATCCAAACCCATGCCGACTTCTTCCTTGCCGAAGGCTCCACCGATAATGATACCCCGTGAAGCGCAGGCAGCGACTGCGTCCCCAGCACGTAGCGATCGACCAGACGCTCAAGTTCCGCCCTTTGCGGAGTGGTGGCGTGCATGTCTTCCAGGTCCCAGGCCGAAGGCCCCGAGGGGAATGCACGGTCCAGTTCCGCAACCACTTCGGAAGCCTTGGCGTACCTTAAGGCGGGGTCCTTTTGCAGCATCTTCAAGACAATCGCGTCCATCGCTGGCGGCACGTCGGGAATTCTGGGGGACATCGGTTCGGGCGGCGTCGAGAGGTGTGCGCGCAGCACCTCCTCCATGGTACCCCTGAAAGGCGCCCTGCCGCTGAGCGCCCTGTAAAGGATAATCCCAAGGCTGTAGAGGTCGGCGCGCCCGTCAAGATTTCTGGATCCTCGGGCCTGTTCGGGTGCCATGTACGTGGGCGTGCCCAGCACCGTATGGCCCAGGGTCAGACGACGCCCCTGCCCCGGCCCTGCCCCGGCATCGGTCATCCTGGCGAATCCGAAATCCAGTATGCGCACCAGGGGCTTGCCGACCGGATCCCGCGACAGCAGCAGGTTGCCAGGCTTCAGATCCCGGTGCACGACGCCCCGACTGTGCGCCACATCCAACGCCGTCAGCACCTGCCGAGCGATACACAAAACAGTGGGCAAAGGCAAAGTATTACGCTGGCCAAGCATCTGATCCAGACCGACGCCCTCCACGTATTCCATCGTGAAATAGTGCGTGCCGTCCGGCAGTTCCCCGAAATCGTAGGCAGGCACAACCTGCGGGATTTCCAATGATTTTGTAAGAACAGCCTCCAGGCGGAAGCGGTGAACAATCTCCAGGTCCTGCGTAAGATCCCTGTGCAGCAACTTCACCGCAACGCGATCACCGGCATCGGCATCCTCGGCCAGGTAGACGCCGCCGGTCGCACCAAAGCCAAGCCGCCGCGTCAGGACCAGTCGTTCCAGGACCACCTGCCCAAGTCGGAAATCAACCGGCCAGCCTTCCGGTGGCCTCAACTGCCGGCACGATTCACACTTGGGGTCCTCTTTATCGACAGGGTTCTTGCAACGTGAACAGCCGCAGGCCTCTTCCACGATGAATCCTCGTTTACAGGTTATTACCGCTTTCCCGGTGGTTCGCGCAAGTGGCCGAAAAGGCTGTCGGCAGACTAGGGGTAACCTACGGCCAGCCAACAAGTCGCCTGATTCTTTTTGACATCACAGGCTCGGCGGTTCTAGGATACGTTGGCCGAAACAGATACGGCCATGCGTTCTTTCCAAAATATAGGAGCACCAATGGCCCCCCGTCGGCGGCATACCAAGTTCATCTTTGTGACTGGTGGCGTGGTGTCCTCGATCGGCAAGGGCATCAGCGCCTCGTCGATAGCGGCACTGATGGAGGCTCGTGGCCTGAAGGTCACGCTGCTGAAGCTCGATCCCTACCTGAACGTAGATCCCGGCACCATGAACCCGTTCCAGCACGGCGAGGTGTTCGTCACCGACGACGGCGCCGAGACCGACCTGGACCTGGGACACTACGAACGCTTTACCGGCGCCACCATGGGACGCATCAATAACGTCACATCGGGGCAGATTTACGCCCACGTGCTGGAACAGGAACGCCGAGGCGACTTCCTGGGCGGCACAGTGCAGGTGATCCCCCACATCACGGACGAGATCCGGCGCCGAATCATGGCCGCCGCCGACGGCGTCGATATCTGCATCGTCGAGGTAGGCGGCACGGTCGGCGACATCGAGAGCCAGCCTTTCCTGGAAACGGTCCGCCAGATGCGCCTGGATCTGGGCCGCGAAAACGCCGCGTCGGTACACGTGACCTACGTGCCCTACATCCGGACTGCTGGAGAGTTGAAGACCAAGCCCACGCAGCACAGCGTCATGGCGTTGCGCACCATAGGCATCCAGCCGGACATCATCGTCTGCCGCTCGGAAAAGCCGTTGCCCCCCGAGGTCAAGCGGAAGATCAGCCTTTTTTGCAACGTCCCCCCCGAGAACGTCATCGCGGCCGAGGATGCGTCGTCGGTCTACGAGATCCCGCTGCGCTTCAGCGCGGAAGGCATAGACCAGCGCCTGGTGGATCAGATGAACATCTGGGCAAGGGAAGCCAACCTGTCCGAATGGCGCCGGATTGTGGACCGCCTGCGAAACGCAACGACCGAGGTCGTGATCGCCATCGTCGGGAAGTACGTCGATCTGAAGGAATCCTACAAGTCGCTGAACGAGGCTTTGCTGCACGGCGGCATCGCAAACGAGTGCAAGGTCAAGCTGCACTTCATCGAGGCCGAGGATCTTGAAAAGGCCGATGACATTGGGGCACTGCTGTCCGAGGCCGACGGCATCCTGATTCCTGGCGGGTTCGGCAAACGCGGCACCGAAGGCAAGATTCGCGCTATCCAGTGGGCTCGCGAGACTGGCACGCCCTTCTTCGGCATCTGCCTGGGGCTGCAGCTTGCAACCATCGAGTTCGCCAGGAACGTTTGCGGCATGGAAGGCGCCAACAGCACCGAGTTCGACGAAGCGACGAAGTACCCGATAGTGGACTTCCTGCCGGAACAGCGCGGACTGGTGCAAAAGGGCGCCACCATGAGGCTGGGATCATACGAATCCAGCCTCGAGGAAGGCAGCCTGGGGGCCGCCTTATACGGGTCCACTACAATCCAGGAACGCCATCGCCACAGGTACGAGGTCAACAACGAATTCCTGGGGCCGCTGTTTCAGAAGGGCTGGCGGGTGTCGGGCCTGCACACCGGCGAGCGTTCCACATCCAGCGCGTCGCTGCCCGATGGTCGCAAGGGTCTTGTCGAAGTCGTCGAACTTCCCGGCCATCCGTTCTTCATAGGGTGCCAGTTCCACCCCGAATACAAATCACGACCACGCGCTCCACATCCAATTTTCGCCGGGTTCGTCGGGGCCGCGCTGAAGCATCGCGTGGCACGCAAGCCGGGCTGATCCTTTCTGACATCGCACGGAGGGAAGGTCCATGGATCGTGCTCGCCTGGCTGCCACCTTGATAGTGATGCTGCAGGTTCTTGCCGCCTGTGGCCCATCATCGCCTGACGTGGATGACAACTCCCGACCAAAGGCGCTGCGGATCAGCCCCGGGGTTCTGGTCAAAGACTCCATCGATGCCCGCCGAGACCCGATCGACTGGAAGGATTTTTCCAACTATCAGGACGCCCGCGTGACCGTGGTGTTCTCGTTCGGCGACCGTTTTACCCCCCACGGGCTGCAGGGCGAAATCTCGCTTTTCGATTTCGATGGCAGCGCCCTTCAAAACCAGCGGGTTGTCCCGGGAACGGTTGACTACAAATTCACGCTCGATGTCCGGAAGGACAAGGACTACTTCTTTCGCGTCGAGGCGCGCAAGGGCAAGGCCGGCTATCTGGTCGAGACCCGAACTGAACCGCTGGACCAGTGCGCGGCCTGCGGCCCGGGTACCACCTGCTGCCCGGGTTCGGGAACCTGTTGTGGCCGCGGCCAGGCCTGCCGTGAGGGCGCCTGCGTGGCAGCAGCCTGCGCGCCGCCATGCCGACGCGGCGAGGTCTGCGAGGCAGGCCGGTGCGAGGAAGCCTGCCCGGGCGGGTGTCACAAGGGCAAGGTATGCGACGCATCGGAACGCCGGTGCGTGACGGCAGCTCCAACCGAGCCGAAGACCGAAGCCCCCGCAAAGAAAGGCTGCCCGCAGTGCGCAGCAGGACAGGCCTGCAACGAGGAAACATCCCGTTGCGAGTCGGTCGCAACCGGCATCACAGCTGCTGTAATCAGTGTGGTCGAGGAAGGCAGCGGCATCGTGATCATAATCAACCGGGGCAGCCAGGACGGCGTTCGGCCCGGAGCATCCGGACGAGTTGGCGGACTGTCGTTCACGGTACGCGACGTGGGGGCCACCAAGTGCAAGGCATTCATTGCCGCCAAACCGTCCCAGGTTCCGCAAAAGTCCAGGGTCACGATCGACAAGTGACGGCCCGCGACAGCCTCAACCCACCGTTTCCGTTGCCGCTTCCTTTTCCGTTTCCGTTTCATTTTCCGGATCAAGAACCTGGGCGGCATGGATTTCCGGCGCAGACGACTGACTCACCTTCTTGACCGGGTCAACCCCAATCAGGATCTCCTCGGTAGCGGCGACGGCATCATTGATCATGGCCTCGATGTCGAAACGCTCTTCTATCGCCCTGGTTGGTTCCAGGCGCGCAGCGGTCTCGGGGTGCGGAGGCACGAACAGGGAACAGCAGTCCTCGTAGGGCAGCACCGAGGTCCGGTATGTCTTGATCTGCTTGGCGATTACGATGGTATCCAGCTTGTCGAACGCCAGCAGAGGCCGCAGCACCGGCAGGCCGGCAGCCTCCTCGATTACGGACATGTTTTCCAAGGTCTGGCTGGCCACCTGTCCCAGATTCTCGCCCGTAACCAGTGCCAGCGCCCCGGCATTCTGGGCAAGTCGAGTCGCAATGCGAACCATCATCCGACGATACAAAACGACCAGCATCCGCCCGGGCGCCCGGTCGCGCAGCTCGGCCTGCACCGACGCAAACGGCACCACCCAAAGGCGCATCGACGCCTGGTACGCCGCCAGCATCCCGGCCAGCGTCTCGACCTTGGCCCGCGCCTGGGCCTTCGTGTATGGCGCCGCCTCGAAATGGACCGCGTCCACGTCGCATCCGCGCCGCAACATCTGCCAGCCAGCCACCGGCGAATCAATCCCCCCCGACAGCAGCAGCAGAACCCGGCCTGCCGTACCGACCGGCAGACCGCCCGGCCCCTTCACGGTCCGCACCGACAACATTGCCACACGCGACATGATGCGCACGCCAATCGAGACCGCCGGGTCCTTCATCCGACCTGGAACCTGGTGTTTAATCCACACCTGCCCGCCCAGCCGCCGCGCCAAGTCCATCGAAGACAGCGGATACTCCTTGTCGGCTCGCGAGGCCTCGATGCGAAACGACGCGGCACCAGCCACGTGTTCGTCCGCAATTTTCATCACCTCGGTCTCGATGACGCCAATCTCGCGGGGCACCAGACGACACGGCGAGTAGTTCTGGATTCCGAAGGATCTCGCGAGGGCCTCTTCCAGTTCCGGCGTCACATCGATGTCGGGCAGACTGGCCCCCGACGCCTCGCGATTCAAGACCAACAGGTGGTCGTGGTCCTCGCGAACCCGGTACGAACCAGCCTGGCGAACGTTGCGTTCCAAAGCCTCCTTCATGCGCGCAATGAACCAGGCCTTCCGGCCGCCCTTCAGAAACACCTCGGCAAAACGCACCACCACGGCATTACAAGTCATCTTGTTCCTTCCGTTCGTTGGAGAAACATTACGCGTGCCGCATGCGGGGTACGAATCGACCGGGATACCCGCACCGGGAACCTGGACAAAACACTCAACTCCGCCTGCGCACGGACGGCGGAAACAACTCGGACATCGATGTTCCGTCGTGAATGCACTCGATGGCGCGAGCAAACAGGGAAGACAAGTCCATGACCTCGAAACGGTCCTCGAACCCCTTCACCTTGTCAGCCACTGGAAGCGTGTTACCCACGATGATCTTCTCGATGGGGGAATTGACCAGCTTGGCTACTGCGTTGCCTGAAAAAACAGGATGAATCGCAGCAGCAACCACCTTTCTGGCGCCAACATCCAGCAACTTGTGCGCCGCTTCGATCAGCGTTCCCGCAGTGGTGATTTCGTCATCGACAATAAGGCACGAGCGGCCCTTGACGTCGCCGATGACCTGGCGAACGACAGGCTTCTCGGAATGGTCCGTGCGAGCCTTGTCCATTATTGCAACCGGCAGGCGCATCTCGTCGGCGTAGTACGCAAAAGCCTTGGCGGCGCCGGCGTCGCCGAACACAAGGACCCAGTCCTCCTTGCCCTGCTGCCGAAACAGCACGTTATTGAAATAGTCGAAGAAGATCGGCGCGGCCAGCAGTTGATCCATCGGGATCCGAAAGAATCCCATGATCTGCGGCGAATGCAGGTTCATGGACAGGACTCGATCCGCTCCGGCGGTCTGCAGCAGGTCTGCCACCAGACGGGCGGTCACCGAAATTCGAGGTTCGTCCTTCTTGTCGGACCGGCAGTACGGGTAGTAGGGAAGCACCGCGGTAATACGCGCAGCCGAGGCGTATTTGAGTGCGTCAATGAATATCAGCAACTCGACAAGGTTGTCGTTCACCGGGGTCGAGGACGTCTGGATTACGAACACGTCCTTTTCCCGAACGTTGTCCTTCAACCGCACCATGATGTTTTCGTTCGAAAACCTCAAGGACTCGCTGCACCCCAACGGCTTCCCCATGTGCGCAGCAACCCGTTGTGCCAGGTCCGAATGGGACGACCCGGAGAAGACGAGCATATCGGCTTTCATGGCGTGCCTCCGATTCAGCGAGGGGCTCATTGGGCGCCGACGTTATAGCTCCGGGTCGGCCTGACGTCAACCGGCAAGACCCGTCGGGCAATGACCGCACTGCCGCAGGTCTGCACCGGTAAGCTAGCTGGTGGACCGGTCCAAAGGCCATATTTCAGACGCGGGACAACCCATGGGCAGGCCTGAGAAGTCACCAGGAAAAATCCGGCCCACAGAACATGATGAAGAGTCGAACCCTATGGGCAGTTCGAAATAACCACGTTCAGACAACGCCCCTGTTCCGGTTCGCAACGGTCGATGGTGCACGGATTGTTGTCGTTGCAGTCCTTGGCAATATGCTGCACGAACCCGGTCTCGATGTCGCAGGAATCAATCGTGCAGGCATTATTGTCATCGACAATCTTCGGAATGCTGACACACCGGCCAAGGATTGGCTCGCACGAATCCACCGAGCACGGATTGCCGTCGTCGCAGTCCTTACGCTGGAACAGGCAGCGACCAGTCACTGGCTCGCACGAATCCTTCGTGCACTGGTTCAAGTCACTGCACACCTTCGGCAAGTGTGTACATCCAAGGCCCGCCACGCATGAATCGACAGTACACGGGTCGTCATCGAAGCAGGTCTTGGGAGTCACGATGCAGGCACCGGTATTTGAATCGCATGCCGAGTCGGCGCAGGCACCTGGCGCCTGACATGTGACAGGAGCGTGCTCGCATTGGCCGTTCGTCTGATTGCACGAATCCACGGTGCAAGGATCGTCATCGTTGCAGTTCTTCGGGATGAAGGCGCAAGCCTGGGTCATCTCGTCGCAGGAATCGATGGTGCACGGATTGCCGTCGTTGCACGTGCGGCAGACCGACTGGCAGGTGCCTCCATTGCACGAATCGGTCGTGCACCCATTCTTGTCATCACAATCCGAGGCCTTCAAGCAACTCTTGATGGGCTGCGACGAACATCCGCACGTCGGCAGACACGTATCCCGAGTTCCTACCGTGTTGTCGTTGCAGTCAAGCGCCTCGTGCACGCAACCCAACTGCGATTGCGAACAGAAATCCTTGGTACACGGATTGCCGTCGTCGCAGTTCACTGGCTGGTAGTCGCAGCCGCACGTGCCTGGATTGCAGGTACCGATGGTACATGGGTTGTTGTCGTCGCAAGTAACAGGAGTCTGGAGGCAAAGCCCGGTCACGGCATCACACAAGGCGTTGAAGCAGCAGTCGGTCGCCTCGCATACAACTGGCAGATAAGTGCATGTTCCGTCAGCGTTGTTGCACGAATCGGCAGTACAGGCGTTTCCGTCCGAGCAGTCAACCGGACTGGACGCGCAATCGCCACTGCCAAGATCGCACCGATCGATCGTGCAAGCATCAAGGTCGTCACAAACGACCGGGGTACGAGAACACTTGCCCGTCAGCGGGTTGCACGAATCAACCGTACAAAGGCTGCCGTCATCGCAGGAAATATCCGTGTGGACACACCCCAGCAATGGATTGCACGAATCCATCGTGCATGGGTTGCCATCGGTGCAGGTCATCTGGGTGTGTGAACAACGCCCGTCAGCCGGACTGCAACTGTCGGCCGTACAAATATCGCCGTCGTCGCACGTCTTCGTCTGGTGAACACAACTCCCGTTCAGAGGGTTGCACGAATCGATTGTGCATGGGTTCAAGTCATCGCAATTCTTCGCAACATTCGAGCAGGTGCCATCCTTCGAATCGCACATGTCGATGGTGCAGGCGTCATTATCGTTGCACAGCAGCGGGTCGGCCGGGTACTCGCACGCGCCAGTGGTCGAATTGCAATGAATCTTTTCGCAACTATTGCCCTTGAAGCAATCGCTGTCGCCAGTGCACTTCGGACAGGTCGGGGGGTTGGCCACGTATCGGTGGCGGCAGCCGATCGTGTCATCGCAGAAGTCGGTAGTACAGGGGTCGGAATCATCGCACGTCAGGTCGATGTGCATATGGGTGCAGCCGGTCAAAGTACTGCAGGTATCAATCGTGCACATCGTGGCGTCATCGCAGGAAATCGGGTCAGACCTGCACTGCCCTGTTCCCAAATCGCAGGAATCGGAGGTGCACGCATTGTTATCATCACACTTCAGATCGGTGTACGAACAACGACCGTTAGACATGTCGCAGGCCGACACCGTACATGGCAGCCCCTGATCACAAACCTTGTCTATCCTCAGGCAGTTCCCTGTGAACGGCGAGCAGACGTCAAAGGTGCATTCGTTCCCGTCGTCGCACGAGACCGGGGTCCAGACGCACTGTCCGGTCCGCGAGTCGCATTGGTCCGTCGTACAGGGATTGCCGTCATCGCAATCGACCGCGACCGAGTCGCACGAACCCGAACTCTGATCGCAGAAATCAATCGTGCAACGATCCAGATCGTCACACGCGACTGGCTGGAACTTGCAAAGCCCCGTGGTCGGGTCGCATCCGTCGCGTGTACAAATGTTGCCGTCGTCACACACGATAAGCTGGTAGGAACACGTTCCAACACGCGAATCGCACAAGTCGACCGTGCAGGGATTCTGGTCGTTGCAAGCTCGCGGAGTGAAGACGCACGCCCCGGTACGCGGGTCGCAGGTGTCGATCGTACAGAAGTTATGGTCGTCGCATCCTATCTCGCGATTCGCGCACTGGCCGGTCGATGGCTCGCACACGTCATAAGTACACTTGTTGCCATCATCGCAGTCCTTGCCGCAGACGTATCCGCAGACCCCGGTTGACTTGTTGCAGGTCGAGGTCACACACCTGTTTTCCGGCGTGGCGCACATCGCATCACTGGTGCAGAAGAAATTATTGCACGCAGGCTCGGTGACATTCTTGAACGGCAGGAAAACCGCGCCGCCACACGCGGGATCGCACAGGTCACGAGTGCACTTGTCGCCATCCGACTTGAAGGCCATTACGTGTCGGCACGCCCCGACCCCATCACAGGCGTCCCCGGTGCAGATGTCACCGTCGTCGCAGTTGTAAACCTGATTCAGGCACTTGCCAGTCCCGGGATCGCAGAAGTCCATCGTGCATGGATCGGCGTCCTCGCAGTTCCTGACCACCCACTTGCACTTGCCTTCGGGGTTGGTGCTCGTGTCGCACACGCCCGTCGTGCAGGGGTTCTGATCCACGCAGTCCGAATCGCCATTCGGACACGTGTCGCACGGCGGAATGGTCACCTTGGTATGAATGCAGCCAACGCCCTGCACGCAGGAGTCGGACGTACACTGGTCATTGTCGTCACATGGTTCGTCGCGATGCTCGCAGGTTCCTGAAACATCGTTGCAGTAGTCGCGGGTACAGGGGTCCTTGTCGTTGCAATCTCGCACCTTCATCTTGCAGGATCCGTCCAGCGGATCGCAGTAGTCGTCGGTACAAGGGTTGTTATCGGTACAGAACGTCGCGTCATGCACACAACCATCACGCAGGGTGCAGTAGTCGGTCGTACACAGACTGTCGTCCTCGCAAGTGTTGGGACGGAATTCGCAATTGCAATTAACTACATTGCAGGCGCCTGACATGCACGGGTCGCCGTTGTTGCAAACCAATGGCACCCACTCGCAAAGGCCGTTGGGGTCGGCGTCAAGGTTGCAGCGACCCATCGAACAGCAGTCTGGCGCCAGCTTGCAATCAGCGTTCTTCGCGCAATGCTCACACGTGGCGATATCGACGTGCGAGCACATGCCGGTAGATGGATTGCACGAGTCGTTGGTGCAGGCATCAAAATCGTCGCAGTCCTTGGGAGTGAACACACATACGTTGCTGAAACTGCCCACGCTGCATCGTGCGGCAAGGCAGGGGTTGGTGTTTTTCGCGATGCACTCGGAATCCCTGCCAGTCTTGCACTCGACGCATTCCGCCGGGCCATTCTGATCGAAATTGTGTCTGCACGAACCGGTGTAGAGATCGCAGGTATCCAGGGTGCAGACATTTGCATCGTCACAGTCCTTCGGGACCTGTTCGCAAGCGCCGGTGTCCAGATTGCACCTGCCGGAAGCGCACAACGACTCGTTCTGGCAATCGCTGTCCTTCTGGCAACGAACCCAGCACTCGGGGATGTCGATGTGCCGACAGCCGACACCGGTTGCGCAGTAGTCCAGTGTACATGGGTTCGAATCGTCACAAAGTTCCCTGATGTTGCGACACCTTCCAACCGGGCAGGTGTCCGCCGTACAAACATCGCCGTCATCGCAGTCACGGTCTGCAACGCATTCCTTGCCGCAATTTGGGATAGCCGTGTACACGCAACCATTCTGGGCCGAACAGCCATCGCGGGTACATGGGTCGCCGTCATCGCATGAGGCAAGCTTCAGGGCGCACGGCCCGGTCGGACTGGTGCAATAGCCTTCTCCGCAACTGCCGACTATGTCCTGGCACTCCTTGTCCGTGCAAGGCAGCCCTGCCGCCGGCAGCGTGACGTTTCTACACCCAATATTCGGGTCGCAGGAATCGAAGGTAGTCGGGTCGTTGTCCTCGCAGTTTCGCAAGGTGTAGCTGCAAATCAGGTCGCCGCTAGCGCAGGTCCCACTGGAGGCGCCCGCGATGCACGAATCGATCGTGCATTTGTTGCCGTCATCGCACTCGACTGATTCCACACCCACCGCAGACGCGGCCGTGCACTGACCACAAACGCAGTCGTGCTGGCACCCGCCGGCAGCGGTGCAACGATCGGCCGTACAAAGATTCCCGTCATCGCAGTTCGTTGGCGCGAAGTTGCACACCTTCATCGTGCACTGCCCGAGAACCTCGTCGCATGTCCCGCCTTCCGGACACGCCGTATCACGCCCGCATACGACAGACCCTCCCGACATCGGCACGGTAACGCATGTTCCGTCAAAGCACTTTGGATTCGGGTTGGCGTCGGCCAGATTGCAACTGTCGTCGGTATCGCAGGGCGTGCACTGGGTGGTCTGTGTGTGCTCGCACTTCGACGTGGTGACATCTACCTCGATGCATTTGTCGATCGTGCACGGGTTGTAGTCGGTGCAATCGAGCGGCACGTTGGTAACCTTGCCGGAAGCGTCGCAGCTGTCGATCGTGCAGGGGTTCAGGTCGTCGCAATCCGCGCACGGAAGATGCTTGCAAACCTTGCCGGTTCCGGGACATTCGAAACTGGGCAGGCCGGGGCCGGTCTTCGGGCAGGCCGTGCAGACATACTGGTCACAAGGGTTGTTGCCGGGACTTGCACACTGGTCGTCACTGGAACAGGGCACGCATGCGAAATTTGGTTCGTTCTCGATAAATATGTATGTACAGGCCGGCAAATCGGGGGACGGGTTGCACACGCTGTTGGTGGTGCAGTCCAGACCGTCATCGCAATCGCGGTCCCCAAAGGTGCAAACGCTGTTCTCGCACTTTCCGATCCTGCACTGGTTGGCCGGATCAGCGGGACACTGCATGTCCTCGGTGCATGTGACATCCGGCACAACGTCCAAAATCCCTTCCTGGCCAGGAAGGTCGGCAACATCACCGGTCTCGGATGTGTCGCGGCCAGTTTCTGATTCCTGGCCGTCGCCGTTGTCTACGGCATCGACCGGAACGTCCGTGATTGCATCCCCCTGGTCGTCAACTACAGGGACATCATTGACCGGAGAGGTTGAACTGGAGCAACCTCCAGCAGCCAGAACCACAGCAAGGAACACAACCGACAACACCCGCCTGGTTCCAATGGCCATGACTAACCTCCTCGCCCGGGAACGATCCAAACCGCAAGACCTGGGTGTAAGACGCACCCAGGCCAAAACAAGTCGCGCGCAATGCGCAGATCATACCAGAACGAATCGAACGTGCACAATCCATTTTGCCCGTAGCTTAAGGATTCCCCTCGCTATTATGGGAACCACGATTCCCAGGTAAGCCTGGGACATTCGCAACCGGCCCATGAGCATCGAAAGCCAAGTTCCAAATTGACCGCCGCGGTCAACGAACCCAGGCCGGCGAGCCAGACCGGACGTCTTTACAGGACGCGGGTTTATACCTAGAATCGCGTCAGGCTGTGATCAACTCACCGGCACGGGAGGTGACCCATGAGAACGTTTGGCACATTCGTAGGTTCCATGGCGTTGGCGGTAATGCTGTCGGCAGGTGCGATTGCCGGCGAGAAGGCAGATACGGCGGTGCCAGCCTCACCAACCCCGGATCAGGTGTCGATCGGAGAGGTTAGACTAAACCTTTCATCAGACTACGCGAAACTTCTGGTGGACGGAGATACCTGGGAGGAAAGCGAGTTCTTGAACAAGGGCATGCTGCTTATCATCCACAGCTTCAGCCGAACTTCCGAGCACACGTTGCACCTGACGCCGATCTACAGCGATCTCGCTCCCGTTGAACTGGTCGTCAAGGCCGATGATTGGAAACTGGTCACAGTCGGCAAGAACGAGAAGATGTGGCGTGTAGAACGGAAGGTCACCTTCCCGAAAGCCGCACCGAAGACTGCGCCCAAGGCCGAACCAAGCCAGCCATCCACGGCCCCTGCCACCCCGAAGGGAAACTGACGATAGCCCGAAAGATGCCCGCTGTGATTGACCATTTGAATGGATAAATTACTCGGGACCGGGGGAAGGGGCGAAGAGGGGAAAAGGCCTATGCCTTACCCTTCATGGCCTTCTTGGAAGCCTTCAGCGGATTGACCTTCTTGGTTTCGCCGCCCAACTTGCGCTGGACGTGAGTACCAAGATTGCACGAGCCGAACATCCACTTTGCGGCAGGATCAACGAAGGCCTTGCAGAACTTGCCCTCGCCAATAACCTGAACGTGACCGCAACCGACGCACGCATCGACGGCCTTGTGCGCGGGGTTTCCCGTCAGGGTCAAAGGTAGCTTCGTCAACACGACCGGGTCGAGTTCCTTGGTGCTCAGCATCGGATGCCTCCAAACAACCCCGACCGGGCGAACAAAACCGCCGCAGAGCCGGAGATGTCATTCCACGCCGGAGCCTGATTCCCGGCGGGCAGTACGCAAATCACGCCAGCGGGGCAGGCTCGGAAGCCAGCAGACCGACCGACGAAAGACCAAGTACCTCGGCCAACTGGGCGGCCTTTATCCTGGAGTCGCGCCGAATCTCGCGCTTCCGGCGGGCTCCCTGGCTGGTCTTCTTGTTTGCACGAATCTTCCGAACCTTCTGTGTAGCCGACGCCATGATTCGTCCTCCCGGATCCAAGGGCGTCGAATAATACCGGGAAGTGCGGCGGTGTCAAGCGCCAGAATCTCAGTTCCTGGAAGAATTCGCCCGAAGAACGAAATAGACCAGCTGGAGAATTGCGGTAGCGGCGGCCGCAACGTAGGTCATGGCAGCCGCGTTCAGGACCGCAGCAACACCGTCCCGATCCGAACCCGACACAAGGCCCAGGCTGGGAAGCACCTTTTTTGCGCGACTGGACGCATCGAATTCCACCGGCAAAGTGACCAGCGAAAACAGGACAGCAACCGAGAACAATGCAATTCCCACCCACGTAAGGCTACGCAAGGACGAAACCAACATGCCTGCCATTATGAAGATCCATGAAAGATTCGAACCCCAGATCGCCGCCGGAGCCAACGTCTGACGCAGCACCAGAGGGCTATAGGCGGCAGCGTGCTGCAGGGCGTGGCCGCACTCGTGGGCCGCGATGCCCGCTGCAGCAACCGAACGACCATCGTAAACCTCGGGAGACAGGCGCAGGACTCGCGATGCCGGGTCGTAATGGTCGGACAGGCGACCTGGGACCTGCTCGATGCGAACGTTGTGCAGCCCGTTTCCGGCCAGGATTGACTTGGCAACCTGAGCGCCGGTGAGGCCCGACGACGAAGGCACCTTCGAGTATTTGGCAAAATTACGCTTGACCTTCCACTGAGCCCACAGGCTTAGAATCAATGCGGGCGCAAGCAGCATCAGGTACATGGGATCAAAGAAAAGCACGGTTCCCTCCTGGCGATACGATCACTGTAGTAGGCTGGGGCTTGGAAGACCGGGTGTCAATGCCGGGGCATCGGGATGGTCAGAAGGGAACCTGGACGTGAAGGCCCAGAGACGATGAAGAAACAACCCTTGACCGCTGCAGGAACGGAATCCGGTACTCGCCGCGCAGACCGATCCAGAGGGCGGGAATCAAGCGAATCTCAAGCGCGGCCCCGACCAGAGCCATGCCGTTAGGCCGGATATCGTTCGTCGCAACCGAACCCAGAAAACCAATACCGGCAAATATCTCGGGCCGGAACATCGAGGCATCAAGCACCAAAGACACCCCGGCTGCGGTCGCAAGAAGATCGACGGCTGGCGCACCCGAACGCGGCATCCCGGCCCACGACACCTGGACCCAGGCATCCCAGTCGTCCGCCAGGGCACGGCGGTAACCCACGAAGACTCCCACCCCGTCCCCTGGGCCCCCGTCCTGGCGCTGAAGGTGTTCCCACGCAAGGCCCGCCCGAAAGCCGTTTGCTGCAGGTGGCGCCGCATGGCCCGTGAGGGCCGGGAAAGCGGCCGCAACGCCTGTCAGCACGAACCATTTCCAGCGCTTCCACACGATTGGCGATTGTTGTGGAAATCGCCCGAAAATGCCACAATTCACGCGATTCTCGGTGGCATCTGCGATTGGCTGAAGGCTCCCGGGAACCGGTCGAATTCGGGGACGGTTCAGAATGCGCCTTTCAAGTCGCAGGTCGTCCACATTTCTTCGCTTCCGGGTAAAGGTACTTCCCGGACCCGGAGGTCTCCGCCACAGGGCGTGATGCCAGGACCCCGCCGCGTAAGGCGGGCTCGCTTGCGCCGAAACGGTATCCGACCCCAGGGAACATTGAAGCGGAGCATGCTTTGGCGTGCCGGGAGGGGCCATGAAGGTCGCGGTTGTTCACGGGGGTGGCGAGGCTGACGCAGGACCTGCCATCGAACCACGAGATGTGGCTGTGGTCTGCCATGCGCTGGATCTTAAAGGACATTTGACCGCAAGGATTTCGGCCGACGACGGGGTCGAAAGCGTGCTGTTGAACCTCAGAACATTCGCTCCGGACGTGGTCGTGTCGCTGGTGGATCGCCACCGCGGACCAGCCCGCGAGACACCCTACCCAGCATTGTTTGCCGAACAACGGCTTGCCTATACAGGGTCGGCGCCGCCGGCACTGATGGTTGCTGCGGACAAGCACCTGACCAAGATGGTGGCCCGCGAGAACGGAGTACCGGTGCCTCCTGGCAGCATTGTCACAGCCGCGACGGTGTCATCCTTTCAATGGTCCTCGATGCGCCTGCCATCCTTCGTCAAGCCAGCACACGAGGAACAGACACGAGGCATCGGACCCGACGCAGTCTGCCGGACTACGCGAGAACTGGAGGACAAGGTACGAGCATCCCTGACGCGCTACGAGGCCGTGGTGGTCGAGGACTACCTGTCCGGCTCGGACCTGGTAGTCCCTTATCTGGAAGGCGTTGGCGACGGAGTCCTGCCTCCGTGCGAGGTCGTGTTCCAGGCCGGCTCGCCGTTCAGACATGTGGCGTGGGGCGAGGAGGAGACTCCCGCACTGCGATGCCCGGCCATCATCCCCGAACCAGTCCTGGCTCTGGTGAAGCTGTATGTGAAACGCCTGGTGCGCTCGCTGGGCCTCAGGGATTGGGCACAGTTCGATTTTCGGCTGACGCCCGACGGTGTCCCGTTCCTGCTGGAAGTCAATGCCGTACCCGAGCTGCGCCCAGGCGCACCGTTTCTGGTGTCGGCCGAGCGTCGAGGGCTGACGCCGGCGGATGTAGTCCAGAAATTGATCGAATCTGCGGCGCGCAGGCGTCGGGTGTTCAGTGCCGGGTCGGCCCCGGCAATCGGGAAGGAGCGCAAGGGCGTTCGTGTGGGTTTCGTCTACAACCTGAAGAGGGTCAAGCCCACCCTGGAAAAGGACAGCGACGCCGAGTTCGACGCGCCGAAAACGATCAACGCCATCCGCGAGGCTCTGGAACGGCTGGGAAACATCGTCGTGCCGCTGGAGGCCAACGAGACACTCGCCGCCTGCCTGGGCGATGCCCGCGTGGACGTCGTCTTCAACATCGCCGAAGGATGGCGGGGGCGGACTCGCGAGGCTCAAGTGCCTGCACTGTGCGACCTGATGGGAATCCCCCATACCGGGTCGGATGCGACGTCGCTGGCCGTAGCCATGGACAAGGCTGTGGCAAAGGATCTGTTCCTGCGCAACGGTCTTCCAACACCCATCAGCCAGCTGTTCAGGTCGCCCAGGGACAGGCTGGAATCAAGAATGCTGTACCCGCTGATTGTGAAACCGAACGCCGAGGGGTCGTCCAAGGGGATCAAGGGCGACAACTCGGTTGCCACGAACGAGGAGGACCTGCGGCGGATAGTGAAGGAGGCTCTGGACCGGTACAAGCAGCCAGTTCTAGTCGAACAGTACGTATCCGGACGCGAGTTCACTGTCGCCCTGTTCCAGACGGACACAGGGTTCAGGGTGCTGCCTGCGCTGGAAATCGTGTTCCTGGATGCGACCAAGCCCTACCCCGTCTATTCGTACGAAATCAAGCAGGACTGGGACAAGAACGTGAGGTACGACTGTCCGGCGCAGATCGACAAGCGGCTGGAGCGCACCCTGGCATCGGCGGCCCGCAAGGCATTCGTGGCTTTGGGCTGCCGGGACTACGCCCGCGTCGATATTCGCCTTGGTGGCCTGAACCATGTCCCGTACGTCCTGGAAGTGAATCCGCTGCCTGGCCTGACGCCGAACTTCAGCGACATGTGCCTCATCGCCAATGCTGCGGGCATCTCTTACGACGAACTCATTGCGACGGTGCTGAAGTACGCGGTACGCAGGGCACGACTGCGGCCGATCCGGGGACGTGCCGGCACTGTGGCTTCCATAGGCCAGGGCACTCCGATGACCATGGGAATGGAACTGTCGGATGATCCGGAACTGCCGTTAGTGGGGGGCGCGCCGGTGTAAGCCGGTGACCTCGATCAGGACCCGGTCGAACCGAAACCACCGGCACCCCGATCAGTATCGTCTAGTGAATCGACCTCGACAGGTTCCGCACGCAGGACCGGACACAGCACAGCCTGGGCGATCCGATCGCCTCGGCGCACAACGAACGGCACGTCCCCGTGGTTTGCCAGAATCACTTGTACCTCGCCCCGATAGTCCGAATCGATGGTTCCGGGCGCGTTCAGCACTGTGACCCCGGCCTTGGCAGCCAGGCCGCTGCGGGGGCGCACCTGCAATTCAAGCCCCTCGGGAACCGCCAACGCAAACCCGGTCGAAACACGGGCGCGGCCACCGGGGGGAATCGCAACTTCGCCATCCACATCGGCCATGAGGTCCATCCCGGACGAGCCTGGTGTGGCATAGGACGGCAGAGGCAATGGCGGGACGCGGCCAGAAAGACGCCTGAAGGCAAGGCGGATGGGACGGGACAACTG
This sequence comes from uncultured Myxococcales bacterium, assembly GCA_903936705.1. Taxonomy (GTDB): domain Bacteria; phylum Myxococcota_A; class UBA9042; order DTJE01; family DTJE01; genus CAIZWN01. The sequence continues at coordinate 182,798 of CAIZWN010000051.1, forward strand.
AGGCCTCCGAATCAGACCTGGTCAGGGCCCTCGGTGCCATCGACTGGGGCGCCACCCTCCTCGGTGGACTCGCCGGTTCCACGGTCCTTGGAGCCGCCCTGCTCTTCCATCGCCTCGCGACGGGACAGGCGGATCTTGCCGGTCTTGTTGTCGACAGCGATGACCTTGACCAGCACCTCGTCACCCTCACGGACGACGTCTTCGACACGCTTGACGCGGCGGTCCGACAGCTCGCTGATGTGCAGCAGACCCTCTACTCCGGGAAGGATCTTGACGAAGGCGCCGAAGTCCGTGACCTTGACGACCTCGCCCATGTACGTCTGGCCAACCTCGGCCTCGTCGGTCAGGTCGCGGACGAGCCTGATCGCCATCTGCATTGCATCATTGCTGGTCGCAGCGATCGTAACCGTGCCGTCGTCAATGACTTCGACACGAGCGCCCGATTCGGCCTGGACGCCACGAATGTTCCTGCCGCCGGGGCCGATCAGGTCGCGGATCCGGTCAGGCTTGATCTTCATCTGGTGAATACGCGGGGCCGAGGCCGACAGGTCGGTCCGCGGCTCGGGGATGGTTTCGTACAACTTGGTGATGATGTGCAGCCGCGCCTGGCGTGCCTGCTCCAGGGCCTTCGTCAGAATGGCTTCGTCAAGTCCGGTGACCTTGATATCCATCTGGACCGACGTGATGCCATCGTTCGTCCCGACAACCTTGAAGTCCATGTCGCCAAGGTGGTCCTCGTCACCCAGAATATCGGTGAGAACGGCAACCTTGTCGCCTTCCTTGATCAGGCCCATCGCGACGCCACCGACGTGGCTGGTTATCGGGATCGCCGCATCCATGAGGGCCATCGAGGCGCCGCACACCGTGGCCATCGACGATGAACCGTTCGATTCAAGAACCTCGGACACGACTCGAATCGTGTACTGGAAACCGTCACCCTTGACCGGCAAAACGGCCGAAACGCCGCGCTCGGCAAGGTGACCATGGCCGGTGTCGCGCCGGGACGGCCCCATCATGCGCTTGACTTCGCCGACGCTGAAGGGCGGGAAGTTGTAATGCAGCATGAAGCTGCGGAAGTACTCGCCCCGCAGCAGGTCCATCCGCTGCTCGTCCTCGGACGTGCCCAGCGTGACCGACACAATGACCTGGGTCTCGCCACGGGTGAAAATGGCCGAGCCATGGGTGCGCGGCAGGACACTGGTCTCGCACCATATCGGGCGCACCGTTGTCAGGTCGCGACCATCAAGACGGATGCCCTCGTCAGTGACCATGCGGCGAAGGCGCTCGCGCTCGAGGCCGTCCACCGCACTGTCGATTTCCTTCTCACGGCCGGGAAGCACCTCGGCCAGCGCCGCCTTTGCCGTGGCGTGAACCTGTCCAGCGGCGATGTGGCGCGGATGCTTTTCCCTGATCGAAAGGGCTTCGCACATCGGCTTCCATGCAATCTCGCGGACGCGCGCAACCAGGGCCTCGTCCTTGGCCGGAACAACGAATACGCGCTTGGCCTTGCCAACCGAGGCAGCCATCCTGCGCTGCAGGTCCATCACGGGCTGCGCGGCCTTCTCGGCGAACAGCAGGGCATCGACCATGACCTTCTCGGACACGAACTTCGCAGAACCCTCGACCATCGCAAGACCGTCGGGGCCGACAGCCACCATCAGGTCCAGGTCCGATTCTTCGCGCTCGGAATAGGTGGGATTGACCACGAACTCGCCGTTCAGTCGCCCGATGCGCAGCCCTACGATCGGGCCAGCAAAGGGGATATCCGACAGGGACAGGGCTGCCGACGCGCCGATCATGGCGGCGACACCCGGGTCGTTTTCCTTGTCGGCCGACAGTACGAGGGCGATTATTTGCGTCTCGTAGCGCCAGCCCTTTGGGAACATCGGACGGATGGGGCGATCGATCAGGCGGGAAGTGAGGACCTCGTTTTCGGTCGGACGACCTTCACGCTTGAAATAGCCACCGGGGATCCGGCCGGCCGAGTATGTCCGTTCCATGTACTCGACGGTAAGCGGCAGGAAGTCAACGCCTTCCCGAGCAGTAGGGGCGCTGACGACCGTGACCAGCACGACGGTCTCGCCCAGGCTCACAAGAGCGGAGCCATGGGCCTGCTTGGCCAGTCGCCCCGTCTCGATTGTCAGTTTCTTGCCGAAGTAGTCCAGGGTTTCCCGGGTCATGTTGTAGTCCACTATTCCTCTCCTTGCCGCTTCCTAGGGACACCATCGGGCACACAGGCCCGTTCTCAACTATGGATTCAGATTCCCGATTGGGCGTGTGGGAGAGCCGACGCAGCAGGTCGCCAGGGGGCCGGAACCTACTTGCGCAGGCCCAGTTCGGCGATCAGCTTCTGGTACCGAGCAACACCCGACGACTTGATGTACTCCAGCAGGCGGCGACGCTGTCCGACGAGCTTGAGCAGCCCGCGCCGCGAGTGGTGGTCCTTCTTGTGCGTCTTGAAGTGCTCGGTCAGGTACCTAATCCGCTCGGTCAGCAGCGCCACCTGCACTTCCGACGACCCAGAATCGGTCTGATGGGCCCGGAACTTTTCGATGATTAGCTGCTTCTGCTCGGTGGCAAGTGACATCCCGGATCCTCCACATCGTCCATTCAAACGGGCCGCAGTCTACGGCAGGGATAATCTGATGTCAATAGTCGGTTCGCTCGGAACGTAGAGGTTTCTACAACCCAAGCTGCCGCTCGATGTCCCTGACCGCCCGATCGGTAGCCGGCTCCTTGGCCAGCAGCCCCTGCAAATGCGCCAAGGCAGTAAGAACAGTCGAATGGCTGCGGCCACCGAAAACTGCCCCAATGGCGGGAAGCGACGCTGTCGTATGGCGCCGGATTAGGTACATGGCGACCTGTCGCGGAACCGACACTGCGCGGTGACGACGCGGACTCTTGAGGTCGGCCGGCAGCAACTGGAAGTACTCGGAAACAACCTTGACGATAAGTTCGGGAGTCAGGCGGCCACGACGATCGCTGACAATCTGTTCCGTGAGGCGACGGGCCAGGTCAGCCGTAAGAGGCACTTTGCGGATCAGGGAATGAGCTGCGACGCGATTCAGTGCGCCTTCCAGCTCGCGAACCGACGACGTGAAACGCTGTGCCAGAAAGCGCGCGACATCGTGCGGCAGGTCTATCCCCTCGCGAACAGCCTTGCGCAACAGAATGCGAACCCTCAGATCCTCGTCGGGCGGCACGATGTCGGCAACCAGGCCCCACTCGAACCGCGACCGGAGGCGCTCGGATACCTTGGGAATCGACGATGGCACCTGATCGCTGGTGAAAACAATCTGTTTCTGGGCGTTGTAAAGCTCGTTAAAGGTGTGGAAGAACTCCTCCTGCGCGAACTCGCGTCCGGCAAGGTAGTGGACATCGTCCATCAGCAGAACGTCGCACTGCCCGCGATACTGATATCGCAGAGCATCGAGGCGACCGTTCTTCATTGCGGTCATGACCTCGTTCACGTACGACTCGCCGAACGTATAGAGAACTCGCAGGTGCGGGCAACATCGGCGCAATTCCTGACCAATGGCATGAAGAAGGTGCGTCTTGCCAAGGCCGACACCGCCGTGCAGGAACAACGGGTTGTACGCAGCTCCGGGATTACCCGAAACATACTCGCAAGCGGAATGTGCAACCTCGTTGGATGACCCTACCAGGAAATTCTGAAACGTGAATCGCGGAACCAGCCGCTCGGAAACCTGCCCTTGCTGACCCTGGGCCAGCAGAACATTCGTCGACGAAACCGGCGGAATGGCCAGGGCGGCAGCAAGATCCTGCTTGGCCGGCGCATCGGTCGGCAACTGCCCACGGATCGCAAACTCGACACCGACTGAACGCCGCGTGGTATCCCAGAGGGCATCCTTGATCAGCTCGAGGTAGTTGTCGCGAATCCAGCGTGCAAAGAATTCGTCCGGAACCTCCAGAAGCATAGAGCCATCGCCGTCCGCAGTGGGCCGGATCGGCGAAAGCCACATCTCGAACTGGACCGGGTCCAGACGTGCCTTCAACAATTCCAGGGCTTTCGACCAGGTTTCGGGCATAGCTATCCCGTGATCTCCCAACGGACGTCCTTCCGTCTGCGACCGACTACAACGAAGGCTGATAAGCCAACGAGTCGAACCTTACCCGACGCTCGCACGGCCCGCAACGGCATCGTGCAGTGTTTCTGAAAAACCTCGCAGTGGCGGAACCTTGTGCCAACATGCCCTTTGAGGGTGACTTGCCATTGCCATTGGTAGAACCCCGTGTCGTTGTGGAGTTCCAGGTGATTGTTAAATGAATTCCTTTAGTTCCATGTCGTACGGTAATTGCCTTGTACAAACGAGGGGTTGGCGCAACACCGCCGGGGGGGTAGAGCTCGAGGATTTCTAGATGGCGGTGGAGCACGTGCCTTCCGAACAGATCTCGCCGGAATCACAGTCAGTTACAGACTCGCAGGGAAGAATGATTTCGGCGAAAACCGGGCAATCCGTATCGCAGCTTCCACCCGACGAAGGCGCAACCATCGTGCTTGCTGAAAGAACGTCGGTCGTCCGACTGACGAAGGCCGTCACCCGAGCCGCGCGTCCCGACGGTTCCCTGAGACAGAAAACCCCGTTTTTGGCGACAATCTTTTCGTCCAGAAGCGACTCGTCCCTGTGGTTGATATCGACGGAGGTCAGCCGCACATGCGCGCCTGGCGCCGGCCTGCGGCCAATCCTGACATCGATCATCACGCAGGCAGGATCATCGACAGCCTTCGCCCAAACCCAGGTGCCTGGGCGATCGATGCCAAACGCGATCCGGTTACCATGGTCGACCGTACCCACGCCCGACTCTTCGAATATCCCTGTCTGGTCGTTCACCAGGAACAGACGGTCATCAGTCTCGGTCACCCCTTCAAAGGCAAGGCTGGCGTACTGGCTGATCAGGTCAACTCCCACTTTTGTTTCAGCCGACGGCGAGCCTGATTCGGTTCCGAATGAACATGCAGCAAGGACGCGGAGATATGGGTCCGTCCCGTCGGTGGCCAAAACACCGATCGGCGAAGGCGGGTACAGCCCATCGTATCGAACTGGGGTGGCATTCGGATCTGGAGGAAGCGAGGCATCCCAGCCAGCAAGCGTCACGGCCACATCGCCCTGAAGGGGAGTGCCCGAACGATCAACCAGCGAATCGGTCCGGAAGGTGAAGGTGGCGTTGTCAGCCATCTTGGCCACCGATGTTCCGCCGTTCGGAATAGCTAGAGTTGGGCTGACGGAGGGGCGAGTCATCACCGCAATAATCGTCGCCGTGGTTTCGGGAAGCACCGTCACGCCGTGGACCACGTCGGCAAGTCCGACCTTGCCGAACAGAACTGCGACCCTATTGGGCAGGCCCGCCGCCACCTCCGGCACCTTGCCGGACAGGGAGAACCGTCCATCGATACCGCTGATGGTGAACACACCGGCGGCAGGAATCTCGATCCTTGCCCCCGAAAGCCCGACCGTGTCGTCCGGCGAAACCAGGACGCGGCCGGTGACCGACAATCTAATTCCTTCTTCCGAGGCACAGGCGGCCATGGCGACCGGCAGCGCCAGCGCAACGAACAAAAATCGGCGATACATCTTCAACCTCCCAGGTTTCCAGCGAAGGAAGATACGACGAGGCGGCTCGGGCGGGCAAGGAAATCGCGCAACCGACACTTGTTGTCTAGAATGGCACGGGGCAAGGAGGTGCCATGACCGACCTGACAATGACCTGGGATCTACCCGTAGACCTGGCCCTGGACCTGGGTGGCAGGCTGGCCGGTGTGCGCGTGGCCTACCGAACATGGGGAACCCTTGACTCGGCCGGCTCGAATGCCGTGGTCGCATGCCACGCATTGACTGGCAGCGCCGATGCCGGCGACTGGTGGGCGCCAATGTTCGGCCCGGGAAGGGCGCTGGACCCGGGCAAGGATTTCATCGTCTGTTCGAACATCCTGGGATCCTGCTACGGATCAACCGGACCGGGAACTACTGATCCGGCAACAGGGCGTCCGTACGGCCCCGATTTTCCGCGACTGAGCATCCGCGACATGGTGGGTGTCCAGCGCGAACTTCTGCGCGCTCTTGGTGTCCAACGCGTTCGATGCGTACTTGGAGGGTCGCTGGGCGCCATGCAGGTGCTGGAATGGGCGGCCATGTATCCGGATCTGGTGGAATCAATCGTCCCGATCGCAGGATCGGGACGCCATTCGGCATGGTGCATAGCTTGGTCCGAAACCCAGCGCCAGGCCATTTTTGCCGACCCCAGCTATGCCGATGGCCGTTACGACCAGGCAAACCCGCCGGCAAGCGGGCTGGCTGCAGCCCGGATGGTGGCGATGGTGTCGTACCGCAGCCGGCAATCGTTCGAACGCAGGTTCGGAAGGAGATTACAGGGGGATTCGGACTTGTTTGCCATGGAATCCTACCTGCGATACCAGGGCAACAAACTCGTGGGCCGCTTTGACGCCAACTCGTACGTGACACTTACGCGAGCCATGGATACGCACGATCTGGCACGGGGACGTGGCGAATACCAGGAAGTGCTGGCCTCGATTCGCGTCCCGACCCTTGTGGTGTCGGTCGAGTCCGACGTCCTGTATCCTCCCGAGGAACAACGCGAGCTGGCGCGCCTGATGCCGCGAGCTACACTGCAGACTCTGTATTCCGACGAGGGGCACGACGCGTTCCTGATTGAAATGGACTGGCTTTCCAGGGCGGTGGTTGAATTCCGGACCCGCACCGAGATGGAGGAACGACGATGAGCGATGCGAGAATTCGCGTGATGAAGTTCGGCGGCACCTCTGTAGGTTCCACCGAAAACCTCTTGCGAGTCGTTGACATCGTCGCGCAGGCGGCATCCGAGACGCCACTGGCCGTCGTCGTGTCCGCAATGGAACACACAACCGACCGATTGATCGAGGCCTCCTGCACGGCAGCGCAGGGCGATCGCGATGGGGCCGAGGGGATCATCGACGAAGTGTCCGACCTGACCATCTCGAACGGCCTGCTGACCCTGCAACAGATCGAGTTGCGTCACGGCGCCGCCTTCCGCAAGCCCGAGATCACACCGCGAATCCGCGGGATGCTGGCCGAGTTGCGGCAGCTTCTGTACGGCGTGTCCCTGTTGCGGGAATGCACCTCGCAGACCCGTGACCTTGTTCTGTCGTTCGGCGAACGACTGTCTGCCACGGTAGTCACAGAACTTTTGGCCGCGCGCGGCGTACCATCACTTTACGTCGACGCTCGCGACTGGGCGGTCACAGACGATCACTTTGGCGCGGCCGATATCCGGGGCCCCGAGACCTGTCGCAGACTCTCCGAGATCTCGCCAACGTGGCTGGGCAGGGTCCCTGTCGTCACGGGATTCCTGGGCAGCACCGTCGATGGTCGCAGCACGACTCTGGGGCGAAATGGGTCCGACTATACGGCGACCCTGCTGGCCAGGTGCCTGGATGCTGCCGAGGTCGTTATCTGGACCGACGTGTCCGGGGTGATGACTGCCGATCCCAAGATTGTCGCCGACGCATACCCGCTGTCCCGATTATCTTACATGGAGGCTCTGGAACTGGTCGATTTCGGGGCCAGCATGTTCCACCCACGGACGATGATCCCACTGATCGAGTCCGGCCTGCCAATGCGTATCCGGAACACGATGCATCCGGAGGACCCAGGGACACTGGTCGATGCCACCGGATCGAAGGACCAGTCATTTGCGACTTCGGTTACATCGCTGGAGGATCTGGCCCTTCTTGGGGTGCAGGTTCGGCGCATCGCACAGGGCGCCGCCGTTGGAGGGCGGGTGTTGCGAGCACTGGAGCAGGCCGGCCTGACGATCTACATGGCAACTCAGTCGGCCCACGGCCAGGCCGTCGCCGTAGCGGTTCTGGGTACCGAGGTCCAGAAGGCCCAGGCCACCATCCGAGAGGCGCTGGATACCGAACTGCAACGTGGTGACGTCGAGGAACCATCGGTTCGCCATCCCGTGACGCTACTGACCCTGGTTGCCGAAGCCATGGGCCAGACACCCAACGTTGCCGGGCACTTCCTGCATGCGCTTGGGGCGCTGGGTATCAACGTCCGGGCAGTTGCGCAGGGGGCTTCATCGCGATCAATCTCGGCGGTCATCGACGCGGCCGACACACAGGTTGCCGTGCGAACCGTCCACGCCGCCTTCAACTTCGCCCACCAGGAGGTCTCGCTGCTGGTCCTTGGAAGAGGAACCGTCGGTGGACAATTGTTGTCCCAGATCCGGCATGGCCGGGAGCAACTTGAGAGGAATCACGACGTCCTGCTGAAGGTGGTGGGCATTTCGGGCACCCGAGGCACCGTCTTCGACGATCGGGGAATAGACCTGGACACGTGGCCGGCCCGACTTGCCGAAGCTGAGGCCGAAGGCGGCGGATCGCCTCCGGACCTGCTTGCGATGCTTGATCAACTGCGTCGAATGCCTGTCCCTGTTCTGGTTGACTGCACTGCGGCGGACGGCATGGAGTCCGCCTACGAAGAGGCATTCACACGCGGCATCCATGTCGTGGCCGCGAACAAGAAGCCCTTGACGATTCCATGGGCCGCGCGTGAGCACTTGATGGGTCTTGCCCGCAAGCACCACAGGTTCTACAACTACGAAACGACCGTTGGAGCCAGCCTGCCCGTAATCGACACCCTGAAAAACCTTGTACGCACTGGCGACCACGTCAGGCTTATCGAGGGTTCGTTCTCGGGTACGCTGGGGTTCGTCGTCAACGAGATGATGGGCGGAGCAAGACTGTCGGACACCGTGCGCAAGGCGAAGGACCTGGGCTATACCGAACCTAATCCGGCCGAGGATTTGTCGGGAATGGACGTGGCCAGAAAGGCGCTGATCCTGGCCCGCGAACTGGGGCTGACGCTGGGCGTCGAGGACCTGAAGGTCGAGCCCCTGGTGGAAACCGGGCTGCCTCTGAACGCGCCCGTCGAGGCCTTCTTCGAGGCACTCACGAAACTGGACGAATCAATGGCCGGCCACATGGAGGCATTGCGCAGCCAGGGAAAATCCCTGCGATACCTGGCGCGTATCGACCCGTCGGCTGCCGGCAGCGGGACGTCGGTATGCACAGTTGGTCCGGTGGCCGTCGATGCTGACCACCCGTCAACGCACCTGAAGGGAACCGAGTCTTTCGTGGCCTTCACGACCGAACGTTACCGGCAATACCCGCTGCTGGTCCAGGGCGCTGGCGCAGGCGGGGCCGTCACGGCAGCGGGCGTCCTGGCCGACATCCTGAAGATTTCCATGACCCTGCGGGGGCGCTGACTGGCCCATCACTTGGTCATCGGAAAACCCTTGCAACTGGCAAGACCCTCGAATACCCCGTCGGACGAGCAACCATCGGTCCGGAAGTCCCGGCACGGCTCGAATTCGTAGGTGCCATCGATGCACAGTTTGACGTAGGACTCTTCGCATTCCGAGGCGCTGCCGTAGCATTCCGTACCTGCCGGACCGCAGGCGTCAGCCAGGTGCTTCGTCAGAAGATCCTCGGCCGGGATATCGATGTTCTTGTTCAGCCAGTCCTGGGAACATGCACGACGGCCGTCCGTCAAGGCGCCGCAATCGACCACAGCCACCCGGCCGCCCAGGCACCACGTCAGGCTGGTAGCCGAGGAGCACACTGGAATGACGTCCTCGGTCGTACACGATACGCCTTTGCCTACGCACTGAAGTCCATCGCCACCGTTCGCACACGTCAGCCCCAGGACACCGCACTTCAGGACAGACTTCTCACGGTCCGAGCCGCAGACTACAAGGGAGTCTTCGTCGCACGAATCCGAGGCGCAGGATCCGAGGACGCAATGGCCGCCCCTGCACTTCATGGAGGCAAGGGAACAATCGGTGTCGAAGCGCAGTTTCCGGTCGCCTATCTTCAGGCATTCCTGGACCACGTCGACCGCGTCCGCCGAACAGATGCTTTCTTCGTTCTCGCACGGAACGGGCGCCACGCCGAAATTCAGCGCCTTGAGAAGTCCATCACAGTCGCTGGCCGCAAGCATGCCTTCCAGGACCCCGGCCGACTCTGCCAGCCAGTCCGACATCCAGCCATCGGTGATGGGCATCGAATCCGGCGCGTCCAGCAGGCCTTCCCACACCTCGGTCAACTTCGCCCCGCCGGTGCACTCCAGCAACTTCCCTCGGACGACAAACGTCTGGCCTCGCAACTGCGCAGTCCTGTATCCCCCTTTCCCAGGATCTTCGGTTTCCTCGGTGCAGGACGCGATCGAAGCAATGACAAGCGAGACCGCCAGGGTTCCAATGCGCATTTAAGCCTCCGGTTTCCGAACCTAGAGCCGAGCGATTCTACCTCATGAGTCTTGCATTCGCCGACGATTCCATGCAAATTTGGCGCGCTTGCGACGGGGTGGTGACGTGGACGTCCAGACGCGGGCGCTGCCGGGAACCGAGGATCTGGTGGCAGGCCGAAGGCGGGCACGCGTGGCCCTGGCGGCTTGCATCCTCCTTTGCCTGGTGGGCCTGGGGATCTCGTGGGATCTGACTCGCGTATGGGTGATGTCCCGCACCGACCCCGATTACCATTCGTTCTGCGCCGTATCTGAAGCAATGAACTGCGAGACCGTGGCGCTGTCAAACTGGTCCTCCAACCTGGGCGCACCCAACTCGATCTGGGCGATGGCCGGGTATGTTTTTGCAATTGTTCTGGCCGGTCTTGCTGCATCCCGCAAGCGCGATGCCCTGGGTTTCGGCCTGCTGGTCCTACTGGGCTGCGGATTCGTCGTTGTTTCGATGGGTCTGTTGTTTGTCATGCACGCGATGATCGGTTCGATGTGCATCCTCTGCCTGGCTCTTGATCTGGTCAACGCATCGCTGCTGGCTTTCGCGATCGTGGCTTCCAGGGCCGTCGGCTCGGGGACGCTGGGTGCAATTGTTTCGGATATTGCTGTTCTCGTTCGCCGACCACTGTTCGGACTGATCCTGGTCATGACAGGCGTCGCCCTTCTTGGCTCGGCCTGGGCGGTTGGCCACCAGGTGGCCCGCAAAACCGGAGCCTCCGCTGCTGGGTTCGCATCACTCGTGCCTAAAACGGTTGAACAGAACGGGCCAGCGTGCGTCGCGGGGGCTTCGACCGAATCGTCCGGCCCGTCGATGGGCATATCGCCCGATGGCCACCAGTGGATTGGCGCAGCCAACCCTGTGGTCGAGGTCCAGGAATTCACCGACTACCAGTGCCCGCATTGCCGGCGAGCCCACATGATGGTTCGCAGGCTGCTGGCCACGGCCGGGTCCAAGGTCCGCGTCTATCACCGCCACCTCCCGCTGGATCAGGCCTGCAACCCATCGATCGGGCAACCGTTTCATGGGCGCGCTTGCGAACTGTCCCGAGTGGCCCTATGCGCGGGTCGCCAGGGGCGGTTCTGGGAGATGAGTGACCTGCTGTTCCAGCAAGCTGACGAGATCCGCGAAAAGGATTTGTCCGCAAAGGAACTGGCCGGCCGTTTGGAACTGGACCAGGACGCCTTTCTGTGCTGCCTGGACGAAGCCGCAACGAAGGAGGCCGTGGCACGCGACGTGGCCGAGGCAGGCTCGCTGGGCATAAAGGGCACTCCCGCATTCGTCATCGGGGGCACCGTCTACTATGGAAAAATCCCGGCCGAGGCCCTCGAGGCCGCTGGAATCACAGTTCAGTGAGGCTCGAATCCTGGAAATCAAGGAGGAACCATGTGGCCGTACGTCGTCGAATGGGGCTGGTTCAAGATAGGCACCTACGGCGTCATGATGGCCGTCGGGTTCCTGACGGCGTCGTGGCTGCTGGCACGTGACCTGAAACGCCGCAACATGTCACCGGCAATAGCGGACACCATTGTCCTGCTGGGCATCGTCGGCGGCGTACTTGGGGCGAAACTGGCATACATGTGGACCGAGGCGCGATCGTTTGAATGGGGCGACCTGCTGTCGGGCAACGGTCTGACCTGGCATGGAGGACTGATCCTCGCTGCCGCCATGATCATCGGATTCTTCTTCTGGAAGGGCCTGCCGCTTCGCGTGATGCTGGATGTGGTCGCCCCCGAACTGGCTACAGGCTATGCCTTTGGGCGGCTAGGCTGCCAGATTTCGGGAGACGGCTGCTACGGGGTGCCGTGCGGGCCAGACGCGGTCGACAAGTTCCTGTGCATGGCGTACCCGAACGGCATAGTGCCCGAGCACGCGGTCGTCCATGCGACACCAATGTACGAGGCCGCTGCCAACTTCGCGCTTTTCGGCATTCTCTGGAAACTGCGTGGGCGCATCAGGAATCCCGGCGTGCTTTTCGGGATCTACCTGGTGGCCTCGGGCGCCTCCCGCTTTGCTATCGAATACATCCGCCGGGCTGACGGCCGACCCGATCGCTTCTGGGGCCTTCGAGATGCCCACCTGATTGCGCTGGGGCAAATCGTGCTGGGTTTGGTACTTCTGGCCTGGTGGGGTTTCAAGAAACCGGCATCGCTGCCCGATTACGGCGTGATGCCGGCAAGCGCTCCGGCGCCCTCGACCGCTCCGGTTCGCGCACGACGACGCAAGGGAAAGTGAGTCTGCAGTTCATACCGAACCTGGCCAGTGCCTTGCAGGCATGATCTCGGGTATCCTCGAAGCATGCGAATCCAGGCGGGAGCAACATGTTCCTCCCGCGATTGGGGAGGCAGCCATGACCCGCAACCACGAGATGTTAGTGATCACGGCGATTCTGGGATGCGCCGTCGTTGGCGGGTGTCCCGGAAATGACGCATCCGATCGTGCTGCAAAAGGAACCTTGACGGGGCAGCCGACATGGCACCTGGGTCGGCCCGTAATCGACAGCCACGCCCACGTCGCACCCAACCTGCCATCGCTGGCCCGCGCACTCGAGGTCTTCGACAAGGTCGGCATCGGGCGCTTTGTCGTGAAAAGCGGCGGCCCCGTGGGCTCGCCGCGATACCAGGCCACGATGGCCATGCAGAAGGTCCTGGGCGACCGGATGCGGGTGTTCGTGAACCTGGACTGGCAAGGTGCCGGCACACCCGGCTGGGTCGATCAGGAGGTTCGTGCGCTGGAGCAGGCAAGAAAGGACGGCGCCGTTGGAGTCAAGATATTCAAGAATCTTGGACTGCAGGTCCGCGGGACGGACGGCAAGTTGATGACTCCGGACGACCCGCAACTGGATCCGATCTTCGAGGCATGCGGACGCCTGGGCCTGATAATGGCATGGCACGTGGCGGACCCTGTGGCCTTCTTCAAACCGGTCACGCCCGACAACGAACGCTACGAGGAACTGCAGGTCGCCAAGGCATGGTCGTTCTACGGCCCCGAATACCCCAGTTTCGACACGCTGATGGCAGCCCAGGAAAAGCGAATCGCGCGCCATCCGAAAACGACGTTCCTGCTGATCCACATGGGAAACAACGCCGAGGATCTCGGGTACGTCGATCGTCTGTTGTCCACGTATCCGAACGTCTACACGGACACCTCGGCCAGGATTCCCGAGTTCGGGCGGCACCCGGCTGCGCAGGTAAGGGCCTTCTTCATCAGGAACCAGGACCGGATTCTGTTTGGATCGGACTTCATTGTCGATGGCACAGGGTCGATGCAACTCGGGTCAGTCTCACATCACGAGCCTGACATCGACGATGCCGTCGAGTTCTTCACGCGGCACTGGAGATACTTTGAGACCGATGCGACCCAGATAGACCACCCGACGCCCATCCAGGGAAACTGGAAGGTCGATGCGGCCCACCTGCCTCCCGATGTACTGACGAAGCTTTACGTGACCAACGCCGAGCGCCTGATCTGGTCCATCCCCCTGCCCGGAACCAGGCCGCCAGCGCAGCCGGCAAACTAGCGCTTGGCCATGACGCAATGACAGGCCCGTGATATAAACGCGCAACCGGAGGGCAACCGGATTCCCGCCCAACGCCTAGGGAATTCCAACGGAAGACCGCGCGGGGAGGAACCATGTCTCGAACCGTACTGATCGTCGAGGACGAGTTCGATTTCGCCGACGTAGTCGCACTGAACCTGCGGCGCGCCGGCTTCGAGACCGTGGCCGTGCGCTCGGGCGAGGCCGGCGTGACCGAGGCACGACACCGCAAGCCGGATCTGGTGCTTCTGGACCTGATGCTGCCGGACATCATGGGCACCGAGGTCTGCCGCCGCCTGAAGTCCGATCCGGCAACGCGTGGCATACCGGTAATCATGGTCACTGCGCGGGGCGAGGAAATCGATCGGGTCGTAGGTTTCGAGCTGGGCGCCGATGATTACGTGGTCAAGCCCATCAGCATGCGCGAACTGGTCCTGCGGGTAAACGCGGTTCTGCGACGGATGTCCCAGGTACCAGGCGAGATCGAGACCGCCTCGATGACGGTTGGACCGCTGCGAGTCGATGGTTCCTCGCACCGCACCTTTGTCGACGAACAGGAAGTCGGGCTGACGGCACTTGAATTCAGACTGCTGGTCGTATTGCTGACACGTCGAGGGCGCGTTCTGTCGCGCGAGGCGCTGCTGGATCAGGTGTGGGGCCTGCAGGCCGAGGTCGAGACACGAACCGTGGACACGATGATGAAAAGGCTGCGGGACAAACTGGCGGCGGCAGGACGCTACCTCGAGACGGTTCGCGGCGTGGGATATCGCTTCTCGGACCAGGACTGACCTGATGATTGTCAGCTTGCGCACCCGCCTGTTCCTGGCGGTCGTTCTGCCGGTGACTCTGGTCGAGATCCTCGTTCTGGCTTTTGGGCAGCTTCGTGGGGACATCATTGAGGGTTCCCTGCCACTGTTCGTGACCGCAGTCGGGGCGTCCTGGTGGTTCGCCAGCCGCGAGGATCGGCGCATGCGGCGGATGGCTGACGCCGCGCTGCGCATGGCCTCGGGAGACTTCAACATCCAACTGCCGGATCACAGGGGCGACGACGTATCAAGGTTGGCCCAGTCGCTGAATCGACTGGCGGACGCCTCGGCTTCCACGTTTCATCGCCTGGAAGCGGAAAGCCGCCTGGTCCGATCAATCATCGAGACGATGCGCGAGGGCGTCATGGCTGTGGACCAGGACGGCCGTATCACACTTGTAAACGATGCGATGTTGCGCCTGACGGGACACCGCGGGGCGGCGGCTGGCCTGTCCCCTGCCGAGGTTATTCTGGCGCCGGAACTGCTGCAGGCCATTCGCGAGGTCCTTGAAGGGAACCCGGTTTCGCGCGAGATCTCGGTCACGAGGCCCCTGCCAGCCACCCTTCTGGTAAACGGCGCACCGCTGGCGGATGGAGAAGGCGCCCTGGCAGTGGTTCACGACACTACCGAACTTCACCGGCTGCACCAGATGCGACGGGACTTCGTTGCAAACGTCAGCCACGAGTTGCGCAACCCGGTAGCCACCATTCAGGCAGCCGTCGAGACCCTTGCCTCGTTCACAGAAGAGACCCAGGCCGGCGATGACGAGCGCCGGTTGCTGGCCACGGTATCGCGTCAGACGGCCCGAATGGCAGCCCTGGTGCGCGACCTTCTGGGACTGGCCCGGATCGAGAGCGGCCAGCTTGTACTGGAACCCAGGACGACGGATCTGGGCGACCTGGTGCCAGGGATCATGGCCGCCTTTGAGGCACAGGCTCGCGACAAGGGTTTGACGCTGGACCTGACCGTTGATTCCGACACGCCACCAGGCCTGTGCGATGCGTCGGCACTGCATACGGTGATCGGCAACCTCCTGGACAACGCCGTGAAGTACGCACGACCAGGAGACCGAATCTCGGTACACGCCCGTCTGGACGGACCGGCCCGGGTGGCAATCGAGGTGTCGGACACCGGGCCCGGGATTGCCGAAGAACACCTGCCCCGCCTGTTCGAACGTTTCTACCGGGTGGACGCCGGACGTTCCCGCGAACTGGGTGGAACCGGCCTTGGCCTCGCAATAGTCAAGCACTTGTGCGCGGCAATGGGAGGAACCGTATCGGTCAAATCCGCCGTTGGAACGGGAACCACGTTCACAGTGCAGCTTCCAGCAGACCCCGAACCGCCGCACAACTAGGCAAATCCGACCGCCCCGACAGTCGCCAATTGTGCATCGAATCCTTTGGCCTTCTATGATTCTGCAACCGCGTAGCGATCTACACGCAGGGGGGCTCGATGCCGGGCGAACAGCGCCACTGGGGTTCAGTTATTCTTGCAGGCCTGTGCGCATTGACCACACTGGCCGCGGTCGATGCTGCTCTTCACCTGGTGGCACCACCGAAACCGCTTCTGGAAATCGATGAGGCGATGGATGGGTACGAGGCCGGTGATCCGACCGTTCTTGCGATCGGGTCCAGCCACGCCAGGTCCTTCATTGCAGTTGATCGCGCGCTGTCGCAGCGGACCGGCGGAACCCAGCACATCCTTTCCGTACCGGTCGAGTGGGGGAAATACACGCCTTACGCATGGGTCATGCAGCACCGCGTAAAGCCCATTCTCGAAGAAACTGACGCCTCGGGGGCCCTGGTCCGAGACTCCTTGCGCCAGGTGTTGATCGTGACCGAATGGTGGGATTCAACGTCGCTGGATCCAGGCACCGGCAGCATCACGATGGCGCTGCCGGCCAGGGCCTGGCAATGGACGGATTTCCTGGCTGACGCCCTTGAAAACGGCCTGACCCCCTACAACCAAAATTTTCTGCAAAGGATCTGGAGGGAACGGTGGTCCCGTTCGTCGCTAGTCCAGGACCGCGGCTATGGAAACATCACGAGGGGCATCAAGGAAGCGTTGCGCGGCAAGGACGTCGAGGGCGAAAAGGCATCCTATGTCACCAGGCTGAAAGGCTGGCAGTCCATGGTCGAGGAAGGGGTCGATCGCCTGTTCGACCCCGACCAGGTGCGTTCGCTGGAAGAGATCATCGACTACTTCAAGGGTCGCGGCATCGCCGTGACAATCGTGCTGTACCCGCGCATGCCGGGCACGCTGTCCCAGAAGGCAAAGGACACCACGCTGCGACAGTTCTCGGCCCGAATGAACGCCTTCGCCCAGGAACATCTTGTGCGTTTCGTGGACCTGACGCTCAGGCACCCGCTGACTGACGACGACTTCGAGACCGACTTTGACCACATAACTCCGGAAGGCAACAGGCGTCTGGCCGAGTGGGTACTGGACCGCGACCTGGCATTCCTGGTTGACGGTGCCGGTCGCGATACTGCCGGCAGCCCGACAGCAGGCAACGGAGGTGCGCAATGAGCCTCGCCGGCCTGGAGTTCGCCTTCTTTTTCCCTGTCGTGTTCCTGCTGTACTGGCTGGGTCCGCACCGTGCGTCATGGCAGAACGCGGTGCTGATGCTGGCCAGCGCCGTGTTCTACGCAACCTGGGACATGTCACTGCTGGCGGTGCTGGCCGGCGCGATGGTGGTGTCTTTTGGCGCGGGCCTTGCGCTGGGGGCGCCATCGCTGGAAGAGGGTCCAGCGGCTGACGATACGACCGTAAGGCGACGACGGCGGGCCATCCTGGCAGTGGCAATCGGCGCCGAACTTGGCCTGCTGGGGGTGTTCAAGTATGCAGGGTTCTTCGCTGGGTCACTGAACGCATTGCTGTCTGCGGCTGGACTGCCCGACATGCTGCCGGTGTTGCGGCTGGCGCTGCCACTGGGGATCTCCTATACGACGCTGATCCAGGTTGGGTACCTGCTGGAAGTGTATTGGCGGAGAACGCCGGCATGCCGTGACCCGCTGGCATACGCCACCTTTGTCGCCTTCTTCCCGCAACTGCTGGCCGGCCCGATTGTCAGGGCACCGGGGATGCTTCGCCAGTACGGCGCGGCGCGGCTCCTGAGCCCGGATGTCCTGGCATCGGGAGCAGGGGCGTTCCTGCTGGGCTTTGCGATGAAGGCATTTGTCGCAGATTGGCTGTCCCCTCGCGTTGTGGACCCGGTGTTTGCAAATCCGGCGGCTTACACGGCTGGGACACTATGGCTGTCGCTGCTGGGCTACGCCACCCAGCTCTTTTGCGACTTCGCCGGCTACTCGCTGATGGCAATCGGTACAGGACGGATGTTCGGCCTGGAACTGCCGGAAAACTTCCGCTACCCGTTCCTGTCGAAGAGCCTGGCCGAGTTCTGGAGACGGTGGCACATCAGCCTGAATACCTGGCTGTTCGACTACCTGTTCGCGCCGTTGACGACGGGCCGCTCGTGGTTCCGCGGGCGCGCCGGAGCGGGTTTCCTGGTCGTGTTCCTGGTATCCGGCCTGTGGCACGGGGCGACATGGACCTTCGTGCTGTGGGGCCTGGCACACGGCGTGGCGCTGGCCATCCACCATACGTATGACCTGTGGTACAAGGGCCGCTGCCGGAAGGATCGAAGGTACGTTGCGTGGCGCAAGGCTGGGCCGTACGTCCTGGCATCCTGGGCAGTCACTCAACTGTTCTTCCTGCTGACACTGATCCCGTTCCGGGCACCGGATCTGTCCGCGGCTTCGGCCTTCGCTACCGGCCTCCTGGGTTTTGGCGGCCAGTCCGGCCTGGCCGAGCGCTTCGGCCTGCAAGCGGCAGCCTGCGTCCTGTTCATGCTGTTCTTCCACCTGCTGGAAGTGGGCCGCGGACCGGCACTTAAACAAGGCTTCCTGGCGCTGCCGGCCCCCTTGCGCGGTATCGTGTATGGCCTGATCCTGGCATTCCTGATGGTTTACGTGCCGGTAGGTGCCAGCACGTTCATTTATGCGCAGTTCTAGCGCGGCCAATAGGGCCGCAGCGAGGTTTTCAATGGATAGATCCGGAATGCGGCAGTTGCTGATCGACTGGCTGGACGACAACTATCACTTCGGGGAAGCAGACTCGAAGATTGGCAGCGATGACGCATCTTTTCTGGACAACGGGATCCTGGACAGCCTGGGCTTCGTAGCCCTGGTCGTGTACCTGGAGGACAGCTTCCACATCACGATCGATCGCAAGAACCTGAATCGCGAAAACTTCAACAGCGTCAACAAGATCCTGGACTACGTCGTCCTTCGGACTGGAGGCGCGGCATGACGCCCGACCAGCGCCCGATATTCACACCGGATGCCGACACGGCAGCGCGGTCCCAGATGGCGCAATTCATGACTTACTGCTCCGGCGCCACCGGTATCGGGTTCGACTGGGATTCATTCTCGCGCTGGTCCTCGAAATCCTGGCGAGACTTCTGGCGGTTGTTCCTCGACTGGTCTGGCGCGAAGGTATCCGGTTCGCCTGAACCGGTCTGCGCCGGAAATGATATCCGGACGGCTTCGTTCTTTCCCGACCTGCGTCTTTCGTATGCGGGCAACCTCCTGGGAACGGCCGCAGACGGATGCGGCGACAACCTGGCCTTGATAGCCGTAGATGAAACCGGGCGCAGGAAATCGTGGACGAGAAACGAGCTGCGATCCAGGGTCGAGGCTGCCGCGCGCGGCCTGAATGCACTGGGCATCCGCCCGGGCGACCGGGTGGCGGCCATCGCCCGAAACGATGACGCCGCCATCGTTGCATGCCTCGCCGCAACCAGCCTGGGAGCCACATGGTCATCGATAGGACCGGACCAGGGGTCGGAATCCGTACTTGCGCGATTCTGCCAGCTAGATCCATGCCTGATGTTCGTCGTCGGTTCGCATCCATACCAGGGGGCACAACGATCCTTGCGCGATCGCCTGGAAGCAATTGTTGCAGGCCTGCCAACCGTGGGATCCATCGTGTCGCTGGATGGGGATATCGCGGCACTCGAAGGCCTTTCGCGCCAGGTTCGAACACTGCAGGATCTCGAGACGGAAGGCGCGTCGGACGTGCCATTCATGTGGCCCGATCTGCCGTTCAACCACCCGCTGTTCGTGATGTTCTCGTCCGGAACCACCGGTGCTCCAAAGTGCATCGTCCACGGGATAGGCGGAACGCTGCTTGAACACGTGAAGGAACTGCGCCTGCATTCGGATTTCAAGGCCGGGGACCGCCTGCTGTTCACGACCTCATGCGGCTGGATGATGTGGAACTGGCAGCTTTCGGCACTGGCATCCGGCGCGGCGATCGTCACGTACGACGGGTCACCGACATTCCCGACGCCGGACGCGCTGTGGCAGGTCGTGGCACGCGAGAAGGTAACGGTCTTCGGCACCAGCCCGGCCTTCATGAACTACTGCAATGATTTCGCCATAGTACCAAAGGATATCGCAGATCTGTCCTCGCTAAGGGCGATCCAGTCCACTGGCTCGGTGCTTCCCGACCGCCTGTACGACTGGGTTCAGGCAAACGTGGGTGACATCCCATTGCAATCGATCTCCGGGGGAACGGATATCATCGGCTGCTTTGTGCTTGGCAACCCGATGCTGCCCGTATGGCGCGGTGAGAGCCAGTCAATCAGCCTGGGTCTGGACGTTTGCAGCCTGCGTCCAGACGGTGCCGCCGACGACTCGGTAGGCGAACTGATCTGCAGCAACCCATTCCCATCGCGACCTCTGGGCCTGTTCAACGACCCGACCGGCGAACGCTTCCATGCTGCCTACTTCGCCCAGAACAAAGGGGTCTGGACGCATGGCGATTTCATGATCCTGACCAGCCACGGCGGTGCGCGCATCCTGGGCCGTAGTGACGGCGTGATGAACATCCGGGGCATCCGCATTGGCCCTGCCGAAATCTACGCGATACTGCTGGACATCCCGGAGATCCGCCTTGCCATGGCCGTCGAGCAGCAGGCCCCGCAGGACCCGGGCGGGACGCGGCTTGTGTTGCTTGTCGTTCTGCGCGATGGCGCGGTCCTGGACCGCAAACTGACGTTGCGCATAAAGAAGGACCTCTCCAGCCGTGCCTCGATGGCTCATGTGCCCGCCGCGATCGTGGCCGTCGATGACCTTCCGGCAACACACAACGGAAAGATGTCCGAACGGGCAGCCCGGGATGCGGTCAACGGGAAGGTGCCGGAGAACCTCGCCGCGTTGCGCAATCCAGTGTGCCTTCAAACGTTGCTGGCGCACCCTGACCTGGGGGGACGCGTGGCACCCACTGGATCCTGAACAAGAGGTGCCAATGCTGGCAGATAATGCCGTCTCGGAAGCAAAAGGCAGCAGCAAATCCTTGACGCGATCTCTGTTTCTGGCCGCTTTCCTGGTCTTGTGGATGCTGTCAGCGCGGCAGGGACCGGCTGGCGACGCAACAGCGATGGTATCTGTTGCCCGCGGGATCGTCACCGAGGGGCGCCTGGATTCGTCCTACCCGATGCTTGGTTACACGGTCGAATCGCCCGATGGCAGGCACTTCAGCAAGTACCCCTTGCCATGGAGCCTAATCGAAGTCCCAGGGCAGGCGCTGGAGCGCATGATCTCCACGGCGGCGCTTCCCAGGCCGCAACAAGAGGTTGCGCTGCGACTTGTGCGCGGCCTGACCCCGGCCGTATTCGGATCGCTTTCGGTGGTGCTGCTGTTCCTGGCTATGGTGCAAGCGGGCGTGCCACGCCGCAGGGCGATGATGCTGTCGGTGCTGGCACACGGAACCACGTGCCTGCTGCCGTACTTGAATTCCCACTATTCCGAGGTGTTCCAGGCCGCGATGGTGAACGCAGCGGTCTGGTCGCTGGCGATCCTGGTCCGCGTGCCGACCGGGCGCAACGCCGTCAGGCTGGGGTTGTTCCTGGGTATTCTGGTACTTACGAAGGTGTCGATGATCCCGCTGGCCGCGATTTTCGCGGTTGCGGCCATGTTCATTCTGTGGCGCGATTGTGCCGCCGCATCTCGCGCAATCCTGGCAATGTTCTGCGCGATGCTGCCGCCAGTCGCGGTCATGATCGCCTGGAACGTGGTGCGCCTTGGGCAGCCCCTGATGACTGACTATGGGTGGTTCCTGGTCCCGCAGACCCTCGGCTTCCCCAGCGCCTCGACCCTGTTTGCACTGTTGCTGTCGCCGGGACGTGGACTCGTATGGTTTGCACCTTTGCTGTGGCTGGCGTGGCCCGGAGCACGCAGGGCCTGGCGCGAACTGGACTGGCTGGGGCTTGCTTGTGCCTTTGGGTTTGCGGCGACACTGCTGCTGCACGCAGGCTATACCGGATGGCACGGGTCGGAACAATGGGGGCCTCGCTACCTGGTCCCGATGGTCGGGCCGCTTGCCATCCTTGTCGCAATGGCTCTGCACCGGGACGAGCCGAGCCGTCGTTTTCGCCGGAATGCGCTGGTCCTGCTGGCGATCGCAGGGTTCGCCATCAATCTGCCCGGCATGCTGATCAGGTACTCCGACTTTTTCAACGCGGTGCCGTACCGGCCATATTCCATGATCCACCTGGACGCCGGGAACAAGCCCCTGGAATCTCCCGAACTGGACCAGGTGTACCGAACCAACTACCTCCCATGGTTTTCGCCGATTCCGGGACACGCCTGGATGCTTGAACACGCAATATTCGGAGGGGCCCTGGAAGACGATTGCCCCTGGGCAGGGCACGTAACCGAGGGGCCACTGATCAGGACGCCAGGACTGGCCCCGCGAATCGACCTGTGGTTTGTGCCGGACGACAACTGGGACGAGTCGACAGTCACTACCGTGCTGGCCCTGCTGGCGGTGATGATGCTGGCAGGCGCAGGCGCCGCCTTTGGATCCATTCCCCCGGCAGAATCGCCGCGCTCATCGCCAGCTAGCACGCCGCGACCGTCATCCCGGTCGAGGGACCCGGAGAACGGTATTCCATGAGGACCTCGTGGGCATCAGCCGGGACGTGGACGCTCTATCCCATCCCAAATGCAACGTCCCTATGGTCGTGCTGGTCTTCCTTACCGACCCCTACGTCGTTTACAAAATCCAAAAAATGCCTCGAAAAACAAAATGAAATCAAAGGATCAAGATAACTCGGTGTTTACGTGTTTTCAAATTGTGGCTTAGACTGGTTTGTCCGGTATGAGTCCATGAACCACGGTTGTTGGCGATGTTGTTCTAACTACCCAGGGGCAAAGGAGAAGAACATGATTCCCAGAACACTGATTATGCAAGGCGCTCTGGCTCTTGCTGTGCTGATGGTATTTCCCGGGTGCTCTGAAAGCGACAAGGGCGTGTGCGAAAATGGCCAGACTCAGAACGGCACGACAACCTGCGGGCTGAACGCCGAAGGCGTGTTCACACAGAAGTGCGTCGCGGGAGCATGGCAGGACACCACGACATGCACCGGCACGAACGTCTGCGTAAACGACCAGACTCAGAACGGCACGACAACCTGCGGGCTGAACGCCGAGGGCGTGTTCACACAGAAGTGCGTTGCGGGAGCATGGCAGGACACCACGACATGCACCGGCATGGACGTCTGCGTCAACGACCAGACTCAGAACGGCGCGTCAACCTGCGGGCTGAACGATGAGGGCGTGTTCACACAGAAGTGCGTAACGGGAGCATGGCAGGACACCACGACATGCACCGGCACGAACGTCTGCGTAAACGACCAGACTCAGAACGGCACGACAACCTGCGGGCTGAACGATGAGGGCGTGTTCACACAGAAGTGCGTTGCGGGAGCATGGCAGGACACCACGACATGCACCGGCACGGACGTCTGCGAAAACGACCAGATACAGAACGGCGCGACGACTTGCGGGCTGAACGGCGAAGGCGTGTTCACACAGAAGTGCGACGCGGGAGCATGGCAGGACACCACGACATGCACCGGCACGGACGTCTGCGTGAACGGCGGCAAGAGAGAGAACCTGCTTGTCTGCGGGCCAGCCGACGAGGGCTTCTTCCTTGAAGACTGTACCGGCGGAGCCTGGGTCAACATCGAAATATGCATGATCTACAGTTACCTGGGCGCGGGGGAATGCAGGCAGGCGGACGGCCAGTATGGCGCGTACTTCAGCATCAATTACGACGATCTCGATCCGCACACCCAGGGCGACAACGCAGCTATCGCGACCGCCCGATGCAAGCGCAAGTGTGCCGAACACTCGGATTGGTGCTACGCGGCCCAGGTCGTCACGAATCCCATCTGGCCCGCGCCCTCCTGCAATCTGGTCACCGACAATGCGGCCTTCACTGCCGCGGGAAACACCTGGATGGATGACACCTGGGGTGGCCTCCAGACGATAGACGGCGAGTCCTACCGGACTTATTGCGGGGGAGGCGGAGCCTTGTGCACCGACACGGTCTGGGGTGGAGGTTCGCTGAATCTCAGAGAAGGCTATAGCTGCTACATCTTCATCTGAATCCTCCCGGTTAGATATTAACCAAGGACTCTCTCGTCGTTTGATCGTGTTTTTCGGGTGCGGGTCGGTTCGTGCCGTGAGGCTCAGAAAACCATGTACAGGCGGAGCCGGACGCTGAACATGTCGTTGACGCGGCTGTTTTCGAAGGCTGGCTTGAGGTCGGCCCGGGCATACGAAAACACCACTTTGACCACCAGGTTGTCCAGGACGATGGGATGGCGAAACGACACGAAAGTCTGCTGGTGGCTGAAGCGGCCGCTGCGCCCAATCTGGTCGTTGAACTGGCGGTCGCCCTGCCGGGTGTAGTTGTACCCCATCCCCAGGACCGCGGACCAGAAGCCAAAGTTGAAGAAGCCGCCCGCTGACAGGGTGTCCGGACTGCCCTTTTCGTCCACCTTGTCGAATGAATCGATCCGGTCGACCACGCCGTAGGCCGCGTTGCCCCCGAACTGGAACCGCGCAATCTTGTGGGGTGCGTCGAAGTTGAATTGCAGCCCGCCGCCAACGCCCCACTGGCGCTCCCACTCCTTCTTGCCTGCCTCCTGGTGGGTCCGGCGACGCCACTCACCGGCAACCTTCAACTTCACCCAGCCGAAGTCCACGATGCCCGCGGGCCTGATGCCAAGCGAGTTGTACCCCAGGGCGTTCCCGAACACGCCGCTGGCCTCGAACCGCAGCCACTTCAGGGGGTAAAGGTGCAGGGCGGCTGCGCCGAAGCCGTTCTGGCGGTAGAAGGCGTAGTTGACCTCGTAGATGTCCGGGCCGCCGAAGGCACCCTGGTCTTCCAGAGTATCCCGCTCGAGGCCCTCGCCCTTGTGGTACACCTCCCAGGCCTCGTAGCGACCCACCTGGATGTCGAAAAGGTCCCACATCCCGAAACGGACCCAGGCGTCGTCGACGAAAATGGCAGGGACTCCGGGGATCTGCTCGATGGACGCCAGCATCTGGCCCTTGGCCTGGATGAAGAACCGCTTCCAGCTCTTGGTGGCAGTGATGTCCAGCATGAAGCGGCCACGGGCGATCCAGTACTGGAGGTCCGCCTCGGTGGACAGTCCCCGCTGGCTCTTCTCGTACCCGGCGTCGAACCAGAAGTCCCCGCCCAGGTGGATGCCGTCCCCGCGAATGGGCGACTGGATGCCGTCCAGGGGGTAGTAGGGGGACGCGATGTTCCGGTCCCATCGCCGGGGACCGGGTGCCTCGCCGGACGCCTCGGCGGAGCCCGCGAAAAGCCCCTGTAGCCCGGTGGCCAGGACCGGCTGGGCGAAGAGGCCGTAGGCGGGCCGCTTCGGGGCGGCGGGCTCTGCGACGGGCGCGACGGGCGCAACGGGCGCGACTGGAGCAACAGACGCGACGGGCGCAGCGGCTTGAGCGGCTGGGGGAACGGGCTCGTCGGCCCGGGCATTCATCCCGGCACCCAGGAACGGGATCAAGGCGATCCAGGCAAGGCGTTTCATTCTCCCCCCCCTTCGCTATGAAGCTGCGGCTGACTTCCGATGACGAAGGTGCCCGACAGCGGCAGGTGGCCCACGTCCGGCCCGACCTCGACCTTGTAAGACGTCGGCTCGATCACCCACCGGTCCTGGCCCGTGTCCCAGACCTTCAGGTCCGGGATGCGCAGGAAAATCTCGACGGTCTTTGTCTGGCCCGGGTCCAAAGACACCTGGGCGAATCCTTTCAACTCTCGCACGAACTTCCTGGCAGTGGACTCTGGCCGCCCAACGTACAACTGGGGCACCGCCACGCCAGGCCGGGTGCCGGTGTTCTTCACGTCCACCGTCACGGTCATCTGCCCGGACTCGGTCACGGTGTCGCACGGGAGGGTCAGGTTGCTGTATTCGAACGTGGTGTACGACAGGCCGTAGCCGAAGGGGAACAGAGGCTGAAGGCTAGGGTTGTGGTCGAAGTGCCGGTAGCCGTGGAAGAAGTCCATCGGGGTCTCGTTCTGCTTGTTGCCGAATTCCGGGCAGTCCGCCCACGCCTTCGGCCAGGTCTGGGGGACCCGCCCCTGGAAGTCATGGTCGCCGAAGAGAAGGTCCGCCAGGGCGTTCCCCCCCTCCATACCGGGGTACCACGCCATGACGATGGCGTCGGCGGCCCCGTGCCACCGCTCCATTGTGATGGGACCGCCGGCCTCCATCACGACGATCGTCTTCGTCTTGGCGGCCACGGCCTGGATCAGCGCCTCCTGTTCCGCGTTCAGGTCCATGGTTGCCCGGTCGCCGCCCTTGAACACGGCCTCGCCCTCGTCCGACGCGGTCAGGGCCACCACGACGATGGCCAGGTCGGCCCCGGTGGCAGCATCCGCGTCGTTGCCGGTGACGACCTCGATGGCAGGCGAACTCTTCAGCGCGCGGGCCCGGATCCCCGCGAGGGGGGTTACGGCGTACGACGGCACGACGTTGCTGCTCCCGGAATCCCCCAGGCGAGCCTGGTCCGCGAAGGGCCCGACGACCGCGATGCGTCCGGCCGTCACGGGGTTGATCGGCAGCACGCCGCCCTCATTCTTCAGCAGCACCATGCCCTTCCAGGCGGCCTCCCGGGCCAGAGCCACGTGCGCGGCGCTCTCGATGACCGACGCGTCGCCGGCGAAGGGTTCATCCAGCAGGGCGAAACCGAACTTGAACTTGATGCGCAGGATGCGCCGGACTGCGTCGTTGATGAGGCTTTCCGGGACCTGCTGCTGAGCGACGGCCTGCTCCAGCCCCTGGTAGTAGATGGGCATCGGCATCTCGACGTCCATCCCTGCCAGGGCCGAGTCGACGGTGCTCTGGGCGGCGTACCAGTCGCTGACCACGAACCCGTCGAAGCCCCAGTCGCCCTTCAAGATATCCCGCAGCAGCGGCCGATTCTCGCTGCAGTAGGCGCCGTTCAACTTGTTGTATGCGGACATGACGCAGGCGGCATCGGCCTCCTTCACGATCATCTCGAACTGCCGGGTGTACACCTCGCGCAGCGTCTGCGCGTCGATAACCGCGTTGTTTGTCATGCGCGTGTCTTCGACGTTGTTCCCGGCGAAGTGCTTGACGCAGGCGGGAACCTGGGTCTGGACGCCCCGGGTGAACGCGATGCCCATCATGCCCAGCAGCCAGGGGTCCTCGCCGTAGGTTTCCTGCCCCCGGCCCCAGGCGGGGTGCCGCAGGACGTTCACGGTCGGGGCCAGGATGACGTTGCTGCCGAAACCACGCATCTCCTTCCCCATGGCCTCGCCAATGCGCAGTTCCAGGTCCGTGTCCCAGGCGGCCGCGCGGGACACAGCTACCGGGAAGGTCGTCGCGGGCCCGATTTCGCAACGCACTCCACGGGGGCCGTCCAGGAAGTACAGGCCCCGAATGTTCTTTTCCACGTTGTCCGGCGTCTTGAACATGTCGAACTGAATCATGGCACCGTTCATCTGCCCGATCTTCTCGGCCGTGGTCAGGCTGACCTGGTCGACCCGGGGGTCCGTCGTCAACGTCCGACGATCCAGGGTCGGCCGGTCACCGCACACCAGGACGGCCTCGCTGACACCAACGTCAGTCTGCCCCTCGTCGGCGACAGGGATGTCAGGAACGTCCTGGCCGCCGGGCCCGCCGCCCCGATCGATGGGTGGGCGCGCGCACGCCGTCAGCAGCAGCACGAACAGGATTCCCAGGGCCTTGGTCATGTTCAACGCCTCCTTCCCCCGTAACCGAACCAGGATTCCCAACCGGCAGTAGGATAGGAGGCCCGGTGGAGGGCGTCAACGCGATTCAGCCCCCCCCGGATCCACTGCCTATCCCCGATGTCCCATGCTGCCTGGTGTTCGTCCAAATGCCGACGCCCACCGACCAGGAATTCGCAGACCTGGCAACAAGACTGACCGACAGGCTGAATATCCTGCTTCAACGCCAGTTCAAGCGGGCCGAGGAGGGACTGCTGCACATCGACCTGATCTGGGAGGTCGTCGAGACCTACCGACACGTATTTGGTGTAGCGGCGAATTGACTTGGTCCAGTAGTTAGTCCACAATTTACGGGTCGTGGCGGAGCCCCTTGATGGTCCAGATAAACGTACACGAGGCAAAGACCCACCTGTCCCGCCTGCTGGTCGAGGTCGTGGGTGGCAAGGAGGTCATCATAGCCAGAGGCGGAAAACCGATCGCGCGACTGGTGGCCCTGGCGAACGTTGAGCAGCATCGAATTCCCGGCCTTGACGCCGGGCGAATCCTGATTGCCGACGACTTCGACGCCGAATTGTCCGAGGAGATCACCCGGAGGTTCGAGCGATGAGGGCCCTGCTGGACACCCAGGTGTGGCTGTGGTGGCTGGAGGATTCACCCCGCCTCGGTCGGCATGCCCGCCAGGTGATGGCTGACCCCGCGAATGAACTGTACCTGTCTGCGGCGAGTTCGTGGGAGATCGCCATCAAGTGCGCTCTAGGCAAGTTGTCGCTCCCCGAGACTCCCGAGCACTTTGTGCCTTCGCGCCTCATCCGCGACGGGATCCTGGGATTGGCGATCGACCACATCCACGCTCTGCGAGCCGGGACTCTTCCCCGGCACCACGGGGATCCGTTCGACCGCATGCTGGTTGCCCAGGCGCAGGTCGAGAAACTATCGCTGATATCCGCGGACGAGAAGTTTGCGCTCTACGATGTGAAGGTCATCCCAGCCGGCTGAAGCAAGGAGAACATTTATGGAGTTTGGCGGACGCTGGGTGCTGAAGCACGTTCCCCAGCTGCTAGGAATCCTGCCTTACGCCTCGGCATGGGGCCTGCTATTGCGGTTCGAAGGTCAGACCATCCGCGTGATCGAGTCGCGCGGACGACGGGAGATCCGGATCGACCGGGAGGACCGATGCCAGCTCGCGCAGGTCATCCGGAACTTCGATCTTTACTTCGAACTCTGCGAGGCGGCACTTGCGACCGCGCAGGACGACGGGTCCCGGGTCGTCGACCTCGGCATCCCCGCAATTCGCGGATGCCTTTGGCGACTGCAGCACGTGTCGGAGGCCCCCCGATTCGGACGGATCGTCCGGTGGATGCCCGATCGGATCGACATCCGGGACCGGTCGACCCGACGGGTGATCCGGATCTCCCACGCATCAGCGTTCTACCTGTACGACACGATGGAATCGTTTGATCACTACTTCGGGTCGGTCCGGCCGAGCACCGAGGACGAGGCCGGGGTCGCGCTTGACGTGGTCGACTTCTCGACGCCACGCCTCCAGTGGGTGGAGGGCTTCGGGGACTTCGAGGTATTCTGCCCCAGCCACGCCGAGCCGTTCCGGGTGTGCCTGGACTACCTGGAGCTGGCGCGCCTGTGTCCCGGGGACGTCGTGCTGGATCTTGGCTGCTATTCGGGGCTGACCGCGATCGCCTTCTCCAAGGCCGTCGGCCCCTCGGGTCGCGTAATCACCCTCGAGCCGGATCCCGTGAACCATCGCGCCGCACGGATGAACATCGAGTGCCACCGGAAGGCGAACGGCCTGGACAACATCACCCTCCTGCCGTTGGCAGTTGCCGCCAGTTCCGGATTGATCGCGTTCAGCGAGGAAGGCAGCATGGGTTCCTCCACGCTGGATGTGGTGGGCGCCGGACGGGGCCGCAGCGTGTCCGTCGAGTGCGTCTCGCTGGAGGAACTGTGCGCGCGTCAAAGGCTAGAGCGGGTAGACTTCGTCAAGATGGACATCGAGGGATCCGAGGTGGACGTGATCCGCGCCGCCGCCGGTTTCCTGCAGGCGTTCCATCCCCGGATGGTCATCGAGCCGCACATGGTCCACGGCAGGCGAGCCGACCGCGTCATCATGCCCTGGCTTCAGCGGCACGGCTACGAGTGCCGACTTGTGGCCCAGACCGGCTACACCCTGCCGCTGGTCCTGGCGACACCCGTATGACTACCCTCTCAACGGCGTGTAAGGCCCATCCCGAGCGCATCGTCAACGCACTCCGTTGCTCGCGATTCAACCCGCCGAATTCCCTTGACGATTCCTGATGCGATTCCCGCCCTGGACCGTCAGTCGTTAGGATACCTGGGCGGAGGGGGCGATGGACGAACGAGCCGGTCCTGGAGCGACGCCTGGGTACCCGGAGTCGGGCAGGGAGGGAGGCGGGGAAGCGCCGGTCACCCGCCGAAGCCTTCTGGCGTGGCTGGGTAGGGCCTCGGTCCTGGGTCTGTTCTCGCCGGTCATCGACGCGTGTGTGCAGGCCTCCGGCACGAGGGGCCTGGATCTGGTGGCTGCTGCTGATTTCGGGGGCGGTGCCGATGCTGGACTCGACGGCGCCGGGGAACCCCGGGAGGACGTGGCGGCCGATGAGGCGCCGGCCGACACGGGGTCCACCGATACGGCCGATGAGACGCTCGCCGATGCGGCCGATGACGCGCCCGCCGACACGGGACCCTCCGATGCGGCCGGGGACGCCGCATCGACCCCCTGCGACCCTGCCTTTGCCCCCGGGTCCGACGCCTTGCCCGTTCCCCAGAACTGGGGCGAGCGGACCGTCGATCGGCAGGATCTGGCGGCCCTCCTGGCCACCTGGCGCCTGACGATCGACGGCCTGGTGGACACCCCGCTCACCTTCGACTTCTGCCAGTTGCGCGACCTCGGGCTGGTGGATCAGGTGACGGACTTCCACTGCGTCGAGGGCTGGGACGTCCTGGACGTCCCATGGAACGGCATCCCGCTTTCCCGCCTGCTGGACCTGGCGGGAGTGCGCCCCGAGGCCAGGTTCCTGAAGTTCACAAGCGTCGGCGGCAAGTACACCGAGTCCCTGCCTTTGGCCGTGGCCCGCGAGGCGCGGACGCTGCTGGCCGTGGGGATCGGCGGCAACACCCTGTCCCTCCGGCACGGTTTCCCGGTGCGGATCGTGGTTCCGCGGCTGTTCGGCTACAAGAATCCCAAGTACGTCACCCGCATCGAGGCCTCGGTCGTCGAACACGTGGGCTTCTGGCCCCGCGTCGGGTACACCGTGGCGGGCGAGGTCCAGCCTTCGCGCCTGCGGGAAGGGAAGTACTGACGCGCTCTACGCCCGTCCTACCCGAAAACCCCATGGCTCTGGAGTTAGAGGTTCTTGCGCTGCGGCACCAACTGGCTATGTATCGCCGGAAAGGAGACCGACCGGGTATCCGGACGGCCGACCATATTCATGTCTCAACGATTCCTGGCGCAACGCAATCCTACGTCACCGTAGTGATTTTCGGCTGACACCGGGAGGTACCGGTATTCCGAGAGCAGGTTCGCGGCAACCTGACCCATGCTTCCGCCACGCAACACGCGAAAACCTGTGAAGCTTAGGTTGGCGCAGTCATTGCAGGGTGTCGTGTATACATCGGCAAAAGTGTCGAGCGCCCATTCCCAGACGTTTCCAGCCATGTCCGCCTGCCCGTACTTCCCGTTCCCTAGCGGCTTCGTTCCTACGGGGATGTTATCCGTAATCCAGCACCCGTTGACGCCATCTCCGAAGCACATCTTCGTGCCGTCGACATAGTAGCTCGCGTTCGTTTCATCGATCGTCGTCGATGTCGCCGGCACCGACCATGGGTATGCCCGTTGTTCATTCCCGCCCGCCGCCGCGTAGTTCCACTCGGCTTCAGTTGGCAACCGTCCGCCGTCCCAGGCGCAGAACGCAAACGCTTCGTACCAACTGATGCAGTTGATCGGCCGGTTCTCGTTCGATCCGGCGACGTCCGTCCATGTCTGGAAATCCGGGTAGCACTTGACGGCCGCTGTCAGAACAGCAGTGTTCAGCGGCAGGTAAATGTCCCATGCCACGTCCCAACCGCTGCCGGCAATATTCGCGTTCGCCCCGCTGTTCGGTGCCGGAGGATTCGCCTGAGTGCCGCCGCCAGCCTCCACGAATGTCCTGAACCGTCCGACGGTCACCTCGTAAGTGTCCAGGCCATAGGTGCTGACCAGTGCAGGGAAATTCGGATTGTTGCTTCGGTCGAATGTCCCGCCGGGAACCTCGGTCGAATCGCAGCAACTGCCATCCTGTGCCGGGCCGCATGTGTGCGCCAGAGCGACACAACTGGCGTTCTCGCACTGTGCCGATATGCAGGTCTGGACTGGATCGCATCCCGGCCCCTCTCCGCACCTGCAGCCAAGCGTCGAGGTGCACGTTTCACCTGATCCGCACAGGCCGCAATCGGTGCAGTCAGCCTGGTTGGTTGCCGTACTGAAACTACCGTCTGCGCAGGCGGCGCAGGTGCGATCCGTGCTGGCGGTCCCGTCAGCCACCACGTGGGATCCGGCCTCGCAGTCGGTCCATGCGGTGCAGTTTTTCAGGTTCGGTCCCGACGTATAGGTACCATCGGTGCATGCAGAACATTCGCGTTCTTCCGTTGCCGAAGGCGTGTTGATCATGCGGGTGCCAGCCTCGCAATTCGCCCACGCTGCGCAGTCGGTTGCGTTCGTCGTGGTGCTGACGGTCCCGGCTTCGCAGGCCGCACATGTCCGGTCTGCAATGGCGCTCCCGGTTGTCGCCACGTACTGCCCGGCCGTGCAGTCGGTCCACCCAGTGCAATCAGCGGCGTTGCTGACGGTGCTGAAACCGTCTACACATATTGTGCAACTGCGATTCCCTGTAGCGGACCCCTCGGCCGATACGTAGGAACCGGCTTCGCACGCCGTCCATGTCGTGCAATCGGCCTCGTTTGCTTCGGCCGTGAAACTTCCTGTCGCGCAAGCGGTGCAGGTCCGTTCCTGGGTTGCCGAAGGCGATTTGTCCACGTGCGTGCCCGCCTCGCATGCAGCCCATGGTGCGCAATCGGCCGCGTTCGTTTCAACGCTGAATTTCCCGGCTTCGCACGATGTGCACACCCGGTCGGCAGTCGCGCTTCCTGGCGTCGTAACATGCTGTCCTGCTGCGCAGTCGGTCCACTCGCCGCAATCGGCGGCGTTCGTCGTGGCGCTGAACTTCCCGTCACCGCACGCCGCGCACGCCCTGTCGGCAGTCGCGCTACCTGCTGTCACCACATACTTTCCGGCCGTGCAGTCGGTCCACCCGGCGCATTCGGCCGCGTTCGTTTCAACGCTGAATTTCCCGGCTTCGCACGCCGTGCACACCCGGTCGGCGTTCGCGCTGCCCGGCGTCGCCACGTACTGCCCGGCTGCGCATATGGTCCACGGCGTGCAATTGGCTGCATCAGTTGCGGCGCTGAACTGTCCGTCTGCGCACGGGTCGACTGTGCCAGTCCCAGCGCTGCTCCCGCACGCGACGATTCCATGAAACAGGATGACAGCAAACACCTTGCGCGACAGCATCATGACATTCACCCCCAAGACCACTGCATCAACAATCCAAGGCCGTTAAGTCGAGGTTTCCGATTGCGACTTGCAGACTTCCCACATTGAATACAACTTGCGTCAGATTGTCTGAATGCGGAAGGTTTCTGTCAATGGTCGGTCATTCAAATATCGTCGATTCAGGTCCTTGATGATGGCAGATTCCCGACCGAGATTTACGTGCCTGGAACGCCATGTGCCCCAACGCTCCGATGTGACCCCAATAAGCCGATACTGACGTCGCGCAAGGCCTATTAACCTCTGCTACATCAAGGCCTTGCCGGGATGCAACCTTTCCGAAATTAGCCCCGTCGTGGACACCCGGAGGATACTAACCAGGCGAACCACACCGACGATGGAGACGGGAAAATGGCCCAATCCTTGCCTCGCGACCTCGTTTCCCTACTGGACCTTCGGGCGCAGGAGGCGCCGGCCCGGATCGCCTACCGCTACCTGGGGGAAACCACCGGTCCGACGGAACTTTCCACGGAGGCCCTGCGCGACGGCGCCCGGGCGGTCGCGGCGCGCCTGGACACAGGTGGCCTTAGGGGCGAAAGGGTGCTGCTGCTGTATCCCCCGGGCCTGGACTTCATCACCGGCTTCCTGGGATGCTGCGTCGCCGGAGTGACGGCCGTGCCCGCCCCCCCGCCGAACCCGCTGAAGCCCAAGCGCAGCCTGGAACGGCTGATGACGATCGTGGACAGCGCGAAGCCCCGGTGGGCGCTGACGACCTCCGCGGTCCTCGACGCCCTGCGGCCGGCCCTGGCGGAACTGCCGGCCTTCGACGCCCTGCGATGGATCGCCACCGACGTCCCGACACGGGGCCTGGTCCTGCCCGACATGGTCCCCGGGGACCCTGCGGACCTGGCGCTGATCCAGTACACGTCAGGTTCGACGTCCGACCCGAAGGGCGCGGCCCTCAGCCAGGAAAACGTCCTGGCGAACATGGCCTACTTCGACGACGGCTGGGACCACGGCCCGGACACGGTCGCGGTGAACTGGCTACCGGCCTTCCACGACCTTGGCCTGATCTACGGAATCCTGACCCCCCTGTGGCGGGGCTTCACGGCCCTGCAGATGTCGCCCATCGACGTGATCCAGAAGCCCTTCAGCTGGCTGGCGGCCATCTCGCGAAACCGCGCTACCCACAGTTGCGGCCCGAATTTCATCTACGACCTGTGCACGCGGAAGGTCACCAACCCCGACCTGGCGACCCTGGACCTGGGGTCCTGGCGCATGGCCCTGACCGCGGCGGAACCGGTCCGTGCCGAGACCATGGACCGGTTCGTGGAGCGCTTCGAACCCGTCGGCTTCCGGCGCCGCACCTTCTGCCCGGGCTTCGGCCTGTCCGAGGGGACTTGCAAGGTCGTGGCCCTCCCGTGCGACGAGGACCCGATCGTCCTGGCCCTGCGGGCCGACCGACTGGAACAGCACGAGGTGGTGCAGGCCCCGCCAGGCCCCGGCACGCGCACCGTGGTGGGATGCGGCCGGCCCGGGCGCGATGTCCGGGTCGAAATCGTCGATCCCGACACCTCGACGCGGCTGCCGGGCGGCCGCGTCGGCGAGGTATGGGTCGCGGGCCACGGGGTTGCCCACTCCTACTGGGACCAGCCCCAGGCGACGGCGGACCTCCTGCAGGCCCGCATCCAGGGCGGGGACGACACGCCGCACCTGCGCACCGGCGACCTGGGCTTCATGCACCAGGAGCAACTGTTCATCACCGGGCGCATCAAGGACCTGATCATCATCCGGGGAACGAACCACTATCCCCAGGACATCGAGTCCACCGTGCAGGACGCCCACCCGAACATCCGGGCCGGCTGCTGCGCGGCGTTTTCGTTCGAAGAGGACGTGGAAGAGCGCCTGGCCGTCGTCGTGGAGGTCGAGCGCCGGGTCCGGGACACCTGGACCGTCGGCGGCGAGCGACGATCGGTCGAGCCCTCCCCGCGGCTGCCGCCCGCCCCCGGGATCTTCCTGGCCCAGGAGGTCGCTGCGGCCATCACGCGGGCCGTGTCCGAGGTCCACGGTTTGAAGGCCCACCGCCTGGTCCTGATCCAGGCGGGGACGATTCCCAAGACCACCAGCGGAAAGATCCAGCGCCAGGCCTGCAAGCGGGCGCTGTTCGCAGACCGCCTGGCCCTCCTGGAGACCGAGGTCGAGGCGGCCCGGCCCCTGGAACCGGATCCGCGGGACGTCCTGCGAGACAAGGTCGTCGCCATCGTTTCCGAGATCTCGGGGATTCCCCGGGAACAGATCCTCCCGCGCGTGTCCCTGCACAGCATGGGCATCGACTCGCTTACGGGCGTGAACATCGCCTACGAACTGGGGTTGCTGACGGGACGCGACGTGCCGTCCTGGGTTTTGGCCGAGCACGACACGATCGACAAGCTGGTCGACTACGTCCTTTCTCTGGGAGGCGCCCGATGAAGATGCACCGCATCCATGCCCGCGTGTCCCCGAACGCTCCCGCCATCGCCCGGATGGGAAGCGACGTCCTCGAGTTCGAGGTGTCGAACCTGTCCATCGGGGGTGCGTTGCTGGCCGGCGTCACCCTGCTCCCCGTCGGGGGGGACGTGACCGTCGAATTCACCGTCCCGTCGCTGGAACCGGTGGAACTGCAGGGACGTGTGACGCGCCACGACGCCGTCGGGCCCGATCGGCAGCCCTCCATGGCGGTGCGGTTCCTGGGCGTGACTCCCGAGGTCGAAAACCGCCTGGCCCAGGTGGTCACGCACGCCTTCAAGGACCTGGGCGCCCGGGTCCTGGGCCTGGTGCGGACGGAAATGCAGCGTCAGGGCATCACGAACGTGGCCCAGGTGGCCGAGGAACTGCAGCGCTTCAAGGACGAGCAGTCCAGGGCGCAACTGTTCGCGTCGGATCTGTTCACCGAGGAAGGCAGCAACGCCACTGCGTCCATCGTGTCGTCGGTCACCGGCGAAAAGAGGGACTGCATCGTGTGGTCCCTGAACCTGTACCTGGGCCTGAACCGCCACCCGGCCGTCATCGAACGGTCCCGGGAAGCCGCGGCGCGCTTCGGGACGGGGTGCGGGACCTCGGCACCTTCCGGAGGCCTCAGCGCCCTGCACGACCAGGTCGCCCGGCGGGTCGCGGCCCTGGTGGGCAAGCCCAAGGCGATCCTGTTTTCGACGGGGTATGCCGCCAACCTGGGCGCCCTGTCGGCGCTGCCAGGCCCGAAGGACCTGCTGCTGCTGGACCGCGAGGCCCACGCCAGCATGTTCGACGGCGCGCGCCTGTCCGGGAAGAAGTGGCTGGCGTTCCAGCACAACGACGTCAAGGATCTGGCCGAGAAGCTGGACCGGTACGGGCCCATGCACGAAAACGTCTTCGTCATCGTCGAAAGCGCGTACTCGATGAGCGGCGACCTGGCGCCCCTGAAGGAAATCGCGGCCTTGAAGAAGGAGCGCCCGTTCTTCCTGTACGTGGACGAGGCCCACACCTTCGGGTTCTATGGCGAAAACGGGGGCGGCTGGTGCCGGGAGCAGGGGGTGACCGACCAGGTGGACTTCATCATGTCCACCTTTTCCAAGTCCACCGCGTCCATCGGCGGCTTCCTGGCTGCCGACGAAAAGTACTGCACGCTGCTGCAGGCCACCTCGACCCCGTACATCTTCCAGGCCTGCCTGCCCCCGGCGGACGCCGCGACGATCCTGGCGGCCATGGACGAAATCGAGCACAACCCG
>CAIZWN010000052.1 GCA_903936705.1 uncultured Myxococcales bacterium
CCTGCGCCTGTCCAAGCAACAGCTTGAACACCAACTGAATCGTTGAATCGTGACCGCCATGGCGGAAGGATAGATCTGCCTTGCCGCGACACGCAGATGCGGTTTACCGAGCGCTTACACGGTGCCGGCCCGAAGGGATGGGCATCCGGCACTTGTCCCAGCGGACCCGCCCGCCAAGTACGTTCGCATGCCTGGGCATGATGCGGCGGGGCCATAGCAGGGACCGTGACGGAAGGGGTTTGTCCACTGCTCGTGCCGGTTGGGCAGCCTACTGAAGACCGATTCGCTTTTCCCAGATCTCCTTGAGTTCCGCGAACCAAATATCCTCTTCGCTCTTTCGAGCAGTGGACGCTTCAGCCCGAACACGCGCAAGCGTTTTGGGACCATCCACAAGAAGCCTAGCCGTCACATGCTTCAGAGTCTTGAACGCTGACAGTTCCGGGCCATCGTTCCAGTCCTCGTCATACGTTGGAAACACTTCGTTACCATCGTGGACAAAGTCCGATCGCCATCGGTAGGCCAAGTCTGTGGCCTTCGCAACAACCTTTCTCTGGTAGCATCGCGAGGTAGGAAGAGCCGACAGACAAGTAGATAGTTTGATTCTTATCTCGCGCTGATCGCGAAGGAGTAATGACTCCAGCGCGATCATCAAGTACATAAGGGCTTGCCCCAGTCCTTCATACTGCTCGCGCCGGCGATAGGCGTCCTCGGCCTTGGCCAGGAATCGTAGTGATCGAAGAAATCGGTTGTGAAGTGGGCTACTACCGCGTTTCAAATAGACGAACTCCTCCAGAAGCGACTCGTAAGAAGTGCGGTAGCGCTTCAGCGCAAGCCATTCGAGGTTCCGTGGAGCAGTGATGTCGAAGCGGAGCGGAGAGTGTCCCCAAGCTGATTGGTCCTTCGCGTGAAGAAGGATGTGTTCGGCGGAGCCAGGGCAAAAAGGTTCGCCAAGCGGAAGGCTGCCCTTGCGCTTTGGCTCGTTTCCTGCGGAATGCACAGCCCGCAGGCAGGAAATCGCCCACAGAGCGAGTCGGTTGGCGTTCATCTTGACCCAGTCCTGATGGTGCCGCAGAGGCAAGACGAGCAAGGGGCGTTCGAAGAATCCATCAGAGCGGGAACGCTCGGTATGCCGCGCGCGATCCATCATTTCGCGCAGAGGGACACCAGCAAGAGTTGCCAGTTTCTTGACCTTCTTTTCGCGCTCCCCTGACATGATGGAAAAGCCGTTGCCGCGAATCGATGAACGGTTGTAGGAATCCCGCAACGGAACGACGACCCAATAGTCGAGCGCACGCGCAGCAAGGAAGGGGATCAGGCCGTCGATGACCCGCTGACCATCAGCATCCGTAAAGTCCACAGCCGTGTTCTTTTGCTCGGCCTTAAGAGTTTGATCGACGTAGTGGAGCGCGAGTTCCCAGTCCCAAACGTCCCGGGCCCCGGCAAGGCTGAACATCTCGTCAATCACGCTCGCAACTTCTCGGCGCTCCGGCTCCGCATCCCACCTATTGAACGTCCGACTGTTGTAGACGAGCGTCCGTACTAGGCTTGCACGACTGGCCATCAGAGTCCCCCATCACCACCGACATGGTGCAACCGCTCGCGCGATTGTCCGTCAGGCGAACATGGTGCACAAGAGGCGTGGGATGCGTTCTGGTCTGCCGCACGGCCTTCGCGTCAGTGGCGCCCACGTCCGGCCGGAGGCCGGTTCGGCGCGCCCCGCCCCGCGGGCGCCTGGCAGTCGCGAGGCGGCATCAGCGCTTGAGCCGCGTGACCCGGTGTCAAGGTTCGGCCAATCGGTTCCGTCTCTGGTTCGGCCAAATGGTTCCGCGTAATGCCTCCACGACCAGGGCCAGATCGAGCAGATCGAGGTGGCGGTGATCGAGCCCGACGGGGTGGCGCGTTTTCCGCGATCCCGGTCCCCGCGATTTCGTGATTTCCACAGTTGTTCACGAGGACGCCTCCGCGGCCGCCGGTTCGGCGGTTCGGTTCCGTGGATTCCGGTATGACTTGCCGTCCATGACGACGATGTGAGCGTGATGGAGGAAGCGGTCGAGGGCCGCGCTGGCGAGGAGGTCGTCCTGGAAAAGCGGGTACCACTCCTCGATGGCGCGGTTGGACGTGACGACCATCGATCCGCGTTCGTAGCGCTGCCGGATCACCTCGTAGAGCAGCACGGGCTCGTCCGCCGCCAGGGGCCGCAGGCCGAGATCGTCGATGACGAGCAGTTCTGGGGCCGTGAAGCGCGCCAGTTTGCGGTCCTGGGTGTTGTCGGCCCGGCCAGCACGGAGTTCGGCAAACAGGCGATGGGCCGTGATGTACAGGACCTGGCATCCGGCGCGGCACGCCCGGTGCCCGATGGCCTGGGCGATGTGGCTCTTGCCCACGCCCGCCGGGCCGATTAGCGCCACGTTGTCGTGACGCTCGATGAAAGCGCAGGTCGCCAGGTCGATGATCTTCGTCTTTGGGATCCGTGGATTGAAGTGAAATTCAAAGTCCTCGATGGTCTTCTCCTGCTCGAATTGTGCCCGGCGCAGCCGCTGCATCAGTTGCTTCGACTCGCGCCGTTCGACCTCGTCCTGCAGCAGCCGGTACAGGAATTCCGGGTGGCTCAGGCTGTCGTCCGACGCTTGGCGGCGCCGCAGGTCGAGGCTCTCCAGCACGCCGGACAGCCGCAGTTTCTTCAGGATCGGGATCAGGTCATCCGTGGGATGCATTGCGTTCCTCCGTTTGCGTAAACAGGTCCATGACGGGGCGGGCGAAGCGCGGCCGGACGAGGGCCTTTCGGTCCTCCTCGTCCTCGCAGGGCAAGGGCTCCAGGTCGAGTCCCTCCCGCAAAATGCGCTTCAGCCCGCCGTACGACAGATTGCCGAAGTACCGTGCCCGGGAGCAGGCCCGCCGGGCCCGATCCTTGGGGAAGCCTTCGAGCAGCGTGACGATGGCCTGCACCGACCGCAGTTGGCTCAGGACCTCGTCCGAGTTGAAAACGTCCGCGACCAGGAAGGCCGGCTCGGGACCGATCTTCTCCGCCCGTTCCTCCCAGTAGTTTCGTGTCCGGTACCGGTAGTCGACCCGGTGGTCCGGCAGGTGCGCGTCCACCGTACTGCGCTTCCCGGGCCTACGGCGCTCGTGCGTCGCTACCCGAGCGTCATCGGCGTGTACCGTCACAGACGACGGCGTCGCCTGCACCCAGACCGTTTGCCCGATCAGCGTCCACGGTACCGAGTACAGGCCGCCCTGGAATTCCACGTGGCTATCGCTGTGGACCTTTGCCTGCTTCCAGACGACCCGCTCGTACGGCCAGGGCGGCAGGGCCTGCAGCGCCGCCCGCTCCTCCTTCTCGAAGACCTCCAGCGGCTTCTGCCCGGTGGTCCCATGGGTGCGCTGTCCCGCGATTTCGCGCACCCAGCGATCCAGTTCCAGTTGGACGCCACGGATGTCGCCGAGGTCCCGCGGCTTCAGGAAACTGTGCTTCACATACCGGACCGCCGACTCGACCTTTCCCTTCTTCTTCGGGGCCAGTGGCGGGGCCGGATCGACCTTGAAGCCGTAGTGCCGGGCCAGTTCGCGGTAACTGCGATTGAGCGCGCAGGCCTCGTCCACGCCAAACGCCGCCCGCACCACAGCGGCCTTCAGATTGTCGGGGACCACCGTTTCCGGGCACCCCCCGAAAGATGCAAACGCCTCCTCATGCAGGCGTAGCCACGTGTCCGTCTTCTGGTCGAAGACCAGCTTCACAAACATGTGGCGGCTGTACCCCAGCACCATCACGAAAAACCATGCCTTGCGCGCCTTCCCGGCTTCCGGGTCGTGCAGGTATCCCGCGTACCCGAAGTCCACCTGCGCGATCTGGCCGGGTGCCGTCTCCACCGGGATCGCCACGTCCTCGGCCTTCACGCCCTGGGCCGCCTTCAGGCGCAGCACGCGGCGCTTCACGGCCGACAGGCTGCCCTGGAAGGCCTCCGGGTAGTCCAGTTTCAAACGGTCGTAGATCGCTTTCGGCGTCGCTCCCTTCGCGACCATCCGGCCGATTTCGTCCGACCACGACGCCAGGCTCGATACCTGCTGCGGCGCCTCCCTTACCGGCCGGTGCTCCCGCACCGCCGCCTGCAGTGCGTCCAGGTCCGGCAGATGCGCCGGGTCCCCGTCCCACAGCCCTTCGGCGGCAAGGGCGCGTCGATACTCCCGCTCCACGCTGCAGCCGATCCTCAGCAGCCGCAGCGTCTCCCGAGCACCGATGCCCATCCGGTGCAGGCGCACGAGATCCTGCAGTCGATGCATGTCCAGTCTCCTCCGGCCCACGTCGTCACCTCCTCTCACCGGCCCGTCCCGGCGCGAGTGTGAATCCGTGTCCGGATTGCTGCGATCCATAATCGTCGTTGCTGATCGGGAGGCGGAATCCTTCAGCCCAACCGGAACCGTTTGGCCGAACCAGCCCCGAACCATTTGGCCGAACCGGCATGGAACCGATTGGCCGAACTGGACGCGAACCGTTTGGCCGAACTGGCACGGAACCGATTGGCCGAACCAGACGTGCTCGCTGCGAACCGTTTGGCCGAACTGCATGCGGAACTAATAGGCCGGTCTGTCACACCCGGCAAGGGGCGTGACGAAAGTGGGCGTCCATTGAATGCGATTGTTGGGCAGCCCCTTTTCGGATGCCGAAATCGGGAAATGATGCAACAATTCGCCGGGTCCTGCTACATGGATAGACACGCATCGCCAGATCTATGATGACAACCACATGAAAGTCGACGTACGATCGGCGCGAAAACTGCGGGGACTTGCTCGTGGACATCGTCGCCCTCATCGCGGAAATTGTCTTTGGCGTCTGGCTTATTACCCTTCCCGGCCAGATTTACCTGCTCAAGAAGTACATCGCAGGGCGGGTAGGACATGACTTCGATGTGATGCTCAAGCAGTTTGAGCACGACTTGGGACTCAAGACTGAAGCTGCGAAATTCGATTTCCAGCGACTGACGATTGACTTCGGAAAGTTCAGCCAACGAAAGCACGAGACCTATCAGGTCCTCTATGAAAAGGCATTTGAAGGCGTTGGACTAGCAACGGTCTTGGTGGGCAAATTCGGTGGACCGAATGAGGAAATGTCCGATGCGGAGATCGATGTGTTTCTTGAGTTGCGAGCGTTTCCGAAACTCTGGGCGGATGAAATCGCACGCGTTCGGGCTGAAGGAGATCGAAGCGCAATCTACAAGAAGTTGGTTCATTACGACAGGCAGAAGGATCTTCTTGACGCAGACAAGGCACGTTGGGAACTGAAGAATTACGCCAGCCGCAATGCGCTGTTCATGTCAGAGACAGTCGCTGCAGTCGTCGACCGTCTAGTCAAATCGCTTGTCGAGTATCTGTACGCGATCGGTTACGGCGACAATGAGCAGTGGCGACGCTTCATTGATCTGGGCAAGGATCGAGCGCCCAAGGAACTACTCAGCAACCTCAAGACCGAAATGAAGCGAGAGTTGGGAATCGGAGACTACGAGTTCGACGACGAACGGGAGGAGCGCCCAGTTCCCGGTGCAGGAGCTCCGCGTCGTGAACAGTGACTTTGCAAGGACAGGGGACTCAGGAGTCTTCCATCGCCAGGATGAGGTCGAAACCGTACTGCTTCACAAGAGGTTCGCTGACCAAAGGCCGACCAGTGGGTTGTGCCGTTTGTAGTCCTCAAGGACCGCGTTGATGCGCTGCCCGGTCACGGAGTTCTTGGACATCGCGACAAGCGCCAAGTCCTTCAGGTAAACTGCGGACACGGTCTCCGCGTAGTCGGCGTCGTCGGCAATCTCCGAAAAAGCTTCATGCCATCGCTGTCGACGCCAATGCTGGTAAACAACGAGCGCCGAGGATTCTGGCATGGCAGACATGACCCTTGCGGCTTCGTCGTGACGGAAATGCTTCCGAGCCCGTTGTGACTTCGTCTCGAAGCCGTTGTCTGGATCCATGAATACGATTTGATCTGCGCGCATCTGCGTGCAGACGGGCCCCCAGTAATGGTAGCGTCTAAAGGCATTTCCGATC
The DNA here is from genome assembly GCA_903936705.1 of uncultured Myxococcales bacterium. Lineage (GTDB taxonomy): Bacteria > Myxococcota_A > UBA9042 > DTJE01 > DTJE01 > CAIZWN01. The sequence continues at coordinate 6,031 of CAIZWN010000052.1, forward strand.
GGCAGTGGGTCGGGGTGAACAATCACCTCAAACCGAGGCTCATTCAAGGTCCCCAACTCAGAGAGGGGTCTCAACGATCGTTCATCCCGCAAACGTCGGAGAAAGGTCTTGATGAACGGTCGACAAGGAAAGCCATCTGGGGAACTGCCGCCATGGGTGGATTCGGGTTCGTCTGGCGTCAGCATCGGTACGATCAGCAACGAGTCGAACCGAGCGAAGGATCGCGTGCACATCCAATGAAGAGCATCCCACTTGAAGGCGTCGGGATAGTCACCCAGGAACTGTAAACGCATCGTCCGAACTCCGAATCGGGTCGAAACTGGCGCCCTGTCGACACATGCTGGGATGTTCCCCCATGTACGCGATGAGCGCAAATCCGATGAACAGCAGGGAGCATATGGGATGGGCGCATCGGCTTCCTGATCAGTTGCGGAAATGAGTACGGGACGCCGCTGGCACGCGGACGCCAAGTAGCCACACGACTCCACGGCATCTATGGGGCCCGCTGCCGATGCCCGACGCAGGTGCTTCGTGCGCCGTACAACGGCTTGTGGCTGAGCGGCAGACCCCGGTGCCTGGCCGGCGGGAGGGTCGAGGCGCGACCCTTGCGCATGCAAGGGGCGTGACCGGCCCGGACGACGGCTGGGCAGGCGGCGCGGTACCCGCTGGCCCGCCCACGTCAACCCGTGGTCCCAGCGCTGCGCAGATCCAAGCGGGCCAAATGCGGGGACCGTGACGACAGGGGTCTGTCCGTTCCAGCCACGGGTTGGGCGGCACCAAACAGTATTGCGATTCCCCGCCTGTTCGTGGAGACTCTCATCGGTCGCCAAGATTGGGGACATTATGGCCAAGCGCGTCTTCTTCAGTTTCCATTATCAGGATGTCATCGACTTCCGGGCGAACGTGGTTCGACAGCACTGGGTCACCAAGCCTGAGCGCGAAGAGGCCGGTTACTTCGACGCTTCGATCTGGGAGGAGGCTAAGAAAAGCGGCAGCTTGGCGCTGAAGAGACTCATCAACACTGAAGTGGCTGGGACGTCCGTGACTTGCGTGCTTGTCGGCTCCGACACCTTCGCCCGACCTTGGTGTCGCTGAACCTTCAAAACCGTAGAAATCGAGACATGGCCGTCGGAAGTTGTATGCCCAGCGGCAGCGCAGGAAGTTGACGTCGGATAGTTGCGGGGGGTAGGACGAGCACGGCCGTGGGATCGGCGGGGGCCCAGGTGTAACGAGCACCCGAGCCCCCGCGCTCGCACGGGACCGCGCAGACGGTGAGGTCTACGCGGCGCTCGCCAGCGCCTCGATTCTCGCCACAACAGTGCGGTCCTGTAAAGCGCGAGCACGTCCCGGCCGGGGGCCAGTGGATGCGCTGAGGCACGGGCGCTGCCCGCGATGCGGGCGGGGTTTCTACGTCTGCGAGCCCTGCTGGCGGGGCCAGGTTTACTGCTCTGCCGAGTGCAGCGAGGCGGCCCGGGAGCAAGGGGTGGACCTCGCGCGGCACCGGTATGCCGGGAGTATCCGGGGTCGTCGGATGCACTGCCACCGGCAGAACCGCTACCGCGGTCGGCAGGCGGCCCGCCGGAAAATAAACGTGACGGATCATGGTTCCTGCCCCCCCATTCTGGCGTCCATGCTCACCCCCGCGCGGAACCCGGCCGCGGCCATGGTGGTCGCGTGCGAGGTCCTTGCGGTGGAGGACGGGCATGAACGAGATCCAGGCGGTGCTGGAGGTGAGGAAACGGGAGGTGCTGATCCGGGCGTGGCAGTGGCCGGAGCCGCGGGAAGTGCTGCGGGCGTATCTGACGACATCGCCGTCGCATCCGCGGGCGACGATGGAACTGCTGGAGGCGCTGGCGCGGTGGCAGGGGCGCCAGGTCCGTGCTGCGGTCGTTGTGGGCAGAGCGGATGGGTCCTGTCTCGGCCGTCTCTTCCCGGACCTTTTCGAGCCCGAGCCGACGGCCCTGGTGGACGTGTCCTTCGTCGAGCACCGACCGTGCGGGGCTGGCGTGGGATGGCGCCCGCCGGCGCCGTCCCGCTGGGCCGCCCGTCAGGCTGAACTGCCGTTTGCGACGGGGGGTGGGCGATGATTGACGCCGACCTCCGCGCACGAATCCGGCGCCTGTACTTCGTCGAGCACTGGAAACGAGGCACCATCGCGACGCAGCTCGGGGTGCACTTCGACACGGTGGTGCTGGCGCTGGACCTGAAACGCCCGCCGTCACCGCGAAAGGGCCAGCCGGGCCCCAGCGCGGTCGATCCCTACGTGCCCTTTCTGAAGGACACGCTGAAGCAATACCCGAGCCTGATCGCCACCCGGCTGACCGAGATGATCCGCGAGCGGGGCTATGCGGGATCGGTGGTGCAGGTGCGCCGCCGCATCGTGCAACTGGGCCTGCGGCCTGTGCAGAAGCACGAGGCGTTTTTCCGGCTGAACGTGCTACCGGGCGAGTACGGGCAGGCGGACTGGGGGTACTTCGGGAAGATCCCGGTCGAGGGCGGAGAACGGCGGCTGTATGCGTTTGTGATGACGCTGTCGTGGTCGCGAGCGATCCACGTGGAATTCTTCACGGACGACAAGATGGAGAGCTTCTTCTGCGGCTTCGTGCACGCGGTGGAAGCGTTTGGCGGGGCGCCCCGGGTGCTGCTGGTCGACAACTTGAAGTCGGTGGTGCTGGAACGGGTCGGCGACCTGATCCACTTCCATCCGCG
>CAIZWN010000053.1 GCA_903936705.1 uncultured Myxococcales bacterium
CTTGAGGATGACACGGTGGTCCTCCGCCCTCGTAGCCCACGTCCGATCCCCCCCTGCCGGGGGCCTATGACCGTCGCTTCGCTCCGAGGGACTCGTACACCACGTCCATGGACTCTACTTCGGGCCTCGCAAGGCTCAGGCCTTGCTGGACGCGCGTGCTCGACGGCCATTCAAGCGACCGTCGGATCTCAGGCGTGTGAAGGGTTTCGGGGCCAAGACTGTGCAGAGGCTGGCACCCAGTCTGGTATTTGACTGACGCATTCAAGGAACGGGCCCGCGGCCAAGAACGACCAGCCGTAGGTTCACGCTGTCGACTACAAGCAGTCGTCCGCGCGTGTCGAATTCCATGCCCAGAGGATATGCAAACTCGGCTGGACCGCTGCCATAGGCGCCATAGCGATCATCGACGCGCCCGGTCAGGTCCATTACAACCAGTCGGTGGTTATAGGTGTCTGAAACGAAGAAGCGATCCCCGCCCATGACGGCAGCACCGTAGGGCTGGGCAAGCGCGATCCCATCGTCGGGGACAATTGTGGCGAGGTGAACACCTGTCTTCGAGAACGCCTGCAGTCGACCGTTCTGGGTGTCGCAGACCAGTACGCCTCCGTCGGGAAGGGCAACCGCGCAGGAGGGGCTGCGAAACTGGCCGTCAAGCCTGCCGTAGGATCCGATGACTACCTGGACAGTTCCAAAGGGCGAAATTCCCTGGACCCTATGGTTTCCAGTATCGGCAACCCACAACACGTCGCCGTCAGCGGATAAGCCCAGTCCTTTAGGATCGTTGAAGCTTCCAGGTCCCTCTCCCTTCGACCCCACCGTCCAAAGGAAGACTCCGGCTGGCGAAAAGGTCTGAATCCGATGGTTCAACGAATCGGCCACGTACACGTGGTCAGTGTCGGCAGCAAGACCGCGAGGAAACTGGAAGAGCCCTGGGGCAGTCCCCTGCCCACCGAATGAACCAGCATCCTTCGCGGCGCCATCGGTCAGGATCAACACCCGATGGGCATCGCGATCACTGACGAATATCCGGGAACCGTCAGGAGCCACTGCCACGTCGGAGGGGCCCTTCAACGAGATCCCCGAGCCTGTAGCGCCGGGCGTTGACTGCACCGATAATACCGACAGGTAGCTGCAAGATCCCTGCAGGCATTCGGCATGCCAACCCAGCGACGTGCAATCGGAACTTCGGTTGCACGAGGATGGCTGGCATGGGCTGGTGATCGAGACATCGTCCACCACCACTCCCTGGCCATCGTTGGCAATACCGTCGAGGGTGTCGAAGCGGAACCGCAAGCGGATCGTTTTGCCGGTCATTGCTGACAAGTCCAAGGTCACGTTCTGCCACGATCGCATTGGGAAGTTCGCGGGTCTTGTCCAGGCGACGGATGCTAAATCTTGTTGTTCTATTACTTCCACGAAAAACTGATCCTGGCCAGGGGCCATCTCGACGTCCTGCCATGTTCGAAATTCAAGTGTCAGTCGGACGCCAGCCGGCAGCGTCACTGGCGGCGAGGTAGCCGATCCACTGGCGCGTTCCCCGTTGTCATAGGTCGTGCCAAGGGTGTTCCCGAATACCAGCGCGTTGCCAACTGCCGCCTGGGCAGGGATCACGTGCCAGCCGATGCCGTCCTTGCCAGGCGCATCCAGTTCGAACGGGACCGAAGAGCCATCATCGAAACCGGTCTGAAAGGGCTGCGGGGTGCAGCAAATCGGGTTCGGGGCTGGAGCTTGCACGCACCGCGCTTCGTGGCACCTGTTGATGGTGCAGTTGTCGCCGTCGTTGCATTCGATGTCCTGGCCGCAGCAGCCTGGCTGGTTGGCCGTCGAATGGCTGCAATGGCCGGCAGCACAAGTGTCCAGCGTGCAGGAATTCCCGTCGTCACAGTCAAGGAAGGTTTCGCAGGCGCACGCGGGGACCGGGTCGTTTACGCACGATCCGTCCAGGCAGGTGTCCTGCGTGCAAATGTCACCGTCACTACAGTCGATCGGGAGGCCGATGCAGGTGCCCTCGAAACATTCTCCTGACGCCAGGCAAGGGTCGTCGGCAGGCAGGCAGCTTCCGGCGACCGGCACGTGCACGCATCCCAGCAGCAGGTTGCAATGGTCGTCAGTGCATGGGTTGGAGTCGGAACAGGACGCATCACCTCCGGAAACGCATTTTCCGGCATCGCAGTGATCCTTGATGGTGCAGGGGTTATTGTCATTGCAGGCCGTTCCATCGGCCGGGAGGAATTCGCACTCACCTGTAGCTGGCATGCACGAGTCGATCGTGCACGGGTTGTTGTCGTCGCACGCCATTGAGGTTCGCGGAAGGCATCGCCCAGCTTCGCAGCCATCGCCCAGCGTGCATGGGTCGCCGTCGTCGCAGTCCTCGATCACCTTGATTCCGCTGCCCTCCATCAGACACAAGGCGAGGGTGGAGTCATGACAGAATTTCGAGTCCGGGATGCAAACCCATGGACGACAAACGGTAGCATCGCACCAGGAGCCCTCAAGGCAGTCGTCCGGGCCAATGCAAGGGCAGGGCGCCGTCTCGGGATCGCATGCTTGGCCTGAATCCGACCTTTCTTCGGATGGCGAATCCGCGGAGAATCCATCGAGGAGGACCGAAACTTCATCGGCGTCGTCGATCTTGTCCAGGTCGTTGCCGCAAGGCCCAACCTTGCAGTCCCGAATTTCTGACGGCATGTTCTGGTCTTCACCGACCAAGCCGTCTGCAGCATTGTCGCTCCATTCATCCTGGAACGAAGAAGGGACATCGACTGGTTCTACTGGCAGCGCATTCCCGCAACCCGACAACAGCACCAGCACTGCGACTGCCAGGAACGCCTTGTCTCGCAAGCAAAGCCCAACGGTAGTTGAACCGGGAATCGCAGACGGACGATCGACAAATCGCTGATCCCTGACTGCTTCCAGCACCGAGGTTTGCCTCCGTCAGCTAGTCTACCCAAATTGGTCCAAACTCGCGATGAAGGCCGTTCCAGCGGGATAAGGTCGTTGACACCCTCCGAGGCCTCTGCAAGAATCATCGGCGTTCCCGGAGCGTACTTGGTTGTATCTGTTGGATATTATTCTGGTTGGTGTCCAGTTTTGTTATCACGGAGGCTTCCAATGAATGGTATTGCGGGGTGTTTCAGCAGGACCTTGATGTTTGGATCCGCCGTCCTGGTCTGCTGTGTTACTGCATCGGCGGCAGCCAAGTCCAGAAACACCCCCGAGCCGACCGCGGCGGCGCAGGCTGTGGAACCCGAATCGTCCAGGCTCGCCCCAGGCGAGTTCTCCGGTCCCGAAATACTTGTTCCACCTGCCGAGGGACGTGCGCGTGCCAGGAAGCCGTCGCCGTTGAAATCTCCGGCATACCTTTTTGTGGAGACAGTTCCCGAGACTGCCGACATCCGGATTGATGGCAGTTCCGAGGGACGCGGACGTGTCTCTTTGCGCCTTCGCGGGGATCGTCTTGTTGCCCTGGCGGTTTCTGCCGGCGGGTACGAGAACGCCGAGGGTTACGTCGAATTGAGGGAGGGCGAGGTAACAAAACTGCGCCTGATCCTGCGGACGGCAAGTTCGGGCCCAGAGGGCCTCCTGACGGTCCTGACCGAACCATCCGGGGCGGAAGTCACGGTGGACAACAGCTTTGCGGGAACGACGCCTATCACGGTCCGTCGTTTGTCCGAGGGCAGGCATGAAGTCAGCTTGAGGTCCGGTTCCTGGTACTACAACGAATCCGCAGAGATACGGTCGGGCCAGCCGACCCTGGTGTCGGTGCCGGTTGGTGCTTCTGCCCCGGTGGCAAGCGCCCCTGCGCCTCAGCCTGCTTACGTTCCTGCGCCCCAGCCTGCGTATGCTCCTGTCCAGCCGGTGCCGGCCTACGTGCCACCGCCTGCCCAGCCGGCTCCTGTGGCCAAGGCGGCGGTTGCTCCACAGCCCGCGCCGGTTGCGGTGGCTGCGCCTCAGACTGCGCCTGCTCCTCAGCCGGCAGCAAACGCTGGTGGAGGCAAGCCGAACTGCGGCAAGATTTGTGAGAAGTTTATCCAACCGGTGTCTGACGGTGCTCGCGAACCGATTCGTAATCTGTGCTCCCGTCGGTGCGATGCGGGAGACATGGCTTTCTCGGTCTGCGCGTGGAAGGTCAAATCGATGTCCGACGTCCTGGCATGTGGCAATATCCCCGACGGCAAATAGACGCAACTGTCCTTTCCATACAATGTTCCTAGTTGATTAACTGGTTGGACAAGGCCTGGGCCGGGCTACTCGGCACACTTCGGGCGGCAATCCAGCGGGTTCAGTGCCACGTACGGGCAGACAACGGCGTCCACCGGTTCCTCCTGGCCGATCAAACATGGGATGTCGGTGACCTCAGACGAACAGAACGGCCTTACAAGACATCCCCAGCAGAGCTGAATCGGGAATGAAAATTCGTTCGAGGTGATGACGTTCCTGTCCTGGGTCTCGGCCACAAGCGAAGCGTACACGGTGATCCAGATGGCCGGGTATTTGTTACTTAGCGCGTCACCTTTCAGTGCCTTCATTTTCTTCATGAAGTAGGCGCCCAGTTCGGGCGTGATCAGTTGAACGCTGATTGTGGCGTCAGCCTGCGGCTCGGCCCAACTGTTCGCGAAGGACTCGACGCCCGTAAACTGGTACTTGTACGCAAGTTGGGCGTCGGTTTTCGAGTCCGATTTTCCGGGGGAGAATTCGCCTACGTTCACGAAGATTTTCGCACGCTGCACTGACATGTAGTGGACTTCGTTTACCAGCGAAGCAGGACTCTCGCCAGTCAATGTGCCAATTGGAAGCAGCATGTTCCGGAAGTGCAGACGCGCCCAATACTGGTTGGTCAGCAGCAGGTCCATCGTACCAAAGGACAAAAATTCCCCACCAGCAGCACTAGCCGCGCAGCCGTTCTGTCGCGTGACAGGCTGCACATCCAGAACCAGCAAGGATTCGGCAGAGGTGTGATCGCAGGTGACGATCCCTGGCACGACGGCCAGCACCGCAATCAGTGCCAGCGCACGCCAGGCGTTGAGGATTCGACTTCTCACAGTGCCACCTCCCGGTTCACCACCTTCGGCGTGATGAATATCAGCAACTCCGAGCGGTTATCCTGCTGGGAGCGTGACTTGAACAGCCATCCAAGAATCGGAATGTCCCCCAGGAGAGGAATCTTCTTGTATGACTTTGAAGTCGTGCGAGTGTAGATGCCGCCTATGACCGTAGTGTCGCCATCCCTGATCATCAACTCGGTGTGTGCTTCCTTCTTCTGGATGGTCGGGTTGCCGTTCGCGCCGGTGTTTCCGAAGTCGGGTTCGTTCTTGGTGATGTCCAGCTTCAGCTTGATATGCCCGTCGCGGGTAACGTGAGGCGTAACGTCCAGGCTGAGGTCAGCCGAGAAAAACTGCGTGTTCACGCCGGCTGCAGACACGACGCTGATGGGAATCGAAACGCCCTGCTGGATTCGAGCTTTCCTGTTATCAAGAGTCGAAATACGCGGCGAGGAGATTATCTTTACGTCGCCGGTAGACTCGGCAGCCGACAGGCGCAGGGTAAGATTTCCAGCGCCACCTATCGAGCCAAGCTGGAGGCCGATGGCGCCGCCCGCGCCCTGACCGACCGCCGCCGGGAGGTTTACCGCCCAGTTCGGGTTGGCTACCGATAGACCACCGGTGTTGCCGGCAGGCGTAGCTCCACCAGCCAGACCGATGCTGCTGGGGAAGGCCAGTCCGGTCTCGTTGCCGTATGCAGAAGCCATCGCAAACTTGCCGCCCCACTGGATACCGATATCCTCGGTGAATGTCGTCCGTGCCTCGACGATACGGGCCTCGATCAGGATCTGGGCAGTCTGCTGGTCAAGCCTACGAACCAGATCCTCGGCCGCCTCAAGGTAGTCTTCGGTGTCCTTGATGATCAGTGTGTTTGTTCGCGAATCGATGCTGACTGAACCCTTCGGCGACAGCACCGTCTGAAGGCGCGTTACCATCTCGTCGCCTTCGCTGTAGTTGACAGGCAGCAGGCGAACTATGACGGGCTTCAGTTCCTGGACCTTCTTTTGCTTGTCGACCTGCGCTTCGTACTCCTTGCGGATCGCATCAATCGGCGCGACGCGGTAGATGCCCTGCTCGATGACGTAGTCCAGCCCCTTGGCCTTGAGAACGGTGTCCAGGGCCAGATCCCACGGCACGTCTTCAAGGTGGAATGTCACCTTGCCGCTGACGTTCTCGGATGTCACCACGTTCACCTTGCCCTCGCGGGCCAGGAACGTGAGCACGTTGTGAATTTCCGCATCCTTCACGGTCAGATTGATGCGTTTGCCTCGGTATTTCTTCTTTTTGGGCACCATTGCCGGCTTCAGGTATTCCCGCTGGTTCTCGCCGGTTCCGGCCACAATGGTCCCGGCAGTGGCCGATCCCATGGGCGAGGCAGCAACTGCCGGGGCGAACGCAGGCGCGAAGTTCGGTGGAGGTGCCGTCGGCAAGGCGCGGGCAACCATCCTGGCCGGAGGTGTCTCGCGCTGGGTCGCCGGGGTCACGGCATTGCCGGCCATGAAACTTTCTGACGTTTGGCCCGAGAAGGTCCACGAAAGGCGGCCGTCCGCCACCTGGACCTCCTGGCCCACCGGCCGAGCAAGTTCAGCGATAATCTTGACCAAACCATCTGGTGTCGCAAACGCGCTGACCATTGATACCCTGGATTCGAACGCGGTCACGTCCATCCGTCGTTCCAGATCCTTGGGCAGCGTAGCGTTGCTGATCGTCATGATCCACTGGTTCTTGCCAGCGGAAACCTCGTACCGAGGGTCGCCATCGACGCCCAGCACCAGGGTCGGACCCGTTCGTGTCGACTTGAAGTCGATCGTTCTGATCACGGATTTTGGAGTCGGAGTTGGTGCCTGAGCGGTCGCCTGGACGGCAGAGACCTTCTGCTGGCTGCGGGCAAGGCTGTCCTCAAGTTCGTGCTGCAGGCGGGTAACCTCGGCCTCGCGTGAAGTCAGCTGTCTGGCCAGTTCTGATGCCTCGGCACGGGCACCCAGGAGGTCCTTGTCGGACCTGGCTTGCGCAGAAACCAACTCGTCGATTCGGGACGCTGCTTTCGCCTCGCGATCCAGTGCCTCGCGCTCCTTTGCGCGTGCCGTCGTCATGTCCGCGCGAGCACGGTCTGCCAAGACTTGCGCCGACTCAAGATCCGACTTCAGCTTCTTCTGATCCTCGGCAACTATGCCAGCCTTGCGAGCTGCGGCCTCGCGTTCGCTGGCCTTGGCCAGCTCGGTTTCGCGCAGGGATACAAGGCTCTTCAGGCGAGCGACTTCCTCGGATTCTCTTGCCGAGCCTGACGCCTTCAGGCCATCAAGCTCACGGGCCAGTTCGACGATCCTGACGTCCCTCTGGGATATGCCGGTCTTCGAGGAGGCAACTTCCTTCTGGTACTCGCCGCGCAATGCCTTCAGTTCAATCTGCTGGGCCTCAACCTTTCGTTTCAGCAGGGCGGCGCGAGTCTCTTCCTGCTTGTTCGTGCGCCCTGCCTTGCGGGCATCGTCGTATGCCTTTCGCAGTACCTGCATCTCGGCTTCGCGGCTGCTAAGGCGATCTTTCAGGCGCGCGACCTCCGTCGATTCCCCGCGTGAACGGTCGCTCTTCAGTCGCTGCAGTTCCTCGCCAAGGCGGCTGACTTCCTTGGTTCTGCGGTTCGCAAGAGCATCGGCACGAGCCAGCCGATCGGCAAGATCCGCCTGGACTTCCTTCAGCGAACGCTCCTTGGCGGCAAGACTTGCCTGAAGCCTCTCGACCTCGGCCCGATCCGCCCTGCCGGCCTTTTCTGCCTGCAGCGCCGAACGCAGCGCGGCAACTTCCTTCTCCTTGGTTGCCGCAGAATCCTGCGCGCCGGCCACCTCGTTCCTGGCCTTGGCCATCTCCGAGGTAAGTTCTCGAATCGTTGCATCCTTGGATGCCGATTCAGCGCGGGCGGCCTGAACGTCGGCCCGCAACTCGTTCAGCTCGCGGTCTCTCGCGGCGACCTCGCGTTCGCGCTGGGACACCTGTTGTGCCAGCGAGGCGATCTTGGCGTTGTCGATTCCCTGCGTCTGAGCCCTTGCTGCCGCCAGCTCCTGGCGCAATGCCGCCAGTTCGGCCTCGCGGCGAACCTGCAGTTCCTGGATCTGCTGGCGGGCCTCGGCCACCGCGCGTTCAGCTTCCAGACGCTGGCTGGAAATCAGGGCCAGTTGCCCTTCCTCCACGGCCAGGCGTCGGGTTGTCTCGCCATACGCGGCATTCACCTGGGCACCAGCAGCCTCGGCTGAGGCCAGGCTCTCGCTTGTCTTTTGTTCGCGCGCGGCGGCTTTGCGGGCCTCTTCCTCGGCGATCCGGGTTCGTTCCGCAAGCTCCGCGCTTGTCTTCTGTTCACGGCCAACTGCCTTGCGGGCCTCTTCCTCGGCGATTCGAGTGCGCTCAGCAAGCTCCGCGTTTGTCTTCTGTTCGCGTGCGGCTGCCTTGCGTGCTTCCGCCTCGGCGGTCCTGGTGAGTTCTGCAAGAGCGGCGATTGTCTTTTGTTCGCGTGCAGCTGCCTTGCTGGCTTCTTCCTCTGCGATCCGGGTGCGTTCGACGAGCTCCGCGTTTGTCTTCTGTTCGCGTGCGGCTGCCTTGCGTGCTTCCGCCTCGGCGGTCCTGGTGAGTTCTGCAAGAGCGGCGCTTGTCTTTTGTTCGCGCGCAGCTGCCTTGATGGCTTCTTCCTCTGCGATCCGGGTGCGTTCGACAAGCTCGGCGTTTGTCTTTTTTTCACGTTCCGCTGCCACTCGAGCCTTGTCCTCGGCGACCCGTGCTCGTTCGGCGAGTTCGACGCTGTTCTTCTGTTCGCGTGCGGCTGCCTTGCGGGCCTCGTCCTCAGCAATTCGCGCCCGTGTGGCAAGCTCGGCGCTGTTCTTCTGTTCGCGTGCGGCTGCCTTGCGGGCCTCGTCCTCGGCAATCCGTGTGCGTTCTACAAGTTCCGCGCTTGTCTTACGGTCCCGTTCTGCTGCCTTGCGGGCCTCGTCCTCGGCAATTCGCGCCCGCGTGGCAAGCTCGGCGCTGTTCTTCTGTTCGCGTGCGGCTGCCTTGCGGGCCTCGTCCTCGGCAATCCTTGTGCGTTCTACGAGTTCCGCGCTTGTCTTACGGTCCCGTTCTGCTGCCTTGCGGGCCTCGCCCTCGGCAATGCGCGCCCGTGTGGCCAACTCGGAGCTGTTCTTCTGTTCGCGGTCGGCTGCCTTGCGGGCCTCGTCCTCGGCAATTTGCGCCTGTGCGGCAAGCTCTGAACTTGCCTTCTGTTCGCGTTCTGCCGACTTTCTCGCCTCTGCCTCGGCGATTCCTGTTCTGGCGGCCAGACTCTCGCGGGTTTTCTCTTCGCGCACCTGGGCTTGTTGCGCCTGGTTCTCGGCGGTTCGGGCGCGAGCGGCCAGCGCCTCATGTTCGGCCTGGACCTCGGCAAGACGTTTTTCCAGCATGCCCGAGCGTGCTTTCGCCGCCGCCAGTTCAGTGGCAGCATTTCTGGCGGAAATTTCGGCCGCGCGACGACTTTCGTCCCTGGAAGATGCCTCGGATGCAGCCTTCGCTCGCTGGGCTGCCAGGGTCTCTTCCAGCTCTCGGACCTTCTGTTCAACCCTGGCAAGCGCCAGATTCTCGGCCTCGGTACGAGACTGTGCGGCCTTGGTTCGGGTCGATACCTCCAGCTTTCTGGCGGCGTTCAGCTCGGCAAGAAGTTTTTCCTCGTTCTGGCGAGAGGTCCGTGCCTGTGCCAGTCCGTCACTTTCCTGCTTCGCCAGTTCCTTCTGCGCAGTGCGATTGGCATCCTCGGCGTCACGGGCCGCCCGAACGGCCACCAGTCGGTCCTGTTCCGTCTTCACGGCAATTTGCGTCTGTGCAGCAAGATCGGCGCCTGCCCTCTTTTCACGTTCGGCCGCCTTTCTGGCGTCAGCCTCGGCGACTCCTGTCCGAGCGGCCAGATCCTCGCGGGCTTTCTGCTCTCGCGCCACGGCCTGGCGCGCCTGGTCCTCGGCGGTCCGGGCACGAACGGCCAATGCCTCACGTTCGGCCTGGACCTCGGCAAGACGCTTCTCCAGCGAGACGGAACGTGCCTTCGCTGCCGCCAGTTCCGTTGCAGTGCTTCTGGCGGAAACCTCGGCTGCGCGACGATTGTCGTCCCTGGAAGATGCCTCGGCGGCAGCCGTCGTTCGCTGGGCCGCAAGGGTTGCTTCAAGTTCACGGACTTTCTGATCAGCCTTGGCAAGCGCCAGGTTCTCGGCTTCGGTCCGAGTCTGAGCCGCCTTGCTTCGGGCAGCAGCCTCCTGTTTCCTGGCCGCGGTCAGCTCGGCAAGAAGCTTTTCCTCGCGCTGGCGAGAGCTGCGAGCTTGTTCCAGTCCGATCCGTTCCTGTTTCGTAAGTTCGCTCTGCGCAGCGCGATTGGCCTCCTCAGCCTCTCGCGCCACACGTACGGCCGCCAATCGGTCCTGCTCCGTCCTGACCGCAGCCTCACTCTGTGCCTTCAGTGCCTGAAGTTGGCGCTCGCTGGCGGCGGTCCGTTCGGCGGCAACCCTGGCAGCCTCGTCAGCCTTCAGCCTCATCTCTTCGGCTCGCCTGGTGTCGGCGTCGGCACGGCCTCGTGCTTCGGCAGCATCGCGCTGGGCCTGAGCCTGAAGCCGTGTTGCCTCCAGGCGCAGGCGCTCGGCCTCGATGCGGCTGGCATCCTCTCTAATCTTCAATGCCTGATCGCGCTCCCGCGCTTCGCGCAGCTGGCGCAGCAATTCCTGTTCGTGCTTCAGTTCCTCTCGAACGGTCGAAACTTGTCGTGCTAGTGCCCCGGCCTCGGCGGTCGATGCACGCCGTCCCGCGGCGTCGATGTGGACGACAATCCCGTTTCCCACGGTTTTCACATCATAGGGAACGTCCTGTCTGAGGCCGATTATTATCCGGCCCATCGGCACACCGGACGACTTGAACTGCAGCGTGCCAACCTGGTCGAGAATCCCGTTGTCTACAACAATTGGTTCCGCAACCTTGGACACTTCTCCCTGGTTGACATCGACGAACAGGCGCACCGGATCGTCCAGCTTGAAGACGCTGAAGGTCGGTGTTCTAGAGGCCGTGATCGTGACAACGGTTTCGGTTGCCTCTTCACTGACCTTGATTCCGGTAATCGAGTTGGACCCTGCGTCCTGACTCGTCACCACGGCGGGAACGACAAGCACCAGCAACACTAGCGGTCCCGCAAAGCGAGAGCGTGACATCACGACCTCCGGGCGAAAGGAACCATTTTCTCGCTGCAATCGTAAACGCGCCTGTCGCACAGGTCAAAGAAACAGTCAGTTCGGTGAGACATCTGTGGTTCGATCATAAGCAAGCCGATCGTTATGTCCAGTCAAAAAGCGTTTGATTGACGTGTCCTGGAAGACCAGGCGATTCTTTCGTTCGCGGATGAGAAATTGTCCCTTGAGTGGAGTAGACGTCATCCAGTTTCAAACCAGCGGGGGGGGCCTGGTGGATCTGTCAGATGCCGGCAACGCCACGACAAGCAACGAAATTGACAGTATATCCATAGTATGGCACTAGGCTTGCAAGATGTACTGCTGCGGATCATGCCGCGAATACGTCTTCCAGGGTGAAGTCGGAGGAGATACGGTGATTCAGGAGGCTCTGCGAGCTAGGTCGCGCAAGCTGGAATCTGAGGTTCCGCGTCCCTCGAAGAACGTTGAGGCCTTGGCGCCGTACGATGCGGTTTCGTCGCTTGCCGCCATCAAGTCGCTTCCCAAAGGCGTGGTGCCCTTGAAGCTGGATTGGAACGAGTCCGCAATTCCTCCGTCCCCCAGGGTCATCGAGGCTATCACCGGTTTCTTGTCCAATGGCCACCATCTGAACTGGTATCCGGAACTGAACGCCCCACGTGTGCGGGCGGCTTTGTCCAACTACACGGGAGTGCGGCCGGACTCGATACTTGTGTCGAACGGGTCGGATGATGCGTTGGACCTGGTGTGCCGCACTTACCTTGAACCCGGTGACGACGTGATCGTTGCGTGGCCGACGTACGGTCACTTCCTGATCTACGTGAAGGCGCGCGGGGTACAGCCGCGGCTGGCCTTGTCCGAGGACCCGTTTTCCGTGCCGACCTCGACGATTCTTGAAATGATTCGGCCGGAGACCAAACTGGTCTACCTGCCCAGTCCCAACAACCCGACCGGAACTGTGACTTCACCTGGCGATATTGCGTCCCTTTGCAGGGCGTTTCCTGGAACGATGTTTCTGGTGGACGAGGCCTACTACGAGTTCTGCGGGGTTACTTCGGCGTCCCTGGTGGCCTCGTTCCCGAACCTGGTGGTGGTGCGTACGTTTTCGAAGTGTTTTGGCATCGCGGGGCTTCGTGTGGGCTACCTGATGACCGGTCCTGTCGTCATGCAGAACCTGCGCAAGCTGTACAACCCGAAGAGCGTCAATGCCCTGGCCCAGATAGGTGCGGTGGCTGCCCTGGAAGACGTCGATAGTCGCGAGGCTTATGTCGCCCAGGTGCGTGCTTCCCGCGAGCAGTTTGCAACTGCGTTGAGGCGACGTGGCGCCGAGGTCCATGTGACCCAGGCCAACTTCATCCTGGTGCGCGTACGCGATCCCCAGCGTCTTGTCATGGCACTGGAATCAGCTGGCGTATTTGTCAGGGATCGCAGTCGCATGGAGGGCTTCGAGGGTTGGGTGCGTTTCACGGTTGGCACTGTGTCGCAGATGCACGATCTCGTCGAGCGCATCGACGTTCTGCTTGAAACCTGTCCCGGGCTTCTTGAGCCGATGGCCTCCTGACATTTTCCTCCAGAATTTCGGTCCCGCGGACATGGCGAACGTTTTGTTCTTCAGGTTGACCTGGAACAGCAGGCTCCCCTACCATCAATCCTTCGGAAGCAGCGGGGAACTCGATGTTCATCGAGAAGAAGCCGAATGCGGCAGTGGAGTCGAAAAAGGCGAAGGTTGTTGCAGAAAGGGAGCCTCCGGTGGAATCCACGCGGAAGAAGGACCTGCAGGGTCTGGCTTTCGACGACCAGAGCCGCAGGCTTTCGGCTCGGCAGCCCGCGGATTCGACCAGATTGCCCCAGGGTGAGGCGTCGTACGGTGCCGAACCTTTGGGCGAGGTTCGACGAATCTTCCGCGAAGCAGACCTGCCTGATCGTTTGGTGCCGACAAACCTGGTGGCATTCACGCATGACCCCGGATCAGGTGCCCTGACCATGACCCTGCGGTCATCCTTCACCCGGAAGTTCAACGATCAGAACACCATTCGTTTCGAGCAGGTGATTTCCGGAATTCTGCGCCCCGGTTCATTCTCGGGAATCCGCGGGATTCGGCGGGGAATGGCCGAGATCGATGCGATGTCCAGGGCAAGATCCGGGGTTGTTTCGATTCACGGCCGGCTTGGGCCTGTAGGAAAATCAGTGGAGTTCCAGGACGATACGCTCCCTTCGCTGCCCTGATATCATCGTTCGAACTGGACTGGATTATTGCCAGATATCGGCATCATCGGCAGGGGTCAGACCTGCATAGGCCTCATCGAAAAGGTTTTCCTGTCCTGGTTCGGGGGCGACGGTTGGCAACTGACCTCGGATTCCTGCCACGGTGCGCCGGAGTACCGATGCCACGTCCAGCGCGGAAGTCGGTCGTGCCGTGATGTCCAAATCCAGGCATGCCCGCAATATCTGGCTGACTTCGGCTGGCAAGGTTGCCTGGTCAAGACGTCTCACCCTGGCAGCTCTTGCCGTGGCCGAGGATGGCCCGGATGGCAGAGGTCCCAGAAGGCTTTCCAGTAGCAGCAGACCGAACGAGTAGATGTCCGTCGCAGCAGTCAGGTCGTAGCCGGCCTCCTGTTCGGGCGACATGTAGTCGGGGGTGCCACAGATGTACAAGGACCGGTCCCGGTGGATCTCCAGCGCCTTGGCCATTCCGAAATCCATCAGTTTGAACTGGCCGTCGGGCAGGACCATGACGTTGCCAGGCTTGATATCCCGATGGATTACCTTGCGGGCATGGGCGAATGCCAGTGCTTCTGCCAATGTCGTAGCCATCGCCGCCACGCGCTCGAGAGGCATTACCCGGTCGGGGCTTTGCTCCAGGAAACGATCCAGGGGATCCCCGGCCACGAACTCCATCACCATATAATGGCGTCCCGAGACGTTGCCGACGTCGAAGACCTGGACGATTGATGGGTGGGCCAGGCCGGCAACGATCCGGGCCTCGCGCATGAAATATTCCTCGGCAATGTCGTCCGGAAGGTTCGGGTTCGACAGGAATTTCAGGACGACATCCCTTTGCAGCAGGGAATCTCGGGCCAGATAGACAATCGCGGTACCGCCCTCTCCCAGGCGCTGGGTCACGGTGTACCTGTCTGGTAATCCAGGTGGGATGATGTCGGCGCGAGGAGCGCCCGGTGCCGGTTGCTGCTGGTTGGAGGTGGAAATCAGCCGGGCATCCTCCAGGCGCTGCATCTCGAAACGCATCGGGTCCGACAGGATCTTCTCGGCCTCCAGTCGCTTGATGGCCCGCAGCGCCGGTTCCAAAGCCTGTTCTCGGACGAAGAAGCCGACCAGATGCTCGAATGCCTGGCGAGTCTGTTCAGTGGGGACAACCCTGTCGATGAACTGGGTGAAATACCGTACCGCCTCCTGGCCGCGTCCCTGGTTGGTCATGATTCTGCCCAGGAGATAGCACGCCTTCGCGTATCCGCGGTCGGCGGCGGTGGCCATCTTCAGGATATCTTCCGCCTGGTCCAGGCGTCCCAGTTGGTGTGCCAGCCTGCCGGCCTCGAGGATGTGACCCGCTGCCGTCAGCGCCTGGATTTCCTTGTCGGGATTCTGGATCAGGGCGTACAGCTGGGCTGCGCGGCTGTGGTCCCCCGCCTCCTCGTACATTGCTGCGGCTTCGCTACCCAGGCCTGCCTTTTCCAGGATTGCGGCCCCCAGGTCGGATCTGCCGGCATGTTGGTATGCCTGGGCGGCCTCGCGCTGCATGCCGGCCTGTGCCCAGCACTCGGCGGCGCTCAGCGGGTCGCGTGCAGCCTCGAATGCCTCGGCTGCTTGCGGGAATCGTCCGTCCTTCCTCATGGATCTTGCCGACAGTCGATGGGCTTCCGAGTCGTGCCCCAGCAGACGGTAGATCCGCGCGGCCTGGTCCAGCCGTCCTGCCGCTACCATCTCCTCGGCGGCGCCCCACATGTCTCCGACTTGCGTCAGCAACTCGGCAGCCCGCTCGTGGTTACCTGACCTGGCAAACGCCTCGGCAGCACGACGCATGTCCGGGACCCGCAGCAGGGCATTGGCGGCCGATTCCAGGTCGCCCGAGCGATCGAACAACTCGGCAGCGCGGGCGTACTTCTGCATTCGCATGGCTACGCGGGCGGCGCCCTTGTGATCCCCCTGTTTCATTAGGAGGTCCATCGCTTCCTGCAGGCGTCCCGCACTGACGAGGCCCGCGACGTTCGGCAGTGTCCCAGTTTCGCCGGCTGCGGCCATGCCGCCTTTTGGCGCTTTGGATGCGGCGCCGGCACTGTCTTGCTGCCGAGAGCGTCGTCGCAAAATCGCGTAGCCGACACCAAGTGCTGCTGCCACTAGAAACAGTGCGATCAGTAGCGAGGAGATATCCAAGGCGTGCAACCGTCCATCCTGAACAGCGGCATCATTATCGGTTGTGCGAGCTCGTGGGGCCAAGTAGACGTCATGGCGGTGCTGGCGCGGCTTGCGATTACCTGTCGCGTGGGTTATCTTCGGTGCCGCCTTTCGGGACGAGTCCCGCACGGAGATTGGCACCATGGGACGTGTGGTCGAAGGTCAGATGAACGCCGCCGGTTTGCGTTTCGCTCTGGTGGTCAGCCGGTTCAACCATTTCATTACGGCTCGCCTGGAGGAAGGTGCCATCGATGCGCTGACGCGCCATGGCGCGGATCCGGCCGTGATCGATGTGTACAGGGTCCCTGGGGCCTTCGAGATGCCGCTGGCGGCCCGAAAGGTTGCTGCATCCGGTAACTATGATGCGGTGATTGCCATCGGGTGCGTGGTTCGGGGCTCTACACCGCATTTCGATTACGTGGCGGGGGAAGCGGCCAAGGGCCTTGCGATTGCCGGCATGGAGACCGGGGTTCCCGTGTCGTTCGGTGTGCTTACTACAGACAACCTGGAACAGGCCATCGAGCGTGCCGGCACCAAGTCGGGCAACAAGGGCTGGGATGCCGCCATGGGTGCAATAGAAATGGCCAACTTGTTGAAGGCCATGTGATCTCCCCTTCCGGACCCAGCTTCATGGGTCGGGGGGAGTAGGTGCAATGATGGGGACCCGGCGGCGGGCGCGGGAATGCGCGCTTCAGCTTTTGTACATGTGGGAGTTCCAGCGAACGACCGATCATTCGGGCGCCGTTGCCTTCTGGGTCGATCGTCCCCAGGATGAACCCGCCACGCGGGAGTTTGCGATGTCCCTGGTTGATGGAGTTGTGCTGCGCATTGAGGAGGTCGACGATCTGATCCGCAAGGCGTCGCTGAACTGGCGGATCGATCGTATGGCGACTGTCGATAGGAACATTTTGCGTCTGGCGACGTTCGAACTGATGGAAGTAGCCGACACCCCGTTGAAGGTGGTACTGAACGAGGCGATCGAACTTTCGAAACGGTATGGTTCCGAGGACTCCGGCGCGTTCGTCAACGGCGTGCTGGACAAGATCGGATCGACCCTGCGACCAGGGCAGAAGAAGTAGGCACGCGCGACGTCCCGGAAAACGGGGCCAGCGCCGGCAACGAGGCGAATCGGGGAATGAAGATCCAGTTCGTCAAGCCCGACCTTCACCAGATCGACCATGTGGCAGCCGAGACGTTCGTCGTCACGGTCTTCGAGGACGAACGTCCTCCCCGCGGGTTGGCCGGACTGCTGGATTGGCGGCTGTCAGGTCGGCTGTCCCAGATGATGCTGTCGAATCAGATGGCCGGGCGCTTTCGCGAGGCCGTCCTGTTTCCCGCGTATGGCCGTATTCCATCGGCGCGTGTTTGTGCCTACGGGCTTGGTCGTATCGCCGATTTTTCGCCGGCGCGGGCCCGGGAGGCCTCCTGGTTCATTGCGGACTCGCTGCACAAGCTGAGGGCTGGATCGTTCGTGACCGCCCTCCCGGGTTCGCCATCGGCCTTGGTGCCGGTGCGGGCCAGGATGGAACTGTTTCTGGAGGAAATGGTGCGCGTCTTCGGCACGGACGACGCGTCGGCCGCCGTGGACGTGATCCTGGTCGAACCCCAGGAAGTCCACCGGGAACTGACCGAGGTTGTTGCGACTGCCATGCGCAAGTTGCGGGGGCTGTGGAAGTGACACCTACCGCGCGCCTGCCGATACCGGCCGATCGAATTTGCATCGCGCTTGATACGTCAGACCTGGACGACGCGACGGCGCTGGTTCGTCTTCTGGCGCCGTTCGCAGGCTGGTTCAAGGTGGGGCTGACGCTTTTTGGCAGCGAGGGGCCGCGGGCGGTGGCGGCCGTTGCAGCTGCTGGCGGGCGGGTTTTTCTGGATCTGAAGTTGCACGATATTCCGGCGCAGGTGCGGGGGGCGGTTTCGGCGGCCTCCGATCTTGGGGTCGGCCTTTTGACTGTGCATGCTGCCGGCGGGCCCTCGATGCTCGAGGCGGCAGCTGCGGGTCGCAGGAACGGGCTGGCAGTGGTCGCCGTGACTGTATTGACGTCGCTGTCGGACCAGGAATGGGAACGGGTCTGCCCGGGATCGTCGCCTGCGGAATCGGTCTGTCGGTTGACGGATTTGGCGGTTGCTGCCGGGCTTGATGGCGTCGTTCTTTCGCCCCGCGAGGTGGCCGCCACGCGGGCGCGGGTGCCGCGGGACTTTCGCCTGGTCACACCCGGTATTCGGCCGGCGGACGGCGGACTGGACGATCAGGCGCGCACCGGGACGCCGCTAGGGGCACTGGCTGACGGGGCCGACCTGCTGGTTATCGGGCGTCCGGTCACCCAGGCCAGTGACCCTGTTGCTGCGCTGCGATTACTTCGTGGGCTTGATCCGATCTAGGGTTCCCGGTTGTCGGGCGGCCTGATGGCAGTCGCCCGGGCCTGGGCGATGGATCGGGATTCAACCGGGGATTCCAGATGCGCGAACCTCGAAGGGATGCTCGTCCCCCCTCCCGCGGGCCTGCCGATTTCCATCGACGGGACGATTCACCCCGGCAGGGTCGGATGGAGGCTCGAACCTCGGACGAGGACCTCGTGTACGGTCTGCACCCCGTGGCATCTTATGTCGCGGAGGCCGCGGGGCGCATCCGCGAAGTGCTGGTTGATGCTGGCGCCGGCGGCGGGCCACGGGACGTTGCGGAAGCGGCGCGGGTGGCTGGTGTGGCGGTACGCGTGCTGCCAGCGGAGGCCTTTCGGGAACTGGCTCGCGGCCGTCCGTTCCAGGGGATAGCGGCTCGCGTAAAGCCCTTCGAATATGCAGATGCAGACGACATGGCGCGTGATTACGTCCAGGACCCAGGTTCGGTCCTGATAGCGCTTGATTCCGTCCAGGATCCCCATAATCTCGGGTCGATTCTCAGGTCGGCGGCCTTTTTCGGGGCGCGTGGAATAGTCCTGCCGCGCGACAGATCGGTCGAGGTGACGCCAGTCGTGGTCAAGGTATCTGCCGGAGCGGCGGCCCGGGTTCCCGTGGCGCAGGTCACGAATTTGGCTCGCTGGCTGCGGTCGTCGGCGGATGCTGGCTGGACCGTGGTCGGCGCCGTCGCGCGTGGCGGGATTCTGCCATCGGCCCTGCCAGCCAGCCGCCCGCTGATACTGGTGCTGGGGTCGGAAGGAGAGGGTCTCAGGAGGCTCGTGACCGAGGCCTGTTCGGTCCACGTCACGATACTGTCTCCGGGGGGGTTCGAGTCGCTGAACGTCGGGGTCGCAGCGGGCATCCTGCTGGCGGCTGCATCCGAGGATCAGGGAAGGATTCAATGAATTCGGCGAAAATGGTGTATTGCGACGATCGCGGCGAACTGTACGACCATCCCTTCTACGAAATGACCGTCTTCGACGGTGTCGGCGTTCGGCCTCCGCGACCGGAGGAACTTGTCGAATTGCCCCCCGGCAGCGACGTTTGGATGCTGCCGGGAAGGGCGCCCTACGGCTGGAACCCCGAGACCGGCGGACCCGAGGTTGTCAGGACGGTGAACGGGGCCTCGGCATTCGCCAGCCCGGCCTGGCTGCGGCTGGCACTGCCTGCCTTCGTCAAGGAGGAAGGAGCCCCGGTGCTGCCGCTGTTCGCGTACGCCCCGCTGGGCTTCAGACGCGGTCGGCTGGTGACTACGGCCCTTCGCGTTGACCGGTCGAACCGCCAGGACCCGCGGCAGTTCCAGTTGCCCGAAATCCGGCGTGCCGCTCGCGCCCTGCGGCGTTCAATGCCGACCAACCGCCTGGCAGAGCATCTTGAACACTGCGCGCTTGTTTACGGCTGCAGGGCGGCCCAGAATTTCTTCCTGGCGCGCGAGGAGTGTCCGTTACCGACGGCTCCCACTTGCAACTGTGCCTGCGCGGGATGCCTGTCACTGGACCCTGACCAGGGGGTCACGGCGCCGCATCAGCGCATCGTCTTCGTGCCTACCCCCGAGGAGATCGCCGAAGTTGCGTGCCTGCACATCGGGCGCGTGCCCAGGGCCGTGGTCTCGTTCGGCCAGGGTTGCGAGGGTGAACCGCTTACCGTTGCCGACACTCTTGTCGAGGCCGTCCGCCAGATCCGGCGGCACACCGATGCCGGCACAATCAACCTGAACACCAATGGCAGCAGGCCGGGGGCGGTCGCCGAACTGTGCGAGGCCGGTCTTGATGCCATCCGTCTGTCCTTGAACTCCTTTCGTCGTCCGGCCTACGATGCCTATTTCCGTCCCCGTGGTTTCGAGTTGGCCGACGTGCTTGAAAGCGGCCGGATCGTTCGCGAGTCGGGAGGCTTCGTTTCGGTCAACCTCCTGGTGTTTCCGGGGGTCTCCGATATCCCCGGCGATGTCGATGCGACGATCGCAGGTCTCGTGGCTTGCCAGGCCGACTTCGTGCAGATGCGCAACCTCAACATCGATCCGGACGTGTACTATGGGGCGGTCGGCAAGCCGGACGGCCAGCCGATCGGCCTTGCGGCCACGATGGAGCGCATCCGGACGGCAATTCCCGCCATGCGCTTCGGGTACTTCAATCCGCCGGTCCGGAGTCTGGTCCGGCAGCGAAGGAGGGGCTCTCGATGAGGCTTGCTAAACTGGCAGAATCACTGGCTGATTCGGCGACATTACGGCTGAATGCAACGGCTGCGCGTTTGAAGGCGGAAGGCGAACCCGTGATCCATCTGGGTGGCGGCGAGCCCGAGTCGCCGGCACCGGCGGCTGCCGTTCGGGCGGCTCGTGAACTGCTGGACAAGGGCACCGTCAAGTACACGGCCACTCCGGGTATTCCGATGCTCAGGCAGACAATTGCCTCGCAGGTGGAACAGGAATTTGGCCGGCCGACGAAGCAGGCGGAGGTGCTGGTCACGGCCGGCGCCAAGCCCGCAATCTACGCGGCCCTGGTTGCTGTGCTGGACCCTGGCGACGAGGTCGTGTTTCCGTCGCCGTTCTGGGTGTCGTACCCCGAGATGGTACGGCTTGCGGGCGGCGTTCCCGTCCCAGTGACGGCCGTCGACGGAGGTTTCGAGCCGCGCATAGAGGACATCGAGGCCGCCCTGACCGACCGTACCCGCATGATGATCTTGAACAGCCCGAACAATCCGTCGGGGGCGGTCTACTCGGAGGGCCTTGTCGCCGCGGTCGTCGAACTGTGCGAGCGCCGGGGGCTGTTCCTGCTGGCAGACGAGATATACAGGCGTCTGGTGTTCGATGGCCGGACTGCACCAGGGGCCCTTTGTTATTCCCGTGAAAGCGGCGACGAGGGGCGCGTGATTCTGGTCGATGGCGTGTCGAAGATGTTTGGCATGACCGGGTTTCGTGTGGGTTGGGCAGTGGCTTCCCGTCGGGTGATCGAGGTGATGGGTAACATCATCGGCCAGACGATGTCTTGCGCGTCCGCGGTGGGCCAGGTTGCGGCGCTGGCGGCGTTGCGGGAAGAGTCGTCGTACGTCGAGGAACTGCGGCGCGATCTGCAGGGACGCCGGGATCTGCTGGTGCGCGAACTGGCAACCATCCCGGGCGTACGCCTGACCCCACCTGCAGGGACCTTCTATTCCATGCCGGATTTCAGTGCCATCGCGCCAGCCAGCGAGCCGCTGTCGGCCTTTCTTCTGCAGCATACCCGTGTCGTAACCGTGCCCGGCAAGGACTTCGGGTGCGAGGGACACCTGCGAATATCCTACTGCGGCCCTGCGGCTGACGTCGTCGAAGGAATTCGTCGTATTCGATGGGCGCTGGACCAGTCATCGCCCCAGGAGATCGAGTTCGGCGGCAGAGTTCATGTTCGCGACTGGGACGCACCCGTCTGACTGCCCAATCGTCTTGAAAGGCCGGCTTGTTCCCCAGGTACTTGATTACCGATGTCCATGCTATTCGCGGAACTCGATGCAGCGTGATGGCTGGTAACCCAGGATTTCCCTGGCTCGCGTCGTGTCCAGCAGGCAGGGGTAACGCATGCGATCGCGGTCAACCGAGTAGTAGTACTCAGTCATCCGCAGCTTGCGCATCGCCCAGTTCATCATCATCAGTCCGGTCTCGGGCAATGCTACGCACCGCCTCCCATTCAGTTCGGCGAACGAGGAAATCGTGGCGGTGTCGATGCCGGCGATGTTGAAGATGCCGCTGCCGGCGTCCTTCTGGATCGCCAGTCGAATGGCCTCGATGACGTCCTTCATATGGACCAGATTAAGCAGCGGATCAAACCCCAGCGCCTTGAACACCAGCCCCGAGTCGAAATACGAGTTCAGTTGGCCGCCCACGTTACGTCCGACGATGCTGGCAAAACGCAGGATTACGACGTCCATGCCGGCTGTGTCCATTCTGGACCGGCAGATCATCTCGGCTGCCACGCGGTCCTGGATCCACTGGTCCGCCTCGGGGTCGTGGTTCAGATCGGCGTTCTCGTTCAGGTACACGGGCGTCGTTGGGTCCAGCCGGTAGACGACGTCCGACGACTTGAAGATGAATTTGCGCACCTGGCCGCCTTCGATGCATCGGTCCAGGAGGCCCTTGGTGCCCTGCACGTTCAGGCGGTGGATCTTGGGCCCTCGAAGATTCGGATGGCTGACGAAGGCCAGGTGGATGACGGTGTCGATGCCGCCGTCCGTGAACTCCGGGCCGTGGAAAAGGTCGCGTACCTGCCTGGGACGCAGGATGTCCGACGGGATGTACCGGAAGCGCGACGGATCCAGTGCGGCAAGGAAGCGGGGTCGTGGGCCAGGGGCCGTTCCCAGGACAAAACCGATCCTCGGATCCGAGGCCAGGTGCATGGCAAGGTGGCGTCCCACCGTGCTGGAGACACCCGTGATAAGAACATTGTGCTTACGTCCAGGTGATTTCGCGGTGTTACGCGTTCGTGCCATGACTGTTCACTCCGGTTCGTAACTCGGTGGACCATGGGAGATTGAATACCGACTCGCGCTGGGACAGGCCCTCGTCCAGCATCTCCTGAACGCGAACCTGAACCTTGTCGGCCAGCATCCGGACAATGGTCGGGTCGTCTGCCGCCTTGGGGGGATACTCCTCGTAGAACCGAAAGGGTTTTTCATACAGGATGTGGTAGCACGTTGGCAGGGGCACCAGGCCCAGCAGTCCAAGATGCGGGAACGTAGGCGTCACAGGGAAGTACGGGACGCCCAGCAGCCGGGCAACCGGGGCCAGGTTTGCCAGCATCGGGGCCTGTTCCTCGGAACCGATGATCGAAACCGGGACAATGGGAACGCGGTGACGCAGCGCAATCTCGATGAATCCGACGTTGAAGCGCCGCAGCCGGTATCTTTCGCCGAATGCCTTGCCGGTTCCCTTGGCGCCTTCTGGGAACAGTCCGACCAGTTCGCCCCGGCTGATCAGATCCTCGACGTTCTTGCGCTCGCCGAAGACCTGACCTCCTCGGGACATGAAGGTGTTGACCCAGGGCATCCCAGCCGCAAAGTTGTCGACTACGCAGCGGACGACCCTGGGAGAAGCTGCCTGCCGGAAGGCGTCCACCGCCAGCATCGCGCCGTCCAGAGGCACAACTCCTCCGTGGTTCGGCACCAGCAGCGCAGCTCCTTCGGCCGGCACGTTCTGGATGCCGCGGCTTTCGACGTGGAACCAGTAGCGGTACATGAAGACCAGCGCAACATAGGCCAGCGCTGCGCTCTCGCGCTCCATGCCGAAGGGGTCGTATCCGTAACCGAGGTCCTGGAACGGGAAATTGCGCAGGCGGTCCAGTTCGTCCGCCGGCAGCAGACTTTCCGCAAGGCTCCATGCCCGGCGGCGCCATGAAAGCGTCATTGCAGTCCTCCTGCCAACGCGGGATCAGGCCCGCGATAGTTCGTGGATTCGCGTCCAGGAATGCTAATGCTAATCACAGCTTCAGCGCGATGTCCATAGTCGGGCTGCCTTGGCCTTTTACCGCAGGCACGGGATCGCGGGATTGAAAAAGCCGGTCAGATATCTATTCACTGACGATCACAGCAGGCTGACGGGATCGATATCCAGCAGGATTCTGGTGTCGCCGTGCCCATTCCCGAACATGCGGTGCAGGCGCCAAAGGGCCTCGTTCAGGGTGCTGCGTCGCCGGCCCTTCAGCAGGATTTGCAGGCGCGTTCGCCCACGCAGCCGTTCGATCGCCGCCGCTGCGGGCCCCAGAACGATTACCTCGCGCCCTTCCCGACCCGCCGCCATCAGAAACTGGGAAAGCGCCTCGCGAACCGCGTCCGCGTCGGTCATGGCTTGGCGCGAGTCCGGCGAGGATATCTCGATCGAAGCAAGGTGCGAATGCGGGGGATAGCCGCGCTCGCGGCGCATGCGGTTCTCGGCAACTGCAAAGCCAAGGTAGTCGTGGGTAGATGCGTACTGCAGGGCGTACTGCGACGGGTCGTAGGTTTGAACGATTACCTGCCCGGGAATGTCGCCCCGACCTGCTCGGCCGGCAACCTGCGTCAACAACTGGAAGGTTCTTTCGGGCGCCCTGAAATCCGGGAAGGCCAGCGACTGTTCGGCCAGCAGGACCCCCACCAGCGTCACCCTGGGAAAATCGTGCCCCTTGGCAACGATTTGTGTTCCCACCAGCACGTTGATTGCGCCGGACCTGAAATCCTCGAGGATCCTGTCCAGCCCA
Source organism: uncultured Myxococcales bacterium (assembly GCA_903936705.1). Taxonomy (GTDB): domain Bacteria; phylum Myxococcota_A; class UBA9042; order DTJE01; family DTJE01; genus CAIZWN01. The sequence goes on from CAIZWN010000053.1 coordinate 24,247, forward strand.
CCCTTTGGCGCCGTGTCCGAGTCCAGTCGTCCGCACCTGGCACCGGGAACGATGCGCCCCACTTCCTCCTCGACCCGCTCGGTGCCGAATCCAAGAACCTCGACGTCCTGACTGTTGCAGGTCGGGCACGCGCCTGGCACCTGCGTCGAATGGTCGCAGTAGTGGCAGCACAAGCGTTCGGGTTTCGCGTGGTGCGTAAGCGTGATGCTGCAATTCGGACAGCGAATGGTCGTGCCGCATGTCCTGCACAGGACGAAACGTCCGAAGCCCCGCCTGTTCAAAAACAGGATGGCCGATTCCCCGCGCTGGATGGTCGTGGCCAGGGCATCCCTCAGCGGCGGTGAAAACAGCTTCTCCCCGCCTTGTGCCGGCTGGTAGCGCAAGTCCACCAGGGTGACCCGCGGCATCGGTCGCGAAAGCACGCGGTCTGGCAGCGACAGGTAGGTCAGTTTCTTGTCGTGTGCGTTCTGGAACGTTTCCAGCGAGGGGGTTGCCGATCCCAGGATGACGGGGCAGCGCGCCAGGGTTCCACGGACCAGCGCCAGATCCCGGGCGTTATAGCGCAGTCCGTCCTGCTGCTTGTACGATGTCTCGTGTTCCTCGTCCACGACGATCATGCCCAGGTTCGGCAGGGGGGCCCACACGGCCGACCGCGGCCCCACGACAACACGCACTCGACCGGCAAGGACGTCGTCCCAGACATTCGCACGCAGGGCTTCGGGCATGGCGCTATGCAGCACGGCGGCCAGTTTGCCGAATCGGGACTCGAATCGACGGCGCAGTTCGATCGTCAGTGCTATCTCGGGCACCAGGACGATCGCCCCCTTACCGGTTTCCAGGGTCGTCTCGATTGCCCGCAGGTAGACCTCGGTCTTGCCGGAACCTGTGACGCCGTGCAGCAGGAAGCCCGTATAGCCGGCTTGCCGTATTGTCGGCAGGATTTTTTCCAGCACGGCCGTCTGGTCGGCGGTTGGAACCGGGCGCTCGACGCCGGATGGCAGTTCGGGTTGAACTGGCATCTCGGGTGCGCGCTGGTCAATTACGAGGCATCCGCGCGCCAGCAGGCGGCGTATTGAAACGGCGCCATCCGTTACCAGGCGCTTGGCCTGCTGGATGTCCATCGGGCCGGCGGCTTCAAGTGCATCAAGGACGGCGTTGTCCTTTGCCGATCGGAATGGCACATCGGGTCGCTCGACGAATCGAATGAACGACTCGGTGCGCGGGGTCCTTCTTGCGAACAGGGACGGCATTGCGGTGCGAGCGACCACACCCGCGGGCGCCACGTAGTATCGGGCCGTCCAATCGATCAGGTCCATCAGGTCCGGTGGCCACGGTGCGCGTGTTGTAGCTAGGCCGGTCAGCGGCGACAGCCTGGGCGGATCGTCATCACCGGGTGCCCGCACGGCGACAACCAGGCCGGTCACCTCGCGTCGACGCACCGGACATGTCACCTGTGCGCCGCGATGCACCTGTCCCAGCAGTCCCACCGGGATCGAGTAGGTGTAGGTGCGAGCCAGCGGCAACAGCAGCAGCACATCGGCCACGGCAGTTGTGCCAGATGATGCCCGTGCTGAATTGACCTGATCCATCGGAGCCTCGGAGCTTGCGATTCCATACCGGACTGCAGGTACCAAACCGTCAGGCGACGTCGAAGGGGCGTTCCTTCACCAGCGCATGTGTCAAGACGCCGATCGTTGTCTCGCCGCAACCGAGTTCGATCTCATATATGGCGACACGGACGGGACGACCCTGAATCGTCTGGCCGTCCCGAAACCTGAATGACACCATTGGCTGTTCACGCGCCCACTTCAGGGCAAGTTCCTCGTCGGGTCTCCAGCGTTCGGCCAGGACCGTCGAGAACCCCGGCGAGGCGGAAGCTGCATCCGGGGCGCCCTGTACAACTTCCGTGAGGGAGTCAAGGCTTTCGGCCTTGGAGTAGAACTTGATCTGGTGCTTCTTGAAGGTTTCAACAATGTCCGAATCCCTGCGATGCAGGGCAATGTCATAGCGTCCGACCCGGGTCAGGCGCCCGACCACGATGCCGTGCTCGAAGAGGCCAATGGCGACCATCGTTCCTTGCAGGGCACCTAGACGATCCGAGTGGAACGAGGCGTTTTGCGCCTTCCAGACAGACTGGATCCTTTGTGCACGGTCCAGCGGAAGCCTGTCGTTCGCCACCTGGCCGGCAAGACTGGGTTCCAGGCCATCGCGCACAAATTTGTCTCGACGTTGCTTGATGAAAAGGTCCTTCAGGACGTGATCCAGCGTCTCCTGGCCACGCAATACGGTGACAGCACGTGAAAACGGAATGCCGGATCGCTTGGCGATATCCATTGCATGTGCGCGTTCTTCGGGACTGAGGCCTGGCGACTGGTCGTCGGGCTTCTTGCGCCCGCGTCCGCCGGATTTCGGTGAGCGGCCACGTGACGTCAATGTGCCGGATCGCGAATCGCCGCTGCCAGCGGCCTGTCTGCGGGGAGCATCCGAGGATCCAGTGGGGCGGCCGGCTGCCATGGCGCCTCCAGTTTCCAGCGCTACCCTAGCGTAGCGAAGGGTGTGATGCAAGCGCCCCCGATGGACGTGAGGCTTGCGTTCGCGACGATGAAAAGGTAAACGTGCGCAGTCGTGCCTGCCGACGGGAGCGCACCGAGGGCTCGGGATGACGCGAGGCGGGCGGACGATTCATCGAGTCAAGGAGGTTCCCTATGAAGGGAGCACCGCACAAGGTTCTGGTTCTGGACTATATCCTGCGCAGTCCCGACGGTGAGATCGTCGATCGCAGTGAGCCCGGCGACCCGATGTCCCTGCACCTTGGGAAAGGGCTTGTGGTGGACGGGTTCGAGGAAGGGGTCAAGGATCTCGGCGAGGGGCAGTCTGTTCGATTCACCGTTCCGGCTGACCAGGGATACGGCGTCCGGGACGAGGGCCTGCTGCAGAGTCTGCCGCGCAGCATGTTTCCGGAGGATTTCGACGGCGAGCCAGGAACCACGATCTCGTTCGAGACCGATATGGGAGAAGGCATGCTGACCGTTATCGAGTCCGACGGCGACATGGTCTCGTGCGATTTCAACCACCCGTTGGCTGGTATCGATCTGGACTTCGAGGTCACGGTCCTGAAGGTCGAGGAGCACGACGAGGCCGATTGCGATTGCGATTGTGATGGCGATTGCGACGATGACAAGAGCGACAAAGGCTGCGCCTGCGGACATCATTGATCAGCGATCCGGCCTTCAGCCCTGTCACAACGCGCTGATGACGATTTCAGCCAGCGCAGCCGCGAACTCGGGGCTGTCGTTCAGGGCAGGAACCCGCACGAATGTTTCTATTCCGGCTTCCCTGGCCTGTTCCCGATAGGTCACCTCGATCTCGTACAGCGTCTCGATGTGGTCCGACACAAAGGCCACAGGCACCACGACAAGGGCTGCGATATGCTCGGCGGCGGCGGTTCGAATCGCCTGCTCGGTCGATGGAGTCAGCCATTTTACAGGTCCTACGCGACTCTGATAGCACGTGACCGCCGATGGCGCATCGCTGCCAAGCCTGGACATCACGGCTGCCACCGTTTGCGCCACTTGCGATGGATATGGGTCGCCCGCCTCCACGTACCGCAAGGGGAGGCCATGGGCCGAAAACAGGATGCGGGTGCGTTCGCGGATGTTCGCTGGCACCTGGGCAAGCGCCTGTTCAACGGTCCTTGCAAGGGCCGCGACATAGCCCGGGTGGTCGGCCCAGTCTGTAACTTCAACCGGCTGTATCTGCGGGTGAAACCTGGCCAGAAGATCGCGGACCTCGTCCAGTGACGAGTCGGTGGTGGTTCTTGAATGTTGCGGGTACAGCGGCAACAGCACCAGACGCTCGACACCATCGGCTGCAATCTTTTGCAGGACCGATGCGGCGCGCGGCTTTACGTATCTCATCGCAACGTGCACCGGCATGGGCCTCCCGGCGGCCGCCAGCGAGGCACGCAGCGCAATCGCCTGCCGGGCGGTGTGTGGGCCGATAGGCGATCCGCCGCCGATGGCCGCGTATTGCAAGGCCACGTGCGGTGCCCTGCGCCAGGCAATGAAACGGGCAAGCGGCAGGCGAACGAATGCGGGAACGGCCAGGATGGCCGGGTCCGACAGCAGGTTTCGAAGGAACGGGCGAATGTCATCCAGGGTCGCCGGACCACCCATCTGCAAGAGGATTACGGCTGTGCGCTGGGCGTTGCTCACGGGTTGCTCCGGAAGGGCCCCCCAACAAACCGGTCTACCTGCGCCCTGCTTCGTGCACGGCATCCACCAGCGTGGAAACGCTTTCGGGCGGGGTTTCCTTGTTGATTCCGTGGCCCAGGTTGAACACGTGTCCGAAGGCCGCGCGACCCTCCTGCACCACTTCGGCTGCTCGCTGGCGCAGCAGTTCTGCCGGGCCCAGAAGCAGCGACGGGTCCAGGTTTCCCTGGACTGCCACGTTCCCTCCCAGGCGGCCGATGACGTTCGACAGCCGGACGCGGAAATCAACGCCCAGAACGTCGGCTTCGCTGGTCTGGGCAACCTCGACCAGCGGGGCGATGCCATTGACGAAGTAGATTACTGGCACGCCATTCCGTTTCACACGCCTGATTATGGCCCTGGCCGCCGGCAGCGCGAATGCCTCGAAATCCGCTGGCGACAACAGGCCGGCCCAGGTGTCAAACAACTGGACCGCGTTCGCGCCGGCGTCGATCTGCGCCTGGAGGTACGGCGCGATGGTATCGGCCAGGCGGTCGAGGAGGTCGCGAAATGCAACCGGGTCGTTGAACATCAGCGACTTGGCATGGATGAAATCGCGCGATCCACCACCCTCGATCATGTACGTCGCAAGCGTGAACGGCGCGCCGGCAAACCCGATCAGCGCCTTGTCCGCGGGAATAGCGGCACGGATCTTGGACACGGTTTCCATCACGAACCCGGTATCTGTCGCCGGATCAGGCACCCGCAGGGCGCGGACGTCAGCCGCCGATCGCACCGGGCGTGGCAGGCGTGGTTCCGGCACGAATTCCACAGGGACGCCCATTGCCTCGACGGGCACCAGGATGTCGCTGAAGAGGATGGCTGCATCAAGGTCGTACCGCCGCAGGGGTTGCAGCGTCGCTTCGGTGCACATGGTTGGGCTTTTGCAGAAGTCCATGAATTCGGTGCCCTTCCGCAACTGTCGATATTCGGGCAGATAGCGTCCCGCCTGCCGCATGATCCACACTGGTGTAGTATCGACCTGGCGGCCAAGGCAGGCATCTATGAAACGCATGGGGTTCTCCGGTGTACGGGTAACGCGGGATCCTGTACCACGGGCGAAGGGAGAACACCAATCGATTCCCGCGGCACACCTTGACTTTTCAGGCGTTGTCGGCAATAGAACACCGGGGATCGCACCCGGGAAGGGGGGTCGATGCGGCCGACGCCTACGCTGGTTCGATTGCACATCCAGCAGGGATATCTTGGCAGCGCCAGGGTGCTGCTGGATGCAATGGCGAAGCTGCGTGGCGGGGTGCCTGACGACCTGGAGGCAAGCTGGGCACAGGCGGCCCGGCAGGCTCGTCGGCAGGCCAGGGTCGACACCCTGAAACGCCTGCTGTCCAGGGTGCGGCGGGTGCGTTCCAGGAACGAATCGGGAAGAGGTGCGATTTGGGCAAGGTGAATCGGGCGAAGGTAATCGCATCGGCCCACAAGTTTCTCGCGAAGGGCAACCTGAAGCGGGCCGTCAAGGAATACGAGAAGGTCCTGAAGGACGACCCGTCCGACATCCGCACCAAGCTGAAGGTGGCGGACCTGCTGTTCCGACTGGGCGAGAAGGACCTGGCCACCTCGACGTTCGAGGAGGTGGCCCAGTTCTACGCCAGTCAGGGCTTCCTGCTGAAGGCCGTTGCTGTCTACAAGCAAGTCCAGAAGCTGAAGCCGGACGACGTCGAGGTTCATCAGGCTCTGGCCGCGCTGTACCAGCAGATCGGGTTGGTTGGTGACGCCGTTGCCCAGTATCGGGAATCCATCGCCCTGCTTGGCCGGACCGGCCGGACGCTGGATCGGCTGAAGACCGCCCAGAAGATGCTGGAACTGGACCCGGAAAATTCGAAGCTGCGTATTGAACTGGCCGAGGACTTCTCGAAGGAAGGCATGATCGAGGAGGCCGTCCACGAGTTCCGTTCCGCCTACGAAGGGTTGCGGCGCAACGGGCTTGACGAGGAGGCGGTCATCATCGCCGAGCGGCTGCTGTACCACCAGCCCGACGACTGGGAGGTCAGCAAGGCCGTTGCCGCGCACTATATCGTCCTGAAGGACGGCCTGCGCGCCCTTTCCAGGCTGCAGGCCTGCTATCGCGCCCGCCCGAACGACCCGGAAGTGCTGGAATTGCTTGGGCAGGTCTTCGAATTCCTGGGCCAGCCGCAGAAGGCGGCAGCGGTCCTGAAGGCCCTGGCGCGCCAGTACGACCGTACGGGACTGATCCGTGATCGTGACGAGATATACCAGCGGGTTCTGAGGCTGGTTCCCGAGGATCGTTCCGCCGCCGAAGCGTTGCGATATACCCCGGCGGCGGCGGTTCATTCTGGAGAAGAACTGGAATTCGAGTCCAGTCCGGCCCGTCCCGAGGAGATCCTGGTCCCCGACGAGGAGGAGATCGGTATCGACGAGCTGGTTGAAGACACCAGTCCCGAGGCGGCGGCCGGCGGGTCGGCGCCCGCTGACGATCATCCTGATGTGCAGGCCGGATCCGATTCCGGCAGCCGTCGAAACGTGTCGGCTGCGCGTGAACCATCGCAGATGTCGGCCGAGATATCGCTGGACAACCTGGACCAGGCTACCGTGGTCGAGGCGGTTCCATCGTTCGTTCCCGATGGGTCGTCGGGCACCGGAGCGCTGGACTTGACCCAGGTGCCTCTGGAGTTGCAGGACGATCTTCAGAGTTTGGAATTTCTGGTCGATGCCGGACTTTATGACGAGGCGGGGACCCTGCTGCAGGACATTCAGCGCAAGGCAGGCTCGTTGCCTGTCCTGGAACGCTACCGCATCCTGATCGAGGCCGGCGCCTAGATCGGAGGCTGATTCATGCGCATTGTTGCCGGTCAGTGGAGGGGGCGCCATCTCGCCGTCCCCAAGGGGCGCGGGGTTCGTCCGACGCTCGAGCGCGTTCGCGAGGCGATGTTCGACGTCCTGCAGGGCGACATTCCGGGCGCCAGGGTGCTGGACCTGTTTGCGGGCTCGGGTGCGCTGGGCTTCGAGGCTTTGTCGCGCGGTGCGGCGCGGGTCAGGTGGTGCGAAGTCGACCCCCGCAGTATCGAAGCGATTCGCGAGAATGCCGGACGTCTGGGCGTCGTACTGAAGCCGAAGACCATCCAGGCGGTCCCGGCTTTGGATGCGATCCGCCGGCTGACCAGGGATGGTGAGACGTTCGACGTGGTGTTCCTGGATCCTCCCTACGAATCTGGGGCTTACGACGAGACCATGCTGGCGTTGTCGCTGTCGTCGTGCGTGGCGCCCGGAGGCGTGGTTGCGGTCGAGCATGCCAAGAAGATCGATCTGTCGCCATCGTACGGCCACCTGTTCCTTGACAGGGTGCGCCAGTACGGTGATACCTACGTGTCCTATTTCCGGCGTGCCGCCGCACCTGCGGCAGTCGTCAGGCCTGGCCAGGCCGGGGCAGCGCCGGTCACGGGCACCGAGGTCGGTCAACAGGAGGATTGCCAGTGACGCCAGTCGTATACCCGGGCTCGTTTGATCCGGTGACAATCGGTCACGTCGATGTCGTTCGACGGGCGGCATCAGCGTTCGGCAAGGTCATCGTCGCGGTTGCCAGCAACGTCCGGAAATCGTCAGCCTTCACGGTTCCCGAGCGGGTCGAGATGCTTAAGGACGCCCTGGCCAGCATCCCGGGTGTCGAGGTGGATTCGTTCGAGGGACTGCTGGTCGACTACCTGGACACCATCGAGGCAAAGGTGGTGATTCGAGGGGTTCGGGCCGTGTCCGACTACGAGTTCGAGTTCCAGATGGCGCACATGAACCGGCAGTTGCGGCCCGGGATCGAGACCGTCTTCCTGGTTGCCGGTCCCGAGGAGTTCTTCATCAGTTCATCCGCGGTCAAGGAGGTTGCCTGCTTCGGGGGCGACGTTTCAGGATTTGTGCCGGCCGTGGTGGCCGATCGGCTGCGCGAGAGGATGAAAAACTCCTAGATTCGCCCGGACAGCATCAACATCACGCCGAACAGGTTTGCCCCCTCGGACATGAATCGGTTGCCAGGGTCGTCGAGATCGCGGTTGTAGACGGGGTTGAATTCGTTCTTGCCCTTGGTGGGATTTGCCAATTCGATGGTGGAGTTGCCTGGATCCGAGTTCTCGCCCGTCTTGGCGTTGGTCAGCAGGTGGGACGTTTCGCGAGTGTAGGAAAAGCGCAGCGACAGCGAAACCCACTTGATCGGCTGAACCGTGACTCCCAGCCACGTCCCTACCGTGCCGTACGCGCCGACCGTGGTCAGCCCGTCGGCCGTGGAAATGGCCTGGGCCTTGCCATCCATGGTCCGGTCGTATGCCAGCAGGTTCTTGGTGCTGCCCGAACCCGTGCACAGCGGGTCCCTGGCGCACTGTGATGTGCCAAGCGCCTCGAAAAGATCGGTCTGTTCGCGTCCGGCAAACGTGTAGTTGGCCGACAGCCCGACATCCAGCGACACGAAGCGTTCCGGCTTGCCGTCGGCCCGCGTCTTCAGCCACGGGTAGAATTCGGTGCCTGCGGTCAGGCCGACGACCGGACCTGGCGCGGCATAGTCCTGGGTCGTCGAGTCGTAGTTGCGAAAAAGCGTGGTGCCAGAGGTGTTGGCCAGCCGGAATGCGCCTGACAAGCCGAAGTATGGTTCCGCAAAACGGATGCGACGGCTGGCGGCGACGTCGACTCGCAGCGTGTGCAAGCCCATGCCAACCGAGGCGTTGGTGGCCTGCCGCGTCTTGCCGGTAGGTGCGGTGTAGGAAAAACCAAGGAGAACCGTCGGCATGGTGTCGTCCCGCCACTGGCATACCGGCGCCCAGCGCAGGCCGATCGTCAGGTCGCCCAGGCCGCTGCGGGAGGTTCCTCCCTGCCCGGCCTTGAACAGACTGGGGCCGAACGACGGGTTGACGGTGGAGTTAGCCCCGCTGACCCCCGGGGCAAAGTCCAGACCGGTCCGATCACCGGCAACATACGGAAGGGACAGGAACAGTTCGAAGTCGTGGTACAGGCCGATGCGAGCGTCGAACGTCATCGTGTTCTGGACGCGGGATGACTTGAGTTCGGCACGCCGTACCGTCCCTGGCCTGGCAGGACATCCAGGCAGGCCGGGCGAACAAACGAATTCCCGGCTGATGCTGGAGTTGCGCTGGATCCAGTCGTACCTGATCGTCAGGACCCCGTCGAACGGGTCCCCCTTGTCAGCCGAGGAACTGACGAATGTGTAGTCCGCCGCCAGTGCCGTTGCAGGCATCAGGGCCGACAGTGCAGCAAGGAACGCAAGTCGTCGGACATGCACCATCAAGTCTCCCGTGATCTTCGGGACGTCTGCAGATTATCCCCCTCCCGGGCCGCGTGTCAAAAGATAGCGGTCAGCGGTGGGCCGATGCATGGGGCCAAACGGAAGTTGCAGAGGGGTGAAGCTGGTTCGGCCACGACCTACCTCGACGAAGCCTGTCTCAAAGACATGCTTGCTCAACACCACCCGATAGGTTGTTCCCGGTCTTCCGACCTCGCCACAGGCGGAGGTATCGGCTACAATCTTTTCGGGTTGACGCAAGGTGCGGTTTGCAAGTTCTGATGGATCTTCAGGGGCGTAGCGTCCGACTGACGGACGAACGACTGGCCCATATCCTGGAGCATCCTGAGATGGCCGGCATGCTTGCGGACATCGCTAGTGCTCTCGTCGATCCAGATCTGGTTATCCAATCCAGGCTGGACCCGGAGGTTCAACTGGCGTACCGGTTTCTCCCGACAACTTGTGTCGGGCCGAAGTTCATTGCAATTGTCGTCAAGACCAAGGCTGAGGATGCGTTCGTCGTGACCGCATACCTGACGGACAAGCCCAAGGCGGGGAGGGAGCTGTGGAGCAGAAAGCGCTGAAGGTGTGGTACGACCACGAGGCCGACTTCCTGGAGGTTTCCTTCGAGACACGGGAGGGCTACTTCCGGGAAACCGCCAATGAACATGTTATGGAGAAGGTCGACGCCGATGGTGTTGTGATCGGTTTCTCGGTCCTTCGCATCAGCGCCCTTTCCGATAATCCGCTTTCCCTTGTCCTGCCTGGTCGGAAGGCCGCGTAGACCTCGCCGTATAGACTCGATATTCGCCCCGGTATGTCCATGACTCGCCGTAAAATTTCGTTACCTCAAGGAATCGTTGAGAAGCGGGAGTAGGGACACGCGGGTATCTGGTGAAGGGGTCCGGGCCGAGGGGGGGGCGGGGCCGCACCGGTGCCCCCGCACCCGACTGGGGGCCGGCGGCCTTCGCGGCCCAAACTCGGCCCCCTGTGTGGGCCTCAAACAGTGGGCCGCGTCGCGCTGCGCGCGAACAGGCCGCCGTCACCCCGTCGGGTCCCGCTGGTCCTCCAA
>CAIZWN010000054.1 GCA_903936705.1 uncultured Myxococcales bacterium
CCACCGCCACCCCGCTGCAGCAGCGAGCATTCGAACTGCTCGACTTGTAGTCAGAAACGTCGCAGTGGTTTTCAGGTGAAACTCAATATGCCTGGGCACTTGGGGCTTGTTGCGCGCTGGAACTTCGGACTAAACCCCAGCCTCGATACGAGCCAGCGTGACGCGCGACGTTGGAGGGGGCTGTCGACATCGATTGACAACCATCCATAGTTCCGACATCCTTACGGTAAGGAGGTTTGACGATGTCACCCGCCGTCGCCATCGTTTCAAGCAAAGGGCAGATCACCCTCCCCAAGACCGTCCGCCAGACCCTGGGACTGCATCAGGGTGATCCGGTCCTTTTCGAGGAAAAGGATGGGGTCATCTTTTTGCGCAAACGCCCCAAGGTCGACCCGGCCTGGGCCGCAGGCCTTGTGGCTACCTTGAGCGAATGGGAAGACACCCTTGACGACGATCTTTGAAGCCGGGGATGTGGTCGATGTCCCCTTTCCGTTCATCGAAACAGGCACCAGGAAACTTCGTCCGGCACTCGTCCTGACCTTGCCCGATTATCAAAAGGACTCAGGCGCCTGCATCCTGGCCATGATCACCAGTGCCGAGCGCAGCCGGTGGGAAAACGACCTGGTCCTGGAATCCTGGGCCCTGGCAGGTCTGAAGAAACCGTCCGTGATCCGATGGAAGTTGTTCACCCTCGATGAAAGCATGATCGTGGGCCGCCGAGGCCATCTGGCAGATCCGGACCTGGCCCACGTCGGTTTGCGATTGACCGGGATTCTTGGCGCATGGTTGCATGCTTCCACGCGTTAAGGCCAGCGCCGTACTCCAACACCATCCGGTATCACGGCATGTTTGCGAACCGCTCGAAATATCGACACTTGCGGGAACGTAGAGCGGACGCTATACCGATCCGGCACGGCAGTTGGCCGTGAACGGGAGGTGGCGATGGTCGGGCACGGGCAGATTCGATGTGGAGCGCGGGACGGCAGAGGCCGGCGTGTCGTGTGGTTGCCGTTCCTCCTGGCGACGGGCCTGCTGGCGTGCGGCGGGTCCGATGCGACCAGAGATGCTGGTCCGGACCTTACGACGGACTTCGGCATGGACGTCGGCGCGGACGTGGCTGCTGACGTGGCTAAGGACGTAGCCGCCGACGTCGCAGCGGACGTAGCTATGGACGTTGCCGCCGACGTCGCGGCTGACCTTCCTTCCCCCGCGGCGGACCCCCAAGCGCTGACCTTCCTGCGCGTGGCCAACGGCGCCGTCGTGGACGAGACCGGCCGGCAATGGCTGTTCCGGGGAGTGAACGCCAAGTACGAGCACCTTTTCGACGTCACCTTCAGCGACGGCCGGACACGCAACGAGGGCCTGCCGGACTTCGCGTTCTGGGACGCCCCTGAGACTGCCCGTCTGGGGTACAACCTGGTGCGCCTCGCCATCAACTGGAGCGGCCTGGAGCCGATCGAGGGCCAGTTCAACGCGTCCTTCCTGGAGTTGCTCGACCAGGTGGTTGACGCCTATGCCGCGGCCGGCGTCTACGTGCTGATCGATTTCCACCAGGATTCTTACTCGAAGGAGATCGGGGAGGACGGCGCGCCGTACTGGGCGATCCTCCCGCAGCCCGAGCGGCTCGGCGGCCCGCTGTGGCCCGAGGGCGGCCTGCAGTGCCCATGCGGTGACTTGACGGCCCGCCGCCTGTCCCAGGTCACGATGGACGCGTTCGCGTCGTTTTTCAACAATACCGACGGCCTCCGGGATCGATTCGTGCCGGCCTGGCAGACGGTCGCGAAGCGTTACGCGGGGCGGGCTGCGGTCGCAGGCTTCGAGGCTATGAACGAGCCCATCGCGTTCCACGTGGGCGACGGCTTCAAGGCCCTCGACGACTTCCACGTGGCAATGGCCGCGGCCCTTCGGCAGGTTAACGCGCGCCACGCCTATTTCCTGGAACCTGAGAACGGCATCTTCGCCATAACCTGCAACGCCCTCGCGCGGCCGACGCCCTTCCCGGACGGGAACGTCGTGTTCGCGCCGCACGGCTACTTCGGAAACTGCATCAACCTGCCGCCGAACATGAACACGTTCGACGAAGTGTACGCGGGCCTCAAGCCGGTGCTGGACGGCCTCGCCGCGACCGCGGCCTCGTACGGGGGGGCGTTCGTGATGGCCGAGTACTACCTGCAAATGGGCGGCGACGGGATGTTCGGGTTCATGGACGCCCTGCTGGCCCTGGCCGACGAGCGCAACATGGGCCTGGCTCACTGGTACTGGCGGGGAGTATCCGGCAACGACAACCCGGAATGCAACGGTGCAGGAACCGTGTACTGCCTGCGCGGGGACGGTACCTGGGACTTGATGGCAACGGGCCAGGAGCACCTGTCCCGGCCATACCCGGTCGCGGTCCCTGGGCGTCTGGTCGCAAACGCCTACGACCGCGACACCGGAGTCCTGACGTTCCGTTTCCAGGCGGCCGGGGGCGAGGCGGCGCCTCTCGTGTTCCTGCCGGCCCACCGCTTCCCTGCCGGCGCCGCGATCACGGTCGACGGGGCACCCGCGGCCTTCACCCTGGCGCCCGGAACGCTGCGGGCCGCGCTGTCCTGGAACGGCCAGGCTGGGATGCACGATGTGGTCGTGACCCCCGTGGCGCCGCACGCGTCGCGGTGAGGCTGGACCCGGCCGGTCGCCACGCAGCGTGGGCAGGAACCAAGGCCCCTGACTGCTGTCGTTCGCCAAAACTCCGTCGGCTTTGAAAGCGCAGCGTTTCCCATTTCGGCACTGCGCAAGCGCTGGTCCCGTTCGCATGGCGTCAGGCGAACCAGGGCCGCCAGCAGAACGATTCCTTGCGTCTTCCGCACTTGCACACCAGACCATCGGGGACGATGATCGCGATGACGCGCGATACAGCGCCTTCCAGGGAGGACGTCATGGCGACGACCGGAACGGTCCGGCCCAAGGTGCCAATCAAGCAGCCTCACAGCCTGTCACCGCGGGTCAAATGGCTGCGCGACTACTTCTTCGAGGGCGTAAGGCGACCCTGGAACAACGAATTCCAGTGCTTCACCACCGGGACTGCCTGGGACGTCGTGTACGACGAGGTCACGTACTACATCGTTCCGGAAACATACGCCTTTCTTCAACCTTTCCGGGCGTCGGCGCTGCAGGCGGCGCGACCGGTGCCCCTGCCCGCGGACTTCTGGGGGCTGACCCTGCCCGAACGGCGAGCCTGGTTCATCCGAGAGGTGATGGTCAGCCAGGTCCCGCAGGAGATCCTGCCGGGCGACCTGGTGGCCGGGGGACGCTTCAACATCCTGGCCTCGCGCTGCTGGAAACGCGACGAGGTGAAGGGGCGCGACAAGGAACTGCTGGGATCGCGTGGCACCCGCGCGGCAGTCAAGGAATTCCACGACCGCGGCTTCGGGAACGCCGGCGCCACCAGCGGACACCTGATCCCGGACTACGCAAGCGTGCTGACCAAGGGGTGGCGCGGGATCCACCAGGAATTGCAGGCCCGACTGGACGGCATGGAACGCCGCGACCGCGATGGGCCAAAGGGCGCCCAGGTGCGGGCCATGATGACGGCAGCCACGATGCCGCGGGACCTCGCGACCAGGTACGCCGAGGTGTGCCGACAAGCGGCGGGGCGCGAGTCCGACCAGGCCAGGCAGCAGGAACTGCACCAGATGGCGGCAAATCTGGACCGCGTCCCATGGGAACCGGCTAACACGTTCTGGGAAGCGATCCAGGCCGTGTGGCTGTCCCACATGCTGGTCCTCAGCGACGAGAACTACCCCGGTGCCGGCGTGTCGTTCGGCCGGATGGACCAGTATCTGCTGCCTTTCTGGCAGCGATCGATCGCCGAAGGGATGCCGCGGGAATTCGGCAAGGAAGTCCTGCGCTGCTTCTGGGTGCACTGCAATACGGTCTACGACGCCATGATCCAGGTGGGTGGAAACCAGGGCATCACGGCAGGCTTCGGCCAGTTGATAACGCTGTCGGGAATTGGGGCCGACGGCTGCGACGCCACAAACGACCTGACCTGGGCGTTCCTGGAGGTCGTCGACGAGATGACTCCAATCCTTGAACCAAAGCCCAACGTACGGCTGCACCGAGGGTCTCCGGAAGCCCTGCTGGACAAGGTGGTCGACATGGTCGCCGGCAGTCAGGGGGCGCCCTTCCTGCTGAACTTCGACGAACGCTCGATGGCCGGCATGATGCGCGAGGCCGATCGTGCCGGGGTACAGGACCGCATCAACGCCGGAAATGTTTGGGACTACGCGTCGGTAGGGTGCCTGGAAAACACGATGGTCGGCAACGACCGATCGGGCACCGTCGATGTAAACCTGAACCTGCTGAAGGCTGTCGAGCTGGCACTGACCGGGGGATGGGACCTCGTCCCGGCGGTTGACCCGGTAATGGGCGCGACGTACCCGCGGCGTCAGGTCGGGGCCGACACCGGCGACGCGACAAGGTTCGAAACGTTCGAGGCGTTCTTCGGCGCTTATGAAACGCAGACACGCCAGATGATCCGGCAAGCGGTCGAACTGTACGAACGCAGCGAATCGGTTCGCGCGCGGTTCTGCCCGACGCCGTACGTTTCCTGCCTCGTACGCGGGTGCGCCGACAAGGCGCTGGACGTGACGCAAGGCGGTGCCGAGTTGTCCTTCGTGACGATCGAGGGCGTCACGTTTGCAACCACGGTGGACTCGCTGCTGGCAGTGAAACACCTGGTTTTCGACGAACAACGCTGCACGATGGGCGAATTGACCCAGGCACTTAGGGACAACTGGGTCGGACACCAGAAGTTGCAGGCGTTCGCGCAGCACAGGTCGCCGAAATACGGACGCGATGACGACGCAGCAGACGCGATGGCCCTGCGCGTGATGGAACTGTGGGCCGAGGAAACGTGGCACCACCGGACGCGCAGCACCGGGCGGCAGTTCAGACCCGGGATGCTGTCGTGGAACTACTGGGCCGGCGACGGATTCGTGATGGCGGCCAGTCCCGACGGCAGACCCAAGGGTAAGTTCCTGTCGAATGCAATCTGCCCGACCGACGGCGCCGACACGAAAGGGCCCACGGCGAACACGAACTCGGTCGGCAAGGCACTTGGCGGCAAGGCTCCAGGCGGCAACGGGGACTGGGGCGAGTGGCTGAACCTGCTGCCGAACGGGGCCAGCCACACCATCACCTTCAACCCATCGATGCTGCGAGACCCGGAACACCAGGCAAAATTCAAGGCGTTCCTGAGGGGATACGTCGAGAACGGCGGCACGGCGCTGCAGATGAACGTTCTTGACCCGGACGTGCTGCGCGAGGCGCAGAGCCATCCCGCAGACTATCGGCACCTGCTGGTCCGGGTGACTGGCTACAACGCCTATTTCACGTCGATCGGGCGCGAGCTTCAGGACGAAATCATCGCGCGTGAAAGCCACCGCGGGGTGTGACCTGGGAGAACCGATGACCGGGCGCGTGCTGAACATCCAGCGAATGTCCACCGAGGACGGGCCGGGGATCCGGACTACCGTGTTCCTGAAGGGCTGCCCGCTGCGCTGCACGTGGTGCCACAACCCAGAAAGCATGTCCGCCGCAGCACAGGTCGTCGTGCGCGAGGAACGCTGCATAAAGTGCGGGTCCTGCCTGGAGGTATGCCCGCTGGAGTGCGACACGTCGGTCTGCAAGGCGTGCGGGCTGTGTGTAGACGACTGCCCTACGGCAGCAAGGGAACTCCTTGGGTGCGACTGGGAAGTCGGCAACCTTGTCCGCGAGGTTGCCAAGGATCGAGCCTACTTCAAGACGTCCGGTGGAGGCGTAACGATTTCCGGCGGCGAGCCATCAATGCAGGCCGGGTTCACGGGGGCCTTCCTTGCGCGCTGTCGCGACGAGGGACTGCACACGGCACTGGACACGTGTGGCGCGTGCGGGCCTGATGTGCTGACAAGCCTTGCCGGCATGACTCGATTGGTGCTGTTCGACCTGAAGCTTTTCGATACCACGCGCCACCGGGAGTACACCGGCCAGGGCAACGAACGGATTCTAGAGAACCTGGCGACCCTTGCCGCCTGGATGGATGGGCAGCAGGCCCCGCCGTCTTTATGGGTAAGGACTCCACTGGTACCTGGGGCCACGGCAGATGACACAAACATCCGGGACATCGGAAGGTTCCTGGCCGACAGCGTCGGGACGCGCCTTGAAAAATGGGAACTGTGTGCGTTCAACAACCTTTGCCGCGAACAGTATCGCCGGCTGGGAAGGACATGGGAGTTCGCGACCGAACCACTGATGCGCCGCGAAGACCTGCTGCACCTGCAGGAAACGGCCGCGGCATCAGGTGTGGACCCGACAATCATCCGGGTGACGGGCGCATCCCGACTGGAGGAATAGCATGGAAGTGGCGGTGCGACTGGACGACGTGGCAATGAAGGCATTCGCTGCCGACTCGAAGCTTGGGATTCTGGCGACGAAGGATCCCGACGGCCTGCCGCATCTGACCCTGATCACGACGATCGAGGCCAGCGCCCCTGGGCGCTTGACCTGGGGACAGTTCTGCGAAGGCTGCAGCAAGCGTAATGTCCTGCGCGACCCGCGAGTGGGCTTTGTGGTGATGTCGCTGGCAAAGGAGGCCTGGCGCGGCACGGCGCGATGGACCAGCGCCACAACGGAAGGCGATTCGTACGAGGCCTACAACCGCAAGCCTCTGTTCAGGTACAACTCGTATTTCGGCATCCACACGGTGCACCACGCCGATCTCGTTTCCGTCAGCCCAAGGGAAATGCTGTCTGTCCCGCGCATCGCCGCCGGAATGCTGCTTGCAGCCGCAGCACGACCGCTGGCCGGCTTCGGTCTTGACGGCCCGGCACTTACCCCGTGGGCCGCCAGCCTGATCAACCGCCCGTCGTGCCTGAAGTTTGTTTCCTTCATCGACGCCGAAGGTTATCCACGGGTGATCCCTGCTGTTCCCGGACAGGTGGCAGGCCGCCGGCGACTGGTTCTGGCCTCGACCGTTCACGGGGATGAACTTGCACGTATTCCGGCTGGGGCGCCAGTAGCCGTCCTGGCCCTGGACCTGAACATGGAAAGCGTGCTGGTCCGAGGAAGGCTGGATGGTTGGCAAGGCGCCCCGTCACTGGGCGCAGGGCTGGGTTTCCTGACGATCGACTGGGTCTACAACTCGATGCCCCCGCGCCAAGGGCCAATCTGGCCGCCTCAACCGCTGCGGGCAGTAACGGATTTTTCACTGGCAGAAATGTGAAATCGCCCGCCTCGCGCCAGCCCAGCCAGCCTCGACAACCCCGTCAGCCGCAATAGCCTCGACAGCCTCGATGCCAGCCCAGTCCGCCTTGACGCCAGCCCCGACAGCCCCGCAGGATCACGCGGCACAAAAAGCCCTACGACGCCTACGACGCCTTGCCGTTGACCAGAGTCTTTTCAAACGCCTTGAACACAACATCAATCTTGTCGGCCCGGTTGGCAATCACGACGCCCATCCCGAAAGTCGGATGGCTGATGACGTCGTCGATCCGAAAGTATTCCTTGGGCGTATATTGCCTGGCAGCACCAATGGTCCTGCCCTTCAAGCGGTCCTCGAAACCCAGCACCACCGCCTTGGGCTTGGCCACACCAGCCGCCTTGGCCAAAGGCTGATCCCCCCTGAACGAGTGATGGCCCTGGCAGGTATTGCACCTGACCTTGACCACCTTCGGACCAATCATCGCAATAATGGTATGCCCAAGGTTCATATCGCACTTGGTACAAAAGGCATCCATCTCGCCACCGGTTCGAACCGCATACAAAGATATCATCGCCAAAGTCCTTCAAGTACAAGTTGGAACAACCCCTACCCCACCAAAATCAACCATCCAAATCACCAACCCAACCCAACCCCAAACCAAGCGCTTTGGCCGCGCAAGCCGGCCAAAAGCGCGCGAACGCGGGCGGCTCGCGGCGCTACACCAACCCAAGCAACGCACCCACAGCACCATCCACGCCCAACCAAAGCTCCGCGAGTCCGCCCGCGAGCATATAGGCTGGGCTGGTAACGACTTTGTGCCGCGAATCCGCGACGAACGAAGCCGCCAGGCAATCGACATGAATCTGCCCCAAATCCTCGATGACCTTGGCCGTCCCAGGATCGTTCCCGATGGTCATCCGAACGCCCGCCACACCCAGTTCGGCCAGAACCTTCGCCACTATCGGAGGTGCGATGCACAACGCCGCAATCGGCTTTCCGGCCTGGTACGCGGCCTTCAGGAACGCCAATGTATTCGCCTCGACCACCAGATTCGCGCCATCCCTGGCCAAAGTCGACAGGTTCAAGGCCGCCCCATACCCGCCTGGCAACAGGACGGCATCGATGTCGGACATCGCCAGTTCGGTGATCGGCTTGATGACGCCTCGCGCTATCCTGGCTGATTCCACCAGGACGTTCCGCGCCTCTGCAGGTACATCCAGCCCCTTCGCATGGTCGTGCACCTTGGCCTGTGGCACGTCCGGCGCAACAATCACGGCCTTGGCGCCCGCACGATCCAGCGCCAGTAAAGACAATGTGGCTTCGTGGATCTCGGACCCGTCGAACACCCCGCACCCCGACAGGATCACAGCAACACGCTTCGTAGTGGCCACGTGCATCCTCCCGATTCAAGATGAAAACGGCGAACGCCCAGACTGCCCGATTTTAGGCCAACCGCCCGCCAAAGTACCCAACCCCCGCCGCAACCCCTACGGCACCAACACGGAAGGCAGGTAAGTCACATCGATTTGAGTTCGCGTGCTGTCGACCAGCATGCAGCGCGGTTCGTAGAACGAAAGATTGGCGGCCCGACCATCCAGCGACTTCAGGACCAGCGTGGCAACCACCACATCCCCGTCCAAAGCGGTGTTCGCCTCGTAGTAAAGGTGGGCCAGGCCGATTGCCAAGGACCCCGGACGAACCTCTGCCGCCTTGTAGACCGCCTCGCCTGCCCCCTCGTCACCAAGGATCGGCGCCGGCACGACCGACACCAGCGACAGCGCGGCGGGGTCCCACTCGACCCGCAGCGCGATCCCGAAAACCGCCTTCACGTCCCTGGCAACGACCTCGACACGAAAGGCATCCCCCTCGCGCCCCGCCCCCTGGAACCGGAATGAAGCTGGCGGAATGTAGGCAGCCGGCACGACTGTTTCACCCTGGAATACTTCAGTCGGCGCTCCTTCAAGGTCCACGATGTCTGTGGTGATCGCGTCCGACATCGACCCATTGTCCACACCTCCGGGATCCACAGTCCCCGGATCCGCAGGAGGCCTGACGCACAGCGATTTCTTGTCGCACCCGGAAACTGCCCCGATTGTCAGCATCAGCACTGCGCCTGCCAGGAATCGCCTCATGGGACACCTCCATTCGACGTCTTGCCAAAGGCGTCCGTCACATACGAAAGGTCAACCTCATCCACAATCGCGTTCGCATCGAAATCAGCCGAGGACTGGAAGTTCTGGGCATTCCCAAATAGGCTCCCGCCCAATGACCATGCGACATAGACAAGGTCAATCCCGTCCACCTCGCCCGAAAGATCCATGTCACCGGAAAGCCCCGGTCCGACACGCTTCAGCAGGTTCCTGGCAGGGTCGAACCGGACGCGCGCCAGCCGCGAGTCCAGGTCGAACGCGAAAGACTGGTCAGCCTTGTCAACCATGACCTCGTGGACAATCTCGCCCTTTTCCGTGACCAGGCCCAACTGGACCGGCATCTTGAACGAGTTGTACTTGTTGCTGGGTGTCTGCCTGATCCTGACCGTCGCCTGCAAGCCCCCGGATTCCTTCGTCTGGCGAGTCACATCGACCGTGTAGATCGGATAGCCCTTCTTCTGTACCCAACTGGTGAACAGGTCAGTCAGGTCCTTGCCCGAGGCCGCTTCCAGGTAGGCCTTCAGCCCGTCGGTATCGTAGTACGCTTCCTTTCCGGCCAGATCTGCGTGCATTGCCTTCAGCGCCTGGTTCCACACGTCGGTGCCGACGTACTTTTCGATGACATGGCAGACGATCGCCCCCTTGTAGTAGGTGACCAACTGGTACACCTGGCTGTCGCTGACCGAGGCCGAGGCGACCGAGGACAGACCGTAGTCGCTGACATCACTTACGAAGTAACGATACAAATCGCCGTAATAATTGTAGATAGCCGTTGGGTAGTCAGGCCCCTCGACCGTGCCCATGTACTCGGTGGACAGATACTCCGCAAAGCCCTCGGACAGCCAGGCCGCAAAAGCGTCGTTGTTCTGGATCATGTCGGGAAACCACTGGTGGCCCAGTTCGTGGGCGAACAACGCCGTCCGCTGGGACCCGCCGTGCCTGAACATGCCGTCGGGAATCCACAGCAGAGCCGGCCATCCGAAGGCGGCCCCGGCATCGTTGGTCACCTGACAGGCATCCATCTTGGGGAACAGGAATGCGCCTATCCTTTCCGAGTAGTAGTCCAGAACCGACTTCATGTCGCCCAGAACCTCGGGCACGCCGGCCTGAACCCTGGAGTCAGACCCCATCGTGAATGTCCGGATGGGGTCCACACCGCGGGGAATAATGGCCTGCACATACGACGCGATACCGAAGGACCGGCTGTCGGTCGGAAAATCCTGGACGATGCGATGAATCTCCTTGCCATCCTGAACAGGACTGACCGAAACGGTCACGCCCGTCGCCGCAACCGAAAGCCCCGCAGGAAGGGTCAGCCGCAGGTCGGCCGTGGCGAAATCCCTGGCCATGCCACCCGGCAGGAAAACGTCCCCGGCCAGATAGTTCACATCGCCCCAGGCGCATAGGTTCACCGAAATCGCCCCCTGAATCGAGCAATCTGGGACCCCGGAAAGTCGAAGAACCAGGTCCATCCTGTCGCCCTTTGCCGCAATGGTGGCCGGCGAAACCTTGGCCATGTAGTACCCCTGAAAGTCGCCAGAGGTCCACTCAATCGGGGACCCGTCCGGGTGCTCGATCGCCAGGAAAGGCAGGAAGGACAGCAGGCTGAACGAATTGGTCCCATCCTCCAGGAACGAAACGGTCTGGCGCACCACCACATCCAGCGAGTTGGCAACCGGATCGATCGCGACGTCGCCATCCATGTGCACGATGCGAACAAGTCCCTCGGTCGCAGCCTTCGCGGACATCACGGCCAAGCGACGCCGAAGTTCCTGCATCCGCGCAAGTTCCATAGGTCGGACCATCCCCGTCTCGAACCCAAGCCGGGCCTTCACGTCACGGGCCGCCAGCGCATCGACAGTCCCCGACAATTCGATCCCGGATGCGCTGCCGACCAGTGAAAGAGCCGAGGCCAGTACGACCAGACCGCCACCAACGAATCGGTTCAAAATAGTCTCCAGGGACAAGCCGGCCGGGATTGTATCCGTTTCCCGCAGGAACGACGTTATTGATCTCCACAGGCGAAAGCGGCGTTCCCGACCTGCTGGCCCGACCTGCTGGCCCGACCTGCTGGCCCGACCTGCTGGCCCGACCTTCGCGCCCACGACCTTGACGCGAGAGCCTCTCCGCGCTAGCGTGATGGGCATGCCGCAACCTCGCTCGGCCCCCCCGGCGTTATTGAAGCCTCACGAGGCGCTGCTGGTTCATCTTGATGCCGTGTGCCAGTGGGCCGAGGCGCTGGTCGATTCCAGGACCATAGAGGCATGGGGGCCATCCGATGGGGTTGACCTGGCCGCAGCCGAGCGGACGCTGAAGGACGCCGTGGCGCGGCTTGTTCAGTCTCGCGAGGCACTGGTCGCCCTTGGGCGCGAGCCCCCACTTCAAGCGCTTGCCAAGGCCTGGAACCTGGACGAAACCGACGTGTCGATCCTGGCGCTGGTGATGGCCCCGGTGCTGGATTTGTCCTATCGCAAGCGCATCGCACGCTACAAGGACAATATCCTGCTGGACTATCCCGACGTGGATTTCCTGCTGTCCATGCTGTGCGATCGCCGCATTGATCGCCTGCGCCTGCGCCAGCGCTTCCTGCCAGGTTCGTCGCTTGCGGACGCCAAGCTGCTGAACCTGGTCCCGTTGCGAGACGGCGGTCAGGACACGTTGCTGTCCAACGAGGTAAGACTGCCCGATCGCGTTGTGTCGTTCCTCCTGGGCCACCAGCACCTCGACCGTACAATCGCGGCTTTCGCCCGAGTGGAATATCCCGCGGTCTCCCTGGAAAATGTCGTGCTGGACCCGACGGTGCTTGAACAAGTGGCAACACTGGCTCGTCCGGTCCTGGGCCGGGAATCGCCCAGGGGAAAGGGTGTCACGTTCGGCTTCGGCGGCGCCTCGGGTACCGGAAAATCCCTTCTGGCCGCGGCCTTGGCCTCGATCGAGAACCGCCCCGTCGTGATTGTCGATTCCTCGCGCCTGGCGGCCCTTGACCCGCTGCCTTACGAGATCCTCGACGCCATCTTCCAGGAAGCGACGATGCGTCGGGCGGTCCTGGTATTCGAGTCATGCGAATCCATTTGCGGCCTGAAGAATCCGCGCCTGCCAGCGCTGTTCGCCCGCCTGGACAAGCACTCCGGCGTGACGGTGCTGTGCTCGGCCGACACCCGCCAACTGGATGTGTCGGTGGAACGACACGTTACCTGTCAGGTTGAACTGGACGCGCCCGATTCGGCACGACGCGAGCGCCTGTGGCAGTTGCACCTGCGCCAGGACAACCTGGCCGTCGATGTCGATCTGCCGGTAGTCGCCCACACTTTCGAGTTCACAGGTGGGCAGATCGCGAACGCTGCGGCGATGGCCAGGCAATTATCGGCAGCTCGCAATGACACCGTCATCGGCCTGGACGACATCATGGCCGGCGCCTGGGCCCAGGTGCGCGCCGACATGGAAGAATACGCACACCGCCGCAAGATGCGGCTGACGCTGGACGACCTGGTGCTGCCCGACGAGGAACGTCGGATGGTCCACGAGGTGCTTGACGCCGCCAAGCACAGGTCTTTCATAATGACGCACTGGGGGTTCGCAAAGCGCATGCCAACCGGGCGCGGGCTGTGCTGCCTGTTCGTTGGCGACCCCGGCACCGGCAAGACACTCTGCGCCGAGATCCTGGCCGAACATCTTGGTCAAACGCTGTACCAGATCAGCATCCCGCGCGTCATGTCGAAATACATAGGCGAAACCGAGAAGAACATCGAACGCATCTTCCAGACTGCGCGCGCAAACAACAGCATCCTGCTGTTCGACGAGGCTGACGCCCTGTTCACTTCCCGCGTCAAGGTCGATACGTCGGTTGATCGCTTCAGCAACATGGAGATCAACCTGCTGTTGCAGGAAATCGAACGTTTCGACGGAATCTCGATACTGACGACGAACCTGGAAAAGAACATGGACAAGGCGTTCGAGCGCCGCATCCAGTTCAAGATCCGCTTCCCGTTCCCGGACAAGAGTCATCGCACCCTGATCTGGAAGTCCCTTGTTCCCAGGGAATGTCCGGTGGACGACGACATAGACTGGGATCTGGTGGGCGAGTCCTTCGAACTGTCTGGTGGCAACATCAAGAACGCGATCCTTCGGGCGGCCTATCGCGCGGCCAAGGACGGGACCCGGATCGGGATGAACCACCTGGTCGATGCCGCTGAATCCGAGTGCCGCCACGCAGGCAGGCTGTTCCGTGGGCTGAAACGTGGGGATTGAGGTCGCCAGGACCACGACCGAAACGAGGCTGACGATGCGCCAAGTATCCGACACCCTGATCCAGGCGCTGCCAAAGACGGACCTGCACGTTCATCTTGACGGGTCGCTGCGCCTGTCATCCCTGATCGAGATGGCAAAAGAGCGGGGCATCGCCCTGCCCTCCCATTCCGAGGCAGGGATGCGCCAGCTTGTCTTCAAGGACAGCTATGCGAACCTGGTGGAATACCTGAACGGCTTCCGCTACACGACAGCCGTGATGCAGGACCCTGAAGGGCTCGAGCGCGCCGCTTGCGAACTGGCCGAGGACAACTACGCCGAGGGAGTACGCTATTTCGAGGTGCGGTTCGCCCCGCAACTGCATTGCAACGCGAAAATGAGCATGGACGCGGTGCTGAAGGCCGTGAACAAGGGCCTGCAGCGTGCCACCAAGCGCGCGAACCGCTCCATATCAAGTCTTGCGGGACGCCTGGCCCAGCCGGAGTTCGTCTACGCGATAACCGTGTGCGCGATGCGCTATTTCAATCCAGGCATGTCGTCGTACTACAACGACTGGTTTCGCGTGCACCCGTACACCCCGGAACCTGAAATCTTTGGGCTGGCCTCGCTGGAACTGGCGCAGGCGGCGGTTGCAATCCGCGACAGGTACGGTTTCCCGATCACGGGATTCGACCTTGCGGGGCGCGAGAAGGGCTATCCGGCCGAAGACCACCGTGCCGCCTACGAATTTGCCCACAAGAACTTCCTGAAAAAGACTGTTCACGCCGGCGAGGCCTACGGGCCCGAGTCGATCTTCCAGGCCATCACCGACCTGCACACCGACCGCATCGGGCACGGTTATTACCTGCTGTCGCCAAGCAAGATTTCGTCGATAACCGTGAAGGACAAGGCTGGGTACGTGCAGCGACTGGCCGAGTACGTGGCCGACCGGCGTGTCACGCTGGAGGTGTGCCTGACATCGAACCTCCAGACCAACCCGAAGATAGGCAGCCTGTCCCGCCATGCGTTCTGCCAGATGCGCGATGCCCGCCTTTCCACGACGATCTGCACCGACAACCGCCTGGTATCGAACACCACGGTCTCCAGGGAAATCAGGCTGGCAATCGAGCACTTCGGGCTGACTTCGAGCGAACTGCGCAACATCATCATCTACGGGTTCAAGCGGTCGTTCTATCCGGGGTCATACGTCGAAAAGCGCAACTACGTCCGAAAAATCATCGACTTCTACGATCAGGTGGAACGCAGCCACATGCCGCCCGGAGGGTTCTGGAGCGGGGAGGAAGATTAAAACCCCTAGAGCCTGTCACCGGCGGTTCACGCCATCAACTGCAACTTCGCGATAACCGGCACGTCGTCGTGATCGAAAACGTGCAGGATGTGGTCGTTCTTGCGGTGCTTCAGCGCCTTGATGATGGCGCGGCCCTTCGTGAAAGTCGCCGCGTACGCGACGGCTTCGGCCAGGACGGCTTCGGCGCCTTCGACCGCCTTCACTGCCACGCCGGCCAGAACCAGCTCGGCGCCCGAGACGCGCCGTCCTTCCAGCACCCAGCGGGTCAGCGCCGGTTCAGGCACGGCGGCGCGAACTACGGCCATCATGCCAGGCAGGAAAGGGATGCCCAGGTCCACTTCCGGGAAGCAGAAGAACCCGCGGTCGGCTCGCATGATGCGAAAGTCGCAGCAGCAGGCCAGGATCGCGCCGTCGCCGAACGTGTGCCCCGACAGCGCCGCGATAACGGGCAGCGGGAAGGTCAACACACGGGCAAACATCGCGTCCAGGCCGCGCATGAAGTCGCGAATCTCGTCCTGGCGGGCAGGATCGGGCACGCACGACATGATCCACTGCAAATCGATGCCCTGCGACCAGCTCTTCGGGTCGTCAGATGCAATGACTACCGCGCTGGCGCCGGCATCGGCCTCGACCGCGTCCATGGCAGCCAGGAACTCCTTGACGAACTCGGGATTGTGCCTGTTCTCGCCGTTGGAAAGCGTCACGATCGCTACGGTCCCTTCGCGGCGTACGGACATCAGGGCCATGGGATCCTCCTTTTGGGATTAAGGGGAACAAAGTTGGCGGCAGCTTATCACGAACAGGCACCTTGACGCAGCGTCTGGCGGGCAGCAGGATCCCCACATGTTCACCCTTCACAAGGAATTCGAACTCGCGGGCGACCAGGCGGCGGCTGTGGCGGCACTGGAGGCCTGGTGCGTTGCGAATGCACGCGATCAGGTGCTGCTGGGCGTCACCGGTTCTGGCAAGACATTTGCCATCGCTAACCTGGTCGCACGAATCGGCAAGCCCACGCTGGTGATGGCGCCAAACAAGACACTGGCCGCGCAGTTGTACGGGGAATTCAAGCAGTTCTTCCCCGAGAACGCAGTCGAGTACTTCGTTTCGTACTACGACTACTACCAGCCCGAGGCCTACGTCCCTTCGTCGGACACGTTCATCGAGAAGGATTCCAAGATCAACGAAGAAATAGACCGCATGCGCCACTCGGCGACGAAATCGTTGTTCGAGCGGGACGACGTGCTGATCGTCGCGTCGGTTTCGTGCATCTACGGGCTGGGGTCGGCCGAGTCCTACTACGGGATGGTCGAGTTCCTGGAGGTCGGCCAGGATGTTGACCGGGACACGTTCCTGCGCCGCCTGATGGACCTGCAATACGAACGCAACGATCTGGCGTTCGAACGCGGTGCCATCAGGGTGCGGGGCGACGTCATCGAGGTCTTCCCGCCGTTCGAGGAAAACCGGGCGCTGCGCGTCGAGCTGTTCGGCGACACCATCGAGCGCATACGCGAATTCGACCCGGTCACAGGAAATGTCCTGCGGGACCTGCGAAAGGTCGGCATCTTCCCGAACAGCCACTACGTCACGACGGCCGACAAGTTGCGCCGCGCCATCGTGCTGATCCAGGACGAACTGGAAGCGCGACTGCAGGTTCTGCGGGCCGAAGGAAACATCCTGGAGGCGGCCAGGCTGGAACAGCGAACCCTGGCGGACGTCGAGTCGCTGGAACAGTTCGGCCGCGTGCCGGGCATCGAAAACTATTCCAGGCACCTTACGGGGCGAGGCGCCGGCGAACCGCCGCCCACGCTGCTGGACTATTTCCCCAAGGATTTCCTGGTGGTCCTTGACGAATCCCACATGACCGTGCCGCAGATAATCGGCATGTACCGAGGCGACCGGGCGCGAAAGGACGTGCTGGTCAACTACGGTTTTCGGCTGCCGTCAGCCGTGGACAACAGGCCGCTGAGGTTCGACGAGTTCAACGAAAGGCGCGGAAGGACCATCTATGTCAGCGCGACCCCGGGCGACTACGAAATGGATCTGGCCGTCGGTCGCGTGGCCGAGATGATCGTGCGACCGACCGGGCTGATCGATCCGGCCATCAACGTCCGGCCGGCGACACACCAGGTTGACGATCTGCTGGGCGAGGTGCGAACGCGCGTTGCGGCGCAGGAACGCGTCCTTGTCACGACGTTGACCAAGCGGATGGCCGAGCATCTGACCGAGTACCTGGCCGAGGCTGGAATCAGGGTGCGCTATCTGCACAGCGACGTCGATACACTGGACCGCATCGAGATCATCCGGGACCTGCGCATGGGCGTCTTCGATTGTTTGGTGGGCATCAACCTGCTGCGCGAGGGGCTGGATCTGCCCGAGGTATCCCTTGTGGCAATCCTGGACGCCGACAAGGAGGGTTTCCTGCGCAGCACGCGGTCCCTGATTCAGACGTTCGGGCGGGCTGCGCGAAACCTGAACGGCACTGTCATCATGTACGCTGACCGCGTGACGAAATCCATGACCGCCGCCATGGACGAGACCCAGCGGCGCCGTGCAAAGCAGCTTGAATTCAACCAGCTAAACGGCATCACCCCCAGGACGGTGGCCAGGCGCATCTTCTGGGTCGAGGCCGCCGAGGACGCCGCGCGAAAGGTCGGCATGGACCGGCCCGAGGCACTGCACAAGCTGGTCGAAGACCCGCGCGAAGCCACCAAGGTCCTGGAACGAATGAAGAAAGAGATGCTGGAAGCCGCCAAGCGCCTGGACTTCGAGAAGGCCGCAGAGATCCGCGACAGGATCAGAACCTTGCGTTCCGTGATAGGAAACCTGTGGTAGAATCCCCCCGCCGAAAGGAGAAACATCATGCGCATCCAGATGCCCCTAGCGCTACTCGCGGCCAGCTTTTTCGCCGCCGCGTGCACAGTCAGCTTTCCAACCACCGACCAAGGCGCCCCGGTTGACACGGGTCCCGACCCGGTGGATGTCAGCTCGGACCAGATTGTGACCACGGATGCGGATGTGACCGGGGTGGATGTGGCTGATGTGGGGGACGTGACGAGTACTGATCTTCCACCTAAGGATCTGGTCGTAACTGACAACGTGATCATCGCTGATATTCCGGTGATCGTGGATGTTCCTGTGACGGATACCGGATGTACTAATGGCAAAACAGTGGGTGCTGACTGTACTACTGATTGCCCTTGTGTCGCCAACCTGACCTGCGGCAACGCATCCAAGAAGTGTGTTGAATGCCCAAATACTCCAAATGTTGCTGGTGGCCTTAGCTGCGACGACGACTGCCAGTGCATTTTGAACAGATGCGTCAGTAACGCTGTAGGAGCAACGCCAACTTTCATCTGTAAGTGCGATCAAAAAGTGGAAATCACCGAGGGATGCAAGGAATCATGCCAATGCGTACGAGGACTACAGTGCAATGGAACTAGTTGCGTTTGCAACAACGCTGCTCCAGGTACCTCCCCAGTTGACAGTCCATGCGAACATAATTGTGAATGCAAATCAGGCACATGCTCTGGATCCTCCGATGATAATAGGAAGTGCCAATGCAAGGTGTCTGCGAAATCGATTCTTCCTGGTTTAGGGTGTACCGAAGATTGTGAATGTAGCTCAGGACGGTGCCTATCCAATTCAACATGTTCGTGCGTTGACTCAACCCAAAAGGCTATTGATTGCCCTTCAGGATATTTCTGCGATTTTGGTAGCACGGCCTTGAACGACCAAGCTTCCTTGGCGTGTTTACCTTTACAGGGACCATGGGTCACTTGTAAGTCTTCTAGCAATTGCATATCAAATTGGTGTAACAGCGGCAATAAATGCGCACCATGTGGAAATCATAACGATTGCCCTAACCCCGAGGGCGGTAAGGGCTGTTGTTGCATAGCGCCGGTTTGCAAGAACTTCTCAAATACCAGTGCTTCGTGCAGCAGTCTTTGCAATTGATATGGTCCCCGTCCTAACACAGGGGCCTAGTCTCTGCCTCCTTCATACCGCCCCATCCCGAGTTCACACCCCAAGCACCATGACCACCACGCCTGACAGGGCCAGGACGCCGCCGGCGAGGGCGTGGACGTAGCGTTCCATGAAGCCAAGGCGGATGATTTTCAGGCCGTGCCAGCCGAGGGCTGTCAGGGTCAGCATTGATGCCAGGGTCGTTGTGCCGAATACTGCCGTTACCAGTGCCAGCGTGGTCCAGTCGTGCTGGGCTGCGGGGTACATCAGGAGGGGGATCAGGGGTTCGCAGGGGCCCAGGACAAAGACGATGAACAGGACCCAGATCGCTCGTCCCTCGCCGTGGGGATGGACGTGGACCTCCTTGTGGCCGTGCAGGTGCTGGTGAACCGAGCCATCCTCGTGAACGTGGGCGTGGGTGTGAGGGCGGTTGCGCAGGCCGTGCCACAGCCCCCAGACCCCGTAGGCCAGGCCCAGGCCGATCAGCGCCCAGGTTGCCAGACCGCCGCGGGCCGACTCGACATCGGTCACTGACGACAGGGCCAGGCCAGCCGCGACCCCGATTAACCCGATTACAACCGACGACAGAATGTGCCCGATCCCGCAAAAGGCGGTGATCGCCAGGGTCTTTTTCAAACTCCACCGGCCGGCGCGAGCCAGCGCAATGAAAGGCACGTAGTGATCGGGCCCAAGAAACGTGTGAACAGTCCCCAGCAACAGCGCGGTCATCGCCAGCGCAGCACCCGTAGTCGCTTCCATCCAGAAAACCCCGCTACCCAGACGAAGGTCATCCTACGCGATGTCACCGCCTGGGTGAAGTCAGAAACGATGGCTTCCCTTTGATGGACAAGCGCTTGAGGTCGGCACCGACGCCAGACCGCCGGATCTCGTTGACCCTGGGCACAAGCCTCATGTACGCTGCCCCCATCGTCCGGAGGACCACCGATGAGGACTACTCCCCTGGCAATTCTGGTTTTGGCCGGCATGGCTGCCTGTTTCGACAACGCAGCCCCGAGTTCGGATGTCGTGCCGGATCTGGCAGTCGATTCCCAGGAAACCGCGTCACCGGACGCTGATTTGGGCGTGGACTACCTTGATATTCCTCAGGTTGACCAGGCTGACGAGGCTGATGTTGCGCCTGAAACGATTCCTGCCGACACTCTGACCGACGCCGAAACCTTGATCGACACCATTTCGGACCCCGGCCCCCTGCCTGCCTGGCCGGATCGTCCTGCCCTTGTTACGCGCCCCGACCGCAAGGCCGCAATACTGGCCCGCCTGGACCAGGAACCGTGGGCCGGCATCCTTGCTGGAATTCGTAACAGCGCCGCCCAGGCATGCGCCGATGACACCGGATCTGAATGGGGCAGCGGCGTCTTTGGCCGCAACGGCCAGATCGCCCAGGCAGCCGCTACGGTTGCCTGGTTGTTCGACGATGCCGCGGCCGCGGCAACAGCGATCGATTGTTTTTCGCGCATACGCACCGACTGGGAAACCAACACCGTCTGGGACATGAACATCTCGATGGCCGACGGGCAAATAACGTACGCAGTGGCATGGGACCTGATGGCCGGCACCACCATGTTCCCTGAAACCGACGCCGCCGAGGCACGGCGCCGCATGTTGGAGATCAACCAGAAATTCTACGAACGTTACGTGCTGGACGATTTCCAACGCTGGTCGGCCCTGACCGTCAGCCAGAACAACCATCCCATCCGCACCACATCGTCCATGGGCTTTGTCGCGCTGGCCTTCCCCGACCAGCCAGGCAGTCGCGAGATTCTGGACTTCGCGGCCAGCGAACTTGCCTACCTGTGGGGTCCGACGGGTCGATACATCGGGGACGACGGCGTGGTCAGCGAGGAACCGTTCTATTTCGGATTCGGGTTCCCCCCTGCCCTCGCCTTCTTCCTGGCGATGCGCACGGCCTGGCCGGCCGACGCCCTGTTGTTCCGCAACTGCATCAACCGCAACAATGTTGACCCGTGGGCGCCCATTGACTGCCTGGACGGCCAGCCCTTCGAATGGGAAGACCCGCTGGCCGCGCCCGGCTCGAACCCTCACGCCGACCGTTTCTGGGCTGCGTTCGACTGGTCGCTGGACCATCGCATGCCCTCTGGCCTTCGATCAGCGGTCGGCGACGGCAAGATGCGTGTGCAGAACGCCGGACTGCTGCTGACGGCCCTGTCGGGGCGTGGCCGCTATGCCTGGGACAGCCGGCACAACGAGAACGGTGACTTGTCGATGACCCGCGGCCTGAACCTGTCCGTCCAGCACCTGTTCGAAGTCACGCAGGCACCGACCGACGTGCAACCCTTCTGGTCATCCACCGCGCACATGACCTCGGGGCACGCCGTCCTGCGCAGCGGCTGGGGCCCGGATGATTTGTGGATCGTGCTGCTGGGCGAATCCGGGGCGGCGCGCAAGACCCTGCACGACCATGCCGACGGGACATCCTTCGCAATGTCGGCCTATGGCGAACACCTGCTGATGGATACCGGCTATTTCAAGCCTATTGAGCTGAACAACGCCGTGACTGCTGACGCACCCAGCCACAGCCTGGTGCTGATCGACGGCCAGGCGGCGCCGAAACGCGGCCTGCTGAACGACTGGGGCGACGCCGACGCATCGATTGACCTGTTCCACGACGGGCAGGCCCTCGACCTGGCAGTGGCCTCGCAGTCCTACCAGCAGGCAACAATCCACAGGTCGATGCTGATGGTGCGCAACCGCTATGCCCTGGTGGCCGATCGCATCGAATCGCTGGTCAACGGCCCGCGGGAGTTCGCCTGGCGTGTCCATGGCTATGCCGGATACGATTCCGGTGGCACGTATTCCGTGGACTCGACCGGGGCGACCTTCGTCAAGCAGAAGGCAGGGATCCGCGTGTCCATCGGTTCGACCGTGGGCGCCCCAACAGTGGCGGAACCGCCGTACGTGGACGGACAGGCGCCGCATTCCCATTCGATTGCCAGCGAATCCGGACACGGCAGCCATGCGGTGGCAGACGCCACCATCAACGCCGTCGCCCCGTCCTTCCTGGCCGTCCTGGCCCCGTATCAGGTTGCGGCCGCCGATGGCACACGCGACGCGCCGTTGACCGTGACGCGCATCGCCTCGAGTGGCGGCAGCGCGGCCTGGACAATCACCGGGACGCACGGGACCGACCTTGCCTGGATGCGGGATCCGTCCGGCCCGGACACGCTGGAGGTCAATGGACGCACGGTCCACAGCGACGCGGGATTCGTGCTGCTGGCGCTTGACGGCAGCCTTGCCTACCTTGATGGCGGTCAGTTACTGCAGCTTGACGGCGCCGACGTGCCCATGCCGGTCGCCATCGGCCCATCGACAAGGGTCCTGGATACCCCATTCGACGCCTGCGTGCCGGGAATGGTTCCAGACAATGCCTGCTTTGCCGCTCGGCGATACCCGGCGTCCGAAGGGATCGCCCTTGCCACCGCGATGGCCCACCGACAGATGACACGAGTCGCCGCCGACAAACTGGTGTGGGACTGGGAGCCCGCCGTTATGATGACGGCATTCTGCGAACTGCACCGCGTCACCGGCGACCCGGAACTGCTGGCCTATGTGAAGACATGGCTGGACCATCACATCGAGGCCGGCTACACGATGATGTCCAGCGACACGGCGTCTCCAGTCGCCGCGACACTGTACGTGCATCAGTTGACGCCCGACCCCAAGTACCGCGGGGTGATCGAGCGCTTCAGGACCTACATCCGGGACGAGGCCCTGCGCACCGAGGACGGGGGGATCAACCACCTGGGCACGCTGGAGATCATGGGCATCACGCTGTGGGTGGACAGCCTGTGGATGATTGGTATCCCCCTGGCCCGCTGGGGCACGGGGTCATCCGAAGAGTGGGCGCTGGATCTGGCCGCCCAGCAGTTCCAGGTATTCGCAAAGCGCCTGCAGGAGGAACCGGGTTTCTTCCGCCACGCCGACGACTGGGCGTTGCCGCAGGACCCAGGTGTCTACTGGGGACGCGGCAACGGCTGGGTGCTGGCGGCCACGTCGGAATATCTGCGGATCCGCAGCCTGCGCGGCGAGACCGACCCGCAGGTGCGCACAGCGCTGGCCCGTCTGACGGCAGCCGCCCTGGGCTTCCAGGACGATGCCAGCGGGATGTGGTGGACAGTTCTGAACCGCCCCGGCGAAACCTACCTCGAGACGTCGACAGGCGCGCTGTTCGCGTTCGGTATGGCGCGAGCCTGGCGCAACGGCCTGCTGGGTGACGAGGTCCTTCCGGCCATAGCCAAGGCAATGGTCGGCGTCAGATCGCGCCTGGTTGACGCCGTGGACGGCCCCGTGGTCCAGGGCACTTCAGGCCCGACTTCTGCCGGCACTTTCGCCGAGTATTCCGCAGTGCCACAAAAGGACGACATTCTGTACGGCATCGGTGCTGTAATACTTTCGCTGATCGAGACGTCTGGTCTGCCGGCTCGCTAGCACGATTCAGGCAGGCTACTCGTCGCGCGGCTGCCCCTGGGGCAGTCGTTCGAACCCCTCGCGAAACAGCACCAGGATAGACTGGTCGTCCACTTCACGAACGACACCCAACCCCTTGCCCTTGCACGTGATCAGGTCGTCCACCAGGAACACCCGGTGCTGGTCGTAGATTTTCGACTTCAGCGGGTTGGCGTCCACCGTCGCTTCTTCCCACAACGCCCGCGCGACCACTTCCGCCGACAGGATGCCGGTCGTCTTGATGGCTGGGCCCGACCGGTCGGATGATCCACGCGTATGCCTTTCGGCAATCTTCATGACCTTCTTCAGGAGGGCAGCGCGCTGGTCTTCCACTGGCACCGGCGCCTTGAAGTCCTGGAAGTGTTTGCACGTGCGGCACTGGACCTTCATGATGGAACCGTCGGGACCAAGTGCCGACACGCTGGCGTCCAGGTTCAACCGGCAGAACCGGCAGCGGATATCGACGATATCCCCCAACCCGTGCTTTGCGGTGTCCGCCATGACAAACCTCCCCGGGCCCTAGACGCCCTTCACTGCCCCGGCCAACGGCTGCACCCAGACCTGTCGAACTCTGGGCCCATCAAATTCGGCAAAAAATACGCGTTGCCACGTCCCCAAAGCCAGGCGCCCGTCAAAAACCGGGATCGTGACGCTGCAGCCACCCAGCAGTGATTTCAGGTGCGCGGGCGAATTCCCCTCGCCATGAAGGTATTGCAGGCCCCCCGGGACCAGTCGCCCAAGAACCATCGCAATGTCGTGCAGGACGTCAGGATCATGCCCCTCGTTCACGAAGATTGCAGCAGTCGTATGGGGACACCAGACCAGCAAGGCACCTTCGGCCAGCCCCGAACCTGCGGCCGCAGCGGCCACCTGATCGGTGATGTCGATCGTTTCCTCGGCCATCGCTGTCCGGACCTCGAACTTCGTCATCTCAACCTGCCACTCTGAGGGGGCCAGTGTAGCAGAATCGATCGGGCGGTCGTACAATTCGCCGATGAAGCGAACAGTTCCCCAGTGGGACCTGCTGGATGCCATGGCCCAGGATCTTGCCGGCGTCCTCGCTGACGGCACACTGATGCCGTCGGCGCAGCCGGAAGCCCAACTGCTGCTGGCCAGGGCAAGGCTTGCTCTGGATGGCCCGCGTCGCGATTCACCAGTCGGGTTGCGCGGCCTGACTGAAGGTATTGACCGCCTGCTGGTGCTTGCCTGCCCGCGGCTGCCCGGTTCCGGCGACCAACCCGTGCACCCGGATCGCCTGAAGATAGCGGACCGGTTGCTGACCTTTTGCAGCGTTCCCCTGGTGAACCGGGTGTCCAGGCTGGAGGACTCGGTCGATGCTCTGGCGCACAGGACCCGGCGCATGGTAGAACATGCGCAGCCGACCGTAGCCAAGGCGGCAAGGCGCTTTGCCCCGCCGTCCGCACCTGGTGCCACTGATGGGCGCGCGGCCATGGAACTGGTTTGGGGCGACGACGAGACCTGAATTCTTGCGGGTCGGGTTCCGGCTGAAACGCAAGCCGGTTTCGGCTTTCCAGGAGGATCATCGTGAGCGACGAGCATCCAGAAGCGCTGGCACCGCATTCGAAAAGCGACCTGGCGCGAGTGTCTCTGGTCATCATGGGGTGTTCGATCCCGCTGTTCGTCACGGCCTGGCGCTTCTTCCTGGGCACATCCGACCAGGAAGTCCATGCTGCCTACACCTTCGTTTTCGGCGGGGCTCTGTTGCTGATCGTCGGCGCGGCCATTGGAATCAAGGTAAGGCGCCAGGGCTGACCTCGCCGCCTCAGTCCTGCATACGAACCTTCACGATTTCCTTCGCGCCTTCCGCGACCATCCGGGTAACGGTCCTGGTCCCCAGCGCCGGATGCTGGAACACGATCCGGTGCGACCCGACCGCGACCTTCAACGCCAGGATGGGCGTCCGCCCCAGCGCCTGGCCATCGACCACTACTTCGGCCCATGGTTCGGCGTTCAGCACCAGCACGCCGGACAAGCCCGCCGCTTCCGTGGTGTTGCCTGTCGAGTCAGGCGCGGCAGGCACGGCGGGCGCGGCGGGTTCCAGCGGCGGATTCCTGGCCGCAGTGGCGCGCACGTTTTCATCCCCCGTATCCAGGCCTTTCACTGCCGGCGATCGACCGGACGACACTGGTAAACGCCCAGTCGGATTTTGTATTGAAGGCGCGCTTGCCGATCCCACACCGACCGCATCGATACTCCTCATACTGGGGACGGTGGAAGGAAAATACTGCTGTATCGAGGCGGCTCCAGGCTCCACGGCAACCTGCTGCCTAGCCACCACTCTTTCAGGGGAAAGTTCGCCCGCGGCGACCTGTGCGACTTCCCGATCCAGATCCCCCTGCGGCCGGTTCCCAGATGGCCCCTGCCAGGCAAGAACGGCAATCGCAATACCGGCAGCCAGCACCGTGAACGCTGCGGCCGCCACGCCCCATCGAACGCCCCGATGCGTTCCAGGCTTCTTGCGCCGCCTCCCGGTCATCCTATCGGCCGCCAAGGCAACGGATCTCGCATCGAGACTGGTCACCCCGTCAAGATCAGTTCGCGTCGGAACCGTTCGAGTGGTGGCCAGCGCAGCATCCACATCGACCCGGGTCTTGTCGTCATGCACGCCATCATCGAACCCGTCAACGGCGTCCCGCAGCGCGTCCCCGAACGCAGCGATTGTTGGAAATCGCTCGCCGGGCGAAGGCGACAAAGCCCTCCACAACACCGCGGACATGGCGGGTGGAACACGCCGCCCGGATTCCCGGAAATCCAGTCCTGCCGGCCGTTCGGACAGCCGAGCCAGCAGTCCTCCGTCGTCCGCAGACGGGAACGGCCTGCGACCGGCAATCAACTCGAACGTCACCAGAGCCAGCGCGTACTGATCGGCACGCCCGTCAATCGCCCGCCCCAGCATCATCTCGGGAGCCACGTACTCGGGTGTGCCTATGAAAGCATCGCTTTTCGTCAGTTCCGGCAATTCGGGATGGGCGCGCCTGTCGGCAAGCAGGATTCCGAAATCGATCACCTTCAGACGTTCGGCCCTTGTGCCAGGAGCCACCAGAATCAGGTTCGACGGCTTGACGTCACGATGCACCAGGCCGCGAGCATGGGCTTCGTGCAGACCCGCCGCCGCCTGCGCCATCCAACGGGCAATGTCCACAAGCGGAACGGGACGCCCCCGACGCAGGACTTCCAGAAGGCTGCACCCCTGAAGGTGTTCCATCACCAGGACCAGGTCACCGTCATCATCGACCCCAAAATCGTGGTACGTCACGACACTGGGATGGTTGATACCGGCTACCAGCAAGGCCTCGCGACGAAAGCGCTCGCGCAGACCATCGTCGTCCCGCCTGCATGGTCGAGATGCCTTGATGGCGACTTCGCGGTCCAGAGCAACCTGCCGGCCAAGGAATATACGGCCGAACCCACCTTCCCCGATGGGCTGCCCCAGTCTGTATCTTCCCAGTACCCGCTCGCCAACCTCGCCCTTCACGCGGTCTTACCCCCCCCCGCCTGCCACTAGAGTCCCGTCGCCGCATCCTGCCCTGACAGCTCGGCCAGCCGCTTCAACGCACGTGAAGTTGCATACCCCCCCCGCCCAGAGTAGTCAACCTTGCCCTGTGCGTCCACCACCACAACCGACGGCAATGATCGGACACCATAGGCCTGCAGCGCACCGCCAGCCAGGCCAGCCGCTGGTATCACCAGCCCCCGCCCCTTCAGGAAATCGCGCAACACACGCGGGTCTTCGTCGCCCAGCAACAGAACCTTCATTCCTGGACGCTGCGCCATTGCCTGCGACACATCCGGCAATTCGGCCCTGCACGACGGGCACCATGTCGCGAAAAACAGCAGCGCAACCGGCGTTCCTCGGAACGAGTCCAGCGTCCACGTGCCCTGCCCCCCAGCGTCCACAGCCTGGAAGGCCGGCGCTATCGACCCCGTCGAAATCTGCGACGAACACCCACCTTCGGAGGCCGTCTTTGCCAGGAATACCAAAGCCAGACCGATCACCACCCAGCGAACCAGCTTCTTGAAGTTCTCGTTCACACGCCCCCTGCCATGCCCGGTGCCGCCCACCCGAGTCTAGGGAATATCGAAGCCACCAACGGAATTCTTGATCCCGCACGTTAACGCATGATAAGCATCGTTCGTTCAAATTGGAGGCCTCATGAGATCCGCAGCTCTTGTAGTCGCATTCCTGGCCGTTGCCGGGGGATTTTTTGCCCTGGGTCGCTTCACTGCATCGCAGTCGGCAGCGCCTGCTGCCACCGCACCCGCCCCTACTGCAGCACCAGCTGTTGCGGCCCAGCGACCGCAGCCGCAACCTGCAGGACAGCCGCCTGCGATCTTCCGCGTCGATGGGGACCGCCCACCTGCTGCAAGGCCGCCACCGCCCCCTCCGCAGTACCCGGTTCCTGCCGACACCAAGCCGGCAACGGATCCCAGTCCATCCAAGGGCCCCGCAAACGCCAAGGTGATCGTGCTGGAGGTGTCCGATTTCCAGTGCCCCGTATGCAAGCGCGCCTATGAACCGCTGCGGGCGCTGGCCGACGATTTCCCCGGAATGGTCCGACTGGTATTCAAGCAGAACCCTCTGGACATGCACAGAAACGCATGGAACGCAGCAGCCGCCTCGATGGCCGCAGCCCGCCAGGGCAAGTTTGACGCGTTCGCGGACATTCTGTTCCAGAACCAGTCGTCACTGGACGAAGCGTCCCTGACGCGATTTTCCCAGCAGATCGGTCTTGACGCAGCAAAATTCAGGAAGGATTACGAAGACCTCACGGTCCGAGCGCGGGCGAAGGCCGAAGGCAACGCAGCCACGGCGATGGGTGCTGCCGGTACGCCGGCGTTCTTCGTAAACGGCCAGATGCAGGTAGGCTGGGCCTCGTACGAGGCCATCAAGCAGATGGCGCAGCAGGAGATCCAGGCGGTCGATGCCCTGATGGCACAGGGACGTTCCCTGAAGGATGCCCGGATCGAGCGCGTAAAGGCCAACCTGGCTGACAAGGCTGACGCGTTCCTCGCATCCCCGCTTGGTTCGGAGTATCGTCAGCCTTGATTTTCCCACAGTCGTTGCCATTCTTGCGGGTAACGCGCCCGTCTGGGGCACAACGGAGTCTGACGACATGACGACCAGAAACAAGAAGCCTGAAGGCGACGAAGTACCGCAGCCTACGGCTTCGCTGCCAATTCTCCCTTTGCGGAATTCGGTCCTGTTTCCAGGACTGGTGATGCCACTTGTAATCGGTCGGGAAAAGACCTTGCGCCTGCTGGATCTGGCGGCTGGCAAGGACGAACCGATTGGCGTCCTGACCCAGAAGGACAAGGACATCCACGATCCGAACCCCGAGGACTTGTACACGATGGGCACCACCGCCCGCATTCTGCGCATCGTTCGCGAACGCGAGCAGGGCGTGGACATCGTCGTCCAGGGCATCCAGCGGTTCCAGGTGAACAAGTTCACCCAGACATCGCCCTTCCTTGCTGCCAGCGTCACGCTGGTTCCCGAGGAGGACCGCAAGGACGTCGAGACCGAAGCGTTGATGCGGACGCTGAAGGCACTGACGACCGAGGTTCTGCAACTGATTCCGGAAATGCCTTCCAGCGCCGGAGACATGGTCGATCAAGTTGAATCGCCCTCGCGCCTGGTCTACTTGATCGCATCAAACCTGCCCATCAGCACCGAGGAGAAGATGCAGATCCTCGGGATGACCGACGTGGCTGACGCCATGCGGACCACCCTGAAGATCCTGCACCACCACCTTGAGGTGCTGCGCGTAACGCAGAAGATCAACACCGAGGTCAAGGGCGAGCTGAACAAGAGCCAGCGCGAATACCTGCTGCGCCAGCAGATCAAGGCCATCCAGAAGGAACTTGGCGAACTGGAGGACGACGGCGACATCCTGGACGAACTCCAGGACAAGCTGGTCAAGATGGTGCTGCCCGACGAGGTCAGAAAGGTTGCCGAAAAAGAGATGCGCCGCCTGCGTTCGATTCAGCCGTCCTCGCCCGAATACACGGTGGCGCGGACATACCTGGACTGGATCTGCGAGCTGCCATGGGGCGTTTCGACGCCCGATAACCTGGACGTGCCCCACGCGCGCCAGGTGCTGGACGAGGACCACTACGACCTGGACAAGATCAAGAAGCGCATCCTGGAGTACCTTGCCGTCAGCAAGCTGCGCAACAACCTGCGCGGACCTATCCTTTGCCTGGTCGGCCCCCCCGGCGTAGGAAAGACGTCACTGGGCCAGAGCGTCGCACGAGCGCTGGGCCGGAAGTTCGTGCACGTCAGTCTGGGCGGCGTCAGGGACGAGGCCGAGATCCGTGGCCACCGACGCACCTATATCGGCGCCCTGCCCGGCAAGATCATCCAGTCCCTGAAAAGGGCCGAATCCAAGAACCCTGTCTTCATGATGGACGAGATCGACAAGCTGGGGCGAGACTGGCGTGGCGATCCCACCAGTGCACTGCTGGAGGTACTGGACCCGGAACAGAACCACAGCTTCATGGACCACTATCTGGACGTGCCGTTCGACCTTTCGTCCATCCTGTTCATCACGACGGCGAACGTGACCGACACCATCCCGCCGCCGTTGATGGACCGCATGGAACTGCTGGAGCTTCCCGGATACACCCCCGAGGAAAAGATCGCGATCGCCAGGCGGCACCTGCTGCCCAAACAGATCAAGGAACACGGCCTGACCGAGGCGCAGGTC
The DNA here is from genome assembly GCA_903936705.1 of uncultured Myxococcales bacterium. Taxonomy (GTDB): domain Bacteria; phylum Myxococcota_A; class UBA9042; order DTJE01; family DTJE01; genus CAIZWN01. Next base: position 30,079 of record CAIZWN010000054.1, read on the forward strand.
CCGCTGACCGACAAACAGATCCTGTTCGCCCTCGAGCACTGGACCCGGGAGGCCGGCGTGCGCAACCTGGAGCGCGTCATGGCCGGCATCTGCCGCGGCATCGCGGTGAAGGTTGTCGAGGGCACGTGGGCCGAAGGCCAGGAACTGTCCGAAACGATAATCGGCGACTTCCTGGGACCGGAACAGTTTGCCCCCGACGCCGTCGAGCGGACCGAATGCCCCGGCATCGCCACCGGCCTTGCCTGGACCTCGACCGGCGGCGAGATTCTGTACATCGAGGCGTCAAAGATGGCCGGAAAGGGCCGGCTGAAGCTGACCGGCCAACTGGGCGACGTCATGAAGGAGTCCGCGCAGATAGCGTTGTCGTACCTTCAAAGCAATGCCCTGGCGTTCGGTGTCGACGAACGCATGTTCGAGACCGCCGATCTGCACATCCACGTGCCGGCAGGCGCCATCCCGAAAGACGGACCCTCGGCTGGTGTAACAATGTTCACAGCCCTGTTCTCGCTGATGACGGGCCGCAAGGTTCGCAGCGACACGGCGATGACTGGCGAGATCACATTGCGCGGTCTGGTGCTGCCTATCGGTGGCATCAAGAACAAGGTGCTTGCGGCCCAGCGAGGCGGCATTTCGCGCATCGTCCTGCCCGAGCGCAACCGCAAGGATTTGACCGAGATCCCCGAGCAGGTCCGCCGCGAGATGGAATTCGTGTTTGTCCGCAAGATGGACGAACTGCTTCTGCAGGTCATCGAACGCAAGGAAGGCGAGGACCTGTTCAAAGCCCCCATCAAGCTGCCCGAAAGCGTCCTGCCGCGAGTATCGGATGATGACGAGGACGAGGTGCCCGAGGTTCGCAAGCCCGAGGTTCTCGAGGACCTCCCTCCCCGCCCGACGGTCTGACCGCCTGCCCGCAATCAGCAGCAGCCACGATTGCTGACATTGTGTGTTGCCTCTGACGATCCGCCAGCGCAAAATGAGTTTCAAACCTTGAACAGGAAGGCAACGGCGGGCGATCGGTCACGTTGATCTTCCCAGAGGGGACTGCAATGGAAAAAGGCATGGTCAGGAACGCAAGGCTGGCGCTGTCCCAGGTACTGGAGGTGCGCGACGGCGAGAACTTCCTGGTGGTCACCGATTCCCTGACATCAACTGTAGCCGACGCTTTTTTCGCGGCTGCCGAGTCCCTGGGCGCACGGCCGATTCGCTATATGCTGAAGGAATCAGACAGGCCTTTGACCGAGATTCCCGAGAACCTGATGGTCCTGGTACCGGATGTGGATATCGCCGTAACCTGCTTTGACGGGCGTGTCGAGGAAACCCCGTTCCGGATCCAGTTGCTGCGCGCACTTTCCAAGGTTGCAAGACGCATCGGCCACGCCCCGGGGATCACTGAATCGATGCTGCTGCAGGGGCCGATGGACGTCGACTATGAATCAATGGCGGTTGCGGCGCATGACCTGATCCGGCGATTCAACGGCGCGATACGTGTCCGACTGACCGCGCCGGGCGGGACCGATCTGTACCTGTCGATCGATGGAAGGCCGTTCTCGACCGACACCGTGATAGCCGACGGCGGATGGGGAAACCTGCCATGCGGCGAGATATGGTGCGCCCCGATCGAGGTGTCCGGCGAAGGTATCCTGGTTTGCGACGCATCCATCGGAGACCTGGGTGCGGTGCCTGCACCGGTCAAACTGACGATATCGCAGGGCAAAGTCACGACAATCGAGTGTTCCGACGCAGCCTATCGCCAGCGCGTTGCGGACGCGATGTCGGTGGACGATGGAGCAAGGATCGTCGGGGAACTGGGCATTGGTCTGAACCCGGGGGCCAGGGTTACCGGAAACCTGCTGGAGGACGAGAAGGCGTTCCGGACAATACATGTGGCGTTCGGCAACAACCGTGACATGGGCGGCGGCCAGAATTCGTCGAATACCCATCGCGATTTTCTGGTACTGCGGCCCACCCTTGAGGTGGAGTTCGCGTTCGGAAACCGCGAGCGTCTGATCGTGGGCGGCGAAGTCGTGCCGCGCCCAATGACACGCGATGCAACCGAGGCTCACCGCTTCCACAACGTGCTGGTGGCAGTTGACTACTCCGACGCCTCGATCGAGGCCCTGCGTTGCGCCGACTCGATTGCCAGAAAGGACGACGCAACGCTGCTTGTATGCCATGTCCTGGTGCGCCCGCCGACCGTCAGCCCCCTTTTCCCGCACTACGTGTCGATGCCCGACCAGGACTGGACTCACCAGCACGAGGTGGAAGCTGCGGAGCGCCTTGACGACCTGGTGCGCCAGCACACGCCACGCCCGCCTGACGCCTACAACTCCCTGATTCCCTGGGGAGACCCAGCCTCGACTCTGGTGGAACTGGCCGAACAACGTGGCGTGGACCTGATAGTGCTGGCGAACCGCGGTTCGTCGGCTTTGACACGCTGGGTTCTGGGCAGCGTGGCAACATCTGTCGCAGCCAACGCACGATGTCCTGTTCTGCTGGTGCGCTAGTTTTTCCTAGAACCTGGCTTCCTTGACCCACCCTGGGGGGGATGGTACAACCTGTTCATGTCGGTGATCAACGCGCGCCTGCTGCCTTGCCTGCTTACGCCACTGTTGCTGCTGGTTCCATTTGCTCCGGCCGATGCCGCAGTTCATCGCATCGTGCTTGACGGCGCGATTGACCCTCTGCACGCCGAGTACGTCGTGCGCGGCATCGACCTTGCGGAACGCGAGGGGTCTTCGCTGGTATTGATTGTTCTGAACACCCCTGGCGGCCTGGTCGATTCGATGGAGACCATGGTCCAGAGGATGCTGGCCTCCCGGGTTCCCGTTGCCGTTTTCGTGTCGCCACCCGGCGGAAAGGCAGCCTCGGCCGGTTTCTTCCTTCTTGTGTCCGCCGACATCGCGGCCATGGCGCCAGGAACGCGTACAGGTGCGGCTCACCCGATCCTGTCCATAGGCGGCATCCTCCCTATGCCCGAGCCCGAGAAGTTGCCCTCCGGGAAGCCTCAAGAAGGCGCCGTTGATGAAGCCCTGGACGGCGGCGGCAAGCCGCCTGACAAGCCATCGGCCCTTCCCTCGGGCGCTCGGCCGCCAGCCGAACAATCCTCGGTCCTGATGCAGAAGATCACGAACGACGTGACCGCCTACCTGCGGGCCATAGCCGAGCGCCGAGGCCGCAATGCCCAGACGGCAACCCTGGCAGTCACCGAGTCGAAGTCCTGGACCGACAAGGAGGCTCTGGACGCGAACCTGATTGACCTCGTGGCTACATCCGACATTGAACTGCTGTCGAAACTGCACAATCGCGAGGTGAAACTGCTGGACGGAACCGTAAGAACGCTGTCCGTGCAGGATCAACCGGTCACGACGATCGAGATGACCTTCCGCGAGAAGGCATTGTCATTCCTGGTAAACCCGAATCTGGCGTTCCTGCTGCTGCTGGTCGGCGCCCTTCTGATTTATGTCGAGGTGACCCACGCCGGGATGATCCTGCCAGGGGTAATAGGCGGCCTGTGCCTGTTGCTGGCCGTCACGGGATTTTCCTTCCTGCCGGTGACAGCCTCGGGAGTGTTGTTGATCCTGGCGGCGATCGGCCTGTTCGTCGCGGAGGTCTTCGTGACATCCTTCGGACTCCTCGCATTGCTGGGCGCGGTGGCGCTGGCGATTGGAGGAATCATGCTGGTCGATGTCCCCGAACAGGAGTTCGGCGTGGATCCCATACTGGCTATCGCTGCTGCACTGGCGTTTGGCGCGATCACAGTCTTTCTTGGCACGATCGTGTTGAAGGCGCTGCGGCGGGAAACTACGACCGGGTCCGAGGGAATGATCGGCAAGGAGGGCACTGCGGTGACCCTGGTCGAGGCCGATGGGAAGGTCCTTCTTAACGGCGAATATTGGAATGCGTCGGCCGACACCCCGATCCTGCCGGGGACTGCGGTACGATGCATTGCCATTTCAGGTTTGAAGGTCAAGGTAACACCGGTGGAGCCGGCCCAGGTGCAGATATCCGGGTAGTTCATCAACCGCTGCGGTTCCGCTGACCTAGCCGATAGGTCACTGATTCAATTGCCATTTTTCATGGAGGAGAACATGGACGAGCTTCTGGTCACCATCCTGAAAGGTCCCGCCGTCATCGTAATGCTGGTACTGGCCTACCTGTTCACGGCCGTTCACGTGCTGCGCGAGTACGAGCGCGGAGTCATCTTCCGGCTGGGTCGCATCCTGGGCAAGCCCAAGGGTCCGGGCCTTATCTTCGTGTTCTGGCCTATCGATCGGATCGTCAAGGTCGATCTGCGCACCATCACGATGGACGTTCCGCCGCAGGATATCGTTACACGGGATAACGTCACTGCACGCGTAAACGCCGTGTGCTACTTCCGTGTCGTCGATGCATCAAGGGCTATCATCGAGGTCGAAAACTACCTTTACGCGACTTCTCAGCTTGCCCAGACAACCCTGCGCTCGGTGCTGGGCGAGTGCGAGCTGGACGAACTGCTGTCGCAACGCGAAAAGTTGAACCTGCGCCTGCAGGAAATTCTTGACCGCCACACCGACACCTGGGGCATCAAGGTGTCGCTGGTCGAAATGAAACAGGTCGACCTGCCCGACGAGATGCGGCGAGCCCTGGCCCGCCAGGCCGAAGCCGAGCGCGAGAAGCGAGCAAAGATCATCCATGCAGCAGGCGAACTCGAAGCATCGCAAAAGCTGTGGGAGGCATCGCTGGTACTGGCACAGGAACCAGTCGCCGTGCAACTGCGCTACCTGCAGACTCTGACCGAGATCGGCGTCGAAAAGAACACGACGGTCGTGTTCCCCATCCCCATGGACATACTTTCGATTTTCCAGAAGAAGTAGGCCTGACGAACTGGCGCAGCACTGGAACCCGCAGAATCAGGCGCCGGCAGCCCGTGCAACCACATCGCGCAACGCCCGAAGATGGAAAGGTTTCTGCAGAAACTCGCGACCGCTGTTGGTCACGAAATCCTGCACCTCGATATCGACGAACCCACCTGTCACAAAGACGACGCATCCGGCAATTTCGGGCTGATGAACAAGAAGGTTTTCGTAGAAGGTCCGCCCGCTGATCTCGCCCGCAAGCGACAGATCCAACAGCACCACGTCAAAACTTTCGGTCAGCAAACGCTGATGCGCCTCCTCGGCCGACGATACTCCCACCACCAGATTGTCCCGACCAAGGGCCTCGGCCGTAAGCTTCTGGATAACCGGCTCGTCATCAACCACCAGCACGCGCCGACGCGGCAAGTCAGCCACGGCAGCCCGGGACGTTTCCAGCGATAGAGGACGCGAGGTCGCACTGCGCACCTGCTCGATCAGCCGACTGCACTCCTTGGCTTCCTGGGCGATCCGGGACACCTGCGTACGAACGTCTTCATCAAGATCCTTCCTGGCCGACAGGAGTTGGGCATAACCGAGGACAACTGTCAGAGGGTTCATCAAGGCATGACAAAGCCCGGCCAGGTCTCGGTCTCGTCTGGCTGCAATGTTGGGGTCCTCCATTGAAGGCCTCCTTCTCCCGGGGGCGGAAACTAACCGAAAACATTGTGAGCGTCAAGGCGCAACGCCCGATTTGGCGCTTGAATAAAAGCCCTACGCGCGAGGGTGGGCTTTCTTGTAAACCTCTTGGAGGTGCCTGCGGCTGACATGTGTATAGACCTCGGTAGTGCTGATATCCGCGTGCCCCAGCATCTCCTGGACGCTGCGCAGATCGGCACCGTTTTCGACCAGGTGCGTGGCAAACGAGTGCCTCAGTTTGTGAGGCGAAATCAGCTTCATGACCCCGGCCAGAATGCCGTAGGTCCGAAGGTTCTTGAAGAACCCCTGGCGAGTCAGCACCGTGCCACGAGCGGTCACGAACATCGGATCACGACGCCCCCGCAATGCCGGCCGTCGTCGCTGCATCAGCAGCGGGCGTCCATCGCGCAGGAAGGTCGAGACCGCGTCCCGGCATGGTTCCGATATCGGCACCAGACGCTCCTTCCTGCCCTTGCCCCGCGCCAGGACGAAGTTGGCAGTCAGATTCACGTCGCCTACGTCAAGCCCAAGTGTCTCGCTGATTCGCAGTCCCGAGCCGTAGAGCAGTTCAAGAATCGCCCTGTCGCGCAGCCCCTGTGGCGTGGTCGCCGGAGGCGCCCTCAGAATCGCCCCGACGTCGTCCTCGGACAGAACTATGGGCAACCGTCTTGTAAAACGGGGAATCTCGACATCTTCCAAGGGATTTGCAGACCCCCCGGTAATCTCCCGGACCCAGGCGAAGAACTGGCGCAGCGCGACCACCGTTGCGGCAAGGCTGCGCGGCGACAGGCCGGACGCCTTCCTTGCCTGCAGGAATGCTTCGACATGATCTCGAGACACATCCGAGGGTCTCGCCTCCCGTGACAGGATGCCCGCAACGAACTGGGCGAAACGGGTCAGCGAACGGGCATACGCCAGCAAAGTGTTTGGCGACAGCCCCCGCTGTACCTTCAGGTGAAACATGAAAGCATCGACGTCGCGGTCCATTGGCCCAACCTTGGTCGCAGATGCCAGCATGCCACGCCAGAGCTGCGAACTCCAAGAATGCGTCCGAGGTGATGATTGAATGGAAGGCCCAGGAAGATGGGTCCAAAAACCCCGACCCTCAAGGTGCCACGGCCTGCACGGTCGATCGCATGCGTTTAAGCATCCCATCCATAGGATTCAGCTCGATGGCAGCATCCAGCAGGCCGACAGCCTCTTCGCGATTGCCCTGCCCTGCCAGCCAGACACCTGATGTTGCCAGATGTCGCATCAGGACTCGACGCGTTTCGATATCTACTTCCGGCCAGTGCCATGCAACCCTACGAAGCTGCTGTAGATGCTGGGCGACATCGGGCCGCGATTCGACAGGCCTTGCCGATCTCGCAGCCACATCAAACGTCCACCCATCGAATCGAAGGTCGGCCAGGGGCGCATCAAAATCATCAGATGCAAACAGGCGCACTGGACGCGATGCTGCCAGGGTCCGAAGCGCCTCCCAGTCCAGCGTTCCAGACCACAAGAACGTGCGGATGAACGGGGCAAGGTCCGGGTCTCGCCTGGCAACAGCCTCGGCATAGTACAGCCCGCCCCTGGCCTTGGAATACAGGCTCTGCTGAACCAGACTGACATCCGGCCGCCGGCCTTCGACCACCTGCCCGTACATCAGCAGAAAATGGACCGGATAATGGGACGGCATCAGCACGGTACGCGGTGGCGCCCCATCCCAGAGCGAGTTCGCGACATCGACTGGCTCGCGCAGGGTGGACCGCTCGACCGCCATCGCACCACCCGACACCAGGGCGGGCGACACCGCCACAAGCATCAGGATCGCAGCGCCACAAACCGCCGCAAATCCACGAGCCACTCGACCCAGCGGCGCGGCCAGCAACGGCAACGACGCCCCGGCCATGGATGCCAGGATGGCAACGCCGGCAATGGCCGGCAGGAAGTAGCCATGGTCGTCGGGATTCGACGGGTCCAGCAACCCCATCCCAACTTTCGAGACAAGGTTGCCCAACACAAACACCAGCAGCACCAGGACCAGGCGGAACCCGCCAGACCTTATCCGAAGGTACGCACCGGCAGCAGCCAGAACCAGCAATGGCGGCGACAGGGCTCCAGCCAGCAGACCAATCGCCTTGACGACATTCAGGCCGACACTGGACCCAGCCTGGCTGAACCCCCCCACCGACCCTGCGAAGATCCTGGCAGAGGCATACCAAAGCACCCCATCAAGGCTGGATGTGTCCGCCCACGAAGGCTGGGCACCTGCCGCCGAGCGCACGGGTAGGTACACATAGCATGCGGCGGTCACGACAACCCCTACCAGGACAACAATACCCAGCGCCGCCAACCTGGTGCCTCGACCGATCCAGGCAACCATCACGGCAGGCACGGCCAGGAAGACCAGCAGGTGATGATTCGCCAATCCCACCGCCATCAGGATCGCCGCCACGACTCCATGGCGCGCGTCCGACTGACCTATAATCGCCAGGTACAGCGCCCCCAGCACCAAGGCACACGAGAACGTGTATACCTCGACCGACATGGCCTGCATCACCGCAGAACCTGACAGCGCAAAACCCAAACCGGCCGCCACCCCGGCCGCCTGGAACCAACTGGAACGGCGCGTTGAACCGCATGCCGCCGTTGCCTCGGCCAGTTTCGATACCAGCGCAGCAGAAACCGCGGCGAAAGTCGCTGAAAACAGGTTCGCCCTGAACGCGATGTCACCGAACGGCAACAGCAGAAAACCCTTCAGCAACAAGATCATGGCGGGGTGGCCGGGCGGGTGCGGCAGACCCAGATTCGCGCCAGCCGCAATGAATTCTGGCGCATCCAGCCAGTAGGGCACCTGGGGAAGAAAAACGAGGTAGGCGCCAAAAGCAACAAGGCCGGTCAGCAAAGCCACCACAAACGCCACCCCGAACTTCAAACGGGCCGATTTTGCCCGAGTCGCGCACGGCCTACCGGTCGTCTTCCAACCCACATGGCATTGCGCCGGAAGGATCTCCCTCGGGAATCACGAAGGGCGTTTCGCCCTTGTGGGCGTCGGCCCGGGCATGCTTGGTCCTGGTCTGCGGCTTCAGCGTGATGTTTGCCATGACCGCGAATGCCGTCATCACCCGCATCGCCTTGTCCGGATCAAGATCCTCGGCCTCTATCTCGAAATCCCGGTGCCCATCGGGGAAGACAGTCTCATCAACCTCGATCGTGACGCCCTCTTCAGTGTCGCATATGGCCCGCCGCGTCAATGACCAGTTGACGACGCCAAGCGTCATCCCAGCCACGCGACCGGCAACCCCCTCGAAACCGGGCATTTTCGCCAGATCGAACGCCTTCCCGTCAACCACCCATGCTATTGCCGACGGCCTCGGCACCTGGACCTCGGTTTCTTCGGTCCGGAACGTGGCTCCCTGACGCCCACGCTTCTGCTTCAGCGTCAGACGGGCATGGTCGGGGGTGATGCGCACTCGCAGGCTGATACCGGCGGACCGCAATTCCGCCCCCGGCGTATCCAGATAGCAATTCAACTGCATGCCCCAGCGGCGCGGCCTTGGCAGAACTGCCAGATATCCAAGCAGGTCGGACTTTGACGCCACCTCAAGCTTGACCTCACATTCGATACCGAACGCGACTGGACTCTGAGGTACTGACTTGTCCGAATCATGGCTGGGCTTCGAAGAACCGCTATTGTCCATACGACATCCAGAACCATGCAGCTATTCCTGCGACCAAGGCAGCCACAAGAGCAATCATCAAGACCACTTTGACGATTTGCACATTGGAATTGACGGGTGGGTTGACCTCGGTCAAGAACGCAGGCGCAACATCGTCATCGTGGGCAGAACGTGCAGTGGGACCAAGGCGCGATTCCGGCGAGGACGGCGAAGCATTGATTCGCGCCTCGGGCGCCTGCTGGGGGCGCTGTTCGGACTTCCTTCCAGGCGGAACCGGGCGCACGGCATTTTCCGACGCCGCCATCATGGCGTTACGCGCCTCGGCCGCATTCTCGAACCGATCGTCACGTTTCTTGGCCATCAGTTTGGAGACAACCGCTGCAACTGCCGGGTTGATACCGGGAACCTTCTCGACCAGGGGAATTGGCGGTTGCGTCAGATGAGCGGTTGCAACCTCCAGCACCGAGTCTCCGGAAAACGGCAACTCCCCGGAAAGCATCTGGTAGATCAACACGCCCAACGAGTAAAGGTCGGACCTGCCGTCCAGTTCCTCGCCACGAATCTGTTCGGGAGACATGTACTCGGGGGTCCCGAACACCATGCCTGTCGCGGTCTTGAACGACGAATTCTCGCTGCCGGCAAAGTCCCGAATCTTGGCAATGCCGAAGTCCAGAACCTTCACGAAATCCGGATTCGAGCGCAGCTTCTCGATCATGATGTTTTCGGGCTTCAGGTCGCGGTGAATGACCCCCGCCGCATGCGCCTCGTCCAGGGCATCAAGGATCTGGGCAGAGATGCGAATCGTCCGCTCGTCGGAAAAGCGTCCCTCGTCGAACAGGACGCGACACAGGTCGCGGCCTGGAAGGAACTCCATCGCTATGTAAGAAAGGCCGTCCTCGGTCTGGCCGAAGTCCAGCATCGCTATTGCGTTGGGATGATTCAGACGGGACGCGGCCTTGGCCTCGCGATGAAAGCGCTTGACGTGACTTTCTTCGGTCAGCAGATGCCGATGCAGAACCTTCAGGGCTATCTGCTTGGACAAGGCGCGGTGCTCGGCCTTGTATATGCTTCCCATCGCACCGGTTCCGATCCGCTCGAGCACGACGTACTTGTTGTCGATCACTTTGCCGACCAGAGGGTCCTGTGGTTTGCGCACCAGTGCTGCCAGTTTGCCACCACAGAACGGACAGAAGCGGCTTCCGTCAGGAGCGCTGTTTGAACAAGTCGGGCAGGCAGCCAATGGATGGACCTCGCGATTGGCTTTACGATTCTATGGCGCGATGATAGGATTCGCAAGGTCCCGGGAGACAAAGGGGGGGGCATGATCCGCTGCGTGCATTGCGGAACCGATAACGAGGAAATTTTCACATACTGCCTGAATTGCGGGAAGCCGCTCGAACAATCGATGAAGGGCTTCAAGCCTCGCCATTCGTCAACGTCGCGCCTGGGCAGCGCCACTCTGATCACGATTCGGACGGACGGTGGCACCGGGCCCGAAATCCCGCTTGCCGACGGGATCAACCACATCGGCCGCGACGGCCCCGAGGTGGTGATTACCGACGACCCGCGCGTTGCCGCAACGCACGCGACGCTCGACGTCGGTCGGGATGTCGTATTCCTGGAAGATCTCTCCACACTACACGGCACATTCGTGCGTGTGACTGGCCAGCGTACCCTGGCTGATGGAGATCAGGTCCGTATCGGCCACGCAGTTTTTTCGGTGCAGTTGAATGTGCCGCGCCCCAGGGCATCCAACGACGGAGCCGCCTGGCTTGGGTCTACTGGCGTTCCCGGCGACTGGTTTGGTCGATTGATCCGCATCGGCCCGAACGAGTCCATTCTCGAAGCACACCTGCTGCGCTCGCCCGAAACCACACTGGGCCGAACCAGCGGAGACATCCTGCTTCCAGAGGATCCGTTCGTATCGTCGCGACATGCAGCCTTCGCAGCAACGAACGCCGGGTGCATCCTGAAGGATCTGGGCAGCACCAACGGCTGCTTTCTGCGCATCAAGGGACGTGTCGCCATCGAAACCGGCGACTACATCCTTCTGGGCCACCACCTGTTCCAGTTCAAGCGCCGCACAGCCGCCTGACGGCACCACTCCAGCATTGCCTGCACTGTTATTGATCAACCTGGGCGGGGGGATTCGGTCTACTTTCGGTCGGCCCTTGCCGAAACCTCTGCTGCAGTAAAAGCAGCGACTACCGGGATGCCGGCAGCAGCCATCGCCTCGCTACCGCCTTCCTGACGATCGACCAGGACCATCGCAGCCACGGGAACCAGGCCCTCCTCGCGAACCGCCTCGGCAGCCAGCAGCAGGGACCCGCCGGTCGTCAGCACGTCCTCGACCAGCAGAACTTCCGCCCCCAAGGCCACGCCAAAACGCCCCTCGATCCGGGATGCCATTCCGTAGGCCTTGGCCTCCTTGCGGACCAGAAACCCTGGCAGGCGCTCGCCCAGCTCAAGTGCCCTCAACTGGAACGCCGTAACCAGTGGGTCGGCGCCCATCGTGGGACCACCGACGGCAGCAACCGGCCGCAAGGCAGCGCGGTATACATCGACCATCACACGGCCACACAGACGGGCTCCTTCCGGATCCAGAGTCACACGCCGACAGTCAAGGTAGAAATCGGCCTCGCGCCCCGAACGCAGAATAACCTTGCGCCGCTCGAAGGCTATGCGGGCCAGCAGGTCCAGCAGTGCCAGGCGATCGTTCATATTCCTCCGAAGAATTCAGGGTCAGGAGTCCTTTCGACCAGACTCGTCACCAAGGTCCAGGAGGCCGGGGTTTGCTGCGGCACGTGGAACTACAGGCACAACTGGCGGGGGAGTACGACCGCGAACCGAGGAAACAGACGTCCGTGAAGCCTTTGGCGCAACTGGTGCGGCGCGCCTGGCGCCGGCCACTGTCGCGGCAACCGCGGCCGAGGTACGAACGGCTGCCGTGGCGCCAGTCGATTCGGGACCAGATCCATCCATGACCACACGCCCCTTGACGGCTCCACCGTCCAGCAGGATCAGTCTGGGGGTGTATATGTTGCCAAGAACTCGGCCGGTCTCGGTAATTTCGACCCGCTCGATCCCGACAACGTCACCAGCAGCCCAGCCGGCAACAATAACGGTAGGTGCCTCTACCCGAGGCCCGACGCAACCGCCGTCCTCGACAATCACGGCCGTCGATGACACTACGGTTCCATCGATACGGCCAAAGACAACAACATCCTCGTCCGCCCGAACATCCCCTGAAACCACTGTCTCCGGGCCAATCTCGGTGCGGGTCCCCTGATCTTCCGCCATAGGTCAGCCCTCCCCGACATCCATATCAACACGTCCACGGAACACGGCGCCGTCCGAAATCAGGATCCTTGGAGTCCGGACATCGCCGATCATCTTGGCGCCAGGCAGGATCTCGACCTTCTTCAGGCCGACAACATGCCCCTGGACCGTCCCCCCGATGGCGACTTCCGGTCCCTGCACGACGGCCTCAAGGCGCCCTTCGCGCTCGATGCGAATCGGGGCATCCATCGTGACGGTTCCCCGAATCTGGCCCTGAACTACCAGGATGTCCTTACCCGAAACAGTGCCTTCAATACTGGTTCGCGGCCCGATCGTGGTTTCAGCCATGAGAAGCGACCTCCGCCGGGACCGGCGCCGATCCCACGTCCATGTCCAACGTTCCCGTGAACACGGCGCCTTCCTCTACAATGACCCGCCGGGACGCAATCGAACCGATCACGTCGCAACCGGGCTGCAAATGGGCCAGGTCATCACAAACGGCAGCGCCGTCGAAACGCCCCACGACCTCGAGGACCGACGCCTGCACATCGCCCTTCACGAGGCCGCCCTTTGCCACCAGCAACCTGGCCTGGAGCCTTACAATACCCTCTACTACGCCCTCGACGCGCAAGTCTTGTGCGCCATCGATTTCGCCGCGAATCGTAATCGCTTTGCCTATCACGGCAGTGCTGTCGATTGCCATTGAAACCTCCAGATCGAACGCGCGGACGCTAGCCGATCCGCAGTCCGGTGTCAAGGCGCGCCGGGAACCGCAAGACCAGACCGGACGCGGGTTGCACGTTGTTCCATGCCATTGGGTAAAGTCTTGCTGATGTCTGAACAAGGTTGATTGGAAATCAGTCCACGAGGGTGGAAGGCACCGGGTGCAGGGCCAGGATCACGTCAACCTCGGCACCATCCAGGGTCTCCCTCTCCAGCAGCGCGCTGGACAAGGCTGCGAGGGCGACGCGCCGATCTGTCAGGATGCGAGTGGCCTCGTCCTGCGCTTCAAGGATCATCCTCTTGATTTCACGGTCCACGCGCCGGGCCGTAGCCTCGCTGACGTCCCTGTGCGAGGAAAGATCCTTGCCCAGAAAGACCAGTTCCGAGGACTGGTCCATGTGGATGGGCCCAAGGATCGACATGCCGAACTGCGCAACCATCCGACGCGCCTGCTCGGTGGCCATCTTGATGTCCTGGCCGGCCCCGCTGCTCTCCTCGCCGAACGTCAGCGTCTCGGCAGCACGGCCACCCATCAGAATCGCCAGGCGGTTCACCAGGTACGACTTGGAGGCGGTGTACCGATCCTCGCTTGGAAGCTGCTGGGTCATTCCCAGGGACAGCCCACGCGGAATGATTGTCACCTTGTGCAACGGATCGGCCCCCGGCACAGACCGAGCGACAATCGCATGCCCTGCCTCATGGAAAGCCGTCAACTCGCGCTCGTGGTCGCTCATTACTATGCTGCGCCTGGCGGTACCCATCAGAACCTTGTCCTTGGCCTCCTCCAGATCCGCCATTCGAACAGAATCCTGGTCCTTCCGAGCTGCACCCAGCGCAGCTTCGTTGACTATGTTTTCGAGGTCTGCGCCCACGAAACCCGGCGTACCGCGGGCCACCAGGTCCAGGTGAACGTCGTCTGCAAGGGGAACCTTGCGGGTGTGAACCTTGAGGATCTCCTCGCGACCGCGCACGTCAGGGCTGGGAACCACAATCCGCCGATCGAATCGGCCCGGGCGCAGCAGCGCAGGATCAAGTACGTCGGGCCGGTTCGTCGCAGCCACGATTATTACGCCGCTGTTCGACTCGAAGCCATCCATCTCGACCAGCAACTGATTCAACGTCTGCTCGCGCTCGTCGTGGCCACCACCGAGGCCGGCACCACGTTGACGCCCCACAGCGTCGATCTCGTCGATGAAGATGATGCACGGCGCCCTCTTCTTGCCCTGCTCGAACAGGTCTCGAACTCGGGATGCGCCGACGCCAACGAACATTTCCACGAAGTCCGACCCGCTGATCGACAGGAACGGCACGCCGGCCTCGCCCGCCACGCCTCGCGCCAACAGTGTCTTGCCAGTCCCTGGAGGTCCCATCAGCAGCACGCCTTTGGGAATGCGCCCACCCAGACGAGTGAACTTCTTGGCATCACGAAGGAACTCGATAATCTCGTGCAACTCGGCCTTGGCTTCCTCGATGCCCGCAATGTCCGCGAAAGTCACCTTCCGCGAGTCCTCGGACAGCATCCTGTGCTTGCTCTTGCCAAAGCTGAACAGCTTTCCTCCGCCCGACTGGGCCTGCCGCATGAACATCATGAACAGGAACACGAACAGCAGCATCGGCAGCCACGACGTGAGGATCGAGACCCACAGGCCGACGTCCTCGCTGATGTACGTTACCGACACGCCACGCGCAATCAGATCCTTCTGGAAGTCCTTGAGGTCGCCTACAGTGCGGAATGCCGACCCATCAACGTACTCGCCCTCGATGCGGTCGCCCTTGACCGTCAGCTTCGACACCCCGGACGGCGGCAACGCGCCCAAAGGCTCGGTCGCGGCCGGCAGGGCCTTGGAAATGAAGGTCGTATAATCGATGTCCGCAGCCGCCGGACGATCGAAGTGTTCCTTCATCACCAGCGCAAACAGCACGATCAGCACTACCCAGACCAGGAAGGTCTTGACACTCTGTTTCACTCACTGACCTCATTCCAGGACCAAAAACGTCCCGGGTGGAATTAGCGAAACGGATGTTAATCACGTTAGCCGGCCTTGGCAACGGCGCAACCTGCAGTCGTCCTAGGGCTCGGCGTCTCCCATGCCCTCGTGGAAGACAACAACTGAGGGCGGCAAACGATTCCCGCGTGCTGGAACCGGCATATCCAGGGCCTGCAAGCCCAGGGCAACCAGCAGCACCGGAAAATACCGGTCGGGAATCGCGAACGCCTTCCTCAACACTTCATCGTCAAACCTCCCGATCGGCGACGAACCTATGCCGCGCTCGGTAGCAAGAAGCATCAGCGCCATGGCCGCGAACGCAGGTTCGCGCACAGCCAGCGTGAATCGGGCCAGTTCGTTGCCCTGGTACGATCTGCAAACCGACGCAACCAGATGGTCCGCAGCTTCCCGGGTCATCGCTCCGTCGCGCACGGACGATGCAACTTCTTCCTCGGCCCTGGCATCCCCCTTCGAGTCACCACAAACGATGACCACAGCCGAGGCCTGCCGAACCTTCTCCTGCCTGTATGCGCAATCGTAGAGGATCTCCTTGCGCTCGCGATCACGCACCACGATGAACCGCCAGGGCTGGAGATTGAAATCGGACGGGACAAGGCATGATTCGGCAATCATCTCCTCGATCAATTCACGCGTCAGCAGCAGCCCATCCGGCTCGAACCGGGGAACCGAACGCCGCCGCTTCAGAGTCTGCAAAACCGTCATTTCACTATAACCTCGTACGGTGCCGTAGCAGTGCGCATCGCACTTACACTACAGCAGGTTTGCCGCCATCTCGGCCAGATCCGACCGTTCGCCTTTCGAAAGAGTCACCGTAGCCGCCAACCGCTGGTGCTTGAACCTTTCGCTGACGTAGATCAGGCCGTTATTCACGCTGTCAACATACGGATTGTCGATCTGGTATGGGTCGCCGGTCAGTACGATCTTGGTACCATCACCGACCCGCGTGATGATCGTCTTGACCTCGTGCGGCGTAAGGTTCTGCGCCTCGTCAACGATCATGAACTGATTGGGAATGCTGCGACCACGAATGTAGGTCAGGGGTTCGACTTCCATCAGGCCCATGTCCAGAAGATCGCGATACGAGCGCCCCCCTTTCCGGTCGGGCCGGGACAGCCCCATCAAAAACTCGACGTTGTCGTGGATGGGCTGCATCCATGGGTTCAACTTCTCCTCGACATCGCCAGGAAGGTAGCCTAGGTCGCGCCCCAGCGGGAAGATCGGGCGCGAAACCAGCAGCCGCGTGAATGCCTGCTCCTCGGCAACTTTCTGCAAGCCGGCAGCGATGGCCAGAAGGGTCTTGCCGGTCCCGGCCTTGCCGATCAACGTGACCAGGCGTATCTCGTCCCGCAGCAGCGCGTCCAGCGCAAAGTGCTGCTCCTTGTTGCGAGGACGGATGCCCCACACAGGATCCTTGAGTTCCAATATGCGTTGCAATATTCCATCCGAGGCATGAACCCGCGTCAAAGCCGACTGGGAAGGATTCAGCGGGTTCCGTGCGACCAGGTACTGGTTCTCGAACAGGGAGGTCGCATCCGGCAATGGCACGGACTCTCCCCTGTACAGACGCGCAATGCTTTCCGCCTCCACCATGATGTCGCCGGTACCCGTGTACAGCTCGCTTAAGTCACGGTTCTCCTTGCTGTAGTCCTCGGCGTGCAAGCCCATGGCAACTGCGCGGATACGCAAGTTGGTGTCCTTGGTAACGAACACCACCGGCGTCTCCGGTTCGGCCTTCCGCAATTCCAGTGCAGTACCAACGATCAGGCGATCCATCAGGTGGGACAGGCTGACGTCCTTGTGATACGGCGACATTTCCTTCAGATGATCGGCAGATGAGAACAGGACACGCAGCTTTCCCCCGTCCTGGATCTCCACACCGGTCCTCAGATCGCCACGCTCGCGAAAACGGTCCAGCAGTCGCGAGGCGTGTCTGGCATTCTGGCCCAACTCGGACAGTTCCTTCTTGAAGTGATCAATTTCCTCGATGACGTAGATCGGAACGCACACGTTGTTGTCAGCGAAACTGGTCATCGCGTTCGGGTCGTGCAGCAGGACGTTCGTGTCGAGTACGAAATTCTTCTTCATTCGCGCTCCCCGGGCGGCCAGTCACGAACCGCCAACATTCGCTGCCATCTGCACAAACGGTGGATCAGGAAGGCGCTAGCATATCGACGGGAGCCTGGAAGCTCAAGCATGTTGTGCTGATGCGGCGCGGGAATCCTGCCGGGGGCGGGTTCCTAGAACACAACGTCCAGCGACGAGCGGTCGGAGTTCGACATGATCTCGACGCGCGTCTTCACGTTCGGCAGGATGTTGTTGCAGAAGAACGTCGCCGACTGCAGTTTGCCCCAGTAGAACTTCGCCTCGGGATTGTCGTTGACAAGCTTCTTCTTGTCGGTTGCGCCCGTCGCGCCGTTCTCCTGGTACAGCTTGGTCAGCGCCGCGTCCGCGACGACCGCTTCGGTCACCAGGCCGTACGCCGCGATGACGTCGCCGAATGACTCCAGCAACGGATACGCAACCAGCATCAGGTACTGCGGGTCCTGCATGGCTACGGTCATCATCTTCATGGTGATTCCGGCCATCAGGTTCTTGGCATCGGACAGCTTGGTAGCCAGTTTGCCGACGCCTGGATGCGCCTTGTACTTGTCGGCGAACGTCCCGATTTCCTTCAGATAGCCCGAGAAGATCTGCATCGACTTCATCGGCAGCTTGCGGCCGGCGAGGTCCATCGCCTGGATACCGTTGGTGCCTTCGTAAATCGGGGCGATACGGGCGTCACGGTAGTTCTGCTCGACCGGGTACTCGCTGCAATAGCCGTAGCCGCCGTAAACCTGGATCGCCAGGTCGCAGGCCTTGACGCCCATGTCCGACCCGTACGCCTTGCATACCGGGGTCAGCAATTCGACGTAACCCTGGTACTTCTCCTTGTCGGCCGGGTCGTCGGTGGAACGCGCCATGTCGGCGTACCACGCGGAGGTGTACAGCAGGGTCCGCAGACCCTCGACGA
Source organism: uncultured Myxococcales bacterium (assembly GCA_903936705.1). GTDB lineage: Bacteria > Myxococcota_A > UBA9042 > DTJE01 > DTJE01 > CAIZWN01. The sequence goes on from CAIZWN010000054.1 coordinate 48,296, forward strand.
CGGACTTCTGCCACAACAGCATGCGGCGGACGTCGGCGTGCTCGATGATCGCGACCTTGGGGGCCTTGGGATCCTTCATGTTCAGGATGTGCGAGCCCTGCAGGCGCTCCTGCGCGTAGGACTTGGCGGCTTCGTAGGAAGCGCCGGCCGCGGCCAGACCCTGGACGCCGACCATGATGCGGGCTTCGTTCATCATGTGGAACATGATCTTCATGCCCTCGAGTTCAGCCCCGAGGATCTCGCCTTCGCACTTGTTGTCTTCGCCGAAGTTCAGAACGCATGTCGGCGAACCCTTGATGCCCATCTTGTGCTCGATGCGCCCGACCTTGACGTCGTTGAACTCGCCGCGGTTGCCGGTGGCGTCAACGCGATACTTCGGAACTACGAACAGCGACAGGCCCTTGGTACCGGCAGGAGCGTCGGGAGTACGCGCCAGCACGGCATGGATCACGTTGGCAGTCGAGGCGTCGCACAGGTTGTGGTCGCCGCCCGTGATGAAGATCTTGGTGCCCTGGATCAGGTACTTGCCGTTCGGCAGCTTCTCGGCGGTGGCCTTGTTCGCACCGACGTCCGAGCCGGCGCCGGCTTCGGTCAGACACATCGTGCCGGACCACTTGCCCTCGAGCAGCTTGGGCGCGTACTTCGCCTTGATCTCTTCGGTGCCGAAATCCTGCAGCAGGCTGATCACGCCTTCGGTCAGACCGGCCGTCAGCGAGAACGCCACGCACGAACCAATGAAGAACTCATGGATGACCTGGCCCATGACCCACGGCAGGCCCTGGCCGCCGATCTCCTGCGACTGGATTGCGCCCAGCCAGCCGTTGTCCGACAGACGCTTCCACGCATTCTTGAAAACTTCGGGAAGAATGACTTCGCCGTCTTCGAACTTGGCGCCGACCTGGTCTGAAACCTCGTTCATCGGGGCAATGACGTCACGGGCGAACTTGTACGCCTCGGTCAGCATGGCGTCGTAGTCATCCTTCCCGTAGTCCTTGAACATCGGGAACTTCTGCAAGTCCTGCAGCTTCAGGACTTCGAACAGCAGGAACCGGATGTCGCGCATGTCAGCTACGTAGTTCATGAAGGTACCTCCTAAAGAGTGGATAGACCTGGCGGAAGCCTAGAAGCCTGCGTCATTGGTTGTCAAGGGTTTTTTGCCTGCCAATGCACGTTGTGTTGGCAGAAGCCCTGGCGCTGTTATCGACCCGAACCACGCCTTGCAGAACGGTTGACTTGCGCACCGCTGGTGAGATAGGAGTCCCGCAGGCGGCGCTTGGCACCGGAGGATCAATGGGCATCTCGAAGCAGTTGCGCGTGGACATGGTCCACGGTTCCTGGATCAGGAAGATGTTCGACGAGGGCCTGCGTCTGAAAGCCATTCACGGCGCCGCAAACGTCTTCGACTTCACCCTGGGGAACCCGTACGTCGATCCGCCGCCGGAATTTCTTACAGCGCTGAAGCGGGCTGCCGCCGAGGAACGCCACGGCATCCACGCCTACATGCAGAACTGCGGATTTCCCGAGGTTCGGGCCAAGGTGGCTGCAGAACTTTCGGCCGAACTGGGATTTGGATTCACGGCCGGCAGCGTCGTCATGACCGTAGGCGCCGCTGGAGCACTCAACGTCCTGCTGAAATCGCTGCTGGATCCGGGCGACGAAGTCGTCCTTGTGGCTCCGTTCTTCCCGGAATACGCCTTTTACATTCGCAACCACTCGGGCGTTGCAGTCGTATCGACCGCAGATGATACGTTCCTGCCGGATCTGGAGGATCTGGACCGAAAGATCGGCCCCCACACACGCGCCATGATCCTCAACAGCCCTTGCAACCCCAGCGGCAGAGTGGTTACTCCAGAGGTCCTATCAGGCCTGGGGGACCTTCTGCGCCGCAAGTCGGCCGAGAACGGACGCACGATATACCTGCTCAGCGACGAGCCCTACCGGCGCCTGCTTTTCGACGGCCGCACCTACCCAAGCCCCTTCGGCCACTATGCGCACACGATCCTTGCGACGTCCCACTCGAAGGATCTGTCGCTGGCCGGCGAGCGCATCGGATACCTGGCGATCGGCCCCGAATGCGAGGACGCCGCTGATATCTTCGCCGCCGCCACCTTCTGCAACCGGACTCTTGGGTACGTCAACGCCCCGGCCTTGATGCAAAGGGTGCTGCTGTACATGGACTCCTACCAGCCGAACGTCGCCATCTATCAGCGCAAGCGGGACCGTCTGTTCGAGGTTCTTACCGGGATGGGCTACGAAATCATCAAGCCGGAAGGGACTTTCTTCATGTTTCCCAAGTCGCCTATTCCCGACGATCCAAAGTGGGTCGAAGTCCTGGCTCGCGAACGCGTGCTGGTCACGCCAGGCACCGGGTTTGCGTTTCCAGGGTATTTCCGCATCTCGTTCGCCGTTGACGACACCGTAATCGAGGGGTCCTTCCCCGGGTTCGAGCGTGCATTGAAGTCTGTTCGGCAGTCAGCCTGAAGGATGCACCGGGCCTGAAGCGAAGGCTTGTTGACGATCAGGCCGCGGCCCGAGCCGTCAGGAAACCATCCATCGCAACGCGATCCCGCGGGAACATGTGCTTGAACCGCAGCAGGACCCGGCTGCTGCCGTTGTCCCCCACGACACCCACAATTTCGGCCAAGGTCTTCACGGGAATTCCCGTCGGAAGATCGAATCCCAGCCAGGCATAGCGCCCCGGAGGGACGCGATCGCAGGCCAGTTCCATCCCGTAGGGCCCAAGGCGCGTGGCGACGGCACCAACCGGCGCGCCATCAGCTGTGAACTCACGAATGGGGATCATCGCATCCACCATGCCCCAACTGATCACTTCGATCGGCATTGCAGCCCTCCTTGCGGTGGCGCTTGTTGCGCCTCGGCACAAGTCTAAAGTGGTAGGAACGACGACGCCAAGAAGGCGACAAACCTTTTGCCATTATTGGGAATATCTGGCCACCAACGCAGCTTCATCCCGACGAATATGTCGCCGGTTCGAGTTCCATGGCCCCTCATCTGCTTCCCGCCCAATCCGACATCGGCCAATCCGACATCTCCCCTGGAAGTCGCGAACGGTGTCTGATATGCTTCCGCGAATTCCTGGGAGGAGCCAGCAGGCCCATGATTCAGGAGCCGCGTCTTTGTTGTTACAAGTGCCACGAGGAACTGGTCTTCGACGTGAAGATCGGACGCCGTGATACGTGCCCGAACTGCTACTCGTATCTCCATTGCTGCTTCAATTGCCAGTTCTGGAATCCCGACGTGCACAATCAATGCACCGAGAACCAGGGCGAATTCATACGCGATCGGGCCGAAGGGAACTTCTGCCTGTACTTCACCTTCAAGGGCACGAAGGACACCAGCGACGACGAGGCCACCAAGGCAAAGAATCGATTGCAGTCGATGTTTGGCGGCGACGTCGTGAAGACCACGCCACGATCGGCCGATGAGGCCAAGGCCAGGCTGGACGCCCTTTTCGGATCCCCCAAGAAGCGTTGATTCCCGTGACCTACCAGTACGAACCGGAGACCTATGGATCGCCCCGTAATCCTGGTTGACAAGGACATTCCATGGGGCATCGAGGCATTCGATGCGCTGGGCAAAGTTGTTCCGTACGTCGCGACCGATCTGGCGATGGACCCTTCAATCCTTGCGGACGCAACGGTCCTTGCCTGCCGTTCAACCACGCGTCTCGACTGCGCCCTGCTATCGGCAGCTCCCCGCCTGCGAGTCGTGGCGACTCCGGTCATCGGCCGTGACCACATAGTCTGCGAGGATGTGCGCACGGCACAACGGGCCAGGGGCCATGCAATCGAGGTCTTTTCGGCCCCCGGTTCGACCGCCGCCGGAGTAGCTGATTGGGTGGTGTCCTCGATATTGACTGCACTGCCCGCCGCCGCATCGTTGCCGCGTTTCAAGGTCGGGATCTGGGGGTTCGGCAACTGCGGAAAAGCCCTTGCCGCCCGTCTTTCGCGACTGCGAGTCCGATGGATTGCGTTCGACCCGCCACTTCAAGTCGCAACCTCCGGCGCTTTCCTGTCGGCTTCGCAATCCGATCTTGCCGATTGCGACGTCGTGACGGTCCACGTTCCGCTTACCGGCCCTCAAGAGAGCAACTGGCCAACGCGACTCATGATCGGAGAAGCGACACTTTCTGCCCTGTCGGCTGGAAAAGTCCGCCTTCTGTGCAACACATCCAGGGGAGCCGTACTGGAACATTCGGCCGTCATCGCCCACATGGCTGGTGGCCGCGGACCCATGTTGGCACTGGATGTCTTCGAGGGGGAACCGGTCCCGGACGTTGGAATGATCTCTGGTCCGCGAATCGCAACGGCGCATTTGGCCGGTTCCGTGCTTGAAGGACGAAGACGTGCGGTCGCCAAGGTCCGTGACGACGTGCGACGGTATCTGCGCCTTCCGCTTTCACGATTCCCGATGGAACCTGCCGGGGGGTTCGACAGGCCGGTTCCCCTTTCAATTTCCGGACGGCAGCAGCTTCGCGATGTTGAGGAAGACATACTGCTCGCGGTGCCAATCGATGAATGGACCCGCAGCTTTCGCAATGCATACCTGTCGGCCGCGATCAGCAGCCGAGCAGCCGCATTCGAGGCATCCCGCAGGGGGGGTACCCGCAGGGAAATTCGCTGGAATCGGTTGCGCCAGCCACATTGACATTGAATGTCTCCTGCATGACAATAAGTCGCTCGCAATGTGAACAGGTGCTACCGTGAAAAAACATTGCCCCGGTTGCAAGATTGATCTGGACCCGCAATACATGTTCTGCCCCGAATGCGGGTCGACATTGACGGATAGTCCCGCGGCCGAAATCAAGCCCGCGCCCCCGGCTGTCGAGGCTGCACCTACCACGCTTGAATCGTCGCCGCGTCCGGCGCCGATCTCTTCCCAAGGCGCCAGGCAGCCGTCGGCCCAGAAGCCAAGCGCCGGGACCAGCCGCTTCCGAATCGTCCGCCTTGCTCGAGGCGGTGGCAATGCCACCCCGTTCGACGTGCCGGCAGGCGGCATGGAACTGGGACAGACTCAGGGCTTGCTGACGTTCCCCGACGACAACACCGTTTCACCGCGACACGCTATGCTGCGCCCGACCGGCGATACGCTGGTGGTCGAGGATCTGGGCAGTCTGAACGGGCTGTACGTTCGCCTGACCGAACCGCACCAGCTGATCGAGGACGATTGCTTTGTCTGCGGCGATTCGGTGTTTCGCGTATCCCTGATTGCGGGTTCCTTTCCGGCGGCCGAATTCAAGCTGTTTGCCGCCCCATCCGAAAAGCCGGTTCTTGCCACCCTGACTCGCATCCTTGTGGATGGACGCGATGGCGAGGTGTACCCGATCCGTCACATGCCGTTCCTGATTGGGCGCGAGGAAGGGGATCTGCGCCTTGGAGCCGACCGTTTCCTGTCGCGACGCCACGCGGCGGTCCAGTCCGGTCCTGCCGGAGTGTACCTGGCCGATCAGAAGAGCCGAAATGGCACGTACATCCGGCGCCACGAGTCGTTGCGCCTGGTTGCGGGCGACATCTTCCTGATCGGTCGTCAGTTGCTGCGCGTGGAGGCGGTATCGCTGTGATCGAACTCGTCGGCCTGACGAACCGGTTCCGGTTCCCGGTTCCTATCGCGCCTGCGTTCATCCACATGAAATCGTCTTGAAACACCGAGGAAACCCTTGCCCAAACGCATATTAGTATCAGTGGACCCTTTCGAGGCCCGCGCCGCCCTTCTTGACGGCGAAAGCCTTGTAAACGTCGAGATTGAGAGTGCCTCGTCTAACAAGAGGAAAGGAAACGTCTACCGCGGCAAGGTCACAGCCGTGGAACCCAGCATCGATGCGGCGTTTGTCGACTACGGTGCAGCGAAGGATGGCTTCCTGCCTTTTGACGAGGTTGCATCGAAATCCTTGAACCAGCTTGCCGGGCACGGCCGGGCAGGCAACCGGTCGGGCCTGAAGACTGGCGACTGGGTGCTTGTCCAGGTGACCAAGGAGGAGGTCGGCAAGAAGGGCGCGACGCTGACCATGCACGTCTCACTGCCCGGCCGGTTCGTCGTCCTGATGCCATTCTCGGATCGCACTGGCATTTCGCGGAAGCTTGGCGGCGAAGAGCGCGCCCGTCTGCGTACCATGGCGCAGCAGTTGCGGATCCCGGAAGGCTATGGGTGCATCGTCCGTACCGTTGGCGAGGACGAACGCCTGGAGGATTTGCAGGCCGACCTGGATCAACAGGTCGCAGCATGGGAATCAATCGTCACTAACTACGGGGACCGGAAGAACACGGGCGAGGTCCACGTCGAATCGGGCCTGTCACTGCGGTTCGTGCGTGACTACATGACGTCCGACGTCGTGGAAGTCATCGTCGAGGATGAAACCTCCCATCGCGAACTTGCGCAGTTCCTTGACGCTCGGATGCCCCAGCGTCGGGCTCTTCTGAAGCGTTACTCCGGGGACATGCCTTTGTTCCTGCGTCACGGTGTCGAACGCCAGATCGAGGCTCTCCTGAACAACAAGGTTACGTTGCCGTCCGGAGGCAGCATCGTCATCGGTCAAACCGAGGCGCTGGTGGCCATAGACGTCAACTCCGGCCGCATGAAGCAGCGCGATATCGAGGACACCGCGTTCAAGACGAACCTCGAGGCGGCCCGTGAAGTTGCCCGGCAGGTGGTCCTTAGGGACCTGGGCGGCATCATCGTCGTCGATTTCATCGACATGGAGGTCGAGGCCAACAACCACGCGGTCGAGGACGAACTGAAGGATGCGTTCCGATGGGACAAGGCCCGGCTGACATTCTCGCGGATCCAGGAATTCGGCCTGCTGACGTTCTCGCGCCAACGCCTGCGCCAGGCCGTGGACTCGGGCATCACCCTGACCTGCCCAACCTGCGCAGGCTCGGGGCGCGTTCGTTCGCCCAACCTGCTGGCGATGTCGGCACTTCGCAAGATCCGCGAACGGCTTGCCACCCAGGGCAATCGGGCAGCATTCGTCGAGGTCACAGTCCCGGTCGAGGTAGGCAACTTCCTGAACAACCGCAAGCGCGAGGCACTGACTGCGCTGGAACGTAAATTCGACGTGCTGATCGACGTCCTGGGGGACCCGGACGCCCTGCCCGACGATTTGCGGCTTACCGTGCTGGGAGAAGTTCCGCAAGGACGCAAGTCGCTGATGGGATACGAGGAATCCGAGGCTCCTGAGGCCGACGCAACGGTTGATTCAGCCCCCGAAGGTCAGGTCACCACGATCAACCCTTACGCGGCGTCCTCGATTGGATTGGCGCCGCCGCCGTCACCGGGAAAGGGGCGATCATTGTTTCGCGGACTCATCAGCAAGTTCCTTGGTCTCGAGGAACTGGCCGAGATGCCGCCTCCGGCATCGCAGAAAAGTCGGCACGACGAGTTCCGCAGCGCTCCTCCCGTCGTTACAGCGCCTGCCAGAACACTCGAGCCCGAAAGGGTGTCGGCGGCGGAAAGAAAACCGTCGCCCGAACCTTCGGCTCGACCTGCGGTTGCCCCACGAACGAACATGGCAGCAAGACCGTCTGCCAGCCCCAATCGGTATGAGCCCCCCTATCCAAGACCGCCGGTTCCCACGCCGATACCAGCCCCCGCGGCCAAGGCAGTCGAGCCGCCGGCGGCGACGTTGCCAGGGCCTGCGCCCGCAAGCCCTGATTCACGCCAGGAAACGGAATTTGATTCCAACGGCGAGACCGGAGAGGCCGGGACGCGCAAACGTCGCCGCCGTCGCCGCCGTCGTGGAAAGGGTGGCGCCGCGGAAGGTACCCAGAACGAGAACGGCGACACCATGCTCACCTCCCCCTCCGATGCCCTTGAAAGCGGGCCAATCCCTCACCCGGCATCGATAGGCCATCAGGACTCCCAGGCAGGCGACCAGACCTCGACTACCGGTTCCACGGGTCGGATTCCCCTGCCCAGACGTGACGCACCGCCGGCTGACGACAGCGATCTTTCGGGCTTCGAGAACCAGCCTCAGGCCAAGAAGCCCCGCTCTCCCAGGCCCCCTCGTGCCCCCAGACAATCGCGTGGATCTGCGACCTCTTCCGACGTTGCTGTGGACGAACCTTCCACTATGAGTGGTTCGCAACCCGCCTCGACCGGCGAGCTTCAGGCTCAAGCAATCACCGACCCGGAAGCCCCCCCGAAAAAGCGCCCCCGTCACCGCGGTGGGCGGGGTCGCAAGAAGCCAGAGGGCGCGCCTGGCATGGCCAACCCGACGCCTGACAACCAGAATCCGCCGGCCGGGGATGCCGGCCCAAACGAGTGATCGGAGGCTCGAATGCTGGACCTTAAATACGTTGTTGAACATCTGGACGAAGTTGCCGAGCGTCTGTCCACACGCGGTGGCCGCGTAGACCTCGAGCCGTTGAAGGAACTGGCAACGCACCGCCGTACGGCAGTTACATCCCGGGATTCGGCACGGGCAGAACTGAAGACGGTTTCAGACGGCTTCCGCCAACCGGGTGTCACACCCGAGAGGCGGGAGGAACTTCGGGCCACATCGAAGGCTCTGGGTGAAGGAATCACCCTCCTCGAGGCCGAAGTCACGGACCTCGAAACCAGGCTGCAGGACGTTCTTTTGAACCTTCCCAACCTGCCGAACGCCGCGACACCCGTGGGCGCTTCGGCGGATGACAACGTCATTGTTCGCAGTTGGGGCACGCCCCGTGTTCTGGACTTTCCCGCGAAGGAACACTGGGAGTTGGGCGAGAACCTTGGAATCCTGGATTTCGAGGCCGCACGCAAGATTTCCGGCGCGCGTTTCGTCGTCTATCGGGGACTGGGCGCCCGCCTCGAGCGCGCACTGGCATCCTTCATGCTGGACCTGCACACCACCAAACACGGCTACACCGAAATCCTCCCGCCATTCCTTGTCAATCGAGACTGCATGGTAGGGACAGGCCAGTTGCCGAAGTTCGTCGAGGAGGCATACGTTGCCACCGACGACATGTATCTCGTTCCGACCGCTGAAGTGCCGGTCACGAACCTGCATCGCGAGGAGATCCTTGACGCCTCGCGTCTGCCGATCTGTTACGTAGCATACTCGGCCTGCTTCCGCCGCGAGGCCGGCAGCCATGGCAAGGACGTCAAGGGCATGACCCGCGTCCACCAGTTCCAGAAGGTCGAGATGGTGAAATTCACTACACCCGAAACGTCCGAGGCCGAACACGAGGCACTCGTTTGCAACGCGGAAAGCATTCTTCAGGCCCTTGAACTGCCCTACCGCGTGGTGGCGCTGTGCAGTGGCGACCTGGGTTTTTCGGCATCGAAGTGCTACGACCTGGAAGTCCACCTTCCGGGCCAGGGGTCGTTCCGCGAGATTTCCTCGTGCAGCAATTTCGAGGACTACCAGGCACGCCGAGCCAGTATCCGATACCGCCCCGCACCAGGCGAAAAGCCGCGCTTCGTCCATACGATCAACGGGTCAGGCCTGGCGATTGGGCGAACCGTCATCGCGATTCTCGAAAACTACCAGCAGGCAGACGGATCGGTAACGATCCCGACAGCCCTTCGCCCGTACCTCGGCGGACTGGAAATCATCCCGAATCCCTGATTGACCTGAATACAATTTCTAGAGGTGGTCCTGTGGTCCCGAGGCCGAGCGGCGCCGGTGTCGGAAACGGATCTTCCAGGCCAGCTTCAGTAACCACTCGGATGGCCCCAGCAGCACGTACGTGGTTCCAAGCCCCAGAAGTACCACACTGGCGCGCGTCTTCAGCACCGCGACCAGCACCAGCAGCATCAGAACAAGGATCATTGCCTTGCCGATCGACGACATGTGAACGTGCTTGAAGTTCCTGTAGCGCACCGAACTGACCATCAGCATCGCCACCGAAAGCATCGCACCGCCCATCAGAAGGGTCCGCGTGGCCTCGTCCATTTCAAGATCCACGCAGGTCCATACAAGGGTCGCCACGATTCCTGCGGCACCGGGAATGGGCAGGCCGGTGAAGAAGTTCGAGGGCGTCCGCGACCGTTCTGACTGGACGTTGAACCGCGCCAGTCGCATCGCCCCGCACGCCACGTACAGGAACGAAAGCCCGACTCCGATGTAGCCTGACCCTGCATCCACCTGCCGCAACGCAAACGCGTACGCCAGCACCGCCGGCGCCATACCGAAGGACAGCACGTCCGCCAGCGAATCAAGCTGCACTCCGAACTTGGTTTCCGTGCGAGTCATGCGGGCCACGCGGCCATCCAGCCCATCGGCAATTGCCGCCATCACGATTGCCAGCGCGGCCCGCCTGAAGGCCTCGCTGGTACCCTCCATGCTCCAGATCACTGACAGGAGACCGAACAGGACACTGCTCAGCGTGAACAGGTTGGGCAGAATGAATTTGCTCTTGCGAAGATCCATCGGATGCAGCGTACGCCGCACGTACGATCTTGGCAAGTGCACGGACAATGACGCAAGTACTAGTCGGACAACAGTTATCCTGTTAGTTTTACAAAATATTCTACTGGACTACTCCGGCCCTAGTTGCCTAGAATCGCCGGCAGGTTTTGGCTGGCGCCAGTCCGGCGCACTTTTGACGGAGGGGTCCCGTGGAAGCGCTGCTCGAATTCTTAAGTGGACCGGTCTTCCGGTTGGCCATCGTGGTAGCCGTCCTGGGGACGGCAGCACAGTATGTCCAGAACGCGATGGTAATCGCCCGATCATCGACGGACTGGAAAAAAGGCTTCCGCGACACGATCAGCGCCATGATCACGTGGGTGAACCCTGCCGATCGCATACGACGACGTGGCTTTCTGGGTGAATTGCTGACCTGGATCGTCCTTGCTGGAGTGCTGGTGGTCCCGCTGTTCTACCTGGGCCACGCACGCCTGATTGGTCGCAACCTGTTCCTCGAATGGCCGGTCGTCCCCGCGCAGATCTCGGACCTCCTGACCAAACTTACGATGATCGCCCTGGTGCTGCTGCTGATCGTCCGACTGGCCGACCACAGCTTCCGCAGGGACATGCGGCGCCTGGACTGGATGCCCATGATCCTCGCCCTCACGGCCTTTGTGTCCGGCTATCTCGTTGCCCATCCTGGTCGCAGCCCGATGTCCCCCGATAACACCGCACTGATTCACTACGTTTCGGCGGACGCTCTGCTGCTGATTGCGCCGTTCACCCGGCTTGCCAGATGCGTTTTGCTTCCCGGCGCCTATCAAGGAGCTGTCCAGCATCGCCAGGAGGTGGCGTCATGAAGGCCATTCTGACCGACGTTACCAAGTGCATCGGATGTGAGCGCTGTGTGCAATCCTGCCGGATAGCCAACGATCTTGGCACCGTGCTGCCCTTCCGCTGGCTGCTGGACGATGGGCTTTCCGCCGTCAGGTGGTGCTCGGTACTTCGAAAAGACGGCAAGTTTGTACGCAAGCAGTGCATGCACTGCGTCCAGCCGGCCTGCGTAGGAATCTGCCCCGTTGGCGCCCTGCAAAAGACCGCTGAAGGCCCCGTCATCTACGACTCGGGCAAATGCCTGGGCTGTCGCTATTGCATGATGTCCTGCCCGTTCGGCATCCCACGCTACGACTGGGAGTCGGCAGTGCCGTTCGTGCGCAAATGCCAGATGTGCTATCAGGGCCGCGTGTCCAAGGGCGTCCAGCCTGGCTGCACCGCGGGCTGCCCAGTCCAGGCCACGATCTTCGGCGAACGGGACCTCCTGCTGGCCGAGGCAAAGAAACGTATTGCCGATAACCCCGATCGCTACCTCCCAACGGTATTCGGGGAAAGCGAGGTCGGCGGCACGTGTGTCCTGTATCTCGCGCCAATGCAACTGGACATCCTGACCCTTGGCAACAAGCTTGACGAACGTCCGATGCCCTCCCGCACGGCAACTGCGATGTCGGCCGTGCCACCAGTTTTCGTCGGCATGGGAGCCGTCATGACCGGCATCTACTGGATCATTGAGCGCCGGATGAGACTGGAGCGCGACAAGGCTGCCGCCAACGGGACCCCGCCCAAGGCAGGCCACGCTCCATCGGGCCACGGCCACAACTCCAGCGACGGGAAGGAGGGCTGACCATGAAGATGAAGCGCCTTAAGGCCGTCAAGAGCGCCCTGTGGTTGCTGGTTGGCGCCGCCTTTGCGATCGCGGTGTTCCGCTTCTGGCGGGGCCTGGGTCCGACCACTGCATTGACCGACCTGACTCCCTGGGGATTCTGGATCGGCTTTGACGTCATGGGCGGCGTGGCCTTGGCCGCCGGCGGCTTCTGCATAGCCGCCACCGTCTACGTGTTCCACCTGGAACGGTACAGGCCGATCCTGCGCCCGGCAGTTCTGACGGCATTTCTGGGATACGCGGCTGTCGTTGTCGGTCTGATGTTCGACCTGGGACTTCCCTGGTCCATCTGGCATATGGTCGTCTTCTGGAACCCGCGCTCCCCGCTGTTCGAGGTCGGCTGGTGCGTCATGCTGTACCTGTCGGTCCTGCTGATGGAGTTCCTGCCGGTCGTCCTGGAAATGTCCAAGCATCCGATCCTGTCGCGAATCTACGAACTGCTGCACAAGTTCACGGTGCCTCTGGTCATCCTTGGCATCATGCTTTCGACCCTTCACCAGTCATCGCTGGGCTCGTTGTTCCTGATCATGCCGCACCGGCTGGACCCGCTGTGGTACACCCCAATCCTGCCGATTCTGTTCTTCATCTCGGCCGTGGCGCTGGGCCTGATGATGGTCACTACCGAATCGCTGTTCTCCTCGTGGCTGTACGAGGAAGAGTACGAACTGGACCTTCTGCAGGGCCTGGGCAAGGTGGCCGCAGGCGTGTTGTGGTTCTACCTGGCTGTGCGCCTTTCGGACCTGGCCTACCGCGGCAACCTTGCACACGCGCTTGACGGCGGCTTCGGCCCTACCCTCTTCATCTTCGAAATCCTCGTATCGGTGATTGTGCCGGCCACGCTGCTGACGATTCCGGCAACACGAAAGAAGATGACGACCCTTGCAACCGCAGCCGGATTCACGGTGTTCGGCTTCGTGTTCCATCGCATCAACGTTGGCGGTCTTGCCATGATCGAGACGACGGGCACGCGATACTCGCCGTCGTGGACCGAACTGACCGTGTCATTCGGCATTGTAGCCCTGGCAGCTCTGGTGTTCTTCTGGGTTGCCGAACGTTTCCACCTGATGCACGGCGGACCGATGATGAAGGGCCGCGAGAACCTGCCCGATATTGCGACATTCAGGCCACGCCTGATCCGCGGCGCCGTGATGTTCGTGACCGGCGCGGCTGTCGCCACTGCGCTGCTGCCGGCTTCCGCGCTGGATGGATGGGCTGTGGTCCCGCAGCACGTTCACCGGCCGGGCTACGGCGATATCATGATCCTGGACGGAAACCGCAACGACAAGGGGGTCAAGTTCGACCACAAGATGCACATCGACGTGGCCGAGGGCAACGACAAGTGCGCCTTCTGCCACCACATGGTCAAGCCCGGGGCACGAGCAACCGGATGTTCCGAATGCCACAAGGACGAGCACCTGGCGACCAGCATCTTCGATCACAGGTTGCACCAGGAGCTGCTGGCCCAGGGCACGGGTTGCCTTACGTGCCACGCGGATACCACCAAGCCGAAGGATCTGGAACACTCCCGACCTTGCCTGGACTGTCACGAGTCGATGATCCCGGCAGGGGCGGCCTTCAAGCCCCGCGAGTCTCCGAACATCGGCCTGGCGCCAGGGTACATGGACGCAATGCACGGCCTATGTGAACGATGTCACCGCGAGCAGGACGGCGGATCCTCGACCGACGCTCCGACGCTGGCCAGATGCTCGACCTGCCACTCGGGCGTCGTCAAGCCTTTCAACCCGCTGCACCCCGATCAACGCCTGCCCCAGCCTGCCAACGCCGAGGACAAGGCAGAATAGCCCGACACACCCGCCACTCGTGAATTGTAGTGTCCTTACGGCAGGCTTCAGGCAGCATCAGTCATTCGACATCTGCTTGCAGGCAAGCCACTTAAGATAGCGGACCAACAGACCTGGATGTCCAGCCTCGTCGATGTCCTTGATGACAAGATCTACGGCCGGCAGGCGCCCCCCCTTTCCCATGTCCGACGCCCTCATCCTGACGTTGCAGTTCAGCGTGACGGCCCCTTCGCGCGTTGGAAGATCAAATTTCAACAGCATGGGCATATCGGGGTCCATGGGAACCCAGGGGCAATCAACGCCTGCTGAACTGGATCCGATCCAGCGCAGACGGACGGCAATCGGCACCCCAACCGCCTCCAGAAACGCAGGAAAGTCTACGGCCTGCCTGGTACTCCGTATGTCGATTTGTCTGGACAAGGGGCCACTTGGACGCCCGGTCCCTGACGACGCCGAGCCAGGGTCGATGGCAGGCCCCTCAGCTACCGAACTGGAGCCTACGTGCGAGCTGACCGGCCCTCGCGCCATGTTTGCAGGCTCGGGGCGGTCCAATTCCAGCACGGTTGAGGCCTTGCTAGCAGCATGTGCATCGAACCTGAAAACGTACTGCGTCAATCCCCGTTCCGGCACCTCTCGCTGCACGAAAACGGCGGATTCGATGCCGAACAAGCGCTTCAGAACCCGGCGCAATGGCTCGGGAGAACCTCCGCACACGGCCCTGTCCCACTCAAGCCCCACCCCTGGCACCGGCGACTCCTGGTGACGCATCACGCGAGCGAACAGAAAAGCGGTGCCTGGTGGAATGCCGGAGTCTTCGAAGACAATCGCAACCATCGCCCCTTTGGGAAAGTTGTCGTACCTATGCGTCTTTAGAAACACACCTCCAATGCTGATATCAGCGGTTCGCCGGTCAAGACGGCTTCCATCGATATAGCACAGCACTTCCAGATCGTACGGCCGCCTGGGGTACTCCCGCCGATCGCTTGATTCCACCTTCATTTTCCCCCCTACGGGTGAGGCAGGAATCGTACTCGCCTCGGGCACTCAACTGCAATCCGCGACTATCGCAATCGGCAACATATCTAGTCGCGCAAGTCGGTTTGTTCAACCCATACCGCCCTTCAATACCCGCTCGGCCGGGTCCAGCGTAACCGAAAACGGATCGATTCGACGCATCGACACGTCATTGAAGGCCGACGATTGGATCTTTCGAACCAGTCCCATGTCATTTTCCTGCGTCCGGTGGAACCGCGTCGCGTCAGCCATGAAGTCCGCGCACGATACGCCTGGGACGGCAGGAAGAGAGGCATCGAAGGTCTCGGTGACCGGCCCTGGATCAGCCTGACCCAGCATCCGTAACAGCCAGAAGCGGTTCAAAAGGTGGTATGTCCGCTCGACCCGATGAGCCATCAGCCCACCAGCGACGACCCCCGGATCCGCGGCCAGCTTGACGGCTGTCGTCGCGATCCGCGATGCAAGCTGGTGTTCGGGGTGCCCTGTCCCGCCGTGGACGTGGTCGAACGTCAGGACAAGATCCGGCTTGAAGCGCCTGATGGAGGCCACGACATCGCCTACCGGATCACCTTGCTGGCACCACTTCGCGTAGATCTCGTGCCGCTTCGGAAACGACTCGACCGGCAACGGTGCGTTCCAGTAGCTGAAGTGTGTCAGGCCGGCGCGATACCGCTCGGACACCTGCTGCATCTCGGCCGCGCGTACGGTCGCAACGTCGGGCAGGCACCCCTCCGGCCTGCAGCATTCACCACCGTCACCACGCGTAAGAATGACCATTGCCAAGGGATTCCGATAATGGATGGAGGCCCGGGCCAGCAGCGAACCTCCAAAGCATTCGTCATCCGGGTGCGCCGCCACCCACATTACCCGGGCGCCTCCGGCCAAAAATGCGTCCACCGGCTGGGTCTCGGGCGTCCCATCGGCCCGACGTGCCACATGGCCACATGAGGCCCCAACCAGTCCGGGCAGCGTCACCGCGGCGCCCGCCACAATCGCACCCTTCAGGAACTTCCGCCTGTTCATCATCGACAACCTCCCGACGGCGGATTGTACCTCGATGGCATCGCAGGAACAGTGGGCTATCAACGTCCATCTTGACTCCAGCCCGATTCGGCATTTATCGTGCTCTCGCTTGGAATTTGGGTGTTCGCTCCTGGAGCTGTGACATGGATTTTCTTGCCGTCATGGGAATTGCGCTTGCGCTGGCAATGGATGCCTTCGCCGTTGCCCTTGCGACCGGAATGGTCCTGCGTCGTGTGTCAGGCCGACAGGCCTTCCGTTTGTCTTTCCATTTTGGCCTGTTCCAGTTCCTTATGCCGGTGATTGGCTGGCTGGCTGGCCGCACCATTGCCACGCGGATAGCCACATTCGACCACTGGATTGTCTTTGCACTCCTGATGGCGGTCGGGGGCAAGATGATCAAGGATGGACTGCAGCGCCCCTCGGACGAGGTCACGTCAGCGGATCCAACCAAGGGCCGCTCGTTGATAATCCTTTCGGTAGCTACCAGCCTTGATGCCCTGGCCGTAGGCATGTCGATGGCGTTGTTGGGCGTCGGGATCGTCTTCCCATCGATCGTCATTGGAATCGTGGCGGCCGCATTGACCCTGGTCGGTCTTCGTCTTGGACGCGTTCTTGGCCAACGCTTCGGACACCGCATGGCAATCGTTGGAGGTGTCGTCCTGGTCGCCATCGGCGTCCGCATTCTTGTCGAGCATTTCGGGCACGCTGGATAAATCATCCCCCCCCTCCCCTGCCGCCGGCGTTCCGACGAACTGGTCTTGTCAACGTGGACTACGCCTGCAACCCCGGCTAGAATTCCGCGGAATGCCAATTGAGGAATTCATGTCGTCGGTTCGTCTGCTGACGATGGTTCTTCATCATGCTAGCGACCAGACTAGGAGACAAACATGACCGTCCAGGAACAGGATCGGGCGACCCTGCGCATTGGCGACCACGAGTGGGTACTGCCGGTTGTCGCCGGAACCGAGGGCGAACGCGCACTCGACATCCGAACGCTGCGCCGCGAAACCGGGCTGATTACGTTCGACCCTGGATTCGCTAATTCCGGATCGTGCGAAAGCACCATCACGTATATCGACGGAGAGCACGGCATACTGCGCTATCGCGGCTACGACGTCGAGGAACTGGCTGAACAATGCGAGTTCGTCGAAGTGGCGTACCTGCTGATTCACGGTTCCCTGCCCAACCACGCACAGCGTGCCGAGTTCTCGCGGCTTTTGAACCTGCACTCGCTGGTTCACGAAGACATGATCCACTTCTTCAGCCACTACCCCGACCGGGCGCACCCGATGGCGATCCTGTCGGCAATGGTTGTTTCCTTGTCCTCGTTCTACCCGGAACTGGGTGAAAACCGGCGCGAGGACATCGACATGACGGTGACCCGCGTGCTGTCCAAGTTAAGGACCATCGCGGCCTTTTCATACAAGAAGTCTCTGGGCGAGCCCATCGTGTACCCGCGGCATGACTTGAAATACTGCGACAACTTCCTGAACATGATGTTCAGTTCCCCGGTGGTGAAGGACCCGATTAATCCTGTGCTGGCTGATGCCCTGAACAAGCTGCTGATTCTGCACGTGGACCACGAACAGAACTGCTCATCGACGGTTGTCCGAGCCGTGGGAAGCGCCGAAGCCAATCTCTATGCATCCATCTCTGCGGGCATCTGCGCTCTCTCGGGTCTTTTGCACGGTGGAGCAAACCAGCATGTCATCGAGATGCTGATCGACATCCGTGCGAACGGAGGGAGAGTCGACAGCGCCATCGAACGTGCCAAGGACCACAAGGATTCATACCGGCTGATGGGCTTCGGTCATCGCGTGTACAAGGCGTACGACCCCCGAGCACGTGTTGCAAAGCAGATCTGCAAGGATGTCATGGCTGCCACTGGACAACTGGATCCCCTGCTGGACATTGCCCAGGAACTGGAATTCAAGGCCCTGGCCGACCCGTACTTCCAGGAGCGCAACCTATACCCCAACGTGGATTTCTATACAGGGCTGACATATCGCCAGATGGGCATACCTACCGACATGCTTACCGTCATGTTCGCCATCGGTCGTCTTCCAGGCTGGGTTGCACAGTGGCTGGAGATGCGTGGTGATGGTGAGCCCCGCATCGTGCGTCCCAGACAGATATACACAGGACCCGGAAAATGCTCCGTCATTCCGATCGACCAGCGCCCCTGAACCGTCACTGGCCGTGAGTCGGCAACAGAAACCTTCCGGCAACCCGTTTGCAGAATACAGGATCGGCGACCGGCTTCCGCATACATTCACCTCGCCAAATCCACCACCGCAGCCGCGACCTCCAGGTCCACAAAGAATGTTTCTGGTTGACAATCACGACTGGTTCCGGTAAAAACCGGACGCTTTGGAACTCCCCGGGGGTGTAGCTCAGTTGGGAGAGCGCTTGAATGGCATTCAAGAGGTCGCCGGTTCGATCCCGGCCACCTCCACCCGGGAAACCCGCGCCGCTACTGAGGAATCCAGCCTCTAAGCGACGCGGGTTTTTGCGTTTCTGGGCCGTCCGCAACGATTCCGCAATGAAATCGATCACTGTGCCTCCTCAAAAGTCCATCGGCCTGGTTCCGGCCAGTGTGGAGCGCCGGAGCCAGCGCTGTTGACGACGCGACGACTCATTGTCGGGCTGTCGCTGCAAGTGGCGAAAGGCCATCGACGCGGGATCGAGCGCACTCGTCCGCCTGGGGCACAGATCGCCTCAACGCGGGAAGCCTGTTCAGTTGTCGCAGCGCACGTACTGGTGGTGCAACCCCCCGACCATCGGCAGCGCGGTCACCGTTCCGCCCTCGGGTGGGTGGATGGTCCTTGGGATCGGGGCATCCTTCTCCAGCGACAGATGCGTCCGGGCGTTATGGTAGTAGCCGGCGTACGAAGCGAGCAGCCGACGCAAATGGGCCTCGTTGAGCACAACGACGTGGTCGAGGCACTCGTGCCTGATAGAGCCGATCAGCCTTTCGCAGTAAGGATTTTGCCAGGGTGACCGAAAGGCGGTGCGGACCTCCTCGATACCCATTCCGTGGACCCGGCGTCGGAAGTCGTTGCTGTATATGGCGTCGCGATCGTGGAGCAGGTATCTGGGTGCCGTGTCCCACGGGAACGCCTCGACCAGTTGCTGTCCCGTCCAGGCCGACGTTGGATTCGCAGTCACGCCGAAGTGGACGACTTGTCGCCGGTCGTGGCGGAGCAGCATGAACACGAACAAGACGCGGAAGACGGCCGTCGGAACCACGAAGAAGTCGCACGAGACGATGTCCCGCGTGTGATTGTCGAGGAACGCCCGCCAGGTCTGGGAACGTGGCTTTCGGCGACGAACCAGGAGCCGCGACACGCTTGCCTGGGAGACGTCGAACCCCAACTTCAGGAGTTCCCCGTGGATGCGCGGCGGACCCCAGAGCGGGTTCGCGGCGTTCATCGTCCGGATCAGTTCTCGGACTTCAGGATCGATCCCGGGGCGGCCAAGGCGCACGCGGCTCTTCCAGGTCCAGAACAACTTGAAGCCCTTTCGATGCCAAGCCACGACTGTCGCGGGCGTGAAGACCACGAGCGAATCCCGCCAACCTGACCAGATTTTCGAAAGGGCGACCCAGAAGACCCGATCGGCTTTCGTCGCCCTCGGCCGTCCACCGGTCCTCTGCAGGATCTCGATCTGCTGGCGGAGGGCGAGGTTTTCAAGGACCAGGTCCTCCCGGGTCTTGATCGTCGCCATGGCCAAACTGAACAGTGCCTGGAAAAGTCGATTCATGGTTGGGCGGCCTACTTGGCGAGGGCTGGAAAAGACAAGCAATTCAATGCAGACGGACTATTGAGGAGGGACAGCACCTCGACCCAGTAGCCTGGTCTTCGAAACGATCCGGCGGCCATCGACCCGATCACGCCCCGGGGCAACCGCTTTCGCAGAATCCGACGGACACCTCGCCGCAGGAACAGCCGCAGGTCGCGTCGCACTCCAGGCCCTGCCAGTTGCAGCACGGGACCAGGCACGGCTTGCACTCGGTACGCTGGTAGCAGCACGGAATGCAGAACGAGAGCCGGCACCATTTCTTCGTGCCGCAATCCGCGTCCTCGTTGCACGCGCAGATGAAATCTAAACACCTGCCGCTCACGCACTCCTTGTACGTGAGGCACGGCTCGGTGAGTTCCTGGCTGGCATCCAGTTGGCAGAACAACCCGAGTGGACTGGAAGCGCAAATCAGGCCTGAAACGCACTGCGCAACCTCGAGGCAGGGCATGCCCCGAACGAGTTTCGGAACGCATTCGCTGACCAGGCAGTAGTCGGCCGAAGAACACTGGACGTGAGCCGTGCAGCCGCACCGGAAATCGGGGTTGCAGATGCCGCTCTTGCACTCGGCGTTGTACAGGCAGACCTCATCGACGCCCTTGCCCGAATCCATGCACACGAGCGTGCCGCTGCCGTCGTCGAGGCAGGTTCCGGTCTGGCACTGGGTGCCGGTCGTGCAGGTTTCCCCCTTGGGTTTCTTGGTGAAGCAGATCCCGCCCGAGCAGAACCCGTTGGTGCAGTCCCTGTCGGTGGTGCAGGTCACGCATTTCGCGATGGCCGTATTCACACAGGCCCCCTTCACCGGATCGCACGAATCGTAGGTGCAGGCGTTCTTGTCGTCACAGTCCTTCTTCGTGCTCAGGCAGGCCCAGCCCAGTTTCACCGCTCCGCAGTGCCCGCCGACGGTGCAGGGGTTCCCGTCGTCGCAGGACGTCAAGGCCGGCAGGTTCTCGGACTTGCAGACCGGTCGAATGGCAAAGGGGTCGCAGGTTTCCTTGGTGCAGGGGTTGCCGTCGTCGCACGCCTGGCCCTTGCAGACCTTGGTGGCGCAGGTGTCGCGGAAGGTGCAGGCGTTGCCGTCGTCGCAGGTGCCGGAGTACGCGTCGTGCAGGCATTCTCCGGTCTTGGCGTTGCAGTAGTCCGTGGTGCACGCGTTCTTGTCGGCGCAGTTCTTGGGGGAGTTCGTGCACTCGCCGGTGGCGGGAGCGCATACGCCCGGGTTGCAGGGGGCGCCGGGGCAGACCCGCGCGGTGTGCCCGCATGCGCCGGTCGCGGAATCGCACGTGTCCAGGGTACACTCGTTGGAATCGTTGCAGTTCTTGTATTGGTGCCGACAGGTGCCCGTGGCCGCGTCGCAGGAATCCTTCGAGCAGGCGTTCCCGTCGTCGCAGTTCAACGCCGTCCCCGGCTTGCAGGCACCGTTCGAGCAGGTGTCGCCCAGGGTGCAGTTGTCGCCGTCGTCGCAGGCCCCGACCCGGTTCAGGTTCTTGCACACCTGGGTCCCGGGATCGCAGGTATCGTCGGTACACGGGTTCCCGTCGTCGCACGATTTCCCGTCGCCCTTGCACAAGCCTGCCTGGCAACGATCGTTGGACGTGCAGGCGTTGCCGTCGTCGCACTGACTGTTTTCGACGGCGCTGGCATTCGTGCATCCGGACTGCTCGCTGCACGTATCCACCGTACACGGGTTGCCGTCATCGCAGTTGCGCGGTGTGCCGGCGCACACCCCTGCCGCGCACGTGTCGTCCATCGTGCAGTCCTTGCTGTCGGAGCAGGGCTGCGTGTTGTTCTGGCTCCTGCATGCGCCCGCCGAGTCGCAGAAATCGGTCGTGCAGAGGTTGCCGTCGCTGCAGTCCATTGCGCGTCCCGGCTTGCAGGCTCCCTGGGCACACGAATCTTCCAGGGAGCATGGATTCCCGTCGTCGCAGGGAATCACGTTGTTGTCGTGACGACAGCCGGACTCCGGATCGCAGAAATCATCGGTGCACGGGTTCTTGTCGTTGCATTCCGATTGCGTGCACTTCGGCGGGGGAACCTCGTCGCCCGTGTCCGTGACGATATCGACACCCTCGGCGACCGGAACGTCGCGATCGGTGGAATCGGGCGCTCCCGGATCCGCCGGCGGGCTCTCGTCGGCAGTCGCAAGGTCGCCGGTTCCAGGGTCGCTGGCCACGCTGTCCAGCGGACTTTCGGTCGTCGTCTTGCATGCGGAGTGCGTGAGGGTGATTCCCAGGAAGATCATAAGGGTAGCATACAGACGCATCGTTCCCTCCCTGCGTTCGACTGGATTCATACGGTCGATCATGGATCACGCCCGGAGAAAGTCAATCCGGAACCGCCACCCCGCATCGAAACCCTGGAGTACCCTCGCGGCCGGCAGAGGCAGTTGGGCCCGCCACCGGCTGGAATGCGGGGCCGAACCATCGAGGCATCATGTGGTCCTGGCCCGAAACGTGAACGGCATTCAAGGCCCAAGTACCCCTAGTGTAGTCCACCAGAAATGTCTACCTCCATCAGCGAGCACCATCGGACGCCTCGATACGAGGGATTCGACGTCTGCCCCTCGTTTCATTGGCCACTTGCCAGACTCGTTCTTACTCATGCAGGAGCGCCCCGATGTGACGGCTCTTTCCTGGGGCCCGGGTCGATACCCTGTTTTGTTCTGGGATCCAGATCGGTAAGATCCGAAAGCAATGCCGGAATACGAAGGAGGCGCCGATGGGAACCAGCATGGACACAATTGCCTCCCTTCTCGACCGGCTGAGGACGCTGCCAGGAGTTCGGGCCCGCAAGATGTTCGGTGAGTACGCGCTGTATCTCGACGACAAGGTCGTGGCGCTGGTCTGTGACGATCAACTGTTCGTCAAGATCACCCCTGCCGGACGGTCCCTCGTGGGCGACCTGTGCGAGGAAGCCGAAGCGTACCCGGGAGCCCGGCCGTCCTTCCTGATCGACGCCGACGAATTCGGCGAAGCCGGCCGCTTGTGCGAGCTGATCCGGGTCACCGCCGCCGCTTTGCCAGCCAGGGTCAGGAAGGGCCGAAAGGATTCTCGGCCCGGCACACCACCGCTTGCATGAGGAATTACGCCCCCTGGTGCAACCGTCGACGCAATTGCAGCAACGGGGCTGCGGCAGGCAGACAGCATCCCAATTCCGCCTGCTTCGCGGTAATGGGTCAAAGCCACGACTGGACAAGTGTCCATCGTTGAACTACTTGGATAGTTCCAACGGTTGTCCGGAGGCGCTGCATGGGATTCGGTCGTAACCCATACGTGGACAAGGCAGAAGCGGCTCAGGCCAAAGCCCAGGAAGCCAAGGACGTGGCCAGCGAGGCGATGGCGTACCTCGAGGCCGCCCACCTTTGGGAACGCGCGGCATCCAAGGAGAAGGCTGGCAAGCGGCGCACCGAGTATGAAGCCAATGCCGATGCGGCCCGTGAACGCTCGAACGCTGCTACGGAAAAGCCGGCGCCCTCGGCCGCCGACCTGGTGGCGCAGTTGAAACTGCGGCGTGGTGGCGGCTGAGACGGTCCTGCCATCACAAGCCGGTTCGTGCCGTCCCTTACCTGGGCAATATTCCATTCGTGCTGAAATGTGGATGACGTCCGAAATGAACAGATCATCCTGCCCGTCCATCCCGGAAAAATCCGCCGTCGTGAACGCGTCAGTCATGCCCAGAGCCATCAGCGCGTCCTTCAGCGAAAACGCAGACAGCGTCCCGAACTTCTGCAACCTAACGGACCCACTGGTCTCGGTCAGCGAGCCCAGCAGTGTCCCCAACTGACCAAGTAAAGGACCACGGGATACTCACGGAAATGTGGGCCGCCCGGCCGGCTCGTCAGGCACGTAGGTCCCTGTTTGCGACAGCGACGACAGTTGCCGGATCGTTTCGTCACCCAACCTGGAGGCTAGTGCCGCGTCGGCGGCGAAGGTGTTCGTGGATGTCCGGACTCCCGTCCGGGAGACAATCGTCATCGTCACCAACCCGTGATTGACCGCGTCGGTGGCATGGGTTCCGTCACTGGTGATCTGGACCGCGGGACGAGCGGTCTTCAGTTTCGCAAACATCAGGTGGTAGGGGATCAGGGCCAGCCCGAGCCCCTTCGCCTGGGCATACGTGCTGGTAAGCTTGTATTCCATCATGCCAACCGTCTGGATGCCATCGACGGGATCGCTGTCCGCATGACGATCCCAGATCTGGACCTGCAGGTCCGCCTGGCCGCCAGCCGTCCGGATGGCGTCGGCACCCTCCGAGTAATCCCGGGCAAACAGAACCTGGAACTGCGCCGCGTCGAAGTAAGGCTGTGCCATGACCAGACTGGCGTCATCAAAGGTCTTTGACGGGTTCGTGAAGCCCAGCGCGATCCCTTGGGACGACCAGCCGTCCTGCGCAACGATCTGCAGCATCATCGAGTGCCAGGCGGCTTCCGAACTGGAGCCCGCATCCATGAACCGGAAGTCTTTGCCGGGCTGCAGTGCCTTCTGTTGCACCACCCCGGCATACACCGAGTGGTAGTGCGTCCTTGCGGCCTCGGCAACGACCGCATCCAGCGCGTAGCCGGTCAAGGACGCCACCTCGGCCGCAGCAAATCCCCCGGGCTGGAACCCGGTGCCAGCGGCATCCCGTCCCGTCATCGCACTATAGAGACTGGCCGCTGCGACGAACACATCGCGGCCCGCCGGCTGGGCGCTATTCGCACGCGCCATGGCCCAGGCATACCCGGCAGGAACCGCAATCGCGCCAGTGCCATTGGCCACGCGATAGGCGACCTCGGCGCGGGCATCGGTGTCGTCGGTGTCCGACCACGTCATCAGAACGACCGGCTTTGCCCCCGCCCCGCGCACCAGGTCCGCAAGCGTTCGGACGCCTTCGAAATGGAACTCGGGGTACGCGATCGCAAAAGCCGGCGAATCAAGCAGGACGACGTAGTCCCACGGCGACAAAAGCGCCGCGAGGCGGGTGTCGCGAGCGTCGGGAGCGTAGTAGAAATACATCAGCGATGCGCCACTTAGGATGCTGGCCGGATCCCCGGTTTCGATGGCCTGACCCTGGACAACCGGGGACTGGAAAGCCGGGTCGGACCCCAGCATGCCCTGGAGGTGCGCCGCGATCGCCAGCACGTCGGGGGAGGCGGGACCCAGAATCAGGATGCGCGGGGAAACCGGGAGCACAGCCGGTACGTCCGCCGCGTCTACGGCATCGACGTCGTCCAGCACCGTATCTGGAGCGGCCTCGGCAAAAGCATCCGCGACTCCATCGGCCGCCACATCAGACCCGTCTGGGGCCGACCCGGGATCCCCGATCTGGTCGAATGCCTGGTCACGCAAGCCGACGTCATCGGCCAACGCGACGGTGTCGTCGGCCAGGGTATCCGCCGACGCCTCGTCGTCATCGACCCACATGCGTATTCCAACGCGATCCGATCACGGATTCCAATCTGAACCGATCACGAATTCCGACGCCAGCCGATCACTGATTCCACGCTGAACCGATCACGGATTCCAAGCCCAGCCGATCACGATTTCCGAGGCAAGCGATCACG
>CAIZWN010000055.1 GCA_903936705.1 uncultured Myxococcales bacterium
GAAGCTGCACGATGGACAACGAACGCGGGCGAATCCCTTGTTGAGGAGGCCGCAGTCGATGTACTTGCTGAACTCGCGCTCGACAAAGGCCGGGTAGCCATGGCCGTCATCGAAGCGTCTCCGGCCATCTGCCAGGAAAGTCTGGAGGTTGTTTCGGACAACGACGTGCAGGGCGGTCTTCTCGGGCTGGTGGCGTCGGTAGTTGCCAGGAAGGGGGAGCCATGCGATGCCTGGGGTCCTCTCGAAGGCAACGTGAGGCAGCAAAGCCACTGACCGCAAGGGGATCTCAACCGGTGGCGATGCCATCGGGTGCCTGCACCGGTTGTCCTGGTGAACGTTGTCCACACAGGGAGGTATCGATTGGCGGCAGGGAGCGTTTTACCGGCTGTGTATCCAGTCCTGCCGTTTCCCGTGATCGTGCTTCCAATATCGTCGCAAGTCTCGGGCACCCCTGGACGCAGCAGTCGGCGAACTGTGGACCCCTGGCTGGACGGCCAGTGTCGATGGCAAATGGAGTCGCCTGTGGACGGCAAACCTGGTCGGTCGCGCCGTGCAGGTCCCCCGCGCATCTGGTGTCGGTTTGACTCTCCCGATCACCACGAGGTTCGATAGCCGTCGCCCCCCTTTGCCCTGGCCGGCCCCATCTGCTAACTTGCCAAAGCCAAGGGATGGCCATAGCTGACGGAGGCTCCATGGCCACAATGCACCCGCGCTCGTTGCCCGTCGCTGTCCGGGACGACCCGCGTCGATCGGCCGAGATCCGCACCTTCCACGCGCTGGATACGCTGGACGACGACTTTCACGTCTTTTATGGCGTGACCTGGCAATCGCGCAGCGGAGGGCGCGCCCGGGATGGCGAGGCGGATTTCCTTGTGGCCCACCCCGACCTGGGCCTGTTGGTGCTGGAGGTGAAGGGCGGCGGCATAGCCCGCGGTCCCCAAGGCTGGACCAGCACGGACCGCACCGGTACCGTTTTCGGCATTCGAGACCCCGGCCAGCAGGCTCGGGAAAACCACTACCTGTTGCTGGACAAGATCCACGAGTTCCCGGGCTGGAGTCACCGCCACGTTCGCGCCGGTCATGGCGTCGTGTTTCCCGATTGCTGCATCGACGGGGCTTTGGCACTGGACCTGCCACGGGAAATCCTGATGGGTCACGACGACCTGGTGCGGATGCGCAAGCGGATCCCCGAGATGTTCAGACACTACGGCGCAATTCCCGGCGCCGCACAGGGCCTGGGTTCGGACGGCCTTGACCTGCTGATCGACACGCTGGCGCGCACCTTCACGCTGCGCTGCCCGCTGGGGGCCGCGCTGGTCGAAGAGGAGCGCCGCATCCTGACCCTGACTCAGCAACAGGTGGACGTGCTGGACATGCTGTCGCGATTGCCTCGCGTGATGGTCCGGGGCGCCGCCGGCACCGGCAAGACGATCCTGGCCGTGGAAAAGGCCCGTCGCCTGGGCAAACAGGGATTTCGGGTGCTGCTGACCTGCTTTAACCGCCCC
>CAIZWN010000056.1 GCA_903936705.1 uncultured Myxococcales bacterium
CCCGCCACGGTCGCCTCCAGTTGCGCTCATGATAGATGAAGGTGATAATAATCTCAAGGCGTTATGTGCGATTTGTTCGCTGAATTTCAGCCTTGGATGAATAAGGTGGGTTCAAACGTGGCTGGAGTGTCGGTTCGAATACAGCCTCGATTTTCGAAGCGCTTGCGATGCCAGGGCCATGGCTCCAAGTACCCCCGCATCCTGGGCCAGGCCCGGCGACACGACATATTCTGAAAGGTCTCCCTGCAGCGCCGGATGTTGAACGTAGCCCGCAAGCCGTCTAGCCACACGAATCCGGACGCGCTGAATCAGCCCTGGGACCTGCATCACACCGCCGCCCAGGATCACCAGTTGCGGCGACATGACCAGCGTATAGGTTGCTACGGCTGCTCCAAGGTAGTCAGCCTCGAGTTCCCAGACTTCGTCCTGCGCGACCAGTTCCGTGCACGACCGGCCCCAGCGTTCCTCGATGGCCGGACCTGACGCCAGACCTTCCAGACAGTCGCCATGGAAGGGGCATCTTCCCGGATATGGGTCCTTCGCGAAATCCCTTGGAATTGGCACATGCCCCATTTCCGGGTGCACCAAACCGTGCAACAACCGTCCCCGGGCCATTCCTCCTCCGCCGATTCCCGTGCCTACCGTCAGGTAGACAAAGGTGTCCAGGCCTTTGGCCGCACCCCAGCGGTGCTCGGCCAGGGCGGCGCCGTTGACGTCGGTATCGAAACCAATGGGAACCGGGAATCGTGACCGCATGAAACCAACGATATCGGTGTTGCTCCAGCCCGGTTTCGGGGTCGTTGTGATATGGCCGAAGCCCGTAGAGGTAGGGTCGGGATCCACCGGGCCAAAGCATGCGATTCCCAGGGCGGCAAGCGGCCCGTGCCTATGCGCCGAATCGGCCAAAAAATCAGCCACACGGCCAAGTGTCTGGGCAGGATTTGTCGTTGGAATCACGGCCCGGGCCAGCAGGTTCCTGGGGCCGGTTCCCAGGGCACAAACGAACTTGGTTCCGCCGGCCTCCACAGCCCCCAGCAGTGCTTCCGGCATGACCGTACCTCCAGGGCGCAGCCTACACCAGATCGGACCTGGCGTGCACAGGTGTTCCACTGCAGCCGCCAGCGCATCAGACAGCGAATGACATGATTCTGCAGTGATTCAGGGCGCCTGGCCCACCAGGTACTCGATTGAATCGATCTCGAAGGGGCCATTGGTGCATTTTGCCGAACTGAGTGGCTGCCCGACGATACAGCCGGTAAAGTACTGGCCACGCAACCTGTATGTAGCTGGCCCCCCAGCCATCCCGTCCATCGGCGCTGTGAACGACATCGTTCGATGGGCCTGGCCGGCAGGAAGATGGACGGCGATGCCTTCGATCGCACAGGCGAACGGTGGGCCCTGGTCGACCCACTGTCCCGAAACAGAGTCCTTCAGGTCAATCGAGAATGTCGAGCAGCCCGACAGGAAGATGTCGTCCGACGTGAAGTTGTACCAGGTGGCGGTGATGGTTTCGCCAGGGGTGACCATCGAGTACTGAACATGCAGCAGGACGGTCTCCTGGTTTCCATCTTGCAGACGGCAGGTGCCTGCGGCGTTAGGCGCGTCACATATGGCACAGGGCGGGCAGGTCACCAGGCCGTCGCATCGCGAGATGCCAGGGCAAGCCGAGTCCGACCAGCATGAAATAGGGTCATCGGCGGGGATTTCGCAAAAGCCCATTACCCCACTTGGAATGTTGGCGTCGTAGCAGGAACCTCCGTCCCTGCAGTCCGCGTCCACATAGCATCCGTCGGGCTGGCACGGCGCCTTGACGCAGAACGACTGGGGACGCGCGCCGCAGTGGGGGCATGGCTGGGTCACGCACGCCTGTCCCGCGTCGCAGTCGCCGGGAATACCCTCCATTTGGCAATTCCTCGGGGGCTCGGTGCCGCACATTGATACGCAGTCGGCCGAGCAGCCGTTCAGGACGTCGGGGACCGGATTGCAGTCGTCGAAGCAGCCGCCGTATGGCAGGTGTCGACCGTCATCGCAGGTGCAGACGCAGTCGATGCACAACATCTGGCCGCAGTCGCTCTCGGCATCCACGTCTTCAATGTCACTTGCTGTCAGATCACCCGCATCGGACGGAACGTCTTCGCCGCGCAGATCCGTCACGGTGTCGCCAAGGACATCAGCTCCCGGGCAGCAGATCGAGGTCGCGACAAACCCGTCGCCGCCCCAACCGCAGCAGGGAAAACACATTCCCGCGACAGTCGATGTGCAACCCATATACACGCTGTCGCAGTCGGGCTGGGCGTTGCATGTCGATTGTATCTGGTCGCCATCTGACAAGTCCTGCTGCGGGTCGCCCGGGACGTCCAGTCCGGAATCGGGAATTGCATCCATCGAACTGTCGTCGAATACGCAACCGGTCGAAAGTGCCAGCACCAGCACCAGCACCGTTACAAGACTGCATCCCAGGCGGATGGTGGAAATCATGGTTCCTCCTTCGTGGGGCACTGGAGAATAATGCCGATTTTGAAGGCACGGGTCGAGTGCTAGTTGAAAAGTATGCCACGCTGAAGTTTGAGGGTTGCCGACGGTTCGGCAATCGACAATCCCTCTGCGGCGGTCGCGGCGGTGTGCAACTGGCCGTCCCACGTCACGCCGGTTCCATCGCGGTACAGCAGCAGACCGTCCTCCAGGTTCGCCACGACAAGCGCGGCATCCGTCGAGATCTCCTTGCCCCCCGGCAATGCCAGCGAGCCAGGCGCACCGGGCTGCCTAAGCCAGATGACGTCCGTACCGTGTACGCCGGTCACCGTCCAAGCAGCACTTCCAGCATCCGAGGCAATCCGCGTCAAGACCAGTGGAGCGTCGATCGTGCCGTCGGCGGCGCCGACTTTCCAGGGGGCCAGCACTGCCAGGAAGCCGGGCTTGATTGCCGTTACAACCGCGTCCGCGACGGCATGATGGCTGGTCGCAGGGTCGTCTCCGATATCGTGGACGTGAGGGGCGGCACCTTCGACGTAGGGCGGCTCGCGCACTTCAGGTGCCCCAGCCGTGGTCGCAATGCCGACGCGGATTCCGGCAGCGGCCTTCTGGAACGTAGCCGCGTCCCCGTCGAGGGCGTACGATCCGCCCGAATCGTAGCCGGCAAAGCCATTGACGCGCCACGAGTGCTCGCGCGGGCTGGCGGCCGTCGTGTCCAGCCGGTCGGCCACCACGACATAGCGGTTCCGGACCAGCAGCATCGACCGGTGGATCGTGGTCTGAAGGTAGGATTGCGTCACTTCAACATGGTCCAAACTGGCGGTATCGACGAACAGCCCCATAAAGGCGTCGGTGTCGCCAAAATCGTTCAGGAGGCCCCTTTCTGGGGCACCTTGGCCGCCGATCAGGATCACGTTGTGCGACGGGGCATCAGCCGTCACCGCATTGTCCAGTGCGTTTGGTTTGTAATAGCCGGCGTCAAGCAGCAAGTACTCGCCATAAGCTGCCATCGCGAACGAGGTCCCGTCGGCATGGTCGTGCAGCGTCTTGCGGGCGGCGCCAGATTCGCCAAGGAACATGACCCAGACATCATCGCTGCCCCATCCGGAACGCAGGGTGGAATGCCCCGAAACCAGTCGCGCGCTGGAGGTCCATGGGGGGGGATCATCGGCAGGCACGTCCGTGATCTCGAAAAGGTGCTGCGGCGTCAGGTCCAGCCCGCGCCACATGTCGATTGAACCGTCACGGCTGTGGCGTCCGTCCCAGGCATACCGGGATCGGCCAGACAGCGCGGTCAACAGCAGCCCCGCATTCTGCGAACGAGTGCGACCATCGCCGGTGCTGGACCGCAGGCCCGATGGCATTCGGTGGTCCAGCGACCAGTCGAACGCCCCCCAGAAGCGGTCGGCGTGAGGGCTTGTGCCTGGCATGGCGGTCGGGTCTTCCCAGAGGTAGGCCTGGCCATCGGTACAATCGATAGGCGCCCAAGGGTCCACGGGATTGCGGTTGATGCAGTTGCGATGCAGGGTGCCATTGGCCGGCCAGGCATTGCGCATGGCCAGAAAAAAGGCCAGTGCGGGAGAAAAGCCATAGCCGAAGTAGAAGGGTTCTTCGCTGACGACGCCGTCAATGCCGATATAGCGACCAGACGGGCCGAACAGATAGGCCAGTTCGCCTGCGCCAAAGTCCAGGATTTCGCGGCTGCGGGCTGCATCGGGGAAGGTCAGAGCAACGTAGGCCATCGCTGCTGACGTGCGAATGGTGATGTTGTTGTGGGTGACGGTCAGCGAGGACCATCGTTCGAAGTCGTCCAGTACCGTCCGGTCGTGGAACTTTTCGTTCACCGTGACCAGGCGGCTGCGGGCTTCGGCGGCCTCGGCGGCTGGGAAAAAAGCTGTACCTGCCATCAAGTCCCATGCGATGGCAAACGGGATCTGGTATCCGGCCATCGTGTGATTCTCACCCTGGCTGGTTTCCCAGTCCGTCCGAATCAAGGCAAAGCAGTCGCGTGTCTTTGTCGCCGCTGCCACGTCGTCGAATAACCAGGCTAGTACGGCATTGGCCTGTGCGATCACCCCATTTTTCTGGTGAACGCCAACGTTCCAGGTTTCGTTGCCGTCTGCTGCGCATGTGCCGGAGGCAGTGGCGCGGACCCGGGCGACTATGTCACTCCAGGGCTGGCCGTCCACGCGTGCCAGTATGGCCGCCTTGCGGTCAGGGCGGGTGGCAAGGGCTGGCCGCTGTGGCCAGTCGGGTAATGGACCTGAATCGACAGACGTGTCGACAGTGGCATCGACAGTGGCATCGGCAATCGCAACATCCGGCGAATCGTCGGGAAAGGAACCTGAATCTGCGGGACTGGTGTCGGCGATGTCGGACGGGACATCGGATATGACCTCAGGCGTCGAGTCAGGTGTCGTCTCGGCATCGGCATCGGCATCGGACGCGTTATCGATTCCACTGGAACCTCCCCCACCGCAGCCGGCAAACGCAAACGCAAGGACGAACAAGCCGGCAAGCAACAGGTTCCGGGCACAACGAGAAGTCATCTGAATTCCCCAGGCAAACCCGAAGAAGGGTAACATCGAATCGTCGTGTCCGGAGCCTTTCGAATGAGCACAGCTAAATTCGCCGTCCTGCTGGAGTTTCGTTACCTGGCAACGCTTGCAGTGATGGCTGCAGCAGCTACCGGATGTCGCCAGCCGAGTTCTGATCCTGATGAATTCACCCTAAAGGACGTGATTTCGCTTGAGGACTCTTCCGTATCGGATTCGGCAGACGCTCCATCCGACAGTTTTGCCGAGCCGGAAGAATTCAATGAGATTGATCCTGGAATCGGCACCTACGTGAACCCGATACTTCATGCCGACTACTCGGACCCGGATGCCGTGCGAGTTGGCGACGACTACTGGATGATTTCGTCCAGCTTCAGCCAGGTGCCCGGCCTTCCAATCCTTCATTCGCGCGACTTGGTCAACTGGTCCCTGGTCTCCCACGCACTGCCACGTCTGGTCCCCGAGGAGTCATTCGCCCTGCCACAACACGGCAAGGGAGTCTGGGCGCCGTCGATTCGATACCATGACGGCCTGTTCTGGATCTATTACCCCGACCCCGAATCCGGCCTCTATGTCATGACCACGTCGGACCCGCTGGGCCCGTGGAGCGGCCCGGTTCTGGTCAAGGCAGGCAAGGGCCTGATCGATCCGTGTCCCTTTTGGGACGATGATGGCCAGGTGTATCTGGTGCATGGTTGGGCCAAGAGCTTCGCGGGTATCAGCAATGTATTGACGTTGCTGCGCCTGAACGCCGATGGCATGGGCGTCGCCGAGGATCTGGGTGTTGTCATAGACGGGGAAGCGTTTCCAGGAACCTCGACGCTGGAGGGACCAAAGATCTATCGGCGCAATGGCTGGACATACATTTTTGCCCCGGCCGGTGGCGTCACCTACGGTTGGCAAATGGTGTTTCGTGCACGAGATATTCGGGGGCCGTACCAGGCCAGGACCGTTATGGACCAGGGAACGACGATTATCAACGGTCCTCACCAGGGCGCGCTGGTTGACACCCCCGCCGGCGAATCGTGGTTCCTGCATTTTCAGGATATGGGCGTCTACGGTCGCATAGTGCATCTGCAACCGGTCGTCTGGAAGGACGATTGGCCGGTGATTGGCGAAGACCCTGACGGCGATGGCAAGGGCCAGCCGGTCCTCGGTTATCGAAAGCTTGGCTTGCCCCAGCAGCCCCGCGTGGAGCCACCAACTGGCGACCTGTTTGATGCACCGGAGCTTGGCCTGCAATGGCAGTGGCAGGCCAACCCCGACCGTGCATGGTATTCGCTGGCTGCCATCCCGGGATCGATGCGGCTGTTTGCTCAACCCGAGCCGAATCCTGGAAACCTATACGACGCCCCTTATTTGATGCTGCAGAAATTCCCGGCCCAGTCATTTTCGGTTTCAACGACACTGGACGGGACCGGGCTGGCCGAAGGCGAAAGCGCCGGTCTGATCGTCTTTGGATTCGACTATATGTGGCTGGGTTTGAAGCGCATCGACGGTGCCGCAAGACTTGTGCTGGCCGACGGGCGCGGCGGGCTGCTGGGGATGCCCCAGGGCGAACTTGTCGTTGAAATCCCCGAGGGGGCGAGAGAGCGGCCCATCAGCCTGCGCGTCACAGTCGAGAATGGGGGTTTGTGCAGGTTCGACTATAGCCTGGATGGCTCATCGTTCATCGCTGCTGACACCGGCGATTTCCAGGCGTCGATGGGACGCTGGATCGGTGCCAAGGTCGGGTTGTTTGCTGCGGCTTCGGCGGCGGGTGGCCTGGGAAATGCTGATTTTGCCGAGGTAATCGTGAAGATCCTGGGTTCAACCGATTGATTCCCCGGTGCAGGCGCCGCCGTTCTTGCGATGAGCCGAATCGGAATCGTCGATCAACCAGTCTCGAATTGAATAAGGTCAATGGACTTTCATAGGTTCCCAACGAGATTTGACATTGGAATGAACGAACCTGTAGATTTCCCGCGGAGGTGAAATCGTGAGTCAATCGGTGTTTTCAATTAATTCTGGCAGTCGTATGTTCTCGTTCCCGTCTTTGCACGCCGTTACTGTTCTGGGCTGCATAATTGTCCTGGCAACAGCGTCTTGCGGTGGCGGGTCCGTGTCTGGTGATTTGCAGTTCCAGGCTGACACTGATTCGTTGATTGACGGCGTCGATGACGACGGAGCCATTGCAACATCGGACATCGACGACGTGTCGGATCGGGGTAACGTTGACGCGGTTACCGATACGGAGCCCCCACTCGATGGGGTAACCACGGTTGACGTCGTTTCTGACCTTGGTACTGACGTTGCGCCCGAGATTCAGGATGTGGAGCAACCAAGTGATCTGGTTGTAGATTCGGATTCAACCGGTCTTGACGCCGTTTCGGAAGACAACGTTGTTGCCGATGTCGTTGTCGATCAGGGCTTTGATCTGGCCACCCTCGATCCGGGCGGCGAATGCGGCGGGCCGTGCCCGGTCCTTCCCGACCCCGGGACATCAGCCGGACCGGCAGGCACGACTGCAAGCGCCGAGCTTGTTGTTGGGACGGGGCTGTTCCCCGACAAGACCACCATGACGATCTACCTGCCGGAGGGCCCAGGCCCGTTCCCGGTCATCGTTTTTCATCACGGTTTCCAGTTGGGCACGGATCAGTACGTCTCGTACGGCCAGCATCTGGCCAGTTGGGGCTACGTTGTTGTGATGCCCCAGATGCCGGGTGGTCTGATCGGCGGGCCGAACCATCGGGAACTGGCCGTGTACCTCCAGAAGGTTCTCGACTGGGTCGGCCAGAACGCATCCGTTGTTGACGGGCCGTTTGCAGGTAAGGCAGACGCTAGCCACATCGGGCTGGCAGGCCATTCGATGGGCGGCAAGATCAGCATGCTTACGGCATCGCAGGATGCCCGTCCACGCGCCATCTTCGGGATCGACCCGGTCGATGCTGCCGGCAGCCCGCTTCCTGTTTCGGCGACGGATTATCCGTCGGTGACGCCCGAGTTGATGCCCCGGATTATGGTGCCACTGGGCCTGCTGGGCGAATTGACGAACGCTTCGTGCACCGGCTTCATGTGCCAGGCTTGCGCACCGGCGGCGGACAATTTCCAGCAGTACTACGAGAATGCCGTTGCGCCGGCGTTGCAGATCGAAATCGTGGGTGCCAATCACATGTCCTTCGTGGACAATCCTGATTGCGGCCTTACTTGTTCAGTCTGCCCCGCTGGGACTGATGATCACGCGACGACCCAGTTGTTGACGCGTCGTTCGATGACCGCCTTCTTCAACGTGTTCCTACGTGGTGAGGACGCCTACCGGTCCTATCTGACCGGGGTCGATATGGCCGTCGATGTTGCGGCAAATCTTGTCATCACGGCCAGCAAGAACGGGTTCTGACTGGCGCCTTTCCTACCCCAGTACTTATGTGTTCAACAACCATCGAGGTTGCAGCAGATCTCAGATTCGCCATCGAATCCGTTCGTCTGCAATCCCGCGAGGATGGCGTCCACGATGCTCTGGCACAGAGCCGGGTTGGATGAGATGTCAATGTTTCCTCCGACGCTCTTGATCGCAGGCAAGGCGAGCGTGGTCAACGCGGTGTGTCCATCTCCCTCGCCTGGGTGAACATGAAGATCCTTGCCGATAGTCGTGAGTTGGGGAAACTCGATGGTAGTCAGTTCGAAATTCTCGTACCCGCGGTCGGTCTGGATGATCAGGCTTCCATCGATAGTCATCAAACCAGGCAATGAAAACGTCGTAAGTGCACGATTGTTACGGAAATCTATACTTCCGCCGACTGAAGCAAGCGCTGGTAAATTAAGACTAGTCAGTGAGATCATGCGGCTTAGTTCCAGACTAAAGGTGACGGTTGAAAGCTCGGGAAATTCAACGTTTGTCAACGCCCAGGCGTAATGGATACTCAGGCCGCCAACGGTCGTGAGTACTGGCATGTTGATATTCTTCAGCGAATTATCCTCTCCGCCAAGAATCTCAATGAAGCCCTTCACGGAAATCAGGGCTGGCATGTTTATCGTTGTCAACCCATCCCTAGTGATGGAGAGCCCGCCTTCGACAGACTTAAGCGCGGGAAGGTCGATGGTATCTGAATCCGCGGCGTTGCCACCAGGAGTTCCTTCGATCCGCAGCCCATGGCGCCCGATGGTTGTAATGCAAGCGAGGGTGCGCAAGCCGCCGTCTCCATAGATGGCGACCCCTTCTCGGAATGTGGGAGTTCCTTCGCACCAGGAGGGACGAGAGTCGTCTGTGGCGTTGCATCCGCCGATGACCGCAACGAACCCGAGAATCCAGGAAGTCCGTAGCATTAAAACCCTTCGCATCACAATCCCCCATCGTTAGAGGTCAACAGCAAGCAACGGCCGGTTTGTTGTGTTCGACCATACAGCGCCGAGAACCCGCTCGCAATCCTCGGGGCGTTCATCCCAGTGGCAAACGTCGGTAATGTCGGAATTTGTAGCGCACGGTCTGACGGGTGACGTACCCGGGTCGGCTTGCAGCGGGGCACATTCCGCTGGAACTTCCGGCGACGAACGTTCAAACTGGTGCGCGGGCACCGTGAGGGGGCTGTAAGGTGGCCAATCGGACGGCGATATTGATCGGAGGGGGACCCGCGGGCCTGACTGCCGCGCATGAACTGTTGCAGCGCACCGACATCCATCCTGTCGTTATCGAGGTGGGCAGCGAGCTTGGCGGTATTTGCAAGACGCTGAACTACAAGGGTAATCGCTTCGATATGGGGGGGCACCGGTTTTTTTCCAAGCACGATCGCGTAATGAAATGGTGGCAGGACTTCATGCCTCTGCAGGGTGCGCCGGCTGCCGACGATCGCGTTCTGGGGAGGAAGTTGGTTGTGTCACGGCTTGCCGGGGCGCCCGACCCCGAAAAGACCGATCTGGTCATGCTGTTGCGCAGGCGTTTGTCGCGAATCCTGTTCCGTCGCAGATTCTTTGATTATCCGGTGTCGCTGAGCCTGGCTACGATGCGAAATCTTGGTCTTGTTCGAATGATTCGCATCGGATTCAGCTATATTTGGTGCCGGCTGTTTCCCGTGAAAATCGAGGGTTCGCTGGAAGACTTTCTGGTGAACCGGTTCGGCCAGGAACTATATAGGACCTTCTTCAAGGACTATACGCAAAAGGTCTGGGGAGTCCCTCCATCAAGGATCAAGCCTGACTGGGGCGCTCAGCGCATCAAGGGGCTGTCGGTCTCGAAGGTCTTGTTTCACGCATTGCGCAGCATGTTCGGCAGGCGGTCGGATCAGGTATCGCAGAAGAATACCGAGACCAGCCTGATTGAACAGTTCTATTACCCGAAGCTTGGCCCCGGGCAGATGTGGGAGGAGGTAGGTCGTCGTGTCGTTGCTGCCGGCGGAGAGATCCTGCTGCGCCACGAAGTCGTCGGTGTGTCCTGGGAGGGAGATCGAGTCACCAGTGTCGATGTTGCCGACCTTGCTTCGGGTGAAGTACGCAGGATGGACGCGGATTTCGTGTTTTCCAGTATGGCCGTCAAGGATTTGGTCGCCGCGATGGGTCCGCGCGTCCCTGCCCAGGTTGCAAGGGTGGCTGAGGGTCTGGTCTATCGCGACTTCATGACGGTGGGCCTGCTGGTCAAGCGCCTGAAGATCCGTAACCAGACAAACATTCCGACCATGAACGATATCGTTCCGGACTTGTGGATCTATATCCAGGAAAGTGATGTGAAGCTTGGGCGCCTGCAGGTTTTCAACAACTGGAGCCCATACATGGTGGCCGACCCCGACACGGTCTGGCTGGGCCTGGAGTACTTTTGCCAGGAAGGGGACGATCTTTGGCGGCAGGCCGACGCCGAGTTTGTTGAATTCGCTGTTGGCGAGCTTGCCAGCATTGGGGTGATAGACCCCGCGGACGTTCTGGACGCAAAGGTCGTGCGGATTCCCAAGACCTATCCCGCCTACTTTGGCACCTATGACGAGTTTGATTCCATCCGTGAATTCACTTCGGGCATCGAGAACCTTTTCCTTGTGGGTCGAAACGGGATGCACAAGTACAACAACACCGATCATTCGATGCTGACAGCCATGACTGCCGTGGACAACATTGTCGCGGGCGTTACTGGCAAGTCGAATATCTGGGCTGTTAACACCGAGGAGGAATACCACGAGGAAAAAAGTGGCGAGGAGGCCGGCTCGTAGGATCCTGTTGTGGATGGCGTGACGTTGTCGAGGGCCGGTTCCGGGGGTGCCCCTCCGGGATCGGAGTTCCGGCGGGGGCTCTGCCCCCACCGGCCTCCTGCTGTCTCGGCGCGGCCCGATTGTTGATTGCCCCCGTTTGGTGGGCCGCGCCTCCGACGGCTCCCTCCGGGGCACTCCCGGACCCGGCCCGCGGATCTTTTTTAGACATGTGGTTCGGCAATTTGACTTGGCAATGTGTAACAGCGATGTGCAACAGTCCTCCAGCGCCCGAATACTGCTGCGGTGCTTGACCGGTGAGGGCTGTACCTGCACGATCGGTTGCTGTTCTTGCTGAAGGTGGTCATGGCCTCGTCTCGGCGGCGTGTTTCGGTGGCCGAGAACCGCGTTGGGATCGGGATCCTTCTGGTCTTGACTGTTGTAGGTGTCGTTCTTGGCTTGCAGCAGTTCCGTTACGACCCGCAGCGTTTTCGCCTGGGCATTGCGCCTCGGGCGTCGGTTGTTGAGACCGGGTTTGTTCTGCCGCCTGGGGCGGTGGCCGTTTCGCCGTCGGAGCGATTTGATGCGGCAACCCTGTCGGACAAGATCGATGGTCGTGCCGAGCTGTATCTTGGGGCGGGTTTCAAATCGCTGGAATGCCGTAGGTTCGGGACGGCACACGGGGATCCGGATGTCGTCGAGGGCTGCGTCTACGACCTTGGTTCGGCGGAAAATGCTTATGCAGTCTGGTCGCAGCAGCGGAGGCAGGGCGCGCCTGAGGCTGGAATAGGGCCTCATTCATATTTGACGTCGAGTGGCATCTTTCTGTGTTCGGGGAAGTTCTATCTGGAGGTGCTGTCTACCAGGGGAGGGGAGGGCGCAATGGCCCTTGCCCGTGTTTTCGCGTTGCAGGTCGCTTCAGCGGGTGGAACCGGGACTGGTTTGCCTATGCAGGCGTCGTTGTTGCCGGCGGAAGGTCGGGTGGCCGGATCGGAGACCATGCTGAAGACCAGCGCCTTTGGTTTTGATCGATTGGACCGGGTCAGCATGGCTCGCTATCGATTCGGGCCGGTCGAGGCCACTGGTTTCGTGACGTCGCGGACCGATTCCTCGGAGGCGCTGATGTTGTCGAATGCCTGGCGCGACACGCTGATGGCCCAGGGTTGCGGGCGGCTTGATCCGCCTGCCGGGATCCCTGGCGCATGGGCGCTGGACGCCGCCGGCATGATCGAGGTTGGGTTTGCACGTGGCGCCGTTTTTGCCGGAGTGCACGAAGCCGAGTCGCGTGAGGTTGCCGATGCGCTGGCTGCCTCGCTGTGGACGTCTATTCAGGGGGGCAAGCCGTGACGGACCGCCCCGATGATCTACCCCGCCGCGAGTTTTTGAAGCGCGCCGTTCGTGCTGGCGCCACGCTTGCTGTCACCGGGGCTGCTGCCGCGGCCTTGTTCGACAATACCCCCCCATCTGCTGGTGTCGGCGTATCACCCGTGGGGCCGCCATTTCGTGACTGGTCCCTTCGGGATGACGGCCCCCGGCTGGCAATAGTTACTGGTCGCGATCGCAGCCGAACCCTTTCGCGTGCCATCGATGCCTTGGGTGGCATCGGGCGTTTCGTTCGTCCCGGGGACCGCGTCCTTCTGAAGCCTAACGTGGGTTTCGCGACGCCACCTGACCTGTGTGCCACAACGCACCCTGACGTCATTTCCGTCCTGGTACGAATGTGTCTGTCTGCCGGGGCGGCGTCGGTTGTGGTCACGGACAATCCCGTGAACGATCCGGATACGTCCTTTCGTGTCTCGGGTATCGCACAGGCAGTCGAATCGTCGGGGGGCAGGTTGATCCTGCCGCGTGAACCGATGTTTCGTCATGTTTCGCTTGCAGGCTCGTCACTGATCCGCGACTGGCCAGTGTTGTGGACGCCGTTTCAGGACGTGGATCGAGTAATCGGCATCTGTCCGGTCAAGGACCACGTTCGCAGCGGTGCGACAATGTCACTGAAGAACTGGTACGGGTTGCTGGGTGGGCGCCGCAACCTTTTCCACCAGCGGATCAGCGAGATTGTTCGTGACCTGGGCATGCTGGTTCGCCCCACGATGGTGGTTTTGGACGGCACAGTTGTCATGCGTCGTAATGGCCCGACGGGTGGTTCCTTGGATGACCTCGAGGCTGCCAACCAGATGATCGCGGCACTGGACCCCGTGGCGGCCGATGCCTATGGCGCGACTCTGCTGGGGCGTACCGCGGGGGACTTGCCGTGGCTTGCCATGGCGTCTGCAGTTGGGTGTGGCACTGCCGATTGGGAGTCGTTGAATCCGTTGCGTGCGGTGGTTGATTGAGAATGGAACGCATGAGGATTGGCCGATGCGTATCGTGACCGTCCGTCGGATCAGCCAGGTATTCTTCCTGGGTTTGTTCCTGTGGCTTGCTGCGGTCACGACATTTGGCGAGGGGCGGTTCCAGGCCAGGGGTTGGCCTTTGAACCTGTTCCTGCAACTGGACCCGTTGCCCGCCCTGGCGACGACCCTGGCAACCGGGACTTTATATGCCGGGATGGCATGGGCTGTTGCCACCGTGGCACTGACAATCGTGGTCGGACGCGCCTTCTGCGGTTGGATATGCCCCTTCGGGACGATGCATCAGATCATCGGGTGGCTTGGCAAGCCCTTTCGACTTAGCCAGCGGACCAGGATGAATGGTCCGTCAAGGTGGCAGGGGGTCAAGTTCTACCTGCTGGCGCTGATTCTGGCGGCTGCGTCTGCCGAGCTTGTGACAGGATCGGCCAGCCGATCCGTGACTTGGCCGGTACCAGCCCAAGTCGGTATCGCTGTTGCAGTTGCAATCCTTGTCTGGTGGGCCCTGACTCGCGTGGTGCGCTCTGCAGCGCGTGCTGCCGCGTGGTCAGCAATTCTGGTAGCGGCGTTCATGGCGGCCGGTCGCATTCTGCCGGGTGACGAGGTCGTTGTATCTGTGGACCTGGTGGGCTGGATCTCGCCTATGACCTTCCTGACTCGCGGCATGGGCACCGTTGTGCTGCCGTTGCTGGATCGGTCGGTCGGCCTGTTCTTTTCGGCACCGCGACATTCGCAGGGAGGCGCGCTGCTGGGCATTCTGCTGGCCGCATCGCTTCTTGCGAATTTCGTCGTGCCCCGATTCTACTGCCGATACGTATGTCCGTCAGGGGCTCTGATGGGCCTGCTGGGGCGAAATGCCTTGTGGCGGGTTGCGCGCACCGTTCCGGCCTGCTCGATGTGTCGAGCCTGCGACGCTGATTGCGAGGGAGCCTGCGAGCCATCAGGTGCCATCAAGACGTCCGAGTGCGTGCTGTGCATGAACTGCCTGCCGGCCTGCGAGGAGGGTGTGATGACCTTCCGTACCCAGCCGTCGATGGCGGGCGAGCGGCCGGTTCCCGACGTGTCCCGACGGGGAGTACTTATGTCGCTGGCTTCCGGCCTGGCGCTGGCACCTGCGTTGCGCATGGCGGGGCAGGCCGGTGCCATGGCTTCACCTGCCTTGGTGCGCCCTCCAGGTTCCTTGCCCGAACCGGAATTCCTGGACCGTTGTTTGCGTTGCGGCCAGTGCATGCGGATTTGTCCGACAGGCGTCCTGCAGCCGGCCGGTTTCGGGAATGGCGTGGAGGCGTTGTGGACCCCGGTACTGAACAACAGCATCGGCACCAGCGGTTGCCAGCCGAACTGTGTCGCCTGCGGCTTTGCATGCCCGACCGGCGCAATCCGTCCGTTCTCGTTGGACGAGAAGTTGGGTCGTGGCGACTTTGCCAAGGCTGGCCTCCTGAAGGTGGGATGCGCATTCATCGATCGAGGACGATGTCTTCCGTGGGCGATGGGGCGGCCCTGCATCGTTTGCCAGGAGAACTGCCCGACCAGCCCCAAGGCCATCGTTCTTGAATCGATCGTCGAGACCCTTCGTGAAGGGCCTTATGAACTTGACGAGATCAAGGGTACCAGGGTGAAGCTGCGCGGCGCGCTCTTGAGGCCAGGCCGCTTGGCCGGCGGTGACCACCTGTTGGCAATGGCTGGGGCGACCGCCCATGGCCTGCCGATCCTGGACAACGATGCCACTTCAGTGGTCCTGGCACGGCCGGCTGACGATGCTTCGTTCACACCCGGCGCGCGACTCGAGGTGCGCGTGCGCCTGCACCGGCCCTATATCGACCCGGACCGCTGCAACGGTTGTGGCATCTGCCAGCACGAATGCCCCGTGGTCGGCCTTCGCGCCGTCAGGATCACCAGCGAGAACGAGTCTCGTGACCCGCGTCGTTCGATGGGCCGGGGATAGACAGGAGGGATCATGAATCACAGTCTGACTAGAAGAGGTTTCCTGCGGATTGCCGGCATGTCTGGCGTGGCACTTCTGGGCACGCGTGAAGCTATGTCGCAGACCCCAGGCCCGGCTGCAAGACCGGCCGACGCAGCGCCGCCTGCAGCCGTCTCTGTCCCTGTTGCTCCGCGCCTGGACCCGAAGCCCATCCCGACGCGATCGCTGGGTCGAACGGGTGTCAACATCCCGATCCTGTCGCTGGGAGGCATGTTCGACACGCGATCCGCTCAGTTGTATCTGCGACAGACGTTGGCCTGGGGCGTGTCGGCCTGGGACACAGCCGACTGCTATGAAAACGGCAACAGCGAGGAAGGATACGGGCGCTACTTTCAGCGCAACCCGGATGATCGCGCGAAAGTCTTCCTGACATCCAAGTCCGACGAGCACGAACCGAAGGGCATGGCCAACCTGCTGCAGCAGTCCCTGAAGCGCCTGAACACCACATACATCGACTTGTACCTGCTGCACGGCATCAAGACAGCCGACGCTCTGACGCCCGAGGTTCGCGATTGGGCGAAGTCTATGAAGGCCGCCGGCAGCATTCGTCACTTCGGGTTCAGTACCCACCGGAACATGGAGGGCCTGCTGGGAAATGCCGCCTCCCTGGGCTGGATCGACGTGGTATTGACCTCCGTGAACTATCGCCTGCTGAACAATCGCAAGATGCTGTCGGCGCTGGATGCTTGTCAAAAGGCGGGCGTCGGAATCATTGGGATGAAGTTCAAGGGAGGTGGCCCCATTCACCCATCGCCCGAGGCCGAGGAGCGACTGGCGGCCGCATTTGTCGGTCGCGGCTTCACTTTGGACCAGGCCATGCTGAAGGCATTGTGGGAGCATCCAGCAATAGCGTCGGTCTGTGCGTCGATGACCAATTTTGGGACTATGCAGGAATACGTCGCGGCGGCATTCGATCGCAAGACGCTTGAAGCAGGCGAGTTTGATGCCCTTCGCAGGCATGCGCTGGAAACGCGCGGATCCTTCTGCCAGGCATGCGGGGCCTGCGATGCGGCGACCCAAGGTGCCCCGGTTGCGGATGCAATGCGCTGCCTGATGTACGAAAACGCATACGGTGACGGTCGCCGCGCCCGCGAGGCATTCCGATCGATCCCGCAGGACTTGCGAACAAGGCTTGTGCGCAACGACTGGTCTGCAGTCCAGAGATGCTGTCCCAATGGCCTGCCTCTTGGCCAGTTGATTGCCGATGCCGTCGAAAGGTTCGGGGTTTGAAACCGCTGATTGGCAGCGATGCTAGGGAAGCGGTGCCGTGATGAACCCCTCGTACCGCCCCATCCAGTAGGGAAGGATCCAGAAGGTCGAAGCCTCCTCGGAACGGCCGTCCGCCGCTGAATCCAGCCCGTAGGGATTCGAGTTCCACTTCATGACATGGCGTTGATGGTATGGAGGCACGGTGGTGGACTGCGGATTTCCGAAGCGGTCAGGCTGCTGGTTCAGCGTCAGGTCCAGGCGACCGCCGTTATGGCACCACCAGACAACCAGGCTCAAGTGGATTTCCTTCAGGGTGCGAATTGAATCCTGAAGGCCGATGTCGGCATCCGTCGGGGCATGTGAAGCCCAGGTGAAATTGAACTCGGGATTACGTTCGGGGCGCTGGGTATCCCACAGTCTGGACAGACCATCCAGCCAGATGTCCCGGCGCGACAAATCGTCGTCGTTCCACAGCAGCGCGTGAAAAGCCATGAAGGCCATTTCGTCCGAGTCGTGGTTCACCCAGTAGACATCCTGGATCTCCTTTTCGCGTCGTACGTATTCGGCGTATCCAAACTCCGAAA
Source organism: uncultured Myxococcales bacterium (assembly GCA_903936705.1). Lineage (GTDB taxonomy): Bacteria > Myxococcota_A > UBA9042 > DTJE01 > DTJE01 > CAIZWN01. Next base: position 17,299 of record CAIZWN010000056.1, read on the forward strand.
TCAATTTATCAAGGTGCTCCTGGAACCTGACCTCTCCAGTCATGCGATGTGCTGCGATCAAACCTGAAAGGATCATCGCCGCATTCAATCCGGCGTCCCCGAACTGGCCTACAGTTTCCATGAATCCAGGGTCCATGTGGCCGTCCTCGGTCGGGTATCCGTCCTCCTCCTTCAAGGTGTACGAATATTCACCTCCAACAACATGGTCCATCAGTCGTCCGATCATGGAGGCGACCTCCGCCTTCTCCGCCGCGTCGGCCACGAGGTCGTAGTAGATGGACTGGCCGTAGACGTGGCCAATGAACTCGTCGGTTGAGGTCTTCGACTTCCAGCACCACAGGCCGTCCGCCGAAAGCTGCCATCTGGCGTCTCCCCCTTGCCTTGATGGGCAATCCTCGGGGGGTACGATGCTGCGGGCGATGAAACCCTTATCGTAGGTGACGTTCTGCAGTAGCCTCAGTGCCCGACTGGCCTCGATTGCGCGATTGCGTATCTCGGGGTCCTTCGTGACGGCGTACTGGTAAGAAAGGGCGGCCAACCACATGGCCGTCCATTGCCCGTCATTGTCGTTGTCGTGAGTAAACGTGGTTGACAGGTCGCCGGGTACGTTCAAAGCGACGTCCGAGATATAGCCAAGACGGTTGTGGCGTGGGTAGGTTTGCTCACCCAGGAACAGTGCCTTTTGCTCGAGAGTCATATTCGTGTAACGAATTTCGGCAAGGCCGCTTTCGGTGGCAACCCACAGTGTTCCATCGGGCGCGTATGCGGCCTGGTTGACCTGGTCCGATGGCAACCACGATCCTCCGTGAATCAGGTCGAAGGCCTTGCCGTCCAGCATGATCAACCCGTTCGCCGCTGGCACCAGAATCTTCCCGTCTGCGTCGGTTGATACGCCGCGAATATCGGCGAACGGCAGTCCATCGGTCCCGGCCAGCCATGCTACTACCTGACCGCCACTTGCAATCCTGCCCAGTCCACCTCGGGCAGCTATCAATAGATCTCCATTGACAGCCGCGGTGATCCCCCGAATATCGATAGTCTCCTCGCCTGGGGGAACCGTGACCAGCACCTCGACCCACACAGCCTCGTCCAGTCGATATAGTTTCGTCGCGGTAGTCAGGAACAGGCCGTCGAATGTCTCGGCAAGGCCGGTTGGTTCAGCCGGGGTCGAAAGCACAGCTGGCGAACACTCGACGCCAGCCGTGCCACCTGCCAGCTTTCCGCGGCACGGGCCCTGGCCTGCCAGAATCCACACGCCGCCGGCCATTGCCGAACCAAGAATTGTTGCTACGGGGGCTGCCATGGTGAACGACTCGACCGCGCCGGTGGCGGAAGTAACAAAATGCAGTCCCAGTCGGTTGTTGACCCATATGCCTGAACCGTCGGCGACTATCGCCGTGACAGGGGAGCTTACGCCAAGGGTCAGGCCAAGGCCTTCAAAGCGACTGTCGATCAGCCTGAACAATCCGGACTGGCATCCGACCCATGGCCGGCCGTCTGCATCGACTGCAACCGATGCCAGTGCTGCATCTGGCAGTCCATGGTCAGTCGTCCAGCGCCGTGGAATCGCCTGCGAGAACGAGCGATCTTGGTACGTCCGAATGGGCACTTCTGTCGAATCTATCCCGCCCTCATCCCGGTTCGCGTCCAGGTCGTTCGTACCGGTCAAATCCAAATGTTCAACGTCAGACTGGCCCGGGTCGAATGCGTCAACAGGCGTCGTTTCTTCAAGGCCATCCGTATCGGCAATATCATCGTTCGAAAGATCGCTGGAAAGGTCGGTGTCAGCAGCATCGCCTTCCAGTCCGTCGCCGCCAACCGAACTTGTTCCGCACCCCAAGCAAGCAGCAGCCAGAACCACAAGCAAACCGCCAGGAAGTCCGAATCGTCCTGCTGTCATTGTGCCTCCGTCCTCAGTCATCGCGCCGCAGTGACTTGAAGTGCCCGATGAGCGCGTTTGTTGATGAGTCATGGCCGCAAACCTCGTCATCGTCTTTAAGTTCAGGCAGCAGGGCATTGGCCAGTTGCTTTCCGAGTTCAACTCCCCACTGGTCAAAGCTGTTCACGTTCCAAATGACCCCCTGGACGAAAATCTTATGTTCGTACATCGCAACCAGGCGGCCAAGAGTCCTGGGATCCAGTAGCCTGAACAAGAATGTCGAGCTTGGGCGGTTGCCGGTAAACACCTTGTGGGGTAGCAGGGCGATCAGCGAGTCCGAGTCCATTCCGGCGCGCTGCAGTTCGTCCCTGGCCTCGTCCGATGTCTTGCCTCGCATCAGGGCTTCGGTCTGAGCAAGGCAGTTGGACAGCAGCAGTTCATGGTGGTTTCCAATGGGGTTTTGGCTGATCGCTGGAGCAAGAAAATCCGCCGGAATCAGCCTGGTGCCCTGGTGGAGCAACTGGTAGAACGCATGCTGCCCATTGGTGCCAGGCTCGCCCCAGATTACTGGCCCAGTATCGTATGTGGTAATAGGCCGGCCATCCCGGTCTACCGACTTGCCGTTGCTCTCCATGTCGCCCTGCTGGAAGTACGCGGCAAAGCGATGCATGTACTGGTCGTACGGCAGTATGGTGTGCGACGAAGCGCCGAAGAAGTTGCAGTACCAGATGCCCAGAAGGCCCATCACTATCGGAATGTTTTGACCGATCGGGGTACTGCGAAAATGCACGTCCATGTCATACGCGCCCTGCAGCATCTCCTCGAAGCGGTCCATCCCGATTACCAGTGCCACCGAAAGGCCTATGGCCGACCACAGCGAATAGCGCCCGCCGACCCAGTCCCAGAACTCGAACATGTTGGCCGGGTCGATGCCGAACTCCTCAACTGCCTTGCGATTGGTTGACAGCGCGACGAAGTGCCGCGAAACAGCGCGCTCGTCCCCAAGGAAGGCAATCAGCCATTCGCGGGCGGAGCGCGCATTAGCCAGGGTTTCCTGCGTTGAAAAGGTCTTGGAGGCCACGATGAACAGTGTGGTTTCGGGACGCACTCGCTTTAGCGTTTCGGCCAGGTGCGTTCCATCGACGTTGGACACGAAGTGGGCGCGCAGCCCCTCCTGCCAGTATGGGCGCAACGCCTCGGCCGCCATCAGTGGCCCCAGGTCCGATCCGCCGATGCCGATGTTGACGATGTCGCAAATTTGCTGGCCGGTGTGCCCCTTCCAGTCGCCACTGTGGACCCGGTCACACAGGCCGCGCATCTGCGCCAGTACCCGACGAACTCCGGGCATCACGTCCCGACCGTCAACCAATACCGGCGTGACGGAGCGGTTACGCAAGGCGGTGTGCAGCACCGGGCGGCCCTCGGTCGAGTTGATCCTTTCGCCCGTGAACATGCGCTCTATAGCCCCTGGAAGCCCGGCATCGAGTGCCAGGCGAACCAGCAGGCGCATTGTCTCGTCGGTGATGCGGTGCTTCGAGTAGTCAAACAACATGTCGTCAAAGTGCAGGCTGAAACGGGCGGATCTTCCCGGGTCTGCCCTGAACATCTCGCGCATGTGCATGTTGGACATCTCGCGTTGATGCATGCACAACGATTCGAATGTCGCCAGTTCGGTTAGCTGGGGCATGACTCCTCCGTGCTGCTGCCGAAATCTACCAGTTTCTTCGCTGTTGCTGTCTTACCATCAGAATCCAATATCCAGGTCCATGCGGATGGCCGACGCGGCCTATCTTTTTCCTTTGGGACTATCGGGGACCTGGCCATCAGGCTGCGGAAGCCAGACCTCGGGGATCTCACCGCGGCGCATCCGCTGGAGGTCCTTGCGGGCCTTGTCTACCTTCTGTTGGCCAAAGCGCAGTCGATTCTCGCCCTCGAACACCCTGAGGAATGTGGCCATTTCGCGGATCGCTCGCGGAAGGTCAAACGACCTGAACACCAGCGAACGGCAGTAGTTGATATCCGGTTCCTGGTATGCAAACGGCTCAAGTTCGTCCAGCATCAACCGCGTCACGTCCGGCCTGCCCACGAAGAAATGCGCCATGGCCAGGTACATTTTTGGCCTGGGGTCGTTTGGTACTGCTTTCGACGCCTGTTCCAGCAGAGGGATCACCTGGGCAAACTCCCTCTGGTAGTAAAGGCCAAGCCCGGCAAGATACGCGGCGACGGCGTCGTCGGGTTTCTGGCTCAGGCGGGCCTGCTGTTCCTTGATCCCGGCCGCATCCAAGCGCCCCGCAACAAGGTAGGCCGTGCCGTATTGGCTCATCAGCGAAGGGAAGGTCGGGTCGATTGCGGCAAGTCGATCCCACGGGGGCAATGCGCGTTCAAGCTGGTTACGAGCATAGAAATATGTGCCCCAAAGAAAAAGAATGTTGGGCTCGTTCGGATATGCCTCCAGGGCGGTCTTGGCGCAGGCCTCAACGGCATCGGCATCGCCGGCGGCTGAAGCTGCTCGAACCTGATACAGGTGGACGCAAAGCGGGGCATCCCCAGACGCTACCATTGGTTCCGGGCCCTCAAGAGCAGCGCGGGAAGCATCTGCAATCTGACCTGCCTGAAGAAGAATGGCCAATGCGTCAGCGCGAGCGCATCTTGGGTCGGGAAATGCTTGCCTGAACCTGGCAGCCAGGTCGCGCGACACCGCGGAAGCTGCCTGTCGGTCGCCTGCGGCCTCGAAGGAAGCCAGCCTGTCAAGCTGTACCGGAATCTCGTCGGGCGTCCCAGCAGCCTTCTTCAAAGCCTGATCCAGCACCTGCATTGCCTGCGAGACCGACCCGGCCTGCCGAAGAATCGTGGCGGCGAATCTAAGTGTCTCGATGCTGGCGGCCGGTCTTGCAGCCGACAGTGCCGTGGCAACCGCCTGCTTTGAACGGCCTTCTTTCAGGTCTTTCATGGCGCCTCGCAATCGCGAGGCTGCTGCAGATTTGGATTGCTGGAAAGCAGGGCGATTCATCGGATCGATAGGCACTGCATCCGATCGCAACTGCCTGTTCCAGGCAAAGCGCGATTCATGGGTTCTGATGCGTTGGGCCAGCGCCAGGATAAGTTCCTCGGATGGGATTGCGGAGGAATCCGGTGCCGTCAAAGCAAAACGGTCCGTAGACGCCAGGTGCGTGCCGGGACTGGAAGGATGCGAGAGCTCGACTACCGCAAGCTTCCCGGCCCTGTTCGTGAAGGTAACCAGGGCGGAAACCCACTGTATCTTCACGTCCTTCAGCCGCCATCCTCCCGGAAACGTACCTGGTGCCGGGTTCGTGGCCTTCAGGAAAAAACGCGAGGATGTGGATGGGATGACGGCCTCGGCAACCTGGGCACTGACCGAACGCGGCCCGATCAGGGGCGAAGCCAACAGACAGAGGAGCGTTACCGTGGTCGTCAACAAACTGGCACGGGACATCCGTTCTCCGGAGACAGGCGACGTGGCAGTGTATCATTCCGGCGGCCCATTGACACGGGTTCGGGGCGCTGATATCCCGGTTTGCCGGTACGGGTTCCTCAGGGTCCCAGTGTTGGAGGACGGTCCGTCCCGTTGCGCTGGGACTGGCGGGAGTATACGAGGTGGTTGTTATCGGACGTTACATGCGCAGGTTGCTGGCGTTCGGCCTCTGGACTGGTCTTGCGTGCGGCCTCGCGTTACAGCCATCAATCGCCATGTCGGCAGCAGTGCTGCCGGCAAAGGCATCTTTTCTTCTCAAGAATGCCGACGGCACGGTGCCCGATCGTCTGGGTGGTTTCGTCCTGGTGACCGCGTTTGCCGAGGATTGGGGTTTCAGGTTTCTTTTTACACTGGACCAGACCCGACCCGATGGAGTGAATCTTGTCGAATTCCTGCTGACGGCCAGGGATGAGAGCACCAAAGCGATTGCTCGGACCGCTTCGTTCAACGTTGGGTACAAGGGGCCAACCGAGGGAGGCGATCCTGCCGCCAGGGTAAGGCCCTTGGTCGACGAATTGCTTGCCACGCTGCAGCGCAACGATGATGGTGGTGCAGTGCTGGGGCCGCCGCCTGGTTCCTCAGCCAGACCTGCGGATCAACCTTCATTTTCCCCGCTGACCGAATCTGTGAAATGGTTGGGGATCCTGCTGGTTGTCCTGTTTCTGCTTGCCAGTCCTGTCACTGCTGGGCGTTTGTATGGGGACTTGCGGTCCGCGTTGGGGCCTGCGATGTGGCCGGTCCTCGCGGTAGTGGTTGTGGGGATAGCGGCCCGGATCCTGGTTCCGCATCGGCCGGTGATGTACTACATGGGATACCGTATGGCCGAGGTGGCGGCCGCTCTGGACGATATTCCGAAGTACGGGCCGGGAGCGCTGGCGCTGTACCACATGCTGTTCCGTCTGACAGGTCCATCGCATCTTGTGATGGCCGGTCTGAATGCGGTTCTTGGAGGCCTGCTTCCACTGGCGGCAGCCGCACTTGTGGCTCGTCTGCGTGGTGGTCGAATCGCGGTTGCGGCGGCCGCAGTTCTGATTGCCGTAACGCCGGTCTTCGTCAGGGATTCGGCTTCCGAAAGCCTTCTGGTTCCTACCCTTCTTTGGACTGCTACCGGCCTGTGGTTGATCGCAAGATGGCGCGCAACGGGTGGCGCATCGGATCTGCTTCTGGCGCTGCTCCATCTATCACTGGCGGTATTCTCGCGTCCCGAGTCGGTCGGGCTTGTGCCGTTGGCAGCCGTAGCGTTGCTGCCATTCGGGATTGCCGCCAGAGGGTCGGCGCCCAAGTTGCGACGTCCGTTTGTGGTCGGGGTCGTTGCCGCTTGCGCCATTCTGCTTGGCCTGCGAATTGCACATCTTTGGACTACGGTCGGGCGTGAGCTGGACCTTGGCAATACACCGGTGCTTGCGGATCCGGGCTCCCTGCTGTGGCTGCTGCCAGGACTGGTCACGCGAAATCTTGCCTTGCGGCCCGAGTGGTTTCCCGTGGGAGTGTCACTGGTTGCGGTGCTGCCGATCATCGCGGGTCCCCGTAGGCTGCGCGGGATCGTCCTTCTGGCTCTGGCGTCGGCTTGGCTGGCAGTGTCGCTGGTGGACCTTCCGCAGGTTTCCATGCCGCGCGTGCAGGTTCCAGGATTGTTCTTCGTAGTCATTGCTGCGGCGTTCGGTCTGGAGGCTGCGTGGGTGCAAAGAGGCAAGGGGACTGCTGGCCGCTCGATCCGGTTGGCGTTTGGCATTCTTGCGGTCATGGTTGTTGTGGCGTCGGTGCCTTTCAGCGCGGCTGCCTTCGTCCAGCAGACAAATGCCGATGACGAGGAGGATCTGCTGGTTGATGCAGTGGCGGCCTTGCCTGACGGGCCGGTAGTATTCGTTCGGCATTCCTGGGACGACCAGCCTGTCGAACCGTTGCACCTCTACTACCCGGATTACTGGTTCATGCCGCCATTTCGCGATGATCTGGTGCTTGGCCCCGACCGTCTGGCGGTGACGGATACGGGCGAACGTCCCGTCTTCTTCCTCCTTGGTACTCGCTGCTGGCTGCGTTCGTGCGGGCAGGAGGGGATGCACCCCGCGTGCAGGCGAATGGTGGATGCATATGACCTTCGGCCCGTCATCGAGCGGAAGGTGCCAGTCAGGAGGATCCCGTTGGATCGAGATGTGCCGCGCGATGGAGACCTGGATTTTCCCTGGTGTGTGTCGGCCCACGGATCCATGACTATTGGTTTGTACCGGGCGTATCTGAAAAATCCTCCGGCGCAAAACCAGGCAGGGCAGTGACCCGTCGATCAGGTTCCCATCCGCAGTTGCATCACCTCGGCGTCCTCTCCATCGCGGTAGTAGTGCCGCCTTGTGCCGATGATCCTGAATCCAAGATCGACGTACAGCTTCTTGGCTGCGACGTTGCCCGTCCTTACTTCCAGCGCAACAAAGTCGGCATGTTCCCTGCGGGCTTCGTTCAGAACGTGGTCCATCATCCGTCTGGCAACTCCCGTTCGCCGTGCGGCCGGGTCGGTGGCGACGTTCAGAACGTGGTACTCCGGTCCGGCAATCCAGTAGATCGTATATCCCAATAACTGGCCGGTGGCATCGCGGGCCAGCAGCGACCTCGAGAAGCTGTTTGTTGTCTCGCGCTCGAAGGCGGCCTGCTCCCAGGGGTCCGAAAAACACAGGTGTTCGATCCGCATTACTTCAGGGATATCCCTTCGCCGCATTGGCGTCAGGGTGATCGAAGCCATCAGCGATGCCTTATCCCGACCGCTTGCCACTTCAGTCTTCCAGCAATTCCACGAACGACAAGACCACCGGTTTACGGTTCATCTTCCGGCGGAAGAACGCCCTCAGAGACGCGGTCAACGCCTCCTCAAGTTGCTGCCGGTTCGAGTCGATCGGCAGTTCGGCGACCTGGTCTGCAACGATGCCGGCGGCCTCGTCCAGCACTCCCTCCTGCATCATCGGAATGCCGGCCGTGTGCAAATCGACCGACGCCTTCCACTTGCGCCGCCCGCGCTGGGCCTTCAGACGCGCAGCCACCACACCGGTCCAACCCATGCGACGACGTTCCTCGAGCACCAGTTCGCCAGCATCGCCAACCAGCGGTTCGTCGAGATAGTGGAACGTCAATGGCACGTGCTCGGTCACGACGGCATCGTCGACAGTGACCTCAAGCAGGTGGCCGTTCTCGATGATCCTCACGTCATCCACGCCGGTTTCAGCTGCAAGTTCCGCGTGCGAACGCAGAAAGGCGTACTCCCCGTGGATTGGCACGAACGTCTTCGGGCGCACCAGGCGCAGCATCTGGGCAAGTTCGTCCCGCTGGGCGTGCCCAGACCCGTGCACTGGTGCCATCTTCTCGTGGACGACCCTGGCCCCCAGACGGGACAGGTTGTTCAGCATCCTGTGGATTGTCCGCTCGTTGCCGGGAATCATGCGGCTGGACAGGATCAATACGTCGCCTTCCTTGATCCGCAGGTCCGGGTGGTCGTTCAGAGCAGCTCGGAATAGTACCGATCGTGGTTCGGCCTGGCTGCCGGTGCAGATCACCATGACGTTGCGATCCGCCATCCGATGCAGCATGTGCGGATCGACCAGATCTGCAATCGGGGATAGTTTGAACGCCCTTTCGGCAGCCTGGTTGTACAGCAGAAGGCTTCTGCCAATCAGGCATACTCGCCTGCCGACCGACCTGGCGGCATCGACCAGCGCCCTGACCCTGTACACGTTCGACGCGAACAGCGACACGATCACGCGGCCCTCGGCCGCCTCAATCTGACGAGTCAATTCGGCCACGACCTCGCGGTCCGGGCGGGAGTGCCCTGGAACCTCGGCGTTCGTGCTGTCCGACAGCAGCAGCCGTACTCCTTCGTCCCCAAGGGCGCGAAATCCTTCCGAGTCAAACGCGGTGCCGTCCAGGGGATCCGGGTCGATCTTGAAATCGCCGGTGTGCACCACGATTCCGACGGGTGTTCGCAAGACCAGTGCGTGGCAGTCCGGAATCGAGTGGGTGACCCGGAGGAAGTTCACGCTTATTGGCCCCACCGTGATCGTGTGCCCAGGTGCCACTGGCCGCAGGTCGGCCCTAGCCACGGCCCCGAACTCGTTGGCCTTCAGGCGCAGCAGTTCGCAGACGAATGGTGGCGCATACACCGGGACCTTCAGCGAACCCACGATGTATTCCACGGCCCCGATGTGGTCTTCGTGACCGTGGGTCAGCAGGATTGCTTGGACGCGGTCCCGGTACTCTGCCAGCAGGTCCAGGTCGGGCATCATCAACTCGACGCCCACCATTGAAGGGTCGCAGAATTGCACGCCGGCATCCACGATCAGCCAGTCGTCCCCAACCCCATAAAGGGTCAGGTTCATGCCGATCTCGCCCAGTCCGCCTATTGGCAGTATGTTCAAAGTACTGTTCACATCGGCCTCGCTATCGTGCAGGATTCGTTTTGAATCAATGGCCGCAGCCGCATCCTGCGGCAGGAAACCTATCGGCCCTTGAGCAGGCGTGACGCCTCTATGGCGAAGTACGTAAGTATCAGATCCGCGCCGGCGCGCCGAATGGCGATCAGGGATTCCATCATCGCCCGGTCGTGATCCAGCCAGCCACGTTCGGCTGCAGCCTTCAACATCGAGTACTCGCCACTGACCTGGTAAGCCGCCAACGGCAGGTCAAAGTCGTCCCGCGCCATCCGGATCAAGTCAAGGTTGGTGCCAGCCGGCTTGATCATCAGGATGTCGGCGCCTTCTTCCTCGTCCAGCAGCAATTCGGACATCGCTTCACGAGCATTTGCCGAATCCATCTGGTACGAGCGGCGGTCCCCGAATTTGGGGGCCGATTCGGCCGCCTCGCGGAACGGGCCATAGAACGCCGAGGCATGCTTGGCAGAGTAGGCCATGATGGGCAGGTCTTCGAATCCCGCCTCGTCCAGTTCCTCGCGAATGAATCCGATTCGGCCGTCCATCATGTCCGACGGCGCCACCATGTCCGCACCGGCCTTGGCGTGCGACACTGCTTCCTTGGCCAGCAACTCGAGGGTCGAGTCGTTCAGCACCTCGCCCTTCTCGACGATGCCGCAATGCCCGTGGTCGGTGTACTCGCACAGGCAGACATCGGTGATGACGCACAGGTCGTTGCCGTACTCTTTCTTCAGCGCACGTATCGCCCGCTGGACAGGTGCCTGGTCGCTGTAGGCTTGCGTTCCCAGGGCGTCCTTCTTGTCCGGAATTCCGAACAGGATGACTGCTGGAACTCCGACCTTCAGAGCCTCGCCTGCGGTCTTGACTGCCTCGTCAACCGACAGTTGCGCCTGCCCAGGCATGGCGCCAATCGGCGTGCGGACCTTCTGGCCCGGAACCACGAACAGCGGGTAGATGAAATCATCCGGAGAAAGACGGGTTTCGCGAACCATCCTTCGAAGGGTCTCGGTGCGGCGCAAGCGACGCATTCGACGTTCGGGGAATCCCATGGAAAAGCCTCGCAAAAGCCGACAAAGCCTTTAACACAGCGGGCGCTGCATGGTCAAGGATGCAGGCCTGTGCGCGTTGAGGCTGGGCGCCTGGTCGCGAGAACCAGGCTCGATCCATCTAGTGCCGCCCAGAACACCGGTCCAGACGGTAAGGCACGTAATGCGGCTGCCACTGCGCCTTGCGGATCAAGCGCTCCAAAGCCTCGTCGTCAAGGCGTCGGCCGATACCCGAGTCCCGGGCCTCCTTTGCGACGGCCAGGGCCGCCTGGGCGGATGACTCGCGAATGTCCTTCATCTGGGGCAGCATCCAGCCAGCGCGCCGCGCCTCGGGAGTGACCATCTGGGCCAGTGCCTTAGAGGCGGCTGTGAACATGCGGTCAGTCACCTTCGGGGCGCCCGAGATGATTGCCCCAAGTCCGACGCCCGGGAAGATGAAGAGGTTGTTGCACTGGGCGATGCCCTGAACGCCGTCCGGGGTCTCGATCGGAGCGAACGGGCTGCCCGTGGCCATCAGGAACCTGCCGTTCGTGGCTTTCATCACTTCGTCCGGCGTGCATTCGACCTTCGATGTCGGGTTCGACAGCGCCAGAATGATGGGGCGAGGACAATGTGCTGCCATCTCGCGCAGGATCTCCTCGCTGAACAAACCGCGCTGGGCGGTGACGCCAACCAGGACGTCGGGATGGACATTACGGATCACGTCGGCCAGATCAATACGGTCGGGATTGGCAAGCTTCCAGCCAGCTACGTCCGAGCGCGAATGGGCGAACGCTTTCTGCTGCGGTTCAAGGGCTGGATCGTCGGCCAGCAGTAAACCCTGGCGGTCTACTGCGAAGATCCTGCCTCGCGCCTCGGCGTCGGTCAGCCCTTCCTCCTCCATGACTGTCCTGATGTTGTCTGAAATTCCGCGCCCGGCCTCGCCAAACCCTGCCATCACGTACTTCATTTCGCGCATGCGGGTTTCGCGTATCCGCGCCGCAGTCACCAGCGCCGCCAGCGCCGTTGCGCCCGTCCCCTGGATATCGTCGTTGAACGACAGGATCCGGTCCCGGTACCGATCCAGCAGGTCAAAGGCGTGATGCTTGGCGAAATCCTCCCACTGCAACAGGGCGTGCGGGAAGGCCCGTTTCACGGCGTTTACGAACTTCTCGATGAAGTCATCGTACGCGGCGCCGACCAGGCGGGTTTTTCGGTAGCCCATGTAGGCCGGGTCATTCAGCAGACGTTCGTTGTTGGTGCCGACATCGATGCACATCGGCATGCAGCAGGCCGGGTGCAGGCATCCTGCAGCCACGTACAGACCGACCTTGCCGATGGAAATCCCCATGCCGTCGGATCCCAGATCACCTAGGCCAAGGATTCGTTCGCCGTCGGTAACGACGATCAGTCGCAGGTCCGGCAGCGTCACGTCCTCGAAGATCTGGTTGATGCTGTCGATGTTGTCCGGGTGGATGTATATGCCTCGCGCACGTCGCAGAATATGGCTCATCTGCATGCACGCCTGTCCTACGGTCGGCGTGTATATGATCGGAATCATCTCTTCCAGGTTTCTAAGGATCACCTGGTAGAACAGCGTTTCGTTCCGGTTCTGCAACTCCATCAGGTAGATGTATCGTTCGAGGTCATCGGATTTCCGTCGGTAGTGTTCCAAACAGACGTTAGCCTGCGCATCCAGCGACGAAACGCCGTGGGCCAGCAACCCTCCCAGTTCCAATTCATGCCGCTCGTCACGAGGGAATGCGTGACCCTTGTTCAGGCATGGGTTGTTCAGCAGTCGCTGTCCGGTGACGTAGACCTCGTAGAAGTCCTCGCCGGTAATCGGGTCGATCTTGAACGAAAATGACTTCATTGCGAACTCCCGTTGGAGAACGGTCGAGAAAGCCGCCTTCGGGCATTCTAGGCACATGATGCCCGAGGTTGAAAGTGTCATCTGGCTGGATGACGTCAATCCCGTTGCGTTGCAACAACGCCCCGTGGTAACAGCTTGCCGTCAACCTTTTGAGGGGAGGGACCTATGTCCATGATTACTGTCGAAAGGAACCCGTCGGACCAGCGCCTGGCCCAGTTGGGCGTCAAGGCCTGGCCAATCTGGACCAAGGAGCAGAGCGAGTTCCCTTGGGAGTACGACGAGCAGGAAATCTGCTACTTTCTTGCCGGCGATGTCATTGTTACGGCCGATGACGGGGAACAGGCTCATTTCGGAAAGGGAGACCTGGTCACGTTCGCGGTCGGATTGAAGTGCACGTGGAAGGTGTTGGAAGCGGTCCGGAAACACTATCGCTTCGGCTGATGAAGGACTGCATGCGGGACAAGGCTACTTTCTGACGGCGTCTGGCAGTTCAGGGCAGCTTGAATTGGCCAGGCACGGATCGTCCAACAGCGTCTTCCCTCCAGACGTCATGAACAAGAACGCCTGGTTCTCGAAATAGTTGTTGATGTTGAACTTTCTGGATGGGTTGGACGGCTCGACACCGTGGGCACCCAGCGGATAGGTGTACGGGAAGCGCAGGCCCAGGATGCCCGTGTCGGTAACAACCGTTTGTGGAGTGTACCCATCAACTGTCGGTTCGCCGAACTCGTTCATCCCGCGGTCGGCATTGTCTGGGTCCGCGTGCAAAGGCAGCGCCTGGGTCGGGTCGATGGCAAGCGCCGCGGAAAATTCCTCCGGATAACGAACGTCATAGACGAACGGCACCTGGTTCTTCCAGTCCTGCAGGGTCAGCTTGGTGCTCAGATGCCGACGGTACGTCTCGACGGCCTCGGGAACAAAAGACTTCAGCAGCAGGTCGTTCGGTGTGTTCTCGCTGCCAGTGAAGGGCAGAATGCCGGCGGCTCGTGCCAGCGCGAGGCTGGACCCGACGGAAACATTGGGGTCGCCAACCGTGTGGTAGATGACCATGTTCGACTGCGGGTTTCTGCATACGCCCTTCGGGCAGGACAGTTCGTCGTAGCCGCAGCCGCATTCGGTTCGCTTGGCGTACATGCGCGCATAGGCAATCGGGTCGCCCTTCTCGACCAGCATCGCGGCAAGCCCAAGAAGCCTTCTGAAGTTGGGGGTGTTGCGCGCGCGGCCCAGACCCGGCGCAATCGCAACCAAGGGTGGCCCAACCATGCACTTGTTGTCGGCCGTAAGCTGGACAGGGCAGGGCTTGGAAGGATCGGCAAACTCGCGAAGGGGGTAGGTTGCGCCCTCGAAGGTCACCGGAATCTGGAAGGAATCAATGATCTTCTTGGGAACAACCTTGGACGGGTCCTCGACCCATCCACCGTAGATATCGATCTGTATCAAGTCTCCGAACAGCAGCGAGCGCTTCAGGTCGGTCTTCGGGGCATCAGCCGTGGTCGTGTCGCACTCGGCGGGCCCTGTCGGCACTCCGGTTTCGTCCACAGGTACCTTCCACGAACCCACGGCGCAATCGACGGGAACAGCCTTCGTATCCCCATCCTTCAACCCCAGGACCCGGCGCTTTTCGATGGCGCTGAGGGCGTCAGCGGGAATGGACACGCGGAAGCCTCGCCACTTGGCGCACTCGGGGGTGTTCCTGCGCGCGGGATCGACCTGGCAGTTTGCCTTCTCGGCCAGACACGCCTTGTCTTCCTTGCAATCGGTGTTTGCATCGCCTTGAACTGGCATCCTGAACGCTTTTCTGGTTTCGCCGTTCGACAGGTTGCGCACGACCACGGTGTCGCCAGGCAGGATGTCCGATACCCGCGCAAAGGGATAGTAGTGCGGGCGGTCGACGGGCCGGTCCTGGCCCTTTGCCAGGGGCGCGTGGTACTCGCGGTGCAGGTGGTTGGCAAGCCAGGCCAGTTCCACCTTCCCGTCAGCGGTTGGCGTGAAGACGACCATCGGGCCCATCATCGGCATCCAGACGCCCTCGGGCACGCCAGGGTTGGTAGAGCGCATGCCCGCGGCAATGAGGCCGCCGCCACCCGAAACGGGGGTGCTGGCCGTCACGGCAGGATCGACTGCGACAGCGATCTGGGCGATGAACGCCCCCATGGACTGGCCCCATACCGGCACGTCGGGATTGACTGCTGTACCCATGTCGACAACGCCGTTGCCGTCCCAATCGCCCATCAAGTCGTTAGCCACTCCGTCGTTGTTGCTGTCGGCCTTCCACAGGGGTGGATTTTCGCCGCCCAGCGACCGCAAAATCTTGATCATCTGCATGTGGTCGACGACAGCCTGCCTTACCATGTCTCGCGTATGGCTGATGTCGGCCGACCAGAAATCGCCGCCGTTGTCGAACGACGACCGGACTCCGTCGTTGTCCAGGTCGCGAATGCGCCCGCCCTGGAAACTCTCGTAGAAGGTTCGCAGGTACAGCCCCTCCAGCAGGGGCGGTACAAGTGCGTTCCAGTCGGTGACATCATCCGACGGAAGCGCAAGGCCATGACCGGGTGCGTCCATGCAGCAAAGCGACCAACCATAACGCGCCAGGCGCCCTGCGAAACCGAAGATCTCGAACGGGGCGCCGCTGAAGCCATGTCCGTAGATCATGACCGGAAATGGCTGTTTGTGGCCTTCGGTCTCCTTGGGCACCGAACAAATGAAGGTCGCCTTCTGGTCTTTTCCAACTGATGCAGCGCCCGTCTTGGTGTTTACGTCGAATGCCTCGTTTTCGTCGCCAGGGTAGGCGGACGCCGGGTTCATGCCGTCGCGGTCGACCAGGAACCAGGGCGTGGTGAACTTGCCGAGGACCCAGTGGCTGACAAAGGCATTGTCCTTTTCGAGCTCGGTTACAACTTCCGGCGGGTAGGTAAGGATCGGGGCCAGTATCGAAATCAGCGGAGCCAGGGTTTCGTTCGGCAGGTTGTACAGGCGGTCCGGAGGCGTTCCGTCATCGTCGGGGTCCTGCGCCGGGGAGGCCTCGAGGTCCGGCGGGAACTTTGTCGCCAGAGCTGCCATCGTCCCGTTGCCGTAGATGCCCTTGCGGATCGTGACCAGGTCGTCCGCGATCGTCTGGGTCGTGAACGTCCAGGCGAACGCAACGTCCGAAAGCTTCATGCCGATCTCGTCTCTCGCGAGAATCCCGGCCAGATGCTCGAGGGCATCCGTTTGATCCAGGGCGTTTATATACGGGAACGGTGACCGCACTGGTTCTCCATCGGTTCCCTTTAGATTGGTCGTCAGCACGACGGCATAGGTCGTAGCCTCTCGCAGCGAAGTGACTGGCCACAGGAACAGGGTCTTGGTTTCGCGCTCCCAGAATGTGACCAGGTTGTCGATCGAATTGGGGCCGGGATCCTTCCCGTCGAAGGTGTTCGGCTTGTCCAGCACGCCGTCGAAATCGATGTCCTCGTAGGGATCCATTGCGCCGCTGCGGTTCGTGTCCTCGTCGTGGGTTTCGAACAGCAGGTTAGGCGAGTCGGCGTGTGGATCGAAATCCCAGTACTGCCATGGCCATTCCAAAGCCATCGGGACGTTGCCCTGACCGGCGTCCAGCGGAATCGCCTCGCCGAATCCGGGAGAGTTGCGGTCGACGTTGACCAGCAGCACTGCATCGTCCTTGAATGAATTGTTGCTGGCATGCCGGCTCTTGAAAAAATCAAGGTTGATATCGGCGTCGAACTTCA
The DNA here is from genome assembly GCA_903936705.1 of uncultured Myxococcales bacterium. GTDB lineage: Bacteria > Myxococcota_A > UBA9042 > DTJE01 > DTJE01 > CAIZWN01. The sequence continues at coordinate 33,706 of CAIZWN010000056.1, forward strand.
CCCAGATCGGGGCGAATGTGCCGAAACCGTCAAGTTCGTTGAACCGAACGCGGATCTTGGACTCCAGAAAGGTCGATGCCTCGAGGCTGACGTTCAGCCGCCTGCCCGTCGGGGAGTCGGGGTCAACGCGCGTTGCGGCATTGTTCGGGAAGGGGATCTCAGGCAAAGGTTTTGCCGTCGGGTCCCATACGACTGTAGGCCCGGAGCCCGACAAAGGGGTCGACCTCAGACCCGATGGCTCGGGGCCGAGACACGCTGCCAAAACGACCAGGATCAGCGGGAGCACTCGACGCATCGAACGACCTCCACGTGGGAACCGATCGCGGCGATCGGAATCTGGGCAAGGTTCTGTCAAGGCGCACCCGATGTCAACCGGATCAATGCAGGAATCGGGTGTCTTCCTCGGGTCCGAACAGGTTTGGCAGCACGCCGTCCAAACCGATTGAAACAGCGGCCGGAATCCCTCACGCAGCAACGGCGAGATCGACCGGCCCCGATCGGTCCACAATCAGACTGCCCTCGTCCTCCAGGACATCCATTGCCCCGCGGACCTCGGACAGCGTCAGAAAGACGTCGAAGGCACGAACTGGGCCAAACAGCAAAAGGCTCAGGTCCCTTGACGAAACAGGACCACGCTCGCGCACCAGACGCAGGACCTGCTGGCAGCGCTTTTCCTGCAGCATCAGAAGCGTTCTGCAGCGTCCAGCCAGGTCCGAAAACGGCAAGCCGTGTCCCGGGCAGGCAATCAGGCATTCCATCGCCGCCGTTTTTACCAGGCTCTCGCGATACGACACCAGAGCCCTATAAGGCGCAGTATCCCCTGGTTCAGGGGCCTCCATCGTCGGGTTTGGCGAGATGACAGGCAATACATGGTCGCCGGTGAATATGATGCCGGTCCCCTCGACTTCGTACACCAGATCCGACGAGGAATGGCCGGGGCGCGCATGCACCTTTACGGCCGGTCCATCACCACCGTCAACCACGTCCCCGTCGTCAATTCCAGTCAGCCCAGGGCAGGAATGGCTGATCTTCTTCATGACCCGGGAGTGGCTGGCGAATTGAAGTACCGTTTCCTGGCTGAATCCGCATCTCAACAGGAATGCCGAAAAGGCTGGCGCGTCGGCATCAACAAGCTTTTCGACGTCCGAAAGACGACGAACCGCACGTCGCCGAATCATTACCTTGCACCCCGAGGCATCGCGTATGCGCCAGGCGTTGGCCGCGTGGTCTACGTGGCTATGTGTCAGCAGCAGCGTACGGATGTCCTCGATCCTTCGGCCACCATCCTTCAGTGCAGCGCCCAGCATATCGAACGAACGATCCCCCAGAACGCCCGTGTCAATCAAGACAGGTTGCGGGCCGTCAAGCCAGTAGAGGTTGACATCACCCGAGGAAAACCCCGTCGGGAGGGGGATTCGCCAGACCCCCGGCGCCGTCTCGAACAGGAACTCGCCCAGCGCGCGCTCGGGAGCGCAAGGCGGTGCAGCGTCCGAACCCTCGCCCATGGCAGGCTCATCGGGCATTACAAGCCCTCCGGAATGAATCCGAAGTAGCGGCCCATCCAGTACGGCAGAAGATAGTCGTTCGGCATGATGACGGTCCATGGATCGTCGGTGCACGTGTCACGGTCGTAGGGATCGCTCCACCATTCGAACGTCTCCACACATCGATCGCCCACGGGAACAGGGAATTCGGTGGCAGAACCCCCCAGGCGCTGCTGGCAATAGTGGGGGTACATCGAGGACGAGTCCTTGGCCTTTATGACTTTGCTGGCCGGGAACTGCTTGAGGCTGCAAATTCCCTCGTCAACGGCCTTGATGGCGGGCCCGTCGCTGCCAGGGCCCAGCCGCTTGAAAGCGGCCCATCCGAAGTCGTACCAGGGATTTTTCTGGACTATCAGGGCCCTGGGTTGGTCAGCCTCGCGCATGAAGTACTTGTCGAATGATTCCTGGACGATCTCGCGAATCGCAGGGTTTGTCTCGAACCAGATCAGGTTGTGCAGCGACGTGAAAACCATACCGAAATTGTTGTAGTTGCTGCCGCAACCTTCTTCGCCCACGTACAGCAGCATCTGGTTCAGGAAGTCCTGATAGGGACCTTCATCGGGGTAGGGCCAGCCATCGCACTGTCCGTTCACCTGCAGCAGGCAATCGTTGTAGTACTTCCGCAGGTCCTCGCGCCCGCTGGCCACGGCGCCAAGGAGGATATAGTCCATCGACATTGCTGCCAGAAATCCGGGGGTGTCGGCAAACGAATATGCGTGCAGCTTGCCGTGTTCGGTTTGGCGCCCGTCCCAGTCCACGAAATACAGTTCGTTCCTGACCAGGTGATCGGAAACCTGAGCCAGCAGATCCTTCACCTTCTGCTGCACGTCCGGCTGGTCAACAAGCTTGTAGATTGCGCCCAGTGCCAGCATATGGCCTGCGTACTCGTCCTGCGAGACGTTGTCCAGCCAGCACCAGCCCTTGTATTCGTCCAGGCCACAGTGGGTACTTGCCTCCCATTCCAGAGTGTCCCTGTTCACTGTCCACACGCAGCCGTCGTCGCGGATCTGGACCCACTGGTTGTCGTCCTTCTCGATGTCGGTCTTGTATGCCAGCTTGCTTGCCTCCGGATCCGGACAGGCGATGCCTGGCACGTTCGGCGGGATGAACTGCCGCGTGAACAGTCCCGTGACCCCGGTTATCTTCATCCGGGTGACCTCGCCGTCCAGCAGCAGGCGTATGGTGGCAAGCGCATCGTCGGACCTGGTCACCGCATACCTGAATGCCTGCGATGTCAGGTACATGGCGCTCCATAAGCCGTCGTTCTCGCCGGTATGCCAGCGGGCAACATCGTTGTACGTGACGGTCTTCTCATCGGGAATTGCGTAGCACGGGGGGATGGCGTCGCCCACACACTCGACCTCGACCTTCTTCAGTGTGCCCGACATGACCCACTTGAGAGTCGGATGGATGTGCAGGCGTGTTGCGACCTCGTCGTAGTACGCGGCCTTTTGTGCCAGGGTTTCCACGGTCCCGCCGGCAACGCCATCACAGGTGGTGAAGACCGGGCTGCCGAAGGCCCATGGCTGGACGCAGGCTCCGTTTTCGCACAGTTGCCCTTTCTCGCGCATGCAGGCGGTCTCGACCGGTGCGCCCAGTTTGCACTCGATGGCGACGTACCCGTCGGCCGAGCACCACTTCGCGCCATCGACGCAAGTGGCTGCGTCGGATGGCAGAACTTCGGCATAGTCGATGTCAATTAGAGGTAATTCGGGCAGTTCCATCGAGGAATCACCCGTGATATCGACCAGCGGGACATCGGTGGTATCGACGGTCGCAATATCGACCAGATCAGACGAAGGAACGTCCGTGACGTCAGTGCCACCGTTGGCACCATCGCACGCCAGTCCAAAGGACAGCAATACGGCCGCCAGCCGATAGAAAACCTTACCAAGGAATCGGGTGCTCATCTGATCCTCCGCTGGAAAACCATATTGCGCGTGCTGTTTGCCTACGAGTTCTTTTCGGTCCAGACGTTCAGGATCTGCACCATTGTTTCGACCGACCGCGCCATCCAATCAAGGGATACCCATTCCTTCAAGGAATGGAAGTTCTGGCCGCCGGCCCAGAGGTTCGGGGTTGGCAATCCCATGAAGGAAAGACGGGCCCCATCGGTGCCGCCGCGGATCGCCTTCCTGATCGGCTCGATCCCCTGGCGCGTTGCGGCTTCGAAGGCATAGTTCATGACGTTTTGGTGCTGGTTCATCACCTGGCCCATGTTCCTGTATTGTTCCTTGACCTCGATTGTGATCTTCGCGCCCGGGAACCTCAGCCCGACTTCGTTTGCGGCCGCGCGCAGGGCATCCTCGCGGTCTGCCAGTTCCTCGACCGAGAACGCTCGTACCAGCAACTTCAGTTCCGCACGTGTCACGTCGCCCTTGAGATCGTATGGGTGCAGGTATGGCTGGCGCTTCTCGGTAGTCTCGGGCAGCCGGTCTCTCGGCAGAGCCTCAACCAGGGCGGCAGCCACCCTGACGGCATTGATCATCTTGTGTTTTGCATACCCGGGGTGAACGTCGGCGCCCTCGATGATCACCTTCGCGGAATTGGCGCAGAACGTCTCGTCCTCGATCTCGCCGATGTCAGAACCGTCAAGGGTGTAGGCATAGCTGGCGCCGAAAGCAGCCACGTCGAAGTGTTCAGTGCCGCGGCCAACCTCCTCGTCGGTCGTGAAGCCAATTCGGACCGTCCCGTGCGAAAACTCGGGATGATCACGCAGCCATTCGACCGCCGTCATGATTTCGGCCACGCCAGCCTTGTCATCGGCACCAAGCAGTGTCGTTCCATCCGTCGTTATCAGCGTGTGGCCCTTGCAGCGAGCCAAGTTGGGTTCCTCGGCTGCGCGGATAACTACATTCGAATTGGCCGGAAGGACGATGTCGTTCCCGTCGTATACCAGCAACACCTGAGGTTTGACGCCGTTGCCACTGCACCCGCAGGCCGTATCCACGTGGGCAATCAAGCCGATGGTTGGGACGCGACCGGCCAGTTCCGGTGGATTAGCCGGAACGGTGGCAAACACGTACCCCCATTCGTCCATGCTGGCATCACCGCATCCCAAACTGCGAAGCTCGTCGGCGAGCATGGCTCCAAGGTCCTTCTGCTTCATCGTGGATGGGCTGGTAGTCGAGCTTTCGTCCGACTGGGTGTCCACCTGGACGTAACGCAGAAATCTCTGCAGCAGGTGTTCCTCGTGCCGTGGGGCAAGTTGAATTCGCATCGTCCTCTCCATCACTTTTCAGGCCAGGTTGCGATCCGGGCACGCGAGTGTAGCGCAGGGAAGCTGCGGTAGGTAGCCCATCCGAAAGCCTGTTCATGTCGCAGCCATGGTTTATGTTAGGATGTCTACTGAACAGAGGTTCAGGTATGGGAATCCGGCGTGACGAAATCGAGGGTCTGGTGCTGGCTGCAATCGCGATGGTCGCGGTGCTTTGCTGCTTTGTGCGTTGATCCGGCTTGACGGCAGTCCCCATGGGCCAACGCTGGGGCGCACCATCTTGACCTGGGGCGAGTGGGTCCCATATTCTGCGGGCTGCTTTCCCCGGGGTAGTTTGGTGCCGCGAATGGCTGGGACGGGCCGTCAAGTGTTGATCATCGGAGGCGGCGCCTCGGGGATGGTTGCGGCCATCGCAGCCGGTCGCGCAGGTGCGGCCGTCACCGTCCTCGAGAAGGGCGATCGCGTGGGCCGCAAGTTGTTGGCGACAGGCAATGGTCGATGCAACCTGACGAACGTGGATCTTCGATTGTCCCACTTCCATTGCAATCAACCTGAATTCGTTCGGGGTGCGCTGTCCAGGTTTGGCGCCTTCCAGGCGATAAGCTTTTTCGCGAAGCTGGGCGTGTTGGCCATTGTCGAGGAGAAAGGCCGCGTCTTCCCGCGTTCGGGACAGGCTTCTGCTGTTCTGGATGCCCTTCGCTGGGAGATGGAGGACCTGGGCGTCGAGGTCAGGTGCGGTTCCATCGTCAAGGAGGTTCTACGGTCCGAGAACCGGTTCAGCGTCCGGACGTCGGCTGGGCAACAAATGGTGTCTGCCGATGCAATCGTTTTGGCCACCGGAGGGCGCGCCGCGCCTTCCCTGGGGGCCGACGACAGCGGGATGCTGGTGGCCCTGTCGCTTGGCCACAGCCTGGTCCAGACGTTTCCGGTCATCTCATCGCTGCGCCTGGCCTCGCCATGGCTGAAACACCTGCAGGGCACCAGGTTTCTGACGGCTGCGACGATTCGTGTGGATGGCGAGATCGCGACCGCGTCTTTTGGGGAAGCCTTGTTTCTGGAGCAGGGCGCGTCGGGTCCGGCTGTGATGGATGTCTGCCGAATAGCGACCCAGGGCGTTCGTGCTGGAAAGACCGTAGAGCTTTGTCTTGACCTCGTGCCCGAGGCGGGTGTGGGACAGGTCCGGCAGGAACTCGAAAGGCGTCTTGTGATGCGTCCCGACAGGCCGATTGCCGCCATGCTGGTCGGCTATCTGAACAAGCGGCTGGTTGTTCCCTTGCTGAGGGCGGCCGACCTGCCCGACTTGGATCAGCCTGGCCGCAATTTGACTGGGGACCAGCTAGCCAGACTGGCCCTGGTGTTGAAGGATTGGAGATTCCCGGTCACTGGTTCCGGACCATGGTCTGCCGCACAGGCTACGGCAGGCGGAATAGACACGGTGGACGTGCACCCCGATACCCTTGAATCACGATTGGTGCCAGGCCTCCATTTTGCGGGGGAGGTTCTGGATGTCGATGGCGATTGTGGGGGATACAACCTTCAGTGGGCCTGGGCCTCTGGTTTTGTTGCTGGTGACGCAGCCGCACGATTGACCTGATGAGGTAGGTGGAAGCTGCGCTTCTGCACCGGCTGCCTTAAGGTATCCCGGAACCTTTCGTTGTCCTGAAAACAATGATCTGCTGGCAATCCCGCTTGCCTTAGCATCGTTTTTCCGGTATTTCGATGCATACGCCAAGCCCGGGGACCTGGTGTACCGCTACGCTTATATTCACGGTTTCGCGTCAAGCCCCAAGTCCTACAAGGGCATGGTTCTGGCACGTGCGTTCGCTCGCCATGGCGTCCGGCTGGAGCTGCCGGACATGAACATGCCATCCTTTCAGCGCCTGACAATGACGGACATGCTGGATGCCCTGGATCGTCTTGACGCCGATGGGGATTCCTCGAAGGAATGGCGCCTGATAGGGTCCAGCCTCGGGGGGTATGTTGCCGCCTTGTGGGCGCAGTACAACTCGCAACGGGTTGATCGGATGGTGCTGCTGTGCCCGGGGTTCGCAATCCAGGAGAACTGGGATCGCCTGGTCGGCGAGCACGGCCTGGAGATCTGGCGCCTGAAGGGCGAGCGGGAATTCGAGGACGCAAATGGCTCGCGAGCCATGGTCCACTGGGACATTGTCGATGACTTCGAGATATATCCCAGGATCCCGGAAGTCCCATGCCCGACCTTGATTCTGCACGGCAACGCCGACGAGGTCGTACCCATCGATCAGTCAAGGCGCTATTCCCGCGAGCGCTCCGGCGTGAGCCTGGTCGAACTGAACGACGACCACCAGATGCACAACAGCATCTTCAGGCTGGAAGCCGAGATCCTCAAATTCTTTCGGTTGCTGTAGGCCACGCCGGAACCGTGGGTTCAGGTGTCAGTCCTTTCGAGCCTTGCTTGTGCGCGCAGTGCCGGCACCTCTGCGCAGCGCGAATGCCAGCAGGCATGGGAAGTGTCTGGCAATCAGGACCGCCACCTTTCCGTGTCCGGTGATGACCACCTCCCTGCGGCGGCAACCGATTGCGTTGACCATCTTTCGTGCAGCAACGTCAGCAGGCATCATCAACCATCGAGGGATGGGATCCTTGGCCGTTGGTCTAAGAACGCCCTGGTTGTCCAGTTTGCGAATTTCGCTTTCGACGTACCCGGGCTGAATCGTCGTGACCGAGACGCCGTCCCGCGCCATCTCGCCCCACAGTGCATCTCCCAGCGACCGCACTGCCGCCTTGCTCATCTGGTAAGGCGAGGCCCCGGGGCTGGAAACGTACGCGGCGACGCTTCCCATGAGGGCGAACGACCCCTTTCTGGCCTTGACCTCGGCGGCAGTGGCCTGGATGGTGCGCAGCACCCCGAAGATGTTTGTTTCGAACTGGCGGCGGTAGTCGTCCAATTTCAGGCGGTCCACACGTCCGACCACGCCAAAACCGGCGTTCGCGACGACGATGTCAATGCCGCCGAAAGTCTCTTTGATCCGCTCGACAGCCTTCTCAACGTCCCCATCAACGGTGACATCACACGCAACTGCCAGGGCCTTGCCATTGCCAGCCACGATGCGTTCGCACAGTTTAGACAGGCGGTCCTCGCGCCTGGCGCCAACGGCCACTGTCGCGCCTCTTGCAGAAAACTCGATCGCGAGTGCTTCGCCGATTCCCGACGATGCGCCAGTGATGAACACCACTTTACCGTCGAACCGCTTCATGTCTGTCCTCCCATGGGCTAGTCACGTCTTGAAACCGCAAAGAAAGGCGCTATAGCCCGAACCAGGATTTGAAGGCGGCAACCAGCGTATCCGTGTCGGGTCCGGGCTGGTCGTTGATGATCGGGAACAGGCGCACCGAGATGGTCTGACCGCCTCCCCATGGCCACCAGGCGCCCAGTACCAGCAAGGGCTTGGACACGTCCGAGCAGACTATCTTCTGGTCAAGACGAACTCCACCTATCGACACCACCAGTTTGCGTGCGGGCTCGGGGGCCTTATGCAGGGTGCCCCGGTCGAAGTTGAACGGCAGGTGGATCGAAAGAAACGCCTGGAACGCCGCGGCCTTGTCAGAGGTAAACGTCATCAGGACGGCCCCGAGTCTTGCATCCCAGCTCCAGCGGATCCCCAGATCTCCACCGAGGGCCAGGGGGCGACACAGCGCCTCCATTTCTACCAGTTCCTGTTTGGACATCGTCTTAATCGCCTGCATCAGGTCGCGCAATGCTGCACCAAAAACAGGATATTTGGAAATCCAGATGTTCAACGAGGCCGTTCTGATGGACGTCGTGCCCCAAGCCACGTGCAGGCGGCAGCGCCTGCGAACGATGCTTCGTGGCAGCACGATTCAAACTGATGACCTGTCAGGATCCCGGTCAGAAGGGCGGCAGCAAAGGCGTCACCTGCGCCGGTCGGGTCGATCATCATGACAGGAGCTGCCGGTGGAATCTGGAATGGCAGCCTGCCTGACTCGATTGCCATGGCTCCAAGCGAACCGCGGGTAACGATCACCCTGTGAATTCTGGCGGAAAGCCAAAGCAGACATTCCTCGATAGTTGCTCGAGGCGTCAGGTTCGCACCCAGCGAGGTGTCGTTGCTGCCAGCATGCGGGCATCCGGACGAAGATCGTTCCTCGGTCCATGCGTGCTCCAGCAGGCCGAACAACGCATCCTCGCGGATTTGCAGTAAGCCCAGGCATCCCAAAAGCCGCTTCAACCGGGACAACGCCAGCGGGCGGCGCGGAATATCGTGAATGTCCATCGAGCTGACATTTGACGCACGTCGCTTCAAAAACTCCTCGGCAGCGGGTGAGGCGCGATCCAGATGCAGCCATCTGGCATTCTGCACAAGATCGCCGGGGACTGCCGATGCCTCAAGTGGAGGGCATGAACGAGCGGGGACGTCCACGTGGAACTCGACACGCCCCGATACGGCTTCGACCAGGATGACGCTGCGCTTGGTGCGTCGCCCAGGCACCTGCCTTACAAGACTTTCGACGCCGGCCGAAACCAGTGCCGCCACGCAACGATTTCCTTCCTCGTCGTCTCCAACCTGGCCTGCGAAGACAACATGCAGCCCGGTACTTGCCACGGCTGTTGCGACGTTACCGGCGGATCCTCCTCCGCCGTCCACACGCGTGATTGCACGCGCCAGCACCGCCTCGATCCCTTCCATATCGACGCGCCCGTCCCCAGGAAGTCGTTCGACAAGCGCAGTCGTTTCCCATGTCAGGGTTCCGGTGGCAAGCAGGTCTGGCGGGTTGCTCATTGGACGCACCTGAAATCGACGGTCTCGATCCACCCCAGGTCGGCGAGGTGCCGTCTGATCAACGCGCGTGCACCTTTGACGCCGACCGCAACCAGCAGAGGGCAGCCCTTGAACGTGCCGATATCCCGGAAGTTCATTACCGGCACATTACCTTCAAGTATGCGGCCGATCTTTCGTGGGTCGATATCGAAATGCCGGCATACCGTTATTCCAAATGGGGCAAGTGCCTTTCGCCACTTTCGCCCATCAGGACCGGCGCCCCAGATTTGCACCTGGTCGGCTGTCCCCAGGAATGTTGCGGCCAAATGCTGCGCCTTCAGGTTGCGAAAAGCGTCAGGGGAGTAGCGGGGGTCGGTGCGCGTCAGGCGGCCCGGGCCATCATGCCATTCCAGAAGGACCTCGGGCACCTTTGCCATAGCGTGTCCTGCCGCGTGCATTCGCAACCACAGGTCGTAGTCCTCTGGAAACGGGCCGTCACGATATCCGCCGACCGCCAGGACTGCATCGCGTCGCAACATTACGGACGGATGTGCAAAGGGTGACTCGATAAAGATGTCGCGAGTGATCTCCTGGAACAGGACGACCGAGTTCAACCAGTCTATGTAGTGCCGCATGCCAGGTGTCACATGATCGGCGGGTTCAATCCGGACCAGGCTTCCAACTACGGCCAGTTCCGGTTCCAGCAAGGCGCGCTGGATCATCAACTCCAGTCGTTGGGGATGGCATATGTCGTCGGCATCCATTCGCAGGATCAGGTTGGCGCTCGCGGCCTGCACGCCGGCATTCAGCGCTGCGACCAGTCCCTCTCGCTGTCTTCGCAATATCCGCACGCGTGGATCCGTCCCGGCAAGGTCCGCTGCACGACGAACGGAATCATCAAGGGACCCATCATCGACAAGAAGCAGTTCCCAGTCTTCGCGTGTCTGCAAAAAAATGGAACGGACGGCAGCCTCGACGGTAGCGGATGCGTCGCGGCAAGGCATCAGAAAGCTGGCGACGGGCTGATTCATCGTTCCGAATGTTGCATCTCCATGCCTGCCTGTAAACAGGAGAACCTTGGCGGCACGTCTGTCGGCACCGGAAACTTCAGCCATGACATGCATCTCGGAAATCGTCCTCTTCCAGCAGACCTGCATCCATGCCAGGATTACGACCTTGCTTGGTTCGGTTTTCGGCGGATTGTCCATTCGACTCTAGGGAGGTGCCTGTTGTCAGCCCATCGATTTGCACGTGTGCGATGGTCCTCGTTGATTTTCATCGGGTTGATGTCGGTCCCGGCACTTGGGGCCGCCGTGCCGACGCCCCCGACTGGAGGTGCCCAGGTGAAGCGATATATCGACGATGCCCGCATCGGGTCTACCGTTCAGGAGCTCGTTGACGAGCATGGGGGCGAGTCTGCGGTTCGGGCCAGACAGGGCGTAACGCAGGTAGCCGCATTCTGGCGCGAGACCGATGGGTCGGCTGACGAGTTCGCGGCCTTTTGCAAGGCGCAGTTCCTGTCGGACCCCACGAAGATCGAGGCTTTGCTGAAGCGTTTCGAGGTCAATCTGGAGTCCATGTCGGGCAATGCCGTCGCCCTGGTCAGGACGCTGCGCGAGGCGGTCGACCTGGATCGCGTGGAGGCGCTGCCGGCCGACCTGCTGTTCGCGACGCTGAATCCGTTTGATCACCTGTCGGACGATGTCTATCAGACCCGGGTGGCCTTTGTCGCCCTGCTGAACTTTCCGGTTGCCAGGGACGAGGCGGCTGGCCAGCGCACGCGGCGCGAGTGGGCGGCGATCCGCCTGACAGGCGCATTCGCGATGCGGATTCCCGGCGAGGTGCGTCAGCAGGTCACGTCGGCATATGCCCGCGCCGAGGACTACATTACGAACTACAACCTGCACATGGGCGACCTGGTAGCTCCGGATGGCAGACGTCCTTTCCCGCCGGGTCTTGTCTTGCTCAGCCATTGGGGACTGCGTGATCACATCAAGGCGATGTACAGCGATGCTGTGAAGAATCTTCCGGACCAGCGCCTGATCTACCAGGTGATGCAGAGGATCGTGCGCCAGGAGATTCCAGCCGTAGTCATCGACAACCCCGGCGTGGACTGGGAACCGGTGCAGAACCTGGTTAGTCCACGCGATGCCGGCGGTCCGGTTCCCATGCAGAATCGCGAGAACGACGTGCGCTTTGCTCGCCTGCTGGACGTCTTCAAGGCCGAGCGGCGCCAGGACGCTTTCTCGCCGCTGTTCCCGAGCCATATAGACCGAAAGTTTCGTTTCGAACGCGAGATCCCAGAGGCCGCCGTCGAGGGGCTTCTGAAGGACGTACTGACCAGCCCGATTGCCAAGGATGTGGGGCGCCTGATTACTTCACGGCTTGGCCGGACCCTGGAGCCCTTCGACATCTGGTACGACGGTTTCAAGGCGCGCAGTTCGTTCAAGGTCGATGACCTTGATCGCAAGGTCATGTCGCGCTATCCCACTCTGGACGCATTCCAGGCCGACATTCCCGGGATCCTTGGTCGGCTGGGCTTTGCTGCCGATACCGCCAGATTTCTTGCTGATCACATAGTCGTGGACCCGGCCCGCGGGTCCGGTCATGCGATGGGGGCCGGGATGCGGACCGATTCGGCGCATCTGCGGACCCGCGTTCCAAAGGGGGGCATGAACTACAAGGGCTACAACATTGCCCTGCACGAACTGGGGCATTGCGTGGAACAGGTACTCACCTTGAACCGCGTCGATTCCACTCTTATGGCCGGTGTTCCGAACACGGCCTTCACCGAGGCGTTCGCATTCATATTCCAGGAGAGGGACCTGGAGGTCCTTGGGCTGGGTACCAGGGATGCGACCACGAAGGCCCTGGCTGCCGTGGATGCCTTCTGGATGTCGTTCGAGATCTCCGGGGTCGGGCTGCTGGATATGGAGACCTGGCGGTGGATGTACGCGCATCCCGATGCCACTCCGGCGCAACTTCGCGAGGCCGTGGTGGCCAAGGCCATCGAGATATGGAACGCCTACTACGCGCCAGCGCTGGGCGTGAAGGATTCCCCGGTGCTGGCCATATACAGCCACATGATTTCCAGCGGGCTTTACCTGCCAGACTATCCGATTGGGCACCTGATCCAGTTCCAGATCGAAAAACAGATCGAGGGGCGCAACCTTGCAACCGAAATGGAACGGATGTGCGTCCAGGGGCGTCTGACGCCTGATCGCTGGATGCAGGGATCGGTCGGTGGGCCGCTTTCAGCCAAGCCGCTGATCGACGCCGCGCGTGCCGGTGTGAAGATTCTGGTGAATGGGCGCTGACTGTAACCGTTCATGACGTTTTGCAGGAGGAACCGATGCAAACGATCACCTGGGACGAGGCCATCATGCTGCTGTCGCCGCATTCCTACACGCTGCTGTCCACACTCGCTCCGGATGGCAGAGCAAACCTGATGGGCGTTGGATGGTGGACGATCGTGTCCTGGGCTCCACCTCAGTTGGCTATTTCAATTGGTCGTGCGCAGTTCTCGCGCGAGTGTCTGGACGCCATCCCTGAATTCGCATTGTGCTTTCCCGCGCTTTCGCAGGCCCGGGGAGCCTGGCTTTGCGGAACCGTGTCGGGGCGCGACGGCGACAAGTTTGCCATGGCCGGATTCACTCCTCGTCCATCAGAAAGGATTCGGCCCCCGCTGGTTGATGGCGCCACGGTTTCCTTCGAGTGCAAGGTCACCAATCGACTGGTGACGGGCGACCATGTCCTGTACATCGCGGACGTGCTGGAGGTTCACGGATCTCCAGAATCCCCGATGCATCTGTACTCGATCCACTACAACAAGCTTGTGGCGATCGACAAGGACCTGCACCACGTTGATTCCCCTGAAGACGAGTGACGTCTTCAGCGAGAAGTGCGCACCAGTTGCAGCCGCAGCCGCGCGATCCCGGTTCCAACGGGGGCGACCGACGGGTTGCGATAGCGCTCCAGCACCAGGAATGCTGCCCGCTTCCCGCCGGGAGAGACAGCCAGCATCGGTTGGTAGCCCAGTGTGCGCAAGGGGTCCTTCTTCGGTTCGAAACGCTGGTTGAATACAGTGTGAAAATCAAAGCCTGATGCCGTGCGGCGCGCGTAACGAGCCTGGCCTGGCTCCAGGAACTGGGTTCCATTGGGGTCGTGCCAGGCTGCGATGTCCGCGAAGGCAATGTGCGTGCCGCCATTTGAATCGATCCTGACGTCAGGCCCGAAGCCCGTGAACGAGTCTCCATCCTGCCCCTGGTAGCCGTCGCCCTTTGTGACGAGTGTCTCTTGTTTCCATGTGTCGGCAGAAACCCGTGTCGCCAGTTCCAGGCGGGTCCAGGCAAACTGAGGGGTCCCAAGCGGCGCGTCTTCCAGCGCTTGCATTCGCGTGAACGCGATGACAGGGATCTCATAGCCGGCCATGGCAATCGAGGACGGCTCCATCACGATGTCGGGGCTTCCAGGAGTTGCTGCCGTATCGTATGCCCAGGCGCCATTGATAAACGCACCATGCACCAGGTTCGACCCAACCCGGCATGCGGCGTGCACCACTCCGTCGGTCGCGAAAGCGTAGCGGCATGTTTCAATTTCCTGCGGATAGGTCCATCGCTCGACAACCCAGCCCCCGTCCTTGAGCCAGGCGTGAACAGGCGTGGACGAGCCATCCTGAAAACCTGCCTCCATCAGCAGGTGAAACTGTTCCTTGCGGTCAAGATCCCCCGCGATGTGCCGGATCGAATCAGGCACCTTGCCCAGGGCTGTTTCCAGACCCATCTGGGTCTCGACGGCCTGGTATGTCCCGTCAGGCTGGGGGGACCATAGATCATAGCCGGGGCGCGTGTCCGAGGCCCTCCAGAACCGAGGCTTGCAGCCGTCGGCCTTCGAGGAAAAGATCGGCGTGCCGGCCAGAGGCAATGGAGCTGCCTGTCTGGTCGATGTTGCAAGAAAACCCCTTGGGGGGGCAGAGTCGCCTGTCGCGTCAAAAACTTGCGCAATGATCGCCGTATCGAATGTGCCGTCGGCCGATTTGACCACGTCCCTGAACATGACGCCTATCGTGTCGCACTCGGAGATTCTGACCCATGGGTTGCGTGACGAGGAATCCAGCGGGAACTGCTGGTCGGCGCCCCAATCCAGGTTTGTTATCTCCTTCTCCAACAGCAGGATGGGAGACTCGATCCGAAGCCCCGCGTCGTTCGTGTTCGGGGGGGCGTCAGTGGCTGCGTCGGCTTCTGGCGAATCACCGTCGGTTTCGCCATCAAGGCCGAGGCCTTCGCCTGCGGTTTCGGAGGCATCGTTCGTGCCCTCGTCAGGAAACTCGTCTCCTGAGGCAAGATCATCCGTCATTACAACGTCCAGAGATGGCTTGCCGGAACCGCAGGCTGCATAAGCGCACGGCAGCAGCAATCCAGCCAGAACTGCCAAAGCGCATGATGTCGTTCGCATCCTGGAACCTCCGTCATCCGGGCAACATTACCAGCGTGTCCGGTTCCGGTGCAAGCCGGCCGGACACAGTCCAAGTAGAATGAGGCAGGTCCAATTCCGTTATCGTATTTCAACAACATATTTACCCCCCCTGGAATTTGCGATAGTGCGCTAGACTCCCCGGCTGTGAAGTGCAGGTGCCACGGAGCTACGATGCAGGCCGACAAGGAAGCGCCTCGGACGATACCGGCTAGCTCAGGAAAGCAATCTGGAACTACGAGCGGATCCGAGGGTCGCTGCGCAGGTCAAGGTGGCACCCGGGAACGCATGAGGAACGAGGTGCGAAACCTAGGTTACCAGGATGGGGCGCGCGCGTTGAGTCCCAGATCCGGAGGGGGCGGTGGCACCGGGGGGCCGTCGAGCGGTTCTGGCGGTCAGCATCGTGGCGCTGCAGGGCGCAAGGCCGGAGAATCGGTTGGTGCCAGCGGCGCTGCGCCCGGTGCATCTGCCGGCGCCAACGGGGACACTGACCGTGCCGTTTCAGCCAGAAACGTACTGGCCTGCGACGAGTTCATGCGATCGGGAATCAAGGGACCGGAGGACGTTCGCGCACCCACTGGCGTCGGTGGCTTCGAGGTAACCTACGATCCGGCTGACATGATCGAGTTGGTCAGGATTGGAGCAGCCGTGCAATTCCGGAACGCGATCGAGATCGTCGATGGTCGTGCTGTGGCGCAAGAGACAGGTCTGAGCGATCTGGTCATGGACCTGAACAACAAATTCCGCAAGGACCCCACTCAACTGGTCCACGCCGTTTCGGGTTGGCAGTGGACCGAGGGCGAAAAGACGGTATGGCTGGCCCGTCTGGAGTCCTCGGTCGAGGAACGGTGGTCCAAACAGTTCAGGTTCTATGCCACAGACGAGGGCCTATGCGGCGTGCAGGCACTCACCTGCGTCGATGTGGACGTCAAGACCGGTGCCCAGGGGCCGCGTGATCACCTGGTTATCGAGGTGTTGAAGACTCCGCCGGATCAGGCGCTGGACCTGGGGCGACTGGTGTACGGTCCGGGCGGGCCTCGCGACAACCGCATGATTCTTGAATCGGACGATGTCAACGGGCGAAAAGACGCGTTCGGCATGGAGTCCTTCACATTCGAGGAGGCCGGTTCCGACATGGAGCAAAAGTCCCACGTTCGCTTGAAGGCGTGGTCGGTTCGCTTCAAGGCAGGTACTGCAACTCCACCAAAGATCAAGGCCAACGTCCAAGGTCAGGGCCCCAGAATTATGGACAACGCCAGGGAGCGTTACGATTTGTTGTGTGGAGTCTTGGGGGCCTTTGGCTTCGATGAAGCGAGGCTGTCGTTCAACTTTGCCGGTTTGGGGGCCGAGGCCGTCCTGCAGGTCGGAGACGGAAGACCCATGGTCGTGGCGGACCATGAGTTCGGCCACGTCTTTGGGTTGAAGGACGAATATGCCGTTGATCGAGGCTCGGAAATGAGGGGGGATGAAAAGCCTGCCGGCAAGCCCAGCGGACACGATGAACTGTCACGAAGCCAGGGTCTGCCCGGGTCGGTGCTTGAAAACGGCGACAGCTTGATGTCCCTGGGGCAAGCGTTGCGACCGGCATACGGCGCCCCGTTCTTGTGGGCCTTGAAGAAGGTTACGCGGACAAACGCATGGTCGGACTTGAAGCCAGCCGGGAGTTCCACTGCGGCGCCCGATTGGGGGCCATGAAACGCGTGTCCGATTGGCCATGAATGCTGTCATTCAGAACGCATCGCAGATCAGGCCCTTCGACCTGAACGCAAAAACCGCCTCCAGCAAACTGCTCCGCGTGGGAGGGATGACATCCAGCGGGACATCGCGGCCAAGGTCTGCGTATTTGGAGATTCCCATACCGTGAGCCGGTGCCACATTGACCTGGGAGACTCCGATGGACGCGATGATGTCGGCAAGGCCAGCCAGGTTAGCGGGGGTGTCGGTGCAGCCAGGCACCAGTGGCACGCGAACTATCACAGGCACGTTGGTCGCAACAAAGCCGAGATTCGCCAGGATGGTATCGTTGGGGACGCCGGTCCACTTTAGGTGTTCCTGGGTGTCGGCCAGTTTCAGATCGAAAAGGAACAGGTTCACCAATGGCGCAATCCTAAGCAAGACTTCAGATGGCGCGTATCCGCTGGTGCTGACGGCAGTGGAAATTCCCTCGTCACGGCAGCCCTCAAGGCAGGCTGCCAGGAAGTCCGGTTGTGCAAGCGGTTCCCCGCCGGAAAACGTGACGCCGCCGCCGGAATTCCGATAGAACGCTCGATCCTTGGCCACCCGGGCCACAACCTGATCCGCAGTCATCGTGGCCCCGCAAACGGACAGAGCATCCGAGGGACAAGCCTCGACACACGGACGGTCAGCACAGCGCACGCATGAATCACGATCGAAAACAGGTAGCCGATCCTGACCGGGCGTGACGGCCCCGGCGGGACATGCGGCGACACAGCGCAGGCAGCCGCGACATCGGACTCTTGCGTGGCGCAGTTCGGGGCCGGCACCCTGGGATTCCGGGTTGCAGCACCATGCGCAGCGCAGCGGGCAGCCCTTCAGAAATACCAGGGTTCGAATGCCAGGGCCGTCGTGTACGGCATAGTGCTGAACGTCAAACACCACGCCAGTCGTTTTCGAGGGCGCCGTCGGAATCACAGGGAGTGCTCCGTGCGTTCGATTACCTGGTCCTGCAGCGCCCGGCTCATTTCGACCCAGTAGGCCGAGAAGCCGGCCACGCGGACTACCAGGTCGCGATAGCGGTCCGGGTGCGCCTGGGCGTCCTTCAGCATGTGGCTGTCCACGACGTTGAACTGAACGTGGAACGACGGTCCCTCGAAATACGTCTTGATCAAGGCCAACAGGTTCTGCGCACCGCTTTCACCCGCAAGTGCCGTCGGGTGGAATTTCAGATTCAGCAGGCCGCCGCGAATCCTGGTGTGGTCAACCTTGATCGACGAGCGCAGCACAGCGGTCGGACCGTTCTGGTCCGTGCCCGGGAATGGTGACGTGACTCCGTCGGCCAGCGGCTGTCCGGCCAGGCGACCGTCGGGGAACGCGCCACAAGCCTTTCCGAAGGGTACCGGCGTCGAGATCGCCAGCATCGACGGGTCGTATGGCTCTCCCAGATAGTTGCGCTGATCTGCGGCCCAGTTCACGTAGTCGTCGAACAGGTCCAGGAACACGCGGTCAACGGTTTCGTCGTCGTTTCCCCACTTCGGGGCATTCACCAGTCTTTTGCGCAGGGCTTCGTGCCCCTCGAAGTTCGCAACCAGAGCCGACTGCAGTTCTGCAAACGTTGCCGCGCGGTCCTCGAACACGACCTTGCGAATCGCGGCCATGGAGTTCGCCACGTTCACCAGCCCCGAAGACAGCGTTGTGGGCGTTCGATTGTTCACTGCGCCGCCGTCGTCCATGCAGCGCCCGCGGCCCAGGCAGTCCCGGACGAATATCGAACAGAAGACCAGCGGCACGGTCTGCCGATGGGCCAGCATCACGTAATTCCAGTATTGCTGCCAGTTGCGCACGGCCACGTGCATCTTGTCCTGGAACGAGCCGACCACATCGTCGTAGGTCGTCGGATGGCAGGGGGGGAACATGCGGACGCCCGTGACTGGGTCCACGCCGTCGTGCATTGCCAGTTCCAGCAGCTTACCCTGGTTCACGAACCCGGCCTGGACGACGCCGTAGGACATGCCCTCCAGGGTCGGTTCAGTGCAACCGCCCATGGCGGCATTCTCGCGGATGACCTCGATCGGCAAACCTGTGACCGCAGCCTCGTGGCGGACGTACGTTTCGAGGTTGAAGAAGGCCGGGTAGCCGACGCCGGTCTTGACGCACTCGACGGCGGTTCGCAGGAAACCATCGGACAAGGTCGGGTGCCACCAGATTGACAGGGTTGGCTGAGTCATCTGAAGGTTGATCTGTGCCTGCAGGAAAGCCTTGGACAGCAGGTTATCGGCAGGCTCACCCAGCGAGTTCAAGCCACCCAGAATCAGGTTTTGATACAGGTTTCCGTGGCCAAGCCCCTGCCAGCTCATGCTGGCGATGTACTCGATCCTCGTCATCTTGACGAACAACTCTTCGGCCAGCTCGACGGCGTCTTCCCAGGTTGCCGAAGGGTCGTCCCGGAAGTACGGGAATAGCGTCTGGTCCAGGCGCCCCGGTGAGTAGCCCAGGTGCGCGCCCTCCAGGTGGCCAAGGAGATACGTGAACCAGAACGACTGGACGGCTTCCCGGAAGTTTCGCGGCGGACGGGCCGGGACCTGATCGCAGGCGTCGGCCATGGCCAGCAGTTCGTCGCGCCGAATCGGCGAGGCCTCGGCTGCTGCCAGTCGGCGGGCTTCTGCGGCATAGCGGGCGGCCAGAACCAGCGCACCGCGAAGGCTGCGCAACGACGCCCGCCAGAAATGCAGGTCCGGCCCCATGGGTCCGCCAGGACGGAATGTGGCGATGCGCTGCTCCAGCTCGGCGATCAACGCCAAATAGCCACGGCTCAACGCGGCGCGAAAGTCCAGAACGATGCGTCCCTCGGGACACGGGTCGTGCGGTGCCGTGAACAGCCCGATGGTCCAGCCGTCCTCGATGAATCCGGCCCCAGGGAAACTCGTCTTCCACAAACGGTCGCCGGCCTCCATTAGGCATTTGTCTTCCCAGTACTCGCAGATCCCTCGAAACTCGGCCAGTTCATCGCGGGAAATCAGGAACTTGCCAGAAAACACCTCGCTGTCGCCGCCTTCGGCTTCGCGCCGGGCATGCTGGACGCCACCGCCCTCGCCAAGGTCAACGTACTTCTGCTGGGCGTCCTGTTGCTGTCGCCGCATCTCGCGCAGGAAGGGTCCTGCTGCGTAGTTGGCGTATGGGATCGCGCCGCGGATGAATCGCGTCTTGTGCCCGGCGATACGCTCCCCAGGGTGGAATATGGGAGTCAGGCCTTCCAGTGCGTAGGCATGGTCCTCGGCGCGTCTCTCCAGGACTTCCATGCCATCTGTGCGACGGTGGGATTCGGTCAATCGCCGGATGTACTCGATGTCGACCATCAGAGGCGCTTCAAGATAAGCCTGTTTCAGTTGGCGTACCCGGTCGGAAGAAGGCTTTCCATGGACTTCACGTGGGGCAAAGGAATCCGTCACGGCGCGTCTCCGGGCGTCGAGTTACAGGAATGCTAGCCGGGGTTCGATTCCTTGTACAATGGCCATACGCCTAACAAATGGCCGGTGCGCTTGACGTAACACTGGATCCGTAATCGAATCCAGCAGAATTATTTGCACCGTGGGTCCGGAAACCTTCACTCGGAGTTGGCGCATGGATGCCGTTCTCCTTGCACGTATTCAGTTTGCGATGACCATCGGATTTCACTTTTTGTTTCCCCCGATATCGATCGGTTTGGGCTGGATGCTGGTGGTTGTCGAGACGCTGGGCTGGCGCAAGGCGGACGACACGTACGTTCGGATGGGCAGGTTTTTTGCCAAACTGATGGCATTGACCTTTGCCGTCGGTGTCGCAACCGGAATTGTGATGGAGTTCCAGTTCGGTATGAACTGGGCCAGGTACTCTACGTTTGTCGGGGATATTCTTGGCGCCCCGCTGGCGGCCGAGGCTGTGTTCGCCTTCTTTCTTGAGTCTGCGTTTCTGGGCCTGTACCTGTTCGGACGTGGCAAGGTCTCGAAGGGTGTTCACTGGTTTTCGGCGTTGATGGTTGCGGTCGGCGCCACGATGTCGGCCTTCTGGATCCTGGTCGTCAACTCCTGGCAGCAGACTCCGGCCGGTTTCGATGTGGTCGCCGGGCGGGCCGTGCTGATTTCGTTCTCCGATGCCGTTTTCAACCCTTCAATGTGGTACCGGTTCTTCCACCAGTTGTGTGCGGCGCTGATTACGGGGGCATTCTTCGTTGGTGGCGTGTCCGCATGGCAACTGCTGAAGGGCAGGGGGGGGGATGTGGCCCCCAAGGCGTTGCGGTTGTCCATCATTGCCGGGCTGGTTTTTGCGGTTCTGACCGTTTTTCCAACCGGGCACGAACATGGAAAGCAGGTGGCCCGTGATCAGCCCGAGAAGTTTGCAGCACTTGAAGGTCTTTACAAGACACAGAATTCCGCGCCGCTGGTCATGTTCGGGCTGTTCGATGCTGGCCCGCCCCCGACCCTCAATGCCACCATCGAGATTCCTGGGCTGCTGTCGTGGATGGCGTTTGGTGACTTCAACGCGCAGGTCAAGGGAATCGACGCGTTTCCTGCCGATCAGATCCCGCCGTTGTGGATGACCTTTGTTTCGTTCCACAACATGGTGATGCTGGGCATGCTGTTCATAGGCGTCATGGGGCTGGGCCTCCTGCTGATGTGGCGCGGGCGCCTGATGACGTCCCGGTGGTACCACTGGATGTTCTTTGTGGTCAGCCCGCTTCCCCTTGCCGCCAATCAGCTTGGATGGATATCGGCCGAGGTGGGGCGTCAGCCCTGGACGGTCTACAAGCTGTTGCGGACCTCCGAATCGGTGTCGGTAACGGTTGGTGCCCCCGAGATCCTCTTTTCAATCATTCTTTTCGGGACCGTTTATCTGGCTTTGGGTGCGTTGTACGTTTTCATACTGTTTCGCGAGATGAACCATGGTCCCGATGCAGCCGGGGAGGTGTCATGATGGATCTGGCCTTCCTGCAGGTCACATGGTTTCTGTTGTTTGGCTTCCTGATTATCGGCTATGCCATTCTGGACGGTTTCGACCTGGGCATCGGGGCTCTGTCGCTGTTCGTCAGGGACGAACATCAACGCGGCCAGTACATGGAAGTGATTGCCCCCGTGTGGGATGGCAACGAGGTCTGGCTGATCGCCGGGGGCGGCATGCTGTTTGCCGCATTTCCCCCGGTCTATGCCACGGTCTTCAGCGGGTTCTACATCGCATTGATGTTGCTTCTTACTGCGCTGATCTTCAGGGGGGTGTCATTCGAGTTTCGCAATAAGGTCGACTCGGCCGGGTGGAGGCGATTCTGGGACTGGTCTTTCGGTCTGGGCAGCATGGTGCCATCCTTGATATTCGGAGTAGCTGTCGGAAACATCCTTCTTGGGGTTCCGGTGGTCCTTGATGCCAACGGCGGATTCCTGTGGCGAGGTTCGTTTCTTGGTTTGCTGAATCCGTTTGCGCTGCTGGTGGGCGTGACCGGGCTGATGATGTTCATGACCCACGGCGCGCTGTATCTGGCTATGAAGGCCAGCGGTCCGACTGCGGAACGCGCCGGGCGGCAGGTTACGTTTCTCTGGATCTCGTGGGTGGCATTGTGGGCCCTGTCGACGATGGCTGCGGTGATTGTTTCGCCATGGCTGTTCAAGGGGCTTCTTCAGAACGTGCTGCTGTATCTGCTTCTGGCTGTGGATCTTGCGTCGTTGATTGCGATCCCGCTGCTGTCACGTTCGGCAAGGCATGGCTGGGCTTTTCTGGCCTCGTGCGCTGCCATGGCAGCCCAGATCGGCCTGGTGGGCCTGTCCCTGTTTCCCCGGTTGGTACCATCGTCATTGAACCTTCAGGACGCCAGCCTGACAATCACGAATGCGTCGTCGACCGAGACATCGCTTGCAAGCATGCTGGTGATTGCCCTGATCGGCTTGCCGATTGTCATCGGCTACACGATCTATATCTACCGCGTGTTCAAGGGGCGCGTGGCTCCAGGGCAGTTCTATGGCAGCTACTAGGTTCTTCCATCACGTCAGGCAGGTATTCCTGGTGTGACGCATTCAACAGTGCTGTTCGCCGTTGTTGTCCCAACGTTCATCTGTTATCAAACGGCTGGCAGGATTGGAGTCCAGGATGGACAAGGAAAACCTTGCGGTCGACGTGGTCGTCGCCGGTGGCGGGACGGCCGGTAGCGCCGCTGCCTGGGCCCTGGCGCGTACCGGGTTATCGGTGATGGTCCTGGAACGTCGTTTCATCGACCAGGCCGGCGCCAGGTGGGCCAACGCCGTTCCTCCATGGTTTTTCGATGAATTCGGTATTGATCGGCCAAAAGCTCCCGAGCTGCAGCGCGACGAGAAATCGGCATGGCTGATCTCGCGGTTCGGGACTTGTCGTGCGGGGATGCATGATCCAATGCCTTACATTGGAGTCGATTGCCGCCTTCTGGTGCAGCGCCTGCATTCGCTTGGCCGGGACTCAGGCGTTGTTTTCGAAGGGGACGTGTCAGGTGCGACGCTGGAGATAGACGCCCACGGTCGGCCCGTTGCACTGACCGCCAGACGTGGCGATACGAAGTCAGGGGGCTTTCCTTTTCGCGTAGCGGCGCGACTTTTCGTGGATGCATCGGGGACATCCGGTGTCTTGCGACGGCAGGCTCCTGCGATGGCGCGCGACTGTCCGCCGCTTCAGCCGGATGAACTGTGCAGCGGCGCGAACCAGATTCGCAGGATCGCCGACCAGGGCGGGGCGATTGCCTATCTGGCGGCCCTTGGCCTTCAGCCAGGGGACACTGTGAACTGGGCCGGGGTCATGGGCGGCTTCTCGACACTTGTGGTCCACGTTCGGTCAGATCTTCAGACCGTTCTGATAACGACCGGGGTGTCGCAGGACGGGGGCAGGGGTTCGGGCACTGGAATTCTGGATGATTTCGTTGCATCAAACCCCTGGATAGGCAGCACACTGTTCGGTGGGGCAGGGCTGATTCCCATACGCCGTCCGTTTGACCGTCTTTGTGCGCCGGGCATTGCCCTGGTGGGGGACGCGGCATGCCAGGTTTTTCCGGCGCATGCAAGCGGGATTGGCATGGGCCTGATGGGCGCTCGCACCCTGGCCGACGCCGTCGCTGGAAGCGATGACCCCGGTGCCGAAGGGCCACTGTGGGCATACCAGTCACGATTTCATCGCAGGTACGGCGCGATTCTGGGCGGGTTTGATGCCTTCAGGCGTCTGACTGTTTCGATGACCGGCGAAGACGTAGGCGCTCTGGTTGGCGAAGGCTTCATGACGGGGGACTCACTGCGTCTGGCCTTGTCGCAGCGTCTGGTGCCACCACGAGACGCCGGCTTGCTGGCATCAGTTGTGCGGGCCGCGGCACGTAGGCCCGATATTGCAGCGCGTCTTGTTGCCTCTGTGGCGCGAATGGCGGCAACCGCCGCACTGTACCGCCTGCATCCGGCGCGGCCGGATCGGTCCGCGTTGCGTCGATGGTCTTGCTCGGTCGCGGCTGCCCTTGGTGGCAGGCCCGATGTCCTCTAGAGCCCGTGCTCATTCGCCGTGATACCCTTGCATGTCGAACCGTCAGGAGCCGCCGATGTCGGAATTACAGTCCGGTACCGCTCGCGAGTTGAAGGCTATCACCGGCAACCTTGATGCCGACCTGCGCCGCCTGACGTTCGCCCTTCCGACAGCGTTCGTGTACAACCCCCTGGACTATGCACGTGGCGCCTGGGACGAATATTGCGCAAGGTACGCCCGCTCCGGAATCGACGCCCTGTTCGTTGGCATGAACCCAGGGCCGTTCGGTATGGCGCAGACCGGTATTCCGTTCGGAGCCATCCCTTTCGTTCGTGATTGGTTGCAGATTCGCACACCATCCGGATTGCCTGCCGTATTCCACCCCAAGCGGCCGGTGCTGGGCTTTGACTGCCCCCGTATCGAGGTCAGCGGACAAAGATTGTGGGGCTTCGCGAAGGATGTTTTCGTCACACCTGATGCCTTCTTCGACCACTTCTTCGTCACGAACTATTGTCCTTTGATGTTCCTGGAGGAATCCGGCAGGAATCGTACCCCCGACGCACTTCCCTTGGCCGAGCGGGGGCCCTTGCTTGTCGCATGCAATCGGGCGCTGAGGAGTTTTGTAGGAGTCTTGAAGCCGCGAGTGGTTGTCGGGGTTGGAGCATTCGCCGAGGCGCGCGTTCGCGAGGCACTGGACGGGGTTCCGGTCCTGATAGGCCGCGTCACCCATCCCAGTCCGGCCAATCCGTCGGCAAATCGCGGATGGAGTGCCCTGGCAAGC
The DNA here is from genome assembly GCA_903936705.1 of uncultured Myxococcales bacterium. GTDB lineage: Bacteria > Myxococcota_A > UBA9042 > DTJE01 > DTJE01 > CAIZWN01. Next base: position 58,648 of record CAIZWN010000056.1, read on the forward strand.
AAGGAATTGGCCGGTCTGGGTCTGTTGTGACTGCCAGGTAATCAACTGGAAGATTGATGTTGGTCGTGTGGTGCAGCAGACAAAGGGGCATCAGCCCCCGGTGCGGGACTCCAGCTCGGAACCGACCTCGCGCATCTCCTTGGAGTCGCGCTTGGACTGGACGACGGCCCACCCAATCAACACGGCGCACACGATCGAGCCGACGATGCCGAACCAGGGGTTCGATGTGGCGCCGTCAGCCGGACGCAGTGTGGATTCCATGATCACGACCAGGGCCAGAAGACTGACCATGTTCATGACCTTGATCAGCGGGTTCAGTGCCGGTCCGGCAGTGTCCTTCAGGGGATCGCCCACGGTATCGCCCGTGACCGACGCCTTGTGGGCCTCGCTGCCCTTGCCGCCGTAGATCCCGTCCTCGATCATCTTCTTGGCGTTGTCCCATGCGCCACCCGAGTTGGCCATGAAGACCGCCAGCAACTGGCCGACAAGAATCAGGCCGGCCAGGAATCCGCCAAGGGCATACGGCCCAAGCAGGAAGCCAACCAGGAGGGGGGTCAGGATTGCAAGGAGTCCGGGGCCGATCAGTTCCTTCTGCGCCGTGTTGGTGCAGATGTCGACGACGCGGCCGTAGTCGGGCTTCTTGGTGCCGGCCCAGATTTCAGGATCCTTGAACTGCAGACGGCACTCCTTGACGATGAAGTAGGCAGCGCGTCCCACTGCCCGAATCAGCATGCCGCTGAACAGGAAGGGCACGGCCCCGCCGATCAGCAGGCCGATCAGAACCATCGGGTCAGCAACCGTCAGTTTTGCTGCAACTGCGGCGTATTCAGCCGAAGTCAGGTTCGCGATTTCGGACTCGCTGCCCTTCGCGATGACCGCTATGAAGGAAGCGAACAGCGACACGGCCGCGATGACCGCGGAACCGATCGCGATGCCCTTGGTTTCCGCCTTCGTCGTGTTGCCCACGGCGTCGAGGTCGGCCAGTACCTGGCGAGCGCGCTTGTAGTTCGCGGCGCCCATCTCTTCCTTGTCATAACCCATCTCGCCGATGCCGTTGGCGTTGTCGGCGACTGGACCGAAAACGTCCATGGAGATGGTGTTTCCGGTCAGGGTCAGCATCCCGATGCCGGTCATGGCCACGCCGTAAGCGATGAAGACCGGCGGCATGCCCGAGTAGACCAGCACAGACAGTGCCAGCGCAATGGCAATGACCAGTACGTTCATGACGGTCGATTCATAACCGACAGCGATGCCCTGGATGATGTTTGTTGCGTGACCAGTCTGGCACGCGCGGGCCAACGACTTCACGGGCTCGTAAGAAGTGTGGGTGTAGTAGGAAGTCAGCTTGTTCAGCACGATGGCAAGAACGACGCCGATCAGGCAGGTCCACGCGGGACGCAGGTCCAGGCCGGCGGTGCCAAGGTTCGCCCATATGGGCAGCAGGTTCGGGTCGCCACCGGGGAAGCCCCCGCGAGCGATCGGGTTGTCGACGAAGTAGGCCGCATCGAAGGTCAGGTAGAAGTAGCCCAGAATGAAAAAGCCGACGATGCTGATCAACGAGCCGATCCAGAAGCCCCGGTGGACCGACTTCAGTGCGGTGTCTGACGTGTCGTTCGGGCCGGCCTTGACTGTGTACGTGCTGATTATGGAACCCAGCACGCCGATGCCGCGGACCAGCAAGGGAAATATGACGCCCTTGTGGCCGAACGAGGCGAGGCCCAGGATCATCGCCGCGACGATCGTGACCTCGTAGGATTCGAAGATGTCGGAAGCCATGCCGGCGCAGTCGCCAACGTTGTCACCGACATTGTCGGCGATCGTTGCGGCGTTGCGCGGGTCGTCCTCGGGAATATCCTTTTCGATCTTGCCGACCAGGTCGGCGCCGACGTCAGCGGCCTTGGTGTAAATGCCGCCGCCGACGCGCATGAACAGTGCCAGCAGGGTACCGCCGAAGCCGAAGCCCAGCAGTGCCTCGTAGGCATGCGCACCGTAAATCAGGAAAATCGTGGTGCCGCCCAGCAGGCCCAGGCCGTCTGTCAGCATGCCCGTCACGGTACCGGTGCGGTAGCCGATCTGCATCGCCTCGCCATATGAGGTCATGGCAGCGGTGGCTACCTTCAGGTTGCCGCGGGTCGCCAGGCGCATGCCGACGAAGCCGACGGTCCAGGAGAACAGGGATCCGACCAGAAATGCAACGGCGCGGCCAATGCCGAACTCGGGATGTGCCTTCCAGTCGGATGTGAAGAACAGGAGAATTGTCAGGATGCCGATCAGCGGGCCGATCCGGCGAAACTGCGCGCCAAGGTAGGCGTTGGCGCCCTCACGGACTGCGGCAGCAACGGCCTGCATGCGGGGCGTTCCATCCGGAGCGCGATTGACCTGGCGCATCAGCAACCAGGCATACAAAAGGCCGGCGATTGCAACAGCCAGGACGACCAGCAACCCGATCTGTTCCCATGCGGCGTAGGCCGGGTCAACGAACGGACCGAACCACTGGAAACCGGCAGCTGCAGGTGCAGCAACGGATTCCTGGGCGGCGGTTCCGAACGGGAAGATGTAGGCCAACCCGAAAAATGCCAAAAGCATTCCGAGGTAACCTGTCCTGGCACGCTTGTCCTTTCTCAACCGACGGAGCCAATCGAACGACATGTGGCAACTCCTCCCGGCGGTCCCATCACCCGCCTGCTTCAATGTTAGCGGCGCACTTTTAGCTGGATTTACTGACATTTGTCAATTACTGGTCTTCAGACCCGGTGATTTTAGGTCTGTATTTCGGGATCGCGGGCGTTGCGATGAAAAGCGAAAAATCAAGGGAGCTGGTCTGAATCTGGAATATCTTCTTCGATAATCGCGTCGTCGATCAGCGTCGGGTCCTCGATCGTGACGGCTTCGACGTCCTTCAACCGCCGTCCAAGAACGCGGCTGCGAGTTCCTACCTTTTCGAGGGCTGTTCCCGCCTCGCCTATCTTTTTCTGCACCTTGTCCAGCGCGTCACCGAACTTCGCGAACTCTGTCTTGACGGCGCCCAGTAAATGCCACACCTCGGCCGAGCGATGTTCGATCGCCAGCGTTCGAAAGCCGACATGCAGGCTGTTCAAGAGGGCCGCGAAAGTGGTAGGGCCGGCCACCACGACGCGAAAGTCCCGCTGCAGCGACTCGCTGAGCCCTGGCCGGCGCAGCACCTCCGCAAAAAGGCTTTCGATAGGCAGATAAAGGATCGCGAAATCCGTGGTGTTCGGAGGGTCTAGATACTTGTCCCTGATGTCCTTGGCCTCGGCCCGCAGACGAACATCAAGCGCCTTGGATGCTGTTTCCACCCCGGCCGCGTCGGCACGCTCCGATGCTTCCATCAGTCGCTGGAAGTCCTCCTGTGGAAATTTGGCATCGACTGGTAGCCAGACCGGCGTCAGTCCGGCATCTCTTCCCGGCAGGCGGATCGCGTATTCGACGCGGTCGGCCGAACCCTTGCGCGTAGCCACGTTGGTCGAATACTGCTCGGGAGCCAGTATCTCGGCCAGCATGTTGCCCAACTGGGCCTCGCCCCAGGTCCCGCGAACCTTGACATTGGTCAGCACCTTTCGCAGATCACCTACACCGGATGCCAGCGCTTGCATCTCGCCAAGCCCCTTGTGGACGCTTTCGAGGTGTTCGCCAACCATCTTGAACGATTCGCCCAATCGTTGTTCCAGCGTGGCCTGCAGTTTCTGGTCGACGATGATGCGCACCTGCTCCAATGACTTCGAATTTTCTTCCTGCATGGCCTTCAGGCGTGTCTCGACTGCCGCTCGCAGGTTCTCCTGGCGCTGTTCATCGGCCTGCCTTACCGCATCGAGTCGCGTGCCCACGGTGTTGACCAGTTGGCCGAAGCTGGATGTCACCTCGACGCGCTGGTCCTTCAGTTGCGCCCCGATCTCGTTGCGCGAACGCCCCATCTCGTCACGCAGGGCGGATTCCAGACGTTCCTGGCCATCCACCAGGCGGTCCAGGCGCTGATCGGGTGCCGCAGGTATTGCCCCGGATCGTCGCAGCAGCAGAAGGATCAACAGGACATCGGCCACGATCGTCAGTGCCAGCAAGATCCAAATAATACCATCGGACACAGGCACCTCCGTTTGGCGACCGCTTGGATTCTAGCAGGGGGGGCGGACATGAACGACCAACCGGACCAGAAAACTTGCGTCGGTGATGCCATCGTCAAGGCACTTCGCTTTGGCCGGCATGGTCGCGCTATGACCCGACGTATTCCTTCGCGTATTCGACGTAGTGATCGGCCGAATCCTTCAGAGTCAGAATTTCGGCCTCGGTCAAAGGACGACGGATCTTTGCCGGGACACCTACGGCCAGGTGACCGTCCGGAACGATCATTCCCTCGGGGACCAGCGCGCCCGCCCCAATCATGCAGTTCTCGCCGACCACGGCCCCGTCCAGGACGGTAGCTCCCATTCCTATCAAACATCGATTCGACAGGCGGCAGCCGTGAAGGACCGCTCCGTGACCCACTGTGACTTCGTCGCCGATGATCAGCGGTGTACGACCGGTCGACTCGTGAAGGACGCAGTTGTCCTGGATGTTCGATCTTGCGCCAATGCGCACGGCGCCGACGTCGCCGCGGATTGTCGCGTGGAACCAGACTGATGTCTCGGGGCCGATTTCGACGTCACCCGCTATGACCACGTTGGGCAAAATCAATGCCTGCGGATTTATTCGGGGCGAAATGCCTTTGAACGACTTGATCATCAAAGCCTCCTACATCATGCCCCGTATCCGAGGCTGGTGGTTCCGTGGGCGTCGGTCATTCTGCATCAACGTCCTGGCGCCACAGGCAGATCCTACAGCTTCCTGTAGATCGTTCGTGTCGCGATCCCCAGCAACTGGGCGGCCAGACGTTTGTTTCCACGCGTCAGGCGCAGCGTTTGCTGGATGACCTGCTGTTCGATCTCGTCAAGTGGAGTCCCCAACTGGATGGTCAGATACTGCTTGGCTGATGCGTCCGACGCTACCAGGTCCGGCAGGTCATCCACCCGGATGGTATCTCCCCTGCTCAATACGACTGCGTGCTCGATGGTGTTCTCAAGTTCTCGCACGTTCCCGGGCCAGTCATGGGCAATCAGCAGTTCCATTGCCTCCCGCGAGATGGTCCTGACCTCCTTGCGGTTCTTTTCGGCGAACCGTGAAAGAAAGTGCTGGGCCAGCAATGGAATGTCGTCAGTACGCTCGCGCAGGGATGGCAGCATGATCGAGATCACGTTCAGCCGGTAGAACAGATCCTCACGAAAACGGCCGGTGCGCGACAGTTCCAGCAGGTTCTTGTTGGTCGAGGCCAGAACGCGTACATCGACTCGCAGGGTTTGAGTGCCGCCCAGGCGCTCGAATTCGCCTTCCTGCAGGACGCGCAACAGCTTGGCCTGGATCAGGGGGTCCAGTTCCGCGACTTCGTCCAGGAACAAAGTGCCCCCGTCGGCCATCTTGAAGCGTCCCTCGCGGCGTGCAAAAGCCCCGGTAAATGCGCCGCGCTCGTGCCCGAACAGTTCCGATTCCAGAAGGGTGACCGGTATCGCTGCACAGTTGATCGCGACGAATGGGCCTCTCGATCTACGGCTGCGCCTATGAATCGCCCTGGCTACCAGTTCCTTGCCGGTGCCAGACTCTCCCAGGACCAGGACAGTCGTGGAGGCCTGTGCAACCTGGGTGATTGTGTCGTGAACACGCCTCATCGCCGCTGACGTTCCGACCAGGTTTCTTTCGCCCGTCACGGCTTCCAGTTCGGCACGCAGTGCCTGGTTTTCAGCCTTCAGGGATGCCTTTTCATAAGCGCGCGTCACGCTGCGAACCACAAGCGGTCGCTTTAGCGGCTTGGTGACAAAGTCGTAGGCACCTTCGCGCATGGCCTCAACAGCCCTTTCAATCGTGCCGAAAGCGGTCATGATGACAACTTCGGTATCCGGGCGCAGCGCCTTGACGGCCCGCAGTAAATCCATCCCATCCATTCCCGGCATACGTAGGTCGGCAAGTACCACGCCGAACTCATCGCCTCGCAAGGCCTCGACGGCTTCCTCTCCAGATGGGGCCGTTCGTACGACGAATCCCTCGCGGTCGAATATCTCGCGCAGGGATTCCACGGCTGCGGCATCGTCATCAACGACCAGCAACCTGGGGCGCGGAGCAGTGTCCATTGATAAAAATTCCAGTGATACGCAGGCCCCGAATAGCATGGATAGTCGCAACGGGCAACGGGAGGCAGGGCATGCTGGGTTCGAGCCAACGGCCTGAGCCTTTGGTGGAACGGATGGCTGGAATCACATTCTCGCCGAAAAGACCGTCAGTATTGCGGCAGTTTCTGTTGACGCAACGCTCGTCAGGTGGTACCAAGACCTGATTCGAGTGGAGGAATCCATGACGCGCGCGCTGTTGACCGTGGCGACGATCGGTGTGGCTGCCATCATTGCTGCTGGCTGTGATATCGAACCCAGCCCTGTTTCGGACTCGGGTCCCGGCCCGAAGTGTCCCTCGGTTGTCGCCGCCAGTGCGCAGGATGCCTGCGTGAAGGTGCGGACCGCAAAATGCGTCGAGGAAGCTCGCTGCGGAACCCAGTCGGTTACGTCCGAGTGCGAGGCAAGCTTCACTTCCACGCTTGTTAACTGTTCTACTCTTGATGCGACCACGGAACTTTCGGCGGGCGCTGCTGATGCCCTTGAGAAGTGTCTGTGCGCCCTGCCGAAGACGACATGTGAGGTGCTGGCCACCGACTTCGATATCGCGGTCCCTTCATGTTACCGGGTTCTTTTCGGGCTTCCCAAGGCCGAAGTCGCCTGCGGGAGTTTCCACAAGGGCTACTGTCTGAAGGCGATCGCATGCGGCATGTTCAAGGATCAGGAAGCCTGCGTGAAGAGCCTGGGTAACTGCCCTGACGAAGCCGTCAAGGCGGACCTGAGCGACACACGATTCCCTCGATTTGACGATTGCATTACCGGTCTTCGGGACGTTTCCTGCAAGTGGTTGGACAACCTGGCGGTCGATGTTGCGGTTCCCGAGTGCGGCCTGTACCAAACCGAGGAACTGACTGCACAGGATGCCTGCTTGCGGTTCAGGACGTCGCTTTGCTGGCGGTCCGACGAGTGTCTTTCGTTCCCCAAGATATCGGACTGCGAGACGTGGTTCGGTCTGATGTACGGGGATTGTGCCAAGGCGAATGAGAAACCCGCGCTGACTGGCGATGAAACAGGCTTCTTTGTCGATTGCCTGACAGTGATGCCCACGGCTTCGTGCAGGGGTTTCGAGGAGAAGGGAATCGAGATTGCCGTGCCGGAGTGCGGCAAGCTATAGACTGCTTCGATTATTAATCTGTTTCTACTTCATGCCAGGCGCAGGCAGTCCGAAATCGGCCATGCCTTTGTGATTCTTGTCGTCCGCTGGCTGGTTCCAGTCGAAATCCTTGGAGACTACAGGTAGCACGGTGTCGAATGACCCGTCGTCGCGGGTCGTGCATTCGGCAGCTGTCTGAAGGGTCGTTGCGAAGGATGTGTCAGCCAGCGACCAGGTGGACTCGGCAGCGTCAGGTGATACTGGAAAGAAGAAGCGGACTGATGTTTGAACAAGTGGATTGCCAGCAGTGTCAAAAAGGCTGCCGCGAACCAGGGCGCCTTCAGGCAGGGACACATCAATCGTCCTCTGGGACTTCAGTTCAAGTGTCGGATACACAACGCGCGGCAAACCGGTGCCGGCTGGTGGCTGAACCATCAATGCATACGTGGCCGGATCCAGTTGGACATTGAAAGTACCGTCCTCAGCAGTTGTCGCCTGGAACACAGCCTCGGTCGAGATTGCCTGCGAGGCCGCCGAAAGTGCGCCACCCCGGCCGGTCATGAAGGACACGATAGAACCACCAACAGGGACGCCGGTGGCGGCACGGATCACGGTTCCGGCGATGCCAACCCGCGGAAACAGCCTGACCAGGAACGCCTGACCAGCATGGGTCGTCAGGTCAAGCGAGGTCTCGGCCATCGCCCATTGAGAATCGGTCGGAGGTATCACTGCAAGCGCGTACTGCCCCTCAAGTAGTTCAAACCGTGCGATACCAGATGCGTCGGTGGTGGCCAGTGCTGTGACATCTCCGTCGCCAGCGCTGCCTTGAGCGGTCAGCCTTGCCGAAGGAACTGCCGTATCGGAGCCATCCCCAGCCAGGACCTGCACCGATACGCTTCTCGACACTGGAATAGTACCGATGTCGAAAGACAGGGCTGCTTGCGATGCGAAGTCTGCTTTCAGGGATTCGATACCTCCCTCCCAGTTGAATTTTCGGGTGGGAAAACCGATCGAATCTCGACCAGGCGACACGGTTATCTCGACGGGCCCGTCGCCAGGCGGCAGGACCAGGCCAAACACGCCACTGTCATCCGTCATCGAACTGGTTCCGATCAGGTCCGAGCCAACCTTGCCGGACACCTGTGCACCATTGATTCCGGCAGGACTGCCGCCTTGCCCATTTGCCACGACGACACCCAGAACACGAATGAAGGCATCCCTGGAAGGCAGCACCACGTCGAACAGGCCGTTTTCGGCTACCTGCAACGGGAAGACGAATGGCGGCAGGACATCACCTGCGTTGCTGGTACCCGGGATGAAGGTTGCCTGGTAGGAAAGGTTCGGCAGCAGCAAGAGTGTAAACATTGGCTGGTCAGGTAAGGTCGAATCAAATGCCGATACCACCGTTTCGCTGCGGAACTGGGTGCCAGGCACTCGACCGTTTGCGACTGCAACAAGACGCCCTGCCACATAGTCGGCATCGGATTCAGGCGAACCTGGCGGAACCCCTGCGCCTGTCCAAAAGGATCCGGAGGAGGCGTGGAAAACCCGCCCTGTGACGGTAACTGGTGACGCCAGTTTCATCACCAGCTTACCTGCCGGCTCAATTGCCAGATTCAGAAACTGGTCCGGCAGCAGCGAACCTGCGGGATCGGGATCAACCTGGATCGAGAAAGACTGGGTCCAGGGCGGAAAGGCGACGCATACTCCACCGGCGCTTGAGCAACCTGACCCTACGGGACAGTCGTCGTCCCCAACACAAGCGATCGAAGCCAGTGGAGGAAGCCCATTTATTGTGTCCTGGGTGCCAGGCAGATCGTGGCCAAAGGGTTCCACCTCGTCACCGCAGGACGCAAGCGAAAAAATCAGAAGGAACGTAGCAAAAATAAGATGTCTCATGGGCAAGCCACCTGGGGTACGAACGTCCACGAGACGTATGCGTAGCCCCCCTTGATGATTCTTCCACCTTCCGGGTCGAACTCGATAGGCTGGTCCGACACCAGCAACTCCAGCACGTGCGGTGCCTGGAAGGGGATGAGATCGGCCTGGAAAGCGCACGGATTGAAGCGAATTGCCGGCTGGCCGATGAAATCCGGCCCGCGTGGAACAGGCGATTCCAGATAGCCGACATACCACTGGTACTCGAGCGTCTCGACTGGGGTGTCGGGGTCGGATACGGCGCCGGCGACCGAGAACTGGGTGCTGAGGGTGGTCAGGTCTACAACCTGGTCGGGCGATGGATCAATCTTGGTCCGGTCAATCGCCGGCCCGAAAAGCGCATCCTGTCGTTCCTGGATGTCGGGCCACCACATGCACCCTCCCAACGTCATGGCCAGCAGCATCGGTGCGACAAGGCGCACCAAGCGATTCGCCTGTTTCTTCGTCAGCAATCGGCGTGCCAGCCTCAACACCAGGGCAACTCCTTGAAATTACAACCAACTTCGCTGTGCGCATCATGTGAACCTACTGACATGCAACCGATCGTCGTGACATCCTGATCAGGCTTACTTAAGAAGATGCATCTATACATCCCTCCCAGCCTCCCGTTCGCGCTCGAGATACCTGAAGATCGTCCGCGGCTCGACCCCAAGGTCCCTGGCCGTCTTTGTTCGGTTTCCGTGGTTCCTTTGCAGCATCTCCAAGACGTATTCACGTTCGAATTTCTCACGAGCCTCTGCCAGTGGCGCGACAGGCCGGTCATCCTCCTCGGGTATGTCCAGGTCCGTCAGCATGATCATTGGGCCATTGGCGAAAAGAACGGCCTTCCTTACACGGTTTTCAAGTTCCCGGATATTTCCAGGCCACCTGTATTTCAGCATCGCTTTTGTTGCCTCCGGCGAGAACGATCGCACCCCGACCGGGGTGTCGTTCAGGAAGCGCTTCAGGAAGTACTGGGCCAGCATCATGATGTCGTCGCCACGGTCGCGAAGCGGCGGAAGCGTCAGTGATACAACTGCAATGCGATAGTACAGATCCTCACGGAAGCGGCCGGCTCGGACCTCATCGGAAAGGACCCGGTTTGTCGCGGTAATCAGACGCACGTTCACCTTTTCCGGCCTTGAACCGCCGACGCGGGTCACCATGCCGTCCTGCAGCACCCGTAATAGGCGGACCTGCAGTGCCTGTGGCAACTCTCCGACCTCGTCCAGAAACAACGTTCCATTGTGGGCAGCCTGGAACCTGCCTATCGTGGCGGCTATGGCGCCTGTGAATGCGCCTCGCACGTGACCGAACAGTTCGCTTTCGATAAGATTTTCCGGAATCGCACCGCAGTTGACGGCGACAAACGGTCCCGAGGCAGTTGCGCCGCGTGCGTGCAGTTCACGCGCCACCAGTTCCTTGCCGGTGCCGGTCTCGCCCAACACCAGGACTGGCACGTCAGTGGGGGCGACGCGCTGCACGCGGCTGTACATGTCCTGCATCCCCTGGCAGGAACCGATCAACGTTCCAAATCGGGAGGCCTTAACCTCCTCTTTCAACGACTGATTGTCGTGTTCCAGCGACTCGATCAGAATGACGTTCTGAACGATAACGGCAGCCGATGCGGCAAAGATCATCAAGGTCCGCAGTCGGACCTCGTCGAGCATGTCCAGCAAACGTTCGGTTCCCAGGTATAGGACCCCTCTGGTCTCTCCCCCGATCTTCAGTGGAATGCAAGCCACCGAGGCCAGTTTCAAATTGATGACGGAGGTGCAGCCAGAAAACTCGTGATTGTTCAGGGCATCCACGACAAGCTGCGGTTCGCCATCGTTAAGCGTCTTCTGGACGATGCTCTCGCTGAACAGAACCTCGTCAGGAGGCAGGGATTTACGGTCGACATTGCGGGCTACCTTTACGACCGGCACCCCGTTCTCGATGAACAGGATGAATCCTTTTGTGGCCTGGGTCAGGTTCAGGGTCTCGTCCAGCAGTGTGGCCAGTGCGTGATCAAGGTCGCGAGCCTCCATCAGCTTGCGGCTGAATGCACCAAGGGATTCGAGTTGCTTCAGCGCTGAAGACTCGTCGCCGGTCCTGTCGTTCAACGGCATGTCGCCAGGGGCGTAGATCATGGTGCAATCGCCCATTCGAAGAACATCCCAAGGTTCGAGGCGGGCGGACTTGACCTTTCGCCCGTTGACCAGAACTTCGGCGCCGCGCTCCAAGGGCCTGACATGGTGAATGGATACCTCGAATACCAGTTCTGCATGGACGTCGTGGACACCCGCAACAGGCAGCAGAATGTCACAGGCGGCGTCGCGTCCCAGCGTCGTAACACCACGGAAAAGCGGGAATTGCCCCGGAGGCCGGGAGCCATGGAACATCAGGATGCAAGCCACTTAATACACCTCAAGGCACGTGCTCTAGAAACGTGCACATATCGCCAAGCCAGGCGCCACCGAAGCCCCCCCGGATGGCACTGTCGGACAAGGCACGATCTTCATCGTCTTCACCTCCGGGACAAAGTCCATGAAGGCGTCAACAATTCCCCATACGGCCAGGGCGGTGAACGTGCCCAGGCCGACATATTGCACGATTCTGAGGTCGCGTGCGGTTGCAGCGTTCTTCCTGCTGAAGCGGCCGTCGTTGCCGCGAAGGGATTCGATCGATATCCAGGCTGCGATATTGAGGGCCAGCGTTGATACCTCGCCGGCAAGGAACAGGGCGCCCTTGGTATTCCTGCCGTTCAGAAACTGCCCGACCCCGAACGGGACAAGGTTCGGGACCCACGACCGTCGAACGATTGACTCCTCGGTCCGTTCGCATTTTGTGGTCTCCTGGGGAGGTTTCACCACGGGCTCTGCAGCGATGACATGCATTTCAATCAGCTTCTTCCGAATCGATTCGAATTTCTGGATCAGCGAGGCTGGGTAGTAGAACGGGTCCAGTCGATGCAGCGGAGACATCGTCAGCAGGGCTGTGAACTCGTCCTCCATCTTCCGATCGTCTGCCAGCCAGTGCCAGCAGGCTGCCATGAATTCATGCGCGCGCACCACCATGTCGGGTGAGGCCAAACGCACCTCGGGGTAGAGCAGGGGACCCAACTGCTCAAGGGCCTTCTTGTAATCCTGGAAACGGAAAGTGTTCTCGGCAGACTGGAATTCGTCCTCGGGCGTCGATGCCATGGCCGGCGAGGTCGCCGCCAGGACACCAACAAGAACCGCGAATGTTGCGGTTCGTGTCAGACAACCATCAGACAAGGCATCCCCCGAAAACTTTACGGGAGCGAGTATAGCACCGCACCAGACGGCAGGTGCCAGACTCAGATGCGATGGTACAATGCGAGGAACGAACGGCGAGGACGACGATGCGTCACGGTGCGACCTTCTTGTTGGCGCTTGGAATCCTGTTTCTAACGACCGCTGCCAGGGCATCCGATGTCGGGGGGGACGAATCCGATCTGATTCGGTGGATAAATCATTCATGCCCAGCCAGTCCTTCTATGGAGACCATGATTCGCCTGGACCAGATGGCAGGCAAGGCGATCATGGACCGGATGCGCCTGGGGAGGCTGCGAGCGGCCGTGCATCTGGCCAACGTATACCTGGATTGCTGGTCGCGTCAGGGGGAGATGGCCCGATCGGCCGCCTTTGCGTCGAGATTGAAGACACTGCGCCAGATTCCATGTTTTGTCCCTCTGGTGGTGTTCGAGACGGAGGGCAGAATCGATGGGGAACTGGCCAAGGAGTCGCTGGCGTCATGTCCGGTGCCTGCCGCGAGGCCCGCGTCCGGCGATCCGGCGGCCGGGCGGGCGTGGGCCGAAGAGGTGCGCAGACGTATGCACCTGGTTGCAGCGTTCCAGTCGCCTGACATGGTTCTGGAAGAGGCCGAGCTGTGGCTGGGACGGATGAAGGACGCCGGTATCCTGGCCGCGGATGGCAACGCACGGTGGGCGCATGTTTCGGAAAACGAGGCACAAGGCAAGCCAGGCACGCTGACAGGCCAGAATCAAAAGCCGCCACAGTCGCAACCCGGTCCAGGCGAGGCCTTGGAGGGCCAGGTCGAGGGACTGGAACCAGAAGGGGCGGCGGGTGACGCCGGCCTTGACGCGGTTCCGGACCCTGTGTTTGCCGTCAGGGTGCTTGCAGCAGGTGCCGCAGTGGCGTCAGGCAGCCTTCAGAAGCTGGTTGCGGCTTTCGGTGGCGAGCAGGCTGCCTGTTCCTCCATGTTCCTGGCTGCGCTGGGCTTTCTGCAGGCAGTCAATCTGCCGCGCGAGGCTGCGCTGCCGATGATCCTTCGTGCACTTGTCGGTCGGGCGCCGTTGGACGTGATGATGGACCTCAGTCGGCGCGCCTCAAAGGCTTATGGGGACCGGCCGTGCGCCGTTCAGGCGTTGGTGTCTTCCCTGGCCCTGACCTCGGCATCGTCGGCTACTGTCGATGCTGTCGTGAATGGCGGAGGTGTGGATCGGCTGGTTGAATTGGCAGCGGCGGCACCTTCCGTGATTGGGCTGCGCGGCTCGCCGCAAACGAGGGCCGCGATTCTGCAGAAGCTGGTCGGGCAGATCAAGGACACCGATCGGATCGTTCGATTGTGCCAACTTGGCGACGTTCGCATAGAGACCGGCGAGACGGATGCCGCGCTGGCAGCTTTCGCAGACGTTCTTGCCAATGCTGCCGAGCCGCGGCTGCGAATATGTGCGATCGATGGAAGGGTTCGCGCGCTTGTTCTGGGAGGCAGGGCAGCGGACAAGTCGTTCGTGGATGCGGCGATTGCCTGGCTGAAGCTTGGGCCTGCGGCACGCGAGGTCCTGATTCGCATCATGGAACCCGACAAGGACGCTCTGCGTGCCGAGACCGTCAAGGCATTCGCGGGCGCGGTGGTGGCCAAGGATGCACCTGGGCGCCAGGTCGTCCTGGATGCGCTGCAGAAGGTGGTGGACGAAGAGCCTGGATCAGGGGCTGCCGCCGCGGCCCTGAAGGTCCTGGACGCATCTGGATATCCGGACGAGGCCGAGGCTCGCGTGACCTGGGCGTTGATCGCCGGTCGACACCATGTCGTCGCCGGGCAGGCAGTTCTGGCCAGATCGTGCTTTGAAAGGGCCTTCGCTGGATTGAAGCCTGGGATGGAGTCGGCCAGCGAAGGTGTGACTTCGTTGCTTCGCTGGGCTGCTGCAGACGCGAGGTACGGCTGGCTCGACCAGTTGGTACCTGCCGCTCGCAAGGCCGGAATTGTGACCGTGGAGTCACTGGCAAACATAGCTGGCATCCTGGGAGAAGCAGGAGAGCATACGCGGGCGCGCAAGTTTGTCGCCCTGGCGCAGGCGCTGAAGCCGTCCAAGGCACAGCAGTGGGTTTCGCTTGCCGATGCAGCGTCCAGGTTCGGGGACGTAAAGCTGGCGACAATGTTCCTGGGGCTCGCAGGTCCGGAGGAGTCGTGGGACGACGCCGCCTGGGAGGTCAAGGGAAAAATTGCATCCCTGGGCGGGCAGTACCGGGAAGCTGTCGTCATCTGGGCCAAACTCATACAAAGGCGTCCTGGCGACTGCCAGCCAAGGTTCCTTCACGGTCTTGCTTTGATGATGATTGGGGACCCGGAAGGTGCCGAATCCGATTTCAGGGCATGTGTGGATGAAGGCAAGCAGGGCGGCCAGATGCTGGGAGCCATGGCCTATGCCCAGTTCGACCAGTCGCGATTCGACGATGCCGAGGTTACGTTCAGGCTGGCTCTTGCCAGGGACGATCGTGCTGCCGACAACCATCTGGGTCTTGCCATGGTCCAACTGCGCAAGGGACTCGTCGAGGCCGCAATCGCCTCAAGATACAGGGCCGTCGAGCTGGAACCTTTGCTGGCCAAGGGAGCTGTCGCAGCGGCGCGCAAGGGATACGTCTACTCCGAGATCCAGAAGAAGGCATGGGAGGAGTTGGATGTCGAGTTGAAGCGCCAGAAGGGCGGCAAAAAATCGGGGGGAGGCGGTAGGCGATGATGGCGCGCGTGCGAATGTGCGAGGTTCTGAAGTTGGCATGCACGTTCCTGTTGATCCTGGCCGGAACGACAATTCAGGCACGGGCAGAGCCTCGTGTTGCGAAGGTCCAGTCCGAGGCAGATCAGCCGCTACCTATTGTCAGGCTTACGATTCTCTCTACGAACGATCTGCATGGGGCCCTGGACGGGCAGGAGCTTTCGGAACTTGCCGGAAAGGGTGGGCGTCTTGGTGGATTTGCCAGGGTTGCCGGCCTGTTGGCGCGGCTGAAGGAAGAGGACCCGACACATACGTTGATCGTCGATGCCGGGGACTGTTTCCAGGGCGAGCTGGCAGTCAATGACGAGGAAGGAATGCCCTGCGTTCGTTTCTTCAACGCGGCAGGGTACGACGTTCGCACCATTGGGAACCACGAATTCGATTACTCGGGATGCGGCCCCGACGACCCTTTTCGTCCGCCGGACGACCCCCAGTGTGCGCTGAAAAAGGCGTTGGCAGTGGCAAATCAGCCGGTTGTCGTCACGAACATTCGCCAGGCCGGCCCGCCTCCTGGGCGCGTAGGTTGGTCGAACGTGGTGCCGTGGGTACTGAAGGATCTTGGGGGCGTGAAGGTAGGAATCGTCGGGATAGTCACCACCAACACGCCACGTGTATCAAACCGTGCCGGCAGTGCAGCTGACCAATCCCCTCATATCTCGGCGGGGCCGTCTGGGTCCGGTGATGGCATGGGCAGCCTTACGCAAGCCTTCGAATTTTCTCACAAACAGGTGATTTTTCATTTGACAAAACAGGGGCCGACACCGATAATTCACTTAC
>CAIZWN010000057.1 GCA_903936705.1 uncultured Myxococcales bacterium
CGTGATCGGCTGGGCTTGGAATCCGTGATCGGTTCAGCGTGGAATCAGTGATCGGCTGGCGTCGGAATTCGTGATCGGTTCAGATTGGAATCCGTGATCGGATCGCGTTGGAATACGCAGCGCGTTTCTACCAAGCCTCGATCAAGCGGTCCTGCGTCGGCCCAACGGCTTGCACGTCACCTGCACCCACGCCCGGCCGCAGGCCGGTTCGGCGCGGTCCTTGCCCGCGGCCGCCGGGCAGTCACGAGGCGTCAACAACGCTTGAGCCGCGGGACAAGGCAAGGACCGTGACGAAAGTGGGCGTCCACTGCATGCTCTGGTTCGACGGCCCACCATGGCGCTTCGAATTTGTGCGCGAGTTGGACGCCGATTTGCGTAAAGAATCGCAAACTACGGATCGCTCGGACGGCGCCTCCAGCGATACGCCACCGCCATTGCTACGACCGCAAGGACGAGGACGGACATGGGTCGAGACTTCGCCTGGGCGGAGCAACTGCCGACGCTGTCACTAGCGGTGGGTTCGCTCTCGGGTTCGGCAGCCAGCGCTTCACCATCGACTCCCGCATCGTCCACCAGCGCTTCTGCCGGAGCCGCGTCCACGTCGTCGATCCCGGAGCCATCGGCTGCGGGCAGGTCGGCGTCCTGGAGCAGCGATCCATCTGCCGAATCAATCGGGACATCGTCGGGCACGTTGGCCTCCGGCGACTCCTCAGGAGGTTCGGCCGGGCAGGACAGATCCACTTCAATCGGCGCTGAAAGAGGCCCCGGCAGGCCCCCCGGAATCACGACGCGCAGGGTGACCTTGTGTACCCCGGCGGCAAGGCCCGCTTCGAGCCAGTTGTCGTCCGACGGACATACTGAGAAAATTTCAAGCGGCGACTTCCAGTCGTTGAAGGGAGCGGGCATTACGTGCTGCGGGTCATCCGCTTCCCCCGGGAGCGATAGCCCCCATCTGCTTCCGTCCACGAAGGCCTCGAGCGCCGCAGTCGAGTGGAAGCCGCCCAGCGTCAGTTCGGTGAGGTTCAATTGCGCAACAGCAGCCGGTACACGTGCGTTGCAGGATCCCGAGCGCGAGGTCAGGAAATCCTTGACGGACACAGACTCCAGTCCCGCGAGAGGAGGCTTGTCGGGAAGGGTTTCCACTGGGCCGGCAGTAAAGTGCCGCGTCTGCTTGCCGGATTGGCAGTCGTTTGGTAGCAGGACGGTGACCGTGTAACGCATCCCGGGGACTAGCCCGGATAGGGGTTTCAGAAGCCGCCAACGGCCCACGACCTCCTGCCCGTAGGGAACAGCAACGCCGGCCTCATCGACCCAGGTCGGCAGGTGTTGGGTCTCCAGTGGGTAGCCGTCCCTGAGGGCTACGACGACAGCGGGAAGGTTTGACGGGACGATCGCATCTTCGGCGGGTGCGATCACATGCTCGGAGCACCCGACGGAGCATGGAAGAGCTAGCCGTGGTGAAAGAAGGGCCGCTGCCAGTGCAATGGGCAGGCACACTCGCTTCACGAATTCCTCCCAACTTGCCGCGAGAATGATCCCGCTTCTTCGGGTCCGAATGCAAGCGCCGAGCGACGTTGTTGACTCTCCTTGTCCGTCCAACGGCTTGCACGTCAGTGGCAAACCCCGGTGCCCGGCCCGCAGGGACGGGCATCCGGCGCGGTCCCTGCGGCCCCGCCCGCTACAGACGTTCGCCCCACTGCAGCGTGACGCAGGCGGGGCCATAGCAGGGACCGTGACGGAAGGGGTTGGTCCAATCCACGCTTGTTCGACAGCCCCTTCCTGCCGGGTTGACGTGGCCAAGGATTTTGGCTATTGTACAAATGTACTAGTGGGCGAGGCGGCCTTGCAGATAGTTATCGATTCGTCAGCGATTCTGGCTGTTCTTTTGCGCGAGCCACGGCGAGAGGCCCTGATTGCCGCCACCTCATCGGCCACCTTGCTGACACCGGCATCGACCCCATGGGAGATTGGCAATGCCCTGGTCGCTGGCTGGCGCAGGAAGAGGCTGAATCAAGGGCAGATAGCCGAAGCCTGGGCGTCCTTTCAGTCGGTATCACTCAGGCTTGTCGACGTGGATGTGTCGAAGTCATTGCGCTTGGCGGTGGATCACGGTCTCTACGCTTACGACGCGTATGTTTTGGAGGCGGCGCTCGTTAGACGTGTGCCGCTCCTGACGCTGGACCAGGCGCTTGCTCGAGCCGCCGAGAAGGCAGGCGTGGCGAATCTGGAGGTTTGACGATGAAGACGTTCACCTACTCCGAAGCACGTCAGCAGTTTTCGACGCTCCTGGACGAGGCGCGCAGCGCAGGACGGGTTCAGATTCGCCGGAGGGATGGCCAACTCTTCGTGCTTCAACCTGCAAAGCAGGAACGCTCACCCTTGGATGTTCCTGGCGTGGACGCTGGATTGGCAGAGGGAGAGAGTCATTCGTGGCTGAGGGACGAACGCGATAATTCCGCGGTTCGCCTTCTTGGCACGATCGGGCTTGAACCCGAGAAGGGAAGGAGAAAGGCAACGTCCGGCAAGCCCCACTCCGCGCGGACATCGATCACGGTCCGGCCCGCCAAGGCGACCCGCAAGACGGCCAAGCGCGCGACAAC
Organism: uncultured Myxococcales bacterium; assembly: GCA_903936705.1. Taxonomy (GTDB): domain Bacteria; phylum Myxococcota_A; class UBA9042; order DTJE01; family DTJE01; genus CAIZWN01. Next base: position 2,601 of record CAIZWN010000057.1, read on the forward strand.
ACGTTCCTGACGACAAGCGTCGATCTATCGCCCTGGGCCTGTCGAACGGCTTGCGCGTCACCTGCACCCACGTCCGGCCGCAGGCCGGTTCGGCGCGCCACTTGCCCCGCGGCGTCCGGTTAGCGACGAACCGTTGAAGGCGCTTGAGCCGCGGGACAAGGCAAGGGGCGTGACGAAAGTGGCCGTCCACTGCATGCGCTGGTTGGCCGGCCCCGCGGAGGGCGTCGCTATTGGATTCCCACAACGGGAATCGACGCCGTCAAACGCCCCCCCGGCCATGACTCTCGTTGATCACGAAGTCGCCACGCTGGGTGACGGCGGAGAGCAGGAGACTCAACCGACCCACGCTGGGGACGGAGCGTCCCTGCTCGTATCGAGCGTAACTGTTCAAGGAACGTGAACCCATGCGTTGACTGACCTCGGATTGGGACAACCCACTCTTCACGCGTTGCCGACGAAGCAACAGGGCGGTCAAAGCCCCGACGTCAGGCGAACCAATCTCGAAGTAACCTTCGTCACCAGGGAAGACCTCCACGTGAAAGCCGCTCTTGTTCACGAGACTTTCGACCGCGTCCGCGATCATCTCGTAGGCTTCCTTTCGGGTACGCCCCTGCGTCACGACCCCAAGGATCGGCACGTCGATCGCCCAGTACCGACCGGCCTTCTGCACCTGGCCAGAGAATCTCATCGCTTCCTCCCTCCGGCATCCTTGAGGATGGCCTTCGCGGTCAGTTCGTTGATCTCCGCGTGCCGCGGAATCGGAATCTCACGTTCACCCTTGGCCCACACGTCATGCCTTCCGCCATGGCGGACCAACTGCCAGCCCAACTCCCGCAACACCTTCTCGAGGTCGCGCCGCTTCACTGGTGAAGCCTACACGTTTTCGTGTAGTCGAGCAAGTCGGACCCGGATGCACGAGAGATGGGCGCTTGCCTCTTCCCTGGTCCGGCCAACGGCTTGCGCGTCACCTGCACCCGCGTGCCGGCCGCGCAGCGGCCGGACTGGCCCGGACCTTGTCCCCGCGGCCTCCCGGGAGTTCCGAAGCTTCGACAGAGTGTGAGCCGCGGGGATCAGCAAGGTCCGGGTCAGAGCGAGTGTCAGGTGGACGTGCTGGTTAGGTGCCCCCTTGTCCCAGTCGTCAGACCGGGCCGATGGCCCTCCAAGAGAGGTACGGGTGCAGTCGTCGCGCGTCAGGACTCGGGCGAGGATGTTCGTGTCATGGGCTTCATCGGCTTTGCCTCGACCGCTTGCATCGTTGACAACTTTCAGAAACGGAAGAACATTCCCTCTGGTGGATGGCATCTTCGCCCGGGAGGATAACTCATGGATGACACTCTCGGATTCATGATCCTCGGTCTTTTGGGACTGCAAGGGCTGTTCATGCGCTTTTCACCCGGATCCTTGCGAATCCAGAAACCCGATGGCGGGGCAACGGCCTGGATATACAACATCTTGAATCTGGGTTTCCTGCTGGGATTGACACCCTTGATCGCATTCTGCCTGATTGGCGGCTTTCAAGACATTCTTGAATGGGGTCAATTGCAATCCAGCGCCATCAAGCCAGTCCCATTCCAGTTCATCGGTATCGTCTGTTACGTATCCGGTAACGGTCTGTTGTATTGGAGTCGAGTTGTCTTAGGGAAGAGTTTTCGTCTGGGCGCGGTTCCACCAAAGCAGACGGACTGTCTGGTCATTTCCGGCCCCTTCAGGCATGTTCGGCACCCCATGTATTCTGCGGTGGTGCTGATGTCATTCGGATTAAGTCTTATCCTATTCAATTGGGTTCTCTTGGTCTTCACCCTCGTTTTCCTGGCCGTCATTATTCGAATGATACCCCTTGAAGAAATACAACTGACCCTCGCCTACAATGGCGAGTATCGTTCTTACCAATCCAGAACCCGACGCCTGATACCCTGGGTTTATTGACTCTGTATCTTCGACCTGTTGTTGGTAGCCAGAATTTGCGAGAGCCTCGCGCATTGGCTCCGGGTGCACCTAACTACCTCTATGCCGGTCCGTAATTGTGGACTACGGGAGGGGCTTGGCTTCAGTGATTTCCTCCGGGCTGGCTGCTGGATGGGGGAGTTCAACTGCTTAATGTCCTTGTCATTACTGCATATTGGATTGCTGGCGAGGCGGGAGAATTGGTGGCTAGACCGATCGGCAAAATTGCTTGGTTATTTGCTTTGAGAACGGCTTGCCCGTGAGTGCCAAACCCCGGTGCTCGGCCCGTGTCCCCGCGGACCAGCCCGCCAGGAACGTGCGCATGAAGACTTCGTGGAGGACCAGGACAGGAACGAGGAGTTTGTTGGTGGCTTCGATCGGCTTCGCTAAGAAGGCTGCGTTTGGGCTGCCGGTGAGGTAGGCGATCCAGGCAGAGGAATCGACGACGTTCATTAGCGATCCTCGTGTTCGCGGGGGTCAGAGGCATCCATGCCCTTCAGGCTTCCGCGGAGGTCACGGACGCCCTTGAGAGGGATGAGTTCGATCCGTCCGCGATAGGCGATGGCCTGAACCCGCTGCCCTGGGCGGATCCGCAACTCTTCACGGATCGCCTTTGGGATGACGACCTGAAACTTGGTAGAGACGGTGACGGCATCCATGACACCCTCCTGCGTTCAACGATAAGCGTATCGATCAGGCAAACGACTTGCAAAGGCGAGACAGGCGATTCGATTCGAGGCTGGCCAATGCTGACGGAGGGCGGCTTCCTGTAGGCCGCTTCTCACCCCAAGGCCTTCAACCTCCCGTTTCAAAGCAATCGACCCGACAGAGACAGCGGGGCGTGCCCCCCCGCCGCTGACGCTGCCGAACGCACCAACCGCTGACTCAACACCGTTGTTCATCAGGCACTACAGCAGGTCGGCTGGACTGGCGACGCCCGATGGACCACGGTTCAGAACGTGGGTATATATCTGTGTCGTTCGAACGGATCGGTGGCCCAGCAGTTCTTGTATCGTGCGGATATCGTGATTTGCCTCCAATAGATGTGTCGCGAACGAGTGTCTGAAGGTGTGACACGACACGCGCTTCTTGATGTTTGTGGCCATCACCGCCTCGTGCACTGCCCTCTGGAGGATGGATGCATCGATGTGGTGTCGGCCCTGCTGGCTGGTTTTCGGGTTTACCCATCGCTTTTCCTGCGGAAAAACCCACTGCCAGCGCCAATCTTTTGGCGCACCTGGGTATTTTCTGTTCAGGGCGTCAGGCATCGCGACACTTCCCCAGCCGTCGGAAAGATCCTGCTGGTGCAGCTTGCGAACCCTGTTGAGATGCACGTCAAATGTCTTTTTCAATGATTGCGGAAGCATGACGTAACGATCTCGCTGTCCTTTCCCGTCCCGAATCAGAATGGTGTTTGCCTTGAAATCAATGTCCTGTACTCGAAGCTGCAGGCACTCGGTTATTGCAAGGGATGGTGCGCCATTCGATCCTCCAGGCACGTCCATGAACAAAGGATCGAACGAATGGTCGATTCGTTTCACGCCAATTTGTCGAGACTTCGCATGAAGCTGTTGCAGAACGAATGGTTTGGAGTGGCCATCGGACGGCGCCGATGCCCGCTGGCAAGGTCACGGAATGACGGCGCCGGTGGTCCCGTCGATCTTCTTTCGGTTGCCATCCGTGCGGCGAGTCACGAGCCACTGGTTCGTGCGGACGTCGAAGGTCAGATCGTATGCGACCTCGATCGCGTCATCTGCAAACGCTGCGGCAATGGCCTGGGCGGAATCAATCTGCGGAAACGGCTTGTCGTTTGCCGGGTCACACCCGGCGCCACCGCACGTTCCTCCCTTCAGGCAGTCGCAAAGGTTCCTGGCGACACACGCGCCAGCCGTCACGTCGAACATCAGGGCGCTGGACTCGCTGCAAAAGGCCGTCGCCCATCCCGAGGCCTGCAGACCCGAAGGCCGCCCGGTACGCAAAATCTCGGCGCCCTGGATCGTCCCGGCCCATCGTGCGCCGGACCCGTACGCCGCGGTGGCCAATGGCAGAAGCAATTCGACCGTCGTCCTGGCAGTATCCACCGAAATAGTCGGGGCACCAGGGCACACGGACGCCGGACGCGGATCATCAACGTCCGAACAGGAAATAGGTGCAGTCACCCCTTCCGGAGGGATGTCCAAAGCCTCGCTGCCCAGACTGCTGCTGCAGGCAGCAACAGCAAGTGGCAGCAAGAAGGGCCACGATATCAGGCGACGCATCAGATGCCTCCAGGTGCCGGGCTGACCCCACAACCGGGGCCGCGCAACCGCGCCTACTGTCGGTCGGAAGTCAACTGGTGTCAACCTGAACGGCTGGCAGCCGGGACCTGGCATGATCACCCGATTCCCAATGACGCTCAGGCGCATTCAAATCATGTCGATATCCGTGTTTTTCAACGGCCGGACCATCCCAGGATTGATTTACTCCTGTTCAATTCACACAGTCCTGATGTTCATCCCTCAAAACCTTCGGGGGAACGGATGATTTCCAGGAAACTCGCAATCTTCGTAGTCGTGATCAGTTCATGCGGCTCGTGCCAGCCGACAACCACCGCTGGCGCAGGTTTCACCGACGTGTCGCCCAGGCAACTTGTCCGTTCGGAAGCCGGGTATCTGTATGCGGTGGTCCCGACGTGTGACCTGTACCCTGCGTGCGCAGGGTCGGAAATCAGGGCCTACCGGGGAACCGAACTGCTGGGTGCCACGAAATACCAGTTGATCGATCCCGTGAATTCCCCCAGGGACGGCGCTGTTTCAACGGCCGCGGCCCTGGATGCCAACGGATTGATCCAGGTCATCTGGATCGCCCGCAGCGGCATGGTGCGTTCGGCTGCCATCAACACGGCCACGGACCAGTGGACCTCGATCAGGGACATCGAGGATTCCAACTGGACGGACTTTGGCCAGGGAGATCAGGGCGTGGCCCTGGCTGTCGATGCAGCCGGACGGGCCCATGCATTCTGGAACCGGCGCATCGACACTCATCTGCACATCAGGCACTCGGTGCTTGTCGGCAGATCGTGGACGGCGCCCGAAACCGTGGATGATGTCGTGCTGACGGATCGTGGCAACGCCTGGCACCCGACTGTCGCGTTCGCCCCCGATGGAACACTGTGGCTTGCCTGGCTGCATGGCAGCGGAAACTACAAGCCCGACGGCGTGATCCGGGTCAGGGAACTATCGCCTGCAGGACGGTGGGAGGCCTCCGTCCCTATTCCGGGCGGAGCCATGACCGGCATCGACAATGGCCCGTCGATGTTGGTAACCCCTGACGGTGTGGTGCATCTGGCGTTCGGCGACACCGGCAACGTTGCCACCTATTGGTACCGGAATGCATCCGGATGGCACGGGGACCGGCAGCCCCCTCAGACGCGAACCCACAACCCCTCTCTGGGCCCCGACGGCCGTGGCGGCGTCTTTCTGTACGCTCACGGGACGGTCCCGGCGAACGATTTGGCCGGGCACGGCATGGACCTGTACTCGATGCGTCTTCCTCCTGGCGCCACCGCGGGCACCGTCGGCATCTGGGGCCCCTGGACGCGAATCTTCACGGGCAGCTTCGACAGTTCGGTAAACGCCCGCTGGGCACAGTTTTTCAACCCCTACCCTGCCCTCCTGGACCTGGCCTGGTGGTCTGATTCGTATCCGAACGTCCTGTGGATCGCGCTGAACCCGGGCTGACCAATCGCCGCAGGAAGACACGTCCAGACTGTTTGCCCCTGTCGCACCGGCCTCAAGCTGCCACCGCACCTTCCCTTCCCCCGGCCTTTCGGGTAGATTCCGTCCGCGCCTATTCAGGAGATTCCCGCGATGGCCGGCCCGATCCTCGCGCACAGATACCCGTCGGTCCTGGACCTGTTTGGCAACACGCCGATGGTCCCGATCCGCCGGATGAACGCGAACCCGCGTGTCGAGTTGTGGGCCAAGATCGAAGGATTCAACCCTGGAGGTTCGGTCAAGGACCGCATCGGGCGCTCGATGATCGAGGACGCCGAGGCTTCCGGCCGCCTTCAACCAGGGATGACCATACTTGAGGCGACCTCCGGCAACACCGGGATCGGCCTTGCCCTGGTTTCCGCCGTAAAGGGATACAAACTGACGTTGACGATGTCGGAAGGCGTTTCGATAGAGCGCCGAAAAATCCTGGCCGCGTACGGCGCGGAATTCGTGCTGACGCCAGCGGCAAAAGGGACCGACGGCGCGATCGAACTGGCCTACGAAATGGCCGACAAGGAACCGGATCGCTGGGTGCTGATCGACCAGTACAACAATCCGGCGAATCCGCGCGCACACTACGAAGGGACGGCCCCCGAAATCTGGCAGCAGACAGAAGGTCGGGTCACCCACTTCGTGGCCGCGATGGGCACGACCGGGACGGTCATGGGATGCTCGAAAAGACTGAAGGAATTCAATCCCGCGATCCGCGTGACCGCCGTTGAACCGTACCTTGGCCACAAGATTCAAGGACTGAAAAGCCTGAAGGAAGCGTACGTCCCCGGGATATTCGACCGGAAACTGGTGGACGAAAAGGTCAATGTCGCCGACGAGGACGCCTTTTCCACCTGCCGGAGAACGGCACGAGAAGAGGGCCTTCTGGTCGGCATGAGCAGTGGCGCGGCGCTGTTCGCGGCGCTGGATCTGGCGGCCAGGCTGGAGGAAGGCGTGATCGTCGTGATCCTGCCGGACTTCGGCGAGCGATACCTGTCGACAACCCTGTTCACGGCGTGAATACATGCTGCGGCTTTACAACACACTGACGCGCTGCAAGGAATGGTTCCGCCCAGCCGTCGAGGGCCGGGTTGGCATCTACACCTGCGGCCCAACCCTGCACGACCACGCCCACGTCGGCCTGATCCGACGCCTGCTGGCCGTTGACATGCTGAAGCGGCTGCTGATGCACGAAGGCTATCAGGTCCGCCATATCGTCAACCTGACCGACGTCGACGACAAGACCATCGCGGAATCGGCGCGACGCGGCGTCCGACTGGACGAACTGACCGGCCTGTACGCGACCGAGTTCTTCGAGGACGTCGCCACGCTGCGAATGTTCCCGGCCGATCACTACCCGCGCGCATCCGAACACGTCGAAGACATGGTGGCCATGACGCGCAAGCTGGTCGATGCCGGCCTGGCCTACGAGATGCAGCGATCGGTGTACTACGACATCAGCCGCTTCCCTGGCTACGGGCGCCTGTCGAAGATCGACCTGAAGGGCGTCAAGGCCGGTGCCACCGTCGAACTGGACTACTACGAAAAGGACCACCCCGGCGACTTCACGGTCATGAGGCGTTCGGACCTGGCCGAACTGCGTCGACGCATCTCGTGGGCCACCGACTGGGGCCAGGTTCGGCCTGGATGGCACATCGAGTGCGCGGCGATGGCGCGAAAGTACCTGGGCGACACCTTCGACATTCACACCAGCGGACAGGATCTGGCCTTTCCGCACAACGAGAACGAGAACGCCCTGTGCGAAGGTCTGACCGGCAAGCCCATGGCCAGGTACTGGATGCATTCTGGCCTGATCAAGCGCGACGGCCGCAAGATGTCTCGATCGGCTGGGTCGGCGGTGACGTTGCGAGATCTGGTTGGACGCGGCTACACCGGCAGCCAGGTCCGCTGGTTCCTGCTGGGAATCCATTACCGCCGACCGCTGGATTTCGGCTTCGATGCCCTGGACACGGCATGCCGCGAGTTGGCACGCCTTGACGACCTGATACGAAACCTGCGCCTGGTGGCACTCACAGCCGGGCAGGAAAAGGAGATTGACGATCTGGTCGTCGCGACCGATCGCGCTTTCTTCACCGCCATGAGGGACGACTTGAACCTGCCCCGGGCGAAGGCTGCCCTTTTCGACCTGGTAAAGGTTGCAAACGGGCACATTGCCGACGGCACAATCAGCCAGTACGGCGCCCAACTGGCGCTGGACTTCCTGTACAGGGCCGACCGCGTCCTGGCGGTGATGGACTTCAGCGCGGGCCCTGCTGCCGACGCGGGAATTGACGCTCTGCTGGCAGAACGCGACGCAGCGCGTCAAGCAGGTGACTATTCCAGAGCGGACGAGATCCGCCTGGAACTGGCCGTCCTGGGGGTCGCCGTCGAAGACACCCCGGGGGGGGCAAGAATCCGGACACGAACTAGGCCCTCCTGACGGCCATGACGATCTCGGCCATGGATGTAGAATCTTTCTTCTAACATCTTGTTTTGCTTGCGTCATTTTTCGACAGGCCAACTTGACTACCTTTTCCAAGGGTGTCAAAAACAGGCTAAATCAAGGAAGGAGCCTTTATGGGTTTTTGGGAGGATCCACGAATGCGAGTGCCGGGCAACGTTGCTGTCGTCCTGGGCCAGGTCGCGGTCGGAATCAGCGAGCGGGTGGTCGAGATTGCGGTTGGCAGCGGGCTGGCCCTGGTTGCCGTCGGCACCGGCCACCTGCTGCTTGATCAGGCCTGCCCCGACCTTGGAGACGAGACTTCAGCCCGGCCCCGATTTCACGATCTCGCCGCCTGACGACTGTCGCAAACAAGCCGATCCTGCCGCGAATTTTCCGGCCAGCCGTCTTTACCCGCGCAAACGACGTCCACCAATCAGACGTCCTCGGACATCGACTCCAGCAGCACCCTGGCCGGGGCGCCATCGGCCCCCTGGACCTTTAGAGGCAGGCACAAAAGCCGGTACGAACCTGGCGTCACGTCCGCCAGGTCAAGCCCCTCGATGATCCAGGTTCCAGCCTCCAGCAGAATTCGGTGGGTTTCCAGGCCGTCAGACAGGCGCCCGACGGACAGCGAATCAACCCCTACCAGCGCCACCCCGCGTGCCGCAAGAAAGCTGGCCGCATCCGCCGTCAAGGCAACGAAATCGTCGTCGAAACGGTTGCGCAACACCTGCCGATCAGAGTTGCGCGTCCGCAGCAGCAGTCGATCTCCCGCCTGAAGGTCGAACGGGAGAAGATGGCAGACGTCCACGACGGGCGAGTCCGCGATTCCAACGACCCGACAAGGCCCTACCAGCATTTCCAGAGGCGCAGCATCAACCGCCAGGCCGCCTGACAGCAAATGCGCCGGGGCATCAACGTGGGTGCCGGCGTGCGAGGACATCGACAGACGCGACACCGAGGCCGGATCGCCACGCTGGATGGATTCTACGGGTTCGCAGCAGAATTCCGGGTCACCAGGCCATCCTGTCATTCCGGCGCGAAGGGACATCGACACGTCGATCAGGTTGCGCATCAAGGTCCCCCTCGAACCAGCCATCGGCGGCCCATCCCGCAAGTTCCGCAGTTGCCACGAGTCAGCGTACCGGGCAGGGATTTGCGGGTCAAGGCGGCACAACACCTCCTTCCCAACTCCCGCCTTGCGTGCGACCATCCGGCGCGATCTTGTTGGGGAAGGTGCCATGACTGACAGCGAACTCAAGACGGCCTGGCGCGGCAACTACAGCGAGGTCGAGGCATCGCTGGCGATGATCGGCGACTGCGGGCGCGTCGTGGCGGCATTCAACGCCAATATCGACGCCGTCGTGAAGGTGTCCGGAAGCCGGATGGCCCAACTTGTGGCCGCGACCGGACTGGTCCAGACGGCCTTTGATAACGTTCTACCCCGCGCGATTCGTTCGCCGGCCGACCTTGTTCGTGGGCTGCTGCGCTGCTTTTCCCAAGGCATCGCCGAGGAATGGTTGATCGAGGATGAAGCTGTGTTCGCCTGGGCGCGAGACCATGTCGGCTGGGACCGCATGCAGATGGGCGGGCAGGCTGGAATCGTTGCCAACGCGATGGCTCTGTGCGGCGTGCAGGATGTCCTGGTTCACTGCGCCTCGCTGCCGGCCGATCAGGCGCGCCTGTTCCTGGACCTGCCCAACCTGCGTTCCACCGGATCCGATAGCGAACTGGCAAAGGCCCATGACATCGTGCGCAACGATTCTCCGATGGTCCACTGGATCCTGGAATTCGACGGCGGCGACGTCCTGCGGTTGCCGGGTCGGGATGTGACCTGCCCCAAGTCGAACCGCTTCATCGCGACATACGACCCGATGAACCTGGGGCTGCGCGTGGACGAGGCTTTCCAGCGACAGGCCTCCAGTCTGCCAGTCGACCTGGTCGTCCTGTCCGGCTACCACCTTCTGACCGAGACGCTGCCCGACGGCGGAAAGGGCGCCGATCGTGTGGACGCGTCGATGGAAGCCGTGCTGGCCTGGCGGGCGACGAACCCGGACTGCCTGCTGCACCTGGAGATCGCCTCCACGCAGGACCGTGCCGTGCGCCGGCACATACTGGAAGGGCCGGCCAGGAAGGTGGACAGCATCGGGCTGAACGAGCGCGAGACGATCGACCTGCTGGAACTGCTGGGCGACGATGAACTGGTCGCCACCTGCAACCGCGAGGCGCGGGCCGATCACATGTTACAGGCCTTGCTGCGCCTGTTCCGTCATACGGGATGCCCGCGACTGCAACTGCACATGTACGGGTTGTACCTCACTGTCCAGCAGAAGGGTTTCCGGATCTCGCCGGCCGCGAACCGCCGTGGCATGCAGGTGGCGGCCGTAGTCGCCGCCGGGAAGGCCGGCACGGGCGCACTGGAGGACCGGTCGGCCCTCCTTTGGGCAAAAGAACGTGACGTGTCGGACATCGGTCTGACCGAGCTGAAAAGGCTGGCCTACCGCATCGGGCTTGCATGGGGGCGCAGCGACATCGTGACCACCGGGATCTTCAATGGGCCCGACTTCGACATCATTGCCGTCCCGACGATCCTGGTCGAGCACCCCGTGACGCTGGTGGGCATGGGTGACACCATTTCGTCCGTCTCGCTGGTGGCGGCACGCTAGGCATCGTCGTGCCTTGGCAGAAACTGCCCGAAGCCTATAGCCGATTGTCCAGTCCCTTCGCCGACAGCGAAATGCGCCGCCGCGGCAGGTCCACGGACAGTACGCGAACCTTCAGGCGCATACCGGGACGAGCGACCTCCGATGGCTGACGCACGAAGCGATCGGCCAGTTCGGAAACGTGCACCAGACCGTCCTGGTGGACACCGATATCAACGAATGCGCCAAAGGCCGTCACATTCGTCACCGCGCCTTCAAGCTCCATTCCAGGCGCCAGGTCGTCGATTGTCCGGACGTCGTCCCGGAAGTGAGGCGCCTCGAACTCGCGCCGCGGGTCGCGCCCGGGCTTCTTCAGTTCAGCGGCAATGTCGCGAAGAGTCGGCTGGCCTACGTCGCCACCGGTATAACGAGACAGGTCGATGCGATCCACGGTGGCGGCACTGCCAACCAGTGCCTGCAGGGGCACGCCCATGTCATGCGCCATCCGTTCCACCAGCGCGTACCGTTCAGGGTGCACCGCCGAACCATCCAGAGGGTGCGTCCCGCCCCGCACGCGCAGGAAGCCGGCCGCCTGCTCGAAAGTGCGAGGTCCCAGCCGCGGCACAGCCAACAGGTCCTTGCGCGACTTGAAGCCACCTCGCCGATCACGCTCGGCAACTATGGCCTTCCCGAGGGCCGGCCCTATGCCGGCAACGTAGGCCAGGAGGGCCGCCGAGGCGGTGTTCAACTCGACACCTACGCCGTTGACGCAATCCCCCACGACCTCGTCCAGCCGACGCTTCAGCAGGCCGTCGGCAACATCGTGCTGATACTGCCCGACGCCAATCGATCGCGGATCGACCTTGACCATATCGGCCAGCGGATCCTGCAGGCGGCGCGCAATGTGGATGGCCCCCCGCACCGTCAGGTCCAGCTGGGGAAACTCCTCGCGGGCAATGTCCGACGCGCTGTAAACGCTTGCGCCGGACTCGCTGACGGGCACGACCATCACGTCACCAAGGCCTGCCGCCGCCAGAACCTCCCTCGCGAAAGATTCCGTCTCGCGCCCCGCGGTACCTGTGCCAACCGCGATGGCGTCGGGCCGATGCTGGCGCACGAAGGCCACGAAATCAACGCTGGCGCGGCTGGCCGAGGCGTCACCCGAGTGCGGATACACGGTCACGTGCCCAAGGAAGGCGCCCCGGGCATCCACGGCGGCGCACTTGCAGCCGGTGCGCAGGCCAGGATCCACCCCTACTACCGCCCGTTCACCGAACGGGGGAGCCAGCAGCAGTTCCCTCAGGTTCGAAGCGAATACCTCGACTGCGTCCCGTTCCGAACGGTCGGCGACCTCACCCAGGATCTCCCCGTCCACAGCAGGCCGCACCAGTCGATGAAACCCGTCCTCGACAGCCGACGCCAGTTCCTCGGCGAACGGTGAACGGCGGTCCAGTCCCATCCGTGTCCTGGTCCATTCCACCAGCGGGGCGTCGTCGCACTCCAATTTCACGCGCAGCAGGCCCTCGGCCTCCCCGCGACGCACCGCCAGGTACCGATGGGACGGCAGTCTGGCCAGCCCCTCGCGATAGTCGTAGTACCCCTCGAAACGTGTCGGACCGGTGATCTTCGACTTGATGGCCTCGGACCGCAGGACACCACGATCGCGCAGGGATTCCCGCACCCTGGACCGCACATCGGCCCGATCAGCCGCGACCTCTGCCGCGATATCACGCGCGCCAGCCAGCGCCGCGTCCACGTCCGCGACCCCTTTCTCCTGGTCAACAAACGCCCCGGCTTCGGCCCGCGGATCGCCGGTACGAGGCTGCGCCAAAATACGCGCAGCCAAAGGCTCCAGGCCCCTTTCGCGCGCCATCCCCGCCCGCGTCCGCCGCTTGGGACGAAACGGCAGGTATAAGTCCTCCAGCGCAGCCTTGGTTGCGCATGCCATCAGGGCGGCCCTCAGTTCCTGGGTCAGCTTGCCCTGCCCTTCGATCGACTCGATGATGGCCCGGCGACGCTTGTCCAGTTCGACCAGGATCTCGCGACGTTCCTCGATCGCCCGAATCGCCACCTCGTCCAGGCCCCCCGTCACTTCCTTCCGATATCTGGCCATGAACGGGACCGTCGCGCCCTCGTCCAGCAGGCGCAGGACGGCTGCCACCTGGGCGAGTGGCAGACGCAGCTCGGCCGCAAGCAGCGGGCCCGGATCGAAAAGGGCGGGATCTGACATTGGCGGACTCCGGTTTACCGGGGCCGAGAATGCCTGCTGGCTGGCGACCGGTCAAGGCGATGCTGTCACGGTGCCCCTGTTGCAAACAGGCCGCAACAGCAACGATCACGTTGGAAACGCACGATCCTGCAAGCCATCCGCAAGTATTCTTGTCACCGGTCACGCGCGACAACGATAGGCAGTCGATACAAGGGAATCACATTCCTGAATCCAAGCCCGTCCCGTCCATTGACGGAGACACCGCCGATAGTCTATTCTCCGCGCCCGATGGGAACACTTACCTACAAGGATGCCGGGGTCGATTCGAACGCGCAGGATGACTTCGCGAGCGCTATCGGCCGAATGGTTTCGGGCCACCGGGGGCCCGAGGTGATCGCGGGGATTGGCGGCTTTGCAGCGGCGGTGGCGCCGGACTTGACGGGGATGACTCGCCCCGTACTGGTATCCGGTACCGACGGCGTTGGAACCAAGCTGAAGCTGGCCTTCGCGACTGGAATCCACGACACCGTTGGGATCGACCTGGTGGCGATGTGCGCCAACGACGTCCTGACTACTGGCGCTCGACCGCTGTTCTTTCTGGACTATTTCGGGACGGGTCGACTGCAGCCGGGCGTTGCCCTGAAAGTCGTCGAAGGTATCGTCGAGGGATGCAGGCAGGCAGGCTGCTCGCTGGTTGGCGGCGAAACGGCGGAATTGCCTGGTTTCTACGCCCCTGGGGAATACGACCTGGCCGGTTTCTGCGTCGGGCTGGTGGACCAGCCGAGGATGCTGACTGGCGCCCTCTGCCGCGAGGGCGACGTGCTGATTGGTCTTGCCTCCTCGGGGGTCCACTCGAACGGATTCTCGATGGTTCGACGCGTGGTCGAGGCCCGTGGCCTTTCCCTGGAACGAACCTACGAAGGCTTTGAACGACCTCTGGGCCAGGTGCTGCTGGCTCCGACCATCATGTACGTGAACGCCTGGAAGGCGGTGCAGGGTCGCTTCGATGTGCACGCGATGGCCCACATCACGGGCGGCGGCCTTGGGGGCAACCTTCCTCGCGTCATTCCGGCCGGCCTTCATCCGGTCGTCCGGCGGGCCTCCATTCCCACGCCTATGATCTATCCTTTCCTGCAAGGCGTCGGCGGCGAACCGCACATCGACGATGCGGAAATGTGGTCGGTCTTCAACATGGGCGTAGGATACGTATTCGCAATCGCAGCCGGTGACGCCGAGGCCGCTTCCGCTGCCCTGGCAAACGCCGGCTACTCGCCCTTCGTCCTTGGACGGCTTGCGGCCGGCGACGGCGATGTGGAGTGGACGTGAGCGAGGCCCCTCGGGTACCAATCGCCATCCTCATCTCGGGCCGCGGGACGAATATGATTTCCCTGGTCCGGGCATCCCAGGACGGCAGACTGCACGCCCACATACGCGTGGTGATCAGCAACAAGGCCGATGCGCCTGGCCTTGCTGCAGCACTTGAACTGGGCATCCCGACCATGGTGCTGAACCACAAGGATTTCGAGACCCGGGAAGCTTTCGATACTGCGCTGGCCGATGCCATCGACGGATACGGCGCCAGGTTCGTTGCACTTGCCGGCTTCATGCGCGTATTGACACCCGCCTTCCTGAACCGCTTCCCACGCCGGGTATTGAACATCCACCCTGCACTTCTGCCGTCATTCCCCGGTGTTCACGCGCAACGCCAGGCCCTTGAATACGGCGCGAAGCTTGCCGGATGCACCGTCCATTTCGTAGATGAGGGAACCGACACCGGCCCTGTCGTCGCCCAACAGGCCGTCGAGATCCTTGATGACGACACCGAGGATTCCCTGTCGGCCCGCATTCTGGAAGTCGAGAACCGCCTGTACCCGCAAGCGCTGGATGACGTGCTGTGCGGCCGGCTGCGCTTTAGTGGTCGCCGCGTGCTGCGAGAGGCAACCGAATGTTGAGGTCTTCGTACGACATCGTGATCGTCGGGACTGACCTGCCGGCTCTGGTGTTCGGGGCAATGTCCGCCAAGAAAGGTTACCGAGTGCTGGTGCTGGGTCATGGCGGCCAGGACAACATCTACGAGTTCGAAGGGTTCCACTTCGTCCGTCGACCGCACATTCTTTTTGGTTTTTCCGATTCCAACCCGATCAGGGAAGTCTTCCGCGAACTGGCCCTGGCACCCGAGATGCGCAATCTTCCGCGACCCATGGTCCCGACCGCCAGCATCATACTGCCAGACGCCAGGATCGAGATCACCCACATGAAGGGGATCCTCGAAGAGGAGATCCTAAGAGAGTTCCCCGGCCGCATCGACACCTTCCGCGAATTCGTACGACGCATTGGCGACGTCGAGAAATCGCTGGAACCCGTTCTGCGCGACACCCCCATGCTTCCACCGGGGACCATCAAGGAATACCTGGCCTTCCGCCGCTATCGAAAGGGGCTGGAGGGACTGCTGTCGGATGGCAACATCGACGCACTGGCACCGCTGGGCGACGACCCTCGACTGCGCTCGTTTTTCGCGGGTCCCCTGACGATGATGTCGGGTGTGTCGGAACCGTGGTTGCATCCTCTGCCTTTCGTGCGCCTGGCAAATCACATGCTGCGCAGTCTGCACTACGTCGAGTGGGGGCTTGACGCCCTGAAGAACCTCTTCCTCGATCGTATCCGGAACAACTCGGGCGACGTGCGCCCGTCGGACTCGGTAGACATGCTGGTTGTGCGACGTGGGCGGGTCCGCGAGATCGAGATCCGAGCTCGCGAGGAAGCCATCGGGGTCGGGATGCTGGTTGTCGGCACCGAACTTGGGCCGGTGCTGGATCTGATCCCCGTGGAATCCGCCAAGCGAAGATACCGCGCGCGAATCGAACGCATCCAGCCTTCGCACTACATGGTGACCGTCAATATCGGCGCACGCCGCGCTGTCCTGCCCGAGGGCATGGCGCAGACCGCCTTCGTCATCGGCAATCCGGCAAAACCCATGGAAGGCGCGAACCTTCTGGTGGTCCAGAGCGATCCGGCCATGCCGCCAAGCGATGCGCTGGATCCCGAGAGAACAACAATTGCCGTTGCAGGGTTGCTGCCTGCCGACAGATTCGACGGCAAGCCATCGACCCTGGCCGCCTTCGGCCGTGAAATGGTGTCGGGCCTGCGCCATGTGCTGCCCTTTATGGACCAGCATCTGCTGGCAACATCGGTTTCGGCGGTTGGAATCCACCCCAAGTCGGGGGATCCGATCGTCGATCGCTCCGGTCTTCATGCCGTCTACCCGTCTGTTTTGCCGCGCAGCCTTGACCTGGCCACCTGGCCAATACGAACCTCTTACGCCAACATGATGCACCTGAGCGATGGAACGGCAGGGCCACTGGGCTTCGAGGGCAGCTTCGTTTCGGCCTTCGAGGCTTTCGAACTGCTGAAGAAGTTGGTCCCGTTGAAGAGCGGAGTGTAGCGGCGTGGTCCGGGAAATCGCAGGAAGGCCTTGCGTTGGCATAGCTGGCTTCCTGCTGGCAATTGCCATCGCCACGCCTGCGCTGGCCGCAGATGGGCCTGCTCCGATTGCCCTGCCCCCCCCGATTCCGGACGTGACTCTGTCGACACGTGCGCCGACTCAACAGACTGACGGCGAAGCCTTGGACCTGGCCGCCTGCCTTACGCGGGCCCTGCAGAAATCGCCGCTGCTGGACGCTGCCCGTGCCGGAACGGACGCCTTCAAGGCGAAACTGGATCAGGCCGAATCATTCCAGTGGCCACACATCAGGGTCGATGCCTTTGCCTCCCCGATGCCGGGCCGCCGCGGCACCGTTTTGTCGGGCTATACGGATTGGGATCAATGGGGCGCATTCCTCTACACCGAGATCAACGGGTACGTTCCGCTGTACGGATTCGGGAAGATCCGGCACCTGAAGAAGGCTGCACGACTAGGCGTTCAGGTCGGTCGAGCCCAGGAACAAATCGCGCGAGCCGAGGTTCGATTCCGCGTGCTGAAGGCCTATTTCGGCCTGATGTTCGCACGCGAGTTGCAGTCGGTAATGGACGAGGGACACGGTTATTTCGAAAAGGCCCGGCGCCACATGGCAAAGATGAAGGAATCTGACGACCCATCATTCGACCCGGTAGACGAGATGAAAATCCGGGTTTTCGACGCGCAGTTCCAGTCAAGGGACCTGGAATCAAGACGACTGCTGGCCCTTGCGCTGGCCAATCTCCGCTACGCAATGGGCGAGGATCCACAAAGCGGGCCCGACGTTGCTACCGGCGAGGCCAGTACGATCCAGCCGTTGCGATCAGTGACGCTGGTCGAGGCGATCGAGGCCGCAATTGCAGGACGGCCCGAACTGGTGGCATTGCGCACCGGAGTGGCGGCGCGGTCTTCGGAAGTTGATGCCAGGTACTGGCACATGTACCCGGACTTCGTGGTGGCCGGACGGTTCACGGCCGCCTACTGCAATGTCGCGGACAAACCGTCAAGCCCGTTCGCGAACAACCCATATAACGGCTGGAGCGGTGGCGCCGGTTTGGGGCTTCGCTGGGACCTCGACCTTGCGCGAAAGCTGGGCGAATGGCGCGAGGCGAAGGCTGTTCGCAACAAGCTGATGGCGGATATGGATGAGGCCGATCACGGGGTGCGACTGGAGGTCGAGAAGCTGTTCCGCGAAATGACGGATGCTCACCTGATGGTTGGGGCGCAGCAGGACGCGCTGAAGGCCGCCCGCGGGTGGGTCGTGTCCAAGCTGGATCTTTACGAGAACGACCTCGCGACACTTCGCGACGTCATGGACGGACTGCTGCCATTCTTCCAGTCCCGGCTGGACCTGCTGAAGGCCATGCATGACTACGACGTGTCTGTGGCGGCACTCGAACGATCCGCAGGGCTGCTGCTGGTTCCAGTGAATGGCACGCTTCAGGATGGCCAGGCGCCTAGTTCCAGGGAATAAAGTATCAGCCTTGACGTTGCCTGGAGTACCCAGAGGAGATGACGATGAAAGTCCGAAGCGTGTTGTCGGCAATCCTGGCATTGGTCCTGATGGGCCCAGCCTCTATTGCATCAGCCGCAGCGCCTGCATCTGCCGACCCGCTGGATTTTGTGAAACAGCGCTACGAAGAGTTGCAGAGCGTGGTCAAGAAGTTTCCCGAGAAGGATAAAATGCAGCAAGGCATCCGGGAAGTCATGGAAAGATTCGTCGATTATCACGAACTTTCCAGACGGACCCTGGTCGACCAGTGGGACAAGCTGGCAAAGGGGCAACGGTCCGAATTTGTGGGCGAATTCAAGAAGATGATCCAGCGCTCGTACGTCAAGCGCTTCGATCCAGGAATCGTGTTCACAATCGACTACACGGGCGAGCGGCGAGCGGAAACAGATGGCGCCGTGACCATACCATCGATAATCCGCTCGGGACGATCCGAGGCAAAGGTCGAGTACACCGTGCGCACCGTTTCGGGAAAGTGGCTGGCGTTCGACGTCGTGGTTGATGACGTCAGCATGGTTCGAACATATCGCAAGCAGTTCCACGACATCATCCTGAAGGAAGGCTTCAAGGGCCTGCTCGAACGCCTGCGCAAGAAGAACGCTGCCTCCCAGGAATAGGCCGCCCTTTTTTGCGCCTTTTCGACTGCCGCCAACGTCCCATCCTCATGCTATTCTTCGCCGATGCCGAAAGGGGGCTGCCGATGGATCTGAACGAGGCCGGGCGCGAGTTGCGGCGGTTGCGACAGGAACTCGAGCGGCACAACCACCTGTATTACGTCCGGGACGCGCCCGAACTGAGCGACGCCGAGTACGATCAGATGTTCCGGCTGCTGAACGACATAGAGGCCCGCTTCCCGAACCTGGTTACGCCCGACTCGCCGTCCCAGCGCGTCGGTAGTACACCTGCATCCCAGTTCGCCCAGGTCCGGCACAGGACTCCTATGCTGTCGCTGCAGAATGCGATGAACGAGGACGAGGTGAGGGCGTTCGACGAACGCATCCGCCGTTTCCTGGGCAGAACCGAGGAGATCGAATACGTCATCGAGCCGAAGTTCGACGGGCTCTCGGCCGAACTGGTTTACGAGAACGGCGTCCTCAGCGTCGGAGCCACGCGTGGCGACGGGACGACAGGTGAAGACGTCACCGCCAATCTGCGCACGATTCGCGCGATCCCGCTGCGCCTGGCAGCCCCAGCCGAACCAGCCGATCTGTTTGGACCTCCGCCGGTGCCGCCACTTCTGGAAGTCCGCGGCGAAGTCTACATGCCGGTTGCTGGATTCCAGCAACTGAACCAGCAACGAGAGGCCCGTGGCGAGGCAGTGTTCGCCAACCCACGCAACGCCGCTGCTGGAGGCCTGCGCCAACTGGACTCGCGGATTTCGGCGGCGCGGCCATTGCATTTCTTTGCATATGCGACCGGTGCGGTTGATGGCCTTGAACTGTCGTCACAGTGGGGCCTTCTGGCTGCCTTGCGCAAACTGGGATTCCCTGTGACCGACCTGGCACGCCGCGTCAAAGGCATCGAGGCGGTAATCCGCGAATACCGTCGCCTTGGCGATCTGCGCGAATCGCTGCCGTTCGAGATCGACGGAACGGTGGTCAAGGTGGATTCGTTCGCGGACCAGCGCAAGCTGGGCGAAGTATCCCGCAGTCCGCGCTGGGCAATAGCCTTCAAGTTCCCCCCCAGACGCGAGGTAACTCGGGTTCTACGAATCGTGGAACAGGTCGGCCGAACCGGAGTGCTGACGCCTGTGGCGGAACTGCAGCCCGTGAAGGTCGCGGGCGTCATGGTTGCTCGAGCCACACTGCACAACGAAGACGAATTGCGCCGCAAGGACGTTCGAGCAGGCGATCTCGTCGAGGTGCAGCGGGCAGGGGACGTGATCCCCGAGGTGGTCCGTGTGCGCCTTGATTCCAGGTCACCTGATTCGACACCCTATTCGATGGTAACTGTCTGCCCCTCGTGCCATGGGCCGGTGGTCAGGGAGGAAGGCGAGACAGCTCGCCGGTGCGTCAACTCATCCTGCCCTGCCCAGCTGAGGGAACACCTGATCCACTTCGGCAGCAAGCGGGCAATGGACATTGAACACCTGGGCGACCGTCTGGCCGACCAGCTTGTCGAACGTGGCCTGGTCAAGGACGTCGCCGATGTGTTCAGCCTCCGGTTCGAAGACGTGGCATCGCTTGACCGCATGGCAGCCAGGTCGGCCCGAAACCTGCTGGACGCCATCGAGTCGTCCAAGACGCGCCCGCTGGCACGCCTGCTGACTGCGCTGGGAATTCGCCACGTGGGCGACGTATTGGCGCACGCATTGGCCAGTCGATTCATGACCATGCAGGCCATCGAGGCTGCGGCAACCACCTCCATAATCGAAGAGGTTGGAGACCCCCTGGCCGAGGTTGACGACGTAGGCCCGGTTGTGGCCCGCTGCATCCGAGACTGGTTTGGTACCGAAGCCAATCGCTCGCTGCTGCGCCGGCTGGAAATTGCCGGTCTGTGCATGACTCACCAGAAGGGCGAGGTCGAAGCCGACCCGAGGTTTGCCGGAAAGGTCTTCGTTTTCACAGGAACACTGTCCACGATGACCAGGGAGGCCGCACAGGCAATGGTCCTGGCTCGTGGTGGCAAGGCAGCAGGTTCAGTTTCCGGCAAGACCGATTTCGTGGTGTCTGGCATCGACGCAGGTTCCAAGCTGGACAAGGCGCGGGACCTGGGAGTGACTGTCCTGACCGAAGACGAGTTCAGGGAGATGGTTGCCTAGGAACGTGCTAGTAGATTGGTACCAGTTCGCTGCCGGGATAGTAGTGTTCCAGGATCTTGGCGAAGGGCGTCCCGCCAGATGCCATCCCTATCGCGCCAACCTGGCACATCCCGACGCCATGCCCGAATCCTGCTCCCGTGAAGGCAAATCCCTTGGCGCCGTTCTCGCGTGACTCGTCCATGACAAACAGCGAGGATCTTAGACCACCCAGCGACTTGCGGATCCTCAACTCGGGAGACAGCACCACATTGGCCAGTTCACCAGAAACCTCGAGTCTGAGAATGCGCCCCGACACGCCACGATCCAGGATTTTCAAGGACTTGATATCTCCAGGGTCGGTACCGGTCTGTTCTTTCACGCCCGAACGCACATCGGCTGCCGATACCACCTTCTTCCAACGGAAGGATTCCTTGCCGTATTTGGTTGAACCGCAATAAAGGCCGGATGGCGGTGTCTGCACAAACGCACGAACGGCGGCGTCGGTCCGCCCCCCCTCGAAGAGCACCGTCCCTTCAGGCGCATCGGGAACACCCTTCAGGTATTCGTGACCAGAACCCTGCCAAACGGCGGCGCCACTCTCGGTGTGGCCGCCGCAATTCGCGCTGTAGACGGAATCCGCCAGTCCTCCCTGCGCAAACAGCATCCGCCCCCGGGTGTCATCGACCGCCTTGCTGGTCCTTGGATCCTCGCGGTTCTGCCCTTTGTAGACCTGGCAATGCACGTCGGCGCAAACCATGTAGGGGTCAGCCGTATGACGGTTCCCCAGCTTCGCAAAAAGTTCCCCCCTGGCACACACGGCCTGCGCTCGCAGTGCATCAGGCGGCGAATCCACATAAATCTCGGATGGAACCAGGCCTTTCAGCAAAGTCTCGGCATCGACTGCGTTCACGGCCGCCAACTTTCCCTCGCGATCAGGCGTCAAAACCAGGCGTCCGCGGTATGAACGATCTTCCCGTCCGTGCCAGGAAAATCCCTTTCCGTATTCCACTGACCGGATGGTAAAAACACGCCCGCCAGCGGGTTCAACCATGACCATCCCCGGAAAAGACAGCGAGGCTTCGACTCCTGAACACGACACCTTGACCGTGCCCCGAGGTCTTTCCACAACCTCCTCGAAAAGTTCCATGGTTCCCAGGCCGGTCTTGGCGGCCAGGGCGTCACGCCTTCGGGCAGCATCCTTCACCGAATCAAAAGACGCATCCTCGACAAGCGTTGATGTCCGATTGTCCAGCACGCGCCCAAAGAACCCGAAGATGCTGCCGCGTTGAACCGACCGAAGCTTCAGCCCACGCAATTCCCATGAAGCCCGCTCGCGGCGAATCGCATCCAGATCGCGGGCAGGCAGCCTGGTCAACGCAACCCAATGGCGAATACGGGCGGCAAGCCCCTCTTCCAGTCGCGCCGTGCAGGTCGTCCTCCCCTTGCCCACCCGAACAGACGGGCCTCCGACACCTTCAGGCAGGAAATCCAGCGGACCGTCGGACTCGAACTGAATGCTGGTTTCCCCCTCGACAAGCGCGACGGTGACTATCGGAACATTCTCGCGAGTAAACAGGAACTTCGTCTGGTAAAGGAGAGCGGTACGATCTCGACGGGTGAAATCCTCGCCGTCCACGTTCTGAGCAATCAATGGTCGCCCGGCCAGAAGGACAGCCCCAGTCACAACGGCAGCTAAGATGACTCTGATGTATGGCAGAAATCCGATTGAGCGCCGAACCGGACGATGCTGGTTGCTCATAACGTCAGACGATCCTGCCCGCATCGCCACCGTCCGTCAACGGATGTTTGCGGTACCAGTCAGTGTGGGGGCCGGGTATGACTGCGCCAGAAACGCGAAGGGCGCCCTAAGGCGCCCCCGCGTGCCGGTGAAAGGAGAGAGGGACTACTCTGTTTCGTTGTCGACGAAGTAGGCGCTGGCGCCGACCGCGGAGCACTCAGCGTACTTCGCATCGTTGTCGCCGTCGATGATGCGCTGGAACGTCGACATCGACCCGTCGCAATCGAGGTCAGCATGCGCATTCGCAGTCGCCTTCGCTTCGACCATGGTCTTGCTGTTGCTGTCGAACGAATAGACGAAGTAGGACTGGTCCGAGATCTGGAAGGTCAGGGATGCCCATACCTTCGTATTCCAGTAGGCGTTGCTGGGATTGCAACGACCATCCTGATCCGTGTCCAGGGCCGCGAGGCAGCAGTTCGCGCCGGGGGTCAAGCCCTGGAAAGCCGGGAACTGGCAATAGATCTTGGTGCCAGCCTGGTCGATCTTCGGGGCGGTGTAATAGAACGCCGCGCCCTTGAAGACCTTGTCCAGCTCGTCGATCGCTTCTGTCGTCTTGGCGCGCCGCATGTACTTGATGAACGCGGGCACTGCTACGACGGCGAGGATGCCGAGAATGGCCACGACGACCATCAACTCGACCAGTGTAAAGCCCCTGACATTCAGCTTGCGAAACTTGTTCAACATCGGATCCTCCACTTGAATGAAAACCTCAATTCCAAAAACCCGCCCGAGCATCGGGTATGAACGCCCGCCCTCTCCCGCGGCTCGCTCTGTCCGTAGATAAAGCAACTCGCGTGCCAAACGACATATCTTGTTGTTTCCAGTAGTTCCAGGTTCAGCTGGTTCATCATGCGACCGGAACGGACATTCCTCGGCATGCCGGAGTGACAATTTCCGTCACCTTGCCAGAAAAGACCGATCATGACTGGTTTGCTGAGGGAAATTGCGCGAATGGCCCAGGCTAACGGTCTGGACACCATAAGTTCCCTGATGCAAAATACCCCCGCAATCCGGGTCTTCCCGGGCAATTTCAGTGTGGTCCTGCAAGGAGCGCCCCTTTGAAGATTGCCGTGATCGGCGGGGGTTCCACCTACACCCCCGAACTGTTCGAAGGACTTCTCCAAAGACAGGCGGAGCTTGGCCTGACGGACGTGGTCCTCGAGGACATTGACGCAGATCGACTGGGACCCGTGGCGGGTTTCTGTCGCAGGATGGCCGACGCCGCCGGCTCGCCGGTTCGAGTCACCGACACCCTTGACCTGGACGATGCACTCGAGGGCGCGGCCTTTGTCGTTACGCAGATACGCGTGGGCGGCCAGCGCGCCCGTCATCGCGACGAGACAGTCCCGATGCGTCATGGCTGCATCGGCCAGGAGACAACCGGGGCCGGCGGGTTTGCGAAGGCCGTCAGGACCATTCCGGTTCTGCTGGATATCGCACAGCACGTGCGTAGGCACGCACCTGGCGCTTGGGTGATCAACTTTGCAAACCCGTCAGGCATCGTGACCGAGGCTCTGTTACGGTTGGGTGGCGTGCCGGCGATTGGATTGTGCAATATCCCCACCGAGATGAGGATGGAAGCGGCAAAGGCACTGGGCGCCCCTCCGGAATCCGTCGAACTTGACTACTTCGGCCTGAACCACCTCGGGTGGATTCGCGGTATGCGAGTAGGTGGTGTGGACGTCTTCGAACACGTACTGGCAGCGTTTACCGGCGAAGGGGGCCCTGCCAACATACCGCAAATTGACGTGGGGGCTGACGTGGTGGCGGCGATGCGCGCCATTCCGACGTGGTACCTGCGGTACTACTATTCGACCGAGGCCGTGCTGCAGGAATTGGCGGGCCAGCCAAAGACCCGCGCAGAGGTCGTAATGGATCTGGAAGATCGCCTGTTTGCCATATACCGAGACCCGACCCAGCACGATAAGCCAGCCCTGCTGGGCGAGCGTGGCGGGTCCTTCTACTCGCGAGCCGCTATCGACGTCATGGCGGGACTGCTGTCGCCTATTCCACGAATCGAGATCGTGAACACACTGAACCAGGGCGCCATCCCAGGAATCCCGGATGACGCGTCCGTCGAGATCCCGGCCGAACTCTCGGCCCACGGCGTTCGTCCGCTGCCCCAGGAGACGGTGCCCGAGGAGATGTTCGGCCTGATGCGGCAGGTCAAGGCCTACGAACGGCTGACCATCGAAGCGGCCACCAGCCGATCGCGGCACAAGGCGCTTGCTGCTCTGATTGCGAACCCTCTGGTGCGAACGGCGGAAAAATCGCGCGCCATTCTGGCCGACATCATCGCGAACGGCGATTTTGATCCTGTGGACTGATCGCGAAGGCCGGCGCGATGCGCCAGCCGCTTATTGAGGACTTCGTCGTACTACGTACGGCGTGGAAAAAGGAGGCTGCAATGGACACACTGGCCCTGTTCGGCGGTACCCCGGTAAGATCGGAACCCTTCAGCCCATGGCCATTCTTCGATGATCGCGAGCGCCAGCACCTGCTGAAGGCACTAGAGTCGCGCAACTGGGGCGGCTACCCCTTCCCCAGCGCTCTGGCCGAACGCTTCGGACGCAAGTTCGCAAAAGCCCATGGTGCAAATTACGGAATCCCGTGCGCCAACGGGTCCGTGACCATGGAGATAGCTTTGCAGGCAATGGGCCTGAAGGCCGGCGAAGAGGTCATCGTCCCAGCGTACACCTTCATGGCCACGGCCTCTTGCGTCGTTCGCACAAACGGCGTGCCGGTGTTCGTGGATGTCGAGCCCCGCAACTACTGCATGGACCCGGCCGCTGTCGAGGCCGCTATAACTCCGGACACGCGGGCAATCATCCCGGTACACCTGGGTTCGTCTATCGCGGACATGGACCGGATCCTCGACATCGCGAAAAAGCACGGTCTGGTAGTGATCGAGGACTGCGCCCATGCACACGGCGGGCAGTGGCGCGGCATGGGCGTCGGCTCGATGGGCGACTTCGGCAGCTTCAGTCTCCAGTCTTCCAAGCTGATGACCAGCGGCGAGGGCGGGGTTCTGACCGTCAGGGACGACGTGATGCACCAGAAGTGCAAGTCAATCATCAACTGCGGCCGCAAGGAGCCAGGTTACGATGGCTTCGATGAGCAGTTGTTCGGGGCAAACTACCGGATGAGCGAACTGCAGGTTTCGGTGGCGCTGGCGCAGACCGAGCGTCTTGAGGAAGTCACTGCCAGACGCGCAACGATGCACGAGTACTTCAAGCAGACTCTGCACGCCCAGGTGCCGGGCCTGCGGGTACTGGAAACCGACCCGCGCGTAACAAGACTGCACTGCTACCAGACAGTCATGCAGTACGACGCTGCGGCCTTTGCTGGCGTCCACAGGGACCGTTTCCTGGAAGCGCTGGCAGCCGAGGGTGTCCGTTTTTCGGGAGATTTCTACGAACCTCTGTACCGCATCGACATCTTCAATGCCAGGTCCGAGCAGTGGCCGATGCTGCGCAAACGCTATGGCGAAGGCATCCTGGGCCACTCCGAACTGTGCTGCCCGGTTACCGAAAAGGCAGCATGGCACGAGGCCGTATGGATGCACTACCCGTACATCTCCGGCAGCAAGCAGGATGTCGAGGACGTGGTCACGGCCATCAAGAAGGTGCAAGACCACGCAGCGGAACTGCTGAAGTAGGACTGGCGCAACGCGCACCGTCCTTGACCCCCTTCCAAGGAGGACACCATGAATGCCAAGATCGGCGTGGGCCTGATCGGCTCGGGCTATATCAGCAAGACCCACCTGGATTCACTGCGCACGATTTCCGATGTCGAGGTGGTCGGCGTGGCCGACGTAGACTTCGAGAAGGCTGGTCAGTTTGCCGCGGACAACGGACTGCCGCGCAGCTGGCCGTCGCATTCGGCCATGCTGGAAGACGCTGACGTTCATGCCGTGGTCATCGGGATTCCCAACTGCTTTCACCACCGCGTTGCCATGGATGCGCTTGAGGCGGGCCGGCACGTGATCTGCGAAAAACCGCTGGCTCTTACCATCGAGCACTGCGAAGAGATGATCGCGACGGCCAAGCGCAAGGGCCTGACGCTGGCCTACGCCGAGGAACTGTCCTTCGTCCCGAAGTTCCTGAAAGCACGAGACCTGATGAAGTCGGGTGGGATAGGCAAGCCCTACCTGTTGCGCCAGTGCGAGAAGCATGCCGGCCCCTATTCCCCTTGGTTCTGGAAGCCCGAGCAGGCCGGCGGCGGGATCCTGATGGACATGGGCTGCCACAGCATCGAATGCATCAGGTACATCCTGGGCAAGCCGGCGGTGAAGTCGGTGTGGGCACACATGGGCACGTACCTGCACAATGAGATCACCGTCGAGGAGGACCACGTACTGATCATGATGGAGTTCGAGGACGGCACAATGGGACAGGTCGAGGCGTCCTGGGCACTGAAGGGCGGAATGGATTCGACGCTTGAGATCTTTGGCACGCGCGGCGTCGTCTACGCCGATCTTTTGAAGGGCATGGGCCTGCGCGCTTTTTCCGAGAAGGGATTCAAGGACCAGCCCGATTTGGGCAAGGGCTGGGTCTACCCCGAGTACGACGTACTGTGGAACAACGGCTACCCTCAGGAAGACCGGCATTTCATTGATTGCATGCGGTCGGGAGCGACTCCCGAGGAATCAGGCGAGGACGGACTGGCTGTGCTGGAAATAATGCTGGCGGCGTACCACAGCGCCGGCCTTGGCCGGAAGATCAACCTCCCGTTTCGTCCGAAAGGCCTGACGGTTCCGCCGGTTGATCTTTGGCTGCACCCTCGGCCCGAGCTTGGCGACGGTCCGATCCCCTGACAATCCGATTTTTTTGAGCAGACTTCATGCAACGAACGTCGCACCACACCGAGGTTTGAAGCCTCTTTTGTTGAGGCTTCCCAAGGCCGATCTGTTGTGCTAATGTGCCCGCACCTGATTTCCGGGTGGATATCAATGGACCCGAAGGAACGGCCTTCCGTCAGCCCAGCGGGCCAGGACCGCGGCGGGGAGCGCCACCAGGGAAAGCGTCGGTCACGCACGATTGCTGCGCGTCGCCTGGGCAAGGTTGACTTCTCGGACGGCCTGCCGTTCGAGGCCGAACTTGAACAGTACCGCCCCCACAGCCGCCAGGATTGCATTGACGGCTCGCGCCCCTGCCCGTGGGTTTCCTGCAAGTATCATCTGTATCTGG
Organism: uncultured Myxococcales bacterium; assembly: GCA_903936705.1. Classification (GTDB taxonomy): domain Bacteria; phylum Myxococcota_A; class UBA9042; order DTJE01; family DTJE01; genus CAIZWN01. The sequence continues at coordinate 30,276 of CAIZWN010000057.1, forward strand.
ACGTCAACCCTCGGACGGGCTCGATAAAGCTGAACTTCCCGGACATCGAGCCCTGGGAGATGGTCCACTCATGTGTTCTGGACATTGCGGACCGTGGGCCGGTCACTCTGGAGGACGTCGGCCGCATCATGAACCTGACGCGCGAACGCATCCGCCAGCTAGAGGCATCCGCCTCGACCAAGATTCGCAGCACGCGGCTTGCTCAGGAATACAGCAGCTTCGTAGTCGAACGACCGATCAAGCCTTCGGCTGGTCGCTCGCCCAGCACACAGCCGCCACTCGTTGTCGATGACGACGAGTCTGTCGAGGAAGCCGACTAGGCTCTGTCAAATCTGTCCCATAGAGATGACCGAATCATTTCCTGGTGCGCGGAAGGCTCCGTGGACGAGATGACTGTGCTGATTTGGCGGCAACGGGCTTCCTTGCTGCAGTGGATTTTTTCGCTACGACTGCAGGCTTCGGCTTGGCTGGCCTCGGCTTTAGCACGGCGGCCGGGACGGTCACTGGGGCTGCAACCGGCACTGGAACTGCCACCGGCACTGGCACCGGCACTGGCACCGGCACAGGTGCCAGAGCGACCGCCTGCTGCTTGCCAAGTTCGCCCTTCATACGCGCAATTTCGGCCTCGAGGTTCTTCACGACACCGCGCAGGGATGTCAACTCGTCCCGGGTGACAAGTTCCAGCGTACGGGCAACCAGCTTGACCTGCGCCTCGATGTTCTGACGCATGTCTGCCTGGAGATTCAAAGCCTGGGTCAGCATTGCCTGGACCTTCTCGTCAGACAGGACCTTCAGCGCCACCGGAGAAAATCGCTCCAGCACTGCCTTCATGACGACGTCCCTCCACAGTTCCAGGACCATGACTGCCTCCTATCCCTGAATCGGGATCCGGATTCTGGTCCCTTTCGGGGTTCAAAGTCAATCAAGCACTAGACGGCAACAGGTGCTCAAAGCCTTCGGGAAATGGCATCAGCGATTGACAGGCGACGGCTACGTTCTAGAATGCCGCCAGGTATGAGGGACCTGTTGCCCTCTCTTTGCACCCTCAGGAGGATCAGATGAGCAGAAAGATCAGGATCGCGATCAACGGCTTTGGGCGCATCGGGCGCCTGGTGGCCCGCGCTGCCATCGAGCAGGGTGGATTCGAAGTGGTTGCCATCAACGACATCATCGACCCGAAGGACTTCGCCAAAGGCGTCAAGTTCCACTCGAAGCTGTTCCAGTTCGACTCGACACACGGGCGATTCCCCGGAACCGTGGAGGCTAACGAGAACCAGATTATTGTTAACGGCCAGCCGATCGACATGATTTCGTTCAAGAGCCTCGAAGAACTGCCCTGGGCCAAGTATGACCTCGATTTCGTGGTCGAATCTACCGGCATCTTCCGCAAGCGCGATCAGGTGGAAACACATCTGAAGAACGGCGCCCGCCGGGTGCTGCTGACAGTCCCGCCGAAGGACTCTGTCGATGCTCTGATCGTTTGCGGCGTGAACGACAACGAGTTGAAGAAGGAACACAAACTCCTGTCCAACGCATCCTGCACGACGAACTGCCTGGCCCCGATCGTCAAGATCCTGAACGACAACTTCGGGCTTGTGCGCGGGTTCATGACCACCGTACACGCATACACGAACGACCAGCGAATCCTTGACCAGTTCCACAAGGAGGACCTGCGTCGGGCCCGCTCGGCCGCAGTGAACCTGATCCCGACCTCGACTGGGGCCGCCAAGACCATCGGCAAGATCATCCCCGAACTGGACGGCAAGCTGGATGGCATGGCCGTTCGCGCACCGATTGCCGACGGCTCGCTGGTTGATTTTGTCTGCGAACTGGAGCGAATCCAGGTTCAGGACACCAAGGCCATGATCAAGGAGATCAATGCCGCGGTTAAGAAGGCTGCCGAGGGTCCGATGAAGGGTGTCGTCGAGTACAGCGAGGACGCGCTGGTATCGTCGGACATCATCCACAACCCTGCCTCGTCGATCTTCGATTCGAAGTCCACGATGGTCATGCCGAACAGTCGCATGGTGAAGATCCTGACGTGGTACGACAACGAGTGGGGATACTCCTGCCGTTGCGTTGACCTGATGCGGATGGCAGCTGCCCTGGACTGACTATCCCTGGAACGAAAAGATCACAGGTTCGCCCGCGCCATCGCCCATTTCGCCGACCAGTAAGCCCCCCCGAAATCCGCGAGCCTTCGTGCCTTCGATTCTGACGTGATCGCTTCCCAGAATCAGCGGCAAAAGACGCTGAAGAAAAGCCAGGGACTCCACGGATGAGCGGATGCCTACTCGCTGCAGCCCGGAGTCCGGGTAATTGCATGAACAGCCTTGGCCGTCCGGGTCGATTACCCCGTCGAAAGCGATGCTGCGGGTTGCATCCCACCACAGCCAGTTCCTGCGCAGTGCATGTTCGGCGGCACCCGCCAGGAATGGAAACACCGAGTCCAGAACCGAAATAACCCGCGTGGCAAGTTCCAGCGACGCCGAACAATCAAACCGGCATGGAATGTGCGGCACCAAAGTGAATGGCGACACCGGGTCCAGGACGTTCAATTCCCATCGCAAATCGCCTGAACGACGCCTGGCAGCAGCAATCAGATCGGAGGTCGAGCTGTGCGGTCCAGCCGACGCAAAGGCATCAATACAGCACGTCGGATAGCCCAGAAGAAGGCCGAGTTCTCTTGCAAAAACGGCGGCATCCATCGGACGATCACCGTCCTGCGAACCGGCGAACCTGGTCTGAAGGTCGGCAGCCAACTGCGCCTCGTCACCTTTCGAAAAGAAAACGTGCTGCAATGCCACGCCACGAGCCCCTGCGCCAGCATCCCGATCCTTCGGAGCTGCCGGCTGTGAAACGACGCACGTTCGCAGGCCCATGGTTTCAATAACCTGCGCCTGACGCACCGCATCGGCTGCATCCACAACGATCCGTCCGCATGGGCGGATCCCAGCCTCGACTCCCAGCACATGGATGCGGCCGGTCAGGAACGTTGGAGGGTGCAGGCGCGACAGCAGGCCGGCAGGCCCCAGACTCAGCTGCGAGCCTGGTCCCGGACCGAACGGGCGCACATCCAGGCGGCCCCCAGCTCCATTGGCAACTGCAGCAACCGGAAGCCCGTCACAAGCCAGCGAAAGCCGGCACGACCCGCACGCCTCCGTAAAAATCCTGGCAGGATCCTCGAAAGGCACGCGCAGCCTGCCGCCCCGGCTTCCGGAAATCGGGTCGTCCAGCTCGGCCACGAAGGCATTCGAAACGACCTGCTTTTCAACCAGGGATGGAAACGAACACAAGGGCCAGCCTCGGACAGCCAGCAGGCGGAACCGCGTCGAGGCAATACCCAGGCAAATGTCATCGCCAGGGCCTGGCCCATCTGGGGGGATTTCAAGGACGAATGCATCCGCCTGGCATGGATTGACAGGGTCGCCGCAAGCGCCAGGAACCGTGCGCAACGCCACGAACGCAAGGCCTCCCGTGGCCCGCAAATCGCGCAGCGTCTCGAAGGGCCCCGCCCCATCAAGGATCAACTCGACCTCGTTCAGGCCTGCCGACACGGCTGTGCGCAGTGACTGGACGGTCCACTGAGTGGCCGGTCCAACTATGCGCACCCTGATGAATCCGGCATCCCTGGCCGCCGATATCAACGACGCAGGAGGATTGGTCGCAGCCCCGGGCCACGCTATCGTCAGGCGATCCCTGTGGCCGGACGGAACCTGCCGGATCAAATCGGCCGGGTCGCCCGCCTGCGGTGCCTTCATCAACGTGACAAGTCTGGGGGTCATTGCACCTCGTCAGGGCCGGGTACCGTCCAGGCACCTGCGGCACCATCGGTGGAAACCGGGGCAGGAACAGCCAACGCCCTCAACTGTTCCTGCATCACCCACATCGCCTTCCTGGCCGCCGCCTTTCGCCGCTTTCGAACGTAGGCCCAAAGGAAAAGCAGCAGCACAAGCATCCACAGGACCGCCGCACTGGTGGCAAACACCAGCCACGATGCGTAGGGATCAATGGTTCGCTCGAACTTGCGCCATGTCGTGTCGGGAGATCCCGCAAAGGTGTGATCGAACGCCAGCTCGAATGGCATGTCGTCCTGCAACGCACGGACGAGGGCCTTCACCCCGGTCCCGCCGGTCACCCGCTGCAGGTATCGCACGAACAACTGCGACTGGGAGTAAGCCAGATGGACTCGTGGAACATCACCCGGAAAGGAATCGACCAGCTCGCCCAGGGGAATGAAGGACCCGGTCGCCGCAGCGCCAAGAAAGGAGTTCAGCCGCCCGCCAACCTCCTCCCCGGCAACCAGCATCGCGAACCCCTCCTGGAACCACCTGGGCACAGGCCGCCCCTCGAGGCTCGAATCAAGATAGACGTGGGCCAGTTCATGAACGAACGTATCGGATGCGCTAAAAACCTCGTTGCCCCGCGCGGAAAGCACAACAAGCCCCTGTTCCGGAAACGCAAGCCCGGCTATCCACTCCCGCACCGGCCGATCTGTTCCGACCATCTGTTCCATCGAGGCCTCGTCGGACGCGATTCGAACCTCGATGACCCGCTCGTCAATGGTCCCCAGCAGCCCCAGGACGTACGAACGTTTGGCTTCGGCCATCGCGGCCAGATGATCCGCCAGTCCGACGGCTCCGGAATCGGGCAGAAAGCGAAAATGAGTTGTGGATGCCTGCTCGGCGGGCAATGCCAAGGCAGGAGCGACCAGCACCAGCGTCAGCAGCACCAAAAAGGTCAGCTTTGCAAAGCCTGCCAATCATGCCTCCCGAACCTACTCGGGCCTTTGCCAGAAGAACTTGCCCTGCCCTGCGCCAACTTCCAGCAGAAATCCGAACGAAAAGGCAATCCTGCCGTCCTCGTCTGCCAGGCCGGCGGGGGGATTCGGAAACGGACCAGCCTCTCTAAACGACCGCATGGCCTCCTCGTCCAGGAAAGGCACGCCCGACTCGCGGGCCACTTGCATTCTGGCAACCGCCCCCTTCGTATCCAGAATAACCGCCAGGATGGTCAGGCGATCCCGGTTGCCAAAGACCTTTCCGTAAGGGTCGCGGGCCTGGTAGAGGTCGCCGGGCCTCCATTCCTCTCGTACCCGCTCCTTCACCCGCTGAAAGAAATCCCAGTACTTGAATGATCGGGTGTTGACCAGCGTCTGGTCCCCCTCGTCGGGAACACCAAAGACCGCGTCGGACGAGATGACTCCACCCGTGGGATCGCCCGCAGGCAACGCACTGTATGAGCGAGCCGCGCCACGGCCACCCGACAGGCCCGGGACTAGCAGGCGGTCGAGCCCCGCAAGCCCACGCATCCCGCGCCCGGGTCGCTCGGCTCCAGGGCTGCCAGCCGGCATTGACCTGGCGTCGTCGGGGGAAGGGAGAGCCTCTGCGGCGGAAACAGTCTCGCGGGCAGACGGCGCGGCGTCAGGCTGCCTTGCGCCCTTGGGCCTGCCAACCGGCGCACCCTTTCCGGAAGCAGTCCGTCGGGCCTTGACTTCACGAGCCACCTGACTGTCCCACCGCGACAGGAACCGCGCCTCGTCAGGCACTTTCTCGATCGGGGGCCTCGGCAGATCCACGATCTGGCCATCAACAGATTCCCTCTTCTTCACCGCGGGAATGGCGGCCCGCGCGGCGCTATCGAGAATTCTCAACCTTACAGCCTCGCGCTTCGGCACGGCATCAGGTGGGGGTTCGACGTTCATCAGCAGGATCAGGATCAGCAGATGGGCAAGAATCGACGCAAGTACGCCTCCGACAAAACGCCGTCGATCCGAACGTGGGGAGGTAATGCGGGAACGATCCATCACGCGGTCTCACGATGTCAGGACAAGGCCGGTCAAGGTCCCGCCGGCGCGCCAGCCGGGCTTCCGGCGTGCTCGACCGCCGCAGCGAAATTCTTCACACCCAAGCCGCGCAGGGCATCGATGACCTCCATCACGCGGCCGTACTCCACCTGACGATCACCGTCCACCAGGACTTCCACGTTAGGATCAGCTGCCAGCAACGACGGCATCTTCGTGCGAAGGTCATCCATCGAGACCTCCTCGCCCTGAAGAACCAGGCGCCCCCCCGGGGCGACCACTACCGACAGCGACGAAGGCGATTCGTCCCGACCGGTGGCCCCTTCTGGAAGCTGCACGTCGATCGATCGCCTGGTAATGTAGGTGGCCGTAACCATGAAGATTATCAGAAGCACAAGCATGATATCGACCATGGGCGTGACGTTGATCTCGGTAATCATGCCCCGCGGATCCCGGGATGGTTGCACACTGCCTCCAGGTTCGGTGACACGCTGCCAGAATCAACGATCAGCGGGCATACTATCGGTCTGATTCGCTCCGGGTCAAGTGCGCGCGACCCGCCTCTTTTCCACAGCCGTAGCTTGTGGCATCATATTGCCGGTCTTTGGAACGCTTGCCCCTCCTGAAAAGTGGAGACGTCGCGATGTCAGAATCCCAGACTACCTGTCCGTATTCCCGTGCCTCCCGGATCATACTTGGTTTGGTCCTGGTGCTGGGCCTGGCCCTACCAGTGGGGCTCGTTGCGTGGTCGCACGTATCCCGAGAATGGAAGACGTGCGGCGAAGTATCCTTCTGGAAGAAGCAAGGCAATACCGCTTTCCTTGCGGGGGACTTCGGATCGGCTGGCCGGCTTTATGGCCGCGCTTTGGCTGTCGATCCATCGTCGGTTGAGATAACCAGGTTGGTGACCCGGGCTCGCCTGCACGATTCGGCCTGGCGGCTGGATTTGTTCCAGGGCGAAGTTTCGCCGGAACTGCTGATGGACGCGGATGCCGTTGATGCGGCATTTCCCTCCGACAAGGCGACCACGTCTGCATTGCGCGGTTTCGCCCAGACAACTTCCGGGCGGATAACCGAGGGCCGCGAACTCTACAAGAAGGCACTGGCGCTAGATCCAGCTAACGGCCCTGCCCACCTTGGGTTGGCCCTTCTTTACAGGGCCGACGACCTGTCGTTGCCTGAAGCGGTCAGCGAGATCGAATTGGTCCTGAAGGCACGCCCAGACAATGCCGACCTGCTCGCCATCGCAAGTCGGATCATGAGGGATGCCGGTGATCAGAAGGGAGCCGCCGCCCGACTCGATCAGGCTCTGAAACTGAAGGTCAAGCCCGAATGGCTGCGGGATATGGGCACTTTTCTGCTGGTCCAGAAGGACCTGGAGGGGGCCCTCAACAAGCTTGGCGAATCGGTCAGGATGAATCCCCGTGACGCCGCCGCATGGGACCTGCTGGCGCAGGCACAATTGATGACCGGCAACCTGTCGGGAGGCGAAGCATCGGCAAGGAACGCAGTGTCCATCCTGGCCCAACCCAACTACTCGTTCCGGCTGGCGCAGGCCCTGAATACCCAGAAGAAATTCGGCGAGGCGGTCCAGGTGCTGCTGCCAATGCTGCAAAAGCAGCGTGACATCCTGGTTGTAGCCGAACTGGCCGGTTCCCTGGAAGGCATGGGAAGAAGGACCGAAGCTATATCGCTTTACCGCGAAATAGTCGGCGTGAAGGGCCCGGACGACCAGCGCCAGGCGCAAGTCGTCTCCCAGTTGCAAGCTTTTGCAGGACAGCGACTGGGCGCTCTCGAGTCTGAGATCTCGACGGTACCGGCGCCAACCTCTGCAAAGGGTCGAACCGGCACCCGCTGAATAGATTCAGGTCTCGATCAGGGAAACAGTCACGTTATCCACCCCGCCGGCAACAAGGGCAGCATCAATCAGTCTGTGAGTGCGCTGGGACAGGCTGCCGCCCTGGTTCAGGATGGCCTCGATAACCTCGTCCTCAAGCATGTCGTTCAGGCCGTCCGAGCACAACAGATACACGTCCCCAGGCATGACGCGCCGCCTGAAAAATTCGACGTCAGCGCGTTCCCGCAGGCCAAGTGCCTTCATGATCACGTTTCTATGGGGAAATGAACGGGCCTCACTGGGATGAATCATCTTGAGTCGCAGATACTCGTTCAACAGCGAGTGGTCGCTGGACAGCACGTGCAGATGCCCCTTTCGAAGGCGATAAATCCGGCTGTCCCCTGAAAAGACCACGAACAGGGTCGAACCGTGAAAATAGGAGGCGACAACCGTCGTCCCCATGCCCCGGAAAGCAGACGATGCCGTCGACATCTCGAAAATGATCCGATTTGCAAATTCTATCGCCGCAACAAGGTCCGTCTCGCCTGGAGTCGGCCGCCCCAAGAGGCCTCTCACGGTATTTCCCAACCGCGTCATGGTCTCGTCCGAGACCTTCCCGGTAAACCAGTCCCTGATTGCATCGATGCACAGCGCCGAAGCAACGTCCCCCCGCTGGTGACCACCCATCCCGTCGGCAACTACGAACAAGTTCTGCTCGGCCATCAGGAGGTATGCATCCTCGTTGCGCGAACGCACCCGGCCGACATCCGAAAGTGCGCAAGCATGCAACTTGGCGCCCTCCAGCCCGACCTCCTGAAACGATCTGGTCATTGTTTCCCACCGTCGGAAGCAACTGTTGCCGGGGGAGGCAGGACCGGAGGCCTCTCGGTCCCCTCCTGCGCCCGCTGGAGTTCGATCTCCCCGAACAGCATATCGGGCGCGACGGTGGATACCGGAACCATCCCCGATTCCGCACCGCAGTAGCCGTTGAATACCCCGTACCGGTCCGAAGTCGCAATGATTTTATTGATGGAGGACAACGGCGTCCCGACAATCTCGATGCCGCGAACCAGAGTCTCCTGGCCCGTCTTGGAATCGACGCGGTAGGAAACGCGTGGTGAGCCCTTGTATGCCTGGTAACCGTAGGACGAAGTGTTCGTAGAGCCACCTGCGATACTGTCGATGATGATACCGAAAGGCTTGCCCTGTCGACGAACTTCCTGCAGCAACAGTTCCTTCATCCTCTCGCGGGACACGGGCGACTTGCCGCGTATCACAAGATTCGCCATGCGCCCGACCGCCGGCTGGAACCCGTCGGTGCGCCCATGACCATTCGACACCCCGAATCCCTCGATAGGCTTGCGCGACATCAGGAAGCCCTTCAGCACCCCGTTCTCGACCAGTACCGCCTTTCGGGAAGGCACGCCTTCATCATCGACACGATAGCTGCCATTCAGGGCCGTGCCGGCCGAATCCGAGAGGGTCGGGTCATCGAAGATATCGATGGTTTCAGGCAGGATTTTCTGGCCCAGTTGGCCCTTGAACGTCCGCCCCTCCTCCTCGCCTTCCTGACGCTGGCCCTCAAGGCGATGGCCGACGGTTTCATGAAAGAAGACCCCGGTGGCCTCGGGCGACATCAGGACCGGCACGGTCATGGGGTCTACAATTGGCGCCTTTCTCATACGCACCAGGCGCTCGACCATCACTCGAACGTCGGGAATCGCAACTTCGGCACCAGGCAGGTCCTGGGGACGCCGTCCGTACCAGTTGATCGTATCCTGAAGCAGCATGCCGTCCTCGGCGCGGGTCACGGCTACAACCAGCAACTGCACGTAATCGTCAACGGACCTTACCCTGGTTCCCTCGGAATTTACGAAATACCTGGTCAGACGAACCGAACTGACCTCGACCGACGAGTCGAACAATTCCGGAAAGTCCAGCATCACAGCCGAAATCTTGCGAACATCACGTTCCCACGACTTGCGGTCGAACTTCAGTTGAGGCCGCGTCTCGACAAGTCGAAACTGGGTCTCGCGCGTCAGACTGCCGGCCTGCCGCTCCTTGGGGTCGTTGACCGTCTTTGATTTCACGGTCAAATATGACATCAGTCCAGCCTTGTAACGATAGTCGGTCAGCAGCCACAGCACGCGTCGCAGGGCATTCACCGACCGGTCGTCCACCGGCGCCAGGTTGTTCGGGACGAACTTCTGGCGCGGATTGAAAAACGATTCCTGGTCCTCGGAGGAATCGAGGTCGTAGTTGCCCACGCGGACATCCACCTGCGCAGTGCGACTCTGGAACGCCTGCGACTGGAAGATGGCTCCGAACTTCCCGCTGACGTAGGACCTGTCCGTATCGCGAACGGTGTAGGCGATGAAATACGGAGCTTCGTAGCCGGACAGCCTCATGGTATCGCGACTGCGTATCAATTCGTCGGACATTGCAGCAATAATCCAGTCGTCGTTGGCGCCACCGTCAGCCGCGGATGGCCCCGCAAGAACAACGGTCGATCGCGAGAAAACCAGCACGCAGACTATGGAACACAAAGCCAGAATACGACTGCGGAACACGACAGCCTTCATCCATCCTCCCTTGCGATCCGAACGCTATGTCCTCGACCCGAAAGACGCACGATAGTCCCTAAATCAGCCGGCGGAAAAGAGTACGAGTCAAGCTCGGAAAGCGTCACCCATCGAAGGTCATGCACATTGCGGCACTCGAGATGGTCGAGAATGAGATTGCACCTATATGACCGAAAGTCCAAGGTAAACGACTCCTGTTCTCGCACGGTCCTGTCAACCAGCTCACCTACCTCCACGACCGCGTTCAGTTCTTCCATCATTTCACGCCGCAGGGCCGTGGCATCGTCCTCGCCAGGTTCCACCTTGCCGCCGGGAAATTCCCAATACAGGGGAAACGACGCCATTGGTTGACGCTGGGTGATCAAGAAATGCCCGTCACGCTCGACAACCGCCGCGACGACGTCGATTCCGGGTCTATCGACCACCAAGTTCCCCCTACCCTGCCAATGGCGAACGATAGCCCGCGGCACAACCGAAGGCAAGAATACAGGCTCATTCGAACCAGCCTGGAAATACGGTGATTTGCTACCCGCCCAGAACAGGCGAGAAGTCGGAGTTCAAGGCTTCCATCTTCTCCCAGATGTGGGAGACGTCGTTCGTCAGAATCAGCAGGTCGTGCTTGCGGCCGGTGACGTCCTTCACGTGGCGGCGCAGCGTGGCTTCCTTGTTGAACCCCAGCGACTCAAGCGCCCTGAGTGCCCCGCCCTTGCTGCCAGCAACAAACGCCTTGACGATCTCGATGCCCTCGCCAGGAGCGGCGCGGACCAGGTGGCGCAACAGAACGGTCGCCAAACCGCATCGCTGCATCGAACGGGCAACCACCAGGCGCACCTCGCCCACGTGCCGCGTCCAACCGTACAAACCGCGCTCGATTGTAGCTGACGCCACAATCCGCCCATCGAACTCGACCACAAGCGCCAGTACGAGGTCCTCGGTTTCGCGGACGAACCGGTGAACAACCTCGGGCTTCGTCACGTCGTTTCGCAAAAACAGTCGATCCTCCAGGGGCAGGCCCTGGAAGAACTCAACCATTCTGGCCTCGTCGCGGATGGTCATTTCGCGAACGATGATCGACCGACCATCGCGCAGAATCTCGGTCTGGGGGAAATTCTCGTACTCCATGGCGTCCTCCGCACTCAGCAAGCCCGAAAATTCCTGGCTGCGCCTACCTCGATGGCGTCGGGTCGAGCATCCGAACCGGCAAGGCAAGCGCAACTTTCCAACAATACGACGCTCATCACAGCCATCAAGCGGCGCCAACCAGCGAACGCCCGTGCTCGAATCCGCGCCTGAAGGCGTTCAAGTTCAGTGACTCGGTACCCTTGGGTACCGACGACAGGAGTGCCTTTTCCGCGGCGCCCACCGAGACGATCCCGGTCACGCCGACGAAGAAGCCAACCATCACGATGTTCAACACCAGGCGTCGCCCAAGTTCCTCGGCTATTCGCGTAGCACCAATTCCGTACGCACGAACGCCCTCGGGCAATTCCTTGATGTGGACCAGTTCCTCCTCGTACAGCAGCATCCCGCCAGGCTTCAGGCTAGGGGCGAACTGCGTATATGCGTCTGGAGACATGACCACGAGGATGTCCGGGTTCAACACGTAAGGATAGTCCACCGGATCGTCGGCAATCGTCACCTGAGCCGAGCATGCGCTGCCTCGAGCCTCGGGGCCGAACGCCTGAATCAAGGTCGCGTTGAGACCGTCATAGATGGATGCCGCCTTGCCCAGGATGATCCCGGAAAGGATGACGCCCTGACCACCCAGTCCCCCGATGCGTATCTCGGTCCTGGTCATTTCAACCCCCGTACCGGCTGTAGCGGTCGCCGAAAACCTTGCCGAAATGGTCGTTCATCGATTCCAGCCAGGTCGGCCGCTCGCGATCCACGAACGTCCCAACCACGATCTCGCCTGTCAGCCCCAGCCCGACTTCCTTGGTGTCGGCTCCGTTGCGCAACACCGATTTTTCCTTGTAGGTCCGAACCATGTCGACGCCGTCTCCCAGGCGATTACGGCGCAGGAACAGCGTCGGGCACGGTGCCAGTATCTCGATGAATCGGAAGCCCTTCTTTCCCAGGGCTTCCTTGAAGCACCTCGTCAACTGGCGCACGTGGTACACGGTCCAGCGGGCCACGAAAGTTGCGCCGGCGGCATCGGCCAGGAACGGCAGGCTGGCCGGGTTCTCGAAATTGCCGTATGGCATGGTCGTCTGGGTCGCACCGATCGGAGTCGTGGGCGCCACCTGGCCACCAGTCATGCCGTACGTGAAGTTGTTCACGCAAACAACCAGCAGATCCATGTTGCGCCGCGCAGCGTGCATGAAGTGGTTGCCGCCGATGGCGAACAGATCGCCGTCACCCGAATAAACCACAACGCTCAATTCGGGATTGGACAATTTCAGGCCGGTGGCAAACGGGATCGCGCGGCCATGTGTGGTGTGGAACGAATCCAGGTTCAGGTACCCGGCGACACGTCCCGTGCAACCAATACCCGACACGATCGCCAGTTTGTCGAGGTCGCTTGCGGCCTCTTCGATTGCGCGCGTGAAGCAGTTTACCGTTGTTCCGATGCCGCAGCCCGGACACCAGATGTGCGGGATGCGCTCCTGGCGCAGATAGGGCATTACCGGGTTGTCCATCATGGGCATGCCCGACAGATCCTGATCGTCTTGAATCGCTTCGCTCATCGCGCCGCCTCCTGGATACGGTCGAGGATCACCTGCGGGTCGTGAACCGTTCCGCCGGCGTGGTCCACCAGGAGGACCGGGATCCGCCCGTTCACGGCCAGGCGGACCTCGTGCACCATCTGGCCGAGGTTGAGTTCAGGCACGACCATCGCCTTGCACTTCGATGCCAGCGCTGCGATACGGGCCGCTGGGAAAGGCCAGGTCACAACCAGACGGGCGTGGCCAACCTTAAGGCCGGCGGCACGCGCCCGAAGGACCGCGGCCGAAGCCACGCGTGATGTGATGCCGTACGACACGACGACAACGTCAGCGTCCTCGCATCCTTCCTCGCGAATATCCGTCAGCGCGTCAGCGTTGTCTCGAATCTTTCCGGACAACCGCCGTATCAGCTTGTCCTGCTGCTTGGGGGTCATGCAGGGCCAGCCCCGCTCGTCATGCGTCAGACCGGTGACGTGGATCCGGTGACCGTCCCCAGCCTTGGTCATCTCGGGCACGCGGTCAGCACCAACGTCATAGGGGCGGTAGGTTCCGGGGGCCTTCGCCGTCCAGCGACGCTCGGTAATCTCGATGGCCGACGCCTCGGGAATCACCACGCGCTCGGTCATGTGACCAACGACCTCGTCCATCATCAGGAACACTGGTACTCGCCACTGTTCAGTCAGGTTGAAGGCCCGAATGGTCAGGTCGAAGCATTCCTGCGGGCTGTTGGGCGACAGGGCGATGATCTCGTAGTCGCCATGCGATCCCCACTTCACCTGCATCATGTCAGCCTGCGCCGGCAGCGTCGGAAGCCCGGTGGACGGCCCGCCACGCTGCACGTCGATGAAGACGCACGGCGTTTCGGTGATGTACGCCAGGCCCAGATGCTCCATCATCAGCGACAAACCGGGGCCCGAGGTGACTGTCATCACCTTCTTGCCGCCCCAGGCGCCCCCAAGAATGGCTATGGAGGCAGCCAGTTCGTCCTCCATCTGGATGAACAACCCGCCCACGAGGGGAATGCGCTGGGCAAAGCGCTCGACCACCTCGGTGGACGGGGTGATCGGGTATCCGGCTACGAACCGGCAGCCCGCCGCCAGCGCGCCTTCACAGGCCGCATGGTCACCGTCCAGGAAGTGGATTCCCGTGAGTACACCCTTCGGATCCGCCGTCACGGTACCTCCGGCATCAACTGGTAGGATTATCCAAGGACGCCTGTCGAGCTGCCGCGGTCACCCTGGCCACCTCGATATCCTTGAATCGTGCTCCAAAAATCGCGAAGTCCGGACAATACAAACCGCACAAGCCACAGCCTGTGCAATCATCGGGCGTACCCAAAACAGGGTAGTGATACCCCTTCGCGTTGAACTCCCTCGAAAACTCCAGACAGTCGGTCGGACAGAATTCGATGCAGTATGAACAGCCCTTGCAGACCTCGGGCTTTACGAACACAGTCCCTTTTGCCTTCCGGACCGTTGCGGGGTCGCTCATTCTCGGAACCTCCGTGACTTTGCCCGGTCGGATCACCCCGGCAGAAAGGGGTGTCGCTGCCGCGTGCATGAGGACCTTGCTATGCCGTCCTCTGCACAAAGTCAACCTTTCAAGACGGCGCCGGCAGGCTCGCGCAAGACACTCGGGCCTTGCGTACCTGTTTCGGATGGTTATTCTCCACAAACGAATGCCTGCCGTACTGGACGTCGTGCATTCCAATTGTTTTTCAAGGGGTTGAAATGCGCTGGCCGACGGGACGCAACTGGGTTATTGGAAAGATGGTGGGTTTGACGGTGCTTGGGGCGCTGGGCGGCTACCTCTACTACGTGTTCGTGGGATGTTCGTCGGGAACGTGCCCGCTGACATCCAGTCCAATTTCGACCACGGGCCTGGGTGCCGTGATGGGCTTGACCATCGGCTGGCCATAGAGCCTGCGACGCGATTTTCTACAAGTTGCCATCGTGTCAGGGATGCGCGTACCATCCGGACCGATCGGAGGAGCGACATGGGACTGTTCAGCAAGCTTTTTGGCGGTTCCAAGACGGATGGTTCCGTGGAAACCGGACCACGCGGCCCGTCTTCGCTGCCGGCCCCGGTAGTCCGCCTGATGAAGAAGGTCGAAAACAAATACGGACAGTCGCAGGATCGCCAGGCAGCCATCAGGCAACTGGCTGACATGGGGACACCGGAGGGTGTCCATGGAATGCTGCGCCGCTTCACGTTCCGCATCGAGCAGTCGATAGGCGACGAGGAGGAGAAGCGGCAGGTATATGACGAACTGCTTCGTCTGGGCCCTGTGTCTGTTGCTCCCATCCTGGCCTTCCTGGAGGCCGAAAACGCCCCTTACTGGCCTACGAAGGCTCTGTGCGAGATCATCGGCGAGGAATCGACGGTCGCACGCCTGATCGAGATTATCGAACGCGCCGAGGCCATCTTTGACCGGGATATCGAGCGCAAGGTCGAGCTGGTTTCGAACCTTCGCGAGTACAAGGATCCGCGAGTCCGCGACCTGTTGATGGGATTCCTGTCGGCCGAGAACGAGGAACTGCGCGTCCATGCGATCGAAGGCCTTGCCGAGTTGGGCCGCGAGGAGATGGGCGACCTGATGGTCGAACGCCTGCTGGACGACAACGAAACCCAGCGAGTCAAGACGGCTGTTCTCAACCTGCTGATCGAGAAGAAGTGGAAGGTCAAACACCACAAGGAATCAATACGGAAAGTCATCCCGGCGGCTTTCTGGATCGACGACGTCGGCGTAATTCACAGGCGTTGAATCGCCAGCCCCCCCCTCAAAGACCTTCGGCTTGCGCCTTCAATCGCAGAATCAGATCTGTCAGCGGCTTCAACGACACGTCCTCTGTCGAGGAGGCGACATCGTAACCGAACGGGTTGTCCAGATCGCGGATCAGCAGGATCAGGTAGGTCAGAAAGAAGGTGATTTCTTCACAGACCACCGCCATGTTATTGTCCTGGCATGTCGATCCACCCTTCCGAGAAATGGAACCGCGTACGATGGGCCTGTGATACCCGACCGTGCGTGGAATCACTGTTTCTGAAATTCCACCTTCCCGACCACTCGGCATTCTGGGCGCGCTATTCCCTGCGACGGCCCGCCCCCGGGCAGGGTGACGCCGTGGGCTGCCTTTGGGCGATTTACGCCGGTCCCGACGGAACCGTTATGGCCTGCGACGAATACCCCGCATCGGACGTCGACTGCGCGAAGTCGCGGTTCTGGCTGCGCATCGGGCCAGGCGAGTTGTCTACGGGACGCGCAACCGGGCGCGTCGATCGGCTGGTTTCGCCGGGCAAGACAGTACTTCCCGGAAGCATGTCCTGGGACCTGACCATCGACAGTGGTCCGACCCTGATTCACCTGCCGTACGAAACCATGTACGACTCCTTCATGCCTCGCAACAAGATCGTGTCGCCTCTGGTCTCGACTCGCTTCCATGGAACGCTGCGCATACAGGGACGCGAGATCCGTGT
Source organism: uncultured Myxococcales bacterium (assembly GCA_903936705.1). GTDB lineage: Bacteria > Myxococcota_A > UBA9042 > DTJE01 > DTJE01 > CAIZWN01. The sequence continues at coordinate 46,641 of CAIZWN010000057.1, forward strand.
CGGCAGTGCGCCGGGTATGCAAGGTCACAACTGGGGCGCCGCCGTTTCGCCATCGTGGGCATGGTGCCACGTCGCCGGTTTCGAGGGTGAAGGCGACGCCGCGTTCGAGGCGGTCGGCAGTCGGCTGCCCCTGGGGCCATTGCAGATGCCGGTCACCATGCTGTACCTGCGGCTGAAGGGGCAGGAATTCCTGCTGAACAATCCGGCCCGAATGCTGATGGCACGATCGAATGTGAAGGGCCTTTCCTGGCAGTTCGAAAGTTCTGTCGGGCGGGTGCGTCTGGACGGGACCATCGTCGCACGCCCCGAGGCCACTGTCGGCCTGGACTACGTGTCCTCGGACGGGCAGACGGTTCGGTGCATCAACTCGAACCAGGCGTCTGCCAGCATCCGGGTGCGGGCCCCGGGCATTGGGGAACGAGTACTGCAAACCGGACACGCTGCGACTCTGGAACTGGGAGGCACCGAAGCCCCGATGGAAATCCAGGCGGCGGTAAGGGGATAGTGATTCTCCTACGTGCGGTTACCGTGGCCCTGCAAACGCATTCCAGACTTGCAGCAGCGCCTCGTCGGTCGCCTTCCGGGCGGCAAATCGGTCCAGCGCCCTGCAGCGCCCGCGCTTTTGCGCTTCCGGACGGCATTCTGGAGCGTTCGCAAGAACTGCGAATTCCACGAATCCCCCACCCGGAAGATCGACGGTCCCGGCAAGTGTGACGGCATCGTCCAGCGTGCCAGTCTTGGCCCGAACGTGCCCTTCGAGAGACGTTCCCTTCAGTCGCCTTTTCAGCGTGCCGTCCACGCCCGAAACCGGTAGGGCCTGGAGGACCACTTCCCCCACGGGATTCTTGCGCAGCCATCCTACAAGGGACACGGCTGCCCGCGCGGTCACGACGTTCGCATCATAGAGGCCCGAACCGTTTGAAAACCCCACCGAACCCGCAGGGATTCCGACGCGTTGATTCAGGAACGACACCAGAGCCCTGGCGCCCTCGGAAAAGCCCACCGGCTTTCCGCCAGACGATTGCGCACCCGCCAGCCTCAACACGGCCTCGGCAATGGGATTGATGCTGTCCTTCAGCATGGGCAACAGGACCTCTCGCAGCGATGGCCCCTTGCGGGTGCAAAGGACGCGCAGACCCGATGGGGCAGCGGCAAGCGGAGGGCCATCCTTGACCTGAACGCCTGCTGTAGCCAGGGCGCGACGAAACACTCCGACGGCATGCCCGCCGGGATCCGGAACGCGAAATGACTGGACGATCGGGTTCCTGGACACGAATGTCCCGGTCAATTTCAGGACCAGTCGCGCATCTGCATCGACCGTAGCCGACAATGCAAACCTGGTATTGCGCCCTTTGGGTCCCTTTGTGCCCACTGCGGCCGAGGTAGCCGTCGCAGAGTTCCTTTTAGCCCCACTACCGCCGATCGAAGCCTTCGGACCGGGTGGATTTCCGCTGGTAATAGCCCCGTTCTCCACAAGGATTCGATCGGACGACGAGGACAAGGCCACGTTCACAGGACCGCCGGGCCTTCCGGCGGATACAGTCAGCGTCACGGCCCCACGGTCAATCTGCAAGGCGGCGACACCAGCACGATAAGGTGCCAGGGTATCCTTGCGATCGTAGGCTGGAGGTTCGGATGCCGACGTGAAAGGGCCGGATTCCACGACAAGTTCGCCCACAAATCGAACACCTTTTTCGCGGACACAGCGAGCCAGGGCCTCGATATCCGCCGCTTCAAGTGTGGGATCCCCGCCCGGAGTCACCAGCAGCACTTCGATGCCAGGACCATCCCCAATGGCCGATACCACCGTAGGAAACCTCATGTCGGGCCCCATCAATTGGACGGCCACGGCTGCAGTGAAAATCTTTGATACCGACGCCGGGTTCAGACGCAGGTCGCCGTTTTGCACGGCAACCTCCCTTCCATCCTTTACGAAGACCGCGCCAACACGCGCGCCGCCCGCCTCGAGCCCCTTCAGAGGTGCCAGGATTGCATCGGACAATGTGGTCGAGTCCTGAGCCATTACCGGATTGGCTGGCAGAATATTCAAGAAGAACAGAAACCATGCAACCGAAATACGACCCAGGGAACACTGACGTATTGGGTGTTCCCGCATCAAGGCTCCCGAGGCGGCCCAAAAGATGGTTGAAAATCACCCTGGAGAATCAAGGCGCCTGATTCTTCACGCAGCGGAAACCAATCGTGGGTTCGAACTGGCCCGCAGCGAATTTCCTGCTGCGATCAGTCGTGCGAGCCGTGCACAGGTTGTCAGTACCAGTCAGGAAATTGCCTCCGCGAACCGGACGATCCGAACCTGTCGACTGGATCAACACGTCCGCCTGCTTCAATTCCGTATAGCGCAGACACCTGGGAAGGCCTTTCAGATCGAAGTACTGCGCGCCTCCTTCCGGGCGACATTGCGAAAAGCAACTGTCGCCAGCAGAGTTACATTCAGCGCATGGGTTGAGGAAACAATTCTCCACACCAGCCCAATCACTGCGTGCAAAGCAATCGCAACCGGAGGGCAGTAAAGGCTTCTCGCACGTAAGGTCCTCGGCATAGGCGCCCGACACCCACTCGGACACGTTGCCGGCAAGATCCCAGATTTTCTGCCCATTCTCGATTACGAAGTCGTCCGCGGACCCCATCGCCGCCTTGGGCTGGGAATCTCCGGCGCACAGTGCCATTGCAACCGTCTTGTCACAGTTCTGCAGGCTTGAGTCGCCATTGGAAATTGCCGAGGAGCGCTTCGAAGCCTGGTCGGTGAACGGCCCAGCCGCGACCCGCTCCCACTGGAGCTCTGTCGGCAACTTTCGGTCAACGAATTTGCAATACACCTCTGCCTGCGCCTGGGAAATGGCCATGACAGGGAAGTTTTCGTATGCCGTGGCCGAATAGTAGTCCTCGAAGCCCTTCGGCCCCGGGGACTTGGGCGCCTGGCATGTCCCCATATCGACGCAGTATCGGTACTGAATGTTTGTAACCTCGTGCTCGTCGATCGAGAAAGCATCGACATTGACCAGGACCGTTGGCCACACCTTTGGCAAGCCTGCCAGATTGTTGTCGGTCCAAGCCTGCTCGCACGATACCTTGCCGGCATCAACACAAACTTCGGTGCTGCCGAACAAGAATTGCCCACCCGAGATCGGCACCAGTTTCGTTGGCTCGGGTGGAATCACGCCAGTGACGCACGCCTGGAACAAGGCGCATGAAGCCAGCGCCACGAAGCCGCTGATCCGAGTCATTATCGCCTCCTCACCAGCGCGCCGTTGCGCCGAGCATGAATCCGTTGCCTATAGGTGCAGGACCCGCGACTGGCATCGGGATCTTTTCCATCAACACCAGGTCTTGCGGACGGACCTCCTTGCGGGCGCCCTCCCAGATCAACAGTGCCAGACCGATCCCCAGCAGGCCCGAGCCGACCCCGTAGCCCACGTATGTCCACTGCTTGTAAGTCTTGTAATCGCTTGACGTGTTCCATTCCTTGTTCGCCATGGACCGCAGCCAGAAACCGGTGCCCAACGATCCGCCGCCAAGTATCAACGATGTGATGCCCAGCCCACCGCGCCAGGAAAACGACTTGCGGCCCAGTTTAAGCTCGGCCTTCACGTCCGTCACAACCCCGGCGCGAATCTCGACGGTCCTCGATACCTGGTTGTAGTCCTCCTTTTCGACCACGATCTGGTGCGTCCCCGCTTCGACCGGCAGGGGGTCATCAAACGGCGACACCGCAACGACCTTCCCGTCGACGTAGATGCGCGCCTTCCTGATGTTGGTGTAGACCCGGACGAACCCGTCGTTCTTGATCTTTTCCATCGCGAACGCCAGCCGCAACGCGTCGCGGGACCTGACGACGAACTCGCGCTCAAACCCCTGGTGCCCCTTCTTCTTCAGAAAAACCTTGTGGGTACCGGCAGGCAGGTGGGTCGCATACGGGGTCGAGCCAAGTACCTTGACCGGATCGTCCACGTATATCTCGGCCCCGCTGGGGTCCGAATCGATGGTGACCTCAGGCAGGGCAAGGAATGCCTTTTCCTTCAGGACTTCGATAGTGCGCTCGACGTCGGCAGCGTCATTAGCAGCCGTACCGTTGTTCTGCGCCTGGGCCAGTTCGAGGTAGGACTGGTAACTGGCAGCCGCCTTGTCGTATTCGGCCGCCTTCTCGTGCGCCTTGGCTGCATTGAACAGGTTTGACGGATGTGAGAACAATACCTGGGCGGCCTCGAACGCGGCTGCCGCCTGGATGAACTGTCCCTGATCGTACAGCGCCTGCCCCTGAACGCCCATCGCCCGCGACTTATCCTTGGGGTCATCGGCTACGGGGGCTTCCGAGGGCGCGGCCTCGACAGAAACAGGAGCATCGCCCACAGCAGTGGACGTCACTGGATCAGGGGCCGCAACCGGCACCGCTTCCGGGGCCGCAACCGGCACCGCTTCCGGGGCCGCAACCGGCACCGCTTCCGGGGCCACCACCTGCACCTGGTCCGCCGGCGGCTGGACCTGGGCTTGCGCCACGGCAGGAAGCAACAAACCAGTCAGCGTCGCTAGAACAACCACTTGCAGGACGCTTCGCATCATTTAGGATTCCCCCGGAATGGAATGGATGGCCAGGATTTCCAAGCCGACCTGCGCGTCCAGGCAGTCCCGTACCGTCTGGTTACGGGTAGAATGTTAGGGTGGCCCCCTGGGTGTGTCAAGGAAAGCGTGGCGTTTGACGACGTTGTGCACCGGGAGGATTGATGCGGTATCGACGACTTGGACGTGCTGATTTCGAGGTATCGGTAGTGGCGGTAGGCACGTGGGCAATGGGAGGGACCGACTTCGGTCGCACCGACGATCGCGATTCGATAAAGGCAATCCACCGGGCCCTGGATCTGGGGGTGACCCTGTTCGATTCTGCCCCCATCTACGGCGGCGGCAGGGCCGAGGAGGTCCTTGGTCGGGCGCTGGAAGGGGTGCGCAAAGGCGTCGTGATCGCGACGAAGTGCGGGCCGGTCGAGCCACGCCCCGGTCTCTTGCGCATGGACTACTCCCCGCAGGGGCTGGTTGCCCAGGTGGATGCAAGCCTGCGCAGGCTGAAAACGGATGTCATCGACCTGCTGCAGATGCACTGGCCGGACCCGGCGTGGCCAATCGAGGACGCCATTGGGGCAATGGGCCGATTGGTCGATGCTGGCAAGGTCCGCGCGATCGGGGTCTCAAACATGCGCCCCGAGGAACTGCGGAAGGCGGTAGCGGCCGGTCCGGTGACCTCGCTGCAACCTCCTTACAGCCTTCTCAACCGGGAATTCGAGAAGGAACTCCTGCCGCTGTGCCGGGAACTCGATCTGGGGGTGCTGGTCTACGAACCGCTTGCCAGGGGCATGCTGACTGCCAAGTTCACCCCCACATGGAAATTCGAACCGGGTGACGTACGATCGTCGGACCCACGTTTCCGCGGAACTGCATTCACCGACAACCTCGCCAAGGCCAGGAAGATCAATGAAGTGGCCAGGTCCGAAGGCATTCCAGCGGCGCAGGCTGCCATTGCCTGGGTCCTGGCAAACCAGGGAATTTCGACGGCCCTTTGCGGGGCCAAGACCGCTACCCAGGCATTCGAAAACGCCCGCGCTGCCGACCTTGAGCTGGATGCAACAACACTAGCCGCGCTGCGACGGGCGGCCGATTGATCCAATCGGTACCGGACATCTACCCGCGCTTATGACCAGGACATCACGTCCGCTTATGACCCTTGCACCCGGGCAGTCCGCATGCTAGCCTTCGCCCCGCGTTGACCCTGGGGGATTAGCTCAGTTGGATAGAGCGTTGGTCTCCGGAACCAAAGGTCGTGGGTTCGAACCCCGCATCCCCCACCTGTTTCCGGCTTTTTTGCATCAACCCACCGCACTTTGCTGACTCCGAGCCACTGGAGGTAGCCTTGAGCGCCCGCATTCTGATCGCCGACAAGCTTGCAAACCGTGCGGCGGAGATCCTTGGATCCTCCGGACACGAAGTCACGACCGTCACCGGCATGACAGAACAAGAACTATGCCACAAAATCCAGGGCTTTGACGCCATCATTGTCCGCAGCGCAGTCAAGGTGACAAAACCTGTTATCGACGCGGCGGATATGCTGAAGGTGATCGGTCGGGCCGGCACAGGGGTCGACAACATCGACGTTCCTGCCGCGACGAAAAAAGGCGTCGTGGTAATGAACGTTCCGGGCGGCAATTCCTTGTCGGCAGCCGAACATACCCTTGCCATGCTGTTTTCGGTGGCCCGCATGGTGCCGCAGGCCGATGCCTCGTTGCGGCGCGGCGAGTGGCAGCGCTCAAAGTTCACCGGCATCGAGATCACCGGCAAAACCCTAGGCATCCTGGGTTTTGGCCGCGTGGGACAGATTGTCGCCGACCGCGCTCTGGGCCTGAAGATGAGGGTCCTGGCCTTTGATCCGGCTGTCCGCTCGCTGTTCATGGAGTCCGCCGGTGTCGAGGCCGCAAACGATCTGACTGCGCTGGTTTCGCGTTCAGACTTCATCTCGCTGCACATGTCGGGTGGTGCGGCGACGAAGGGAATAATCGGGCGAGACGCTTTGGCGCACTGCCGTCCTGGCGCGATGCTGATCAACTGCGCACGCGGCGATATTGTCGACGAGGCAGCTTTGGCCGAGGCCTTGAAGGAAGGCCGTCTTGCCGGTGCGGCCCTTGACGTGTTTTCCAGCGAACCCCCGATAGACAGTCCCCTGCTCGGGCTGCCGAACGTGGTCATGACGCCGCATCTGGGCGCATCCACGCTCGAGGCCCAGGAGCGAGTGGCAATCGCCATCGCAGAGCAGGTTCGTGACTTCCTTGACACGGGCCGGCGATACGGCTGCGTCAACTAGACAGGAAGCAACCTGAATGCCGAACAGCCTTACGATCGTGGGAATTCAATGGGGAGACGAAGGCAAGGGCAAGGTCACCGACCTGCTGGCCCGTGACGCCTCTCTCGTCGTGCGCTACCAGGGAGGCGCCAATGCAGGCCACACCGTTGTCGTCGAAGGACGCAAGGTCGTCCTGCACCAGGTGCCGTCAGGGATCCTGAACCCGTCAGCATTTTGCGTGATCGGTCCTGCCGTGGTAGTGGACCCCGAAACCCTTCTGGCCGAGATGGACGAACTTGGCCACGCTGGGGTGGCCGTGAATCCGGACCATCTTGCAATCAGCCGCCAGGCGACGGTCGTCCTGCCGTACCACAAGCGTCTCGACACACTGCGCGAGGCCGCGCGTGGAGCGGGACGCATCGGAACCACCGGGCGCGGCATCGGCCCCGCGTACGAGGATCTCTTCGGGCGGACGGGAGTTCGGCTGGCGGAATTGTGCGACGAGGACCGCCTGGCGGCACGCATCGATGCTCAGTTGCCCGAGCGGAACGCCGTTTTGAAGTTCCTGGGAGGCGAAGCGCTGGACCGCGATTCGCTGATCCAGCCAGCCCTGTTGCTGGGCGAGCGCCTGCGCCCATTCCTTTGCGATACCGGGAATGTGGTAGCCAAGCACCTTTCTGCCGGGCATAACGTGCTTTTCGAGTCGGCCCAGGGGACCCTGCTGGACGTCCTGCACGGTACCTGGCCCTTTGTAACCTCGTCTTTGACTGTGGCGCCGGCAGCCTTCGCCCTATCGGGCGTTGGCATCCCTTTGCGAGGGGGAGTCCTTGGTGTTACGAAGGCGTACACCACTCGCGTCGGAAGTGGCCCCTTCCCCACCGAGGATACGGGCGAGTACGGGGAGTGGCTGCGTCAGAAGGGCGGCGAATTCGGTTCTACCACCGGACGCCCGCGCCGATGCGGACATCTGGATCTGCCTGCGCTTCGATACGCCCACCGGGTGAATGGCACGTCAGCGCTTGCGTTGATGAAGATGGACGTCCTGTCCGGCCTTTCCAGCGTAAAAGTGTGCACTGCCTGGCGAGTCGGCGGCCGCACGATCGACGTGGCCACACCCGACATGTTCGCGGACCCGACCCTGGTTCCGGTGATCGAAGAGTGGCCTGGCTGGGCTGCGCCCCTGGACGGCGCAACCTCGATGGAGTCTCTGCCCCGCGAGGCACAGGAGTACGTCCAGCGAATCGAGTCCACGCTGGGCATTCCGATCGAACTGGTCTCGACTGGTTCAGGTCGCGAATCAACAATCCTTCGACGCAATCCCTGGGCCTGACCGCGCGGCATCTGGTATCCTTCGCAAGGATTGTTTCGAGGACCCCGATGTCCATGATGGATCCCGCAAATGCAACCGCCAACTTCGGTAACGTTGTTTCGACGTTCCGGCTGCTGGTTCTGGCCGAACCGGCTACCGCCAAACGCCTGACCCTGGCCCTCGCCCCTTTTGGTTACTCGCTGGAAATCGAATCTTCGGTTGCCGACGCCATGAACTCGATCCAATCGGCCCCTCCCGAAGTCGCAATTGCCTCTGGCAGTCTTGCTGACAATGCCGGATTCAACCTTCTTCGCAGGCTGAGGACCCAGCGATCGACCGAGGACCTGCCGGTCCTTTTCGTGACCGCCCCCGATGCGCCGGATCAGGAACTCAGGGCGTTCCAGATGGGCGCCGAAGAAGTCGTCGGCGCGGACACCTCAGACGGCACTCTGCGAGCCCGCCTGCGGGTCCTGTTGCGCTTTACCTCGATTCGTCGCCGTCTGATCAATGAAAAACGTCGCCTGGAGATCCGCGTGACCGACCGGACCCGGGAATTGCTGGAAATCACCATAGCCACCGTAGCCGCCCTCGAGAAGGCCGCAGAAATGACTGACCAGGAGACCGGTCAGCACATGACCCGCGTGGCGGAGTATTCGTCCCTGCTGGCGACCGAGATGGGCATGGATCATGAATTCATCGAGAAGATCCGTTTGTATGCGCCGTTACATGACGTCGGCAAGGTAGGTATCAGGCACGACATCCTGAAGAAGGAGGGGGTGCTGACAAGGCAGGAATTCGATGAGATGAAGTTGCACACCCGCTACGGCTACGAACTTCTTACAGCGGCGCGTGCCGACCCGGTGGCGTCGAACATTGCCTTGTCCCATCACGAACGGATTGACGGCAGCGGCTATCCCAATGCGCTGAAAGGAGACGCAATCCCGCTCGAGGCCCGCCTGGTGGCCGTGGCCGATGTCTTCGACGCACTGACTACCCGGCGTCACTACAAGGAGGCTCTGCATCCCGACGATGCGTTCACATCGATCGGCGACGAATTAGCGAGCCGGTTCGACCAGTCGGTGATCAAGGCTTTCCTTAGCCGACGCAAGGACATAACCGACGTCTTTCTGCGGTGCCAATGACCAGTTCGAAGCCGGGAGTTTACGACACCCCCCTGGGCCGTGATAGTATCCCTGCCATGCGTGGCGCCGCCCAAACCATCGTCAATCCCAGGAACCTGGAACTGCTGGCGCGCCTGCTTTACGAGATCCCGGATGATTCTGATGGTCTCGTCGCACGGCATGCCATAGTTTCTGATGTCGCCTACGCGTTCGATCCTGCCAGGGATCCGCTTGCAGCATCCTTGCAGCGGTGTCTGGCCACCTTGCGGGCACGAGCCGAAGCCACCCGCAAGTCGGTTCACATTGCCCCCCCTCCCACAGAAACTCTTCCCACGTTGGCTTTCCACGCAAGTGAGACCATAGAAGTCCCCGAGCCAGAATCGGTCGCGCAACCATCCGAGGCCCGCACCGTCGAGACGGCTGCGCAGGCCATGCCGATCTCGGTTCACTGGAGCCCGGACAATCGACTGCTGTACGAGGACGTTGTCCGTCTTTTTGACCTGGGGGACTCTGCCGGCGCGATGATATCGCTTGAACGCCTGGTAATGCTGTCGCCATCAGCCGAGGAACTGAAGGTCTTCCTGGACAAGAACGGGGACCTGCTGTTGAAACTGTACCGCGAGTCGCTTGGGTCGATGGACCGAGTTCCGGTGCCTCTGAAAGACCGATCTCCCATAAAGATCCCGACCGACCACCATGCCCTTCTGATGGACGTCCTGAGGCTGGCCGACGGGCACCGTACTTTGCGCGACATGGCCCGCAAGAGCCCCATTTCCGAACTTAGAACACTGGTCGTGATCTCGCACCTCGCCCGTTCCGGTTTCGTTGAAATCGCCTGACAAGGGTTTGACCAAGGACCATTACCGCCGGGGCGGCGAGGACTGACTTCCGCGGAATGTCCAGGCACCAGTCTCGGTCATCAGGAAAACCACCCGATACACCAGCAGTTCAGTCTCGGGCCCCTGGGGCAGAACCTTCAGTAGCTGGTTGATGCTGGGCTGGCTATCCAGGAGGTTCAGCACCCGCATCTCCCGGGGCAGCAACTTCAGTTCCGACATTACGACACGGGTATTTTCGGCGCGCACCAGTCGCCTGGGACCAGCATCGCTCAACAACGCTCGCAACAAGGTCAGGGGATACTGGGCACGAACCGCCTCCGAAAGCGCCTCCATCGGGTCCAGGTCCATCGTGACCGCGGCTTTCGGTATCGAGGCATTCTCGAAGAACCCGTACCATCCTGAATCCCAGCTGAAGAGTTCCAGGAATCGCTCGCGGAACTGCAGGGAAAGCACCTCGGCAAGCTCGTGGGCGCCAACAACACCCTGGGAAACCAGCGCATCTCCCAGGCGCCCGGTGACATTGCCGGATTGCCTGACGGCATCATCCACGGATTCACGAGTGGTCATCCGCCGGCGAACCAGGAACTCTCCCAATAGTTCCAGCTTGAGGTTCGAATAGATGAACCTGGGACGCCCATCGCGAAAGTAGACTTCCTTCTGGTTCGAACCCTGTTTCAGGGTGAGGACCCCACTCAGTCGCTGGTCCCTGACTATCTGGGTTATCAGCCTGACCATGACACGACGTTCAACCGTTCCTTCGAACAACAGCACGCGCCGCGACGCCTCGACGCCGGCGTCCCGCATGTGCCCCCTGAATGCCGTGACGTCGCCAACCGGCATCCATTCGCCATCGTTCATCGAGCAGGATTCGTCCTCGGTGATCGAGCGGCTCTTCAGCAGGCTGAGAACATTGTCGAACGAAACCGGCCCGAACAGGTTCCCCTCCCTGTCGCGGATCCGGAAACTGGCCGCCTGTGGAGCTACCCTGGCGCTCCGGGTGTTCTGAGCCATCGCTCTAAGGCCGGAATCATCGATTGACGGATCCGGCAAATCGGGGTCGGTGGCACGCGGGGGCTGGACAGGCAATGGCGGTTTCAGACGCATGGTACTTGGATTTGGCACCCCTTTGCCAGCATCCCGCTGCACATTTGCAGGCTCGACTTGCAGGCCCGTGGCGGTCGAAGGCTGCGCGCCTCCAGGACCGGAAGAAAGTGTCGGCTCCCTCCCGGCTCTAAGTTCGTCAATCGCGGCCACAGCAGCTGCCGCGGCTGCACTCCTCGAACCCTCGGTCACTTCCTCGACTTCCAGAGGCAGCAACTCCTGTTCGGCCTCCTCCGGAAACAAATCCCGCATAAGAGCCGACACCTGGGTGGAACTGACCCTGTGGTTCCGCGAGTACAACCAATCCTGCAGGTCGTTCAGGAAGTCATGGGAGTTCTTGTAGCGACGCTCGCGATCCTTGGCAAGCGCCTTGCGAAGGATATCGGCAAGCCCAGCCTCGATCTCCGGGTGGCTGGCAAGGCGCTTCTCGACATCGGCGTCCCTGACGTTGATCAACGTCTGAAGGTCGGTACGTCCCAGGAACATCCTCTTCAAGGTAAGCGTCTCGAACAGGATGATTCCCAACCCGAAGATATCAGACCTGTGATCAATCTCCCGGCCCATTACCTGCTCGGGCGACATATAGCCCAGCTTGCCCTTCAGGACGCCGGCCCCTCCCTGGTCGCCCCCAGACGTCGCCGCCTTGGCAACGCCGAAGTCGGTAACCTTGACCTCACCGTCGAAGGACAGCAAGACGTTCGACGGCGACGTGTCTCGATGGATGATCTGCAAAGCGTTGCCGTATGGATCGCGAGCGTTGTACGCGTACCACAACGCCTTGCAAACCTCGCCAACCATATGAACCGCCAGTTCCGGCGGGAGGGTACGCCCCAACTTGTTGGCGCGGGCCATCACCCTCTGAAGATCGCGTCCATGGATCAGTTCCATGGCCAGGTAGTACTGGCCATCAACCTGATCGAATTCGTGGATGCTGACGATATTCGCGTGTTGCAGTGGCGCCGTGATTCGCGCCTCGTCAACGAACATCTTGACGAACGAAGGGTCCCGGGAATAGCCGATCAGGATCCGCTTGATGACTACGACTTTCTGGAAGTCCCCAGCACCGCGAACAACGGCCTTGAAAATCTCGGCCATCCCCCCCGACCCGATCTTTTCCAGCAGAAGGTATTTGCCGAACTGGCGGGGACGCATCTGGGAAACGTTGGATGCCGCGCTTCCGTTGGGCTCCTGACTCACCGATCCCCCCGTCGAACCACTGGCACTGCAACATTATCCGAGGCAAAAAGGCCGCACAGATTGTCCCCGCACGAACGCTGCATTGTCAAGCGCCGTAATGGCGTCGAAAAGGCCTCTGATGGAATGAAGCGGCAGGAACACGAACGAGGCCGGCAATAAAGCTCTTCGAGTAAACTGTCCGCAAAACTGCCAGTGACACCGGGCCCACAGGCAAAAGAGAGCTTGAATCAACAGCAGGGCAGCCAGCAGAGCCTAACGAATACCGCGCAGAGTAACCTTCACGTCGCCGGACGGGCCGCCAGCATCGCCCGAACCGCCGGCCGTCACACCCCAATAAGTCAGGCCGGCAACCGCGCCCAGGCCCACTACGAGGGCTGTCCAGAACCACCACTTCTTTACGACACTGAATTCCTTTGGCTTCTTACCGGTATCGCGGAAGATCGGGGAATTCGGATCCACCATCAAATCGTCACCGCCCGCGCCAACAGACCCGGCAGACGCCGGGGCCACGCCGCCCTCGGGCATGGCAACGGCGGGGGCCGATTCAAGCGGGGCAAGGGCTGTTTCAGGCGCGGGGGACATCCCGGTAACCCTGGACAACAAATCCGAAAGACCGGACACCAGGGTCGCATCACGGGAAAGATTCTCGCGAAGCGGCACAACCTGGTCTCCCCTCCCATAAACACCTTGCAGGACGAAACCCTTCTTGTCTGACGAAACCCGCAGCACTACCAGGTCTGTCGCACCTGTATTCCGGGCCAGCCCACGGGTATCGGCGGGCAATGCACCACCTTTATCCGTGCCATTGAGGATTGTCGCAACGCCCGCGTCAACCCCGCTGCGATTCGAGGCCGGAACCATGACCACATCAAGCCGCTGCTCGGATCCACCACGGATCGACACGAACTGCGCCCAACCCTCATGGCCATCCGCAAATACCGAAACCAGATGATCGCCCAGTTTCAGGCCGGATACCTTCAGAGGAGCAAAACCGCGCAGCTCGCCACCGACATAGACCTCGGCCCCTGCAACGTCCGCGACCTGGATGTCCAGGCTGCCGTCCGGAGCATCCGCCACGTCCTTCTGGATCTGCGTAAACAGGTTTCGCGACTCAAGGCTGAATGCGTACTCGATCTGCTTCTGGCCCGGGTACAGCAACATCGAACGACGCACGGCCTCCTTGGCCTGAAGTTGCTTGCGCAACTGGAAGAAAGCAACGCCAAGTCCCTTGTAGGTCCGGGCTACCAGGGCACGATCAGCCAAACCAAGCACGGGCTGAAGGGCCGACTCGGCCTCCTTGTATGCAGCAAGGGCCTCGTCCCACTTCTGGCCGTTCAACGCCTTGAAGCCAACCTCGACACGATCCGTCACGAAAGCCAGCACGGCATCCGGAACCGCTTCGGACATGGACGCACGACGAAGGCCAGCGCCTGCCAGACGGTCGGCGGCACCGCGAAGGAGGCCACGGATTACCATGGCGGTAGTCGCATCCTTCTTGGCGTCCTTGGGCACCACAATCAAGGCCATTCTGCGGGTGACCTGACCGGGGGCGACCTGCGCCCTGGCCTGACCAACCAGCGAGAGAGCGCCGGTGACCTCCAGTTGCAGCAGGCTCACGGCAAGGAATGCCGCAATCCCTGCAAAAAAACGGGACCGGCGTGTCGGAACCAAGGTCGGGAACCGGTTGTTCCGGGGGGCATTCATCGCGTGATCCTCCCTACTGCGCCAGGTTCGTTTTCAGGACCGGAGGCGTGTACAGTTCCAGCAGTCCGGTCGAGCCGTCAGACAGGCCAGCGGCGTCAACCATACCACCCGTCACCAGCAACGTATCATCAATCAGTCGCTCGACAGTGTGCCCGGCCCGGGCGAAAAAGTCCGGCTTGCCAAGCGCCGATGGCGTCGAGAACTTGCTGGTGGCCAGGTCGAAGAAACACGCGCCGGCCTTTGCAACGCCGCTGAAATCCCGATAGCCGCCCAGCAACACCGCCAGGTCCCCCTCGAACGAACTCGAACCCTTGTGGAAGAACATGCCGCCGCAAGGGGATGCGTCCAGCGTCTGCGCGGATATCGTATCGACCTTATCGGTCGAATCCACGGTCAGAAGCCAGGCATTCGCCACGGGTTCGACCCACTTGCCACGCTCGTACTTGACACCACCCGCCACCAGGAAGCGCTTCAAGCCTTTATCCGTTTCCTTCACCGGCATCACCGCGGGGAAGAACAGCGTAGGCAGCCCGTTTACGGCAACGGACCGGAAAGCGCCACTGGCACCAGCCTGTTGACCAGATGACTGCGTGAAAATCTCAACCACGGAGTCGCCAGATGTCGTACCGCCCACAACCAGCAGCCTGGAAAGGCCCTGACTCGTGTCCTCCAGTTTCACCATCGCCGCGCCGTTGTGCTGACTGTTGAGCTTCAGGCCGCCATGCAGGTCCAGCAACCCGCCAATGGGATTCTCGCCGGCCTCATCCTTGTTGGCATAGGGAGCCCACAGCTCGGCTACGTTGTAATTCGAGTCGTCCAGGGGCCACTTCCCGCCACCAGTGATCAGGACCGTATCGTCGAAAAGCCGGCCAACCGTCGAAAATGCCCGAGGCTGCAGCATCCGGTCGGGGTTCCCGTCACGTTTCAAGGCCAAGGCAAACGTGGAGGTCGCCACATCGAAGATCTCGTACGAGTCAAGGCTGGAATTGGCGTCGATCTCAAGCGGGAACGAGACCCCCTTCACGGTCATCGACGTCGTGCCGCCGAATATAAGAACCCTTTCGCTGCCGACGGCCGGAACGTAGACCATGGAGTGTCCGGCACGAGCCTCTACCATTTGCGCAATCTCGGTCAACTCGCCCTTTGACGGGTCGTACACGTATGCGCTGCGGGAAGCTCCGCCGAGTTTGAAGGTACCGTCACCTTTGTCGGTTGCGCTGGTAAACCCGCCGGTCATCAGCACCCGGCCGTCACCAAGGACAACCGAGGACGAGAACGTCAACTGGGGGAACATCTGGGGGACGCCCACGCACGTGAAGGAACCGTACCGCGTCAGGACCATCTCGACATCAGTCGTGCGGTTCTGGGTAACGGCAACCTCGCGCCGGCGACCGAACCAGGACGGGGTCTCCTGCCCGGGAACAAAGCCCAGGACGGTAACCACGTTATCCAGTCCGACAGGAACATCGCCAAGCGAAACGTCCTGCGTCGATGCCGTGATAGCCTTGGTCCCGTCGGCCAGTACCGCAATCTTGCGGGTGTCCGGGTCCGAGCCCGTCACTAGAATCTGGACGCGGTCGACCACGCCCTGAGGGGCCGCGCCGACCTCACACGTGCTGGTCAAGGCCGTGGCCACGACGCCTATTGCGCCAGAGCCTGGCTCGCCCACCCCGCATGCCATCAGGCCGAGAACCGAAAATACGAACAAGCTTCTCGTCGTCATGCTCAGCGGTCTCCCGGTGATCTGCCCCACGGCGAACCGACAAAGGACCATTGTTGCCGGGAGGATAGGACAGGACGAAGGGGGAAGTCAACCTCAATAAGGCGCACGCGAGCGCCTACGGGCACAACTTCCGGACCGACACGTCGTCCACGAACATCCCCAGCCCATCGTTTCCTGCATCATCGACGCTGTCAAAGACGAAACGCAGCCTTACGACACGCCCTGCGAATACGGACAGATCGATGTCCGAAACCTCGTACCAGGATCCGTAGTCGCCTGCCGGAACCGAGGTCTTGTCAAGAACGACGGTAGGAACCTCGCCATCCATGACATCGACGCGGAAAAGATCCCTCGTCGGATCGGACTCAACATCAAGCAGAAGCGCCATGTTCAGCAGAATCCGGCCAGACGATGGAATCGCAATCGAGGGGGAGGTCGCCATACCCCGCGAAATTCCGCCGTTGTAATAGCCGGTTACATTCCCGAACCTCATTGACCGCTCGGGCGAGTGGGACCGAAGATCGCTGAGAGCAAACACCGCAGGCGCCCCCCCGGCAGGCGGAGGGGACAGGTCCTCGATCTCGAAGCCGTCCAGGTCGGTACGGACGTCGAAGGTAAACGCGGCAAGGGTCCGCGCGAGACAGCAGCCATCCCCATCCTTCGGCACGTTGAAACATCGGCCCCCGATGCATCCATCAATCGTACATTGGTTCTCGTCATCGCAATCGGCCGTCTGAAGGCAGCAACCCACGGCTCCGGTATCGAATGTTGCGCAAAGCTCGCTGCTGCAGGAACCGGTACGGCAGAAACCGTCGATGGAACAGTCGTAAATCCCCTTGCAATCCCGCAGGACGCAGGGGTCGTGCGACAGGTTCAAATCGTCAATGTAGACACCCTCGTAATCGTTCATCACGGCATCGACCGGATCGAACCTGAATCTCAGACGCACCGTCCTCCCGGCAAAACGGGTCATGTCGATACCAACCGGAACGAACTGCTTCCGGGTAGTACCGTTCACATTGTCCGATGACCACACCGTCGTCAGAACTTCATCCGTCGATCCTGCGGCTTCGACGACAATCACCTCGAATCTGTCCCGGCCCAACGGGTTGTAGTTGGCGCCTGTCAGGTCATCGAATTCCGTCGACAGGAACAACTGGAACGAAAGGAACGAGTAGCCCTGGGCCGGCAGCACCTGAGGGGAACTGGTCGCCTCGCCAATCGTCGGCAAATCCCCGGCAAAATTCGGCCCGTCAAGGTTGCCGTAGTAAAGCGAACTGCCTCCCGATACGGACCTTTTTGTCGACAGCTGCCACCGCACGTCGGAGCCGGCAGGGACCGTCTGGGCGCTGAAACCATCGAGCCCGCCGTCAAACGGCGCAGTAAACAGCAAGGTCCTATTGCAACAGACTTCCGGCGGAAGAGTCCGGTACTCGCAGAAGCCTGATGGGCAAGAAGCCACATCGCACTCCCCGGTCACCTGACATTTGTCGACGACGTTCTCGGACGTGCACTCGGGTTCGATGCAGGACGGGACCGGCAGGTACTCGCAAATCCCCTTGTCCTTGGCGTTGCAGAACGAGAGGCAGGCATCATTGGTACATAACAGGCCGTCATCGGGGCATGTGCTCCCGGTTTGGCAGACAGGATGGGCCTGGTCAACGCATGTTGTCTCGACCTTCAGATCATCGACGTAAACCCCTTCGTAGAAATTGGCGACTTCGTCCTGGCTGTCGAAGAACAGACGGAGGGCGATGGTCTGACCAGCCCAGCGGGACAGGTCGCCAGCAAAGCGCATGAAGGAACCTCCGGTCGTCTTCTGGACGTCCACAGACGTGAAAACGGTCGCGGTACTCTCGTTTCCTCCGGGGTCCTGAACGACCAGCAAACGGAACTGGTCTGGCTGGGTCGGCGCCCCTGGAACGATTGGTTGCGAATCGATGAACGCCTCGAAAGACAGCTTGAACACGGTTCTTGTCGAATCGAGTGGAGGCAAAAAGAACGGGGATGACGTGGCCCCTCCGCGAACGACCGTGGCATCAGACTGTAGGACATCCACAGGCACGCAACTGCCGTCAAGCGCACCGGTGTAATAGGTATGGCATTGCGGATCGCCGAAGTACAGGCTGCCTGTCCCGGACTTCATCCTATGCCCGCTGATCGACCAGGCAACCCGGTCCTTCGGGTTCGGATCCACCACGGTCCAGTCTGCAAGCCCCGCCTCGAAGCCTTCTTCAAGGATCACGGCCTGGCGACAGCAATTCGTTTCCCAATCGAATACGCAGATACCGTCCTCGGTGCGACAAGTCTTCTTGCGATGACATGGTTCACCTTCGCCAAGCTGCGCATCCAGGCAGTCCTCATCCTTCGTGCATGGTAAAGGAGCTGCATCGACATCAGCATACGAATCGAAAGGCGCCACGTCCCAGGGCAACTCGCCTGTGACTTCAATCGCGTCCGACGGACCGTCTGCCGCCGAATCACCCGCCGAATCCAAGAAGTCCGGCATTCCGGTCGAATCAACGCCGTCAAGAACCGTGGACGACTGGCCGCAGCCGACACCCGACAACACAAGAGCAACCAGCACACAGGTCACGACCGCATCGCCCACAAGCCGACGCATTACACCCCTCCGCGAGTCCGGCAGTCACAAAAACACCAGCGACGATACCACAAGAAACCGACCAGCCGCCATGCGCCTGCTGTTAGGCCAAACACACGCAGACACAGGCCGCAGAATGCGCACGTCCTTTGTACACCGCACTTTTCTTGACACGCACCAACCTCAGATGCGAACATGGCGAGGGTCAAAACTGGACGTTCTAATGGCCTTGTTTGGCGGGCGCGCCTCACTCGTCGGGGTAGACATCGGGTCATCCTCGATCAAGTTGGTTCGGCTGCAGCAGGCGAAGGGTTCGTGGGAACTGGCGGCATTCAGCCTTGGCCACCTTCCCCCGGACGCCATCGTCGAAGGCCGAATCATGAATTTCGCGGTGGTCATTGAACGGCTTCGCGAGTTGATGCACGAAGCTGGGATCAAGAACGCCCCTTGCTCGATGGCGATTTCTGGCAATTCCCTGATCATCAAGCGCCTCTCGCTGCCGGAAATGACAAAGGCCGAACTGAACGAATCCATCCTTTGGGAAGCCGAGCAATACATACCGTTCGACATCAAGGACGTTAACGTGGACGCCCAGATCCTCAACCCGCGCGCGGGTCAGGGTCAGATGGACGTCCTGATGGTCGCCGCCAAGAAGGAAGTCGTCAACGAGTACGTCTCCGTTGCCGTCGAGGCCGGAATGAAACCGGCTGTCGTGGATGTTTCCATCTTTGCCGGCATCAACATGTTCGAAGTGAACTACATGGTCCCTGCCGATCAGACGCTGGCCCTGCTGAATGTGGGAGCCAACTCCATCAACGTCGGCGTCCTGTCTGGCGGCGCAGTTGCCTTCACCCGGGATATATCCGTTGGCGGCATGCTCCTGACCGCCGAGATTCAAAGGCACTTCAACGTGTCGCACGAGGAAGCCGAGGCATTCAAGACCGGTGCCGACGCCAGTCTGTCCTCGTCAACGATTGCCCGTGAGGTGAACAAGATCGCCGACCGGACCTGCGACTCGATGGTCACCGAGGTACAAAGATCCCTTGATTTCTTTGTCGCTACATCCGTGAAGGCTGATATTCAAAGGATTTATCTGACCGGTGGTTCTGCCCAACTCCCGGCACTGATCCGCGCCCTCGAGCGCCGAATGGAAGTTCCGGTCGAGTTGGTGAACCCGTTCAGGAACATATCGGTCGATGCCCGCAAGTTCGACATCGACCTCTTGCAACGCGCCGCACCGGTAGCCGGTGTCGCCGTCGGTCTTGCGCTCCGCCGACCGGGGGATGCGGAATGATTCGGATAAATCTACTGGGCCAGAGGGCCAAGCCCAAGCAGACCGGTTCCAGGAAGCAGTTTTTTGCGTTCGCCGGATTGCTGGTTGTCGAGGCCCTTTTCTTGTTCGTCTGGCATCAACGACTATCGTCCGAACTCGCGGATGCAACCAAGCGAACCAAGGAAGCCACCTCGAAGATCGAGGAACTCAAGCGCGTCAAGCTCTCTTGGGAACAGTGGCAGGCAGAAAAGGCCGACCTCGACCGTCAGGCCCAGGTATTCGAGACCCTGCGAGCCGATCAGCTTGGGCCGCCTATGATGCTTCAGTACCTCGCCTATTTGCTGTCGCCCCTGGACGACACCCCTGGCGGGCGTGACGAGGCCAAGGCACAGGAACTGGCTGGCTGGAATCCGAAGTGGGACGTGCGACGGATGTGGCTGAAGAAAATTCGACAGGTGGACCAGATTTTGACCTTTGAGGGACAGACTCTGGACCACGAGGACGTGGCCGAGTTCTACAGACGCCTCGAGTCATCTGACTTCTTCTCGAACGTTGAGCCCGGTGTCCAGTCTCGCCGCGTGCACCAACAACTCGGCATTCGCTACATTGAATTTGTCGCGACAGCAGCCTTGTCGTATCGCGCAGCAATCGATCCGGAAGCCAAGCCGGCAGGCGCCAAGACGCCTGTTCCAGCTACGCCGGCATCTCCTGGCGGGCCCATTCTGCCCGGTCCTGGTGCCCCGGCTTCGGGCGGGCCTGGTGCCCCGGCTTCGGGCGGGCCTGGTTCACCGGCAGCATCCCTTTCATCCGCCCCGCTGGCTGTTGAAGCCGGTCGGGCGTCATCCCAGGGGAGGTGACCGGTGGACAAGTTCCTCGAACTTCCCCTGCCGCAACGGATTCTCGCAGTTGGCGTCGTCCTCGCCCTGCTTGGCGGAGCGACCTACTATCTGCTGATCTCCCCTGTAAGCGACGGCATCTCCAGTCAGGCCAAGAAATACAAGGCCCTTATGACGGAATATGCCCAACTGAAGGAGTACGACTCTCCCGAATTCAAGCGCCGACTGGAACAGGAACGCACCGATGCGATTCGCAAGCGTGTGGAATACGCCAAGATGCTGCCCCGCGAAGAGGAACTGCCTGATCTCATCACGTCGATCAAGGCGGATGCCGACTCGGCCGGATTGATTGTTTCGCGGTTCGAGCCAACTCATAAGAAGACCGGCGGCGACGGTTACCGTGGTATTCCTTTCAACCTTTCGCTGCTTGGAACCACTTCGCAGTTCGTCACGTTCCTGCAAGCGCTTGCGCAACCAAGCAAGCGGCTCATCAACGCGAAGAACCTCTCGATCGATACCACTACGGCCTCAGGCGTCCAGGCCGCTGCCGGCGACGTGGGCCTGATGCGGATTCTCATGGAGCGGGAGAAGTCGCGAGGCCTCAACGCGAACGAGCAGTACGCAAAGGCCGTTATGGAATTCGAGGCCGAGGCCAAGCGCTCTATCCTCAAGGTCGACATGACTGCGCTTGCCTATGTGTACACCGGTGGCGCAGCTGCTGGCGGGGCGGCCGGGGCACGCGGTGCCACGGGAGGGCCGAAGTGATGCGAGTCTTCCTGCTGACATGCATTGTTGTGATTACAGCGTCATGTGGCGCCCCAAGGGACATCTATTCCACCGACAAGAATGCATTGCAAAAGAAGCCTGCCGCAGCGCCGGAACCTTTGCCAGTCGCGCCCCAGGCCAGCTCAAAGTCGGCAATCCTGAAACCGTATTTCAAGGAGTACCTGAAGCGCCCCGCCGAGTCCGATGTGAATATTTTCAAGAACAACCTTGCAGCGTTCGCGCCGTTCATCGAGATCGAGTCCGAGCCCGAGTCAGCGCAAGAGGAGCCCAGGACCCCGCTGGAATATTACGACATCGATTCCTACAAGCTGGTTCTGACAATGAGCGGCACCGCCCAGGCCAAGTCGATGCTGACCGATCCGCAGGGCAAGTCCTACATAGTCCAGGTTGGAACCAAGATCGGCAATCGGGGCGGAAAGGTCGCATCAATCTCGTCAACCGAGGTTCGCATTGACGAGCCCGGCAGGGCCGTAGCGATCAAGGCGCTCGAATCCGGGACCGACGAAATGATCCGGGAACTCCAGTCGGTCCAGGAATTCTAGGATCCGGCACCCGCAACTTTTCCAAACCACCGGTTCATGGCGTAGACTACCTGGGCAACAAACGGAGTGGCTTGCAGATGGGCGGTGGCGATTCCAAGGATGACCGGTACGAGGCGACGCGGGTGGTGGC
Organism: uncultured Myxococcales bacterium; assembly: GCA_903936705.1. Classification (GTDB taxonomy): domain Bacteria; phylum Myxococcota_A; class UBA9042; order DTJE01; family DTJE01; genus CAIZWN01. Next base: position 68,645 of record CAIZWN010000057.1, read on the forward strand.
AGCTTCCTTGCTGTCCGAGGGGCTGGTTGACTCGGACGACGAGCCCGAGCGAACCATGCTGATCGCTTCTCCATTCGCCATCCCTGCGGCCCCGCGCGCGCCGCAGGCCAGTCTGGTTGCCGTCGAGGGAAACGATCGCGGCAAGAAACATCCATTGTCAGGACGAGTGCAGGTGGTTGGCCGCTCTCTTGATTGCGACATCGTACTGAACGACCCGAGCGTTTCGCGCCGCCATTTCGAGGTCAGTCGGTCCGGTACCGAATGGCTGATGGGTGATCTTGGCAGCGGAAACGGCACTCGTGTCGATGGCGAACGGGTTCCGACCGCCAGGCTTTCTGCTGGAACACGCATCGAGGCCGGGCAGACCGTTCTTGAGTTCCAGCTGGATGGCCCAGTGCAGGACGAGGATGCCGAGGCGACCCGGGCCGTGGACATTCGTCGAGATCGCATTTCAGCACCCGCATCCCATCCCGAACCGATGACCTTGCAGCCCGATGCCACCAGAACATTACGGCAGGCAGATCCGCCATCCCCTGAACAGATTCGTCTGGGCCCAAGCCCAAGAATCGAGGTAACCGCCCTGCCCTCCGATCAACCGCGGTTTCCGTTGTGGCAGGTGATCGGCGGAGTGTCGCTGGCAACCTTGCTTGTGATTGCGGTCGCGCAGTTCGGTTTTCAGATCCGTATTCTGCCTATCGGAGACGCCACAACTTCAGTCGTACCGCGACCCGAAGCACCTCCGGTTGAGGCTGAATCACCGGACCAGGTTGCCCGGGGCATGAAGGCCATCGACGAGAGGCAGTGGGATGCTGCAATAGGAATTTTTTCCGAGGTCATCAGCAAGGGTTCAACAGTTGCCGGCGTTGAGGATGCGCTGCAACTTGCACGGGACGAGAAGCGCAATTCGTCGCTGTTGGACGCGGCCAAGGGCGCCCTGGAGCGCGCGGCAACGGACGAAGCTCGCGGGCTCCTCGTCCGTATTGCAGCGACCAGCGTGTACGTCGACGAAACCAAGAGACTGCTGGCCGGTCTTGATCTGGGGCACATTACAGCTGATATCGAAACGGTGAAATCGGCGGCGCACGCTGGACACAGGATCGAGGCTCGCCAGGGATTCGTTGCGCTGGTGACCGATCACCCGGAAGACCCCAGACTGCTGCCTTTGCGCGATGAACTGGTTGCTGCCGGCGTTGCACTGGATCCTCCGCCTGCCCGCCCGGCAGACCCGGCTGTTGCTGCAGTCGCATCACCCGAGCCCGCGCAGCCATTGCCCGAGCCGGCGGCTGCGGTAGTTACCGCGCCTACCGCAACAATCCCGCCAGCAAGATCAGGCCGGCTGGACCTTGCCCGTGTGCTTTCGCTGTATGACCGTGGTTTGTTCCAACAAGCCGTCTCGGACCTGAAATCGCTGCGCACAAAAGGCGACGAACTTTCAAAGTCGCAGGGGCTTGCCGAACGGATTGAGCGGTTTTCGGATGCCTTCGGCGAGGGCAAGACCGGCCTGGCTGGCAAGCGACTGGACCGGGCCGAGGGCGGTTTGACCGCGGCGCTGAAGCTGGACAAGGAGATCAACGGCCATTACCAGGACGAGATTCGCGGTCTGCTGGGAGACACCTTCCGCAGCCGGGCAGCAAGCGCAATCCAGAACGCCAACTATGTGCTGGCGGCCCAGAGTACACGGCGTGCGCTGTCCTTCCGAGCGGAAGACGATCTGGCACGCAGTATCCTGGACAAGTGCCTGGTGATTGCCCAGAAGCAGTACGATGCCGCAGTTGTCGATTCCCGCGCCGGCAGGAAGGATGCGGCCCGGGAAAAGGCCCAGGTAGTGTTGGACATCCTGGAGGGATCGGCCGACCATCCGTTGGCTGACAAGGCAGCAGCCCTCCTTCGCTGAACCGCACCGTGACCCACCGTCAAATTTCATTACCTCAAAGAATCGTTGAGAAGCGCGAGTAGGGACACGCACGTATCTGGTGAAGGGGTCCGGGCCGAGGGGGTGGCGGGGCCGCGCCGGTGCCCCCGCACCCGACTGGGGGCCGGCGGCCTTCGCGGCCCAAACTC
>CAIZWN010000058.1 GCA_903936705.1 uncultured Myxococcales bacterium
GTAAGTGAATTATCGGTGTCGGCCCCTGTTTTGTCAAATGAAAAATCACCTGTTTGTGAGAAAATTCGAAGGCTTGCGTAAGGCTGCCCATGCCATCACCGGACCCAGACGGCCCCGCCGAGATATGAGGGGATTGGTCAGAAAAGGCCCTCCTTGCCGAATTTTCTGGAGTACCGCAAAATCCCCATCTGACTCATGCCGTTCTTGACTCGGCAAACGGAGGAAACCGATGAGGTCCAGAGTGTTCGCCTGTTTCTTGCTGCTAGCCACGGCCTGTGCCGGACCAGGGAAGGTAACGCGCCTCGATGCAAACAGCGTCGTAGACCTGTCTGGCAAGTGGAACGACACAGACTCGCGTCTGGTTTCGTCCGAGATGATCGCCGACCTCCTTGGAAGCGCGGGGTTCCTGGAGTTGGGTAATCGGCTGAATCGCGCCCCGGCGATCATTGTCGGAACAGTTGTCAACAAGAGCCACGAGCACATCGACGTGGCGACCTTCACCAGGGACATCGAAAGGGCCATAACGAACTCCGGCAAGGCGCGCTTTGTGGCCTCCCGAAGCGAACGCGGGGAACTGCGCCGTGAGAGGGCGGACCAGATGACCAACGCCTCCGACGATACCAAGAAGGACTTCGGTCAGGAGCGAGGGGCAGACCTGATGCTGAAGGGCGAGATCAACTCAACCGTGGATGAGTCCCAGAAACGAACGTTGGTCGTTTATCAGGTCGGCATGTTCCTGATCGACCTGGAAACGAACGACAAAACCTGGATCGGCGACAAGACGATCAAAAAGGTGCTGGAACAATGAGAAGCTTTCTGCCAGCGCTCGCCGCCGCGGCCACACTGACCTGCTGGGCATCGGACGCGAGTGTCCAAGCCGTGCCCCGAAACGCTTCGCTCGATGACGGATTGGCTGATTACGACCCCCGCGACTATGTCATCGGCGAGGGTCGCGGGGCCACGTCCCAGGTGGCCGACTCGAATGCCTTGGCCGAGATCTCCAAGGTGTTCGAGGTGTCCGTGAGCCAGCAAACCACGATGACCGAGAGCTTGCACAGCGCCACCGTGAACGGTAAAACGCAGTCTTCCGAGTTGTCCGACTTCATGGAGCGCACAACCCTCAAGACCAGCCGCGTGCTTTCCGGGGCCCAGATAGTCAAGCGGCGGCAGGAAGATACCGGGTGGGTTTCATATGCCGTTCTGCCCAAGGCCCAGGCCATTGCCGCGGCTGGTCAGAAGGCGACGGAAAGCGCGACCCGGGTGACTCGCCTGTCAAGAATCGAAACCCCGAACAAGCCGGTCGAGGAGGCGCGACGGCGCTACGAGATCCTTGTTGCGGCGCGGCAGATCAGCACGTCCAACCAGGAACTCAGGGTCCTGGGAGCGGCACAGGTTGTTCCGCCCATCACCGCGGCCGACGCCGAACTGGCTCTGCGTAATTGGATCCGGTCGCAGATCCCTCTGGGCCTTGTCGTCGAAGCGCCGCCCGGGGTTCGCGACGAACTTGATGCGCTGTTGACATCCACTTTTACGGCACAGGGGCTGTCCGTCGTCAAACAGAAACCAGGCGTGTTACAGATCCAGGCCCGCTGCACTACCGCCAGTGTTGACGCCGGTCAACCCGATGTCCGCATCGTCCGCCTTGGAATCACCTTGCAGGCGACGGACTCGTCGGGAGCCCAGATCGCTAACGTGGGACCCATCGACGTACAGGGCTCCGGCACGAACGATGCCCAGGCGATCAAGCGAGCACTTTACCTTGTTCGCACCCGTCATATTTCGGCGTTCATCCTCACACTACTGTCTCAATTACTTCAATAATCCGCACACTTACAGCCATTATATTGCAGACGTGGGGGGTTAGAAAAATACTTCTTGACCCCTTGCAACCACGCACCTACTCTAGCGAGACGTTCCCACCGGAGTAATCTTGTGAACTGTCGAGCCATGGGTTTGGTCCTGTGTCTGGCTGTGTCCTTTCTTGGCCTGTCGGCCTGTTCATCGACGGCCGTGAAGGTCCAGCAAAGCAAGGATCCTGCTTTCCTCATGCAGATACTCACTACCGAAAAGGCCGAGTGGCTGGTGGATGACGCCGCGCGGGGGCTTGGGCGAATCAGCCATGCTGCCGCCATACCAGCGCTGATCGCGATCGTCTCCGACCCCAACGCCGGACACCGCCGGCGGGCCGGAGCAGCCTGGGCCCTGGGGCAAATGAAGGACCTGAAGGCCGTGGTGCCCCTGGCCTCCGCACTTGATCGTGCGTCCGACCCGGAGGAACGCTTCGCGATTGTCGAGGCCCTCGGGCGCATTCCAAACGCCGAGGCCAAGGCCGCGCTGGAAGCCATGAAGAACGACTCCGACGAAATGGTGGCCAAGGCTGCCCGGAAGGGACTCAAGACGATTGGCGAGGTGGCACCATGACGACTGGCATCTGCAAACCCAGCGTGCTGCTGGGCGGATTTCTGGCCTGTGTTTTCGTCACCACCGGGTGTATGACCCCGGACAAGTTGATGGGCATGTCGGTCACCCGTGGCACCCCCGACGAGGCCAAGTCGGTCGAACAACTGGTCAAGGTGGCCGTGGACAAGAAGGAGGATGCCTCACTGCGACAGTGGGCTTTCAGAAGCCTTTCCGACCTGACGCGCATCCAGGCAACCCAGCTTTCGGCCGTAGGCAAGGTCATCGCGAACCCCGGCGAAAACGCTGGCGTGCGATCATGGGCGGCTTACGCCATGGGGGAATGGCGCAAGAAGGAAAGCATCCCCTTCTTCGTGCAGGGACTGACCGGCAAGGTTGACAAGAATACCGGGTACTACATCCTCGAAGGCATGGGCAAAGTGCTCCCGGCCATTACCGAGGACATCGAAATCAACGAAAAGGTCGTCAGGTCCATGACTGCCTTCTCGGCCGGCCAGACCGAGTTCACGGATTCCATGTACGACTTCGTAAATGAGTATGTATCGACACTGACGGTCCTTGTTGTGGTGCTGAACAAGACAATGGCGGAAGTTGTCACGAAGGATCCGGCATCGATGCGAACCGAGATTTACGCGTCGGTCCACAGGGTCATGACCGCAATCGAAGCCGGCAAGAACGAGTATCTGGCCGCTTACAGTGCCAACGAGAAGAATCTTCAGGAGGCCTTTGAAGCTTCACTTGGCGCTGTGAAGGTCGAGTATCAGCCCATGTATTTGATGCTTGCGTGGTACGCAGGGAAGCTGGGGAACAACAAGGAATTGTCCGCCCTATGCGCGGAGCAGCTGGGAAGCTGGATGAAGAAGAGCGACCCGACCCTGCGCCTGGTCCTGTCGTGGTCGCTGGCCCGCATGGAGATCTTCGCAAAGGCCGCGAACGATGGCCTGACCCAGGTACTGCTGCAAGCCGAGACGGACCGCCAGGTGCTGCGATTGATGGGTTCACTGTCAAACGAGGCAGGCAAGCCCGATGAACTTCAGCAGATCCTCAGACTTCAACCCACCGCGGCGGGGGCAGCGAAATGACAACGAACCGGATTTCCGCTTTTACCATCGGACTTGTGGCCTGTGCGGCCTTGAACTGCGGCGGATACAGTTCGCCGCTGCTTCCCAACCAGAAGGACTTCAAGGGTGTCGTCACCAGCATGAGCGGTTTTGTTACGGTAGATGGCAGCAAGGTCAAGGCAATCTATCTGTACCAGAACGACAAGATGCGCCAGTCCTTGCTGGGAACGGACCTTACGGGGATCGCCGCCGAGGACCCATCGGTCCCGATGGCAGGACTCGCGGCCGTCATCACCGATAACGACGAGTTCTACTTCAACGACTTCCCGCATGGGCAAGAGGTTTCGCAGGCACTGAAGAACCAGAAGCTGAATCTTGCGGACTTCACGCTGAAACCTGCGTGCGGCACGCTGGACAAGGACCTGCAGTTCTCGCCGAACCGCGATGTTCTGTGTTCTCTTGCCACCGGCTATCAGGTCGCCTTCACCAGCAACGACAAGGTAAAGGAAACATTGACGATCCAGCCTCTGTACGAGTCCAGGCTGTACAAGCCCTACAAGAGGGACGGCGTATCTCGTCCACCATCCGCGGCCGGCCTAGGATATGGCATGGCCAGCTTCGGCGTCAGCGGATCCTCGGGCAGTGCCGGTAGCCGCGGCAGGCCCGGCGGCCGTGGCTCGGACGGCAAGCCTGGACAGGACGCAAACAGCCCCGGCACCTCCGGTGGAAACGGTGGAAACGGTGGCGCCGGCGGCGCCGGCGACAACGGAGAGAACGGCCAGAACGCCACAGTTGCCGGCGGACGCGGGACAGACGGAAATCAAGGTTTTGACGGCGGGCCCGGCGCCAATGGCGCCAACGGCGGCAGCGGCACTCCCGGTCAGCACGGCCATGCCGGTAATCCCGGTGTCCGTGGCGAAGACGGCCCTACCCTCAAGATCCAGGTGAAGCCGATCTTCAGCAAATTCTATCCCGACGAGGAGTTGGTCTTTGTCCAGATCGACTCCTATTGGCACTCGAACACTCGCCAGGGTGATGTGTACAAGCACGAGATGCTGAACTACATCTTCCATGCCGGAGACAAGTTCACGTACGCATCGCAGGGAGGACGTGGCGGCGACGGCGGCCAGGGTGGCCGTGGCGGCGACGGCGGCAGCGGCGGCGGCGGCGGCGGCGGGGGCCAAGGCGGTCACGGCGGCCGGGGCGGCAACGGCGGCAGCGGTGGACCGGCAAACGCGCAGAACAACACTCCAGCGGGCGCCAGCGGAAAGGGCGGCGACGGCGGAACAGGCGGTAATGGCGGCAGTGGACGAAATGGCGGGCACGGCTCCACCAATGGCATCGGCGGCCCAGGTGGCGACGGCGGCAACGGCGGCGATGGTGGCGAAATCCTGGCAACGTTCTTCGGCCCCGACGTGTTCCGGACCGGCGCGCGGTCGGCCCTGGTATTCCGATCGATTCCCGGCGAAGCGGGCAATGGGGCTCCTCCCGGTGACAACGGCAATCCTGGCAGCCCTGGATCTCGCGGGTCGGCCGGGTCTGGCGGCGAACCTGGCGATGGTGGCTCGGGCAGCATCGCGGGCAACAAGGGTCGTGGCGGCAAACCAGGCGATTCGGGCCAGGCCGGCCGAGGCGGGCCGCCGAACATGGGCAGATACCCGGCCGGTGACAACGGTCGCAAGGGTGCCGAGATCCAGGTCCAGGTCCAGGTCGCTGACCTGCCCATGTAGCAAAGCGAGGACGATGCATGCTGAACTATCGCTCACTCCTTTTCCTGGTCGCAGCCGTCTCGGGATGCGCAACGACGGCAAACTCGATTCATGACTGGGGCAAGGCCAAGGATTACGGCCGGATCCGGCAGGAACTGCGAAAGGAACCCTCGCAGGAGGTGCGGGTCGCCGCGGCTGTTGAACTGGGACGCGCCAATTGTTCCCAGTCCATCACGGACCTGGTGTCGTTGTCCCGGGACCCTGCTTCCGAGGTCCGCAAGGAAGCGACCTCCTCGCTGGGGCATTGCGCAGGTGCCGAGGTGTACAACGCGCTGATCGAACGGACCGGGGACGAGAGCCAGGACGTGACCCGGGTCGCCGAGACAGTCCTGCGAACCTGGGGGGCCGAAACTGTTACATTTTTGCTGGACGCCATGTCGAATCGCAACTACCGCGTCCGGGCGGCGGCCGTGAAAGTACTGGGCACGATGAGCGACGAACAAGTGGGGCCGGCATTGATGGAAACGGCTACCAGGGACGAAAACAGCCTGGTTCGTCGCGAAGCCGTGACCGCCCTTGGTGTCAGGAACTATGCTCCGGCCAAGAAGCTCCTGAACGCCCTGCGAAACAAGGATCCTTCGAAGGAAGTGGCCCTGGAGGCCGAACGCGCCCTGGCGAAACTGGGTGGCACGATCAGCGACACCAAGGTCCTGGTGCTGCCTCTGGGGTCAGCCGAAGCGGCACTCTCCCGCATAGGCCGGGAAGCGGCCGAAGCGTTGTCCCGACGCCTGATCCAGGGGCGGCTTTGCCAGGTGCTGTCGGCCAGGGACGATGTGTCCCTGAATGGGCCTGACCTTCGGAAGGCAGCCTTGGATGAGGGCGTCAAGGCCGGAGCAGACCAGGTCCTGTACGGAACCGTCGAACGAGATCGTAACCGCGTAACGCTGACCCTGATCCTGGCACCGGTCGGCGGTGGGCCGGTGGTGCAACAGGAGAAAGCCAGCGGATACGAGAGCGACAAGGACAAATTGATCGAAGACTTGGCAAAGACCTTCGGGTCCCGCTATCAATGAGGGTGAAGATGAACAAGAAGCATTGGACGCATTGCATCGTCGGGATCCTGTTCCTGCTGGTAACCACGCCGGCCACCGCTCTTCCAGGGCCTGGCCTGAGCGCGGTGAACCTTGGGGACAAGTGGGACTCCGTGTGGCGCAGCCTTGCCGGCGCAACCAACGTGCAGACGTTCTCGGCGGCCGAATACCAGGGATATGCCAGCGGCCTCTTGCGCACCGATCTTCTGGCTGCCCTGAACCGAGCCAAGGCCCAACATTCGCTGTTGAACAAGGCAGACACTCGCAAGATCCAGTTCATCGTGGCAGGGCCCGAGGAATCCCTTGTAGTGCTGGCCTTCGCTGAAGGGAAACTGGAGGCGGCGTTCTGGCGATCCGTCCAACTCCCCGGGGGCGCTGACTACCATCATCCCGAGCAACTCAGCCGCATCCGCGGGACACTTGGCCAACTTCGTCAGGCGTGCAACGCCGAGCCGATTGGCAAGAAGGGCCGAAACCATTTCATCTTCCAGGGAAACTGCGGCGGCGCCAAACTGTACCTCGAATACCTGCCGGCCCTCGATCAAGTCTGGGCCTTGTTCCACAAGTAGGCACCAGGTCTTTCAAACCCCAGCCTGCCGCCGGTCCGTAGCAAGCTTGTTCCCTATGCGTATCAACGGAAAGAGATGCTGGTAACCGGTTACAACACTGGCAGAATCGCCTGTACCGCGTGATCGCCTGACGCCACCTTCACGAACAAGGTCTTTGTTGCAGCATCATAGGTCCAACCAGAACTGACCGCTTGCAAGGCCATCAGGTCCTGGACTTCGCCCATTTCACTTGCGGACTCGGTCACTTCGGAGGGTACGGACTGGACCCCCACGACCTCGAACATGGCGCCCAGCGAGAATTCGTCGCCAGCCTTGTATCCCAGGCTGATCGACGTCGCAGTGCCTTCCTGGTCCAGGACCGTTCCATCAAACACCTTGAAAGTGCTGGCGGCGCCCGCAAATACTCGCGCCCACAAAACCCCTGGCGTCGTGTCGTAGGAATCAATCCTGCCGCTGTCGTCGGTAATCGGCGCCATGGCATTGATGGTCGGCCTCAACATCGGGACGATGCCCGACTGCCGCAGGAACAACTGCAATTGCAACAGCGGCGCGTCCATGGTCACAGTCTGCCCCCCCTCGTACTGCACCCCGGTCCACCATTGGATCCAGGTCCCAGGCGGCAGGATCACCTCGCGCTGACGCTGGTCCTTGGCAACAACAGGCGCCACCAGAAGGTCGTCGCCGAACATGTACGTGTCCGAGGGGTGCAGGCCGATTTCCGGATAGACCAGACCCAGCGGCCGCATGATCGCGCGCCCCGTGACCGCCAAAGCCTGCGCGTAAGTCCATTCGTACGCGAACAGGCGCAGATGCAGACGTGTGTAAACGCGATAGTTGTCCAGCAGTTCCGTGTCGGGGGAACCGTCTGGATTGGTGAATTCCCAGGCCACATTGTTGGACGAGGTCCCGACCTGCATAACCGTAGACAGCGCCGTCTGCTGATACCACCGGATGAACGTTTCGCGGTCAGGTGGCGATGCACGGTATCCGCCGGTGTCCGAGCCATAGAACGGGAATCCCGACGGCCCCAGGTTCAGTCCGTAGGCCAGGGACGCCGGCAGGCCGCCCACGTAGGACATTCCGGCGCCGTCGCCTGGAATCGGGTCGCCATGCAGCGCGAAGTTCGCGTCCAGGTCACCCGGCCAGATCACGCTGACGTTCGCCTGGTCGCCCCATGTCCCGGCGCGGCACAGCAGGAAGCCGCCCGACTCGGGCAGCGTCTGCGCGTAGATCTGGTGGTAGTACATGCGATACAGGCTGTGCATCGTCCGTTCGTCGGTTCCATCGTGGAACTTCCAGACGTTTCGCATGCCCAGCAACCCCGGGACCACGTCCTCGCCGTAATCCATCTTGAATCCCTCGATGCCCATGTCGGTATAGCGACGGATCAGCGCCTGCCACCACATGTAGGCATCGGGATTCGTGAAGTCGATCGGAGCGCCCCACTTGTTCAGCTTCAGTCCGACGGTCGGGGGGTGGTATCCGTTTGTAACAGCCTCGGCCAACAGGGTTTCGGTCTCGGGACATGATTCGGTGGACTCGGTAACGTATGGCGTATGCCACAGCGCCATGCGAAGGCCCAGCGCATGGGCACGGTCGATCATCGCCTGCGGATCCGGGTAATTCACCTTGTGAAAGTCGAACGAATTCACGCCATTCGCGTATGGACGATCAATCCAGTAGGCCGTGGTCGGCAGGTCCAGGTCCCTTATCGTTTCCAGGTCCTCGACAACTGCGGCCTGACCGGCGATCTCGTCCCGCCAGATCAGCGGCCCCAGCGCCCAGCGCGCGGGCAGCAAGGGATTGCCTGTCACGCCGTAGTAGTGCCGGGTGATGTCGATCGGTTTTTCGGCAGCGAACAGGTGGAATTCGACGCCCTTCCCGGTATCGCCGCCGGTTCCGAAAGTTGCCTCGACATGGTCCGCAGAAGCCACGCCCAGATCGAACGATCCCGGATAGCGCGATGCCACGAAAAGCCCCCATCCGCGGGTCCCGATCACCAGCGGAACCGGCACGTGCGCCTCGTTGTAACTGCTTTCCAGCTTGTCGGCGATTTCCAACTGCATCGCGCGAACCTTCCCGCGATGGTTGACCTGGTCCAGGTACGCGCCAAGCCCATAGAACGCCTCGGTCGAATCGACCTTGGGGCGCAGGCGCACGTAAGCCACCGCGTCGCCTGCGGCATCGGGCTTCAGAAACAGCTTGATGCGCCCCTCGGTCACCACTTCGATCGTCAAGGTCGCCGCCTTGGCGGTGCCATAACTCAACCGCACGTCCGCATGTGTCGCGTCGCTGGCACCGAACGCCATCGCAGTGATGTCAAGAAACGCCAGCCCGTATGGCGGATCGTACGAACTATTCCCTTCGGCCAAGGGAATGGGGTCGTAACTGATGCTGTCGTCGATCTCGTCAACCCGACCAAACTGGATCCCGTCACGCTCGAAAACCAGCAGCGATTCCTGGCCTCGTAGAAGGGTCAACGTCATGGCCGTCCGATCCAGGTGCAGACCATAGCCCCCCAAGGTCAGATCAACCGTCAGCGGACCAGGATCGACCGCGTCGGGCGGCAGCTCGCCAGGCACATCCGCCAACCCGTCGGCAGGCAGGTCCACCGGCACCTCAGACCCGACATCCACCACGACATCCGACGGCGTCTCCAGATCCGGCAGCGCATCGGCCGCGGTTTCCGCAGGCACATCACGTCCAACATCCACAACGTCGGCGTTTGTGCTGTCCGATCCGCATCCGAACGACACGACAGCCATCAGCAGCACAATCAACCAGGATCCGCTCGGTCCAGACGTCTTCATCGAAGCCCTCCCGCACGATTGACCAAGAAAACCGCACCGGACGTGTGAATATCACTGTCCGGGTCGGATGGGAAGCCGCGCAGCTTCGGCTGGAGGGTCAGGTCCAGCACGAATTGTCCCGTAGGCGCAAACATTTGAAGATACTTCATATTATGGTGGCGCTGTCAGCAAAACGGCTTTGGATTGAGGCAACTGGAAAATCTACCCACAGCCGGCCGGTTGTGTCCCAGTGTGCGAACCATTCGACTGCCGCTGCAGCAGACTGGCCTCTTCCAGCGAATGGGCCTTGTACACCCCCGGCGTAAATCGCTGGGGAGCAACCCGTCGCGAAAAGGACCAGACCGCGGCAATGACGCGCCACAGGTCCGGGTCGTCCCTGGATCGCCAGCACGCGTCCTCGGAATCCTGCAGGGACCTCAGCTTCCGAACCGGCATTCGTGAGATATTGTCCGGGTCCGGCGACACGAAAATATCAATGTCAGTCGTGGCTCGCGGCAGACCGTGGAAGTTGATAGCCACTCCACCAACGAGTGCATACCTGACACCCGCAGCTTCCAGGGCTCGCAGGACAGAGAGGACGACGTCGGGTTCCATTCACGCTCCCGGCCGGCACCGCCCTGCAAGGCTCAATGAATCTCTGCGCGGCCTGGACCACAATACCCTCGGCCCGGCATCGGGTCAATCAGAGGCGTCTTCGATAAGCTCTGACAAACACAGCCTATCGCAAACCCGGCATCCAGGCTGGCGCCGCCGCGTTGTGGTCATCCGCTCGCTGTGGCTCGGTGTACTCCCTCCATTACACCCCGACGCAGGACACCAGGGGTCCAAGCGTCCAACGGCTTAGGGCTAGAACGATATGGACCTCCCGCAGAATTCCAATGGCCAAAGACGGCTCGTTATGAACGCGTCCGAGAGGTCGTAAAGATCATGGAGGCAAATCGGACATTGCCGAATAACGGGGAATGTTCCAGCGATCAACCAGAACTTTCCCTGTAATTTCCGGGGCGCAAGGATAGGGGGCATCGGGTGTCAGGGCTCTATTAACCTCGCAGGGCGCAGCCCCAGGTTGTCGTAACGGTAGCCCGGGTCGTCGTCGTCGCGGTACGCGGCCCGGGCGTTCCTGGCATCGAAGTACCAGGAGCCGCCCCGAACCACCCGGAGAGAGCCCGTTGGCGCGCCTGTTGGATCGGTCACTGTCCCTGGATACGTCGCCAAGTACCAGTCCCCAGTCCACTCCCAAACGTTCCCAAGCATGTCGTACAGACCCCACGCGTTCGGGGTCTTGCCCTTGGCTGCATGTGTCTTGCTGCCAGAGTTCCCGTAGAACCAGGCAATCGGATCGAGAATGACGTTTGGCTGTTCGCTTCCAATCAACGTACTCGTCCCGTTGTACGTCCCCGTAGTCGTTCCTGCCCTTGCTGCGTACTCCCACTCCGATTCCGTCGGCAGGCGGTAGCCCGTGCAGGTAAGTCCCGCAAATGTTACACCGGTGCAGGTATATCCAGACACCCCAGGTGTTCCCGTACAACCAGTCAGCGTGTAGCACTGCGTCAACCCCTGGCCTGACGACAGTTTGTTGCAGTAGGCTACCGAGTCCCACCAGGAAACCTGTTCCACAGGGCAGTCGCTGCCGCATGTCGAGAAGTACGACGGGTTGTTGCCCATCAACGCCTGCCATTCCCCCTGCGTTACCTCGGTCGCCTTCAGGCAGAATGACTTCGAGATCGTTACCTGATGCTCGGTCTCGTCGGTGTATCGCCCAGGCTCTGTGGTCGGCGACCCCATCGTGAACGTTCCCGACGGAACCAGGACGTACCCCAAGCGACAGCCACTGCTTGGGTCGCACACGCCTGCCGTGCATCCGTACTGGCAAGTCTGCGCCTAGGACCCTACGTTCCCGCACGAGTCGTACCAATAAACGCTCCCGCCTGAACAAGCCTTGTGGTCGTTCGCGTTGCAGCTCGTTCCCGAAACA
>CAIZWN010000059.1 GCA_903936705.1 uncultured Myxococcales bacterium
GTAAGTCCACGCTGGCTCGCGAAATCGCGGCGGCCATGGGCCTGCCGCTGGTGGACATTCGCCTGGCCCAGCGGGACCCCGCCGAGATTGGCGGCGTGTACTTTCCGGACCGGGAGCGGCGCGTGCTGGACCTGCTGCCGCCCGACTGGGTGCAGACGGCGTGCGCGGCTCCGGCCTTCGTGTTCCTGGACGAAATCAACGCCGCCGTGACCAAGCTGCACCAGGCGGCGGCATACCAGATCGTGCTGGAACGTCGCGTGGGGCCCTTCGCCTTCCACCCGGGAACCGTGGTCATGGCCGCGGGCAATCTGGAGGAGGACCACGCCATCGTGTCGCCGATGTCGTCGGCTTTGTCGAACCGCTTCGCGCACCTGTCGTTGCGGGCCGACGCCGACGCGTGGGTGCGGTGGGCGAACAAGGCCAAACTGCACGAGGCCGTGGTGGCCTTCATCGCCCGGGAGGGGGAATCGGCGTTGTACGAGGCACCCGGGGACGGGCCCTTCCCGACTCCTCGGTCGTGGGAAATGACCAGCCGGGCGCTGGCGACGGCCCGGCCCGAGGACCGGCGGCGGGTGGTGGCGGCTTGCGTGGGCACGAGGGCCGCCGAGCGCTTCTTTGCCTTCCTGATGCTCTACGAGCGGGTTGATCCGCGGGGCATCGTCGAGCGCGGGGACGCGATGGACTTCACCGCGGAGGGCTCGACGGACCCGTCCTTTGCACAGGCCTGTGTGCACACGGTGTCGTCATGGGTCGCTCGCGGCGACGAACTCGACGACGCCTTCCTGCCGAACGTGGTGCGCTTCCTGCGCTCGCCGGGCCTGGACGTAGAGTTCGCCTTCCTGTTCTTGCGGCGCCTGAAGGGGCGGGGAAACCTGCTGGTGCGCCTGCGGGCGCTGCCCGAGTTCCGCGAACTGGCGGCCGCGATCTGTGCGGTGCACGTGGGCCTGGAAGGCGGGGGTGTGGCATGAAGCGCGTGCGGGACGAACGGAAGGACTTCGAGCGCGAGCAACGGCGCATCGCGACGGTCCGAATGCAACTGCTGCGGCACCACCCCTTCTGGGGCTACCTGCTGCTGGATGCCGAGTTCCGGGCTTCGCCCGACCTCCCGACCCTGGCCGCCACCGACGGCGTGCGGCGCATCTGGTACAACCCCTGCTTCACCCGGCACCTCCCGTACCGCGAACTGGGCTTCGTGCTTCTGCACGAGATCGGCCATGTGGTGATGGAAAGCCTGGCGCGCCGACGCGATCGCGAGCACGGGCGCTGGAATCTGGCGACCGATTTTGCAATCAACCGGATGGTGGCGTCGATCCTGGAACCGGGGCCCGGTTTCCGGACGATGTACAAGATTCCGCGGCGACACATCCCTGGCCTGGGCGACCTGCGGCCGCCGCTCAGCGACCGGTACGAGGGTACGACGGCGGAAGCCATCTACGAGTCCCTGGGCGAGGACGACACCGCCGAGTGGCCGCATGGGGACCTCGATCTGGAATACGGCGAGGACGGCAGCCTGGGCCTGCCGCAACCGCCGGCGGCTGAACGGCGCATGGGACGGTTGGTGCGGGTGTCCGAGGATGTCGGTCGGCTGGACCTGCACGTGCCGCCGGAGGCACTGGAGTCCGGGGATGGGGAAGTGGATGGCGACAGGTCCCCCGACGATTTCGGGGATCGGGCGAAGGAACGGGTGCGCCGGGCCGTCGAGCACGCGACGTCCCTGGACCGGGCGGGTGACGTCCCGGGCGACGTACAGCGTGCGTTGCGACCGAAGGGCAATGAGGAGGTCCCCTGGTGGGAACTGCTGCGCGAGCACCTGGGGCGTTCGATCAAGCGGGACGACTTCTCGCGGGTCCGTCCCAACCGCCGCTGGATGGCCTACGACCTCGTGATGCCGTCGCTGCGGTCCGACCGACCGGGCGACGTGATCATTGCCCTGGACACCTCGGCCAGCATGCGGATGTCCGACCTGGCCGCGGTCGGTCGCGAGATCCGGCCCCTGCTGAAAGTCGCCGAGGAAGCCATCCTGGTGGTCCACGATGCGGCGATCCAGGAAATCGTCCGCGGCGTGACCGACATCCTGAAGTGGCTGGCCGCCGGATACGCCAAGGGCGGCGGCGGCACCGACCATCGCCCGGTCTTCGAGTGGCTGGCTCGCGAAGGCCTGGAGCCGGACGTGTTCGTGGGCCTGACCGACCTCGAATCGTACTTCCCCGATCGCGCACCGCCCTGGCCCTGCATCTGGGTGGTGCCGCTGCGGGCCTGGAAGCACAAAGTGCCCTGGGGAACACGGGTGGACGTGATGCCCGTGTGAGGGAAGCAATCGAGGGCTTGGCGCCCGGGAGGGAGGAATCATGAAGAAGACAATCACGGAGAGTTCCGGGATTCCGCTGTCGGACGTCCAGCGACGCGCCCTGCTGAACGCCTATGCGGAAGGGTACGCGCTTTACGAGGACGTGGATCCTGAGTCCGGCTTCAAGAAGGCCACGATTCAATCCCTGCTGAAGGCCGGGCTGATCGAGCACGATCCGGACGACAAGGAGGATGTCGCGTATCGCGCGACGCCGGCGGGTCGTGCGGCGCTTGGCATCCGCCTGGAGCCCAGGCCGCGGGGATTCAAGGCCGCCGTCTGGCAGGGCATCCGCACGATCTTCCCGGAAGATATCGCATACGAGATCGAGATGTCGGACTACCCCCCAAAGGTTCGGAAGGGTTCGACGCTGACCGTCTACGTGCCGCCCATGCCTTACAACGACGTCGATCCGGAACTCCTGTGGATGGCGGTCGAGACCCTGGTCAGGGAATGGGGCTGGCCCGTCGGGGTCGACACGGCGACGACGGACAGCAGCGTGCTGGTGGAGTGGCTGGACGAGGAGCAGTGAGGTGGTACTCTCGCTTCATTGTGCCAGCCCAAGGGAAGTCGCCTGAACGGGGAGCAGCGATGGACATCGGCGTGATCATCGACCTGGAAACCACCGGGACGGATTCTGCGCAGGATCAGGTGATCGAAGTCGGGATGCTTGAGTTCGTCATGACGGCAGCGTCCGACCTGGCGACCGGCGCGACGTTGCGAGCCGACATGGTCAGTGCGTACTCCGGCCTGCAGGATCCGGGGCGGTCCCTCCCGCCGGGCATGGCCGAGCTGACGGGGCTGTCGGATGAAGTCCTGGCCGGCCGCACGGTCGATTGGCCCCAGGTGCGCCAGATGCTGTCCCGGGCGACCGTGGTGATCGCCCACAATGCTGCCTTTGACCGGGCATTCCTGGAACGTCGTCCCGAACTGGCCGGGCTGGAACTCCATTGGGCCTGTTCGATCAAGCACATCGATTGGCACAGGCACGGCTTCAAGACCCGGGCGCTGAACTACCTCGCCGCGGACCACGGCTTCGTGAATCCCTTCGCGCACCGTGCCCTGTTCGACAGCGCGACCACCTTTCGCTTGGTGATGCCCTACCTGGAGGAACTGATCCGCCGCAGCTACCTGCGCGAGTTCCTGATCAGCGCCACCAACGCGCCGTTCGAAACCAAGGACGTGCTGCGTGCCCGAGGATATCGCTGGAACCCGGACGTCCGGGTCTGGGCGAAGGCCGTGCTGGAAGATGGACTCGAAGAGGAACGGGCCTTCCTGGCAGCCGAGGTCTACAAGGGGGCTTCGCGGCACAGGGAGGAGCAGGTCGCCGAACCGTCCTGAAAGAGTCACGGCACGTGGTGTACGGACCGCGAAGACTATCAGGCCCGCGAAGGATCTGACGACTCGAAGACCATGAGGAAGGCCCAGGTGCCTTTTGAAGGCTGTTCGGGGTTCGCGCTGACCATCGTCAGTGGAAAGAGTCTCGCCAGCCGAAAGCCTTCGGCGCACTGCCGCTCGATTTCTGCGTTCAGGAGAGCATTGTCCTTGTCGGGCCGCCCGCCACTCGATAAAGCCCTGCATCGGTACGTTCGTCTTTCGTCCCCTTGTTCGACGATCAGGATGTTCGGCTCGAAGTAGTAGCCTTCAGCCTGGATGAAGATGCCGCCGCCTTTCAGGATGGCCATGCAGGCGATGTCGTGGAGTCGCCAGCCCTCATCGGCAGCCTTGTTCAGTGCAGTCTCAAGTGCACTTGGCATGGCCGAGGTGAGGACGATGACCTTCTTCAAGATGTCCAGGTCCATTGGTCCCTTCATGGATCGGGTCCTACCTATACTCGACGCGACGGTCGGACTCCGACCAGCCATAGTTCGCAAGCACGTCTACCATGGTCGTCCCGATCTCGTTGGCCGTCGCAGCGACCCGCTTCGTGTCGACAACCACATCGTCTGTCCAAAGCCCCTTAACCAGGTACGGGTGAGCGTCGATCCAGTGCCCGACCGCGCCCGGTGCGGGCTTGCGCAGGGTCATGTATTGCAGGTCGATCCCGCTTCGTGCCCGCCATGTGGCGGTGGGATTCCGACGCGCTCCCTTGTGCATCGTCGAAACCCGCAGGCCCGCCGGCCTATCGCGTTCCAGGCGATCACGTTCGGCCCGCGCGCGGGTCCCGCTGACGTAGTGGATGAGGCCGGGATGCTCGGCGACCACGAAGTAGTCGATGTGGCGGTCCGAAGCCTGGAACAGGCTGAAGGCCAGCACGTAGGCGTTGGCCAGGCGTTCGGCGCGCAGGTCCAGCAGCAGGCCCCAGCCGCCGCCCACCGAGGCCAGCCGGGGCCAGTCCGTCAGGGTCAGCAGTTCGGCGGTGCGGCGCTCGACCTCGACGGAACACGCTTCGAGTGGCGACAGGAAGGCCGGAATTGGCGTGTCGAACCCGCGGGCCAGCCGCCGGACGATCTCCGCGGCCTGTGGGGCCGGCAGCCCGGGGAACCGTGGCAGCGCGTCCACGACTCGCAACCATCCGACCACGCCGACCGGCAGTGGCTCGCCGTTCCGCTCCCAGCCGCGCGCCGTCGCCTTCAGCAGATCGGACACGACCGGGTCGCGCACCACGTCGAA
>CAIZWN010000060.1 GCA_903936705.1 uncultured Myxococcales bacterium
CCACCAGCATGGCCCTGCAATCATTCGGGATAATCGCGGATATCGGCGAGTTCACCTGCCTGTTCACCGCCGAACTGACGATGATGGCCCTGATCGTATGGCTGGAGAATGCCCGCAAAGCCAGGCAGGCCAAGGCCGCCAGAGGCTGACTTGTGCGTGGCCCAATTGCCATGCACACAGCGGTGGCGGCAGCAGTGCGTGCGGTTTGACAACCCCCTGATCTGCCTGCATGCTTCCTTCGTCACCGTTCGCGATAGGGAATCCAAGTGTCGTTGCTGAATCTGACACCAAGGGCGCAGATGGTCGATTCGAATGATCGACCTTATTTTCTGTGGGACCAGGATTTGTCCCTGGGCGAGTTCCAGGCGCGATTGGTGGACAAGGACCCAGATATCCGGTGCTATTTCATGGGAAAACTGTTGCGCCAGGCGCGGCCGGATGACGTGTTCCAGTTTGTTTCGCCGCAGGCCATCCTTGATGACTGGCCCCGTGTTCAACGTCATCTGGGCCAGTCCCTGGGCCTATGGCAGTGGCTTCTGAACAAGTGGGTAGAGGACGGCCATGTTCACTGGTAGCCTAGACGATCTGCAGATCCGGGTGCTGCGAATCCTGTCAGGCATGGAGCCGCGATGGACACTGACGGGTGGCGGAGCCCTTGCCGGGGTCTACACCGGCCACAGAACCACTCGCGACCTGGACCTTTTCTGGCACGGTCCGACGTTGCTTGGCGAGCTGCCAGAGCGAGTTGGCAGAATGCTGGCGGACGTCGGACTTGATGTGGAACAGTTGCAGGTGGCGCCCGCTTTCCACAGGTTGAAGGTTCGCGACTTGAATGATGTTGTCGTGGTCGATCTGGTGGCAGACCCGGCTCCGGTCTGCGACCCGCCGGTCCAGGCCACGATTGCTGACTTTGTCATACAGGTCGATTCAATGCAGGAGATTCTGGTAAACAAACTGTGCGCCCTGCTTGGACGGATGGAACCACGCGACCTGTCCGACGTTCGTGCACTGGTCGAATCCGGGGCGGACCTGACCCTTGCGGTGCAGCAGGCCCCCAAGAAAGACGCTGGATTTTCGGCCATTACGCTGGCCTGGGTACTGCGAACCTTCCCCGTGGGGACCGTGGCGGCAGCGGCCGGTTGGAACGCCGATCAAGCCCTGGAACTGCAGCGGTACCGCGACGAACTGGTTGACTTCATGGCCCGAATGACGTTTCCCCATACCTGAAAATACGCTTTCCCGGTTTCAGCAGCTTCGTACCCTCGGCAGATCTCGGCCGTCGCGTTGCGCGAAAGATCGTTCCTGCGGTTCTCGGGTAGATTTGCTCCTGGTTAAATCGCAGCTAACCATTCGGGACTCAAACGGAAACGGGATTACGTTTGCGAAAAGCAAACGGCTGAAATAGTATCACGCTTCGAAAGGTTCAGGAGCTGGACATGACCGTTGATTCTTCCCTTCCTCCGGACGTGGAGCTGACAGCGGGTCTGTTCATGGAGGCGATGCACGCCATGATGTCCCACTCGGCAGGGACTGACATCGAGGTCATGAACGAGTCGGGCCTGACCATCCCGCAGATCGTTACTTTGCACGTGCTGAAGTGCAGCGGGCCGAAGTCGGTTGGCGACATTGCGGGCTGCGTGAAACTGTCGAATGCGGCCACCAGCCACCTGATCGAGCGTCTGGTGCGCATGGGTATGGTGCATCGGGAGGAGGACGCCGAGGACCGACGCCAGAAGAAGGTGACCGTCAGTCCGACCGGGGATGCCCTGCTGGGACGCCTGATGGCGGCGCGGCGCGAGTCCTTGTGCAGCGCGCTGCGCCTGTTGCGGCCGGCCACGCGAAAGGCGTTGGGGAAGGCAATGCAGGCCGTGGTGTCCGACATCGCAGCTGTGGGGGTCACGTCGATGGCGGGAGGTGATCGATGAACGTCCGGTCTGCCAGTCGGGGTTTTCCACTGGTCGCAGCCTTGCCACTGGTCGCAGTCCTGATGCTGGCGCCGGGGACTGCCGACGCCCAGGTGCGCGTGCTGACTTTGGACCAGGCCGTGTCGACGGCGCTGGTCTCGAACCCGTCGATCACCGCATCCAAGGAGTCCGGCCTTGCGGCGCGCCACAAGGAGGAAGGTTCCTGGACCGGCTATCTGCCGCAGGTCGTGGCAAACATGTCCTACAAAAGGGCCACTGCGAACTCGGCGCTTTCGCCGTGGATCAAGCTGCCCGCCACCATGTCGTCGTTCGGGACTCTCCTGTCCCGGGAAACTTCGGATTCGTACAACAATCTGTCGGCATCGCTGGGCATCAACCAGACGATATGGGACTTCGGCCGCACGATGGGCGCGAACCAGGCCGCCAAGGCGCAGGTGGTTGCCTCGGCCGCTGACGTATCTACCACGACCGAGGCAGTGAGTCTGCAGGTCATCCAGGCGTACTACGCGGTGCTGGCCACCAGGGAGGCCGTGCTGACTGCCGAAGAGACGTTGGGCCAGATGCAGAAGCACGTCCAGCAGGCAAAGATCCAGGCGGATGCCGGCACGCGCCAGCGAATCGACGTCGCGCGCGCCCAGTCGGATTTGGCAACTGCCGAAATGGCCCTGATCAGGATGAGAAACGGCCATCTGCTGGCGAAGGTGGCCCTGGACGCCGCCATGGGTGGCGATGGGGATGCGGAATTCGAGGTCGTCGATCCGCCCGAGCCTGCTGTCCTGGAGCTGGACGTGGAGGAAGCGACAAGAAGGGCCGTTGCCAACCGGCCCGAATTCCGCAGCCTGGCCGCCAAGGTCAGCGCGGCGCGTGCCGGGGTAATGGCAGCACGTTCGGCGTGGTTCCCGGCCCTGCAGGCAACCGGTGGCGTGGCGTGGCAGGGGTACAAGTTCACGGACCTGCCATACAACTGGTATGCCGGGGCATCGCTTACCTGGAACGCGCTTTCTGGCGTGCCCGCGCACGCCGCGACCCAGGAGGCACAGGCGAACGTCCGGTCCCTGGAAGCGTTGCTGAAGTCCCTTCAGGTGAACATTCGCAGCGAGGCTCACGCGGCTGTGCTGGCCTACCGCGAGGCACAGCAGCGCATGCAGCCGGCGGCGGCGCTGGTCGAGTCGGCCAGGCAGACGCTGGCGTTGGCCGAAGGTCGGTATGCCGCAGGGTCGGGCAGCATCATGGAAGTGACCGACGCGCAGGCGATCAAGGTGCAAGCCAGTTCGTCGTTGATAGGCGCCCGTTATGAACTGCAGACGGCGCGGGCGCGGTTGCTGAAGGCGATAGGTCCGGCCACTTCGGCCGAAGTTCGAAATTGAATCGGGGGGGTGCAATGTCCCAGCGCGCGTGGTTTGGCGTCGTGGGGTTCTTGTTCCTGGTGGTTGGCTGCGGGCGCGGAAATAACGCCGCGAAGACCGGCGGTGCCGGCACGATCGTACCGACCGTAGAGGTCTCAAAAGCGGTCGAGGAGGACGTCGAGCGGCGCGTCGAGATTACCGGCACGCTGGCTCCGTGGGAGGAAGGCCTGGTCCCGTTCGAGGCTGACGGGACGGTCATCGCCCTCCTGGTCGATCTGGGCGATTCCGTCAAGAAGGGGCAGGTGCTGGCCAGGATCGACCCCAGGGAATACCGGATCCGCAAGGAACAAGCCGAGGCCGAGGTTGCCGCCGCCGAATTGGACTATGGCCGTCTTACGCAGCTTGTGGCGAACGACATGGCGACCAAGCAGCAGGTTGACGAGGGGCGGCGGCGCCTGAACGTGACTCGTACTGCCGTCGATCTGCTGGGCAAGAAGCTTGCCGACACCGAGGTGCGCGCGCCGGTCGATGGCGCCGTCTCGAAGCGGTATGCAAACGCCGGCGAATACGTGCGCACCGGCAATCCGGCATTCCAGGTCGTGCGTTCGGTGCCGTTGAAACTGAAGGGGGAAGTCCCCGAAAGGAATGCATCGCAGGTGCACGTGGGCGACGTAGTTACTGTCACCTCCGAGTCAATCGGCAAGGCGCTGACCGGCACCATCAGCAGGATCGGCCCGTCGGTCGCGATCGATTCCCGCTCGTTCCCGGTCGAGGCCCGCATCGAGAACCCGGACGGCGTGGTCAAGCCAGGCACGTTCGCACGGGCCTCGATCCTGGTGGCCGGAACCGTGCGCGGCGTGCTGGTGCCGGATGCAGCGGTCCTGCAGTTCGCGGGAAACTCGCGGGTCTTTGTCGTTGTTGACGGCAAGGTCCAGGAACGCACGGTCGAGCTGGGCACGAAGGCCGCCGGCAGCCGGATTCTGGTGAAGAAGGGAGTGGCCGCCGGCGAGTCCGTGGTGGTCACCGGGGGCTCCCTGCTGTCCGACGGCGCAACCGTCGTGGTTCGTTGACGGGAGGCGCCCATGAACGCGTTGACGATCTTCATCCGGCGGCCCGTCCTGGCCACGATGGTCACGGTGTTGCTGGTGGTGCTGGGCCTGTTCTCGGTGCGGACCCTGGGCGTTGACCTGATGCCCAAGATCGACGTGCCCTATGTGGTTATTCAGACGTCGCTGCGCGGCGCGTCCCCCGAGGAGATCGAGTCCCAGGTCACGAAGCTCATCGAAGAGGCGGTCAACACCGTTTCAGGCATCGACGAACTCAATTCCTACAGCTACGAGGGTCTTTCGGTCGTATCGGTCAAGTTCCTGCTGGAGCGGCCAGTCGCCGAAGCGGCCCAGGACATTCGTGACAAGGTTGCAACGGTCCTTCGGAATCTGCCTACCGGTACCGATCCGCCGGTGATCACAAGAATCGATTTTGACGCGATTCCAGTGATCACCCTTACGGTTTCGGGTGCCCGTGACCTGAAGGAGGTTAGCGAGGTAGCGCGCCTGAAGGTCAAGGAGGCGCTGGAGAATGTGGACGGCGTCGGCGCCGTAACCCTGATCGGTCAGCGCAAGCGTGCAGTCAACGTCATCCTGGACGTGGACCGTCTGAAGGCCTTTGCCATTCCAGTCGCGGCTGTTAAGGCGGCCCTGGCCACCCAGAACGTCGAGATCCCCTCGGGTCGCATCGACCGTGGCGACAGCGAGCAGGTCTTGCGGACGCTGGCCCGGTTCGAGAAGGTAGAGGATTTCCTGGAACTGGTCGTCGCGAACCGGTCGGGCCGCCAGGTCCTGCTGCGCGACATCGGTCGAGTCGAGGATTCGGTCGAGGAACCGCGGACGATGGCGCGCATCTGGCGTGTCGGAGACGAAGGCATCGGCACGCCTACCGTATCGATGAACATCGTCAAGCAGTCCGGCACCAACACCATCGAGGTCATCCGCAACGTCAAGAAGCGCCTGGAGCTGGTTGAACCGACCCTGCCGCCTGGCTTCCAGGTGACCATCGTTTCGGACCAGTCGGTGTTCATCGAGAAGTCCATCGACGAATTGCAGTTGCATCTTGTGCTGGGCGGCCTGCTTGCGGCGCTGGCGGTGCTGGTGTTCATGCGGAACGTGCGTTCCACCATCATCGCGGCCATCGCAATCCCGGCGTCCTTGATAGCCACTTTCGCGGTCATGCGTTGGCAGGGTTTCACCCTGAACAACATGTCGCTGCTGGGCCTGACGTTGTCGGTGGGAATAGTCATCGATGATGCGATCGTCGTGCTGGAAAACATCTTCCGGCACATGGAGGAGTACGGCAAGACGGCGTTCGAGGCTGCGGTGGACGGCCTGAAGGAAATTGGCCTTGCGGTTATGGCGACCACAACGTCGTTGATCGTCATCTTCCTGCCGATCGCGTTCATGGGTGGCATGGCCGGCCGCTTCATGTACGAATTCGCGATGACCACGGCGTTCGCCATCGGGATTTCGCTGCTGATTTCGTTTACGTTGACGCCGATGCTGTCTGCGCGGTTCCTGAAGATCAAGCACAAGGAAAAGGTCGCCGCGGCGGGCCAGCATGCCCACAACTGGATGGACCGAGGCTACGCGGGGACCGTGGCGCTGGCGCTGAAGCACCGGTGGGTCACCGTGGTCCTTGCCTTGGCCTGCCTGGGGACGATGTTCCCGATCTTGAAGAACCTGGGCAAGGACTTCCTGCCAGTAGACGATCGCAGCGAGTTCCAGGTGTTTGCGCTGGCACCGGCGGGCTACAGCCTTGACGCGGTCAGCGACGTCTTTGGCCGTGTCGAGCGCGAGATTCATCAGGTACGCGGCGTCAAGACCACACTGACGCAGCTGGGCAGCGCGGGAGGCGCCGAGGACGTGACGCGCGGCTCGATCTACGTGGCGATTGATGACCTTGAGAAACGCGACTTCAGCCAGTTCGACGTTATGCGCGATGTTCGCAAGGTTCTGGCCAAGTACCCCGAGCTGCGATCCAGCGTTAACCCCTTAAGCTCCTTTGCTGGCGGTTCGCGCCAGTCGCAGTTGCAGTACAACCTGACCGGCCCCGATCTGGATGAACTGGCCCGCATCTCGGACGAGGTGGCGAGGCGTCTGGCGCTGGTGCCGGGCGTCGTGGACATCGATTCGTCGCTTGCGTCCCGTCAGCCCGAAGTGCGGGTGCGCCTGGACCGCCCCAAGGCGGCTGACCTGGGCATATCGGCCCTGGACGTGGCGGCTTCCCTGAGGACCATGGTTGGGGGCGAAAACGTCTCGAAGTTCCGGGAGGGCGTGGAACAGTATGACGTCTGGCTGCGCGTGGACCGTAAGGATCGTTCGGACGCCACGCTGATCGCGGACCTGCCGCTGCAATCCCAGAAGGCAGGCCTGGTGCCGTTGTCCCAGGTATCAACCCAGTCGGACGGCAAGGCGCCGGCCGAGATCGATCGCATGAACCGCCAGCGGCTGGTGTCGATATTCGCGAACCTGGACGGCACGGACCTGGGTACCGCAACCGCGGCGATAACGAAGATTATTGACGAGATGAAACTGCCACCGACCTACCGCCCGGTGATCACGGGCCAGTCCAAGGCGATGGCAGACACCATGTCCAACATGCTGATGGCCTTCCTGCTGGCGTTCGTATTCATGTACATCGTGTTGGCGGCCCAGTTCGAGTCGTTCCTGCACCCGGTGACCATTTTGCTGTCGCTGCCGCTGACGCTGCCGTTCGCGCTGGTGTCGCTGCTGGTGATGGGCGAGACGCTGAACATCTACAGCATCCTGGGTGTCTTCATGCTGTTCGGCATCGTCAAGAAGAACGGCATCCTGCAGATCGACTACACGAACACGCTGCGTGCGCGCGGAATGCCGCTGAACGATTCCATCATTGAAGCGAACCGGGCCCGACTGCGCCCGATTCTGATGACGACGCTGACGCTGATCGCCGGCATGACCCCGATCGCTTTGGGGCAAGGGCCAGGCGCGGCGCCACGTGCGGCGATGGCAAAGGTCATCATCGGCGGTCAGGCGCTGTCGCTGTTCATAACGCTGATGATCGTGCCGGTGGCGTATTCGCTGTTCGAGGGGGCCAAGCGCCGGCTGGGCTTTCGCGATGAAAACGCAGATCAGGGCGTTTGATCCGGTGCGCCATCGCGGGACCGCTGTGAAGCCTAGTAGCTGTCGTTGTGAACCTGCCGGACCGATCGGCCCGACGGGTCGGTGACTGCCCGCAGCGCAGGATCCCACGCCAGGGCCTCGGGGGTGCTGCACGCCACCGACGGGACGCTTGGGACGCAGGCCGCCGCGCTGGACAGCGGGAACCACGACTCGAAGATCCGGCGGTACATGTAGGCTTCCTTGGTGTTTGGCGGGTTCAGTGGGAAGCGCGACGCGGCGTCCGCCAGTTGCCGATCCGATATCTCCTTTTCGGCCGATGCCTTCAGCGAATCGATCCAGGCATAGCCCACGCCGTCGCTGAACTGTTCTTTCTGGCGCCAGGCGATGGCCGGTGGCAACAGGTCGGCGAATGCCTGACGCAGGACGTGCTTTTCGATCCGCCCGCCACCAGGGCGCTTGATCGACGGGTCCAGGGTCATCGCCACGTCCATGAACTCCTTGTCCAGGAACGGGACGCGCGCCTCGACTCCCCAGGCGGCCATGGACTTGTTGGCGCGCAGGCAGTCGTACCAGTGCAGTCGCGACAGTTTGCGCACGGTTTCTTCGTGAAAGGATCTGTCGTCCGGCGCCTTGTGGAAATACAGGTACCCACCGAAGATCTCGTCGGCGCCCTCGCCCGACAGGACCATCTTGATGCCCATGGCCTTGATGCGTCGCGCCATCAGGTACATCGGCGTCGATGCGCGCACGGTGGTCACGTCGTAGGATTCGATATGCCGGATGACGTCGGCAACCGCGTCCAGTCCCTCCTGAACGGTGAAATGCAGTTCGTGGTGGACGGTGCCGATGTGGGCCGCCGCATCGCGGGCCGCCGCCAGATCCGGGGCGCCTACCAGGCCGATCGAGAACGAGTGGAGTCGTGGCCACCATGCGGGGCTGCGGTCGTCGTCCTCCACGCGCAGCGGGGCCAGGCGGTTGGCCACCGCCGTGATGATCGACGAGTCCAGTCCCCCCGACAGCAGGACGCCGTAAGGGACGTCGCACATCAACTGCCTGTGCACGGCCGCGGTCAGAGCATCCCGGATGCGCTGCGGATCGGTCGGCCCTCCTGCCACGGCGTCATAGGATTCCCAGGCGCGCTGATACCAGCGGGTCGGCGCGCCGTCCGGTCCTGCCCACAGGTGTCCCGGGGGAAACTCCTCGACCGTCTCGCATACCGGCACCAGCGCCTTCAGTTCGGACGCGACGTGCAGGTTCCCGGCCGAATCGCGGCCCGTGTACAGCGGGCAAATGCCCATGTGGTCCCGCGCGATCAGGAAACTGTTCTGTTCCTGGTCGTACAGCACAAAGGCGAAAATCCCGTTCAGGTCGTCCAGGAAATCGATGCCCTTTTCCTGGTACAGCGCCAGGATGATCTCGCAATCGGATGCCGTCCGGAATTCATATCCGCAGGTCAGGTGCTTCGCGAGTTCGCGATGATTGTAGATCTCGCCATTGACAGCCAGGACATGGGTTCTGGCCGTGTTATACAGGGGCTGCGCCCCGCTTTCGGGGTCCACGATTGCCAGGCGCTCGTGGGCAAGAATGGCGTGGTCTGAAGCGTGGACTCCCGACCAGTCGGGGCCTCGGTGCCGCATCAGCCGGGACATTTCAAGCGCACGCTTGCGCAATGGCTCCGGATCGGACTTTATGTCCAGAATTCCCAGGATTGAACACATGGATTCATCCCCCGTGAAAAAACCGCGCAGCTTCGATTCCGGATGAACCGGAATATTCGAGCCTGCCAAACCTGGAACCAGGTCAATTGTCCTCGATAAGCATGGTGGTGCAACCCTACTGGTCGCCGGCGGTGATTGTGCATGGTGAAAACGGTTCCTCGAAGTATCTTCCTCGAAGTATCTTCTTGTTTAGCCCATGGCGAGGGCGTAGCATAGCCCCAAGAGCGCCTAGCCCGAAGTTCCAGCGCGCAACAAGCCCCAAGTGCCCAGGCATATTGAGTTTCACCTGAAAACCACTGCGACGTTTCTGACTACAAGTCGAGCAGTTCGAATGCTCGCTGCTGCAGCGGGGTGGCGG
>CAIZWN010000061.1 GCA_903936705.1 uncultured Myxococcales bacterium
CCACCAGCATGGCCCTGCAATCATTCGGGATAATCGCGGATATCGGCGAGTTCACCTGCCTGTTCACCGCCGAACTGACGATGATGGCCCTGATCGTATGGCTGGAGAATGCCCGCAAAGCCAGGCAGGCCAAGGCCGCCAAAGGCTGACGGACGGTTCTTCGGACAGTCACGCTGCGCGTCGGGCCCGCCGGGAACGGGCGATGAGGACACTTGGGATCCCCGCAGCGAACACCACGGCCGTGATCGCCGCCGCCACGAGGGTCTGGGACGCGCCGACCGGAAGGCTGTACAGGAAGGCCACGACATAGCCGGCGAACCCCGCGAACGCCCCGATTGCTGTCGCCAGCCAGAGGGACCATCGGACGGACGGAGCCAGGCGCGTGGCTGCTGCTGCTGGCAGGACCGAGAGTGCGAACACCGGCAGCGCCCCGATGACCCGTGTGCACACTGAAATCGCCAGCGCGATTGACCCCAGCAGGACGATGCGAAGGGCTGCCACGGGCAGTCCTCTGACTCGGGCCGCGTCGGGTGAGAACGCGGCCTGGACCAATCCCCTTGCCCCCCAGGCGTGAATTGCCAGGATAATGGCCGCAACGGTTGCCAGCAGGCGGAAGTCGTCGGGCAGGACTGCGACGGCCGAGCCAAGCAACAGTGACTCGATGTCGTGGATTTCGGCGGCGATTCGTGTTCCGACCGCCAGTGTGCCAGCGGCGCCGGCCAGGTAGGCGAACCCCAGAATCGCTTCGCGGCGCGTCCCCCCGGGGCTGCGATCCGCCATCAGCAGCAGGGTTGCGATCACGGTCATGACCGTCGCCCCTACCCATGGGGAGGCCAGCGGCGACCCGGTCATCCCCCAGACGATTTGCAGCCAGAACGCCAGCGCAACTCCCAAACCGGCCGCTTGCGACAGCGCTGCTGAAAGGAACACCATGCGGCCCAGGACGACGTAGACACCCAGCCACCCCAGCAGGGCTCCCGCGACTGCGCCGGACGCCGCCGGGTACTGGAACAGTTCCCATGCCTCGAAGAACTGTGCGATCGTTGGGACATCGGTCGTCGTCATCCGACACCTCCAGGCGGTGCGACCGTAACGTCGGGATGCAGGAAGCCTAGCCCCCTGAAATACGATTGGAAGCAGGGGTTTGCGGACACTTCCTCCAGCCGTCCTGCCACGGACGCGCCGCACTCCCGGTCCGTGAAGGCCAGGTGGGAGACGTGATTCAATAGCAGGGAGGTGTGATGGCTGACTATCAGGACTGCCAGTCGTCGGGAAGCTCGCAGAATCCCCAGCAAGTCGAAGACCGCGTGCTCGCCTGCGTGGTCCATTGCACTGGTCGGCTCGTCCAGGACCAGCAGGTGCGGTTGCGACACCAGCGCGCCGGCCACCAGCACCCGTTGTTTCTGCCCCTCACTGAGTTCCCGGAACCGCTGGTGGGCCAGGGTTCCAGCGCCCACGATGTCCAGGGCGTGCTGCACCTGGGCCCGCTGGCGCAGGGTTGCGGTCGGGTCCAGGAACGACCACCCCCGGTCTACTCCCTCAAGTACGACGTCCAGCACGCGTCCGGGAATCGCGGTATCCTGGTCGCCGCGCTGTGGCACGTAGGCCAGACGCACACCCGCTCCTACGTCCATGTCCCCGCCTACACGGGGATGGAGGCCCAGCAGCGTGCGCAGCAGCGTGGTCTTTCCGCTGCCGTTCGGCCCGATCAGTCCCCATAAATCTCCCGCCCGGATCTCGAACGTCATCGGCGGCAGCAGCGCACGTCCCCGGTATCCGACCTCCAGGCCGTTCGCCCGCAGAAGGACACCTTCTTCTTCCCTTGCTGTTTTCATCGTTACTCTCTCCAGGTCCCGGTCGCCCCTATTCGGACAAGGCCCGGATCACGAGGTCCGCGATCTCCTTCACGTGGTCGGATACCGATTCCCCCTTGTCGAACTCGGATCCGCTGGGCAGTACCACCAGCCGTGCGCCTGTCAGCCGCGCCAGCGTCTCGGACGTGCTGCGCGGGTAGAACACCTCCTGCAGAATCACTTTCGCGCCGGTCGTCTTCATTGTGGAGAGCACCTTCGCGACGTGGCCCGGATCCGGGGGGATGCCAGGTCGCGGTTCGATAGTCGTCACCTCGGTAAGCCCCAGCCACCGGTACAGGTACGTCAGTGACTTGTGGTAGGCCACGACCTGCCGGTTTGCTGGAGGTAGTGCGGCCACCCGTGCCGCGGCCTCGCGCCCAGCAGCATTCAGTCTGGTCTCCAGCTCCCGGCCGCGGGCCGCGTAGATCGTTGCGCCGGATGGGTCCACTCGGGACAGCAGGCCCGCCATCGCCGTCGCTATACGAGACATCGATTCCGGTTCGAACAGAAAATGCGGGTTCCCGCCCGGATGGATGTCGCCCTGAGCCCGATCAACCGGGCCGCCGGGCACGTCCAGCCTGGAAATGACCGAGGACGCGTCCAGGTACCCGGGCGACCCGACCTGAATGCCCCCGTTTCGCGCGGACTGCAGCAGTGGCGGCAGCCAGCCAGCCTCCAGTTCCAGCCCGTTGATCACCAGCGCGTCGGCCCGGTTCAAGGACAGGATCAGGTTCGGCCGCGGGTCTACGAAATGAGGATCTTCACCCGGGGCCGCCAGCACCTCCACACCCACACGATCCCCTCCAATCTCGCGAACCAGCGAACCCAGGGTTGGCAGTGTCGCCACCACCCTCACCTTCCCAGCCGCCGGGCCAGGGCTTGCCAGCACGCCGGCGGCGAACCCGATTGCAAGGGCCACGCGTGTCGCTGTGTTGCCCGTCTTAATCAATTGCATCCACATGATTGTCCTCCTAGAACACATGGGCGCCGTGCGTCCCAACCGCCAGTTCGAGGTTCAGCACCGCGCCCCAGATCGGGTTGGTCTGCCAGCGCGGCACGTCGCACGTGCCCTGCAGGCGCAGGCGCGAGAAGTGCGATGGGTAGAACGATGCTTCCAGTGCGCCCCGGTGCCGTCCCGTCGTCCACTGCGGGTCCAGCGGGTCGTAGGCAAGACCCGATACGAACTCGTACCGCCCGCCCAGTTCCCATCGCTGCAAGAATTGCCACACCAGGCTGGCGTACCCGCCCCAGTCCCGTAGCGAGTCGCCGGGGACCTGCCGCACGCGGTACATGCCCTCGACGGTCAGGGACAGTGTGGCGCGACCTGGGGACCCTGTCGGCTTGTAACGGAGGTACAGGTCGGTCGCGTAGATGGACGTCAGGTTCCGATGCCCGGTGGCATTCGGTCCGACCTGGCCCGACAGGCCCCACGCCAGCGACCATTCCCGTCCGAACGGAAAGAACTGCTTCAGGCCCACGGTGTACAGGAAATCGCGCATTCCATGGATGTTCCACTCGCCGCCCCCAAGGAAGGACCGCGCGGTGGCCTCCCCTGCGGCGTCGGTCGCTGATGCCACCAACTCGACGTACCAGGGCAGCGGAATCAGCCACGACAACTCAAGGCCCAGCCCGCGGCTGCCGTCTTCGCCCAGGAACTTGCCGATCATCAGCGACTGGTCCACGAACGACCACGCGTGGGGATGCATCGTGTTCATGCGACCCATGCGCGTCAGAATCTGCCCCGCCCGGATCTGCAATCCCCACGGTAGGGACAGCGTCTGCCCGTAGGCCTCCTCGATCTCCAGTCCGTCCAGACCCAGGGCCAGGTTGCCTACGAACCGGAAGTACGGGTCAACGTTCGACTGGACCGACATCTCCAGGGCCTGGAAATTGAATCCTGTTTTCGCCGGGTCGTGGCCTCCCACTTCCATTGGCGTGCGCGAGTACCAGGCTCCAGCCACGTCCAGGATGAAGGCGATATCCAGGCTGACACTGGTCGAACCCGCAGCGGTTGGCGAGACCGCCGTTTGGGGGGCCTCCTGGGCCTGGGCCGAGCTTCCCGCCAGCAACGCGAGGGCGATGGCGACCCAGGAAAGGTTTTTGCTCATGATTCCTCCTTCCGACGGCACCGCCAGGCGGCGAGGACGCCTCATATTTCCTGTCATGAACGGATAAGGGAGGGATCACGCGGCAGGAGGAGACTGCTTGGGGGCGACGGACGTGGGCTTGACACCCGGATACGCTGCCGTCGCGATCGGCCAGGGGAGCCCGTCGGCCCCGGGAGTGCAGCCCAGCACCGAGGCATGAAATCCGATTTCAGTCGCGTCGCCCGCGCAGTGCTGCACCATTTTGCAATGATCGTGGATGGAAGGGCTGGCGTCGGAGGTACGTTCCGCGATGACCGTGCGCTTGGCCTGGGCCTGCGAATCATGGTCGTGGGTTGCCTGGGAACCTTGCGGGTGCGCCAGTTCCCCGTGCTCGGCGCACACCACGTGCGAGACGGTCGCAAGGTGCAGCGAGAACGATCCGGCAGCCACCAGATAAAGGGATGCGATCCCGATGGCAAGCGCTTTCCGCGAATGAGACTGGCGCGAAGGATGGAACGTCACCGCGAACCCCGATTCAACGCATGAACAGTGCATCGCGGGGCGTGCCGTGTCAATTACCTGGTTGTCAGGCTGAGATGCAGCGCCAGGGTAACGTCCGCCTCCGCCCTATCCGGGCGCGGGTCGCTGCACCTATGCCCAACGATTAAGAAGTTCGTGTAGCAGTAACATTTTGAACGTCAGCACCAATTGCCTCGGCAACGAAATGATCGTCCCCAAAATTGGCGTGATCGCGATCGGGTCGGTCTGACGACGCGAGTGCATCAATGGGGCACTGAACTTCTACTGGAGGGAAGCCGCGTAGAAGCCGATGCAGCCCGGTCTTCCTTGCTGGTGAATGTCACCAGATCCATCGCGAATCCCTTGTAAAGCGTCGCTGCAAGGATGATTCCGACGGCCCTCGTTATCTTCGACCGTCTGGTCAGTCTCACTTCGGGATTACCGCACGTTTTGATCCGGCATCGATCGAGTGCCGCGCCTGCTCACTCCGGGCCAAAATGACGTGTTTGGATTCTGGCACAGGCCCGGCCCGTTGGGTAATCGAAAAATGACCGCAAATTCCCAAACCCTTGGGCTACTCGAGGTTGCCCCGTATTCGCAGGCGCTCCATCACCTTGTAGAGTCCCGTACGGGTCAGCCCCAGTTCGCGGGCTGCCTGTGACACGCTTCCGGCCGCGCGGGCAAGCGACTCCTCGACCGCGCGTCGCTCGGTCGATTCCACGATCTCGCGCAGGGTCTTGTCTTCGTCAATCGGGACAGTGTTCAAAGGGGCCGGCAGCCGTTTCCCGATCGCCTCCGAAAACACGCAGGGCCTTATGGAATGTCCTTCAGGCGTCAGCGCTACGGCTCGCATCAATTCGTTTTCCAGTTCCCGTACGTTTCCTGGGAAGTCATGCGCGGCGAGGGCGGACAGGGCATCGGGGGCGAACCCGGCGATCCGCTTGTCCGCTCTGCGACAGGCCGTTCCAAGCAGGTGGTGGGCCAAAACCAGGATGTCGTCACGGCGCTCTCGCAAGGACGGGATCCGGATGGTCACTGCGTTTAAACGGTACAGCACGTCCGAACGAAACGCCCCGCTTTCCACCTGCTTCCACAGGTCGCGATTGGTCGCGGATAGAACGCGGACGTCGATGTGTGATGAATGGTTCGAACCGACACGGCGGATCTCCCCGTCCTGCAGCACGCGCAGGAATTTTGCCTGGAGCAGTACGGGCATCTCGCCGATTTCATCCAGGAAGATCGTTCCGCCGCCAGCCTCCTCGAACAGGCCGCGCCGGTCCGTGCCGGCACCCGTAAAGGCACCGCGGACGTGGCCGAACAGTTCGGATTCAAGCAGCGTTTCGGGTACCGCGGCGCAGTTGAATGCCACAAAGGGCCTGTCAGACCGGCGGCTCCACCGGTGGATGGCCCGGGCCAGGATTTCCTTCCCTGTGCCGGTTTCGCCGACCAGCAGTACCGGCACGTTCGAAGAGGCGATCGAGCGGCACAGGGACAGCGCTTCCAGGAATGCCGGGGAGGTTCCAACGGGATCGGCCGGAAGGTCGCCCTCGCCCACATCCCTCCGCAGGCGCTTGAGTTCCCTTTCGGCGGTCCGACGTGCCTCCTCGCCTTCACGGCGCACGCCCAGTGCCGATGCCGCCAGTGCGATGAGGGACGCTGCCAGGGAGGCTGGCTGGAGTGTGCTGGCTGGCACGGCGGTCGCGCCCACGGACGACCAGGCGGCGAGGGTTCCATGCCAAGATCCCCCTGCCAGAAGCGGTGCCAGCAGGACCGTCCGCATTCCCCCGGACACCTCACTGGCTGTAATCGGGCGCTTCCCGTCCGACTCCTGGAGCAGAACCACGTCCCGCCCTTCCATGGCGGCCTGGACAAGGCCTTCCGGTAGGGTATCGCCCGCGGTGCTCGTGAAGCCCGAGCCTGCGACGACGACTGCCCAGCCATCGGCGTGGGGCAAGGCGGACTTCAGCCAGTCGAGGGCGGCCTGGGCCAGCTCCTCGGGCGTTTCGGTGGCGATGGCGTGGGCGGCCAGGGCAGCAAGGGTGTCAGGAGGGGTCATCAGCACGTCGGAAACCGGGAGCGAGGCTACCACGGTCCGTTGTCCGATCGGGGAGGCCGCGTACGGAGCCACTCCTTCCACAATCCGGATGACGATGTGCCGATCCGCCGCGCCCAGCAGCAGTGCGTCGTTCGGCCCGACGGGGGTCGCCTCGCCGGCGGCAAGAGGACGGGCGGCGTAAGGAGGATGGAGCAGTGCCGACCCGTTTCGGCTGGCGGTGTCAGTATAGGTGTACCCGGCAGCGCCCGCCCGAAGGATCCCGTGACGCCCCGAGACGGTCGCGTCCGCTATCA
The DNA here is from genome assembly GCA_903936705.1 of uncultured Myxococcales bacterium. GTDB lineage: Bacteria > Myxococcota_A > UBA9042 > DTJE01 > DTJE01 > CAIZWN01. The sequence goes on from CAIZWN010000061.1 coordinate 6,809, forward strand.
GGACGTCTGCATCCGGGTCCCGGCCCACGACGGCGTCCTGTCCGCCAAGTAAAAACTCGGTCGGTATGCGATCGCCCGATTCGACAATCAGTCGGAGAGAGACGGCCATCGTGCCTCCACGTTAAGTCGGCCTGCCCCGGGAACGCCGTCCGAGCCGCCCGACGCACGATTCATCCGGGATAGGAAGTAGATTCCAACGCCAGTTCCTGCCACGGCAACCCCGATGATGGTCCAGAACCACCAGCGTTTCACCAGGGGCGGCGGTGGTTTCGGTGGGGCATTTGACACCGGAATTCTCTGGGGGGACTCCTCGCTCCCCCAGCGAGCGGGGCCGTTCCCCTTAAGATCCATGGCCTCCACCCACAGGAGGAGGGCCGGGTTCCGGACTTGCGGTGCCGGCACCGAAGCCGACCAAATTTGACCGTCGGTGGTGGTCATCGCGATCCGCGTAGCCTCGGTACCACCAACACCAAGGACCACGGGGCCCACGCCGCTGCGATCGGAGACGTGCGCCCGTACGACCGGGACCGTGCCGGTGTGCAGGTCCGTCGGCATATGGACGACCAGCAGAGGCGGCTCTCGGTCCGGCATCGTCGCGCGGACCTTTTCCAGTTCGGCAGCCCAGCCAGAGGGCCATCCACCGGGGGGAGGCTCGAAGCTGGGATCGGCTTCCAGAAGTGCCTGGAGGTGACCGTCGGCATCGACCTTTCTTCCGGACGCCAGGGCGGTTTCGGCGCTGAGGCGGAACAGTGTGATCTGTACTTCGGGCGCAAGATCGGCCACGTGTCTTCGAATCCCGGCCAGTTCCTCCTCGGCGCACGTGTAGTCAAGTGCTGACTGGCAGGCCCTGGCTCGTTTTAGGCCCAAGCTCGATGCGTTTTCCTGGCCTGCCCCGGGGACGGAGATCAGACCAAGCAGAATAGCCAGAGCCAGGCTGCGTCGCATCTAGAGCGCCTCCCCGGAACACGGCAGGGTAGCCTGGTAGGGCGAAAACAAGGTAAGGCTTCCAGCCAGCGGGCCCGCCAGCATCAGCGTGTCCGAATTCGGCAACCGGATCAGGGGTGCAGCGGTCAGCGACGGAGCGAGGTGCCACGTTCCCAGGACGGTCCCGCCGGCGAGATCCGCAGCGAGCAGGTTGCCCGCCGAATAGTCCCACCCGAACGCGACGCCGCCCGACATGTCCATGGCGAGAGATCCGACTACTCCGTCGTTTGGCAGGTCAACCGTCCCGACGTTGCCATTTGAGAGGCGGACCACCGCCAATCCCGGGGAGGCTCCCCCGCACCCGACGACCGCCCAGGTCCCGTCTTCTCCGCCCGCCACCGCCTTTGGCTGAAGGCAGCCAGTCAGTGCGATCAGGCGGACCTCGGTGGTACCGGGAGTGACCACGACCAGTCGCCCTTCGCCGGCCACGTTGCTGGCGGCAAGCAGGATGCGTCCGGCTGCGGCGGCCAGCGCGTGTAAGCCGAGGTCGGTCGGGACGTTCTCGAAACGCGATGCCTGGCCGTCCCGGACGCGGAAGAGTCGCGGGCCAGCCTCCAGGTTACCCAGAACCCAGAGACTGTCTTCGGCCCAGGCCAGCGCCCAAGGGGGCGCATCTTCATCCAGCGTTGGTCCTGACGTCATGGGCTGATCTACCGAGATGGGTACGCGCAGGAGGCCGCCTGGTGGCTCCAGCGCGACCCAGGTTGCACCGCCATCCCCTTCGGGGGCGATGGCTAGGGGGCGCCCAGGCAGGGGGCGCTGCACTACCGCGCTGAAGGCACACTGGCTGGTCAGAAAGCGCTGGAGATACCCTGACGACTGGCATGAGGCTGCCAGCAGGAGGTCGGGCGTTCCGGGGAGCCGCGCCACGGCATGAACCGATGGACCTTCTGGGCATCCCTGGGGTTGAAGCGTAGCGCTTCCTGGGTGCGCGGCGACGACTCGGAGGGGAAAGGGAGCCGATGCCACCCCGCAGTTGCGAACCCGAACTGTCAAACTTCCGTCGCCAGGTCGCAGCCGGACGCGGACGGAAGTGTCACTCCAAGAACTGCTCACGACCTCGGCGGGCGTCCCGTCCAGCTCGATCGTAGCCAGGCCTTCTCCATTGCCGAAGTCGGTGCCGGACAAGGTGACCTCGGCGCCCTCAGGAGGCGGTGCTACCGCATCCAGGCTAGCGGTAGTGATGGTGGGGGGGCGGACCGCCTGCAGATCGATCGGCACTGTGACTGCGTCGTTAGCCACTACTGTGACGTCTTCGGACTGCCCTTCCAACAGGTGGGTTCCTCCGTGGCTCATTACCCAGGCCTGCACCGCAACGCGCTGGCCGCCCGGGATGTGGTCAAAGACCATCGGATCGCCGCAGGGCACCACCTGTTCGGGGCCGATGGGCAGTGCTTGGCCGGGGCGATAGACGGCGGCGCCGATCGTTTCGGCGCAGAAGTCCTTGCACAGCGAGCCGTCAAGGGCCAGCGAGATGCGTGCCATTCCGGGGGCCTCGGGATTGCAGCGAAGGAGGCTTGCCGCCAGCAGCAGCGGCGCCAAAGCCGTTATTCGGGATAGCATCCTCATCGTCGCACGATGGCGAGGGCGAACGCCACCGTCCCCTCGTCACCAGTCAGGACACAGCGTATTTCGTCCTCGATTATGACGTTGACGGCCGACGTTTCTCCGACGTCGCGATCCCCGCAGCGGATTTTGTTGTAATGGCGATCGGGACGGGTCCCGATTGTCGCGGTCAGCGTCGTCCCGGCGTGCAGTAGGCGCACCAGGACTGGCGGCAGACTCTCGATGCTTCCGTGGAGGATCATAAGGCTTGCTCCCTGGGGCAGGTCTTCCGTGAGCCGCGGGGCCAGCCCCCGGGCGCCAGCTCCCTCGACGTGAATCGGGTCGCCCAGTGCCCGGATCATGACGCGCAGGCCGGGATCGATGCGGCGCGGCGAGGCCGTGTCACCTGGGGGGCGCGTTGGTCGGCGGGTTTCAGCCGTAGATCGATAGTCCATGGCGATGCTGGGCAAGGCGGCGCTGGCGGCAGTGACGGCGGCAGCGGGTTTGGACGCTTCGAAATGCTCCAGTGGTATTACCACGGTGCCCTCAACTTGTGCCGCTTCCGACGACATCCCCGGTGTGACTTCCGGCGCGCTTTTCTGTCCCATGGCCTCCATTGGGGCTGGCCCCTCGTCTTCGGATAGGGATCTTCCGGCGACGGCGGCGGCCAGCGACAAGGCTAGTGCTACGGCCAGCGTCGCCACGATCCGCCGAACGCGCAAGGCCAGTCGAACACGGCGATCGTCGGCATGGGGCGAATTCGGGTTGGTCGGAAGTGGTTTGTCCGCCCCGCTGACTGTCACCGTGGCCGCCGTCCGCACGCACGGACCACTGACCAAACCAACCTCCTTGGCCAGGCAGTCCCTGTCCGGGCGGGCGCCCGCTGCCAACAGCAGGTCGCGTAGGCATGCCCGGGCATCAGCCGGTCGGTCCTCGGGGCGTGGGGATAAACAGGCTAGTATTGCGGCGTCCAGGGCTTGCGGCAGGTCGGTGCGCACTCTGGATGGCGCTGCAGGCAGGCGGGACCGGGCCTCCATCAACTCGGAAAGACCGGCCATGCCGGCGGGACGCGCCGCGATGCCGGTCAGGACCTCGTAGGCCACCAGTCCTGCCGCGTACAGGTCGGTCCGGGCGTCCACGGGCCGGCCCAGCAGTTGTTCAGGGGCCATGTAGGCCAGGGTTCCCTTCAGACCGGCCTGGGTCGGTTGGTCTGCCATGTCCAGGTGTACCACTCCCAGATCCGCGATTTTTATGTTGCCATCCCGGGACACCAGGACGTTCGAGGGGTTCAAGTCCCGGTGAACAGCGCCCAGGCGACAGCCCGAGGCGTTTCGGGCCTCGTGGAGGTCGGCCAGGCCGGCGAAAATGCCTTCCAGCACGGCCATCGCCGCGCCCAGCGGCATCCGGTGTCCGCGACGGGAGAGATGGCGCAGAAGGGTAGCGAGGTCTGGTCCATCCACGTACTCCAGGATCAGGTGGTCCGAGCCGGCGCCTAGAAGGCGGACGACGTTAGGGCTGGCGATGCAGGCCAGTGCTTGGCGCTCGCGATCGAACAGGCGGGTGTGGGACTCGTCGGCACCGGTCAGCAGGCGCTTGACCACGACCTGAATGGCCGCCTCCCCTTCCACCAGGGATTCGGCGAGAAAGATTTCGGCCATCCCGCCCACCGCAAGGCGGCGTACGATACGAAGGCTACCAGGACTTGGGGGCAACGTTTCCGTGGCGGTACCCGAGCAAGACCGAGGCCATGATAACGGATGTCTCCGCGTCGATACAAGGCCGTCCGGCATCGTCGCGGTTCAGGTTGCCCAGGAATGCCTCCGGTGTTGCCATTGCTGTCCATGCAAGGAAAAGGAGGCGCATGGCATTTGCGGCATGCGTTATGCTATAGGTCTCGATGGGCTTACGGAGGTCGGCCATGGGGCTGACAAACCTGGTGCGATTGTTCTTTTTGTCGGTCGTCCTGGTTGAGATGGCGTGTGAGGTCGGTACCGGGAAGGGTTCGGTCGGGGAGTTTCAGGCCACGCTTCCGACGGCGTCGGTGCTTCACATGGCCATGGAAGCAGTCTCGGACGAAACATCTGGCGCGTCGTCCCGAGGGTCCCGTTCTGCTCTGGGCACTTCCTCGTCGGGCTTTCATGACCTTACCGTTCAGACAATGGATGTAGCGAACGTGGACATCGCTCTGCTCCTGGGACTACTGGACGAGGCCACGGCAGCGTCTTCGGTCCTAGCAGAACCCGACACTGCGGTGTGGCGCAGCACGAATGGCGCTGGTTTCCAGGAGCACCTCCTTGTGATCCGTCGCGTTCCTGACGGCTACTACGATAGTGTGCTGGCGTCCCGCTCGACCGAGCCTGCCGGTTCCCCGTGGCGCCAGCGTCTTGCCGGCAGCTACACGCCCGGAACGTCGCCCGGGCAGGGCCAGGGCTCGATGTGGATCGACTTTGACACCGATCTCGACGATGCGACCTCCGGGAAGCTGTTGGTGCTGTGGTCCACCCTGGGCGGGGAGCGGGAGATCGATGTGTTTAGGTACGTCCTGTCAACGGAAGGTGGCGTCGATGCGCCGCGAAACCAGACCAGCGGCTTTCACGAGAATGCCGACCTGTCTGGTACGTTCGTCTTTTCGGCAATGATTGCGATTCCCGAGAATGACAGAGAGAGCTCGACCGAGGTCGATGCTCTGATCGTCAGCCGGTGGACCCCGCAGTTCGAGGGGCGCTCCGACGCCCATGTTTCTGGTGTCGCCGCGACCGAGCGAGGGTTCGACGAGGAGGTGGCCTCCCAGTGCTGGAAGGCCCTCGGTAAGGTCACCACGTACGACGCGATCGTGGGGCAGAGGAATGATCACGCAGTGGGAGGCAAGGTCGATCACAAGGTTCTTAAGTCTCAGGGACGGGTCGAGGACTGCCCGTTCCTCGATTCAGCCGACGCGCTTCTGCCCTCGCGCCCTGCTGAGCCCTCGACCCCGCCCCTTCCCGAGCAGGCCGACTGAACCTACGGCTGGCGGTCGTCCAGAAGATCCATCAGGACATCGAACTGCCGACATCGGAACCTTCGCAGTTGCCAGACCGGTTCGCCAGGGTTGAGTTAGACAGTTGCTAGGAACCACCATGAACATCGCTGCGGCCGCGCCTGCATATTGAAGCCTTTGCCTGACGGAGTGCCGTTCGGAAGGAACAGTCATACATATTGAGGCATTGCGCAAGGCAGGCGAACGTCGGGTTCAATGCCAATGGCACACGACTCTCAATGGGGTTCGCGCTTCATATCGACCGCATAATGGCTATGGTTGGCCTTCCGCAGCAACGCATCGTCACCGTTTGTAGGCGGGAGCCGACGCAGAGATCATTGGGAATCGAGGTGCGGGAAGGGCGGTTCTGGCAAGCCTTACGGGTTCGACGTCAAGCCCTCGACGGTCCAACGGTTCCGATCCTCTTGGCGCAGCCGCATTGTGTAACTGATCCGGGTGGGCGTCCCAATGCCTGCAATCCGGGAATCAACCCAGGAAGTGACCTGAAAAAGGTTGTTCCCCAAGGACTCGACCCAGTCGTCCTGTGCTGACGGGAATTCCACCTGGACTCTTCCCGTCATCAAGCGTTCTTGGACCTGTCGTCGGGCCTCGGCTGAAATGTTCACGGTACTGACAGAAGTCTCGGAGTCCAACATTCCGATCGACCTCAGGCTGGCCGAAATCAGCAGGAAAGCCAGTGAGAGGCCAATCAGGGTGCCGACGACGATCATGGGCAACACAAGACTTTTTGGAGCCCCGGTCGCGAACTCTTCGATGTTGTCTTCTCGGCCCGTTCCTCCGCAGACAAGGCAGGGAAGTTGCTCGATATCGTCCCAGAGCAAGCTCACTCCGGTGCCTGAACACGCATTGCACTTCGAGACTACCATAGGTAACGGCCTGGTACCGTGGCCTGTGATGCAGTGCGCTGGCACGGAGGCCTTGCCCATTATGAGTAGGGAATCGCGTGGCGCAGCGACTGGGAAATGTCGCCACTGTTCGGGCTGGAAATCAATGGACCTTTCCATGGCATACCCTCCGCCGAAAGTTGTCGGGGGCCTTTCGAAAAAGGTCCCTGGAGTATTGGTTGTTGCAAAGGCCATGCCGTTGAACAATCAACAGCGACCTGGTGGTTGGGAAGAGCGCGTCAGAACGTTCATGTGTCTGCAGTTGGGGCAGGCGCGGATCCATTGGGTGGCACGCACTCCAGGCGTATCCTGACAGCGACAGTGGTCCCCAGGGAAAGACGGCTGACGCTGCCATGCTGGGTCGGGCCCTGGTCCGGCGTTCTGGATCTGGCCGCGCATACGGGTCTCAACGAAGACCTAACGTAGGCATTCATGGGTGGGCGCCAGGCCAATCGAACAGACCAGAGCAAACGGCGTCGATAAAATGCCTTTCGGCTTTGTGATCCGGAGTGTAGGAAGATTGTTATGTGCTTCGTTCAGTCCGTTCAGAACGCTTCGCCAGTCATCTGGAGCGGCTGCGGAAGTGCCGAGCACAATGCAGCCGGTGAGCTGATCGATACTGAGCCTACCCTGGAACCGTCGCCTCCGGAGCCCGACGGGTGGAAGGTGGCAACCTCCGATGCGAACGTGTTTCCTGCCACGACGTTGCTGTTCGGCGACACGCTGAAATCACCTTGGCCCGATACGAACAACGTGTAGCCGGCTGTCAGGTTGCCGCCATTGTTCACAGTGAACCCAGCGCTGCGCGAACTGCCGATCCGAACAAAGCCGAAGTCGATACTCGACGGCGTGAATGACAGGATCGCGCCCTGCGCCGTCTGGTGCAGTGAAACGAAGTGTGTCGCGTCGCCAGGCAGGTTCGTGGTGATCGTCACGATGCCGGCGAACGCATCGTTCAGTGTGGAAGAGACCGAAGGGATTGGCATTGGCGTGACTGTCACGAATACCGTGTCGTTTGCAGCCAGTGATCCGCTGGCCGGACTGGCTTGGTAGAATGACCCGCCAGCAGTCAAAACCGCCGTCCATGCAACCGTTTGCGTCGACCCATTGTAGATGGAGAACTGCTGCGCGCTGCCTGTTGAACCGCAATCGACAAGACCAAAGTTCAGGCTGTTCGGAGACACCTTGATGCCGACAACGGTTCCTGTGCCACCCAGGGTGATTGGGGCGGGGATCGGTCCGCAGAACGAGGGTGCCGTTGCGTGGACCGCTGCTTCATCGATGTAGGTGTCGGCTGCCGTCGGTACGAACTGAGCGTTGATGACTGCGCCGCTGCCGCCACTGATGGTCAGGCCCTGCGGATTGAATGAGAACACCGGATTTTCGTTCTGCAGAATCATCATGAACGGGGCATTGCCGGAATTTCCGACCGAGAACTGGGAATTCGCCGCCGTCCCAATCTGAATGCCGCCGAACATCAGGCTCGATACTGATACGGTAGGGATAGCACCGAAGGCGGATTCGTGAAGCGCCACGATGTGCTTGTTATCCCCGTTAATGCTGGTCGTGATCGTCACCCAGGCGGCATAGCCGTCCGGGACCGTCGTCGATGAGACAGGAATGGCGCTTGGAATCACGTTGACGCCGATAGACGTCCCGGCTGGCACGATGCCGTTCGTCGGTAAGAGGGAGAAATAGCTATTCGACACGTTGCCAGTCCAGGTGAAATCCGCGTTGCCGGAGTTGGTGATCGTGATGGTCCTTGGCGGGGCGGTAGTGCCGCACGGGACTTGACCAAAATCCATCGTGGTCGGCGAGACAGCGATTTTTCCATTGGATCCAGTGCCCTGAAGTTGCAGTGGTGCAGCGATCGGGGCGCAGACGACATCCGATGCTCCGACTGATATCGCTACCGATCCGCTGTACACCGCAACGGCCGGCGGCAGGAATGTCGCCGTATCGCTGACCGACGAGTCCCCGGCGATCGTGATCGGTCCGGGAGTGGTGACGCCAAAGATGGGCAGACCACTGACAGCCAGAGTCACGCCGGCAGGCGCATTGCCTGAGTTGATGATCGAGAATGGGTTGCTGGCAGTCGTTTTGATGGAGACGATGCCGAAATCGATGGCAGCCGGAGCGAACGACAGGACCGCTCCTCGCGCCGTCTGGTGTAGGACTATCACGTGGGGGCTGTCTGCCACGACGCCCGTCACGATCGCCAGGCTGTCCCCGAACCCGTCGGTCGCGGTGGGTGCCGTTGTCGGAATTGCGCCAGGTGTTACGGTGATCAGTGCCGTCGCACCCGGTGCGACGATGCCGTTGGCAGGGGTCACTTCGTACGGCGACGACGAACCCTTGCCCAGCGCGGTCGACCACGTGACCGACCCGTTTCCGGTATTCGCCAGCACCAGCAACTGAGGATTTGCGGTCTTGCCGCAATCAACCAGACCAAAGTTCAGGGACGAGGCCGAAAGCGCCACGGCGCCGTTTGTCCCGGTGCCGGCCATGGGAATCGCATCGGGAAGGGCAGCGCACATAACGTCAAAGGCTCCGTTCTGTAGTTCCAGGCTTCCAGCCTGGGCGCCGATAACGACAGGCGAGAACGACAGTGTCGCGTTCAGAGCCGATCCGCCGGGCAGCGGGCTCGGGCCCGCCGGTGTCCCTCCGAACACGGTGTTGCCGATCGTTAGCGACAAACTTGCCTGAAGGTTACCGGAATTGACGACAGATACTGTGGCGTTTGCCAAACTTGCGATCGGTACTTTGCCAAAGTCGATCACAGACTGGCTGACGGTCAGTATTGCGCCCTGCGCGGTCTGGTGCAATTCGATCAGATGAGTCCCGTCGCCGGGGATTGAGGTCGTTAGGACTAGCGTATCTTTATAAAAATCGGGTGTTACCGGCGATGTCGTCGGGATCGGCGAGGGTGTGACCGTCAACTCCACTGACGCCCCGGGGGCCACGGTGCCACTCGCGAAATTGACCTCGTAAGGTGACTCGACGCCCGCTGCGAGTTCGGCGGTGAATTCGAACGAGCCGTTGCCGCTGTTTTTCAATAGGACCGACTGGGGTTCTGCTGAGGTACCACAGTCGACGTTGCCGAAGAACAGTTCACTGGGCGACAGGCCCACCACCCCGACCGAACCCTCGGCTGTCATTGGAATGGACGACACGCTGGCGCCACAGACTGCCCCTTCTGTTGTGATTGCGGCGGCCGCATATAGAGCACCTGGCACATCTGGCTTGAAGGTCGCAGCCAGGCCTGGCACCAGCGCACCTGCCGTCAATTCAATGGTCTCCGATGCTCCGTCCCAAGTGAAAACGAAGCGCGGGTCGGCGGCCTGCCCGATCGAGATTTTCAGCGGCTGGTTACCGGTGTTTGACAGCGAGACAGGGATCACGGTCGCCTGGCCTTCCAGCGGGACCAGACCAAAAGCGACCTTTTCAGGAGCCAATTCCAGGGTGCCGCCAGCCGCAATCAGAAGCACAGGGATGACCAGCTTGGAATTCGTCGAGTCGTTCGTGAAAATCGTCAACTCGTCCTGCAGTTGTTCACCGGCCGTTGCGGTAGCTGGGACCGCGGCAGCTGTGATGCCAATCGGCACCGAATCGCCGGGTGGCAGCGTGCCTGCATGGTCGCCGGTGATGGCAAAGGCAATGCCCCCAAGCGTGGCCGACCAGGCCAGGGGCGAACCTCCTGTATTCTGGATCGTAAGTGTGCGAGCACCCGGGGCCACGCCGCCACACTCGACCATTCCGAACTCGATCGCGGCTGCATCCACGTTGACTGTTGGAGGCACGACCGGCTCGACATCCGTGTCCGAGCCCAGACTGCCATCCTGGCGACTAGCCGAAGCCTCGGGGGCGTAGCCATCCACCAACACGGCTGCGTCCTCAATGTAAAGAATCTTCGGGAGGTCATCGAGCTGCAAAGAGACCGTTGGGCCTCCGTCAGCGCATGCCACCAGCGTCAGCAGCGCAGTGCCAAGCAGGAGCCGTAGCGTGGTTGTAAACATTGGACCCCCTAAGGATTTGCCCACAAATGGTTCAACCGCCAACTCTCGAAGGTTGGCTGGTGTTGCCATTTGCAAGGCGCGAGCCAGCAAGAAATTGATTTGCTATTGCCTGATTTTGTTGAGAAGCAGAGTCTGCCATTCCTGGCAATCTGACGCTGATATTGAGGCTGCTCACTTTAGTGCATCGGATCTGTCCTTTCAGTCGACCGATAAGCGAACCTACGAATTGATGAAATACTCCGGATGTCTCCCGGCGGATACAGTTTGTGCCGGCGCAGAGACGGAAAGCTGACCTGTTGTCGGAGGTTCCAGGTGTGTAGGGCAAATGAACAACGAAACTCCGTTGGCAGCAGGGTATGGCCGGCTTGCAGTGAGAAATCGCTGATGCGATGGCACCATGCCTGTCACGCTGCGGTTTCAGTCTGGGTCTTTGGGGCTCGTTGAATGTTCGAGCCAGTTGATCACAATCCCTCCTATGCCCGCTATCGCCTGGAAGGTGCCGGGCGGGTTGCCCAGGTCATCCAGTCAACCGGCGGTGCCGTGGTGCTGTCGTCGGCCACCACGATCCTTGGGTACGCCGCCCTGATAACTTCCACCAGCATGGCCCTGCAATCATTCGGGATAATCGCGGATATCGGCGAGTTCACCTGCCTGTTCACCGCCGAACTGACGATGATGGCCCTGATCGTATGGCTGGAGAATGCCCGCAAA
>CAIZWN010000062.1 GCA_903936705.1 uncultured Myxococcales bacterium
GGTCACGTCCGTCAAGGTGGTGTAAGAGCCGTTCACCGTGTCGTCTCCAAGGATGACTACGCCGCTGCGCTGCTGAGTATCTTCGCGTCGGCCTCCACGATCTGTTGATATTCCGGTCCCTTCGCCGTTCTGGCGAGGGATTCCTGGCTCATGTAGCGCCTGGCGACGGCCCAGTCGTCATGCTGTTCGCACAGGACGGCGCCGACGAGGCGGATGATGGCGTCGCGGTTGGGAAAGATCCCGACGACGTCGGTTCGCCGGCGGAGTTCCCTGTTGAGGCGTTCCTGGGTGTTGTTGGACCAGATCTGGCGCCAGTGCTCCTTGGGAAAGGCCGCGAAGGCCAGGATGTCAGGGCCCGCTTCCTCAAGCAGTTCTGCGGCCTGGGGGAAGCGTTCGAGCTGTGCAACGACCCGGGCGTGCTGCGCGTGGACCTCTTCGGGCGAGGGCTGGGCAAAGATGGACCGCACGGCGGCGGCGACCAGGTCCTGGGCCTGCTTCGGGACGCGGGTGAGGAGGTTGCGGGCGAAATGGGTCCGGCACCTCTGCCAGGAAGCCCCGGGGAGGACCGCCGCAATGGCCGCTTTCAGGCCTTCGTGGGCGTCCGAGACAGCGAGTTGCACCCCCGACAGCCCGCGGGCCACCAGGCCCCGCAGGAAGGTCGTCCAGGCGGTTCCGTCCTCGCTGGTGAAAACGTCCATGCCCAGGATTTCGCGGTGGCCGTCCGTGCTGACGCCCGTGGCCACGACGACCGCGACGTTCACGATGCGACCGCCTTCGCGGCAGCGCACGACCATCGCGTCCAGCCAGACGTACGGGTAGCCTCCAGGCAGCGGACGATTGCGGAAGTCCTCGACCATCTGGTCCAGTTCCCGGGCCATCTCGGAGACCTGGGACTTCGACAGGGACTTGATGCCCAGGGTCTCGACCAGCTTCTCCATCTTCCGCGTTGAAACGCCCAGCAGGTACGCCTCGGCGACCACGGTCACCAGGGCCCGTTCCGCACGACGCCGGTGCTCCAGGAGCCAGTCCGGGAAGTAGCTGCCGTGACGCAACCGCGGGATCGCCAGCGGGATCGTGCCCACACGCGTGTCCCAGTCCCGGACCCGGTAACCGTTGCGGTAGTTGCTTCGATCCTCGCTGCGCTCGCCGTAGACCGCGCCGCACATCGAGTCGGCCTCCGCGCCCATCAACAACTCCACGACGCCGTGTACGAGGGACCGAAGCATGTCAGGCTCCGTCTCCTCGATCCTCTTGCGCAGAGACTCAAGAACGTCGATCCTCGCCTTGACCATCGTGTTCCTCCTCCTGAATAGGGCACATGCCAATGCACCCTTGAGGATGACACGGTGGTCCTCCGCCCTCGTAGCCCACGTCCGATCCCCCCCTGCCGGGGGCCTATGACCGTCGCTTCGCTCCGAGGGACTCGTACACCACGTCCATGGACTCTACTGTTTTCGGGAGAACTGATTCTCAGCCTTGGGCAGCCGCAATACCTGACAGTGATGATCGATGTCACCGAGCGCAAGAGGCTGGATGAGAAACTGAACGCCAGCGAGCTGAAATACCGCACCCTCTTCGACAGCCTGACGGAAGGCGTAGCTCTTCACCAACTGGTAATGGATGACGGCGGACAGGTCGTGGACTACCGCATTCTTGATGTGAACCCAGCCTTCCAGTTGCACACGGGGCTTGATCCACTTGGCGTGATCGGCCGACTTGCCTCGGAGATCTACGAAACCGTGGTGCCGCCCTACTTGGAGGAATACGCAAGGGTGGCCTTGGGAGGCGAATCCTTCGTCTTAGAGACATTTTATGCGCCCCTTGGAAAGCATTTCAGAATTTCAGTGATATCGCCCAAGCATGGCCAGTTCGCGACGGTATTCGAGGATGTCACGGAACGAAAACGCAACGAGGCGGAACTCGAACACAAGAATGCCGATATGGAATGGTTGACCAACATGATCTCGCACGACCTCAAGAGCCCTCTGGTCACCATCGGTGTATTCCTGGGCTATGTCGAGGAGAATCTGGCGGAAGGCAAGGTTGATGGGGTTGCAAAGGATCTGGGCTTCATCCGCGAAGCCACTACCAAGATGGGGAACCGCCTCGAGGACCTGCTGGAGCTTACCCGGGTTGGAAGGGTAATGAACACTCCCGAGCACATATTGTTGGCCGATCTGATCCAGGAGTCGTTGAAGTTCGTGGCCGGGGCCATTGCGAGACGGGGCGTTGCGGTCCAGGTGCATGCTCCTCAAGTCAACCTTTTCGGAGATCGCACCAGGCTGGAAGAGGTCTGGCAGAACCTGATCGAAAATGCCGTGAAGTACATGGGGGCTCAGCCGGAACCTCGGCTTGAACTGGGTGCGGAGGTTCGTGGGGACGAGACCGTGTTCTTCGTGCGAGACAACGGGGTTGGCATCGAGCCGCGCTTCCAAACCAAGGTGTTCAGGTTGTTCGAGAAACTTGATGCCAGGAGCGATGGCACTGGTCTGGGGCTGGCCCTCGTCCAGCGCGTCGTCCAGTTCTATGATGGGCGTGTCTGGGCCGAGTCGGATGGGCTGGGCCTGGGAACCTGTTTCCGGTTCACGCTTCCCAGTGCCATGCGTTTCCCCCTACCTGCCGACGGGATTCGTCGATGAAAGTTCCAACACGGCTGTGCATGTTTGACATCGACCTGAGGCCTTTCGATAATCCGGCGCGATGAATGCAAGTCGAAGGATTTGTGCTTTTGGGGCAGTCCTGGCTGCGGTTGCCGTGTGCTGGATCCTGGCCATGGCGCCAGACGCCTTTTCAAAGCCGCCAAGTTCGTCATCAGTAGGTTCCGTCTTTCTTCCAGGATACGAGTCTGACGTCCTGGCTTTGGCAGGCATCACGGGTCCGAACACAGGATATCTGGCAGGTCGTTTCACGCTTGACAGGGTTCGTTCAGGGCCTGCGTGCGAGGTTCGATTCCGACTGTCGGACCCGGGAACCGCGGAAACGGTCGACATTGTGCTGCGGCCGTCACGTGGTGAAGATTCCGGGTTGCTGGTAGATGGCTGCGAGCTGTTCCAGGATCCGGCCAATTCCAATGCGGCGCCCAGCCAACTACTGGACGAACTGGGTGATCGTATCAGGCCGAATCAGCCATCTGGATTGTTCAACAAGGCTTGCGGCCTGGCTACGGCCTCTGTGCAGACCTGGCAGCCGGCCTTGACTGGCTCGATGTGGCACAACCAGGCCAGGACGGACCGCGATCAGTTTCTGCCTTTTTTTTCGGGCATCCTCGTCTTGTCAGGGCTTCTGGCGATGCTGGCCATCTACCTCCTTGGCAGCAGGAAGCGTTGCGCAGAAGGACCCGGCACGGGGCGTATCGAAGCCGACAAGGGACACGAGGTTGGTTTGCGCTGGATCCTGATCCTCCTTCTGGCCGGGGCAATGGTGCGGCTGGCGGCGAACTGGACGTTGCCCATGCACGACCTGGAGTTCATTCCAATCAGGGGCGCCTTTTCGAGATGGTTTGACAATGCGCTTGCCGGCCCGCCTCTGCAGGGGCTTCTGGCTGCCGGTTGGTCGTGGGTCGGGGCCCTATGCGGTCTGGGGGTCAACCTCTTCTGGCTGCGCCTGCCGAACGTGCTGGTGGGCGCCGGGCTGACGATCGTGATACTGCGTCTGGGCCGAACGCTTGGCGCGCCCTGGGCAGGGTTCTGGTCGGCGGTTCTGCTGGCGCTTCTTCCCGCGCCACTGCTGGTCGGCGCCATGCAGGAACACTACTTCCTGGAAATGGTGGCTGCGGCCTGGTTTGTAGAGCGGATGGTTGCTTACCTGCTGACCGGCCGCCATATCTGGACGTCGTTGGCGGCTTCTGCACTGCTGTCGCTGTGGCTGGGGCACATGACCGCGATGGTAGTGGCTCCAGGGCTTGTCGCCTGCGGCGTTGCCGCGTGGCGTCGCGGTGAAATGAGACCATATTCCAGGATGATCGTGGTCGTCGTGTTGCTTTATCTTCCGGTGCTCAAGTCAACGATTGATCAAGCGATGTTTTATGTGTCCATCTCGATGGACCAGACGGTTTCGCCCGAGATTCGGCAGGCAAGGGCCGTCGTCGCAGGCCACTCGGTGGGTCTGTTGAAGGGTGGCTGGGCGACCTTCACCGAGTGTTTCGCGAGGCTGATCGGCATCGAAGGTCTGCCAGTGCTGGCGTTTTGTGCGTTGCTGGTCATCAATCTTTTCGACCGAAGAATTGCGATCCTGCTGGGCGGGCTGGTCCTGGGCTTCTTCCTTGCTGCCGGCAGGATATTCACGAACAACAACAATACGGCGACTGCCTGGCCGCTGCTGATTGTGCTGATCACGTGGGCCCTTGATCGCGTCTCGGTGCGGCTGCGAAGCCCGGCGCTGGCGATCATCCTTCCGGGATTCGTCGTGGTCGGTTTGCTGGGGTTTGCTGTCCTTGGCGGCGCCTATTCTGATGGCAGGTTGTTTTCCAGGTCCAACCCAGCGAAACTGCTGGGGGAAATTGACGAACTTGCGCCGGCGTCCGGCGTGCGCCTGCTGCTGGCCGACTCGGGGAGGAGATCGGATCTGTTCCAGTTTTCGATGTGTTCAAAAGCCGGAAGTTTCCAGGAGATGGAGCGTTGCGGAGGAGCGTTGCGTCAGGCACCCGATGGCGCAGAGACGCTGGTCGAGGGACGGTCTGTGGTGTGGGCGCCGTCGTTGGCTGGTTTGCAGCATGAACCGAACCGGGATCTTGATGCTGTTGTTTGCGGCCAGTCATGGACGTCGGATGATTTCTTCGTGATCGCCGCTCAGGCCGCGGATAAGCCGTACGCACTACCTATGCCAAACGATTGCACGTTCCTGTCAGGTTCGCCGGGATTCCGTCTCTACAGGTGTCACCCCTTCCTGCCTTCGTGTCCTGCGATCGCGCCAGTTGCGACCATATTCGGTGGTCCAGGCTTCAGCGCCGTGCAAGAAACCTTCAAGGCAGGTGGACTTCGTGGATGAATGGTTTCGCCCGATTCCGATCGCGATGTGCGCTGCGTTCCTGGTCTGGCTGGGAGGCTGCCTGATCCTGCTGCCTGCCATTGCCAGCAAGTCCGGTCTGTCGTTGCGGCAACATTCTTTTGCCGCCCTGCTGCTGTTTACCGGTGCGCTGGCGCTGCGGCTGCTGCTGCCGCCAATGGCGCCGTTCCACGAGAATGAACATGGCTACCAGATGCTTGCGCACCAGGAACTGACGTATCACAACCTGACGGTCCTTTACCCGGTCGTGCTGCGGCTGTTCCATCTGCAGCTGGAGGGCGTCTTCTTCTTCAATCTCGTTCTGTCGTCCCTTACCGTTCCCCTTGTCGCCGCCGTAGCCAGGCACCTGTTCGAGGACGACCTTGCCGGCTGGTTTGCCGGATTGGCCGCTGCCTTCCTTCCGCTGGCGGTGCGTCTTGCACCGACCGAATGTTTCTTCAACCTCGCGGGTTTCCTTCTTTTTATGGGTCTGTGGATCGGGCTGTCGTCGATGCGCACGAGCTGGCTGCCTGGCCTCTATCTGGGAGGTCTTTCCGCAGGTCTGGCTTGCCTCGTTCGGGATCTGGCCGTCTTTATTGCTCCGGTGTATCTGCTGGTACTGGTTGCGGCCTCAGAAAGGATCCCAAAGCGTCGCGAGTTGGCCCCGTTGTTGCTGCCCCTTGCGATTGCCGGCATGCAGGCACTCCAAATTCTGGTCATTTTCGAGGCCTCGAAACACGGGGGAATGATCAACCGGCCGATATCGCCGGAATTCCTGATGGGCCTGGGCCTTCATTTCGATGCGGTGCCTGCCGCGTTCCAGGTCGCCACGCTAGTCGGCCTGGTCCTGGGCATGAGGCGTCCGCGCCGAGGCATCCCCGTGGCGATCGCGATTGCGGTACTGAATTTCGGTGCATCGATCATGTGGGAGACGCCTGGGATTTTCAGGCACGGGTTGGTGGCGACTCTGGCGTGGGCATTGCCGGCGGCCGACATTGCCACTGTGGCATGCCGGCTGGCGATGAGGTGGTTCACGGGGCGCGCGGGTCGGATCCCCGTGGTTGCAGCTTCGATGGTCGTTCTTGCGGGCTTCGTTCCTTCCCTGGATTTTGTCGTCCACCGATATCCGTCCAACTACGAGTATGAATTCCTGGACCGGACCATCGACTCGCTGCCGGACTCGGCGGATTTTGTGGTGTTCGATGATCCCATGGTCGGAAGCGCCACTTCGTCGCGATGGTTCTGGGTGCAAAAGCCCAACTGGCGCAGGATCGGGTGGAGCAAATTGTCAGGCAAAGGCGCAGACGACATGCCGACAGTGTTCTTCCTGGATATCCCGTGCTCGACACACGTTCCGGGTGAGCAGCCGGTCCAGACCAGATACGGACCTCTTAGGCCTGCGTGCGCGAGTGCCCTGAATGCCAGGCAATGGAGGGAACTGGGCCGCATCGATCTGGTCGGCGAGAGCTACATGGGCTACCACGTAACCCTTTTCAGGGATCCGGTGCTGGTCTGGCTGATCGACGACTAGCTGTTGAATGTGTGGTAAATGGACGGTAAGGCCTTGTCACGATGTTCGTGAATGGTCGCAATTATCATCAGGGGCTTTCGGCCAGGCTGCTGGCGGGGTAGGGTGATCTTCGGCTGACGGCGCAACAGTTGTCGGCGCGGATGCTTATCTGCGGATGCTTATCTATCGCGATTGTAATTACCGTACGATGTTGTTCCGAGACGGGGATTGAGCGGTGTTCGATAGAACCTCTTCTGGCTTGGCAGCCGCGGTGCTGGCTTTGGCGTGCGTGCTTTCGGCCGTCGGCTACACCTACTTCGACAACGAACGGGATGCAGCTTTCGAAGGCGCTAGAACTGGACTGCGGACCGCTGGCGAAATGCGGGTCGCCGAGATCGCTCGCTGGCGGCAGGATCGGTTGAAGGAAGCCGTTTTCGTGGCGTCGGGACTTGCTCGTTCGGTGCGTGCGTCCCAGGCGGACGTCGTGGGAAGCGATGGGGAGCGGCTTGACGTGGAGGCCGAGCTTCTGGCGGCCCGTCAAGCTCTGGGATTCCAGGATCTGATCCTGGTATCGGTTGACGGGGACGTTCAGGTTTCGCTGGATCCTCTTCACGCAACCCTCGACGGTCAGGCGCGACTGCTGGTGGAATCGGCCCTCACGAAACGCAGCGCCGTGTTCGGGGAACTGTTCCGATGCCAGACGCACGGCAAGATGGCCCTGGACATAGCTGTTCCGATCCTGGACCTGGCGGGACGTCCCGTCAGTGTGTTGATCTCTCGCATTGATTCGTCCGACCGCCTGTTTCCGCTGGTCAAGTCATGGCCAACCATCAGCCTAAGCGCCGAAATGCTGCTGGTGCGCCGGGACCGCGACGATGCGCTGCTGTTGAACGAACTGCGCCATTGGAAGGACCCGCCGCTGACGGTTCGGCTCCCCTTGGCGCGTACTGAATTCGTGTCGGTCCAGGCTGCCCTGGGACGAACCGGGACCTTCGACGGTCTTGACTACCGAGGCGTCGAGGTCATAGCCGATATTCGGCAGGTGGAAGGTTCGTCATGGTTCCTGGAATCCGAGATCGACAGAAGCGAGATTATTGCCTCGGTCTACGCGGAGGTGGTGTTGATCCTTGCCCTGGTCGTCCTGACCATCCTGATTGTGGCGCTGCTGGCCTGGCGCTTCTTTCGCAGCCGGCAACTGACACTTCAACGTGACCGTTTCATGATCGAACGGCAGTTGCGTGACATTGACGTGAAGTACCGGGTGCTTCTGGAGGAATCACCAGACTCCATTTTCTTTATTTCGCCGGATTTGTGCTGCACGCATGTCAATCGGGCTTTCGCCAACGGCATGGGTATGCCGGCCGACGAGATAGTTGGCAGGAGCATGCGCGATCTTCTTTCCGGCGACGAGGCCGAGCGACTGTTCGCAACCGTGGGTGACGTGTTTCGAACGGGGGACGCCCGCCACCTGGAAGGTAACTTGCCCAGAGCCGCCAGTGGCGGCTACTACGAGACAACGATCACTCCGATCAAGGAACCTGACGGGACGGTGTTGTCGGCGATCTGCACGTCCAAGGACATCACCTTGCGACAGGCGGCTGAAGATGCGTTGAAAGAATCGAAAGCGCTGTTCGAGGCGGTCGTGGAAAACGTACCTCTTATGATCTTCCTGAAGGAATCGGAGGACCTGCGTTTCGTGCTGTTCAATCGTGCCGGGGAGGAACTCCTGGGGTATGACCGCAAGGTCTTGATCGGACAGAACAACCTGGACCTGTTCCCTCCCCAGCAGGCGGCGTATTTCACGTTGATGGATCGGGAGGTGCTGGATGGGGAAGCCGGCCGCGCGGATATCCCCGAGGAACCACTTCAGACGGCCTTGCAGGGCCAGCGGTTGCTTCACACGCGGAAGGTCCGCATTCGGGGGACGGACGGGGTCACGAAGTTTTTGCTGGGAATTTCCGAGGACATAACCGATCGAAGGCGGGTCGAGGATGCGTTGGGTGCCAGCGAACGCAAGTTCAGAACCCTTTACGAAAACCTCGCCGAAGGCGTCTCCATAAACGAGATTGTCACGAACGCAGCCGGAAGCGTCGTTGACTATCGCGTCCTGGATGCTAATCCTGCCTACTGCCACCTGACCGGAATTGATGCCGTCAACGTCGTCGGGAGACTTGGCTCCGAGGTATTCGGAAGCGAGGTTCCACCCTTCCTGGAGGAATTCGGCCAGGTCGCGCTGGGAGGCGGGCATATCGTTTTCGAGACGTTCATGCCGCTTCTGGAAAAGCACTTCCGGATTTCGGTCATATCGCCTACCCATGGTCAGTTCGCCACGGTTCTGGAAGACATTACCGATCAGAAAAGTCGCGAGGAGGATCTAAGGCAGAAGAACGACGAGTTGATGCGTTTCACGACGATGCTCTCGCACGACCTCCAAAGTCCACTGGTAACAATCAGGGTGTTCCTGGGATACCTTCAACACGACATGGCGAATGGCCTGGCCGAGAATGTTTCGAAGGACCTTGGTTTCATCATCGATGCATCCGGCAAGATGGGGCGCCTTCTCGACGATTTGCTGGAGGTTTCCAAGGCGGGACGGCAGGTGGACTCTCCGGTGGAAATGACGCTCGACAGTCTGATTTTTGGGTCCGTGAAGGTTGTCGCTGGGGCGATTGCGGCCCGGGGCGTCGAGGTCAACGCGAACGCCTTACCGGCCATCACGTTGCTGGGGGATAGGTCCAGGCTGGAAGCGGTATGGCAGAACCTGGTCGAGAATGCCGTCAAGTACATGGGTGACCAGCCTTCCCCGAGGATCGAACTGGGCGCCGACCAGCAGCGCGGGGAAACGGTGTTTTTCGTCAAGGACAACGGGATGGGAATCGATAGCAGGTTCCACGTCAAGGTGTTCGATCTGTTCCAGAAACTGGACAGTGCCAGCGTGGGCACCGGCCTGGGGTTGGCCCTGGTCAAGCGTATCGTAGAAGTCTACGGTGGGCGCATCTGGGTGGAATCCGAGGGAGTGGGGCTGGGGACGTGCTTCCGATTCACGCTGCCACGCGCGCTGAAGGTAAGCAAGGGCGCCCGAGGTACGCATCAACAGACCCGCGTCAAAAATGACGGTTGACCCGTGGGACCATTTGGACTTTGACGCGTTGCGGCATTTTCGGGATTGACTAGTCCGTCCGTTTCGTTTACAATAAAATTGTCGGTTGGTTGGAGTCCTCGATGAGCCTCCCATTCCTTGCTTCCTCAGCCTTGGAATCCGACTTGCCAGACGGGATTCCGGAACGGCGCTCGGACCGCCTTTCGGTGCTGAACATACAGCGGACGTGCGTCCACGACGGGCCGGGCATTCGGACCACCGTGTTTTTCCGGGGCTGTCCCTTAAGGTGCCGGTGGTGTCATAACCCGGAAGCCCAGGCCTTTGCCATGCCGTCTGCCGCCGGGTCCGGGCGGACGGTGTCCGAAATACTCGCGGTCGTTGCCAGGGATCGGGAGTACTACGACGGTACCCACGGCGGCATTACGTTAAGCGGCGGCGAACCCCTGGCACAGGAACTTTCAGGTCTGAACGCGTTGCTGCGGGCGGCGCGTGAGGACGGTTTGCACGTGGCCGTGGAGACGTCTGGGGATGTTCCCTGGCGCACCTTCGAGGCCGTCAAGCCCAATATCGACCTGTTCCTCTACGACCTGAAGGCTGTCGGGAACCCGGCCCTTCACCGTCAACTTACGGGCCGGGACGGTCGCCGGATCGCGGATAACCTGAGGCGACTGGTTGCTTGCGGCGCCAGCGTCCAGATACGGATGTGCGTGGTCCCCGGGCTGAACGATACCCAGGCGAACATCCAGGCTACCGCGGCGCTGCTGACATCCATCGGCCTCCCTGCCATCGAACTGATGCGGTACTACAACCTGCACGAAGGCAAGGCCCGGGTTTTGAACCTGCCGCAGGAACCGTTGGACATCGGCGCCGATCAAAGTGTTCAAGCCCTCCAGGCCGCGGCAAAGGCGTTCGCCTTGCTGGGAATCCAAACACACTCGATCGCCAATGACGTCGCGAGGCATCCCGCGACTTTCACGCAGAGGGTGCGCGATATCCATCGGGATATTCGCGACAGCGGCTACGCGGTATGCATCGAGACCGCCGAACTGAAAACCTCGTACTGCCAGCAGCACGGGTTCGACGGACCTCTGGCGGTTCGGCGGGCAGCCCTGCTGGGGCACCTGCTGAACCACAAGACGATCCAGGTGAATCCCCATGAGTTGCTGGTCGGCAACTTCACATCGAAGCGTGTCGGAGGCAACGTCTGGGTCGAGTACTTCGGGTCTTCGATGGCGTTGACCTTGTGGAACATCGACCACCAGACGCCGGTTCGGTTCGCTTTTTCGTTGGCCGACAAGATCAGCCTGTACACCCGGATAATGCCTTTCTGGCTTTCCCATGGCCTTTTCACGCGGGTGTTTCCCAGGCTGAGGGACCTGGGCGGGTTCATGTTGCGCACCATAGAAAAGCGGTCCGGCTTCAACAACAACATGGCGGGGATCGCCCACTATATCGTCAACTGCGAACGCCTGGTCCGGCTGGGCACCGTCGGGATCGCTGAACAGGCCCAGGCGCTGCGCTCGCAACGTCCGGATACCGGCTTTGACGACGGTGTAATGCTGGCCTTGAAGGGGCTGGAGGACTTTGCCGAACGCTATGCGGCGCGCCTGCGCGACATGGCCGCCGCCGAACCGGATCTCGATCGGCGGGCCGAACTCCAGCGAATGGCACTGGTCTGCGAGCGCGTTCCCAGGAATCCGGCAGGCACCTTCCACGAGGCGCTCCAGTCCATCCTGTTCCTGCAGATCGCTTTGTGCACGGAATCCTTCGAGAACGCCATTTCGCTGGGCCGACTGGACCAGGTGCTGTACCCATACTACAAGGCAGATCTCGAGGCCGGCCGGATCGACTACAAGACAGCCCAGGAACTGGTGGCCTGCTTTATTCTGAAGCTGGACGAGGTCATCTTCCTGAACGACGGCGACCACCTGTTCCAGCTGGGCAAGCTGTTCGAAAGCCTGTCTCCGGTCGAAACCGTCACGGTGGGCGGCATGGATGCTGCCGGTCGGGACTGCACGAACGACGTTACCTACATGATCCTTGACGCCTGCGAATTGCGTCCCATCGGCGTGAACATGGCAGCGCGCATCCATCGCGGCAGTCCGGCCGAGTACGTCGACCGGATCGCCGAAATCTACCTGAACGGCTCGCCGATGCCGGCCTTGTATAACGACGAGGTCTACATCGCGGCCCTGCGCAACGAGTACGACACGACGATCCAGGACGCCCGGAACTACTCGATCGTCGGTTGCGTGGAACCTGTCGCGTCGAACGACCATTTCGCCAACACCGACGCCGCCAACGTCAACGTCGTGCTGCCTTTCCTTCAGGCTCTGGATGGGGACACACGACACGAGTGGAGGCACGGCGACCTGGGAACCCTGGACCGGCGCCTTCCTGGGGCCGTGCGCTCGGGCATCCGGCGGTTCTTTGGGGAAGGTTCGGTTCGCGGGCGGCTTGAGGGTGCCTTGAAACGCATCCAGGCCAGGTTGCCAGGCGGTCGCTGCCAGCCGCCGGCCTCCATGGATCAGTTGATGGAGCGCTTCGCAGTGCGGCTCCAGGAACTGGTCCGGGACGTGCTGGCCGACCAGCAGCGCATCGAAACGGCGCTTTCGCAGACCCTGACTACGCCGCTGGCCTCGTCGCTGTACCCGGGTTGCATGGCCAGCGGAAAGGACGCCTACGAGGGAGGAACCACTTTCAACAGCAGCGGCATCCAGGCGGTCGGTGTCACCGACGTCGCCGACTCCCTGGCCGCGATCGACGAACTTGTGTTTCGGCAGGGACGCTACACGTTGACCGAAGTCCTCGAGGCGATGGACGCTGACTTCGAAGGCACGCGTTTTGCCGAACTACACAAGGATCTGTTGGCCGTTCCAAAATTCGGGAACGACGCCTCGACCGATGCCCACCTGTGGGTGCACCGGGTGCTGGAAACATACGTGGCGGCGCTGCGCGGCACCCCGCACGCGAACCGTGGCGGGAAGTACGTAGCCGGGTACTACGGCCTGAACGTGAACCGCGTCTACGGTCGCAAGACGCCAGCCCTCCCGTCTGGCAGGAAGCTAGGCGTGCCGCTGGCCAACAGCCTCTGCCCCCATTACGGCATGCAGATGGTAGACCTGACTTCGGCCCTCAACGCCGTGGCGCGCGTCGATTTCGCGCGGTTCGCTCCGAACGGAACCACGTTGACGCCGACCATCGACACCGGTCTGTTCCCGGGCGAAAGCGGTCCCCGGAACCTGGCAGGCCTGATCCGTGGCTTCTTCAACCAGGGAGGCATGCAGTTCCAGCCGAACCTGGTCAGCCGCGAGGTCCTGTTGGACGCCTACCGGAATCCGGGCAAGCACAAGGATCTGGTCGTGCGTATCGCGGGCTACTGCGCCTATTTCGATGATCTGTCCGACGAGCTGAAGCTGGAAATCATCGATCGGTCCTACTACACCAGGTAAACCGGTGCTTTGCCAGTTCACCCGCAGCGTCGGTTCATGTCAGAAGCGCCGGTTCATGTCATAAGCGTCGGATCCTGGCGCGATTTTGCTGCCGCCGCTAACCTTGCCGGGAGGGCGTCAGGAGTGCCGAATGGATTCCGAAGGTGTCATATCGGAAGCCGAACAGCGGTTCGAGCGAGGCCGGCGCACGGTCGGGCTGGCGCTTGGGCCGGCGATCATGGCCTTGTTGTACTTCATGCCCATGGGCGGCCTGTCGCCCCAGGCCCACGCGCTGGCAGCGATCCTCGGCCTGGTCGTGACGTGGTGGATTACCGAGCCCATCCCGATTGCGATGACGGCGGTCCTTGGCTCGGTGCTGGCCGTGCTGCTGGGCGTGGCCCCTGCGGTAAAGGCCTTTGCGCCTTTCGCCGAGCCGACAGTGTTCCTGTTCCTGGGCAGTTTCATAATCGCCCGGGCGATGACGGTCCACGGTCTGGACCGGCGCCTGGCCCGCGGAATCCTGTCGCTGGCCTGGGTGCGCGACGGCAGTTCCCGCGTGCTGTTCGCGTTCGGTCTGGTGGCCGTGCTGGTGTCGGCGTGGGCCAGCAACACGGCAACCACGGCGATGCTGCTGCCGATCGGCATCGGCATCGTCGGGTCGATGTCCGACGCGCTGGCTGCCCGGGGCCTGCCCTCGGACCCTCGGAAGCTGCGCTTCGGGACAGCGATGATGCTGATGGCAGCTTACGGGGCGTCGGTCGGTGGCATAGCGACCCCGGTGGGCACGCCGCCGAACCTGATTGGCATCGCGCTGATCGAAACGGCGACGAAGGTTCACATCACCTTCTTCCAGTGGATGGTGATGGGCGTGCCGTTGGCTTTGCTGATGTTCGGCGTCCTGTTCGTGATGCTGCGGTGGATGAACCCGCCCGAGTTGCCACGCCTGCAGGCGCCAACAGGCGGCCCGGTCGAGGTGCGTGCCCGCTGGTCCCGGGGCGAGGTGAACACTTTGATCGCATTTCTGGCGACCGTGGCGATGTGGCTGCTGCCGGCCATTGTCGCCGCCATCCACGGCCCGGCATCGGACCTGGCCAAGACCTGGTCAACGTACCTGCCCGAGGCGGTGGCGGCAATGCTGGGGGCCTGCCTGCTGTTCCTGCTGCCAACCGACTGGCAGCGTCGCGAATTCACGTTGGGTTGGGATGACGCCGTCCGGATCGACTGGGGGACGTTGTTGCTGTTCGGCGGTGGTCTAAGCCTGGGCAAACTGATGTTTGATACGGGTCTGGCCGAGGCGATCGGCCGGGGGTTGCTGGACCTGACGGGGGCCAGCGACACGTGGTCGTTGACACTGGCGGCCATCTACGCGTCGATCCTTATCAGCGAGGCGACCTCGAACACAGCCGCCGCGAACATGGCTGTCCCGGTGATGCTGGCCCTGGCGACTGCCGCAGGTGTGGACCCGCTGCCGCCGGCCATAGGGGCCACGCTGGGGGCCAGTTGGGGCTTCATGCTGCCGGTCAGTACGCCCCCGAACGCCATCGTTTACGGCTCGGGGATGATCCCCATAACGAAGATGATACGGGCGGGCATCGTGTTCGACCTGGTGGGCGGGCTGCTGCTGTGGCTGGGTCTTCGGATCCTGATGCCGCTGGCTGGGTTGGCGTAGTGGGGTCGTTGCGCGTTCTGACGAAAGTCACCGCACAGCAGCCTGTCTAGCGATCAGAGACGCGATCCTAGGCAACCCTGTTGCGAAACGTGCTGTCTCGATCGGCGCCCCAATGGTCGGAATTTGACTTGCGCTGGGGAAAGGTGTCAGCCGTTTCAGTCGCGGGATTCTGCTTTCCAAGGAACCGGGCGAACTTGACGTCGGCCCTGGCTGCATGGCCCGAAACCAGTTGCAACAACGCACCCCGGACCGCTTCCTGGACCCCCACCGAGAACCCCTCGAACTGGGTCCGCTTGTTCAGTACACAAATCTGCTCCCGCAAAGTCTCGTGTTCGCGAGCGTGCGCCTTGGCATCGGGAAAACCGAAGAGGTGCATCGCGAACACCTCGTCGTCAAACGAGGACCGGACATATTCGGTCAGAAAGTCCATCACGTTGGAAGTGATCGGTGCCCTGAGTTCCTTCCCGTCGGGGAAGGCCCGTCGGAACCATCGGAACAGTACCTCCCGTGTACGGTCCAGGTCATCGATTCCAGTTTTCATTTCCTGCGGCATTTGATCGTATTGCATGTCCTTCTCCTTTCCGGCCGATCGGGCACCGAACGTGTCATGAAGAGTTAGGTCGGCAGAATCCAGTTTCAGCAACACGCGGAAGATCCTTGCTTGCCTAAGGGAAGACGCTGTACCTCCTAAGGCCTAGGCGCTGAAGGTGCCCGTTGGTGACTGGCCCTTGTCGGGCACAAATGCGCCAAGGGTTACATACTTCCTTCCATCCCGAGGTAACCACCGCTACACTCTGGGGCACGTATGGAGATTGTGAACTTCAACACAGGGGAATGCAGATGCGTGAGTGTACTAGTCGCTTTTTGTGGTCGGTTGTTGCGATCGGCTTGCCCATGGTGGTTGCCTGCGGCGGCTCTTCCAGTGAGGAAGTCCCCGACCCGCGGGAACCGTTCGGGACCTATACAAAGACGTCTGTCATGAACGCAGTCGGTCAGGTGCCGACGATTTCGACGAACAAGTTCCAGGCCGGGGTGATTGGCGAAAAGGCTATTGGGGGGCGGACGTACTCGACCTTCAAGGTCGGCTATGACATCCCTGTGGGTTCCGTGGTTGACTTGACCTCCAAGGGCATGATCGCCTACCTCAGCGGCATTGGCACCGAGAACATCACCGTCGGCGGGTTCGAGGAAGTGTCCATCATGACGGGCATCATCGATCCTCCGGTGACGGTGCAACTGAACCCCCCGGTTGGCGTGCCCCAGACTCAGCAACTTTCGGCCACGTTGACCACACCGGACGACCCGACTCCTCGTACCGCGACGATGGATGCCACGTACACGCTGGTCGAGGACAACGTCACAGTGGCGTCGAAGAGCCTTGGTTCAGTGACCGGTTGCAGGCACTTCCAGGGGTCGTTCACGGTGGATGGCGAGGGGGTTCCCGAGTTTGTTCGGGGGTTTGAGTTTACTGGAGATGTCTGGGTCCACCCCAGCTTCGGTGTCGTCGATGCCAAGAGTCCGGAACTGGGAATCGATCTGGGCCAGGAGGGCTCGCAGGACTGGGGCGAACCGGTTAACGGCATCGTGACCGGACGCAAGGTCGGGATTGTGGATTCGGCCAATCCATTGCTTGTATTCTCTACCCACGACCGCAAGGGCGAGTACGACGCAGACATGTGCCAGCACGCGAAAATGCTGGCCGAGTTCCGCTGGGCGAACGAGTCGGATGCCAAGACTCGAGGCGCGCCCGACCCGACCCTGTTCCAGGCCCAGTTCAACGGTTGGATCGGCAGTTTTTGTTATGGCGGATGCGCGCTGGTGCCTTCGCCGGTCTCGATATTCCACCCGGAGGATAACGGCAAGGGATATACGTTCTGGTATTCGTATGTCAGTCAGGGGCAGAAGAACCAGTACGTTCAGGGCCAGGGCAAGGAAACCATGTATGAAATCAGGGTCATCACCGATCCGATGCTGCCACCAATGCGTGTGACCACCCGATTGAACTACGCCCTGGTCAGCGAATCATCCGACTGCTCGATGTAAAGCCAAGGCCGCGTTCGCCTGGGTCGAAGTTTCCGTGCCTGCCTGTGCTTCGGAAACACGGTTTTCCCGCGGGCAACTACCCCGGAATTACTAGTCCGAAGTTCCAGCGCCCAGCAAGCCCCAAGTCCCCAGTCATATTGAGTTTCCCCTGAAAACCACTGCGACGATTCTGACTACAATTCGAGCAGCTCGAATGCTCGCTGCTGCAGCGGGGTGGCGGTGGAGAGCTGATCGAAGGTGGCCTGGGCGTTTCCGAGGCTGTACGTGACTCTGGCCTGAGTAGATAGTGCCATGATGAGCGAGTGGAAGCTCTGGACCGGAAGGCCGTCTGCCGTTTGCCTGGTCTTCTTTTTTGCCTTGACCGACGGCGTGGGTATCGTTTTGGCAACAGGATCTCTTGTGGCGCGGTCCGTGACCAAGGTCTCGTCCTGGAATAGCAACGGCGCAAGAGACCGCCGCATGTGCCACTCGACATAGTACGCGAGCATGCACAGGAAGAAATGCGCACGCACGCGATCCTCGTCGCGGTGGTAGATTGGTCTGACCCGCAGGTCAATCCCTTTCATGCACC
>CAIZWN010000063.1 GCA_903936705.1 uncultured Myxococcales bacterium
TCATGCACCGGAATCTACCATGGATTAGCGGCGTGTCAAGGAAATAGTTGCATTATTTCTGTCTACATTTCGGCAGCACGTTCGTGGGCCTCAGTCGCATCAGGATTGGACCGGCGACTATTTGCATTGGGGTAACTTCGGTTTAGTCCCCGAGCCTCGCAACTCTGGAAGCGCTGGCCCGTGGGCTGCAGGTTGTGTTCGCGGATCTGGTCAGTCCCGAGGTCTGAATGCGCGGCGTTGCGGATCACTGTCGCAACTGCTGAATCGTTCGGCTACGGGACCTGGTTCGCCTGCTGTTCGGCGACTTTCGCCGACCCACGTCGCTGCTCCAGCCACAGGAGTCCGGCTGGCAGGACCAGCACCGCAGCCAGCAGGCATGCGATCTCGCCCAGAACGGCGGCCGCGCCCATGCTGCGAACGGCCAGGTTCATCGACCCGGCCAGCGCGACGTATCCCAGCGTCGTCGTCAGCGAACACAGGATTACTGCGCCGCCGGTGCGCCGAACCGCGACCATCGCCCCCCCCGCGCCTTCCTGGACGTACCGTTGAACGATATTCACCGCGTAGTCGACGCCGATGCCGAACGTGATCGGCAGGGCGATGAAATTCAGGAAGTTCAATTTCACCTTCAGCAGGACAAGCAGCCCGGCCATCCAGCCTACGCCGACCATCAGTGCGCCCAGTACGGTAAGGCTGGCCAGTTGCCCCCGGAACGCGACGACGACCACCAGGATCGTGGCCAGCAGCGAGGCGATGACGGCAGGCGGGATGTCGTGCAGCACGGCGCTCCACATGTCCGCGTAGATGACTGCGCGCCCTGAACCTACGATCCTTCCGCCATCCGGCAGGATCGTTTCCCGGTACGAGTCGGCCCAGCGGAACAGGTAGCGCGCATCGTTTATGACGTCCGGGCTGATGGGACTGATGTAGACGATGCGCCCGCGCGTTCCGTCGGTTTCGGTGAAGGGGCGCGCCATCGCATCCGGCAGATCCGCCATGCCGAATGGTTTCAGACCTTCGTCAGGCAGATAGGTCGCGACCTCGTCCCAGTCGGCGTCCGAGATCCCGCCTCGCTGATGGAACTTGTTCAACATCTGCCGAATGTGCATCAGTACCGGGATCTTCGCCTCCTGGTCGGCCGGCACAAAGTCTTGCAGTGCGTGCACGCGATCGAACGGCTTTGATTCGTCGGGGGCCTTGTCCCGGATGGCGTACAGGGTGTTCCGCAGGGGTGTCACCTGGTCAGTTCGATCCACAAGGATCGCCATGCCGTCGCTACCCACATAGCCGGTCACGTCCTCGGCCAGCCGCGTCAGCCGCATCTCCTCGACTCGGTGCGCCGGGTCGTTGCGCAGCTTCGAAAGATCGTATTCCATCGGGTCCGAACTGATGTAGC
Source organism: uncultured Myxococcales bacterium (assembly GCA_903936705.1). Taxonomy (GTDB): domain Bacteria; phylum Myxococcota_A; class UBA9042; order DTJE01; family DTJE01; genus CAIZWN01. The sequence continues at coordinate 1,397 of CAIZWN010000063.1, forward strand.
CGACCAGCATGACGAAACCGGCTATGGCCAGCGCTGTGCCCACGGTAAATATCGTACGAGGGGCCATCTCGACGATTCGCGCGAAAGGCATACCGAAGGCCACGCCTTCTTCCATGCGATCCCGAAAGCGTCGCCACAGACTTTGCGGCTTCCCGTCAAGGACGCGCTTTCGGATGGGTACCACACGTTCGACCACCGTCAGGATGCTGGGCAGCGTAATGTAGGTCACCAGCCAGCAAATCATCATGCCGGCGCCGCCAATAAGGCCGAAGTCCCTGAAGCCGCGGAAGTCGGAAACCATCAGCGATCCATAGGCGGCAGACGCGGCTACGGCCGACGCCAGCGTCGGTACCCAGGTGTCGCGGTGGGCAACGACGATCCCTCGTTCCAGAGACGCCTGCGCGCGTCGCTCCTCCAGGTATCGCGCCATGAATATGATGCTGAAGTTGATGCCGTTGCCGGCCACGATCGTGAACAGAAAACCTGTCGCCACGTTCAGATTGCCGACCGTCAGGCGCGTCAGGCCGAAACTCCAGGCCACGCCGATCGCTATGTTCAGCACCATCGCTATCACGGCCCGCATTCGCAGGTAGTACAGGAACACGATGCCGATGATCATCAGGGCGCCCAGTTCGCCCACGCTGGTCAGGTCGCGGTTGATGTCCCGGTACTCGGATACGCCCGTCTCGAGGTCGCCGGAATACGCTACCGAAATTCCCGGATGGAACCTCGGCGGGTTGACGCGTTCAACCGCCGCGCGGATGCGCTGGATTGCCTGGTCGCCCATCTCCAGGTCGTTGCTCATGACCTTGGACCGCACCGCCACGACCACGGTGTGTCCGTCGTGCGACTGGTAGTACCCGTCCGGGTAGCGGTTTTTCGATTCCTCGGTGATCCCCAGGTCCTTTTCGATTACTTTCCTTTCAACCGGCGGCGGCATAGCCTCGTCGTCCAGCACAGCGTCCATCGCTTTTGCAATCTCGAACTCGTGGCGTGCCGTCAGGTCGCGATCGACCTTTTGCAACGCGGAAAGTTCAGCGAACAAACCTGCGCGTGGCATCAGGAAACGCCTTGCCTCCTGAATGCCGTTCTCGACACTTCCAACCCAGGGTGGGCCCAGCGCCCCGATCTCTTCAACAAGGGCCTCCGACGCCCTGCGCAAGGCATCGACCGGAGTGTCCTCGCGGCCTTGCAGCAGCACGAACAGCGTTGAAACCCCGGCTGTGCGGCTGGCAACCCGCTTCAGTTCCTGCACGCTTTCTCGGTTGTCTGGCAGCAGGCTTTCAAAGCCGGTGCGAACCTCCAGGCCCATCGCCAGCACGACCGCCGCGACAGTGACGGCCCCGATAGTAGCCAGGATTGCTGCCGGATGTCGCACCTGGAAGTGGGAAAGGCGCTCGGCCCATGACGAGGTCTTCTGCCGGTTTGCAGAATCGTCGTCATGTCCATCGTTAATGAGGCCCATCCAGGACACACCCAAAGTTTCCCGGGGCGGACTTTACCAATCCACGAACAAGAGTGAAAAAAAATCTTGCGGATCTGCGCGCAGGCACCCTTGATCCGTTAGGCCACCTTCCCGATACTAGCCGCCGCAGGAGGGCGACTTGGACAAATCGGTCGGAACGTTTGGCAGCAGGGTGGACGATTGGATAGTGCGCGTTGATCCGCGGCGGTGGTCGCTGTTGTATGTCCCGTGGCGCGTGTTCCTGACCGTGGTGATGGTGGGGGTAGTAGCCATGTTCTACTACCCGGCGTCCCTGGCGACCGCAAGTCGCAGCTATGATTTGACGACTGCGCTCGACAGGGCGATTCCTTTCGTGCCCTGGACGTGGTGGATCTATTTCCCCCATTACGTGTTTGGGTTGGTGGTGACGACTGTGGTCCTGCCGGATCCAAGGGTGGCGTTCCGTGTCTTTCTTGCAATCGTTTTCGGGCAGATCATCAGTTGCACGATCTACTTTCTGCTGCCATCGGCCTACCCGCGTCCACTTGTGGTTGGAGACGCAGACCCGATCACATCTGCGGCAGTCGTCTGGTTCTGGGGCATCGACCCCCCCAACAACACCTTCCCGTCCACCCACGTCGCCAATGCCTGCATGGCAGCGATGGGCGCCTGGTACACGCGCCATCCAATAAAGTGGTATTCGGCCGCCATGGCCTTGGGCGTCTTTCTGACGGTCCACACCGCCAAGCAGCACTACTGGATCGACGCGATCGGCGGCTTCATTGTCGCGCTGGTGTGCTTCCGCCTGGTCTTCCGTGTCTGGCCTATGCAGACGAAGCCCTATTCCCCGTCAGGATCGTCAACCGCATAAAGCTGAGGCGGCTTGGGATGTGGCATTCCCTTGACCGGGGCCGGGGATCCATCCGGTGGGAAGTACTTGAACATCTCGACGCCGTAGTCCTCGCCGTCGCAATCGTCGAATGGGCAGCAGTCGGTGGCGGGAGGTTCCCCGGGTAGAAGATCTTTGCCCTGCAACAACCGTGAACACTGAGAACACCACAGCCAGTCCTCCGGCTGGAACTCAGGCGGCTTCCGATATTCATCGACCAGATTGAAGAACGGAAAATCTTTCGACGAAACTCCGCAGTTCTGGCAGGTCGCCTGCCCAGGATCCATAACGCCGAAATGGCAGTTCGAGCAAAGCCAGAGGTCTCCATCCCACGTGACGGGACCGCCACCCTTGGCATGACCAGCTGCGCAGGCGGCTGGTGAATCAGGCAGTGCATCGTCAAGGCTTGCGCCGCAGTGCGAGCAAGTCTCGGGCATGTCGTCGCCGGTGTGGCAGCACGCGCACTGCGGCGGTACGCTGGTCAGTTCGTTGCACCATCTGCAGTGCACGTGCAGACCGTCGTCGAGATCGTCCTCGTACGACCCGGTTTCATCCAGCTTTCCGCCGCATTTCGCGCAGACAACCTGGTCAAAATCCATCCGGTACGTTGCATCGCAAGTCCCGCAGTGAAAATGGTCGGGTTCGTGATGCGACCTGGGGTGGTCTGCAGGCAGTACCGCTGCAGTCTGTGTCCTGGCGGCGGCCTCGTCCTTTTCCAGGCAGCATTTCTTGAATTTCAGTCCGGAACCGCAAGCACATGGATCGTTGCGCCCTATCTTAGGCATCGGTACTCCCGCTTGTCTTCAGCCCGACGGTATCGTGCCACTCCTTCGTGCGGGTCGCAATTCGCTCGCGGACTTCCTCAGGGTTCCAAATCGCCTGTCCTGCCAAGTGATTCGATGGCTGACTGGGCAGATGCCGGATTTAAGGATTGCGATGACCGTCGAATGGGCTTGCGCGACATCGCCGACTCCTGGACAATCGTGCGGTATTCTAGACGTCGTCGGTATTACGATGCGCCGGCTTCAAGGTCTTTTCGGGGAGGTCTGAAGATGCTTTCTAGGGGTGTTGGTCCTGGTATCGTGGCGTTGATGCTGGTTCTTGGTGGCGCGATGGCGTCGTGCTCGTCGTCCGGTTCGGGCGCGGGTGACGTCTGTTCAGGCGATGGATGTTCGGCGGAAGTCCCGGACGCAACGCCCGATGCACCGCCCGACGCGATCGTTGACGGCGATGCGGCCGAGGTGCCGGAAGTTGCTGCCGACGTGGACCTGCCCGAAATCGTAGGCGATGTGGTGGTTGGCGATGACGCGTCCCCCACGGACGTGCCTGGCGACGTGCCAATAGCCATGGTCGATAGAGAATTCAGCTTCTGGGCCATCTGTGGCGTGTCGATGGGCGCTGCTGCGATGACCGTTGCCGGGCACTCGTTTGCGCGAGGCGGGCCTGAATTCGACGTGATCGGCGCCATGGGCGGATATATCGACTACCGCTACATGGGCCACGTAGTTCGGGACCTGCTGATGGGCGGTTTCTGCAAGATGCAGGATATCCTGGATCGGATCGACGGGATCAATGATCCGACAACACCGGGGCTGGAATGCGGTCCGGTGCGGGCAACCCAGCCCTACGAATGGGACTGGGGGTTCAACCAGATGCACTACAACAACAACGGCGGCAATTGGAAACGCGAATTCTACCTGGACGTGATCGGCAGCTTTGCCTACGCATTCGGTAACCTGCTGTACTACAACCCCGAAAACAAGCTGCTGCCGCCCGGCGTTCCGTACGAGTGGATGAAGAACACCACCGCCCAGGACAAGTGCGCCACTCCGTACGTGATCCCGAAGAAATCCAAGGACAGCTACAACGCCGAGTACAACCCGAACGGCGACTACGATCTGGTCACGGTGTGCGACGGCGATACGCGGGTCGGATGCAAGGACGGCGACCCGAACAAGTGCGACGAAGCCAATCCCGACTATCGTCTGCTGGCTGGCCAATATAACCCGGCACTGCCCCACAACGTGCCGTACCCCTTCCTTCTGGCGGTGGACTACAACGGCAATGGCAGGCGGGACTACGCCGAACCGATCGTGGTCAATGCGATGGAACGCTTCCTGGATGTTGGGCTGGATGGTTGCACCAACGAATTCGAGGACGGCCTTGGCGGCTGCCTGGCGGTCGCGGTCGCGAATCCGGTGGGCGATCCAAACAATGACGACTTCGACCTGATGAACAACCCGCTGGGGACGCAAGGCAACCACGAGTACGACGACGCCAACGGCCGGCAGGAACCCTACGAGGACTTCGGGATTGACGGCGTCAAGGACACCCTGGACTTTGGCGAGGCGGACGGGCAGTACACGATGAGCCCCGGTATGAAGGCACTGCTGGAACAGGACATCCGGTCCTACTTCATGTCGGCGCCCGAGGAACAGCTACGGAAGCACACGTGGTACTTCGACGGCGGGATTCGCGACGCCCTTCATTCGATTAATTCGAACACGAATGCCATTGCGCGCTTGCGGGCTCGTAACCAGGAAGTGAAGATCTATGACGATTTCACCAGCACTTCCAACGCGATCATTCCGAATGGGAACCTGAACGAGCTGGCGACCGATCTTTCGATCGTGGATTTCTCGCCTGCCAAGTTCGGTCGGAACGCGATGGTTCGTTACGGCGATCCAGACGCGACTGCCGACGAGATCGAGGCTGGTAACGGCGGCCACGTTGGAGCCGGTGCCGAGGTTGTTCTGCGTGTCACGATGTTCTTCGGCATGGCTTTCAATCGTATGCCAGGCGTGTACACCAGCGAGGACTTCACGGGCATGGAGCCGATCTGGACCAGCTACTATTCCGAGGCTTTGAAGGGGCGGCGCTGGTATGTTGTCGCGCTGCCGCCAGGCTACGATGACCCGGCAAACAAGGATCGCAAGTACCCTGCCGGAATCCTGATGCCGGGAATCGGCATGCCACTCGACTCGATGGCGGCGACAACCGCGATATTCAACCTTTTGCAGTCCAATGGCCGCATGCCGCATTTCATCACCCTGCTGCCGGACGGGCAGTGTTCGTACAGGCGCAAGAGCGACGGCAAGCGAGTAACTGGCTGCGTGCGGTCTCCGGCCGGCGGCATGGACTGTGTCGATGACGAGTGCAAGGGCCCGCACGAGTCTTGTACGGTTACCCACCTTAGTAACCGCGACAGCATGGACCAGGAGTGCAACAGCGGTCACTTCTTCGTGAACCACCAGACGAACATCTGGGCCGACCCTGACGCGGCGCCCACCATGAAGTACGAGGACAGCCTGTTCGAGGTCGTCGATATCGTCAACAAGAACTACCGTGTCATGGACAAGGGCACGTTCAAGGTTCCGGCCGACTGGTAGGCCTTGTTCACAGCAAGGGATTCACTGCAAAAAGGTCCCCAAGAATCCTCCCCCCCTCCTAATTCGTGCGCTATCAAGCTAAATGCAGCTTGTCCCCCCTCCGATTTCGTGTACAGTAGCGCCTGTTTCAAGATGAGGAAATGCTATGCTTCGTCGCTTCTCCTTGCTGGCCCTTATCGTTTTGGTGCATGTGGGATGCGGGTCGTCCGATGGACCGGCGGTGCAGGATGTTTTTGCGCCTGACGCCGATGTCGTCCAGGATACCAGCCTGGTTGACACGCCAAAGACCGACGATCTGGGCCGCGCTGACACCGAGTTGCCGGACGTTGTAATCCCCGAGATTCCGGTGGGCGAAGATGTGACCATTCCTGATGTGCCGACCGACAGTTTGCCGATTGACACCGGAAGCGACGTTCAAGTTCCGATTGACGCCGTTCATGATCTGGGTACCGATGTCGAGGACGACCAAGGCGTCAGCGACGTCCCGGTTGACCTGGGCAGCGACACGTTTGTAGCCGAGGATACCGGTGCCGATCTGTACGTAGATCTGGGAGTGGACCTTGGCGTCGAGGACACCGCTGTCGAAGTTGACGTTGTTCCGCAGTGTGTCGAGAACACCGATTGCGTCGGCACCGTCGAGATTTCGGTCTGCCATCACTTCGTTTGCGAGGTCGGGATTTGCGTCATCGTAGCCGACGATGACGGGTCTGCCTGCACGGACGGCGAGTTCTGCACTGCTCCGGATACCTGCCAGGCTGGCATTTGCGTTGCCGGGCCGGCGGTAACATGCAACGACAACAACATCTGTACTGCCGATTCGTGCGTGCTGGGCGCGTGCGTGAACACTGCCGACACCTCGGTGCTTTCGTGCGGCCTGGGTGAATGCTATCGCGAGGTTTTGCGGTGTTCGAATGGCGTGGTCAACACGTGTCAAACCGGTGACTCATCAAACGAGTCGTGCGACGGGTTGGACAACAACTGCAACGGGACCACGGACGAGGGTAACCCCGGTGGCGGCGCTGCCTGCGATTCGCCCCTTTTCGGGCCGTGCAAGGCTGGTACTACCGTGTGTCAGTCCGGCCAGGTGGTCTGTGTTCCGAATGTCCAGCCGGTGGCCGAGAAATGTGACAACATCGACAACAATTGCGACGGAACGATTGACGATGGCGATCCCAGCGGCGGTCTGCGATGCGAGACGGCCAAGCTGGGTGAATGCTTTAACGGTGTGACTGCATGCCGCAGCGGCATTGTGAAATGCGACCAGGTCGTCCAGCCCTCCGTCGAGATTTGTGACGGTCTGGACAACAACTGTGACGGGCAGGCGGACGAGGGCAATCCCGGTGGCTCCGAGTCGTGCCATACCGGCAAGCTGGGCGTATGCGACGATGGCCGCACTTTGTGCAGTCAGGGCGAACTGGCGTGCATCCAGTTTGGCGAGGCATCCGCCGAGGTCTGCGATGGCGTCGATAATGATTGCGATGGCGTTAACGACCCCGCCGGTGCCCTCAATTGCCAGCCGTTCCTGCGCGACGAGGATGCTGATACTTACGGAGTGGCAGGCGACGTCCAGTGCCTGTGTGCCTCGGCTTTCCCATATACGGCGACCCAGGCGGGTGATTGCTGTGACACAGATCTGCGGGTCAACGAAGGCCAGACTACACCGTTCACAACCCTAGGCAATTGTGGGTCGTTCGACTACAACTGCGACGAGACTCTGACCCTGCAGTACAACTACGGTGTGGGAACCTGCGACTGGCAGGGGTTCCTTTCATGCGATGTCACGGCAGAGGGGTGGGTTGGTCCCCAACCGTCCTGTGGCGAGGTGGGCGACGTCCTGACCGGTTGCGGCTATGCGTTCCCGATTGACTGCGGAGTCACCGCCACGAAGGCCGTCACGCAGGGTTGCTTGTAGGCTTCTTCCGTCAATTCCGCTGATACACCAATCGCTCGTCGCGTATCCACGACACTACTCAGGAATTGGGCCAGTCTCCGGAAAGATCCCCGTTTCGTTGTATTGGCGGACGGCCGGGACCAGGAAATCCGGGTAATCGGTCTGGGGCAGCGATACTCCTGCGTCGATGAATGCCTTCCAGCCTGTGTAGTCGCCGAACGCCAGGAACAGGTCGCCGGTGCCCAGGACATCCTGCTGGACCTTGATTCCCGCGTCCCGGACGATCCCGGTCAGAACAGGATCGGCGGATCCCAGGCTGAGTTCGACTATCCGCAGGCCGGGAACGTTTTCCAGTACGGTCTGGAACTCCTCGGCGGTGGCGATCGCCGGCATCACCCACAGGCGCGGTTCCTTCTGGACCTGGCCGACGATGACGGGGAAGTCGTCGCGAATCATGGCGACGTCCCAGTAGTTGCCCTCGGCAACCACCTGGATCACGAGGTCGGTGTTTGACGTCTTCTGGTCCACGTACAGTGCGATGCCTGCCGAACGGGCTGCCGCCAAGGCGTCCGAGAACAGGGGGATCTTCACCTCGTCCGGGTCCTGGGCGCCGTCGAAATCAAGGGTCAATGCCAGGATCTGTTCCCAGGTCAGGGAGGACACGTCGCCGGTGCCGTCGGACGTGCGGTCCACGTTCGAATCGTGCATCAGAACAAGAACTCCATCCAGGGTTTCCCGAACATCGACTTCCGAGAAATCCACGCCCACTGCCGCGGCGCCGCGAATTCCAGCAAGGGAATTTTCGGGGTGCTGCCGATGAAATCCGCGGTGCGCCGCAACCATCACTCTTGGGCAGGCCGGATCCGAAACACAACCGTACGGCGTTGCCCATTCTGGCGGGGGAACGAAGGCGTCCGCCGCAGCGTCGGCAGGGATTTCTGTGATGGCGTCTACGGCGTCCGCAGCATCCGTCACCGTTTCCAAGTCCTTTGACGCATCTGTCGGGATGCCGGTGTCCTCGATGTTGTCGAAGGCGGTCTCGAAGGCGGTGTCGAAGGCGTCGGCTGCGTCCGTCGCAAGCCCCAGGTCATCCGCGACATCGGTTTTGGAACCATTGTCGACTGTCCCGTTGGCGTTGCCGCCGCAGGCGTTCATCGACAGCGTCACGGATGCAACAAGCAAGCAGAATCCTGGTGTTCCCGGCAACACAAAAGGGGATGACACCTTCTTGATCACGGTCGACCTCCTAGTCAGTCACTTTGTAGATCCAGGCAACATGGATCCCTGCCGGTCGGCTACCGGCCAACTAGCGGCCAGCATCTCGGGATCCTACTCCCTGGTATCTGTGTTGGAACGGATTATTGAACGCGAAGCAAAAAATCAACTGGCGGACTGGCGGACTGGCGGACTAGCTGACTAGCGGACTAGCGGGACGCTTTGGCCAGCCCGTCGTCAAGCGCGGCAAGGATGTCATCGATGTGCTCGACACCAATGGACAGGCGGATCAGATCCGGGGTGAGGCCACCGGCGCGCTGCTGTTCCTCGGACATCTGGCTGTGGCTGGTGCTGGCCGGGTGCAGAATCAGGCTCTTCGCGTCACCCACGTTTGCCAGGTGCGAGAACAGGCGGATGTTGTCGATCAGCTTGACCGCGCCGGCATAGCCGCTGGTCGCGCCGAACACGACCATGCCTCCGAAACCCTTCTTCAGGTACTTCTGGGCAACCTTGTGGGACGGGTCGCTTTCGAGGCCTGGATAACGAACCCAGGCAACACGCGGGTCCTTCTGCAGCCAGCGCGCCACGGCGAAGGCATTCGCGCAGTGCCGTTCCATGCGCAGCGGCAGTGTCTCCAGCCCCTGGAGGAAGATCCATGAGTTGTCGGGGCTGATGCAGGCACCCAGGTTGCGCAGCGGCACCGTCCGCACCCGAAGGGCAAAGGCGATTGGCGCCAGGGACCCAGGCAGGTCGTGGGCCCAGCGAAGCCCGTGGTAGTTGGCGTCGGTCTCGTTCATAAGGGGATTTCCAGAAGCCTTCCAGTCGAACCGGCCGGAATCCACGATGATCCCGCCAAGACCAGTCCCATGCCCGCCAATCCACTTTGTCAGCGAATGGATGACGATGTCGGCGCCGTGATCGATCGGTCGCAGCAGGTATGGCGTCACAAAGGTCGCGTCCACGATCAGTGGCAGTTTGTGGGCGTGGGCCACCGCGGCGATGGCTTCGATATCGGTCACGTCCAGCACGGGGTTGCCGATGGTCTCGATGAACAGCGCACGCGTTTTCGGCGTGATCAACTGTTCGAAACTGCCAGGATCCCTGTGATCCGCAAAGCGGACGTTGATGCCCAACTGAGGAAGGATGGTGTCGAACATCGTGTAGGTGCCGCCATACAGATTGGAGGCGCTGACGATCTCGTCACCCTGTTTCGCCAGCGTCAGGATGGCGTAGTGGATGGCCGAAGTGCCGGAGGCCACAGCAACCGCGGCTGCTCCGCCTTCCAGGGCCGCTACACGCCGCTCCAGCACGTCTGTCGTCGGGTTTCCAAGACGCGTGTAGATATTGCCCAGTTCCTTCAATGCGAACAGGTTGGCCGCGTGCTCGGTGCTCTTGAATACGTACGAACTGGTCCTGTGGATCGGCACCGCTCGCGACAGTGTGGCTGGATCAGGCACCTGGCCTGCATGAAGGGCCAGGGTCTCAAAACGGTAGTCGGGCATCTTCCTTCCTCCTGTTGATTCAGAACCATTCAAGTCTTCGGGAAGGGTCATCCCCCCCCGGGTAAACTGGCATGGCTACATTGCCTCGGCCTTGGCGCTGGAAAGCGCGATTTCCACGCGAACCGCCGCCAGGTCCTGTGCCTCAACCAGCGACGGTCTTCCGACAAGTCGCTGGACCTCCTCGACAAGCGCCATGGCATCAATGCGGTATTCCCTTGCAAGATACGACCTGCTGGCGCCGTGGGCGAACGTGTCCTGAAGCCCTAGTTTGACCAACTTGCCGTGGATGCCGCCTTCGACCATCAGTTCCGCGACGATCGAACCCAGGCCGCCCACGACGGTGTGATTTTCCATGGTGATGACCCCGTACCGTGCCCCTGCAATCAGCGGAGCCAGCACGCCAGGGGAAAACGGCTTCAACGTCGATACGTGCGCGTGTCCAACCGAGACACCTTTTGCCCTCAGTGCCGATGTCGCCCGTAAAGCCTCCTCGGTGCAGATGCCTGACGAGATAACGACCACGTCGGTTCCATCGGCCAGCACGCGCGGCGTATCCAGCAGCATCGGTTGGCTTGCCGGGAACAGCCGAGGGATCTCGCCCCGCAGCATCCGGACATAGACGGGGCCACGAATTGAAATCGCAAGCTCCAGAACACTCTCGGTCTCGGTGGCGTCACCCACCTCCAGCACGGTCATGTTCGGCAGCGATCTCATAACGCTGACGTCCTCGATTGCCTGGTGGGTTGCGCCTCCGGGCGTCATGATCCCGGGCAGGAACCCGAACATCTTCACGGGAAGGTTGGGGTAGGCAATGGACATCGCGATCTGGTCAAGGGCGCGCCTGTACAGGAACACCCCGAACGTATGGACACACGGGATGAATCCTTCACGGGCAAGACCACCCGCTATGCTCAGCATGTTCTGTTCCGATACGCCGCAAGTGACGAACCTTTCTCGATATGCGTCCCGGAAGGCTCCCGTCTCGCACGATTCGGACAAATCAGCGGTCAGGACAAGGACTTCCGGGTGGTTTTCTCCCAGCTTGACCAGGTTTCGGGCATGCACCTGGGAAACGATTTCCATCGTCAGGCGATCCCCATGTTGAAGGTGGCAAGGACGTCTTCGAAGCGCCGGCGCTCGGCATCGTTCTTGATGCGGACGTAGTGCAGCTTGCCGCCAAGTTTGCGCAACTCGGCCACCCCGCGGCAGGGGTCCGTCTGGCAAAGGACCACCAGCGGTTTTCCGGGGTGTTGCGTGCGGCCGGCGTCCAGAAGTGCCTGGGCGTCGTGCCCGTCAACGGATACGACGGTGGCGCCGAAAGATTCCAGTTTTTCGGCCAGAGGGTCGATTCGCATGACCGATGACATGGCGCCGTCGCACTGCTGGCGATTGACATCCACATAGACACCGATGGAATCCATTTCGTAATGGCTCATGAACTGGAACGCTTCCCACACCATGCCGATTTGGAATTCGCCGTCCGACATGAACAGCCACATCAAACCGGGTTCCTGCTTCAGCCGCCGTCCATAGGCCATTCCTATCGCCTGGCTGAGCCCCTGCCCAAGTGAACCTGTCATCACTTCCATGCCTGGGGAGTGTTCGGCGCCGATCATCTCGACGGACGAACCGTCGCGGTTGAACTCTTGCATTGCCGACGGGTCCAGGCGACCGGTTTCGATCAACGCCGCGTAGAGGACCTGCGAATAGTGCGTGGGCGAAAGGACAAAGCGGTCCAGAATGCGCTGCCGTGGGCCGTTGTACGCGTTGCCCAGGCGATATCCGGTGTTGCCGGTCGAGGGAACTCCGGCAAACGGCGGCGGGACCAGCGGTTCTGCCACCGGGCCGATATTCATGACGCCCGAGTACAGGGTCGCTAGGATCTCGGCCGAAGAACATGCCTGGCTGAGATAGCCGCCACCATTCCTCAGCGTGTTTTCCAGCACGCGCCGGCGAATTCCCCAGGCGACCGCCGAAATCGTTTCGATTGCGCTGGCCGCTGGCACTGGCAACTCCTGTACTGGTGCGTGGTCCGTCGGAACGACCCCCTTGATGGACGCAGCAGGTTGAATCCGCTGCAGCATTCTAAATGCGAAGGCAAGTTCCGGCTGTCCTGCACTGGCCGGAGTTCTAGCAAAAAAAGGTTGGGAACCCAAGCGCCGAACACTCGGTGCCACGTTTTGCAAGGCAATTGAGGTGAAAGTGATTCCCCGATTGCAGGCGGCCTTCCGGGGGTCGATGCGACAATTAGGAGCCGTTTCCTCCGGGACGTGAATCACGCTCTTCCCAAGGCGGGCTGTGTTTACGCGCGCGTCCGGTAGACAACGCTACTACAGGATCTACAATGCCTGCGCGAAGGCTTCATGTGATTGTCCTGGCAAAAAGATGGTCCTCCTGGGGGATGATATGTCCGAGTTCGCCGAGTTGACGTTCCGTGGTCGTACGATTCGTTTGCCAGCTACCGTGGGCACCGAGGGCGAGATCGGGCTGGACGTTTCTGCCCTGCGCGACGAGATGGGTGTAATCACCCTGGACCCGGGTTACGGGAACACCGGTTCCTGCCAGAGTTCCATCGCCTTCATCGATGGCGATCAAGGGATTTTGCGATATCGCGGGTATGACATCGCGGATCTGGCCGAACACAGCGCCTTTCTGGAAGTGGCGTACTTGTTGCTGCACGGTAACCTGCCCGAGGCGGACCAGTTCGACGAGTTTGCCGAGGGCGTCATGGACAACATGCTTGTCCACGAGAACCTTCGGCACTTCTTTAATGCTTTTCCGCGGGATGCTCACCCGATGGCCGTTGCTGCTGCCGTAGTCGCATCGCTGGCAACGTTTTATCCCGAGTCCATGGGGGCCAGGCGTGGTCCGGACGCCATGGAGTCGTGCAGGCGCCTGCTGGCAAAGTTGCCGACGATCGTCGCGTGGTCCTACAAGCAGTCACGCGGCGTTCCTGTCACCTATCCGCGTTGCGACCTGGGGTACGTTCAGAACTTCCTGCACATGATGTTCTCGACGCCCTACCGGACCTACGAACCCGACCCGGCCGTGTCCCGTGCGATGGACCTGATGTTCCTGCTGCACGCCGACCACGAGCAGAACTGTTCGACGTCGACCGTTCGAATGGTTGGGTCCTCGCAAGCGAACATGTTTGCCTCGATATCGGCCGGCGTGTCGGCTCTTTGGGGGCCGCTGCACGGCGGGGCGAACCAGGCGCTGATCGAGATGCTGCAGTACATCCAGCTTGCCGGGCTGACGGCCAGGCAGTTCGTCGACAAGGTGAAGAACAAGGAGGCCGGCATCCGGCTGATGGGCTTCGGGCACCGCGTATACAAGAACTACGATCCGCGGGCCATGGTGCTGAAGAAGGCGGCTGGTGACGTGCTTCAGAAGCTGGGTGTGCAGGGCCGGTTGATGGACACGGCGATGGAGCTGGAGCAGGTTGCCCTTAGCGACCCGTACTTCCTGGAGCGCAAGCTGTATCCGAACGTGGATTTCTATTCGGGGATTATCCTGCATGCGATCGGCATGCCTACGAACATGTTCACTGCCATTTTTGCCATTGGGCGGATGCCCGGCTGGCTGTCCCAGTGGATGGAAATGAACTCGGATCCCCAGACCCGTATAGCCAGACCCAGGCAGATTTACACCGGCGCGACCCAGCGCACCTACGTCCCGTTCCGTCAGCGCGGGGACGGTCGGATCCCGAATCGTCGCCCCTGCAGTGCGGGTGAGTGATCCCGGTTACGTCGCATCCATCACGAATACAGCCTGTTTTTGTGGTCCTTGATTCCTGCAGCAGGTCGCGGTAGCCTGCGCCCGGTTCTGACGTCTGGCAAACAAGCTCTGGAGGTGGTCGTGACCTTGCGCGTCGTGGTGTTGTCGGCAGCCATGGTTGTTGTTGCCTGTTCCAAGGGGAAGGAGATTGATCAGGCTTTGTGCGGCCCGGCGGATGAGTCGATTACCGCGTCGTGCCATCTGCCCGACGGGACGTGCTGGGATCTGTACTGCAAGTCATTGAACGACAACGGCGTCTGCTTTGCCGACGACGAGCAATTGCGCGATCGCGAGTCCTGCCAGAAGATCCAGAAGGGCGTGTGGTCGGCGAAGTGCCCCTGCAAGCGCGAGGACTCGCTGGGCGGTTGCAGGACTGCGAAAGAGGAAGGGCGTACGGTTACGAAGTGGATCTACTCCGGCATGACCGTCGAACAGCATCGCAGCCTTTGCGAGTCCAGCGCCTACAACACATTCTTCGCACCCTGACCACCAATATGCCATTCAAACCGGTAACTTGGGGGTCTTTGCAAGTTGCGGAATCCCAGGCGGGCCATAGTGCGGATGGGGTCTGGCGGTGCCGGGTTTTTAGGTGGAAAGTCGGCCGTGGGGGTTACGATGTCAGACGTGCTGCCTGATGGCGGCCAGCCGCTGTTGATGGCCGGTTTTATCATCGCGATATCGCTTTATGCAGCATCTGGCGCGGTGGCGGCCTTTCGGCCAGCCCTGGCGCGCCCGCTGATGGGTGCCGGCATTCTGGCCCACGTGGTTGCGATGGTTACCCGCGGCGTGCTGATAGGGTTCCTGCCGCTGACGAACAAGTTCGAATCGTTTGCGGCCGCGTCGCTGGCCGTCGCAATTGTGTTGATGCTGACGTGGCGACACCAGAGGGTCTATGTCATGTTCCTTGCCTGGGTGGCCGTGGCGGCCCTTGGCGCTGCCTTGCTGTTGTTTCCGCCCGAACTCGCCTACCCGCCGCCCCTGATGTGGACCATCTGGTACCCCCTGCACGTGCCGCTTTCGTTCCTGGCATACGGGCTTTGGACCGCAGCAGCCGCAGCCGCGCTGGCCTGGGCATTTGACCGTGACCCTGCATGGCTGGCACGAATTCACAGGATGGCGTTGCAGGGGTTCGGGCTGTGGTCGGTTGGCATGGTCTGCGGCGGGATCTGGGGGGTGCTGGCCTGGGGCGCATATTTCTTGTGGGATCCGAAGGTGGTCTGGTCGGTAATCTTGTGGTTCCATTACGCGACCTTTGTGCATCTGAGGCTGGCGCCCTCGACCCGATCTCGTCCCTGGGTTGCGCCGGCACTGGCCGGACTGGGTTTCGTCTGGGTACTGGTAGCCTACATAGGGACGTCATTCCTGTTCGGGAGGTCCAGCCATGCCTTCTAGCGTTGGCCCGGACACCTCGAACGGTATTGCCTCGCGGGCACTGGCTATCATCAAGTCTCAGGGATTCGGGATCGCCTGCGGCCTGCTGACGACGCTGCTGCTGGCGGTCGGTTCCTTCGTGATTGCAGCAACGGGGGAGGGTGCGTCGGCGGGTGTTTCCATGGACGACGCAACCATTTTCTTCAGCAAGCCTTCCCTTTGGCACGCATGGTTCTACCTGTTGATTCCCGTGTTGGGCATGTTCGGACTGTCCACGCTGTTGTGCACGCTGGATTCGGTGGTTGAGGCCTGGCAAGCTGGACGAAGGGTTCTGTCGGCGTACGCCCCGGCAATATTGCACCTGTCGTTCCTGCTTGCGATGCTGGCCCACGCGGTCGGAGGGTTCCTGGGGCGAGAGGACGGCGTCGTTGCGATAGGCCCGTCGTGGACATCGCTGCCGGACGGGCGCACAGCAAGGGCTTTGTCAGTCACGATAGAGGAACATCCCGACGGCACCCCGCAGCAGGTCAGCGCCGGCATCGAACTGCGCGGTCTTGATGGGGTGGTCATTCCGGCGACTGTCGCTTACAACCAGCCGATATCCAGCGGGGGCGGGTCGGATCTGCTGTTGATGATCAGGGCCGTCAGCGAGCCTCGGGGAGTTCGCCTGACCTCGGGACCCGAGGCTTGCGAGATGGATGGGCCAGGAAAAGCCTGCGTCCTGGCCGGCCGCACCATTCGTTTGACCAGCGTTTCGAGCGGAGGTCACTGGGGCGACACTCCGGTTGCATACATGCAGATCGAAGGGGCCACGGAATCGAAGCGCATCTTTCTTTGGCCCGGGGCAACACACATGCTGAACGAAAGCGGGGCATCGTTCCGCCTGGAAAAGATCAGCCAGGTCCCGACAGTCATGGTGAGATCCCGTCATGCCCCGGGCAACCCGTGGGCGCTGGCGGCGGCCCTGGTTCTTGGATTCGGGCTTGTTGCCATGGGGCGGCGTTGGGGGTTCGGGTCTTCATGAAGTAGTTCGGCCCGACTGGTCCTCCAGCAGAGCCTGCGCGACAGTCTGCATCCCTGCCAGACCGCGTCGCCGGGCGGGTGTTGTTCCGAAACGCTTCTGGAAGGCAGCTTCGTTCATCGCCAGCACGTCGGACGGGGCTACGAATGGAAGCCCCGCGATTGGCCTGAATACCTCGCGGTCATGTCGTGTGGCTCGATGGTTGTAAGGGCAAACGTCCTGGCATCGGTCGCATCCATATAGGTGTCCGGCCAGTGGCAGGCCTTGCGGCACGGGCTGACGGGATGTCACGGTCACGTGAGCCAGACACCGGGATACATCCAGTTGGCCCGACTGCGACAAGGCTTGGGTGGGGCATGCCGAAACGCAGGCCGAACAGGTTCCGCAGTCAGGCAGGGCAGGGCGGGGCGTGTCAAAAATCACGTCGGCGTCGGTAAGGATCGACCCCAGGAACACGAACGAACCAAGGCGCGGATGTATCAACAGGTGATTCCGCCCGATGAATCCAAGGCTCGCCGCGGCCGCCCATGGCTTTTCAAGGACCGGGCCGGTGTCCACGTAGGCGCGGGTACGTGTCCCCGTGCAATCTCTGACCATTTCCGCAAGCCGATTGACGGCGCGCCCGACTGCGTCGTGATAGTCGATTCCCCAGGCGAACCTTGATACGAAGGCCATGCCTTCTGGCCTGGCTTCAATGCCCGGATGAACCCCGGCGTAGGAAACGCACGCAAGGATCATCGTTCGGACACCTTCCAGGACCAGCGAGGGAGAAAGCCTGCGCTGAAGGCCTCGCGACAGGTATGAAAGTTCCGAAGGATACCCCGAGATAGCGGCGCCGAAATTCGTGGCCATCAGTGGCAAAGACCACGCCGGCACTGCTGCGGCATCGTCCAGGCCGCACTCACGCGCCATGGTTGCCAGGGACGAAGACTGGATTGCCGCACCCATGGTCCGGCATTATACTCGCGCCCCGTTCGGGTCGGAGGCGCAAGTTGCAGTTGCAGGTCGAAGGCATACGAATAGATGTTCGTTCGCTGGCGGGCATTGCGACCACGGTCGCGTTCCCGGACTGGTCGTTGTGCATCGACATGGGATCCTTGACGTCCGCGGCACTGCGATGCGACGTCGCGGCGTTCACGCATGGCCACTCGGATCACGTCGCAGGGCTGAACCAGTTTCTGGGTGTCAGGCGACTGTATGGCATGAAGCCCCCACGACTTTTGGCTCCGGCGTCGCTAGCTCCTGTATTGCAACGTCTTGTGGACGTGCTGGGCGAACTGCAGGGCCGGCCATTCGAATCCGTCGTCGAGGCCGTACCGCCTGGCGGCGAGGTCGAGATCGGGCGGGGGTTGTTGGTGCGGCCGTTCCCGGTGGTGCACAGCGTACCTACTTTCGGGTGGGCAGTGGTGCGTCGGGTGCAGAAACTGCGACCGGAATTCGTGGGCCTGCCGGGTCCGCGGATCGAGCGCCTGAAAGCCGATCCTGCCGCGGCAATCTTCGAGGAAATCGATTCCACCAGGATTGCCGTGACCGGAGATACTCAACTGCAGGGGCTGGATCTGGGACATCGGGACATCCAGGCGGCCGAGGTTCTGATGATCGAGACGACGTTCCTCGATGCCGAGCGGCGGGATGCGAACGCCGCGAAGATCGGAGGCCACGTTCACCTGGATGATCTTGGAGACGTGCTGCGGCAGGTGCAAGCCAGGGCAGTAGTTCTGTATCATGTCAGCCAGGTGTATCGTCCGGACGAGGTAGCAGCCGCCGTTGAGGCGCGCGTTCCGCCCGAGTGGCGCGGTCGGGTGCATGTAGTGGTTCCAGGTTTGGAAGAACGTCTGTAGGCTGCAGGGGCGGCTGACCATTTGACCGCAAGGGGGACTTGTGGAGCTGATAGGCGTCCGGCGGTTCTTGCGAACCCACCTGTCGATAGAGCAGCGACGCCTGATCAAGTTCCTGGTGGTCGGGGCGTCGGGCGTGCCGGTCAACCTGTGCACGGTATGGCTGGTAACGACATTCCTGCCGCCGGATGCCCTTGCAGGGCTAAGGGACCTTGCCGCAGATCTTTTCGATTTTTCCCCGCTGACCAGGACGGGCGTTCGTGACATCGTGGCGTACGGGTTGGCAATCGCCGTGTCCATATTCACGAACTACCTTCTCAACAGTGCGTGGACATGGGGGGATCGGGTCGCTGCCGACGAGTCTGGTGGTTTCATCTGGCGCCTCGCGAAGTTCTACCTGGTGTCATCAGTTGCCGCAGTCGTGCAGTTGGGGACATCGACCTTCGTGTCGGCCAGCGTCAGAAGCAGCGAATTGTGGAACACAGTGATCAGTGGGGAGTTCCGGCTGTATCACGCGTTTTCGCCCGTGGTGGGCATCCTTGCGGGACTGACCATCAACTTTGTCGTTAACAACCTGTGGACATTCAGAAGGCGCTCGAACGACGGGGCCTGATCAAACGATTCCAAGTTCAAGGGCCTTGGCCTTGAATTCCTCGGGCGTATCTACCGAGCGCTTGGTCTGCAGATCGAAGAACACCAGGACCGTGGTCGATCTGGCCAGTTCGGTGCCGTCCGACTCGCGTTTGAACAGGTATTCCAAAGTGAACGTTCGACGCGCGAATTCGGTCAGCCGCGTTCCGACGAGGATCGTGTCGCCAAGGTGTGCAGGCGCCACGTAGCGGATGTGCACCTCGCCTACCAGATATGGCATGCGCCGGTAGGCTCCGCGCGAAAACAACGAGTCCCACAAGTCGCCCCGGGCCTGTTCCATGTAAGACAGGTAAACCGCGTTGTTGACGTGGCCCATCATGTCGATGTCCCTGAACGGGACGACGATTCGCGTATTCCACTGGTGGTCCAAGTGCCCTCCAGACTGCGGACCACGTGAGAATGAGGCCGACTGGTCAACTGCGCAACCCCTGTGTGCCCGACCTGTGGTAGCCTTCGCGAAGGAAATTTCCGGGAGGCTTTCATGAAGACCCGCATCACCGAGACATTTGGCATCCGGCACCCGATCTTCTTGTCGGGCATGTCATGGATCAGCGTGCCCGAGATGGTCGCTGCCGTGTCCAACGCCGGCGGGATGGGCATCCTTGCAACCGGTGTGCTGGGCGTGACCCAGACCCGAGAAGCAGTACGGCGCATCCGCGAACTTACAGACAAGCCATTTGCTGCCAACGTCACGCTGTATTTTCCCGGCGCGAAGGAAAACGCTCGTGTCCTGCTGGACGAGAAAGTACCAGTCATCAACATCTCGATGGGCAAGGGCGACAAGATAGCCGAGGAAGTGCACGGTTACGGCGGCAAGGTCATCGGCACCGTGGTCAACGAGAAACACGCCAAGGCGGCTGAGGCCTGGGCCGACGCTCTGCTGGTGACCGGCCACGAGGCTGCTGCGCACGGCGGCGACGTGACCAGCCTGGTGCTGGTTCCGGCGATCGTCGATACCGTGAAGATCCCGGTTATCGCGGCGGGCGGTTTCGCCGACGGGCGGGGGCTGGCGGCGGCGCTGGCGCTGGGCGCCGAGGGCGTTGCGATGGGCACGCGCCTGATGATGACCAGCGACAGCCCGATCCATCAGGCGTGCAAGGAACTGGCGTTGGACAAGGGCATTGACGACACGGTCTACACGACGCGATTCGACGGGCAGCCGTGCCGCATTCTGGTCTCGAAGGGTTCAAAGACCGCGATGAGGCGAGGGCTGGACCTGCCGCGCGCCCTTGTGAATTCGCGCCAGATAGCGCGGATGATGGGAATGCCATGGGCCAAGATGGCTGTTGGCGTGACGGCATCCGGGTGGAAGAACGTCCGGCAGTTGTCCTTCCTGGCAAACGCGTTCAAGGCGTTCCAGGTATCGACGCTGGACGGCGACGTGGACAAGGGCGTCCTTCCGCTGGGGCAGGTGGTCGGGTTGGTACATGACCTGCCAACGGTTGCCGAAGTCCTGGAACGGATCGTGGCCGAAGCCGACGTGGCGCGTGCGCGGTTGGATGGCGCCTTCTTGAAGTAGCTTGCGACCGCCGTGCGACTGCCGTGGGACTGCCGTGCGACCGCGGTGCGATCGCCTTACGACCGCCGTGCGTCTGATCATCGAAAAGCCGTCGAAGGACCGCTGTCGAAACACGCTGTCGAATGACCGCTGTCGAACGACCGCTTGACCCGCGGCGCCACTCTCCGCTATCCTCCCGTCGCATTGACCACGCCGGAGTGGTGGAACTGGTAGACGCGCGGGACTCAAAATCCCGTATCCGCAAGGGTGTGAGGGTTCAAGTCCCTCCTCCGGCACCCAAGTAATATCAATAGGTTGTGGGATAGGGCCGGCAACGATGGCTGCAGGGTCCAGCCCCGAACTGTTGCACCCGATTCCGGGTGCGTACGGGGGGCTCGGGTTGGACAGGCTCGATTTGACATGTTCGATTACGGGCGTAATATCGGCTCGCTCGCCAATGCCTGTTCGTGTGATTGATATTGTCGGGGGCCGGATGTCCGCTTGCCACCAGGTTTCGGTAGATTCCATTGGGTGGACGAGACCATGAGAATCGGTGTCCTGACCAACCTTAACGCCAGAAAGAACCGATCTCGACGGTTGAATGCGCTCGCTTCGCGTTTTGGCGACGATTACATCGTCCGTGAGACCCGCGAGATCTCCGAGATCCAGCCTGTGCTGGAGGAGTTCATCGAGCTGGGCTGCGATTACTGGGTCAGCGACGGCGGCGACGGAACGCTTCACTGGATGCTGAACGAGGGGCGCCAGGTTCTTCAGCGCAAGGGCCTTTGGCAGAGCGAGCGGCCATACCCGCTCCTTGTGCCTTCGAATGGCGGAACCATCGACTTCGTGGCGCGGACGGCAGGGATCAAGGGTCGGACCGAGCAGGTCGTCCGCACGCTAGCAGACGGGCTGCGGGCCGGACGGAACTTTCACACCGTGGAACTGGACACCATCGAGGTCCGCGGGCACCAGCCCGGCGATACGCCCGATACCTGGTCCTTCAAGCGAATCGGCTTTGCGATTGCGCTGGGAGGGGCCGGACAGAAGTTCTTCAGCAAGTTCTATGAGCGTCCAAATCGGAATCCGCTTGGCATCATCGACATCAGCGCCAGGACCGCCGTGGGCTACCTCTCGACACTCCCGCCGTTCAAGTGGGTCCCATACGTCCCGGCTGACCTGCGGGAACTGGGGCGACACATGTTGTCAGGGACGCGAGCCGAGGTCGTGGCAGACGGAAGGCGGTTCGATTACGGGGTCTATCAGGGCTTGCATGCCAGTTCCATCGAGGTCGACTTCGGGACCATGCGCCTTTTCGAGCACGCTCGCGAGCCAGGGATGCTGCACATCGTGGTCGGCGCGCTGCCGGCCATCGAGGTTATCTATAAGTGGACGTGGTACGTCGTTGGCAAGCCGATCCCGGGGAAACAATGGCACGAATTCCCGGGCAGATCTCTGGACGTCGAAGCGGCCGGCGGCGAACTGCTGGACCCTGTAATCGACGGCGAGATGTTCTACGGCTTTGACCGCGTAAGTGTCCGGCCCGGGCCGCGCGTCGCGTTCCCGTCCTTCGGTGCTGGGACAGGCCGAGATTCCGTGAATGCCTAGGGTCCACAATCTGGATGACGTAAGGATGTGCGACCGAAACGGCGTGCGGCATGTTCAGGTATGGGAGATTGTGAGGTGGCGAGGCGTGAAGGACGTCCTTCAAGATTTTGACATGATACGAGCAGTGCGCACCTTTCCATAAGACGTACATTGCGTCGATGTGGCCAAGCAAAATTCTCTAAGTGGGTAAAGGGGCGTTTCGACGAGACCAGAAACCACCCTGGTTTTGCAATCCAGGCTGGCCGGCCTCTCTATCGTGATCGGGTTGACCGAGGTTGTTGAGGAAAGTATCGAGAGCCGTTTAAGATGCGTCAATTCTGTACCAATTGACGGATTCTCATCCATCCTCTACCGTAGCGGGGCTTCTTAACCTTGGTAACCAATATGTCGAGGTACCTGCTTATTGCTGTCGCCGTGAGCTATGCAGTCGGATGTGATTCGCAAGGTCCAACTTTGCCAGGTGATGCTGTCCCTCACGAAGATCAATGTACCCAGATCGGGGCTATTGCCTGTCAGGGTGCCAGAAAACTCGTATGCGAACGTGGTGACGTATACAACCTTTGGGTAACGGCTGCCGACTGCGAGTTTGGCTGCAAGGATGGTGAGTGCATAGGCGGAATAATTTGCGACGATAAGTGTCCCGTAGACGGTATCATGGGTTGCTTGGGCGACATGCTGATGGTCTGCCTGATGGGTGACGGATGTAATGACTGGGCAAGGCTTGACTCATGTTCAAGAGGTTGTATTGATGGACATTGCGTTGGGGACTGCCTGCCGGACTGCTTAGGGCGCGAGTGCGGCGACGACGGCTGCAATGGCTCGTGCGGCTCGTGTGGAATCACGAATACATGTGTTGAAGGTCAGTGTCGGACAGGTTGTACGGCAGACTGCATTGGTAAGGAATGTGGCAGTAACGGTTGCGATGGCTTGTGTGGCTCGTGCCAAGTCGACGAATCGTGTGTAGACGCTCGGTGTCAGGCAAACTGCACTAAAGACTGTCTGAACCGGGAATGCGGGAACGATGGTTGTGACGGCACCTGTGGGATGTGTATAAAGGATTCAGAGTGTGTCGATGGGAAATGTTTGGAATGCGTACCTGACTGCGATGGAAGGAGCTGCGGGCCTGATGGCTGCGGCGCTACCTGTGGGACCTGTTCATCGGGAACATGTGATGGCCTCACGTTCAATACCTCGGCATCTTGTCAGGCTGGAAAATGCGTCGAAGCGCCGACCACAGTGGATTGCGACGATCAGGACCAGTGCACGACTGACACATGTGACAAT
The DNA here is from genome assembly GCA_903936705.1 of uncultured Myxococcales bacterium. GTDB lineage: Bacteria > Myxococcota_A > UBA9042 > DTJE01 > DTJE01 > CAIZWN01. Next base: position 24,772 of record CAIZWN010000063.1, read on the forward strand.
GTACTAGGTTGCATAAATGAAAGAGTTCCTGGATGGAAATGCAAGGGAGACACGATCTCCTGTTCCGAACTTGGATATTTGTCCGGAAGTGCCACGTGTCAGGAAAATTGCGGCGGATATGATCGTTCAAAGTGCAATGGCAGTCTTTGCGGTAACGGCACTGTCGATCTGGGTGAGGTTTGTGACCCCAACGAAAACATCAGACTTGTGATCAAGGACCACCGCGAATGCATAGGGCAGGGGACTGGTCCGGTGGGGCTTGGATTCTGTAAACCTGACTGCTCTGCCTGGGAGACCGTAATCTGCCGCACGGTCGGTGATTCATGCGGTGATGGATATGTTGACTCTGGTGAGACTTGCGATGGCGGCGTTAGTAGCTGCCAGGATTTTGGCTTCAAGAAGGGGGTTGCTGTCTGCGACACCGACTGCGCGCACTGGAATCTCTCAACATGTTGCGAACCGATAGTTCCTATTTGCGGCAACGGAAAGATTGAAGGAGACGAACTATGCGATGGCGACACCGCCAGGTGTCCCGTGACCATGTTCACTTCAGGAACAGCCCCGTGCAGCCCTGACTGCAAGAGCTTCAATACCTCGGCTTGCAAAGGGCCATCCTGCGGCGATGGCTTTGTCGAAGCCGACGAGAAGTGCGACCCGCCTGGGACTGTCACATGCAGAAGCCTCGGGGACGACCGCAACGGAAATGCCACGTGTTCTCCTGACTGCAGGACACTGGATACCTCAGAATGTAATGTATCTACGATTCTTTGTGGAAACGGACTGATTGATGAAGGAGAAGCCTGCGACGAATCAGTATTCGCCAATCCTGACACTTCATGGGCCATACTGCTTTCAAAGAAAAGGTGCGAAGAGTTGGGATTTGCTGGCAGGACTTTTGTCGAATGCCTTGATGACTGCTCCGGCTTGGACATGAGCGTGTGTGGCTGCAGTTTGGATGACTTTGACAAGGAATGCGAAGGACGTAATTGCGGGACGGGACCATGCGGTAAAGAATGTGGGGTGTGCTGGACCTATTATGGAAAAACCTGCGTGGACGGACAGTGTGTCTGTGACAACAAGTGCCAATTTGCAGGCCAGACCTCGTGTGCGGACGCTTACAATCTTCAAACATGCGTCCTAACGGCTGACGGCTGCCTGGTATGGGCTTCCGAGACGCAGCAGTGTTACAGCCCGCTCAGCACGTGCCGCAACAGCAAATGTAGCTGCCCAGTCGGATATTCCGAAATCCAGGTATGTGGGAATAACGGTACGCAGAAGTACAGTTGCGATTCTCTGGGAGATCTTGTTCCCGATGGAACATGTTTGGGGGAATTTGGAATTTGTAATGCAGAGTCGGAAGGTTGCTTCGGAAATGTCTTGATGAGGTGCAATGCCTCCGGGACGGCATGGGTTCAGTATATGGACTGTGCTGCAAACGCATGCGATTTTCGCGACAGTCCTTGCAATTTGCCTAGTTATTGCGCCCAGAATGGCTTTATGGATGCCGATAATTGCCCCGGCATTTGTTCAGTAGATCCATATCCCAGATGTATCAAGGACCCAATGAATTTCGTGACAGCGGCATGCCATGACTATACGAAGAGTGGCTTGAGTTGCGGAGAAAACGGCATCTGCCAGAACGGAAACTGCGTCGAAAGATGTGAAGCCCAACACAACTGCGACGATGGTAGTTGTGCCCCGCTTGACGCAGTCTGCAACGACAAAATTGAATGCGCTGATGGTTCTGATCAGAAAGGTTGCAGCCAATGCCGAGGCACGGCCTTCCTCTGTCCGGACGGACGTTGCATGAGTGACTGGCGTTTTTGCGGCGACTGGACATTCAAATGTGAGTCTGGGACGACCGTTGACGAGTGTCGCCTATGTGACAATTCAAATGACTGTCCGAATTATGACGATGAAGCCTATGCCGTGTGCAAATTTTAGGGGAATTACTGTACAGCAGTTCTTGAAACGAATTCTTGCTTGGACTATCTGAGTTGATCCCCGCCAGCATAAAGTGATCCATTCGGCCATCGGAAACTGTTCTACTGTTCTACACGCGAATATCACTCCCGCTGCGCGAACAGATGATCCGGGGCCTGGACCGCAATGACCAGTCCGCGGGCGCAGACGTGGCCCGCTGCGAACATCGTCTCCTCGACCACGACCTTCCGGCCTGTAACTTCCTTGACCCGGGCGCGTACTTCCAGGGTTACGCCCATGGGCGTCGGACGCAGGTAGTCGACGTGCAGCGAGGCCGTCAGGAATCGCAGGGGAGGTTCGCTGTCCATGGGTCGGTTCTGGGCCCGGTACATGGCGGCGGCAGCGGTGCCGGTGCCGTGGCAGTCTATCAGCGAGGCAATCAGTCCCCCGTACACGTATCCGGGAATCGCGATGTGCTGCGGCCCCGGGTCGTACCGGCAGACTGACTCGTCACCGTCCCAGAAACTGCGTACGTGCAGGCCAGGCTCGTTCAGACGGCCACAGCCGTAGCACCAGGCCACGTCATCTGGGTAGAAATCCTGGAAGGCCTTGTCGTCGGGCGGCGGAAGGGCCGGTTCGGTTTTCGTTTCCACGGGTTGTCCTCGTGCGGTCGGCACGATTGCCTGACGCAAGGATGTTAGCAGATGCGCGCGCCGTGAAAAACCCGTGGCTTGGCGAACGGGATACAAAACAGGTCGCTGGCGAAAAGGCCTACGACGATAACCAGACCCAAATGTTGGAAAGGCATGCGCCAGCGACAGGCCGTCGGAACCATGGGCGTGTTGTCCCAGATCTTTGCCTGCGTTGTCGAAATCGCTTGAGGGAAGGTCGCCGACGCTCTGATCCACGGCAAGGCGTTGTGGATCGAGGTGCGCCCCACCCGACCCTGGGCGAGGCGGCTGAAGTTTACCCGAGATGCGAGAGCGTTGCTGAGGTTGACCCGCCGGCCTGATCTCCGGTTTTCTGCCACAGCGGCGCCGAATAATTTGCTGAAGAAAAGCATGTCCAAGGGACAGGTGCGGATAGAATGGCTGCAGTGGAAGGGAGGACCAAATGGAAATGACGATTACGTTCAGTGGCGGCCTGAGGGTTGATGCCGAGGTCAACGGGCGGATCATTCACACCGACCAGTCGGTCAAGGCCGGCGGCGAGGGGAGTGCGCCCGAGCCCTACACGCTGTTCCTGGCCTCGATCGGCACCTGTGCGGGAATCTATGTTCTGTCGTTCCTGAAGAGCCATGACCTGCCGACGGAAGGTGTGCACCTGGTCCAGCGGATGACGTACGACGACGTAAACCACCGTATGGCAGCGATCGATCTGCAGATCGTCGTTCCCACGGGCTTTCCCGAGAAATACCGCAAGGCGCTGGAGCGTTCGGCTGGACTGTGCGCGGTGAAGCGTGCACTGGCGAACCCGCCCGAGTTCACAGTGGGCTCGGTCGAGGGTTGACTACCGGAAAGGCAGGTCTGAGGTCTTGAAGGCGCTCGAGTTGGTGCCGACCTTCGCCAAGTAGTGTGCTATCTTCGTTCGAAGGCTGCGAGGGCGAATCCGGTGCGCTTTCCCTACCTCCGGTTCGCGCTGATCCCGATTGTAGTGGCGGGCTTGTCCATCCTGCTTGCGGTCACCACGCGCCTGGAGCAGGAACGCCAGTACGACGTGTTGCAGGCGTTGTACGAATCCCACGCCCGTTCAGCAGGACGCATGGTTCGCGAGGCAGCGCAGGAGGCGACCTGGTCTACTGGACTGGTGTACTCGATGTCGGCTGAGAGCGCTGCGCTGCTGCTGGAGTTGCTGGGGCCTCCAGGTACCGGTGAAGACTGTGCCGCTCTGACATCCAGGATTCCCTATCTGGCAATTTGGGCTGCGCGTGATACGAACGATGTACGGGGGTGCATGGACCGTGTGCCCGTGGGCTCACGTTTGGCGTTCGTGGACGGAGTGCTGGCCGCGCCCGACGGCGATTTTGTGGAGGATGACCGCACGCGTGAACTGGGGGTGTTCTGTGCATGGACTCGCGGCGAATCAGTTGCGACGGTCGTATGCATGGATCGAGGTCATCTTGACGAGATTCGCCTGGAGGTTGGCCTTGGCCCGCTTCTGGCAGACCTGAAGGACCGGGATCTGGAGTACGTGGTGGTCCAGGACCCAGGTGGAATTCTGGCGGCGTCTCCCGCACCTGGACGGATTTCGACATGGGACAATGACCCCGTGTTGGCGCAGGTTCGGGAGGGAGCGCTGGACGGGCTGCAGGGCCGAATGCTGGACCGGGACGGCCAGACAGTCTACGAGGTCATCGGGCCCCTGGACCTTGTCGATGGTACTCGCGCGGTGGTGCGAACTGCCCTGGATGCCGGCGAACTGGTGCGCTTCCGGACCTGGATCAGCCATAGGCAGGCGCTCATGGCTGGCGTCCTGGGCGGGGTGGTTTTGCTGAGCATCGCGCTGGCCTTCGTAATGGGTCGGGCCGTCCGACGCCGGAGGGAGTTTGTCGACGCTATGCGTCGTCGTGAGGAGGAGGGTCGGCACTGGCAGTCTCTGGGCCAAATGGCTGCCACTGTGGCCCACGAGGTACGGAACCCCCTGAACACGATCGGTATGGCGCTGCAGCGACTGTCGCGTGAGATCCATGTCGATCCAGCGGACGACGCCGGCTTCCATGACCTGCTGGCAATGTCGGCGGATGCCTCCGACCGGGTCGAACGCGTCGTTTCGGAGTTCCTGGAACTGGGGAAGCCACTGGATCTGGACCGTCGCGCCTACCCGGCGTCCGCGCTGGTGCAGGAGGCCCTGGCCTCACTTGCCATGCGGGCGGTGGGCGAGGGCAAGACTCTCGAGATCAGGTGCGCCTGTTCCGGCGATGTCATCGTTGATCGGCAGAGATTCGGACAGGTCGTGGCCAACCTGGTCGCAAACGCCCTGGACGCCGTGGGTCCTGGGGGAATCGTCACCGTTGTAGCGGAATGCCAGCCGGGTACGTTCCGGGTGGTGATTTCCGACGACGGTTCGGGGATGGACGCGGCGACGCTTTCGCGTGTTCAGGAACCGTTCGTCACGACGAAGGCCCACGGAACTGGTCTGGGCCTCCCCTTGGCAAGGCGTCTTGTCGAGGCGCACGGCGGCACTCTGGTTCTGAATTCCCAGCAGGGCGTCGGGACGCACGCCACTCTGGTGCTGCCTGCGAAGGAAACGTAGATCGGCCTTCTGGTGGTCGGTGGAAGGAAATTTCAGATGGATATGCGTGACAAGGCGACCCTGATGCTAGCGGAAGACGACGCCGTGCAGCGTCGGATGCTGGCCGGGTTCCTGCGGAAGGTGGGCTACGACGTAGAGGAGGCTGGGTCGGCGGCCGAAGCTTCGGAGAAGGCTCGGGATCACCGGATCGATCTGTTGATTACCGACCTTCGCCTGGGCGGTCCCGACGGGATCTCCCTTCTGGAGGACTTGCGGCGCGTCCACCCCGACCTGCAAGCGATCGTCGTGACCGCCTACGGGACGGTCGAGGATGCGGTGCGGTCCATGCGGGCAGGGGCGTACGACTTTCTGGGCAAGCCCGTGGACCTGGCCCGCCTGGAGGCTCTGGTCGCGAAGGCGCTGGAGAAGGTGGGACTGTCTAGGGAGAACCGATCCCTGCGTCAGGCGGTGGAAGTTGCGGACGCCTTCTCCGATTGGGTAGGTGACAGCGCGGCCATCGGGCAGGTGAAGGAACTTGCGCTGAAGGTCGCGGCCAGCAGGGCATCCGTGATGATTCTGGGCGAGTCGGGGACGGGCAAGGAGGTGGTGGCACGGGCGATCCACCAATTGTCCGGCCGTCGGGCAGGGCCATTCGTGACGTTGAACTGCGCAGTTCTCAGTGAAACGCTGGTCGAGTCGGAGCTGTTCGGCCACGAGAAGGGGGCGTTCACGGGTGCCTCGGTGCAGAAGAAGGGACGCTTGGAACTGGCCAAGGGCGGGACCCTGTTCCTGGACGAGGTCGGAGACATCCCCCTGTCGGTCCAGGTGAAATTGCTGAACGTTCTGCAGACCGGGCGGTTCGAACGGGTCGGAGGAACCCAGACGCTGGAAACCGATGCCCGGGTGCTGGCGGCAACTCACCGGGATCTCGATGCGCGGATCGGGACGGGCGAGTTTCGGGCTGACCTGTTCTACCGCTTGGCCGTGGTGACGATGCGGATGCCGGCCCTTCGTGAGCGGCCAGGCGACATTGCGGCCCTGGTGGCGCACTTCGTTCGCAAGCACGCTGACCTGTCCCCTACCGGAATTGCGGGCGTGTCGGACGATGCCCTGGCAGCCTTGGCCCGCCACCCGTTTCCCGGGAACGTTCGCGAGTTGGAGAATCTGGTAGAGCGAGCGCTGGTGCTTGGGGACGGGCCGATCCTGGAGGCAAGGGACTTTCCCCTGGGCTTAGGGGGGGCATCTGTCAAGGCGCACGCTGGTACTGCGTTGGGGGGACTTGAGGATCAAGTTGCCAGTCTCGAGCGGGACCTCATATTCCGGGCACTGGAACGCCACGGGGGAAACCAAAGCGCCGCGGCCAGGGAACTGGGTCTTACCGAGCGTTCGGTTCGCTATAAGATGCAGAAACTGGGTCTGGACTGACCACCACTTCGACCTGGACGTCGAAGGACCTCGACGAAAACGTCGAACACTGCTGGGCTCGATGGGGTGCGTTTGTGGTCAGTTGGTATGTTATTGCATTATTACAATGAGTTAAAAAACTGGATCAGCGTGGCACGATGCTCGCAATAGACACCTTTGCCGGCCCAAGGTGGGCTGGTACTGGAAACCTTGGAGGTGCCGAATGAAGACTAACCTGAAGAACCTGTTTGTGGTGGTGGCGATTGCGGGCCTGCCCGCGGTGGCGTTCGCAAGCGACGTGGACCCCGTGAAGGGGAAGGGTCAGGCAGCCCAGGCTGGCCAGTTGACCCAGGCGCAGGACCAGGTTCAGGCCCGGGATGGGACCGGCGCGGGATTCGTTGATGCGGATGGCGATGGCCTCTGCGACAAGAAGGGCACCGGCACCCAGGGCAAGGGTCAGGGCAAGGGCCAAGGCAAGGGTCAGGGCAAGGGCAAGGGGCAGGGCAAGGGCGCCGGCCAAGGCATGGGCAAGGGCGTACACGGATCTGGCTTTGTGGACGCAGACGGCGACGGGGTTTGCGATCACGCACAGAACCGCAAGGGCATGGCCAAGTAAGGCAGGGTGCGACCGACACGGCCTGGGGGAACGGACTTCCCCCGGGCCGCGGAGGGACCATGAACATCAGGATGGCGTTGCTGGTGCTGGTCGCTGCGTCGGTGTTGCCTCGAATGGCGGCAGCTGAGGTGGCGGTGGAGCCTGCGAAGGCTCCCGTCGTTAAGGTTGTGCCGACAATAGTCGCAACACCTGCTGCGGCAGCGGCGGCGCAGCCGGCGCCGGCGGTGTCTCCCGCGGTGTCTCCGGCCTCGGCTTCGACGTCCGGCGAAGGGGCCACGTTCGTTGATCGCGATGGCGACGGTATCCAGGACGGGCAGGAACACCGTTTCCGGAAGCACGGGAAGGGTGCGCAGGGACACGGGGCCCCGGGCATGGGCGACGGGGCTGGCGGAATGCGGCGGTTCCGAGGCGGCGGGGGCGGCAACGGCCCGTGCCAGGATGGCGGGAAATGAAGGGCGCGATGCGGGTCGTGATGGTAACCCTGGTGACCCTGTTCGCGGCTGGCCCGGTTCAGGCGCAGGAATTCAGCGTAGCCGGTGCCGTAGGGAGCGTCTGGACCGACAACGTGTTCCTTATGCGGACGCCCGAATGGGACGCGTCGATTTTGCCAAGCCTGAAAGTGGGTATGGACTTTGGAACCTACTGGACGCTGCAGTATGACGGGTCCGCGGAGATATTTACGAACAATACGGATCTGATCTCGCACGACCACGCATTGCGGCTCCAGGTGAACCCGGCCTTCGGGCCGGAGGGAAAGAACGAGTTCCTGGTGGCCCTGGGTGTCGAGACGCTGCGGAACCAGGACGCCTACAACGCCCTGAACTTCGTGGGCGGTCAATTGAACGCTGCCGTCAGTTTGGAACCTGCGCACTGGTTCGCCTGGCAGGCCGGTGTCGAGTTGCGCTATCGCGGCTTCTATGACGACGTTCAGTCGAACGCCCTGGACGTTCTGGCGACGACGAGTTTGCGCTTTACTCTGGCGTCCCGGACCACGCTGACCCCACGCGTCGGGTACGGTTTCCGGTACAACCTCGGGCTGAAGGGACAGGCACAGGGACGACCCGACCGCGACGATCATCAACTGGACGTGGGCCTTCACATCAGCCAGGGCCTGTGGGCCCAGGGCGGGCTGCAGGCCGACTATTCATACCGCCACCTGTTTTCGACCAGTCAGACCCTGACGCGCAAGCTGACCCAGGCCCAGTTCGCCTTCCTGACGTCGGACTTCATCGCAGGGGGTCACCGGGCCTACCTGAAGTACAAGCAGGTCCTGCCGAAGGGTTGGTCGTTCGTGGTCGGTTTGGAATTCAGGACGCTGGAATATCCGGGGTGGCCTGCGACCAACCTGGATGGGGCCGTCATCGCGCCCAACCGCGAGGACCGCAAGTTGATTCCGCACGCGTCCGTGGCCTATGGCCACGAATTCGGGAACCTGACATTGAACGCGACAGTGTCGTACAACTACATCCGGCAATGGTCAAACTCGGCCGACTACGACACGCAGGCTCACCAGGTCGGCGTGAACATCGGGCTGGAATACTGATTTCGAAGTTCCAATCTGCCCCGTTATAGGCACAGTTGTATGTTGGTTTCAAAGCATCTTATTGAGGTGCACTGCCAGTAATACTCATGGATAGCTCCGCGACGTCCGTCCCATAGGAATTGGTTGCACTAATTGAAACCGCGAATGTACCCTGCTGCGGTGGTATTCCGCTGATTACCCCTGTGTGTTCATCGATATTCACTCCTGGCGGAAGACCTGTGGCTTTGTACGAATCCGCCAGATTAATCGTTTCGATCTGATACGAGAGATCACGCCCAGCCACAGTGGCCATAGTGTTCGAACTCTCGATCAATGGATAGCCAACGTGCTGACGCTGCAAGAGAAATGCATGTACACGCTTTCGCGCATTGTCCCTGATGTTCATCCAGAAAAGATTGAAGTCATGCATGTGATATATCAAACGATCATGCATAAGTGATTCGCCACTTATGAAATAATCCTCGGAAAGGGGGGGGCTTGCCATCAAATAGCCTAGATCATTCCTAGTCGATACCACAGCGGGGAGGATTCCCTTGAAGCTGGTTTTGAGCACTCCGAAAGGCACGGCACCCAGGTTTAAAAAGGCTGGGGCGATTTCGGCATCCTCAACCCAGGTCATCGGATTGACGCTGAACAGCAATTGATCCGGCGTGGCACTTACCCATCGTTGTTTGTCGAGATTCCAATACACCTGACCGAGAATCCAAGCGGCACGATCTGTGAATCCCTCTCCAAAAGTCTCCCAGAGAGCGACGCAACCAGTCTGCTGCGGCGTTGAGCATGCCGCAAGTCCTCCGCCCGCCGCGGAATCCAGCATTGTGCGAGGCAATGCCAGTCCGGGAATCCATGCCGCAACAAGGAGATCGGCGCACGGCTTTCCGGCAACTTCCTCGATCAACAGTCGCTGCCCGTGATTGGCCCCCTGGCTGTGACCCGCAATGATAAAGGGCCGGCCCTGATTCAGGTTTTCGAGGTAGTAAAGAAAGGCCTGACGAACATCCTCGTAGGCGATATTCAACGGTTTCTGGAGGAGGTCTTCGCTACCACCGAACCGGAAAATTGCCATCTGGCGATAACGTGGCGCAAAAATCCTCCCCACCGAATTGAATGATGCGGCCTGTACCTCCAGCATCAGGTCAGTAGTATCGTTTACCGTGGAATCATCTATGGATGCGTTGTCGGGACCAGTAACGTAATAGGTTGTCGGATGGATATAGAAGACATCGACTTTTGCACTTTCTTCAAGGCTACTAAGCCCGCTGCCGCCCGGAATTTCGGTGGCAGAACTTCGTTTGCCAGGCATCGCCGCCCATGATTGCGGCAGACTGTAGTCTATTGAGGTTATTGCCGTGGCTGATTCATCCGAGCAACCGGCGAACAACATCAGTGTTGCCAGGGCCGGTAGTGCCGGGAAGAGTCTGGTGCAATAGTAGAATTTTCTGATCATTCAGTCTCCCTATACATAGGAATTTCCATTTGCCGAAACGTCCACGAAGGACAGTATCGACGGGCGGGGAGTACTGGTCAACGCTCGATTCTCGCGAGAACGCGGCACCGCTGAATCCGGTGTCGTCCTGTTGTCTGCGACGAAGCTTCTTGTGATTGGTACGAGTGCGCGGACGCACAGATTCGTGCTAATGCGCACGCTGGAATGAAAGCCCCGTCCAGGTAGTAGCTGTAGATACAGGTACTTGCATAGCAGCTATTCTGGGTACGCGCCTTGCACTGGCCACGTCGGGGCTCGCCATCGGGGGCGTTGCCTCTTCGATGGAGGTTTCGATGCGAATGATCAGATGCCAGGCGCTTTCCATATTCGTCATGCTGCTGGCGGTGTCAGTTTCGGTAACGGGACTTGCCGCGACAGGGACAGACGAACCCGACCCTGAGGCGATTCTGCGCCAGATGGATGACGCTATCAGCGGATACCAGGACCAGGCCATGGACGTCACGATGACGATCCTCGACACGGACGGTTCAAAGAAGTCCTACGACTTTTCGATCCTGCAGAAGGGGACCAGTCTGCGTATGGTCCGGATGCTGTCCGGCGAGCTGAAGGGAATGGCCACACTGGTGGAGGACCGGGATCGGGTCTACGTCTACCTTCCAGGCTTCAAGAAGGTTCGTCGGGTGGCCTCGCACAACATGAACCAGAGGTTTGCTGGTTCCGACTTCACAAATGACGACATGGCAGCGACCACATGGGCAAACGAGTACGACGCCACACTGGAGCGCGAGGACGACAGCAACTGGTACCTGAGGTGCAAGCCCAAGCCTGGCGTCAAGGCGCAGCACCCGGAAGCCCTGCTTGTGGTCGACAAGCTCCACGGATACCAGGTGAGCGTCGAGTACCTGGATGCCGACGGTACGCCGGTGCGTCGCCAGGACAGTTCCAACCTGAGCGATTTCGGTGGAGCAAAGCGCTTTTCGAAGGTGGTGATGACAGACATGCGTTCGGGTCATAGCACGATTCTGTCAATCAGGGATTTCCGGGTGAACCGGGGGCTGGAAGATAGTCTGTTCAGCGTTCGTGCGCTCGAGTGGAGCAGGTAAACTGCGGGCGTTTGTGCCATTCCGATCAAGAAGTTGCGGAATGCGTTACCGACAGCTACCGCTGGAGCAGACTATCGCGGATATGATTGCGCGGCTGGGGTCGGATGAGGCTACCATTCCCTAAAATGCGGTGCGCGCACGAGGTGCCTTCATGAGCATAGACGAGGGTTTTCGCCTGATGCTGCTGGCATGGATTGGGCTGGCTCCGGCCATTGCTCTTGTGCTTCTGCGGATTGCAGCTCCGTACGGACGCCATAACGCAAAATCCGCCGGACCCACGGTACCGGCTGGTATCGGCTGGTTTCTGATGGAACTGCCTGCGTTGCTGATATTCCCGACCCTGGTTATTGCGATGGGCACTGCGTCGGCGTCGCCGTCTCTACTGATGCTGCTGGCATTGTGGCTGCTGCACTACGGAAACCGGGTGCTGGTGTATCCCTGGCGGGTGAAGTCAGGCAGCCCGATGCCGCTGGTCATCATGCTGTCTGGCATCGCGTTCAACGGCATCAACGGTGTGTTCCTGGGCCTGGGTCTGACGGGTCTCGGGGGGCCTTCGGCCATCGAATCGATCGTGGATATCCGAGTCGTACTGGGGGCCATCATCTTCCTGGGCGGCTTCGCGTTGAACCTGCAATCCGATTCGGTTCTACGTCGGCTTCGTATGGACGGCAGGCCTGGATATCGCGTTCCCACCGGATGGGCCTACCGATTCGTTTCCTGTCCCAATTACCTCGGCGAGCTGCTGGAATGGGTCGGCTGGGCCATCGCCTCGTGGAGCCTGCCGGGACTGGCGTTCGCGCTGTGGACCGCGGCCAATCTGGTTCCCCGTGCCCTTGCGCACCACCGATGGTACCTCCGAACATTTCCCGACTACCCGGCAGGAAGAAAGGCGGTCTTGCCTGGTTTGCTGTAGGGGAGTCAGGAACTTATCGACGAACCCGTCCGGTTCGGCTTGGCACACGTCATTGGCCTGACCAAGAAACCCAGTCGAGGTCGGTACTATTCCGGTAGGTGGTTTGACGGACGTGGCCATAATCGTGTCCTGCTCTTCCAGCGATCGCCATGCAGGTCGCGTCCGTGTAGAATCCGACCGGCTAACCGTCGGCACAGGGAGGAAACCATGAATGCGTCCAAGGGGATCCTGCTTGCCGCCTGCGGGTCGATGCTGCTGGCGTGCGGCTCGACGCGGGATTCAAGTGACATCCTCCAAGCCTACGATAACGGCCCCGGGGTCGACATCGGTTCCGACCTTGTTCAGGATGAAGTGGCGGATGTTTCGCGGGACAGCGCGGTCGATACTGCCGTGGACGTCGCAGCCGACGAAAGTGTTGAAGCGGACGCCCCACCATCACGAACTTTCACGATCCTGACGTTCAACGTTGGAACCACCGACAACATTTCTCATGATGGGGACCCGGACGGCTATTCCGACGCCCTGTCCGTCGTCAATGCGGCCTTCTATGGAAACAACCTGGCCTGGTTGCCTGCCCAGGACAGCCTGAAGTCTTTGCTGGAAGCCCTGAAGCCCGACATCATTGGCTTCCAGGAGTTGTACTTCGACGGGAACTGCACAAGCGACTGCGCCGCGATCGAGGCCGGCGATCCTGTTCTATTCAGCGCAGCCTGCGAGGGTGATTCGATGGCGTGCGGGACCTGGACCACTGGCGGCCCGATAACGGTTCGACGCATTCTTGGCCCTGACTACGCGGTGGCCTGCGCCCCGAACCATCCGGACAATTGCGTCGCCGTTCGCAAATCGTTCGGCGCCTTGAAGGATTGCGACGACGGCCCGTGCCTGGACGGGCTGGATGGTCTGCGTCCCCCGAACGGATGCACCGGAGGTGCCCGCGTGGCCACGGCGGTCATCGGCCTTGTCGATGGGCCCGAGGTTGCTGTGGTCGATGTCCACACGACCGCTGGAACCAACGTCGAATGTCGGACCGCCCAGTTCCAGCAGGTATTCGAGGATCGAGGCGACGGCAAGCCCGCGACTTTCGGCCAGCACAACATCGTCGTCGGTGACATGAACATCGATCCCTTCCTGATGAACCCCGACTACGACGCCAGCGTTGCCTATTGGAACCAGAAGGTCGGCGTAGGCAAGCCGTTCCAATACCTGTCGTCTTCCGACTCCTCCGGTCCCAACACCCACCCCTACAGCTTCATGAAGCTCGACCACGTGATTTCGAACGACCTCATCGGTTCATGCGTTGTACTGGGGGTGTCCGAAGGCACCACGGCCCCACTGTCGATTGACAGCACCTACTTCGATCATCGCCCGGTGTATTGCGTGGTCAACGTGCCATGAATGAATCTGGTCGATCGTTGGACGTTGTCTATTGGGCTGCGGGAGAATCGGTTTTTGTGGCAAGGGCGGCGTCAAACATCCGGCGGAACTCGTCGCGAGGGACGGCTCCGACGCGATAGTCCAGAACCTTGTTCCCCTGGAACAGTGCCAGGGTCGGGATCGACTGGATGCCTAGGGCGGATGCAACGCCCGGGTTGGAGTCTGTGTCCAGCTTTGTGAACTTGATGCGACCGGCATACTCGCGAGCCAGTTCCTCGACGACGGGCGCGACCATTCGGCATGGCCCGCACCAGGGGGCCCAGAAGTCGACGAAGACGGGCAAGGTGGACTGGATCACCTCGGTCTCGAACGTGTCGTCCGTGACGGAAATTACCTGATTGCCGGTTGCGACATTTGATTCTGAACCGGGTGCGGAACTGTTCACGTGAACCTCCATGTTTAATGGCATCGCCTTCAAAGGCGTGTCGGCAATCGCCTGACGAAAACATGATGGAAACCGATGGCCCCGGTGTCAAGGATGGCGCAAAAGAAATATATCGTGAATGAGATATAAGCGGGTTAATCTGAACTTGCGGCCTTTCGTGCGACCAGGCAATACGACTCACTGAACCCGTCGATCGAGTCGATGTCCTCGAACGCCTCGGCCATGACTTCCGTTCGGGCCAGCGCGAACGGTACTCTTTCATGAATCGGCGGGCCCATGGTCCTTTCCACGCCTGGCGGCAGGTCGTCCCAGTCGATGATTGCCAACCGCCCTCCAGGGACCAGTAGTCGTCGGATCTCTCGCAGAAATCCGCGCCGGTCGGCCAGTTCATGGTAGACCGCGCCCATCACGACGACGTCCACTGAACCATTAGCCAGAGGGACCTGGTGTTCGGTGGACAGAACCGGAGTCACTTGATCCCCTCGCGCGTGCCCGCGCAGCCGCTGTGCCAGGTGGGCAAGCATCGCCGGTTCGCTGTCGACGCCGCTGAAGTGAACCCCTGGGGGTGAAGTGCCCAGAAGCGCGATCAGCCAGTAGCCGGTCCCACAACCGATATCAGCCACCTTGTCACCCGGTTTCAGCGCGAGGGCCGCGGCCAAAAGCCCAGGTGGCATGGCCTGTCGCCTCTGCGGGTCGTCCAGTCTCGCTGCGTTGGCAGGATCGAACTTGTGCACGTTGTCGTGGTGGCCCATGAGGTTCTGCCCCCCCGTTATCCGAACAGCTTTGCCAGCAGTCCAGGCTTCTTGATGCCCAGTGAACGGTCGAGCATGTTTCGCATTTCGTCGATGGACCCTGCGCCGATCTTCGATTCCACCACGTCCTTGCCCTTGAAGATCAGCAGTGTGGGTATCGACCGGATTTCCATGGCGCCAGGAACGCCCGGGTTGGACTCGGTATCCATCTTCACGAACTTCACGCGACCTTCGTACTCCTCGGCCAGTCTTTCGACCACGGGGGCGACCATCTTGCAGGGGCCGCACCAAGGCGCCCAGAAATCCACAAGAACCGGAATCTCGGATGCGACGACTTCGCGCTCGAAAGTTGCATCGCTGATCGCACGCACCCTGGACTTGGGTGCGTTGTTCGTCTGCTTGTTCGCGAGCCACGCGGGACGATCATTCTTCATTGGAACCTCCAGGGCTGGCGCTATGCCGGCCCGTCAACAGAAATTCAGCTCGCGCCACGAGCAACCCTTTTGGCGCGACATTCGGCAGACCTTGCGACAGCGTCGATGCCCAGAACGTGCAGGGCATCAACGGCGGCACTCGTCATCGCAACATTCGACAGTGCGTACTCGCGGCAGCGTCCATCAGGGCGGCATGCCAGAAGGCCGGCTTCGCGAAGCAGGGCAAGTTGCTTGGAAATAGTGGCCTGGTTCTCGCCCAGCGCGATTACCAGATCTCCGACGATCATTGGGCCTTCGCGAAGTTTCTCGATGATCTGCAAGCGCAAGGAACTGGAGAATATTGCCGCCACCGAAACCACTATTTCCGATTTCTTCCGGGCCTTCATTCGCCACCTCCATCCAACATTACCCGCGGGGAATATGTCCGAAGGGGAATATATGAACGGCTGGGCTTGTAGTCAAGGGGCCAAGCGGAATCGAATTCTGGCGGGTCGTCGCTTTTGTTCTTACAGCAGGGCCAGAAGGGAGCAACTGCTGGAATCGCCGGCATCACAACCGCTGGCGACAACTGCGCGGGCATCGACCGTACTGGGATAGACGCCATCGCCATTGAGGTAGCGCTGGCCCAGATCGGAACAGGCTCCGCCGTCGGGGTGGCTCTGGCACAGATCCTTCAGCATCTGCTCGCCCTTGGTCTCGTTGGCAGCCACTCCGAACCCGTCGATCAGGCTGTCTGCCACCTGCTTGCAGTAGGGTTCGGCTGCTGCATCGTTCTGGGTGCAGACGCGCGTTGCATACTGATAAGCCAGGCGCGCGAGGCCGGAATCGACCAGTTCCGTAGCTTCCATGTACAGGTACGTGGCTGCGTCTTCGCAGGCCGGACGATTTCCAAGGTCGCAGCCCTTTCGGAACAGGGCCAGAGCCTTAGAGGAGGTCTGGACGTCCTGGAGGTCGGCAGCGGCGGCGCACTGTGCTCCGTCGCCCAGGTTGCAACCCTTGATGAACAGTTCGGCGGCGCGGCGAAGATCCGTTCGTGAGTCCTGTGCAAAGCGGAACCTGGAGGCCGCGAACTTGCAGCTTTCCGCGCATCCGCTGTCGCAGCCTTTCACTGCCAGTGCCGTACAGGCGTTCCCGTTGTCGTTGTCGCAGGCAGCTTGCAAGGTTGCCATCACGTTCGTGGCATCGGCTGGACCCTTCTGATCGTCAATCGCGTCCGAAGTCGTACCGGATTGGGCGGGCATGGAAATCAAAAGGCCTGCTGCAACCGCGACAATCGTCAGTAGATTTGACCGGGAGGTCATCGTGTTCCCCATACGTTCAATGGTTTCCAGTACAACAAAATGTATATCGGAGCACTCGTGCAATTACTTTAGGGTGAATTTTTCAGGCACGGAAAGAAGGGTCTTTCCGAACGAAAAAGGGGCGCTTGTGCCATCCGTAGATTCCTCGGACAATCAGACGAGTTTACGGGAGGGCTGAACCGGTGCAAATCAACATCCAGTCGTTCAGTTTTGCGATGTTCGCTGCTTTTGTCATGCTGGCAGCAGGATGCAAGTCGTCGGGGCTGAAGGGAGATCCGGCGACTGCAGATGATGCGGTCGCAAGTGCGGATGTTCCGGAAGTCGATGCCGAGCCTTCCGATATTTCAACTCGGGATCAGGTGGCTGCCGATCCGGATGTCCCCGCCGACCTGGATGTCCCGGTCGATCCTGACGTGACCGTGGTTGACCTTGCTGTCGACCATGGTTCGGGTGCCGACGATTCACTGATTGTTGCGGACGATGGCGGGGAAGATGCGCCACCCGACATCCAGCCTCCCGACGTCGGCCCGCCGCCTCCAGAGGGGTGCGTTCTTGGGGAATTTCGTCCGTACTTCGGGAACATGCATGCACATACATCAAATTCCGATGGGGCTGGGACGCCTGCCGATGCGTTTGCCTATGCGCGCGACACCGCAAAACTGGATATCCAATTTGTCACGGACCACCTGGAGCAGTTGTACGTGATTCCGTGCCTGATGCCCGACAAGGATTTCCCCGACTGCCAGCAGGCGGCAACGGACGCGACCGTTTCCGGGACTTTCCTGGCTGGGTGCGGCTTTGAATACGGCACGTCATTCGGCGGGGTGACCGGCCACAACAATGTCTACTTTGCGGCAGGCCTGTTTCCCTGCCTGCAAGCCTATTTCACCGAGTTCTACCAGAGTGTCGTGGACGACAAGAGCTGCATCGCGCAGTTCAACCATCCAGGTGATTCGTTCACTCACACCTGGAGGAACTTCGAATACCACGCCGACGTGGACCAGAACTTGAACCTCATGGAGTTCAACACCGGCGGCGACGCATGGGCCTTGTTCTTCCAGGCGCTTGACGCTGGATGGCACGTGTCGCCGCTGTACGATCAGGACAACCACGGAGCCGACTGGGGAACCAAGAACGACTCGCGCGCGGGTTTCTTCATGACTGACCTTACTGCCGAGGCCCTGCACATGGCGATGCGCGATCGCCGATCGTTTGCGACGACGGACAAGAATTCGACGATCGCCCTGAAGACCGCGGATGGTTGCTGGATGGGGTCGATCCTGCAGAAGGTGAAGTCGGTGACCGTGACTGCCGAGGTTGCCGATCCGGATTCTGGGGATGGCTTCATTGCCCTCGAGTTCTGGGGGCCGAAGATGACGCAATTCCGTGCGGTTGATTGCGCAGGCGCTTCGACATGCTCGGGTTCGACCACGGTCCAGGTTTCAGGGCCTACTTTCGTCCTTGCGCGGGCGTTGCAGTCCGACGGCCAGTACATGGTGTCCGCGCCCATCTGGATGGAACCATAGGTTCTTCGGACTTGTCAGGGCAATGAATCGTGGAAGGTGGGGCGAACCCGGGGCATCAATTTGAATCGTTTCCCTATCGTGCCGGCGCGGGAATCGTGAACAGGGATCGGAAGCCCTCTACCGGATCGACTTCCTTATCAGGGTTTGATGGGTCGAAAAACCAGGTCTGCGTGGTGTCAACGCGGAACTTGTACGTGTACTGGCCGGGTGTCAGACCTTGTACCGTTGCCGTACGATGGCCCGTCAGTGGGGTCAGTACCTGGAAAATCTCATATGCGGGATTCGTGTAGTTTCCCGCGACCGACACCTGGTATCCCTGGTCGCGTACGGTGAACGTCACGGAGGTTGGCGTCACTTCCGGCGAGATGATCGTGTAGCAGACGCCTGTGTCGCAGTACTGGTTGGCATCGGTGCACGGATTGGCAGCAGGCAGCCATGCCCAGCATCCGCTGTTTTCCTGGCATGTTTCCAGAGCACCTTCAGTCGTGCAGCGTCCGGCGTCAATCGTGTCGCAGGTCTTTATGAATTCGACCGTGACTGCACTGTAATCCAAGGGCGGCACCTTGTCGGGGTTCAGTGGATCGGTGACCCACGTCCCGTCGGCTACGAATTTGTACTCGTACGTTCCAGCCAGCGTCACATTGACTGTGGCGGTCCATACTCCGTCCGTCAGGACCGCGGGTGTGGAAACCGAACTCGGGCCTACAAAGTTGCCTCGAACCTCGACCTGCGACCAGCCCTCGTTGACCAGCCTCAGAGTGACCTTGCCGCAGTCGACACTTGGAGACACGACCTTGCGGCATTCGCCCTGAACGCAGGAGTCCCCGTCCAGGCATTGCTGCGCATCCGACCATGTCGTGCAGCCCAGAGGATCGGGGGCCGCGCAGACCTGGCGCTGGGACAGGCCGACGCAACGATTCTGGCCGGCTACGCAGGGGTTGTCGCACTCGCAGCCTTTTGCGCCGACGCAGACCTGGTTGGCCGGGCAAGATTGGGACGGCGCCCACTTGATGCAGTTCGCGACGCCAGGGACTTCAACGCATGTCTGCAGGAGTCCCTCGGGCGAGCAGCGGTTCGTGCCGATTGCCGGGCAGTCCAGATCCGACACGCACAAAGGTCCGCATACGCCATCATTGCAGGTGTTGCCGTCGGGACACGGCTCGGGGACTCCCCAGTACAGGCAGTCGTTGGTGTCCTTCAGGCAGGTGGAAGCGTTGTCGTAGTCGATGCAGCGTTTGAGGTCGGCCTGGGTGCAGCCAGCCTCGACCCGGCAGGCGCAGGCGCCGCTGAGTTCCTGGCACTCCTGATGTGCCTGGCAGGCAACTGCGTCGCCGAACTGTATGCAAACCGGGTCCGCCACCACCTGCTCGCAGGTGGCAAAGGAATCGCGAGATTCGCAACGGGTCACTCCGGCGTCGGAACAACCAGGGGAGCTGCTGCAGATGTCAACGCAAACATCGACCTTGCAATTGGCGCCGCCACCGCAGTCCTGGTACTCCCAGTACGAACACGACGCGTCATCGACCAGACACACCTTCCGGAACTGAGTGTCGGCCACAGAACATTCGGCAGCGCCATCCAAGCAGGGCGATTCACAGACGCAGGCACTTCCCGTACAGGTCTGGTGCAGCGGGCAGTCGGTGGCGATGCCCAGCTTGAAGCAGCCGGACGCAACCTCCTGGCAGGTCCGTAACAGCCCGTTGGGGCTGCATCCAGTAGCATCAGGGGCCGTGCACTCGGGGTCGGAAACACAGTCGACTTTGCATTCCCCTGCATCGCACGTCAGGACGCCTGGACACGCCACGGCATCGCCCCATTTCAGGCAGCCAGGTTGGCGTGTCTGGCATATCTGGTAGGCGGTGCCCGATGCGCACTGCATGTCTCCCTCAGTCGGGCAATCGCTGACGCAGACTTCCTCGCAGACGCCAGCTCCCTTGCATACGGCATCGCCTTCGCAGGCCACTGTAGCGCCCCAGACGCGGCAGCCGGCGGGGTTTTCGATGCAGCTCTGGTAGAGATTGGGTTCGTCTCCGAAACATCGACGGTCCGTGATTGTCGGGCAGGAATGCTGGCACTCGCAATTGCCGTCACCGACGCATGTTTGCGCCTCGGGGCATGAATTCTCGACTCCGAACTTGTAGCACCCGGCAGCGGCTTCGATGCATTCCTGGAACGCCGCGGCCGAACCGCACCGCTTGTCGCCGGTTTTTGTGCATCCCGGGTCGCTGAGACAGACATCGAGGCACTGACCGGCGTCACAGGCCTTGCCGGTACCGCAATCCTCGGCGGCAGCCCATTTCAGGCAACCGTCCACACCGAGGGTGCAAACCTGGAAGAAGCCCTGGACACCAATAGCGCACTGTCGGTCGCCAGCCGTGGTGCAATCCGGGGTGCACGGCAACTCGGGCACCAGATCTACGCCGGCGGAATCGCCGCTATCGTCCTCGAGCCGATCGCCGATGGGGAGTTCCCCCAATGGAAGGTCATTGGAATCGTTGCCTGTTGCAGGTCCAGGGCCATTTGAACCGCCGCAGGAAGCCATCAGCAGCATTCCAAGAATTCCAGCTGTCGCGCAAGACAGCAAACCCTTGCGAGTCATGGGACACCTCCGATATATCTGGGGCGGATGCTAGCACGAACATGACTGACAAATCACATGTGAATCAATCGATAGTTGCCGGCGATTCCGGTGCGAGAGGCGGGACTCGAACCCGCAAGCCTTTCGGCGCTGGAACCTAAATCCAGTGCGTCTGCCAATTTCGCCACTCTCGCGATCGATGCGGCGCGCCGCATCCCAGGGAAACGAGGGTAGCCCGGTGACGGCTGGTGTCAAGGCGGTGAAGCATGCGGCCCTTGTCGATGCTGTCGGTGATCGTTGGTGATGCCTGTGAAGGTCGACGCAAATCTTCAAGGCCGGTCTAGAAGCCGTGCGCAGGGGGCCTCGACCCGAGCAATGTGCTGGGACAGGGGATGCCTGTCCGAGAAGCCGTGCGCAGGGGGCCTCGACTTCAAGGTTCGTCGCCGGTATCATCGCCGGCATGAAACCTACACCATTCCAGATTTTTTGCGGTTATTACCTGGGGCTGGACCGGGATTTCAACTACCGGTTTTTGAATCAGCGTCAACTGGCGGCGCACTACGGACTGGATTCGGAGGAGATGCGCCATCTGATTGAGGAATGCCACCTTACGCCCGAGATTTCGCGGCACGTCGATTACAACCTGGTCAAGGCGCATGCCACTGCCCAGGAACTGTTCGACGCTGGCAGGCGCGACGATGTCATTGACCATGCGCGCCGGACTTTCGAGGAATTCCGCCAGGCCCTTGTCCGATACGATCCTTCAAAGGACTTCGAGAACATCGACTATGACAGGCTGTTTCCCGGGGATGCGCCCGCGAAGCCAGATAACGTCGGTAACGAGTGACTTCCCGTCCCCGAGTTTTCCTGCCCGACTTACTTGGGTTCATGACACCAGGTTCAAGCCTGGCCGGCGCGCTTCAGTCCGTTAAGCGCCATGCGGACGAAGGTGGACTTCACCTGCTCGCGGGCCAAAGCGGCGCGCGCAGGCGGGGATGTCAGCACGACGCGGACCAGGGTGCCCAGGAAGCGGTGGCTGAGGCGCTTGGGGTCGTCGAAAAGTAAATTCTGAAACTTTCCGCGTTCCAGCGCCTGTATCATCATTCGCTCCATGATGGTTTCGGGCGTTCTGATGCGTGCCGGTTGCTTGCGCAGAGTCAGCGAGTCGAACCGGCAATGGCGCACGCACACGCCGCAACCAAGACACGTGTCTGCGTTGACGACGGCACGTGTCTTGCGCCGTGGTGCACGTGGCGTAGGGGTTGACGGGATCAGGCTGATCGCCTCGACCGGACATGCCTTGACGCACTTGTTGCATCCGTTGCAGGCATCTTCGGCCGGCACCGCGAGCCATCCGGACGTTACTATGGCCTCCTTGTTCTTCAGCATCCGGATGCCGTCCAGCATCTCGCAGCAGCAAGGACAGCAGTTGCAGATGTAGGTGGGGCGGCGCTTGACGTTGTCGCACATCTGGACCATGCCGTGCGAATGCGAGAATTGCATGATCTCCAGGGCGCGAGCCTTGTCGATCCGGCGTGCCATGCCGTTGCGGACGAGGTACTCGGCACCCATTCCAAGGCTGAGGCAGTGCTCGGCGGGAAAGTCGCACCCGCGGCCCAGGCGGCGGGCCATGTGGCGGCAGTGGCACAGGCCCTCGGCCCAGGATTCGGCGGAACCGATGATCTCCTCGGAACGTTCCCAGTCCAGAATCTCGGTGTGGCTAGCCGGCGGGAGTACGGTCTCGTCAACCAGTGGGCGGGCGATGAAGGTCGGGGAATCCAGCAGCATCCGGGCAAAGGCAAGATCCGGGTCCTCGCGCAGATACGTCCACATCAGCTTGGCGACCCGGTCCTGGTCTATGTCTGTCCGGACCCGCATCATGGTGAACTCGAAGAAACCGACGACGGGAGGGTTCAGAAAGTAGACGATTCGACCGTCCGGGCGTTCGAGGTCCACGATCAGGCCGCGACGAACCAGCGAATCGACAATCGCCTGGGTAACAGGGATGTCCAGGCCGGCAAGGGTCGCAATACGCTTGATCCCGGACAGTTTCATGGGCAAGACCGAGGCGACCCGACATTCCTCGGGCGAGAACAGTTCGGACAGCATGTCGAAGATGGCCGGATGCTCGGGCAGTCCGATTGCCCCCTTGTCCACGCGCTGCTGAAACTGCCGGTACTCCTTGCGGGTCGGGTCGTGGGTCATCTAATGGACTCCATCAGGGTAAAAATGGTCGTCAAGGACCCTAGTCTAAGGCTCGCGGAAAAGATCAGCCACTTGCACCAGCCCAGGGGCGCGGCCCAGCAGGCGACGGGCCAGTGAAATAGCTCCCTGCGCGAACGCCAGGCGTGACGCCGCGCGATGGGTGATCTCGATGCGATCGTGATCGCCCAGGAACATGATCGTGTGGTCGCCGATGACCTCTCCGCCACGAACAGCCAGAACGCCCAGTTCATTGGAAGCGCGCGGACCGCACTGGCCCTCGCGGCCGGTCACGACATGGAGATCATTACCCAACAGTCCCTCGGCAAGCGTCATCGCGGTTCCGGAGGGCGCATCGCGCTTGTGGCGGTGGTGGATTTCGACAATCTCGACGTCGTACCGTGGGCCCAGCATCTGCTGTGCCATGGTCGACAGAAGATGCAGGCAGTGGACGCCGACGCTGGTGTTGCTGGCCACAAGAATCGGGGCGCCGTCGGCCGCTGATCGCAGCATCGCCATGTCCGACGAGGATAGTCCAGTGGTGCCGATGACCACCGGAATTCCTCGCGCTGCCAAAGCGCGTGCAAACGGGATGCTGCCGGCCGGATGGCTGAAATCGATGCCAACGTCCACTTCGTCAGCGGCGGATGGATCGGTGTGCAGCACCAGCGGACCGCATGGTCCCTGCAGTGTGTGGCCTGTTTCGGGATGGCCCGGGGTCTCCAGCAGGGCCAGTACCTCTATATCCGGTTCGCCGGCCGCAGCCTCCTGCACCATCCTGCCCATGCGTCCACGGGCACCGTTTATCGCGATTTTCATCGATGTCTCCACGGGAGTCGCGCGCCGAGCATCTCAAAGCCTGGTGCTGCGGTCAAGGCTTCGGTACCGGATCCAACATTGACTTTTCGGTTCTGGAAGGGTATCCGTTTCCGACCTTTTTCGAGTGAGGGCGCCGTGGCGCAGGGACGATACATTTTCTCGTCCGAGTCTGTCACCGAGGGACATCCGGACAAGGTAGCCGACCAGATTTCCGATGCGATCCTGGATGCAATCATCGCGCAGGACCCGCATTGCCACGTGGCATGCGAGACCCTTGTGACGACAGGTCTTGCGTTCGTGGGTGGCGAGATCACCACAGACTGCTGGGTTGATATCCCGGGTGTGGTGCGCAACACGATCGAGAAGATCGGATACACGGATCCGTCGATGGGTTTCGAGGCAAAGACCTGCGCGGTCGTGACGTCGATCGACAAGCAGTCCCTGGATATCGCCATGGGCGTTGACCGCGGCAGCGCGGAATCGCAGGGTGCCGGCGACCAGGGAATGATGTTCGGGTTTGCCAGCAACGAGACGCCCGAGTTGATGCCGATGCCGATTACCCTGGCGCACCAGATTGCGCGTCGGCTGGCGGCGGTCCGCAAGTCGGGCCTGCTGCCATGGGTGCGGCCCGACGGAAAATCGCAGGTTTCTGTTGCCTACGAGGGTGGCGTCGCCAGGGAAGTCACTGCCGTTGTCGTATCGACCCAGCATTCGGAAGACGTGTCGCAGGAGACCATTCGCGAGGCGATTACCGAGGAAGTGATCCGGTTCGTGGTTCCAGCGCATCTGATCACGGCAGAAACGAAGATCTTCGTGAACCCGACGGGGCGCTTCGTCATCGGTGGGCCGATGGGCGACTGCGGCCTGACCGGGCGGAAGATCATCGTCGATTCCTACGGCGGCATGGGGCGTCACGGAGGCGGTTGCTTCAGCGGCAAGGATCCCAGCAAGGTTGACCGCAGCGGAGCCTACTACGCGAGGTACGTCGCGAAGAATCTGGTGGCTGCGGGCCTGGCGGACCGCTGCGAGATCGAGGTTGCCTACGCCATTGGTGTGGCCGAGCCGATCAGCATCCTGGTCGAGGCGTTCGGTACCGAGAAGGTGTCGTTGGATCGCATGCACGACCTTGTGCGCAAGCACTTCGATTTCCGTCCCGGCATGATCGTGCGTCAACTGGACCTGTTGAAGCCGACGTTCCTGAAGACGGCAGCGTACGGTCACTTCGGGCGCAGCGAGGAAGGATTCTCCTGGGAGAAGACCGACCGGGCCGAGGCGATCAGGGCCGACGCGTTCTAGGCTCCAGTTGCTGCCGGTGTTTCGTCCACGTCTATCGTCCGTTCAAATTGATGCCCAGGATGACGACTACGAAATGGAGGGCAACTACCTGCCAGACTCGCCACGGACTGCTGCGCCCATGGCCGCGAGGCCGACGCCGGGGTCCGGGAAGCCGATCTGGTATCCGGCATGATTCAGGTTGGCGGTGGAAATTCGCGTGTTGGAGGACAGCACCTCAGCGAGGTCGGGGTCAAGGAAGGGGAGGGCCTTCCGGCGGGCAGCCATCATGCCGTCCGCTCGCACCGCGATCGCTGCAGCAGCGGCGAGCCACGATGCCTTGACTCCCGGAAGGGGAAGGACCGGCATTCCGCGGGCCGTGGCAGCCAGACGCAGAAGGTCATCAACAGAGGTGCGCGACCCGTCCGCGACGAAGATTGTGGCGTTTTCCCCCGACGTGTATTTCGCCAGATGAACGGCAGCGCCGCATGCATCGTCAAGATGACACAGTGGCACCTGGCCGGCGGGTGTTCCGGGAACAGGCATGGCTGGCAGCCATGACGGCCTGAAAAGGGCAGAAAGAGGCAGCCCGGCATCGGCGCCTATCAGATGGCCGGGACGCAGAATCGTGTATCTGACGCCCGATTCCGCACACCTGCGGCGCACGACGTATTCGCCAAGCGACATTGCGCGCGCAAGCTTGCTGCGCGGGTCAGGGGTTGCCGATTCGTCCAGCTCGCCAGCACCAGTAATGCCGGCAACCGTGGCGGACGAGAAGACCGCGACGCGGCGCAGACGTCCTGCAACCCGGGCGGCCGAATCAAGGGCGTTCCCAGTCCCCTGCACGACGGAACGCCACTGGCCCTTCCACGATCGGTCTCCCTCGCGTGGGCGCGCCGCCAGAAACATGAAATCAACGTCCTTCAGCAGAGGGTCCAGTGCGCCGGCCTCGCAGACGTCGGCGGTCTGGACCCAGGCTCCTGCGTCCCTGGCCGACTCGAAACGGGCTCGGGCACGCCCTCCGGGGATGTCCAGGACGTCACCGGCCTCGGCGGCAATGACGTCGTGGCCGGCCCGAGCAAGCAGGACGGCAAGCCGTGCACCGATTGGGCTTCCTGCACCCACAACCAGGCTTCGGTACTTTTTTGCAGCCACGTCGTCCTCCATCCCAGCCCGCTTCAGATCCCACCGATGTAGCCTTTAGTCAAGCCCCGAGATGAGATCAAACATGGGAAGTGGATGCTGACATGAACCTGATCAGACTGCTAAAACAACCACAATCCAGCAATCCGACGTTCTTGCAACGTCCTTCGCTGTGTGGTATCAATGCGCGTCTTTTCTGGGCGCTTCCCTTTTCAGAGGACTGCCATGTCTGGTCACAGCAAATGGGCTACCATCAAGCACAAGAAGGGCAAGGCTGACGCAGCGCGCGGCCGGCTCTTCACCAAGCTCATCAAGGAAATCACGATCGCGGCGCGAATGGGCGGCGGGGATGTCGAAGGAAACCCGCGGCTCAGGCAGGCCGTCCTGACCGGCAAGGGCATGAACATGCCCAACGACAACATCGACCGCGCAATCAAGAAGGGCACGGGCGAGTTGGAAGGCGTTTCGTACGAGGAAGTTTCGTACGAGGGCTACGCCCCAGGCGGCGTTGCGGTCATCATCGATTGTTTGACCGACAACAAGAATCGCTGCGTGTCCGAGATTCGGCGCATCTTCCAGAAGGGCAACGGCAACATGGGCTCCCAGGGGGCCGTGGGCTGGATGTTCGAGATGAAGGGCCTGATCGAGGTCGAGGCTGATGGCAAGACCGTCGATGACATGATGGAAGTCGCGCTTGACGTGGGCGCGGATGACGTCACGGGCGAGGAAGGCCTGTTCGAGTTTGTTACCCAGCCGACCGACCTGATGGATGCGGCTGAAAAGCTGAGGGCCGCCGGGTTCAACGTGACGTCCGCCAAATCGGCGAAGGTCCCGAAGAACATGACCAAGGTCACAGGCAAGGACGCCGAACAGACCTTGCGCCTGATCGATGCGCTTGAAGACAACGACGACGTCCAGAACGTGTACGCAAACTTCGACATCGACGAGTCCGAACTTGAAGGCCTGATGTCCTAGTTTTGAATCGCTTGGTCTGATACGGGTCGGGCCGGTTTCATTCAGTCCCGCCCGCGCCCCCGGAAAAGCCATGAGTCGAGTGCTAGGCATCGACCCCGGCAGCCGCGTCACCGGATGGGGACTCATCGAAGGCGACTGGGGCAACAGTCGCTGCATCGGCAGTGGCACGCTTCGGCTGGGCGACGATCGTCCCATGGGGGCGCGCCTGAAGATCCTGCACGAGGGACTCGTCGGGTTGATTCGTGAATTCGCCCCCGATATGGTTGCCGTCGAGCGGGTCTTCGTGGCGAAGAACGCCGATTCTGCCTTGAAGCTTGGGCATGCGCGTGGCGTGATCCTGATGACGGTCGAGGAAGCCGGGTTGCCTGTTCACGAATACACCCCGGCCCAGGTCAAGAAGTCGGTTACCGGCAGCGGCAGGGCATTGAAGGGGCAGGTTGGGATGCTGATCCGGGCGATCCTTGGGCTGGACCATGATCCGCCTGAGGATGCCGCGGACGCACTGGCAATCGCACTGACGCACCAGATGCTGGGAGGCTCGCGGGCGCTGGCCGAACTGGCCGGTGCGTCGTGGGGGAGGAGGCGGCGATGATCGGCTTCCTGCGCGGGAAGGTCGTAGCGATGGGTACTGCCGACATCACCGTTGATGTTGGCGGCGTCGGGTACGAAGTCGTAGTGGACCGGCAGTCCAGGCTGGGCGTGGGGCCTGTGGGCAGCGAGGTCGTCCTGTGGATCCGTACGCTGGTCAGGGAGGACGCCATCTCGCTGTTCGGGTTCGACAGCGAGGTTGGCAGGACCGTGTTCGACCTGCTGGTGTCGGTGTCGGGGATCGGGCCGAAAATGGGGTCGGCGATCCTTGGCGGATTTTCGCTGGCCGAGTTGGTCGAGGCTGTTCGCGAAAAGAACACGAAGAAGTTGTCCACGATCAGCGGCGTCGGCAAGAAGACGGCCGAGCGTCTGGTCCTGGAATTGTGCGAGAAGTTCATGGCGCTGCCGATCGAGGCGCCGTTGCGTCCCGCCGGGATTCCGTCCCTGCTGTTCGACGACGTGAGGTCTGCCCTTGCGAACCTGGGATTTGCCCCCCGTGACGTCGAGTCGGTGCTGCGTGCCGTCCCGCTAGATGTACACCCGACACTTGAAGGACTGGTGCGGTATGCCCTGTCGATCCTGACTGCAAGGTAGTCAGTGGCGGCAGCATCCGGCTGCACGCTGGAGGCCCGATGTCCGAAGACACCACCAGGCGACTGTCAACCCCGAAAAAGACCGAGGAGGAAGTTGCCGAGTTTGCATTGCGCCCCAGGTCGTTCGACGAGTTCGTTGGTCAGGAGGCGTTGAAGGCCAAATTGAAGGTCTTCGTGACGGCAGCCAGGCAGCGAGGCGATGCACTGGACCACATGTTGCTGTGCGGTCCTCCCGGGTTAGGCAAGACAACTCTTGCTCACATTTTGGCTGCCGAACTTGGTGTCGAGATGAAGCAGACGTCTGGTCCTGCAGTCGAGAAGAAGGGCGATCTTGCCGGTATATTGAGCAATCTGAACGAGCGGGACGTCCTGTTCGTGGACGAGATTCATCGGCTGAATCCCGTGGTCGAGGAGAACCTGTACCCGGCCATGGAGGACTATGCATTCGACGTCGTGATAGGCGAGGGTCCCGGCGCGCGGTCGTTGCGGCTGAAGCTGAAGAAGTTCACGTTGATCGGTGCAACCACGCGTACTGGATTGCTGACCGGGCCGCTGCGGGATCGCTTCGGTATCGTCGAGCGAATGGACCATTACCCGGCCAGCGAGTTGTCGGAAATTGTCAGCAGGTCTGCGCGGATCCTTGGCGTGAAACTGACGGATGGCGCCGCCGACGAGATCGGGCGTCGGGCACGCGGCACCCCGCGCATCGCCAACCGCCTGTTGCGACGGGTGCGGGATTTCGCGCAGGTCGAAGGCGACGGGACCGTGACCACGGCTGTTGCCGCCTCGGCTTTGTCCCGGCTGGACGTGGATGCTTGCGGGTTGGACGCGATGGACCGCAAGTATCTACTGTGCATGATCGACAAGTTCGGAGGGGGGCCCGTAGGCGTCGAGACGATGTGCGCGGCCCTGTCCGAGGAAAGGGACACCCTGGAAGAGGTGGTCGAACCCTACCTTCTTCAGGAGGGGTTCCTTCAGCGAACACCACGTGGACGCATGGCTACGGCATTGGCCATGCGGCATCTGCACCGCGAGGCGCCCCCGACTGGTGGCGATACATTGTAGATTCAATCAGGCCAGCGAGCGGCCGCCATCAACTGCGATCGTCACACCGGTGACATGGCGGGATTCGACCAGGAATCGCACGGTCAAGGCGACGTCCTCGGGCGTGCCGATCCTGCCGCGCGGGATTCGTGAGACGATGCGGCGCCGGTCTTCATCGGATTCGTCATCCCTGAACAGCACTGTTCCGGGGGCTACAGAGTTTACCGTTATTTCGGGGGCCAAAGCCCGCGCCAGGGAACTGGTCAGCATCGCAAGGCCAGCCTTGGACACGCAATAGGGTACATGGTTGCCGAAGGGCCGCTGGGCCGCCACGTCAGTTATGTTCACGATTGCCCCGGACCCGGTTGCGCGCATGCGGGGTGCTGCCTGGATGCTACACAGGTAGGGGGCTTTCAGGTTTGTATCAATATGGAAGTCGAAGTCCTCGGCAGTCAGCGTCAGGACCGGGGTGCGTCTGAAGACGGCGGCGCTGTTCACCAGAACGTCCAGGCGCCCGAACTCCCGGTCCAGGTCCAGAAACATGGCGTTGATCTGGTCGGCGCGCGTCAGGTCGGCCTGGAAGATCAGTGCGCGTCGACCCAGTACAGCGATTTCGGCGGCTAGTTTCGCGGCCTCGGACGGTGAAGATCTGTGGTGAATCGCGATGTCATATCCGGCACGGGCAAGTTCCAGGGCAATCGATCGGCCGACCCGCCGGGCGGCGCCTGTAACAAGCGCGACCTTTGCCGAAGTCGCAGTTGCGGAAGTCGCATCTGGGAAGCGGTTCATCGGATTTCCGTCAGAGGCCGTTGCGCTGGGCGTCCACGGGGCAGAAGCCCTCGACCGAGAACTGGGCCTTGCCGCCAAGGATGCCAACCTTGCCCCACAGCCAGTACCACATCCCTGGCATTATGGGGCTGCAGTTGTCCAGGACATCACATTCCGTGCCCTGGCAGCCGATCGAAATTTCCATGCCGCTGAGGACGATCGGGAAAATTTCTGAACCTATGAACATCGGGGCAAAACATGATTTGCAGCAGGGATGCTCGCTGGTGCATACATCCAGCATCGAGCAGGTCTGCACCCCTGGCCATGCCTGCGTCTTGACCTTGACGTGAACTTCCCCGGCCCCGTTCATCAGCAGGTGGATCAACTCCTCGACGGCAGAGGCCCCCTTTTCCGAACACTCGTGGATTCGTATGCAGTTGGGGTCCGATTCCGGGTCATCCGAGCAGGGAAGGCCTGCCTCGCCGTCGAGGGCCAAGTAGGCCTCATCGGACAAGACTGTTTCGCCAAGGAACAACGCATCGAGTGCCGCCGGAAGGTCCGCTGGCGAAAGGTCAGTCGCGCCAGGGTAGGTGTCGGATTCAACAGCGGCATCATGACTGCTGGCATCGGAATCACCCGTGGCGTATGCATCAGCTTCGATTGAACCTGGTTCCAGAACCACAGCATCGGCCAGAATCGGGATCTCGAAATTCTTCGAGTCTGATTCGGACAGGTTGGACGAGCCGGGACCATCGCTTGGCAGGCAGGCCGCAAATGTGGTCATGCAGGCTATCGCGACGATCCAGCGCATCAAACCCTCGTGGGACCAAAGCTCATCAACATGGGCATTATAAGAAATCGTCGCGAAGAATGCCGAATGTCTGAAGAAAAATGATCGACTTGCATCAGGCCGCCAGCGCAAACTGCAACACGGCTGCCGTAATCAGCAGGGCGATAGAAGCTGCCTTGCCGGAAACGTTCACCCGTCGAGCAAGGACCGAGGATGCAGCCAGGATCGCCGAGATCAGGCATATCGGGACGGCGGCGTTGGGTGTCGTCAGCGGGTCGGCGGCCAGGAAGAACGCTGCGGCGCGCAGGACAGCCAGGGTCGCCAGCAGGATGGCCAGCGGTTCAAGCAGTGCCATTCGTGGCCGGGTTCCACGGCGCAGTGACAAGATTATCGAACTGCCGGCCACCAGTGGACCAATCGAGGCCAGAAGGCCGAAGGACAAAGGGATTCGATATGGGCCGTCATGCGTTGGGGCGGCTTCCAACACCGTCAGCGATGCCGGCAGACGAGGCAGGATGTCCTGCTGAAACCGTGCAGAAAGGCTGTCGAAAGTTTCCGCCAACGGCAGATGTCCAACGGTATACCCCAGCAGGATTGCGCCGCCAGAGATTGCCAGGGCTCCCGCAGCCAGTCCAACTAGACGAGACAATCCAGCAAAACGGGGGCCTGCCGCATATGCGGACACGAACAATAGAATTGCGATTGTCGTCGCCAGGGAAGCACTTTTGAACGGCTCAAGCGACACCAGCGCAGGGATGGCCCCAACCCAGGTTGAAACATCCAGAGGCGTTCGTGCGAGGGCCGCGTACAGCACCGGGGCCCCTGTGTTGCCGGATCCGGCAGGGACCAGTCCCAGGCCCGGGCCGGCCAATGGGTTGGCCAGGACGATCAGCACGACCAAGGCCAGCCATGCCGACAACTTCCTACTGTCATCATCAGCCTGGAAACGCGCATAAAAGACCGCCAGCAGAAGGGCCGCCGCGGCCGCCAGACTTGCCAATATGTTGAAAATTGCCGGAATCCACGAGGGCAGACCGGCAAGAATCGAGGGCGCCGGGATTGCCAGCGGTCTGCGGGAATCCACCCTGAAGCTGACGGGAGATGCAGGCTTGGCATCGCCGTTCGGTGGCAGATGCGCGCGCACCTTGCCGTCGGCCTGCCGCTCGGCTGCCCAGGGTCCGGTGGAAAGAACACCGAATGCGACCAGACGCTGCCCGTCAGAACCGGGCAACTGGTAGACAGCGCCTTCTTCAACAACCTGCCTGCCACCCGGGGCAGCATCAATGACTGGCTCGATTGTAAGACGCGTCGGGTCGCGGATCTCGGGTGGGGCTGATGACAGGCCGGTCAAAATGAAGGCAACCAAAGCCAGCAGCAGCAGCACCGAGGCCGCGAGGTCGGCGAATCCCAAGGGGACTTTCGGGGACGCAGCACGGGTCAATTTGACGGCAACGCCGTGGATTGCCACCAGCGCCAGAAGTACCCAGGGAAGCAGGGCGCTGCCAAGATGATGCAGACCCAGCAGCGAAACGAATCCTGCCGAGCCGTGGGACCAGGACTCGATCACGTCCTTGTCGGCCAAGCCCTGCGGGACGTCCAGTGCCGCCATGCATAACGCGACCAGTCCGATGATGGCTAGCGCAGGAACGATTGGTGATGCGAGGACGTCGAGCGTATTACGATGGGCTTTCATCGGAGCCACGGGTACCACGATGGGGGCGCGGGTGTCAACCTTGGGCGGGCAAGTCCCGAGGTACTCGACCCTTCCGTTTAAGGGCAATCGAACCCATAATGCGCTCGGTTTGAATGCGGGGCATGGGTTCGATGCAAGGGAAAGACTATTACAAGCTTCTGGGCACCGAGCGTTCCGCCACTGCCGACGAGATTCGCAAGACGTACAGGAAATTGGCGATGCAGTTTCATCCGGACCGGAATCCGGGGAACAAGGCAGCCGAGGACAGATTCAAGGAGATCAACGAAGCCTACGCGGTTCTTTCGGATGCTGAAAAGCGCAAGCAGTACGATACGTTCGGGGCCGAAGGGTTCGGCCAGCGGTTCTCGCAGGAAGACATCTTCAAGGGATTCGATTTCCAGTCGATCTTCCGGGACATGGGGTTTGGCGGGGACATGTTCGGGTCGGCCTTCGGTGGCGGCGGAGGGCGACGCGGCCACTCGAAGTGGGGAGACCCGTTTTCGGGTCAGCACCAGCGAGCAGTCCCAAAGGGCGAAGACACCGTTTCCGACATGCGGATTTCGTTCTACGAGTCGATTAACGGTGGTGAGCGGGTAATGCAGGTGCCCACGCCGGAGGGCGGGTGGGAGAAGATCAGCGTCAAGATCCCGGCGGGCGTTTCGACCGGAAAAACGTTGCGGTTGAAAGGGAAGGGCGGAGTATCGCCGTACGGGGGCGAACGCGGCAATCTGCACCTGCGAATCGTGGTCGAGGACGACGCCGTATTCAGTCGCGACGGCAACGATTTGCGATGTGACGTGAAGGTGCCGGTGTCGGTTCTGGTGCTGGGTGGCTCGGTCGAGGTGCCGACCATGGCTGGTCCCAAGCGGGTAAAGGTCGCCAAGGACACCCAGCCATGCGCCACGCTGCGTTTGCAGGGCCTTGGAGCCCCGGCAGGCGGCGGGAATCAAGGGGACCTGTTTGCCCGGTTGATACCCGTGCTGCCTACGAAACCTGACGAGAAGGTGTTGCGTCTGTTTCGCGAACTGGCCGAGGCCGGGTTCTGAGGTTATCCTGCGTCCATGAACGAATTCACGATTTCATGCCGGAGTCGAAGGATGAAAGTCATGTGCATCGGCATACGGATGCTGCCTTGGCTCGGCTTGCTGGCGCTTGGCGTGGCGGCTTGTGGCGAGAAGATTCCCTATCCCCCGCTGCGTCGGCCGGATGCTCATTCGCCTGGAATCGTGGCGAAACCCGAGGCGTCTACGGCCGCGCCCATGCCCGCGGCGGCGCCCCCACCTGGGACTGCTGCGCGCCCCGGCATTCGTTCGCTGATGGCGGTAAGGACACCCGAGGGGTCGTTTGTCGTGTCGTCGCGGCCCGGAGGTGGAGACCAGTCGGTTCGCAAGGTTCCTGGCATTGTTCATATTCTGCCCGATGGCGTTGAAAGGGGCGTCAGGGTCGTTTCGGAATCGAAACGCGCCGTGACTGGTGCGCCGGAGTCGCGCTTTGTGCACCTGGCGATCCGGACCGGGGCGAAGGAATCTGAACTGGAACTACCAGAGTCGGAGGAACGGCCCGACCTGGAGCTTGCGGCCAAAGCCGATCCTGACCTTGCCAGGGAGTTCTACCACAGGGAGAGCCTGGTTCCTGTCGGGATGTCAGGTTCGCGGGTTGCCTTCGTTTTCGGGATCGATGGGTTCCTTGGTGGGGCGCACCCATATGCGTCGCGGCGGTTGGTTGTCGTCGACCTTGCGGCCGGGCGCCTTGAGGACTCGTCCGCGCGGTTTGCCGGAAGGGATCTTGCTGCCGATGTGCTTGGAGACGCCAGGGAGACTACATGTGTGAGAAAGCCTGCCGGTGTAGCCGCCATGGAAGGTCGTGGTGGCGAACTGGCCTGGGTCGTTGGGCTGTCCCATGACGTTGAGTCGTGTGCAGGAGGCTTCCGCATCGCCCGCCTGAAGGATCCTTCGTCGGATGATGCGCGACCGTCTCCCGATACGGTTGTTGCAAAGGACGGTCTGCTTCATGTAACGGACTCGATTGTCGAGGGGCCAGTGGCCGACTGGCGTCTTTCCGGGGCCTCGGGTGCGGCGGTCCTTCTGATGGGGGGTGATCGTAACGATCGTGTCCTGTCGCCGTGGGCAGCCACTTTCCCCAGGCGTGCCGGTGTTTCAAGCAGGGAGATCAGATACTGGGAACCCGGAATGGCCGCTTCCTCGGTACTAGGGCGCGCCTCGGGCATCCTGTCCGTGCAATTCCTGGACGGCGCCTCAGCATCTGGCAAGAGTCCGTGACCCGTAGTCGCCGCGATCTGGTCTATTCTCCGCCGTATTCCTCGTCGGGCGGTTCGTCGTCAGTTCCTTCCGGCGGGGGCTGGATTGCGGAAAAACGGATGTGTTGTTCCAGTGCGGCTGCAACTTCTTCCGGGTTGATCCTCTTGCGTCGTTCCATCTCGACCAGGAGTCCCTTGACGCGCCTTTCGAACGAGGCAGGCACTGCGCCATCCTCGACGTGCTTGTGGTACATGCGCGGGTTCGGAATGATGGTCACAAGATAAGCCGATTCCAGCAGCGTCAGTTCCGGGGGGCGCTTGGCGAAGTAGTGGCCGGCAGCTTCGCGCAGCCCCCAGAGGTCCGGTCCCCACTCGATCACGTTCAGGTACAACTCGAGAATCTTCTCCTTCGGCAAGGACTGTTCCATTTGCCAGGTCAGGAAGACCTCTTGCAGCTTGCGGGAAAGCGTCTTTTCACGCGAAAGAAAAAGGTTCTTCACGAGTTGCTGCGACAGTGTACTCGCCCCCTGGTAAAAGCCGCCGCGCTCGAGGTTGACCTTGAACGACCTGCGAATACCGACCTGGGAAAAACCCTTGTGCTCGAAGAACGTCGCATCTTCTGCCGTGGTCAGTGCCTCTATCAGGTAGCCTGGCACCTCGGTCAGCGGCACCCATTCGGGCGTAGCCTCTCCCACCAGACGGTCGACTACCGTGCCGTCGCCCTCCTCGATCCTGTGCAGGAATGCCGACCTCAGAAGACCCAGGTCAATCGCCTTGCCCAGGCTGACAGTTGCCATGTCGGCCACGTCAGGCTTGACATCCAGACGCACCGCATCAAGGTTGCCAGTATCAACGTCAAGGTCCAGCGAGGCAGCGAAGGTCCCCACAAGAACCATTCCATCCAGTGAAGCAAGGATCTCGCCTGGAATCGAGTCGACCAGTTCCTGTGCCGGGAGGCGTTCGATGTGTCCCTTCAAAGCAAGACGTGGACGCATGGCAAGTTGCGAGGCGTGCAGTTCGAAAGGCAGCGAGATGCGGCCCAGCGACAGGCGTCCATCGACCAGGTCCAGGCTGTCGGATGAACCGTCGACCGTCAGCGTCCCGCCAGCCGACAACTGGCCAAGGTGGATTGGGGCCGAAGCGACCGAGGGAAGGTCCAGAACCAGGCCAGCCAGCTGCGATCGTCCGGAGGCTACAAGGCGTTGCGACCTGAAGTCGCCCTTCAGCGTCCAGTCCGACTGGCTGACGACGGCATCCTTGACGTCCAGCCACCTCGGAAGAATGGCGCGGAACGGGTACAGAGGCAACCACGAAGCCTTCACAGATGCCGCCACGTCACCGCTGGCCGGGTCGATCGTGATTCGCGCCTCGTTGGCGTCCGCAGGTGCCTCGGGACATTCGAATCGCAGCGATGCCTCGATGGCCCCTCCAGCAGTTCTTTGAATGCGGGCCTCCATGTTGACCATGGACTGCCCCGGCCGCGCCGTGACCTGTCCAGGCTCAAGGGTTCTGACCGTTGCTCCATGCACGACCAGGGTTGCCTCGGGAAGCGCCTTGGAAGCGGCCAGTAGTGCTTCGTAAAGGTTTGAAAAACGGTGCCGGGTGTCCTGGTACCATTTTGCCATCCTGATCTGGAAGGCAGGGCCCTCCTGCAGCGAGGTAGACGATGTAGCTGATGCGCTTGCCCTGGAAGCGGCAGCAGTCGTTGAAACGTCAGTTCTTCGTCCGCGAGACTCTCGAATAGGCGCGTCGCCCGACACAATATGACCAGTCGTCGATGTGGCTGGACGCTTCGAGGCCGTCGCTTCGGGCCGCACTGTGGCTGGACGCATCCCCACGTCCAGGATCACGTCAACCGAAGGCCGCAAGATCTCCAGCGATCTAAGAGTCCGGCCAGCCAGAAGGCTTCTTGCCGCTGGCACCATGCCGGAAGGGAAACGATCGGCCAGCAGCAATGACGCCGGTCCCGCGACGTCGTCCCAACGAACGGTCATGCGCTCGGCACGTGCGAACCAGCGATCCGGATTCACCAGGGCAGCTCCGACGATAGACGCCTCGCCGGGGGCCCATTCTGCGCCCTCTGCGGAAAGTGTTCCGATTGAAGCCTGGAATATCACCGAAGGTGCGACGCGAATGGATGCCTTTTCGAATGCCTCGGTTCCCAGTACGACCTCTGCCTCGCAGCGTCGTGAGGTGCCGTCCCCCTCGTCCAGCAAAAATTTTGCCACCAGCTTGCGGCGGGCCTGAACGGAATCATCAAGGGATGGGGAGAGGTCGATGTGCCCATCCTTGATCGTCCATTGGCGCTGTCCGATCCATGCGGTCGCGTCCAATTCCAGGACCTGGAGGTCGGGAAGGCGGGCGACGCGGAAGCCATTCGATGGCACGGGAGCACTGTCGTCGTCATCGGGAGATGCTTTCGAGGTGCCAGGCAACAGGCCCTGCAGGCGATGCAGCGCTGCTTTCGGACTTGCAAGCGGATGCTGCTGGTCGGCCAGACTGACCTTCAGTCGCTCCACCCGCACCCGCTGAATCCTGCGGCCCCCCATCAAGAAGGCAAAAGGATCCACATCGACCCGCATGCCTTCGATCGTCAATTCCCAGTCGGTGTCGACACGCCAGGTAACGTGGTCTATCGCGACTTCAGTGGAACCGCGAAGTGCCAGGCCCTCGACCTGGAACTTGCCCCCAAGCTTTGATGACCACCTTTCGATCTCGTGTCTGGCAATGCCCTCAATCAGACGGGGCAGAAACAGGACTGCGGTAAGACAGCAGACCAGAAGAATGACAAGAACAACCGCTGCGCGGAACCGGATACGCTGAAAGCGGGGCTGTGGGGGCTGGCCAGAGGCTTCGGGTGCGCGGGGCGTCACTAGTTGCCGCTGGTGCTTGAGCCGCCGCTGGAAGACGACGCCCAGGCGATGAGACCGATCAGCGTGCCAGCCAAGGCCACGCCGACAGAAATCCACACGGCGGTCTTCCATGTGGACATGTGATCGACTTCAGCGAACTTGGTCAGCCCGTTGACGTCCAGAATATAGTCCCGGTCGGAAGCCACGAGCTGTGATTCGGTCATCTTGAAGTTGAACGGAGTTATCGGGTATCGCTTGCCGCCTTGCGAGCGGACGAAGAGGCGCGTGTCCTCCTTGACGACGATTTGTTTGCCCGACGCGTCCTGAACCGTCGCCTGGCCCGACTCGGGGACCTCTTGCAGGTTGGACAATTCGGAGCGTGGGACCGTGTAGGTGTTGTAGCACCCAAGACTGAACATCGAAACCGCTAGCACGGCTGCAACCAAGCGCTTCATCGCTCTCCCCTGTGTGCTGGTTCCATAAAGACCCGGGGCGGATCCTAGTCAACCTCCCCGAAAAAGAAAAGACCAATCATGCAAAACAGGCAGATCCGTCGGTGTCGCGACAACCACTTGCATTTTCAGGTCAGGTATCGCGACTCCAGAAACGCCCTTAAACGCTGATCAGACCGCACCAGTTCCAGTGCAACGTCCGCATGCCCCGGAACGTAGCCGTTGCCGATCAGCAGCGATACATCCTTGCCCACGCCCTCTGCGCCCAGCGCCGTGGCCGTGAACGACGTGGCCATGTTGAAGAAATACGATGTACCTCCGTCGCGTGTCGCAAGCACGGTCGCCATCTCGGTCCCCGGGATATTGGTGGTGTTCAGGACCACGTCCAGCAGACGGCCGTCGGTAGCCCGATGCACCGCGTCCAGAACCGCCAGCGGGCTCCTGGCGTCGGCCAGGATTCCATGGTGCAGGAAGCCCATGCCCATCAGCATCTCAAGGGAGTCGGGACGAACGTCGATTCCGTAGACGCGTCCGGTCGGACCGGTTGCCCGCATCGCTGCTGCGGCGCACAACAGACCGGATTTTCCGGTTCCAAGAATGCCCACGTGCATGCCGGGACGTACCAGTCGAACGGTCTGGGCCGGGGCTCCGGCAACGTCCAGCACTGCCAGGGCGACGTCCCTGGGGAGATCGTCGGGAAGTCTGACCCCGATGCCGGACGAGAACAGGATGGCATAGCCTTCGGCTGCAACCTGATCCCGTTCCATGTGGACCTTAGATATCCCGTCGAGGTGCAGCGGCGTCAATGACAGGGAAACCAGCGATGCAATACGGTCGCCCTGGTGGGCATCGACAGGGCCGTCATAGTCCGCCCCGACCTCACGGACGGTTCCGACCAGCATGCCTCCGGAACCGGTCACCGGATTGTGCTGCTTGCCGCGCTTGGAGACGGTGTCAAGAATCATCCTGGCCACGTCATCCGGGATCCCGTTCGCCGCTTGCTTCATCTGTGTGAAGGATGCGGCATCAATGTTCAACATCTCGATATCGATAAGCATTTCGGTTGGGTGCAGCGGCAGGGAGTTGTCCACGCGCCAAGCGGCCTGCGGAAGAACGCCTCGTGGTTCGATCACCCGGTGCGTGCCATAGCGGACGCCCGCATCAAAGCCAGACATTGTCGCTTACTCCGATCTCAATCTCGCCATCACCATCTGCAGGTCGGTCCACGTGGGGCGCTTGTAATCAGCATTACGCAGCAAAGCCGCGGGATGATACGTCACAACCATCGGGATGTCTCCGTACCTGTGAATCCTGCCCCGCAAGCGTGCTACGCCATCCTGGCTGCCGGTAATGGCATTCGCCGCCGATGCACCAAGCGCTACCAGGAACTGCGGCTTGATCATGCTGATTTGCGCTCGCAGGAATGGCATGCAAGCGCCAGCCTGGTTCGGTAACGGGGTGGCGTCGTGTGGCGGCCGGCATTTTACGACATTCGCGATATAGCAGTCCTCGCGCCTCAGGCCCATCGCTACAATCATCCGGTCCAGCAGTTGCCCCGATGCCCCGACGAACGGGCGTCCGGTAAGATCCTCGTCGGCGCCTGGGCCCTCGCCTACGAACATGACCTGGGGCGTCGTGATGCACCCTTCACCGAACACCGTGTTGGTCCGTGATTCGTGCAGCGAACACAGCGTGCAGGACCTTACGCGACTGGCAAGTTCCTCCAGACCGCCCGGGAATTCCGGCGACGGTTGGGGAATCGCGATCTGGTGTTGGGGCGGGTTTGCGGACGGCTGCCGGGCGACAGGCGGACGCGTCTCGCGTAAAGGATCGGGTGCGCGGCGAGTGTCTGCCGCCGGCTGGGGGCGGTTTGAAGGCGCCGCTCGGGAATCGATTGCAGCCGTTCTCGCGGCACCAGGAGGGCAGGGCAGCCCAGCCAGATCCCCGCTCTCGGCAAGCAGGATTCTGCGAAGGGCTGACGCAGCCTCGGCGACGTGACGGGCCATGGTCTCGTCCAAGGGATTCCTCAGGCTTTCCGGTTTTTGGCATCCTGCAGGGCTGTGGCGATCCGGTCCAGCAGAAGATCGGCAAGCTCTCTTTTCGCCATCGGCGGGACAGTTTCCGAAGGCGCATCCCGCCCGATCAGCCAGCCCTCGTTCGGCCTTGCGCCAAAACCTCGATCCGTGCCCACCGGGTTGGCAAACAGCAGGTCAAGGCCCTTGTCGTCCAGCTTCCTGCGACCAGACGCCTCGATATCGCCGGTTTCCGCGGCAAAGCCCATCACGAACTTCCCGGCCAGAAGGGGGCGCAAGGTCTTCAGAATATCAGGTGTCGAAACAAGGTCGACGGATGAGGCAAGGTCCTCCTTTTTGGCCTTTGTCTCGCGAGGCGCGGCCGGTGCCTGGTCCGAAGGTGCAGCAGCCATGACCAGAACGTCCGCGCCATCGACCGCGGTGCGAGTGGCCTGAAGCATCTGGTTGCAGTTGGTGACGCGAGTGACGGCAAGACTGGCGCCTTCGATCGGTGCGGGCGGCAAGACCTCGGTAGGCCCCAGAACCAGCCTTACTACGGCACCGCGCCGAAGTGCAGCCCTGGCGATCTCGATGCCCATTCTTCCCGTCGACGGGTTGGTAATCAGCCTGACTGGGTCAATGAATTCGCGCGTCGGACCCGCAGTAACCGCGATTGTGGTGCCCTCCAGATCGCGAGGTCCCAGCGTCCTGGCGGCGGTTTCGATGATTTCATCCGTCTCCGGAAAACGCCCCGGACCGCTATCGCCCGAAGCCAGATCCCCGGCCGACGGGGTCATGACCACGAACCGCTGTGGGTCCAGCCGTCCCAGATTCTGGCGGACTGCATAAGACTCCCACATGGCAGTGTGCATCGATGGAACCAGCAGTACAGGGGCCCGTGAGGCAAGTACAACCGCGCTAAGCAGATTGTCGGCCAGGCCGTTCGCAAGGCGAGCCAGCGTTGTCGCGGTGCATGGGGCAATCACGACAAGGTCGCTGGAGCGCGCGATCTCGACGTGCGACACGCCCCCTCCCGTATGAAAGAAGTCGTCGTCGGTCCCAACCGGGTTTTCGGACAGGGCCTCGAATGTCAGAGGGCCGACAAACTTCATTGCGGTGGCGGTCATCACGACGCGCACGGACGCGCCGGCCTTGCGCAACCCCCGGACCAGATAGCCAACCTTGTAGGCAGCAATGCCGCCGCTGATGCCCAGCAGTATCCGACGACCATGTAGTTCGCGCATGAGGGTGCCTACTGCTCGATGATGAGGAACTCGACACGGCGGTTGACGGCGCGGCCCGCCTCGGTGGAATTGTCGTCAAGCGGGACATCCTCGCCCCGACCAACCGAAGTCAAGACCAGCGAATCCACGCCCTTGCTGACCAGGTACTTGCGTACGGAATCAGCCCGCGCCTGGGAAAGCTTCATGTTCGCCTTGTCGTTACCCTTTGAATCGGTATGACCCTCGATTCTGACCTTGAACCTTGAATGCTGGACGATGGCCATGGCGACTTCATCCAGCATCTCGAACGATTCCTTCAGGATGACCGACTTGGCTGTCTGGAAGAACACCTTCTGCTTCAACTGGATCTGATCATTGGTGATCGAAATCAACTTGTACGGGCAGCCTTCGTTTTCGGCAGGTCCAGCCTCGTTGGGGCACTTGTCTTCGGAATCCAAGACTCCGTCCTTGTCGGCGTCCTGCACCGGGCAGCCGCGGTTGGAGCGAGGTCCGGGAACGATCGGGCAGGCGTCCTCGTTGTCAAACACGCCGTCGCCGTCCTGGTCCTTGATCGGGCAGCCGCGATTCGCAGGGGTGCCGGCCTCCAGCGGGCACTGGTCATCGACATCCTTGACCCCGTCATTGTCGTTGTCGGGGTCAGGGCATCCGTCCTCGTCCTGGAACTGGTCGATATCCTCGGGCAGCAACGGGCACTTGTCCTCGACATCCGGGATTCCGTCGGCGTCATGGTCAGGCAGACACTTCCGGTCCTCGGAGCCCTTCCATGCATCGCGAACGGCTGCTTTTGCCTTCTCCATTGCAGTGCGGGCGGCGACAGGGCGTCCATGCGAGGACTCGAAACGGGCAAGTGATATGGCGACTTCGGCGTTGGCCAGGGCCTTTGGGCTGCAGTTGTAAAGCGATTCTCGATGGGCCGCCATCAGCTTTTCAAGCGTGGTCGTTCCGGTCTCGATCTCCGAGGACGTCGCGCACCCGCTGACGGTCGTAAACGCCAGCAGGACCAAGGCAGCCCGTGGGTATTTAAAAAGGGATTGCAGCATGGAAATGCCGGTCATCGCGCACCCCCGGTACCCGGGGCTTCAGAAGGAAAGGCTGGCGCAGGTTCCGACGTCTCTTTTTGCGAGCTTTCTCGAATCTGGCGGGTTCTAGCGTTCCGCGCAGCATTATCCTGGGTGGACGTCGCCAGCCTGGCGGCCTTGTCTGCGAATTCGGTTGCGGCTCCAAACTCGGAGCGGCCGATCAGGTCATGGGCCGCGGCAAGATAACCTTCGGCTGCGGTAATCTCGTAAGGGCAGTCCTTGTCCCAGCCATTCAGTTGAGCCTGGCTCATGGCAATGTTGGCGCGTTTGACCGCCGAGGAAACCTGGATCGGGCCGCATCCGGTCGCCGCGCCGATTGCAAAAAGACCGACGGCCAGGACCAGCCAGCGCATCGTCCGACTCCCGAGCAGTGCCCCTGGTTCAATACCAGTGCGCCCCTATGGTGTCAACGTCCACGCAGAAGGACCTGCCACCTTGTTGACCTGGCCGTGGATGAATCAATTGACGTTGAAGCAGACTATCTAGTGGAATTCGTAGGAAGCGTGCATCGCGCGGATCAATTCCAGCTTGCCGATAAGGAACTGGATATCGTTGAACAGGTAGTTCGCACGCAGGTCGTCGAAGGTCAGCGAATTCGTCCAGTCCGCCTTCAGCGACTTGCACCCGGACTGCTGTTCCGCGGTCAGCGTATCGTTGCGCGTCGGGTCATAGCAGCTGAACATGAAGTCGCAACGCTTCACCAGATCGAACGCCGGGTAGTACTGTCCGTCAGGCATCCTGAACGTCATGTACACGCGACCCGAGAAGATGTCCTCGCACGAGGTGACCTCGGCCCCAGGCGGCGGAGTGACCTCGTACTTGTCGCCCTTGAGCCATATGCGAGTGGTGTCCATGAAGGACATGTCGTAGTTGTTGACCAGCATCGACAGGCCGTAGTAGGCCGCCAGCATCGGAATGCGGAAGCGTGTAGTCGGGAAGACGTACATCGGTTCCGGTTCCAGCGACACGCCAGGGATCGCAACCTTGACCTGACCGCTTGGGCAGGCTGTCGGGTCGTCGAATACCAGGATCTGGGAGGGCTTCTTCGAATAGGAGCCATCTTCCGCCTGAACGAAGCAGCCGTAGTAGGTGTTCGTGCAGTCCTGGCCCGAGTTCTGGGCGCCAACACGCTGCGGAGGCATGAAGCTGAAGGGCAGGTTGGGAGACTGCGGGTGCCGCAGGATGCACCATCCGTACTTGTCCGAGTTGTTTGCCATCAGGCCGCCGAACAGCTCGCGCATCTCCTGGCGGAAGACGGTCCCGAAGTTGATCAGGTACTTCCGGGTGTCGGCCTGATTATCAGTGGCAAGGAAGGTGGTCTCGGGGTCCGAAAGGTACTGGAACGCAGCGATGCGCTCGTAGATCGACCCTGAATTGGTAACCACGGGGAGGTAGCCGCTGTAGTCCCATCCCGAGTAGATCGGCCGCCCGCCGTTTTCCTCGAGGATCATGATTGGACCGCTGTAGTTCTCGCGATTCATCTGATCCTGCGGCTCGTACCGCAGGGAGTTGAGGTTCAGGGCATAGCGACCCGGTTCCGGCCGACCCAGGGAACTGGCCATCGTGTTGAACGAGACGTACGCGGCCATTGCGCCCGGAAGGCCGCCGTTCAGATCCTCTTCCCATCGCTTGCCGAACTTCGACTTCCAGAAATCGTTGTAGTTGTATGTCTGGTAGTTCAAGACCCACCACTGGAAATGGTCTCGCATGTTCGAGAAAGCGAACCTGACGATTCCGTCGTAGTTCGTGGGCCAGTAGTTCGGATTCTGGTGCCAGTAGCCCTGGAAGATCCACATGTTCTCGTAGTATTCCTTCAGGTTGGAAACAATCTCGAACGAATCGACGCCCTCGTCCCACATCGAAACGGTCGGAATCCTGAATGCCAGTTCGTCGCCGCCAAAACGATAGGGCACGACGGTGTCTGCAATAGTCCACCGAAGTCCTTCGTACAGCTTGCGGCAAACCTTGCCATCGTCAGCAAGAATGCCCTCTTGATCGCACGTATTGCCGACGACCTCCGATTTAGGTACGTCGTGTCTCGCGTAAATCGCTGCCGTATCCTTGAAAAGATTGGGGATATTGGTTGCATGGATCCTGCGCAAAGCCACGCCAAGACCCTCGCCGCGCTGGTAGCCCAGGGATATAGGTTCGTTCCCGGGGGCGATCGTCAAGGGATCAACTGCAACGTACTCCTTCACGGATTCCAGGCTCGGGGGAGTGTCGAACACCTCCATCATGCTGCCATAGCCGTACTTGACGGCCGCGATATCGTACAGGCCGACGCCTTCCCAGGGCATGTTGAACTTGAGGTAGTAGTCCATGACCGAGGAGTACTGGTACTGACGCATACCGGCAGCCGCCTGTTCGGGCGTTTCCCCCCACAGACCCAAGGCTTCGTAGGTATTGCCTTCCTTTCTGACCTTAAGGTCCCAGTACTTCTGCTTGAAGTTCAGGGAGTCGCTGGACGCCTCGAAGTTGTGCCGCAAACCAAGCGTGTGGCCGACCTCGTGGATTGCCACGCCGTAATAGATCTGCTTGAACAGTTCCTCGGAAACCGTTCCTCGCAAGCCATCCAGGACAGCGTTGAACTTCTCCTGGG
Source organism: uncultured Myxococcales bacterium (assembly GCA_903936705.1). GTDB lineage: Bacteria > Myxococcota_A > UBA9042 > DTJE01 > DTJE01 > CAIZWN01. Next base: position 69,744 of record CAIZWN010000063.1, read on the forward strand.
TCAGGCGCAAGGCAGGATCCTGCGTCGACATTTCCAGTGGGGTCGGGAAGTAGGAAGTCTCGAATTCGTAGGGATTCAGGAAGTTCGCGTAGGCGAATGCCTTGCGAAGCTGTTCGATCAGGGCTGCGGTCGTGCAGGGATTATCCGACTCGTTGAAAGCGCCGAAGTCCAACGCCAAGCCGCTTTCACCCTTTAGGCTGGAGCATACGGTCTGGTCGTATCGCACCTTGTACTGATTGGCCAGGCCGATCAGCGCGCCGTCGTAGAAGGACGCGAGATCATAGCCGCGCCGTGCAAATTCGACCCGCTTGTCATTGGCCTTGCGGGTTCCGGAAGAATTCGCCCAGTTGCGCAAGAGGTACGGCTGCGTGGACGGGTCATCGTTCTTGGGCGCGTTCACGCCCAGGCGAGGGTCGTTGAACAGCATGCGCACGTCATCGGTGACGAAAAGGTTCTCGAGATCGGGGTTCTGGGCCAGTATGGACATCCGCGCCTGAGAAAAGTTCTGGTCGGTTTTCTGGGGCAACTGGGCGGTCAGTGATGCAGCGATCTCGGGAGCAACAAGCTTCGCTGCCAGACGCTGGGCCTCATCGTTGGTGAACCCCTTCTTCCAGTAAGTGGATTGCTGCAGGCGGTCGATGCGCATGTCGTCCGCGATGTAGTCGGCGTTCGCGATCTCCCTGAACGACTTCACGCCGGTCAGAAGCTCGATCTGGTCCAAAGCCGTTCGTGCGCCCTCGTGCATGGAAGCCGCGTAGTTGTTGGCGGTGGCGGACACGATGCGTCCGGAAAGGGGATCGGCGGCTGATGGGCCGTAGCCGTAAAGACCGTTCTGTGTGGGAGAATTGACCGAGTTCAGGAAGTTATAGCGCAGGTCGCCCAGGAGCTTGGGTTCGCTGAGATCACCGCAAATAGCCGGGTTGGTTTCGGCGGTTTCGGCGCCGTGCGCCGCGATGTCGGCTGAATTATTCTCGCAGACGATGAACATGTGCTCGACAGGAACCGCCTTGCCGGTTGCATCGACAATAGCCTTACCGGTGCTGTCGTAGGCCGCAAGTTCGATGGGAGCCTTGCCGGTGACCGACTTGACCGTGGCGTCAAAAGCGACGCTCCACTGCAGCGCCAGTTCCTTGCTGTAGGCCACGAGATTTGCGGGGTAGCCTTCCGACAAATGGTAGACGACCGGCTTGATGCCGACGATCTCTCCATCATCCTTCCGTTGCCAGATGTCGTGGCGGTTCAGGTAGCGCTGGTAGTTGCTGTAGGTGGTGCCGTAATCCACGTCCCACTTCAGGCGTTCGCTGCGGAAGTACCCGAAACGTTCCATGTCGAAGTCGGTGTAGGTCTGTCGATCGTACTTTGCGTAGAGCTCCTCGCGGATCGGATCGACCTGGAGGAAAGAGGTGCGCAGCCGCAGCCGCTCGGAAACACATTCGAAGATACCGCCGACAGCCCAGGCCTGATAGAAGCAAAACGGGTAGCCCGATTCATCCGCTATTGGGACCGGAGCTATCCAGTCGTCAACAAAATCGATGTAGCCTGTCTCGGGGTTGATCCGCGCCTCCTGACCCGGAGCCGACTCCTCGTCGTGATGGATAACCGGGACGGCTTCGTCGTTAAGAGCACTGGAGGACGAGACTTCGCCGGAAGGGGGCTTTTTCCCGTACAGCAAGCCTGTAATCGACTTGGCGAGGTTGAGTCCCCAGGTGACGCGCATGTATTCGCGCTCGTACCACAAACGGTCGGTGGTGTTTTCGGAACGAACGTTGGTCTTCTCGCCAGTATTCGGGTTGTACTCCCAAATTACGTCGATATGTGTGGCGATCGCGTATGCAAGGACCGGCGCGTTCTTGTCGATCCAGATCTCCTTGCCCTCCAGAAGGTAGGGCTTGCCATCGCGGTTCAGCAACTGCTGGTCCACGTCATGACGTGGGTTGCCGGCCCATTCGTTCGTCACGAACGGGTATACCCGGTAGAAGTAGAGGATGCCTTCCTGGATATCGAAGACGCCTCGTTCCAGCGTTCCTTCCTCGCCCTGGAATGTCCACGCGGACGCGAAAGGCGCCTCGGTCACCGTCACCTTGACGTACCACTCCTTACGAGTGCCGTCAGGGTTGAACAGCAGGTCCGCCTTCTTTGTCAGGTTCAACTGGACTCGGTCAATCGTGCCGATGTCCTGAGCACAGCCGGCTGCCACGGCGATCAGTGCCACAGCAGCAGGCAGAAAGGTCTTCATCACGCGACGCATCGGAGTTCCTCCCATCGCAAGGCCGAGGTTCATGTTGCCAGAATTCACGTTCATGTTCGTTCCCCCAGGCCTCAGATCTTCATCTCGCTGTAGACCTCATAGATACCCCGCATCATGTCCAGTACCTCGATCGTCTTGCGGAGTTCCGTTTCGGCAGCGCCCTTGTCGGCCCCGGTGGCCGATTCCCAGGTCACCTTCTGGGCGTTCGCCTTGTCCAGAAGTGCCACGTTCGGCGAGTACCAGTTGGCGACGTATGTCGGCCCCCAGCCCACGAAGATCTTGCCATTGAACGGGTCGGCGAACTCCGTTGCCACGATGCCGCTGCCGGTGCCAATGTCGTGGCAGTTGCCGTTACCCTTCAGACAGATGGTGAAGGAATCCAGGAAAGACGGGTCGAAGGACGCCGGCAGGGAAGCCATTCCGTAGGCCATGATGTAGGACTTCAGCGTGATGTTGTCGATCGACGGCGCCACGCGAGGACCGGTCGGCTTGGCCGCGTCGGTGAAGTACGGCTGCGGCATCACAGAATAGACGTCGGGATTGTCGGGGTTGAATATCTGCCGCCTGGCGTACTGGCCGCCTACGGTGCCGGAACCAGCGTAGATGGACGGATCCTCGGCAACGAGGCTGCCGAACAGTTCCGTCAATTGCCGCGAGTACATCGTGTTGAAGCCTATGGAGGTGCCAACGCCGATGTTCAACTGCTCGCCGACGTAGTTGGTTGTGAAGAAGACCGTCGCGTCGGTCAGGGTCAACAAGGCAGCCAGTTTCTCCCAGAACGCGCCGTAGTAAGCGGCGTGGTCCCACGAGAAGTATCCGGCGCCGGCCCAGAACGTGGTGTAGGGGTACTTGCCGTCACCCAGTGGGACGTCGAGATCGCTGCCGGCCACCTTCTGATCGTACGAGACGTTCTCGAAGAGGTTCTTGTCCACGTTCAGTTTGTACGAACCTGGAGCAGGCGAGATCATCGACGAGGCCAGAATCTCGAATCCGGTCTCGGATGCCCGCCGCAAGCCATAGCCCATCATGCGGGAATTCGCCCACACGCCGCGGGAAGTCGAGTAGTTCTTGAGGAGGTGGGAGTACAGCGCGTACAGCATGCCGCACCCGCGCATCGGGTCCATATAGCGGGTCTGGAGGCGCGTCGCGTAGCCGATCGGGTCACCGTGAAGCCCGGCGCCATAACGTTCGCGCTTGAAGGCGTCCATCAGGTAGTAGTCGTGAAGCTGGATGCCCATGTTGTGGACGATCTCCAGCGCATCGACACCGGTGTCCCACGTATAGGTGCCGACATTGCCGTTGTACTCGTCGCCGGCAAACTTGTAGGGGACCTGGATGAACGTCCGGTCAAGGTTCTGGCGATAGAAGTTCGGCGTCATGGCGTGCTCGTAGCGCATGGCGTCGTAAGGCACCGCCGTGCGGTTGCGTACGTAGTCGCCCTCGGCAAGGTTGGCCTTTTCGCCGATCAGGTTGTTCAGGTAGAAGAACTGCGAGAAGAAGATGCCGCCACCCCAGTAGGCGGTGTCCAGGTTGTCGGATGCATCGGCTTCGGTGTCGTAGCCGTAGGTCTGGTAGTAGGTGTGCATCGCCTTCTGGATGTTCGAAGTGTCTGTGTACACGTCAACCAGGGCGCCATAGCCGAAGCGAATGGCCGCCTTGTCGTACTTGCCCAGGTCCAGGATGTCGCTGTTCCATCGCTGGCCGTAGTCCATGATCGAGGAAACCTGGTAGATCGTGCGGGACTGCCTGGCCTCGTCCACAGTCAGGCCGGGGCGTGGCGCGAAGGCCTTCAAGCGGCCGCCGTTCTCGTTGACCACTGGCGCATCCACGCGGACGCCGCTCGCGTAACACACGCGGTCTTCGCCGTTGCAGGTGGCCCCCTGCGGGCACTCGCCGTGGATCCCGCAACGCGTGATCTCGACGCACTTGCCTCCAACGCAATCGAAGGTGTCGATGGGAATCGACAGCCCGACATAGCCGCAGTCGGCGGCGGTCGAACACGTTTCGGCCTTCCTCAGGCTGCAGAAGCCACCCTGACAAGTCTGGCCCAGCATCGATTCGCATTCCTCGGTCATCGAGCATGGAATCGTGTCCTTATCGCGGATCGAGAAGTATTTGTCCGGGAAGTTGAACAGGTCGGTAGAGGCCGCGAAGTTGTGTCGCAGGCCCATGGTGTGGCCAATCTCGTGTTCGACGACTGCCGTGTAGTAGCGCTGAAGGATGCAGTCTGCCAGGAATTTCCCGTCGTCGATGCAGCAGGCGCTGCCGGTGTCGTTTCGCTGATCCAGGGGGTCGAAGGTCTTCGAATCGCAGCGCGGACGAGTGTCGTTGCCGATGCAGGCCCACGACTGGACCATGCCGATCATGCCCTCGTCATTGAACTCACCGTAGCAGTAGTTGTGCTGGCCCAGGAATATCTGGCGCTCGCGCTCGTGCTTGTTGAAGTCCTCCAGGGTTGCCCACTCCAGCGGCGACCCGCTGGCCGATCCGCTTTGCTCCATGGCATAGCGCATCTCGTCGTTCATCAACATCTGCTCGTACTTGGTGCCCTTCAAGGCAGCAAGTCGCTGCTTGACCAAACCGACGCTGTTGACCGGCAGTCCGACGCTGACCGGATCTCCAATCTTGGCCTTCTGCAAAATGTTCAGGATGGCAAGGCTGCTGAGCGGCTTGTCGGCGGCCGCAACTTCAGGCGCAACAGTTGCCGCAGCAGCCGGAAGGCTGGATGCCGCGATCGGTGGCAGTTGGACCTGGTCACCACTGTCCTTGGATGCCACGTATTCGCGAATGCGCGCGCCGGTGATGTAGTCAGCCGTGTCAAGCTTCCCGGTCATCAAGTCGAACAGGTCCCGATATATGTTGCCGAGGGTCTGAAGAGGCGCGCCATAGATATTGGCGATGCCGTAGAATATCTGACCGCTGTCCGGGTCAGCCGCCGTCGGGCCGTATCCCAGCGGGGACGAGAATTGAGCTTCGGATACCCACATGATCTGTGAATAGCGCGAGTCTCCAATCTTCTTCATTGCCTGGCCGGCCTTGATCTTGTCGGCAGCCTTCAACAGCTTGGCGCCTGGCAGCGAGTCCAGGCAGGGGCTGTAAGGTGTCAGCTTGTTGCGCTCGTCGATGGAAAGGTTCTTGATGTCAACCCAGGGCGCAAACAAGGGAGACGCCCACTCGTCATCGTTCAACGCACCGTCGGTGACGGCGGGTGTGTAAGTGTTGCGGCACACGGCGAACATCTCGGGCATGGAGGCCTTGATCTCCTCAAGACGCGTCCAGTCGGTTTCGGTCATTGGCTGGTCATAACCCACGCATCGCCCTACGCTCTGCGAACGATAGCAGGTCAGATCGCCACGAGACCCGGCGGGAGCCAGCACCAACCGCTGCGGCAGTTTCTGGACCGGAAGCGTCGAGCTGTTTGCAGTGCCGGCAAGACCCTGGTAGCCGGTGTTTGCGCCGTCCGCCACCGAGTATTGACGCAGGCCGCCCTGGATCGAAACGTCGCCCATGACGCCGGTCAGATTGATGACCCGAACGCCCTTGATGTCAGCCTTGTTTGCCGTCGCGCGGGTAATGCGGGTCCCGTCGTAAATGATCGTGACGGCCGTGCCGGTCATGCATGGGGCGTCAAGGGTGGCAACCGGGCTGCCGAACTCGGTCACCGAGAACGTCAGGTTCGTACTCGAGGATGCGACCGATGCGTGGGCCGGGTTGGCCGGGTCGGTCGAATCGCCTGTCAGCGCGACGACGCCCTGCAACGGCGTTTCGCTGCCAACTGCCAGGTCGAACGTGCGGTCAGCGGCGATGTTTATCAGGCGCACGTTGCACTTCCAAGCGATGTCGTTCCGGAAGCCGGAATCCACCACCAGAACCGAGCGGCCTTCGGGCAGCGCCACTACAGTGCTGGCTGCGGTGGTATCGAAGAAGCGGTCCAGCAGGACGCTGCTGGCGCAATCCGCGTCCGTCTCGCACGATCGGACCTGGTTCTGGCCAATGATGCGACCCCTTTCCTCCCACAAGTACAGCCAGGCAACGGTGTCCTTCAGGGTTTCGCTCCAGGACTTCGCAGTCCGATGCGATCCGTTCCACATCAGTTCCGGCAGGTCGTAGGACGTGTGGTAGACAACCGGGCGCAGTCCGCGCTGGGAGTAGGGCAGCGGGGATCGGGACACGCACTTGCCGCTGGTGAACCACGTGTCTGCCTGGCAGAATTCCTTCACGCCGTTGACGTTGGCAGTATCGCAGCCGGTGTTGGCCAGATCCTTGAAGCACGCCTTCGCAACGCCGTTAACCAAAACCGGCGTGTCCTCGAAGGTCTTGTCCCAGATGTTCCAGCGGTTGATGAACGAAACCTTGCCAGCCTCGGTAAGGCCGTAGTCCTCGTCGTAGGCGTTACGCTCGGTAAGGAAGTATCCAAACAGTGACTGGCGATCCTCGTTGTGGAAGCGCAGAGGTTCGTAATCCTGTAGTGGATCCACCTTGCGGAATGCCGAGCGGAACTTCACGACGGCCGGGGCGCAGTCTCCCGTCGACACTCCATAAACGTCACATGCGCCGGTCGAGGCGGGATCACCGTAGGACTTTGTTACGACGTCGAAATAGTCGGGAGTGAACGTCGGGGCATCGGGGTTCGTCGGGTCGTTCGACTGCACGTAGTAGTCGAGGGAGGACTGATTTACGATCCTAGCCATGAAGGTGAAGTCGTTTATCTTGTTCGCGGCCCAGTTCACGCGGATGTATTCGCGCTGACGCCATTTTTTGTCGGTGGTGTTTTCTTCCAGGACGTTCGTCTGTTCTCCCGTCTGCGCGTTATAGCGACGGGCGACGTCGTAGTGGGAAAGAATGCTGAACATCGCTACCGGCTGGCCGACGTACATCTCGATCAGGCAGCACTTCACGCCGGGCTGGCCAAGGTTGTCCTTGCCGTCCACGCACTGGTACTGGCCTTCGGCCTCCTTGGTGGTGCAGGTATCGTCCCAGTATTTATAGAACTGCTGCTGGTGCCACTTCTTTTCGGAGCCCTCGACGTATTCGACCGTCGGGTAGGCGATCAGGAACTGTTCCTCGATGTCGAAGATCACCTTTCCGGTCGCGCCAAAGTTCATCTCGCCGACGAACGACCACGCGCCGCTGTAAGGGATATCGATCACCGTCTGGTTCATGTACCAGACGCCCGCGAACTGCTTTTTAGCAAGCCGCTCGTGCTGGGTCCTGTCTATCGTGCCCACATCCGTGGCACACGAAACCGCAAAAAAAGCTGTCAACCCCAGCACCACCAGTAGCCATCGGGCCTTCATCGCATCCTCCCACACCGGTGGACAGCAGTCCGGAAGCTGCCTGCCTCCGGTCTGAAAACCGGGTTTGAATACATCAATTGAGGCCGCAATGGAAGCGGCAATTGATTTCCAAAGGCGAGGAATAGGCCGTTCGCAGTGATCTGCCCACCGAAAGCTGCCTGGTTGACGCCCCCTTTTGCGACGGCAACGGTCATGACTGTGGGTCGTAAACAAGCGCAATCCTCCCATTTGGTACTGTGCCGCTTTTCAAGTCGGTTTGGGCGTGATATTCAATTACGTGTTCTGTGGGGGCGTCTGGAGATGAGCAACAATCGACGATCGATTCGAATCACTACCGATGCCGTAGTGGACGTGGCGTACGAGAAGGAAGTTGTTTTATTTCATAAAATCCGAGACATAAGCCAGGGTGGCATTTGTATTGAAGTCTCGTCCCTGGAACCTGTTGGCAGCCTGGTTGATCTTTCCATTTCGTTCCCCGGTGTTGACGAAGGCCTGGAATGTTCGGGTGAGGTCGTCAGGGCCAGTGAAAAACCCGTGCGCAACGTAGGAATCCGTTTCCTGGATCTGACTGCGGAACAGAAGGAGTTGCTGCGTGTTTTCCTTGATAGTCAGGGGAAAGACCGCGGGGACGTTAGATGACTTCCGACGAGGACCTGCGCGAGGCCCGTGCGGCCGAGGCCAGGGCCAGCCAGATGATCCTGAAATTGGCCTCTGAGATTCGATCGGTGTTGGCCGAGGATTTTGTCGATTTTCCGGTCTACGAGGTTCGCCGGCGGTTCATATCCGATGCTGGCCAGGCATCAAGAATGTCGGACGAGGACGTCGCGCGGTTGAAGGCGGCCATCGGCAGCCGTGCCGTCAAGGTGCGCGACGAGATTCTCGCCGCGATGGAAGACCCTGAACCGTGGCTTTCTGCTGCTGATATTCAATCTCCTGGCAAGTCGTTGTCCGATAATCCGCGGTTGTGGGCGCTGACCCAGCCCATGGTCAAGATGGTATCCCAGATATTGGATTCGTTCGGTTTTGTTCAGGTTGATGAGATCGAATACCGGATGCCGATGCGCTTCATCCGCAAGAAATTCGTTCCCGGGTTGGCTGAAAAATACTGGGCGCTGGTGTCGGACCTGTGCGATGCCCGCAACAGGGTACGGGAAGCCGAGGCCAGCAAGTTGCGCGATGCGCTGGGCAAGCGATGGGACGGACTGTGACTGTCAAGGTGGCGAAGGAGGGATTTGAACCCCCGACACGGCGGATATGAGCCGCCTGCTCTGACCAACTGAGCTACTTCGCCAGCCCAAAAGCGGGCAAGAGTTTACGTCCTTGGCCGTTCGGCTGTCAAGCGGACTTGTTGATTACGCGATTTCGGATTCCGGGCGTGTCACCGGCCGTAAATTGTTCCACCAGCAGCCTAGTTCGTTCATGAATTTCTCGATTGCATCCACTGACTTCGGCAGCGCTACTGTCAGCACGCGACTTCCTGTCGGGGTAACCAGGACGTCGTCCTCGATCCGGATCCCCATTCCCCGGAAGATTTCGGGTGTGGTCGGAACGTCCGGAAAATACAGGCCTGGTTCGATCGTGATGACCATTCCAGCCCGTAACTTGATCGAGTTTCCATCGACGAAGTAGGGGCCTACATCGTGGACATCGGCACCCAGCCAGTGCCCGATGCGGTGCATGAAATACGGCCGGTAGGCCCCGGTCTCGATAAGTTCACGCGGGTTGCCTGTCAGGACACCAAGATCAATCAAACCGGCGACAAGGATTTCCAGCCCAGCTTCGTGGACCTGCGCGTAGGTGGCGTCCTGCTTGACGGTCGCGATGGCCGCCTCCTGGGCCTTGAGTACCCATTCATACACTCGCTTTTGGAGACTGGTGAACCGACCGTTTGCCGGGAAGGTTCTTGAAATGTCTCCGGACACCATGCCAAGTTCGGCGCCGGCATCGATCAACACCAGGTCCCCGTCACGAATCGGCGCGTCGTTGCGGATGTAGTGCAGCGTTGCCGCGTTCGCACCCGAGGCGCATATCGTCTCAAAACCTGGATGGCCCGAGCCGCGGCGGCGGAATTCGAATTCCACGACGGCAGCCAGTTCCCTTTCGTTCATCCCGGGAATAACGGCCTGCATGCCGGCAGCAACGCCGGCAAGCGTCACTTGGCAGGCAGCCTCTATGGCCTCGATGTCGCGGTCGGTTTTCAGCAGGCGTATCTCCCATAAGATTATTCGCGGATCGATGATTTGCCATGGGCCGCAAATGTTCTTTCGGGCTTCGGCTTTCAGTCCTTCGATGATCTGGCCGATGCGGCCATCGAAAGTCGGATCCGCGCCGAACTCCAGGTAAAGGCGAGGTTGGTTTGTCAGCAGGCCAGGAATTCGCTCGAAGAACCTGGACGAATCCTCGGCCTCGTCTGCGCCGAAGTCCCTGACTGCACCCTCCAGGCCTGCGCGCCGACCAACCCAAGTCTCCTGCTCTGGGTCATTTGGACGGACGAACAGCACGAAACGGCGGTCGATGCCGCGTCGCAGCAGAACGGCATAGGACTCGGGTTCGTCAAAACCGGTCAGCAGGAAAAAGTCGCTGTCGGGGCGGTATGGATGATCAACGTCGGCGCTGCGGCGGCAAACTGGGGCCGACTTGAAAACGGCGATTCCGTCTGACATCTGGTCGAGAAACCGGTTTCGGCGGTCGGTAAACTCGGATTGAGACATCTGGTCAACCCCCTGAAGGCGTCGGAAAGATATCACGCAGTCCCGTTTGTCGGAAAGGAGCTTTGCCGGCGCTTGCGACCGGTTCCTAGATGGCAGAAATAGTCCAAAGCGCTGTCTGAATGTCTGGCAGAACGAGTTGCGACGATTGATCAAATACCCGGATGGAACTAACCTTGCGTGTCACGCACAGGAATTGGCGATGAAGGTCTTGGCAGTCCTTGTCCTTATTGCAGCTTTGCTGGTGCTGGCAGTTCCCGTGTCCAATTTCTTGAATGGTGGCCCAAGCGGTACGGTTTTGACGAAGCCGGGTTCGTCGGAACCTTCAGCGAAACGGATGGCCTCCCTGCTGGAAAGCCGTTGCGCCGACTGCCATCTTCAGGGAATCAAGGCGCCGTTCTATGCCAGTATTCCCGTCGTATCCGGCATGATCCAGAAGGATCGCTTGGATGGATTGAGGCTGTTCGACATCGAGGCGGCGTTAAGGCCAGGTCCAGGCGGGATACCGTCCGAGCCGGGGTTGGCAATGATCGAGCACCAGATTCTGAGCGGCGAGATGCCTCCGCGGCGCTATTTGGCGATGCACTGGAAGGCGGCACTGGATCCCGCCGAAAAGGATACGCTGCTGGGGCTGATCCAGGAAATCCGAGTGCGTCACTTCGCACCTGCCGGATTGCCGAGGGAAGTTGCTTCCAGGCCTGTGCATCCGCTGCCGTCCAAGGTCGATGTGGACCAGCGCAAGGTGGTCCTTGGGCAGAAGCTGTACCACGACAATCGACTTTCCGGCGACGATACCCTTTCTTGTGCCAGCTGCCACGATCTGGCCAAGGGCGGGACTGATCAGGCGGTGGTCTCGACCGGCATCCGGGGGCAGAAGGGGGGGATCAACGCGCCGACCACCTTCAATTCGTCGTACCAGTTCGTGCAGTTCTGGGATGGTCGTGCGGCGACGCTGGAGGACCAGGCGGCCGGACCTCCGGAGAACCCGGTGGAAATGGGCGCGAAGTTCGCCGATATAGTGGTCAAATTGAATGCGGACGAGGCCTTCAGGGCCGAGTTCGAGGCTGCCTATCCCGAGGGAATATCAAAGGCGACGCTGACGCATGCGATTGCCGAGTTCGAGCGGACCCTGGTGACTCCCGGCTCGAAGTTCGACCAGTACCTGATGGGCAAAACCGATGCGTTGAACGAAGAGGAAAGAACGGGTTACCAGCGGTTCCAGGCTGCCGGCTGCGAAACCTGCCACGTCGGCAGATTGATGGGCGGAAGTTCGTTCGAATTGATGGGGCGGAAGGGGGACTATTTCAAGGACCGGGGTAACCCAACGCCCGCCGACGACGGACGGTTCGCTGTCACCAAGAACGACAAGGATCGGCAACGGTTCAAGGTCCCGACCTTGCGCAACGTAGCGCTGACATTCCCGTACTTCCACGACGGTTCTGCCAAGGATCTGAATGCGGCTGTGAAAGCGATGGGTCGGTATCAGGCAGGCGTCGAACTGGCAAATCCAGATGTCGCTGCCATTACGGCTTTTCTGAAGACGCTGACCGGGACATACCAGGGCAAGAGCCTGTAGTGCCGCTGCTGCGTGGCGTATAGGCAACATCAACCACGAAACCGCATCGACAACCGGGTATCCCCGGCCTCGATTCCGGCACCCAGGGCGACGAAATCCTGGTCTTCGCGGTCTCATTCCTGGCAATCCCCGACCTGACGTCCGCTCGCGAACGCAGTTGTCCATCAACCGGTGAATGCCGGGGTCTCAATGGGGCTGCTGTGGGTGGGGTTTGTTTCCCGGAGCGGCGTTCCGGGTTGGCCGTGGCCTTCAGGTCAATGGCATGTGGACTGGGGCCAGTCGTATGCTTTCTGCGCCTGGGCGGGCGGACGGCTATGCAGCGAGGCGGAGTGGGAGTACGCGGCGCGGAACGGAAGCGCGGGGGACAACTACCCATGGGGGGACGCGGAGCCGAGCAGCAGTCTTACGACCTTCTGTACCGATTCCGCACCGGCCTGCTCGATCCCGGCGGGGAACAACACCTGGGGCGTCTGCGACCTTGCGGGGAACGCGACGGAGTGGGTCCGTGACTGCGAGCACGTCAGCTACAGCGGGGCGGATCGACCGGACGACGGCAAGGCGTGGACGTACGGGTGCTCCTTTTTCGCAGGCGTCTTTCGCGGCGGTGGCGGCGGCACATGCGAGGCGCGCTTCTTCCGGGGGTCGTACCGCCTCTGGGTGCGTATTCCAACGCGATCCGATCACGGATTCCAATCTGAACCGATCACGAATTCCGACGCCAGCCGATCACTGATTCCACGCTGAACCGATCACGGATTCCAAGCCCAGCCGATCACGATTTCCGAGGCAA
>CAIZWN010000064.1 GCA_903936705.1 uncultured Myxococcales bacterium
ATCCCTCGCCAGAACGGCGAAGGGACCGGAATATCAACAGATCGTGGAGGCCGACGCGAAGATACTCAGCAGCGCAGCGGCGTAGTCATCCTTGGAGACGACACGGTGAACGGCTCTTACACCACCTTGACGGACGTGACCCCGAAAACAGCCCGTCCAGAATTTGCCCGTCCTTGCGCCGAACCTTCATCTCCAGGTCGCGGAACCGGCCGTCACGATCCATCGGCCGGACAGCTTCCTGCTGGTCCGAGGGTTGACCGACGACTCCAATCTGGGCTGCTGTCTTGCCGATCACCTCGGCCGCGGAAAATCCCAGCGTCTCCAGCCATGCATCATTGACGTCCAAGAAGATCATGTCTGGCAAGGAAGACAAGGCCATCAACGCAGGGTTTCTGCGGAACAGGCGCTCGAACCGCTCGTTCGCCTCCTGCTGGGCGGAAAGGTTCCTGGAAATGCCGAAGACGCATTCCTCGCCACTCCAGCGGCCCAGCCAGGCGTTTGTCTCGACCGGCAGAAGGCTTCCGTCCTTGCACGCCAGCGGCAGTTGGCAGTTTTCACACTCGCCCCTCAACATGGCGGCGATGATTTCCTCGGCTTCCCTACGCCTGTCCGCAGGATGCAAGTCCAGCAGGTGCATGCCTTTGAACTCGCCCGGAGTGTAGCCAAGCGCCTGCGTGAAGGCTGCATTGGTATGAAGAATGCGTCCTTCCGTCGTGCACACGACGACCATGTCCGTCATGGACTCGAAGAAGGTACGGAAGTTGGCCTCGCTCTCGTGCAGCGCCACTTCCATGCGCCATCGCGCCAGCGCCTCGCCTACGTGCCCTGCGATTGCCTCAAGATCTTCGATTGAATCGCCGCTGAAACGGCCCTTGCGCCGGTCGTTGAACTGAATCAGACCGATAATCCCGTCAGGGGTCCGAATGGGCACCAGGGCGATCGAGGCGTAACCCTCGTGAATGCATCTGTTGCGTGGATGAAACCGGGGATCATCGCCTGAAGCCAAGCCGAGAAGCTGGATCGAATCACCGGTCCAGAAGCTTCCCCCAGGCGTGCAGGACGGCCAGTCCGGGTCGCCAAGGCCCGAAATCACCATGCCGCACGTGCATTCCAGACGCACCTTGCCGTCGATGCCCCGACAGAAACTGCCGTCAATTGCGCGCTCGGCCAGTTTGTTTTCCGTCAGCAGGAAATCATCGGGAAAGCCCTGCTGGGCGACATAGGAGAAATCCTCGCCGTCATCCAGACGAATTCCAACCGCATCAAGCCCGATCCCCGTCTTCAGCACTGTGATGACACGCTGCATCGAATTCGGAAGGCTTCCCAGATCGGCCAGGATCCGCTGGATTTCACGACCCATCTCTTCATACGCTTCCGCGTGCTTTCGACCCGTGATATCGCGAGCGATGCCCTGGAAACCGACCACCGTACCGCCTTCATCCCGGGTCGGAACGGCACTTGAAGCGTGCCAGAACCAGGTCCCGTCCAGGTGCTGAACTCGGTACTCGACGCCCTCCTGAACTTGTTCTGTTTCGATCACCTTGCGCAGGAATGCTTCGCATACAGCCAGATCATCTGGATGAACGAAAACATGAAAACGCTGTCCGACAACCTGATCGACGGGGTGCCCCAAAAGCTTGGTCCATGCATTGGAAACGAAGGTGAATATTCCATCACCAGTCAACGTAAAAATAATGTCGTGGGTGTTGGCAACGATCAGGCGGAACCGCTCCTCGCTGATCCTCAACGCCTCAGCCGCGCGACTGGCTTGTGTAGTGTCGCTAACCGTCGCCTGAAGGAACCGCCGGCCCGCAATCTCCACACGTGTCAACAACACCGTTGCGGCGAACACCTCGCCGCCAAGCCGCCGGTGCGACCAATCGAACGAGTGGAACCCGGCGCGCATGGCTGCATCGATCATCTCCAGCGCCTTTTCGGCCGATGGCCGGCCATCCGGCTGCAGCACGGGAGACACCTGCCAGGGCGGCATGGAAACGAGTTCACCAGGACTGTTTGTCCCGAACATGGCCACGGCAGCCGGATTCACGGCGCTGAACTTCCACGATGGCGGCTCCAACATCATGATGGCGTCGCGCGAATTTTCGAAGAGGCCCCGGAACAAGTCTTCACCGACGCGCAGGGTCAGGTTTTCGCTGTCCCGGGGACCCTGTTCCGCCTTCAAGCCGCACCTGCCTTGATCCGGGGGAAACCCTAACGACCAAGAACTCCCTTTCAGTTCGGAAACCGGTTCCACGTCATCCAGTAAGCGCCAAACGCCTCCATCTGCATCGTGAACCTGGCACAATCGGCGGACTTGACAAGGTATGACACCGCGCCGTTCTCGTAGGACCTGACGACGTCTGCCTCGTCATCCGAGGTTGTCAACACGACCGTAGGTATTCGGCTCAAGGTAGAGTCTTCCTTGAGCCGCAATAGCACCGAGAACCCGTCAACCTTTGGCAAGCGCAGGTCCAAAAGAATCAGTGCCGCACGAGGACTCGTCGCGGGATCGGCAAAATGGCCCTCCCTGAAAAGATAGTCCAGCGCCGCCTGCCCGTCCTCGACGTGGACAATACGGTTGGCCAACCCGACGCCACTCAGGCAGCGCCGCACGATCTCGGCATGTGCCTGGTCATCCTCGACAAGAAGAATTACTAGGGAATCGCTGTCCATGGTTACGTTCCTTTCCCATCGAATCCGAGGCCGCTTCGGCAGGACGCCCTCAAGATTCGGCTTGCAACATCAGTGCCTGTATCGAATCGAAGCCTAGCAGATATCATGGCCTGCGCAAGTCGGCTTGCTTCCATCGAAGTTGTCCCGCTGTAGCCGGGAATTTCAACCACCAAGGAAAATCGGAAAACCGTTTGGCGGAATCCACGCCCGCAATGCGCCCCTTTCATCCTGCCGAATGTCCCTTCATGGTGTTCAAGAATCCTTCTTCGGCCCTCGTTCCGGCGCCAGGGCATTCGCGACCGCGTGCAGTAAATCGGCCCGCTGGAATGGTTTCTGCAGGAATCCTGCTGCCCCCTCGTCCATGACGAGTTGCGCCTCGCCGCCGCGGGGAAAGCCGGAAACCAGCAGCACACGGATCAACGGATCCACTTTTCGCAAGGCCACGAGAGTGTCACGCCCACCCAGTCGAGGCATCATCAAGTCCAGGATCACCAGGTCGAATTTCGGGCCAGACTGGTCGACGGCACTCAGCGCGTCTTCGCCGTTGTTGCATGTATGAACCCTATACCCCGCACCGCGCAGGATTTCCGCCCCCAGATCCCGGAATACCTCCTCGTCATCAACCAGCAGGATGCTGCCGGAAGCCTGACAGCGGATATCTGGTACGACAATTTCCATCTCGGTCGGCTGGGCCGGTCCAAATGGAAGGTACAAGTGGAATGTTGTGCCCTGTCCGACCTCGCTTTCAACGGTGATATCGCCCATGTGACCACGGACCGTGGCATAGGCAGAGGCCAGGCCAAGACCCGTGCCCTTGCCTGGCCCCTTCATCGTAAAGAACGGCTCGAACATATGGCGCTTGGTTTCGGCGCTCATCCCGATGCCAGTATCGGTCACCGCGACATGCAGGTAGCGACCCGGCGCAAGGTCAAGGCCTGCCTTCCTGCGCTTGTGCTGGAAAATCGTGGTGCCAAGGATCAGACGCCCACCCTGGGGCATCGCGTCACGGGCGTTCAAAGCCAGGTTCAGAAACGCGTTCTGCAACTCGCCCGGGTCGCCCGGAATCACCGACGACGTCGCATCAAGACTTACCTGGATGTCGATGCGCTTGTCTACGCTGTGCTGAAGCAGGGCGACCACCTCCCCGAGAATCGCGTGGACGTCGGTGGGGGCCTTCGCAAGGATGTCCCTGCGCGCGAAAGCCAGCAATTTCCGGGTCAAGTCAGCGGCTCGTTTGGATGCCTTCAGAATGTTTTCGGCATACCGACGAAGACCTTCGTCCCCAAGGCGGTCCCGAAGCAGTTCCGCGAAACCCATGATGCCAGCAAGCTGGTTGTTGAAGTCGTGGGCGATGCCGCCCGCCAGTTGTCCTATTGCCTCCATCTTCTCGGACTGGCGCAGCCGCTCCTCCAGTACTCGACGCTCCTCCTCGGCGCCCTTGCGCTGGTTCCGCAGCGCCCATTCGCGCATGGTGCGTTCGATCGTGTGAGGCATTTCGTTGAAGGTCCCCAACGACTTGACCACGTAGTCCATGGCGCCCGCCTTCATGGCTCGGACAGCCTCATCCTCGTTGCCGAAACTGGTCATCACAACGATGGGAAACTTCCCTTCCTCGGGGGGGTACAACAGGATTTCAATGGCATTTCCATCCGGCAGGTTGAGGTCCACCAGGGCGATGTCGGGGGTTAGGGCGGCCACGATCTCCCGGTATTCCTTCAGAGTCCCAGCAACATCGACGCGCACCCCAGCGGCAGAAGCTTGCAGCGCGCGCCGGATCGCAACCGCGTGCGACGGATCGTCCTCGACGATCAGAATCGACGCGATCCCGCCAATCCCTGCATCCTCATCGATGCCAGGACGCTGTTCCGACGCGCGGTTCGACACGCCATCGGACCGGGTATCACCCCTGTCCTCCATCCTGGATTCCCCGTCAGCTAGGCCGAAGTTACCCCAATGCAAATAGTCGCCGGTCCAATCCTGATGCGACTGAGGCCCACGAACGTGCTGCCGAAATGTAGACAGAAATAATGCAACTATTTCCTTGACACGCCGCTAATCCATGGTAGATTCCGGTGCATGA
>CAIZWN010000065.1 GCA_903936705.1 uncultured Myxococcales bacterium
GCCGATGCCGGCGCATGACAGTGCGTCCACATCCAGGACGCGCTTCATCAGGGACGCCCATGACAGCCGCCTGGGGCGTCGTTCACTAGGCGGGGTCGATGATGGCGATGCTGTCGGCTGTGTACCCTTGCCGGTGTCGGTCGTGTCAGTAACCGGAGGCGCGATCGGGCTTTGGCCTGTGTCCATGGTCAAGGCCGAAGGCGATGCGGTTAACCGAGCGCTTACGGGACCGCGGAACCGTGGACCAGGAGTCCAGGTGACCTCGGCCTCACCGGCAACACCGGGCGCCCACGTTGTCGTCGGAAACGCCGAAGACTACCCAGATGCGTATTCCAACGGAAACGATCACTGATTCCGAAGGAAGCCGATCAAGGATTCCACGGTCAGCCGATCAAGGATTCCAATGCCAGCCGATCACACATTCCGAAGGATGCCGATCATCCTGCCGGAGCGAAGCGACGACGCCCTGTTTTGATGCCACTTCCTGACCTGGTTGTCAACGATTACCCCCCCCACCGGCTCAAATGGGGGTGCCCTGGGGAGCGGAGCGGCAGCGTAGCTCTGCGGCCTCCACCCCTCCTGCCGGCCGGCCGCGATGCGGCTATTCATTGGCCTTCTCCTTTTCCTTCCTGGGCCCTCGGAGGGAAGGCCCCTTCATTTCGATGCGATGTGACCGGTGGACCAGGCGATCAAGGATGGCGTCGGCCACGGTCGGGTCGCCGATGGTGTCATGCCAGGCAGCGATCGGGAGCTGGCTGGTCACGATGGTGGCCTTCAGCCCGTTGCGGTCCTCAAGGACCTCCAGCAGATCATGCCGAGACGTTTCGTCCATGGGGCTTAGACCCCAGTCGTCGAGGATGAGGACGTCGGCCTTGGCAAGCCGCGCCAATTCGCGGACGTAGGACCCGTCAGCCCTCGCAATACCAAGGCCGTGAAGCAGCCGCGGGACCCGCATGTATGTCGATGTATAGCCATCCCGGCACGCCTGGTGGGCCAGCGCGCATGCCAGCCATGTCTTGCCCAGCCCGGTCATCCCCGTGATCAGTACAGCCTCGTGTTCCTTGACCCATTGGCAGGTCGCCAGACGCTGCATCACCGAGCGGTCCAGGCCCCGAGGATGCCGGTAGTTGACATCCTCCATGCAAGCCGACTCCCGCAGCTTCGCGCTCTTCAGGCGGCTTGTCAGACGCCGCTGCTGCCGTTCGCTCCATTCGCGATCCACGAAGATCCCGAAACGCTCCTCAAATGCCAGTTCATCGCGGCCGTGGGTCTGGTCCAGATATGCCTGGAAAGCCGCCGCAAGACCATGCAACTGTAGCCCGACCAGCTTGTTGTGTGTCTCCTGGTTCAGCATGGAAATCCTCCTCAGTGGTAGTAATCAGGTCCCCTGATGTTGTCGTGCTCGATCAGCACGGCCGCCTTCGGTTCGCCCGCCAGGGACGCCATTGGCTGCCGGTCCATCCCAGACTTCAGCATCGACTCGATATTGCGGTAGCCGCATGCGTCAAGCGCCAGCGCCCTGGTGCACGCTGCCTCCAGCCGGTCGCGGCCATACTTTTTGCCCAGTCTCAAAACGCCCAGACAAGCCCTGTATCCCTGCTCGGGATGGTGCCGCTGGGCGATGATCCTTTCCGTCAGCCTGACGGTGTTCGGCCCGGTCTCCTCAGCCCAGCGCAAGATCCGCGTCGGCGTCCATTCCAGATGCTGCTGGTGCGCCTTGGGCATATGCTCCGGGACCGTCGTGAAGCCAGGTCCGTAGGTTCGCTCGTGCGTCCACACCCGGTTGTGCTTGAAGAAAACCTCGACCGTGCTGCATGTCCGCCGGACGTCCACATGCTCGTGGATCAGTTGGTACGGCACGCTGTACAGATGCTTGTCCACGTCGATGTGGTAATCGACGTTCACCTTCGGCCGCGACCACTCACCAAATTCGTATCGCGTCGCAGGCAACTGCTTCATCGCAGGCCTGTCCAGCGTCTCGAAAAGCACCCGCCTCGTCGAGTCCAGTTTCTCGAAGCGCCGGTCGTTCATCTCGACAAGCTTCACCCAGATCGCTCCGTTGGCCTCGGCAATGCTGAAGAATTTATGATTACGCAGCGCCGCCAGGATCCAGCGCTGGGCAATCAGCACCCCACCCTCGACCTTGGCCTTGTCCTTGGGCTTCCTCACGCGGGCGGGCACGACCGCAGTGCCATAGTGCGTCGCCATCTCCTGGTACGTCGCCTGCACGACCGGGTCGTACCGGCAGGGCGTCTCCACGGCGGTTTTCGTGTTGTCCGGGACCGTCACAGCAGGGACCCCACGAAAATACTCGTACGCATGTACATGTGCCTGGATCCAGAAACGCAGCTCCTGGGATGGCGCTGCCTCCGCGTACGTGTAGTTGCTCGCCCCAAGCACCGCAACGAAAAGCTCGGCCTTGCGCTCCTCACCAGTCTGCGGATCCGTGATCGTAATCCCGTCACCAGACCAGTCCACGAAGACCTTTTCCCCGGCCCGGTGGACCTGCCGCATCACAACGTCCAGCTTCTTCGCAAAGTCCTCGTACAGCCCGCAGAAACGGCTGTACCCGTACCCATCGTCTCGATGCGCCAGCTTGTATTCCTGCCAGAGCAGCATCAGCGTAACGCCCTTTCGGCGCAGTTCCCGGTGTATGTACGCCAGATCAGGCCTCGTTAGCCCGCCAGGTTCCGGCGCCAGAGACGGGTACAGCCGTGCCTCCAACGCCATGTCGTCCAGGCCTGGATCCAGCGGCCACGTAAAGCCCGCCGCCTGCATCCGCGTCACCACGTCCCATACGGTGGCAGGCGACACGTTCGTCGCCAGACCTACCTCCCGCTGCGTCAACTTCAGTCCCAGCCGCAATCGCAGGATCTCTCGGATTTGCCTCATGGATAGCCTCCTCACTCTCATGGAACCTCCCTCGGGCAGATTGCCCGGCAGAGGCCGTAGCACCCATCCGCGCTCGATACCACCCGACCCGGCCGATTACCCCCCCAACGAAACTGGTTCTCCATTCCCGAATCCGTGGGCGATCGGCAGACCTCGGAATCCGTGATCGCTTGCCTCGGAAATCGTGATCGGCTGGGCTTGGAATCCGTGATCGGTTCAGCGTGGAATCAGTGATCGGCTGGCGTCGGAATTCGTGATCGGTTCAGATTGGAATCCGTGATCGGATCGCGTTGGAATACGCA
>CAIZWN010000066.1 GCA_903936705.1 uncultured Myxococcales bacterium
AGGACGGTACAGCTTGTACCGGACCAAGCCGTCCGGTGTCAGGGACAGCCTGTCCAGGGAATATGGCGCGCGCAGGCAATATCGTGCCAGGCGCTCCAGACCGGCTCGGTCGTTGGGTTCGACGGTCCTTGCTGCATGCAGTGAGAATCCGTTGATGCGACAGCACAATGGCTTGTCCGGGAGCGGCGTTGGCTTTTGTTCCCTGGACTCGCCGAAGGTGCGTTTGTGCATACCAGGAAAGCGGATGGATTCTGCGGTCGATGCACGCAAGGGCAGGGTTGCCGGGTCGATGCGCAGCAGACCTTCCTCGGCCCGCTTGAACTGGCGTCGAACCAGGATTGTCAGCCTGTCGGTCAGCCTTGTTGCCAGGTAATGCCGGATCGTTCTTCCAGAATCCCGTGGTCGATGCCGGGACTGCCGGTGTGCTGCGGTCCGCGAATCCGGGCCTGCCGACCTTCCCGGCGGAGGACGGGCGCGTCAAGCTGGCCGCCGCCTGGCTGATCGAACAGTGCGGCTTCAAGGGGGCGCGGCGGGGGGCGGCCGGCGTGCACCCGTCCCATGCCCTGGTCCTGGTGAACCACGGCGGAGCCACCGGCAGGGACATCCTGGCGCTGGCGGACGAGATCCGGTCGGCTGTGTTCGGCCGGTTCGGCGTTTCGCTGGCGATCGAACCCAGGATCGTCGGGTAGCGTCAGGCGGACGCGGGTCGGGCCGGAGCGGCGCTTCCGAAGGATCCTTGACCGAATTCCCAGTGCTCCAGCGCCTCCCGCGTCGCGTCGTACCCCGCTGCGATCGCCTCCCGTCCCCGCGTGAAGTCCAGGAAGGCGATGTGCCCGACGCGGGGACGGATCAGCAGGTCCGGCGGGTCGGCCCGCAGGCGCAGGTCGCTGAGGGTCACCTCGCTGATCGCCACCGCCGACAACAGCACCTCCCGCAGGTTGGGCGTCGCCGGGACCGAGGAAGTCCGCTTCCGGAAGGGCAGGCCGGCAGCAGGGAGGAATTTCGCCGCCCATGCCGGCAGGGGGCGTTCGGCTTTGACGACCGGCTCTTCCGGCTCCTCGGCGCGGACCAGATAGGGGCCGTCCTCGACGATGTGGTGGGTGATGTCCACCGCGATCACGCGGTCTGCCCCCATGTCCCGGGCCACGGTCACCGGCACGGGGTTCACCAGGCCCCCGTCGATCAGGAAGCGCCCGTTCCGGCGAACCGGCCGAAACATTCCGGGCACGCCGCAACTGGCGCGGACAGCCTCCAGCAGATCGCCTTCGCGCAGAACGACCTCCTGGCCGATGGACAGGTCAGTGGCCACCGCCGCCAGGGGCACGTCCAGGTCCGCGAAGTCCCGGACCCGGATATAGCGACCGATCACAGCTTCCAGAAAGCGGCCATCCATGCGGCCCGAAGCCGGCAGGGCGACATTCAGGAAGGTCATGAGAGTCCGGCGGTCCAGGGCTTCGACCGCGGTTCGCAGATCCGCCAGCCCGCCCGAGGCCCAGGCCGCTCCAACCAGCGATCCGATACTCGTCCCTGCGATGAAGTCCGGACGAAGGCCCGCCTCTTCCAGCGCCTGCAGCACGCCCAGGTGGGCCCAGCCGCGCGCCGCGCCGCCGCCCAGGGCCAGCCCGAGTCGTGGACGCCGTCCGCCGGTTCGGGCCTTCCGATGCGTTCCCGTATTCGATGGGTTGACGGGCTCCATGGTCTTGTTCTCCATTCCAACGAGCAGGGGAATAATTACACAAATGACGCAATGCGTCAAATGGCGGAGGAAGTGTAAGAAGCATCAACCACAAAACGTCATCGTTAGCCAGGTATCAAGGGGGTGGTCTTGCTGGTCGAGGCCGTTGGCAGCGGTTGTGCCCTGGGCTGACGTG
>CAIZWN010000067.1 GCA_903936705.1 uncultured Myxococcales bacterium
CCCTTTGGAGGACCAGCGGGACCCGACGGGGTGACGGCGGCCTGTTCGCGCGCAGCGCGACGCGGCCCACTGTTTGAGGCCCCTACAGGGGGCCGAGTTTGGGCCGCGAAGGCCGCCGGCCCCCAGTCGGGTGCGGGGGCACCGGCGCGGCCCCGCTCCGCCCCCCTCGCTCCGGCCCCCTTCTCCAGATACGTGCGTGCCCCAACTCGCTCTTCTCAACGATTTCTTAAGATAACGAAATTTGATGGTGAATCACGGGGTGAGCGGAACTTGCCGAGATCGGGACCTTTCCCTTAGGATCGTCATTCATCCGGCTCGAACCGGGGTCGCATCGAGGTTGCATGAAGCCGTGCGTCGTGATGCGTGCCCGCAACGACATGCCCCTGATCAGGCAGACGCTCGAGGCGCTGGCAAGCCAGTCGATTCCCTTCGACCTCGTGGCTTTCGACAACGCGTCCACTGACGGTACCCGTGACGCGCTGGCTGCAATTGCAACGCGTGTCGTGGACGTCCCGGCCGGGGCCTACGTGCCGGGGCGGGTGCTGAACCAAGCGATGCGGGCGACGCGCGGCGATGTCGTGGCGTTCTTGAACAGCGACTGCACGCCAACCGACGCAACATGGCTTGCTCGGCTGCTGGAGGCAGGCGCAGACCCGGCCGTTGCAGCGGTGTTCGGCCGGCAGGTGCCTCGCCCCGGCTGTCACCCGATCCATGCCATGGATACCGAACGGGCATACGGCGACGGGTCGGGGCATCGGAACTGGCGGCACTTCTTTTCGATGGCGTCGTCTGCCATCAGGCGCCAGGTTTGGGAATCGATGCCTTTCGACGAGACGCTGCAATACTCCGAGGATATCGACTGGACATGGCGGGCGCGGCAGGCAGGTCTTGAAATTCGCTACGTCCCCCAGGCAGTGGTCCTGCACTCGCACGACTATTCGCTGCGCCAATTGTACCGTCGTCACGAGGGCGAAGGGCGGGCTGATGCGCGAATTTTCGACTGGTCCCAGTGGGAAAAGAACGTGGTCCGGTTTTCGGTGCTGCCCTGGGGGCGACAGGTTCTGCATGACTGGCGTGATCTGGGGGCTGCAGGGCATTGGGGCGCCGTTATTGAGGCACCGGTCATACGCGCGATCCAGGCTGCCGGCCGGCGTGCAGGTTTCGTTGAGGGCGGGAAGGAACGGTTGCGATGAATGTTTATGCTGGCCACGGTTCTCCTGACTTCAACCAGAGTCTGCACCTGGAACTGGTTTCGATCACCGCCGATATTGCAGCCGTGCTTGGCACGTCGATGGAGGCGCTGGTTCTGGGTGGTGGGTACGGACGGGGCGAGGGTGGGGTAGTCGAGGTCGATCGGGTCCAGGTGCCGTACAACGATCTTGATCTGTTTTTGTTCGTCAAGCCTGGGGCCCTGCCCGGGTTTCGCGCGCTGCCTTCGGTCCTGGAACCTCATGCACGCCGACTGGGGATTCACGTCGATGTCAGTCGGCCGATCCGCCTGGACGAGATTCGGCGCTGGTCGCCCGCCCTGATGTGGCTGGATCTTCTGGAGGGTCACAAGGTTCTGGCCGGCCCAGCCGACACGCTGACGTCCCGGGCACCTGCCTGGCTTGGGCGACCGCTGCCGCCTATCGAGGCAATGCGTTTACTGCTGAATCGCGGTGCCGGGCTGCTGTGGTCGATGCGTATCGTTCGTGACCTGGAAATGCCCCCTGACCCGGAGTTCGTGCGGCGCAATGCGTACAAGGCGGCCCTGGCGCTTGGCGACGCGCTGCTGATCCTTCATCAGCGATACCGGTCCAAATGCGAGGGGAGGGACCTGCTGTTCCAAACATTGGCCGATGAGGTTTTCGAGGTCGGGGCCCTGGACGTGGTCGGCTATCATCGCGAGGGGTTGGCATTCAAATTTCGTCCAGACCGGGCGTCCAGGTTGGCTTGGTCGTCCTCTGATCTGGATGCTCTTTGCGGCGCCTTTGTGCGGGTGTTCCGAGCGGTCGAACCTCGTTGTCACGATGTAACGCCTGGCGATCCTGCACTGGCGAAAGCTCCAGGCGCCCCGTTTGCGCTTCAGGATTGTCGGTTGCGCCGGCAGTTGCGACATGCCGTGCAGAACCTGCGCCATGGCCGGCTGTCGTTGCGTTCTCCAAGGAACAGGCTGTACCAAGGTTTGCCGCAGCTTCTGGCCCCGTCGGCCTTCGACGGCAAAACCTGGCCCGCCAAATCGAGCGTCTGGCTGGACGACTGGCGACTGACGTTGTAGCAATACGTGCCCGCCACCGGGTCGGGATGTCGCGAATACCGGTGTTGGAGGGGGGCATGAATCGAGGGGATGGACTTGTCTGAACATGGAACTGTGGACGTTGACGAACTTCCGATCGAGGCACGGCTGGAGTCATGGCGGTTCGATCTGCCTGAAGTCCTTATTGCGCAGGTGCCGGCTTCTGATCGTGACGGTTCGCGACTGATGGTGCTGCCGCGGGTCGATGGAAGCCCGATTCACGCCGGTTTCAAGGACCTGCCTTCCTGGCTGCGTTCCGGTGATGTCCTGGTAGTCAACGATACCCGGGTGCTGCCTGCGCGATTGTTTGCCCGCAAGGACACCGGGGGCCGCGTCGAATTGCTGGTGCTGGACCGGCGGCACGACAGATTTTCGGCGATGTTTGGCACGCACCGTGGCCTGCGGCAGGGCGCGCGACTCGAGGTGCTGGACCTGGATGGCCAACCAACCGGGATATGCGTGCTGGTCCAGGGGCTGCGGCCGGGAGGCATTGCGGACCTTTCCTGCGTTGACGCTGCGATGATTGACGAACTACTGGCGCGACATGGCCGCATGCCGTTGCCTCCATACATTCGTCGGGAGGGGCGCGACCATTCCGATCTGGATCGTGAACGATATCAAACCGTGTATGCGTGTCGGGAAGGGGCCGTTGCTGCGCCGACAGCAGGGCTTCATTTCACGCCTGATCTGCTTGCCACTCTTGAGGCTGGAGGCATACGGATACTGCGGGTGACGTTGCACGTAGGACCCGGAACATTCAAGCCGATATCCACCCCGGACGTGCGGGATCACGATGTCGGCGAGGAGCGATATGACGTTTCATCGGACACTGCGCTGGCTGTGAACCAGGCTTTGGCTGATGGGCGTCGCGTGATTGCTGTTGGCACGACGGCGGTGCGTACGCTGGAAGCCGCCGGCGCCACCGGGCGCGTGGTGGCGGGCGAAGGGGCGACGCGCCTGCTGATCACGCCTGGGTACCGCTTCAAGGTTGTCACGGGTATGGTGACGAACTTTCACCTGCCCGGTTCATCCCTGGTGGTCCTGGTCGGCGCGTTGGCGGGGCGGGAACGCGTGTTGTCAGCCTATCGCGAGGCCATAGGGGCTGGGTACCGGTTCTATTCGTACGGCGATGCGATGCTGGTGCTGTAGATCGAGATTGGGGGTGGGACGATGTCTGTGGGGTTCAGCTTCGAGGTTTCGCACCACGACGTGCGGACTGCTGCCCGCAGGGGTGTACTGACGACGCCGCATGGTGCGATCGAGACCCCGGCCTTCATGCCGGTAGGCACTCAGGGGACCGTCAAGGGCCTTCTGCCGGGGCAGGTGCGTGATGCCGGTTTCGGGCTGATCCTCGGAAACACATACCACCTGGCGTTGCGCCCAGGGGCCGAGATTGTTGCAAGACACGGCGGTCTGCATCGTTTCATGGACTGGGACGGCGCCATCCTGACCGATTCCGGCGGCTTCCAGGTTTACAGCCTGGCCGCGCTGCGCAAGGTTGCCGAGGCCGGGGCTACGTTTCGCAGCCACCTTGATGGTTCACTGCACGAGTTCACCCCGGAGGGCGTGATCGAAATCCAGGAGGCGCTGGGCTCGGACATTGCCATGGTGCTGGACGTCTGCCCGCCGTCCACGTCGACGCGTTCCCAGTTGGAGGACGCCCTTTCCCTGACCACGCGCTGGGCGGAACGTACCGTTGCGGCCCGGAAGAAGGCGGACCAGGTGGTGTTCGGGATCGTGCAGGGCGGGCTGGACATGGAGCTGCGCCGACAGCACGCCGCGGCGATTTCAGCGCTGCCGTTCGAGGGCATCGCCATCGGGGGCCTGTCTGTCGGGGAGCCGCCCGCCGCCATGTACCCGATTGCGGCTGCCACGGCCGCGGTTCTGCCGGTCGATCGTCCCCGCTATCTGATGGGCGTGGGGATGCCTCCGGACCTGCCAAGGTGCGTGATGGGGGGAATCGACTTGTTCGATTGCGTATTCCCGACGCGGGCGGGGCGCAACGGGCTGCTGCTGACCAGGAAGGGCCGCGTGGTCATCAAGAACGCCCAGTATCGCGAGGACCTTACACCGCCCGACCCCGATTGCGACTGCCCGGTTTGTACGCGTTATACCAAGGCGTACCTGAGGCACCTGTTCGTAGCGAAGGAGATCCTTGCATCGGTGCTGAACACCATGCACAACCTGCATTTCTACTCGAGGCTTATGCGTGAGGTGCGGCAGGCTGTCCTTGATGGCACACTTCCGGAACTGGCCGGCGAACTGGACCTTGCCTACCCGGTTGGCGAGGACAGTGGCGAGGCAAGTGCGCGCGAGTGATTGGCAACGAACGCCTGAACGGTCCGGATTCGCTTGACGACCTGGGCTGATAAACGGCACACTTCCCGGCGAACACCCGGCATTCGGGTCCCTCGGAGGACGGCATGATGACGACGCGACGGACCTGTTGGCTGGCCGTATCGGCTTGCTGGATCGTGGGTTGCGGCTCGGGGGGCGGCGACAACCCGTCCGACCGTGGCATGCCTGATACCCTTCAAGTCGACACCCCGGTTGGCCCCGAGGACGTCGGCGCTGAGGAAGTCGGGACGAAGGACGAGGGATCCATTGATTTGGGCCAAGGTCTGGACGTGTTTGACGTAAGGACCGTCGATACCGGCGAGGTCGAGGACCCCTGCTCGTGGGGAGCCACCGGCTGTCCTTGCAAGGCTAATGAGGACTGCATTTCCAACCTGTGCGTCGATACCATGGACGGGTTTCGTTGCTCCATCGGATGTCAGACTTCGGCAGTGTGTCCAAAAGGCTGGTATTGCGGAATGCTGGGCGGCGGTGGATCGGACGTCGTGTCAGGGTGCATCGACCCGTTCTCCAGCCTTTGCCAGCCGTGCGTCAAGGACCAGGAATGCGTTCCGGCCATCGCCTCGACCGACTACAAGTATGTCTGTGTCGATTTCGGGGTGAACGGGTCCTTTTGCGGCGTTTCTTGCAAAGCGGATGACAATTGCCCCGACGGCTTCGAGTGTGCCGAGGCGTTGACCGAGGGCGGTTCGGTCAAGCAGTGCAGGCCCGCCGCGGGCGCGGATTGCCCGTGCACCTTGAAGTACCAGCAGCAGGCTAACGTCACCGTCTGCCGCGTCCAGAACCCCGAGGGGGTGTGCCGAGCCGAGAGGACGTGCGATCAGGATTGCAGCGCCAAGGTGCCCGAGGCCGAGACCTGCAACAATGTCGACGACGACTGCGACGGCGATACGGACGAGAATATCCCCGATGAGGAATGCACCCTTACCACCGGGGAATGGAAGTGCCCTGCGAAGAACATCTGTACTGACGGAACGATGGTCTGTACCGGCGTCGAGCCTGTCGAAGAGGCCTGCAACGGGAAGGACGATGATTGCAACGGCGAGACCGACGAGGAAGGTGCCCTGAACTGCACGCAATGGGTGCGGGATGAAGACAAGGACGGCTATGGAGTCGACGGCGACGAGAAGTGCCTGTGCGATCCGCTGGCTCCGTACACGGCGACTATCGGTGGCGACTGTGACGACACCAACAAGCAGGTGTTCACCGGCGCTGCCGAGGTGTGCAACGGCAAGGACGATGATTGCGACGGCGAGACGGACGAGGAGGGTGCCCAGAAATGCATCCAGTTCTACGTCGATCAGGATGGGGACATGTTTGGCCTCACCACGGACACGAAGTGCCTGTGCGCCTCTGAAGGACTTTACTCGGCGCGTGTCGGCGAGGACTGCAACGACCAGCTTTTTGCCGTGAACCCAGGTGCGACCGAGACCTGCAACGTCAAGGACGATGATTGCGACGGCGAGACGGACGAGGAGGGGGCCCTGGGGGCGTTCCCTTGTACTCGCTACTATCTGGATTCGGACCGTGACAAGTACGGCAAAAGCGATGTTTCGAAGTGTTTGTGCGCGGCTGTGGCTCCCTACGATGCCGGGGAGAACCCGTCTGGTTTGCCTGCCGGTTTCGACTGCAATGACGACAACAAGGCGGTAAACCCGAATGCAGTCGAGAGGTGCAATGGCCTTGACGACGACTGCAACGGTGTGACTGACGATCCTGGGATAGCACTGGGTGGCAAGCAGTATTTCAAGGATCTGGACGGCGACGGGAGGGGCAGCGGCAAGGATTACCAGGTTCGTTGCGCGCCGGGGGAAGGATACACGTCCTTGACCAACACGGACTGTGACGACAACGACCCGAATGTCTATCCGGGAGCCACCGAATTCTGCAACGGCCATGACGACAACTGCGACAACGCGGTGGACGAGGACGGAGCCAGCGGATGTACCCCGTACTACTACGACAAGGATGGGGACGGGTACGGCCTGACGCTTCTGGTCCAGTGTCGCTGCAACGGACCAAACGGGTTCTATCGTGCCGTCAAGGACGGGGATTGCAACGACAACAGTTCGATGATTCACCCCGGAGTGGCCGAAGTGTGCACTGACGTGTCCTCGGGTGGTATCCGCGTCGACGAGGATTGCGACGGGCAGACGGACGAGGAAGGCGCGACAAACTGTATCAATTACTTCGTCGACATGGACGGAGATGGCCACTCGCCGGACCCGAACAATTTCAAGTGCCTGTGCACGCCCAAGGCGCCGTACACGGGTACCGATGCAACAGGTGACTGCTGCGACCAGGATGCGAACGTTCATCGTGGCCAGGCGAACTGGTTCACCTCTGCCAACGTCTGCGGCAATTTCGACTACGACTGCAACGGGAGACCGGACAAGGAGTATTCGAACATGGTTTCGTGCAGTTGGAGCTTTGGGTGCAGCGCGAATGCCGGATGGACCGATTCGGTCCCCGATTGTGGCGGATCGGGTTGCTGGTCGAACAATTGCTCGGGTTTCCCGTGTTCGGGCGATTGCGACCTGACTAGAACCCAACGCTGCAAGTAGTCCGTGCGCCGGCCTTTATTAGCCATGCCAACTATTAGGACGACTCTTCCACGATGCTCAGGACTGCCTTCCCGTGGCGCTCGACGAACTTCCCGCCGATGCCCGGCAGGCCGTACAACTCGACGGCAGTGCGGGGTCTGGCTGCGATGATGGCTCGCAGCGCCTTGTCGGTCAGGATCCGGAACGCCGGGACGCTCTCCTGGCGAGCGGTCGACAGACGCCATTTTTTCAGCCGGTCCAGCAGTGACGTGTCGGCTTCATCCAGGATTGGCGCTGCCGTCGGCTTGACCGCGGCTTCGACCTTCGGACGTCGGGTCGTAGTTGCGGCCTTGCGCCCTGTTCGCACACGGTCCGCGGGTCCTTCCGGGCGCACCTCGATCGGAACTTCGATGTCCTGAATGCTGTCCAGCCGTCCAGCCGTTTTTGCAAGGTGAGCCCGTCTGAACGTGACGGTCTTGCCCTCGCGCTCCATCGCGTCCTCGGACAGCGTCAGAATGCGGGCCTGCTGCATTGCGCTGATCAGTCGCTCAAAGTCCGAGCGTTCGATTCGACCATCAGGGAACAGGTTTCTGTGCAGTGTTCCCGTCGCCAGGCCATCGCGGTGGCGCAGTTCGCCGAGAACCCCGTTCATAGCCGCTCGTTCGTCGTCGGTTGCTGCGCGAAAGCGTCTGACGGAACAATCGGCGGGTGCGCACGTGTCGCACTTGCCGCAGGCGCCTCCGGACTTGTCGCCGAAATGCCGAACCAGCATCGCCATGCGGCAGGCGCCCGAACGCGCCAGATCCAGGACCTGGTCGATTTGCGCCTCGCGGTGGCCCCGGATTGATTCGTAGGATCCTTCCCAACCGGTCGCGCCCCGCTGCACCGCGTCGTCCGCGTCCACGGTGACGCCACCGTGAATCCACAATTTGGCGATGGCGTTCTCGGCCACTTCGGGCTCGAGCCCGCATGTACGCACCAGAAGTTCGCGGGACATGCCGCCGTTCGGCACCATGTCGCGAACCGATTTCAGCGTTGCGGTGGGCGGGTAGTCACGTTCGAAAAACCCCTCATGGACCCGTCGGTCTCCCCATCCGTACAAGAGAATGGCACGGGCGCCCTGGCCGTCACGCCCGGCGCGCCCAATCTCCTGGTAGTAGGCTTCCATGGATCCTGGCAGGGCCAGGTGGAACACCGTTCGCACGTCCGGCTTGTCGACCCCCATGCCGAAGGCGATGGTGGCAACGATTACGTCCAGATCCCCCCCCAGGAAGCTGTCCTGGACGCGCGACCTCGTAGCCGGGTCCAGTCCCGCATGATAGGCGGCGGATTTGTACCGCTCGGACAGGCGTGTCGCCGCATCCTGGGCTGCCTTGCGGGTAGGTGCGTAAACGATTGCCGGGCGCCGGGCCGGGTCAGCCAGGACGCGCTCTACCTCGTCCATGCGGCGGGAAGGCAGTCGCTCGGCCATTTCCAGCGACAGATCATCGCGGCGGAAACCCCTGGCAAATCTTAGCGCAGTGGGGACGTTCAACTGCGCGCAGATGTCGTCCTGGACCCTCAAGGTGGCAGTGGCGGTCAGGGCAATGACGGGTGTTGGCATCAGCAGTGGCAGCCGGTCCTTCAGCAGCCGGTAGTCGGGCCTGAAGTCATGCCCCCAGTGGCTGATGCAATGGGCTTCGTCAACGGCCACCAGGGTCGGGCGCCGTTTTGCAAGCATTTCGGGGAAACCCTGGACCGACAGGCGTTCGGGGGCGATGAACAGGAAATCCAGGCGGCCGTTAAGGTAATCGAAGCAGGCGGTACGGCTGTCTTCTCGCGTGCGGCCCGAATGGATGCGTTCAGCGCGAATACCTCGCGACTTCAGTTTGCCGACCTGGTCTTCCATCAGGGCGATCAGCGGGCTGACGACCAGCGTGGTGCCGCCGCGGGCCAGCCCGGGCAACTGGTAGCACAGCGACTTTCCGCGACCGGTGGGCATGACTACCAGGGCGTCTTTGCCAGCGGTGACGGCATCGCAGACCTCCTCCTGGCCCTCGCGGAAGGAATCGAAACCGAAACGTTCGTGCAGCATCCGGGTCAGACTAGGCTTGGCTGGCGTGAAAGGCATTGTCGCTGCGGCCGTGGCCGCCCGGCTGCTGCCATCGGTCGCTTTCGGGATTGATGACGCCTGGCCCGCGGTTGTTTCCCTGGGCCCTGACGACGACGACACCCCCGACGTCGTTCCTGCCTCGCTCTGTGCCGTGCCGCTGCGATACGCCGTACCGCCATCACGCCCCAGTGACTTCACTGCACCAACGACCTCGCTGACATAGCGCTCGATGCCTTCCATGAAGGCTTCCAGCGTGCCCTCGCCCTTCTCCATGCGCTTCAGGCGCAACTCCCATTCGCCCGTCATCGCCGGGCTCTTCACCTTTTCGTGCACGACCTCGATCAGCCAGATCCCGTCATCGGTCGCCCGCATGGACTTTCCCTTGCGCTCGACATAGCCCCGCGAGATCAGCGTTTCGATGGTTGCGGCCCTCGTGGCCGGCGTGCCCAGGCCGCGCTCGCTCATGGCCTCTTCAAGTTCCCGGTCGTCAAGTGTCTTGCCGGCTGTCTCCATGGCCGTCAGCAGGCTGGCATCAGTGAAGCGCTTGGGTGGGGTGGTTTCCTTGCGCAGGGCCTCGACGTTGGTCACCGGCCGGACCTGCCCCTCGGCCAGCCCGTCCGGCAGGCGACTGGAGCCTGCCTCGTCCCCCTTATCATCGGCGTCGGCGCCTGCGTCGGTCGGTGTTACTGCCTTTGGCTTTTTGGGCTTCTTCTTGCCGTCGGTCTTCTCGGTCCGGGCGCCTCCAACGTCCAGGACCTTCCAGCCGACCTGCGTCACGACGGTGCCTGATGCCCTGAAATGGTCGGTTGCGCCTTCGGTGACCACGCGCGTCACGACGGTAGTAACCCGGGTTTTGTAGTCCTTGTGCCATGCCATCAGCAGGCGACGGCAGATCAGGTCGTAGACCCTTTCCTCGTCAATCGACATGGACTTGCCGTGCGGGTCAACCGAGGTCGGAAGAATCGCGTGGTGGTCGGTTACCTTGGAATCATCTACAAATCGCGCCGTCAGCGGCCGTGTGCCTGTGCCTGCGGCAACGGCGTCGCCGTAGTACTTCGCGACAACGTCGGTCACCGATTTCACGCGGGCGGCGACGTCCTTCGACAGGTGGCGCGAGTCGGTACGCGGGTAAGTGATCAGCTTGTGCTTCTCGTACAGCGCCTGGGCCGCCGCCAGCGTGTCGATAGCTGGCAGCCCGTACAGCCGGTTGGCGTGGCGCTGCAGTTCGGTCAGGTCGTACAGCAGGGGAGGTGCCTGGTTCCGGTCGGCTCCAGAGAGCGAGACGACCTCGCCGGAACCACCTAGGACGCGCAACCTGATGGCGGTCGCTTCGGCCGGGTCTGCCGGCAGTCGCGACGCATTCCGGGCCTCGCCCTCGGAGGTTGCCCGTGCCGGGTCGAACCAGGTTGCCTGGTACCCGTCGGTTCCTTCGCCGAAGGTCGCGACAACCTCGTGGTATACATCTGGAACGAAGTCGCGTATCGCCTTTTCGCGCTCGACCAGCATGGCCAGTGTCGGGGTCTGGACGCGCCCGACCGACAGCAGTTTCCTGCTGCCACCAGGTTCGGTCTGCTGGCCAAACCTGAGGCTGTAGGCTCGCGACAGGTTCATGCCCACCAGCCAATCGGCCCTTCCTCGGGCCTCGGCCGCCCGCCCAAGCGCGTCGTAGTCCGATCCCGGCCGCAGTCCGGCGAATCCCTCGCGTATGGCCTCGGGTGTCAGTGAACTGATCCACAGTCGTTGCACAGGCCTGTTGCACCCAGCCATCCTGGCTATGTATCTGAAGATCAGTTCGCCCTCGCGTCCTGCGTCGGTGGCGCACACGACATGATCGACATCCGGGGCGGACAAGTGGCGGGCAACGGTATCAAAATGGTCCTTCGTGGCGGCCAGGGCGTGCAGCAGGAATTCCTTCGGCAGCATCGGAAGGCGGTCGAACCTCCAGGGCTTCCAGTCGGGGTTCATCGCTGCAGGCTCGGCTATGCCCACCAGGTGGCCGATGGCCCAGGTGACCACGTAGCCGTTCCCGGACAAACCTGCATCAACCCTCCTGGTGGCCCCAAGGATAGCTGCGATGTCCCGTGCTACCGATGGCTTTTCGGCGACGACTACGATTGACACGATGGCCTCCCGCGGCGCGAGTTTAGTCGTTGGTAGAATCGTCCGCAACGCCCGAGCGTTTCATACGGCTTGCGGAGGAACTCCGATTCTGTTAGTCGGTGCGGCATGCTTGATGTGATCGTCATCGGTGGCGGGGCGGCTGGACTGACGGCGGCGATCCGGTCTGCGTCGCTTGGCGCGCACACGCTTTTGCTGGAGCGCGGGCCTCGTGCAGGGCGCAAGCTGCTGTTGACCGGTGGGGGCCGTTGCAACCTTGCTCTTGACCGCGACGCGGCAGCGTTTGTCCGGGATTGCGGCCCGCAGGCTCGGTTTCTGCACAACGCGATCGGGCGGTTCGATTGTGCTGCGACCAGGGCATGGTTCGGCGAACTGGGCCTTGCAACCATCAGGGAGCCTGACGGGCGTTGTTTTCCAGCTTCGGGGCGAGCGCTGGACGTCTTGCGCGTGCTGGAATCCGGACTGGCCCGGACCCGAGTCCAGGTCGCGTACGAGGTTCGTGTCACGCGGATCAGCCGGGTCGGGGCTTCTTTTCAGGTGCAGGCCGGGACTACCAGTCACGAGGCGCGTTCGGTCATTCTGGCGACCGGAGGGCTTTCATATCCGGATACAGGCTCCAGCGGCGACGGCTATGGCATCGCGGCGGCGCTTTCGCACCGGGTGGTTGGGCAGGTGCCAGGCGAGGTGCCACTTGTCGCAGGCCCTGCCTGGATCCGTGAACTTTCTGGCCTGGGACTCGAGGACGTTGTCGCCCGTTTCGTCCAGGGGAAGCGGTCAGTCGAGGTGCGAGGGGCGCTGCTGTTCACGCACTTCGGGGTATCCGGGCCGGCGGTGCTTGACGGCAGCCGTCTTGTTGCCCGCTGGTTCGGCGGGGGGCCGGTTGCGCTGATGCTGGATCTTGTGCCTGACATCTCCCTGGAGGAACTGGACAGGGACCTGGAATTGTCTGCCGCGTCAGGCGAGCGTCGGTCTGTCCGAACCATGCTGCGACACCATCTTCCGGAGCGCCTTGCGAACGGGATTGTTGCAAACGTGTTGTCGGGAGGCGATGCAAGAGTCGCCGGCTTGCCGGCCCGTTCACGCCGGGAGCTTGCGATGTCGCTGAAGGGGCTGGCTCTGACAGTCACCGGAACCAGGGGATTCGCCGAGGCGGTCGTGACGATCGGGGGCGTTGATACATCCCAGGTTCATCCGGTCACGCTTGAATCGCGTCTGGTGCCGGGCCTGCACTTTGCCGGGGAACTTCTGGATGTGGATGGCCCGCGTGGCGGTTACAACCTGCAGATCGCATGGAGCACCGGCTTCGCTGCCGGTACGCATGCGGCGGGGAAGTGACTGGCTGCCTGGCTTGGAGCGATAAGACCGTAGACAATGCTTCCTGGCGTGGCCGTCCGAATGCATCAAGTGATATCAAGAAATCACGGTTGAATCTCAATCATCTGGGCCAGTTCGCTGGAGATTCTGTATTCGAGGTACAAACTCGTGCCGGTGCCGGCGTAGGTGCGCGCCCTGGCGAACCACCAGCGTCGGCTGAGGTCGCGAATCCACGGCCCTCCTTGCGGGTTGTTCCCGGGGTCGGCTGCAGTAGGCGACCAGCCAATTGTCACGTACTGGAAGTAGGTATCTTCCGATTGGGGCGTGATCCCGAGGGCGCAATATCCACTGTTGGCGCTGGTCGGGGCGGCGCAGTTCCAGACACCGTCTGAATTCCAGGGCGACGGCGGGTAGTTGAATGTTGCAGGCATCCACCCGTCTGCCGAGTCTGCCGTGCTTACGTACCTGGAGTAAGTCATGAAGTACGTTTCCTGCTTCATCTTGATGTCCATCAGGAAGGCGACTCCCTCGGCGTTGTGGGCCCTCCTCATGTAGGACCTGTAGGAGGTGATAGCGACCGTCGACAGCACCGCCAGAATGGCGACGACAGCCATCAGTTCCATCAAGCTGAAGCCGCGTGTCCTGTGATTGGGCAGCATTGGATAGCTCCGAGGATTCCATACGTAGGATAGCGGTGCACGAAGGCTGCGGTCAAATTACCCAGGTTACAGGTTGCGCAGGTTACAGGCATTTCCAGGCGTTTCGAGGAAAGGTCTTCGATGCCGGAGGCGGCTGGCTGGCCAGGACGTGGATCGTGCGGCGGTTGCGGGCCTCGTCGGTCTCGTCGGCAGTCTGGATGGACAGTGCGTCCTCGCCGAAACCTTGCCAGCAGGCCCGTACCTTCATGCCGTGTGCCTGGAACCATGAGGCGATTGCCAGGGCGCGCCTGGACGACAAATCCTGGTTGTAGTCCCGGCTGCCGACCGTGTCGGTATATCCGGCGACGTACAACTTCGCCTTCAGTTCATTGCCAAACTTCAGCAGCGCGGCGTGGATGCCATCCAGCGTGCGTGCCAGTTTCGGCTCCTCGGCGGCCATGATGTCGGACTTGGCAGAATCGAAATTGACCTCTTCGTGCGGGACTTCCACGAAGAAGGGGGCCATCTCGACACCGTTGAAAAAGCCGTCGGGGTCGGTGGCAGTCAGACGCAGCAGGGTGATCGCCCCGCGATTGGTCGGGAAGCGCACAGTAATCGGGGTTCCCGCTGCGGCCTGCCGATCCTCGGTAGCATCGGTCAGGACGCGCCCTTCCTCGCCCAGTACCGTCATGGTCACCTTCGCCACAGGCTCGGAAGCCGTGAAAGTGATGCGGCCATCGGCCAGGTCAACGGTGTCCTTCGTCACGTCAATCTTCATCGGGCGCGCCACTACAACCGGGATCTCGTAGGCCTCGGGTTCCTTCATCGACTTCGACGAAACCTCCAGCGTGATTGTCATTCGCCCGGGATCGTCGGGCAGTGGAATGATCTTCGATTGCCCCATCTTCATCAGGCCCACGGCGACTGTTTTAGCGCGTCCGTCTGGAAGGCGCAGCGTGACCGTGACGCCCTGCAGTGGACGCAGCGCCTTGATTGTAGCGGTCGGCTTGTCGCTTCCCATAAGGACGCGGCTGTTGGTGGCCAGGTCGATGGCCGCCTCCTGGGCCCCGGCCGGAATCGAAATCAGCAGCAGTGCCACCAGCATCAGCGGGGCAGCACGACGCCGCCGGGCCGCAATTGCCAGCCCAGCCAGGCCCAGCAGCGCGGGTAAAAGCGCTGCGCTCGACGTCCTGCCACCAGCCTGGCAGCCACCACCACCGTTCTCGCCCAGGCCCTCGTCAGGGTTCACCTCGGCGTACTTCTGGCTGTAGAGGGTGCAAAGACCATTGGTGTCGTCGGTCGCAAGGATGCGCTTTGAAGTTTCGCCTGGGGGCGCAGTAGAGAACATCGTGGAATCGCGCACGTCGCTGTGGTCCAGTGCCATCACGTGTCCCAGTTCGTGGGTCAGCGTATTTGCGAGGTCAATTCCATGGCCCCCGGCCTGGTCCAGGATGTCGAACGTGTATGCGGATTCGCTCATTTTCAGTTTCATTTCAAGGGCGTACGACCTGATTTGACCGGTCCCCGGGTCGTAGAACAGCGTCGTAAGGGCCAGGACGTTACCGCCACCGTTGCCGTATTCAGGCGGCTTGTCGGAATTCCAGGCGTCGATATCCTGGAACACGATGACGTTGCCCCCGACCTCGTTGCCATTGACCTTGCGTATCGGGACTATGCCGGCCACCACGCCCAGTTCGTCCAAGGGAGGCTGGCTGCAGGGCACAGCGTTCCATGTCGCGATCGAACTGCGAATTGCTGCCAGCGTGTCTTCTTCTGGAAGATTCGAGCACAAAGCCTTGTCGATGTTCGCTGGAATCCCTTCCAGGTACCACCTCAGGGGAAGGCCGCTCTTGGTCTCGTAGAACTTGTAGCCTGTGTGCGAGAAACCCACGACCGCCACCAGCAGCAGAGCGAGGCGTTGCGATGTGATCATCGTCCCACCTCGACGTCCGGTTGAACCGCAGTGGGAACAAACGCCTTTATGGCCTGTCGCAGCGTGTCCAGGTCGTCAGGGATCGGTACCGCATCCCAGCCTGTCAGGACCAGTCCGTCCATGTGTCTGGTCAAGATCGGCTGTCCGGAAGAACGCGTCACGTGGAAGACACCCTGTGAAAGGCCGACGACAAAGGTTCTTGCCAGTGGCGAGTGCGCCCCCGGGCGCTGAAGGAACAGGACCACCTCGTCGCCCGCCAGCAGTTGAGGGCTGCCAGGGACGCGCTGGCCGCGATCTCCGATTTCACCCCCCAGCGTTGTCACGACGAGGGTGTCGCTGCCGGCCTCTCCCACCAGCAACTCGTCAATATGAACCACCGTGTCGGTAAAAATGCGGCCGGTCTCGCCGACCCGGCACGATCCCGAAGCTACGATGCCGCGGATCACCAGGTCCGAGGCAGCGACCAGTGCCGGCAGTTCCATGCGCAAAACCGTGGCGGCATTGGCTGTTGACCCGGCGCCATGCAGCATGCAGGCGCCTGCGATCAGCGCGAAAAGGGTCTTCAGGTACCGGTTTGCGCGCATTGCGACCCCGTGTTCAACCGGGGGAATGATACAGACCCGGCCTTGCAAGTGAAAGATCCGGCGCGGGCGACGCCAGCCATCAAGGTTCAATAATTGGCGGCAATCTACGCAACGTCGAACGGGAACGCAATGACGTCCCGGATCGTCGATGCGCCCAGCAGCAGCATCGCCACGCGGTCGAAACCCAGCGCCACACCGGCGCAAGGTGGCAAACCGTCGCGCAGCATCGAAACGTAGCGGTCGTCGATGGGGTAGGCGGGCAGACCCAGGCGCTGGCGCTCGCGCAGGTCGGTCTCGCACCTGGCAAGGTACTCGTCAGCATCCGGAAGTTCGGTAAACCCGTTTGCCAGTTCCAACCCGCCGGAATACAGCTCAAAGCGCTCGGCCACCCTGGGGTCGCCGGGCTTGACGCGCGCCAGTGACGCCTGGTCTACAGGGTACTCGATCAGAAATTCCGGGGTGTTTGCGCCAATCGTCGACTCGACGCGCTCGACAAGGGCCAGGTCGCGTTCCTCGGGCGTCATGGCAAACGGATCTTCCGCCCCGGCGCGGGCAAAGGCATGTTCAAACGCAATGCGAGGGTAGGGTGGCACAAGAACCGAAGGGCCGCGCAGGCCTTCCACTGCCGGCGCGTCCTCGACGCCTACTGCGTCGCCCATTGCCCACAGAAGTTCCTCGGCGTCGTTCATGATCGCGTCGTAGGTCTCGCCAGCCCGATACCATTCGACCATCGTGAACTCGGGATTGTGGCGGTCTCCGAACTCGGCGGCCCTGAATGCCCGCGTGACCTGGAAGATCCGGTGAAAACCCGCAGCGACCAGGCGCTTCATGTGGAACTCGGGGCTGGTCGTCAGGTAGCGCGGCTGGTGCAGGCCGGCCCCGCGCAGCTCGAAAGCCGCAAGATGAGTTTCCACCCCGGGTGAAGCACAGGCAATTGGGGTCTCGACCTCCAGGAATCCCTTGTCCCTGAAGAAGGCGCGTAGGGCGTCCAGCAGGCGAGCTCGCAGCGGCAGGTTACGACGCAACATGCCGTCATGCCCAGCGAAACGGACAATGTCACTCATGAAGGAATTCCGCTGATGAGAAAAGGGCCAGGACGGGGCATCACTTCTTCACGCGCTCGACGTACTGGCCATCGCGGGTATCGACCTTGATCGTGTCGCCCTGGTTGATGAACAGGGGCACCAGGACCGTCGCACCCGTGCTGATTTTTGCCTGCTTGGTTGCGCCGGTGGCCGTGTCGCCCTTCTTGCCTGGCTCGGTGTATGCGATCTCGGCAACAATGAACGTCGGAAGGTCCACGTTCATGGGCGCGCCATCGTAGAAGAGGATCGTCAGTTCCATGTTCTCCATCAGGAAGTTCTCGGAACCGCCCATGGCCGCCTTGACTATCGAGATCTGTTCGAACGAGTCCTGGTCCATGAAATGGTAGGAATCGCCGTCCGTGTACAGATACTGCGCGCGGTGCTCCTCGATGTTGGCCTCGTCCAGCTTCTCGCCCGTCTTGAAGGTCCGCTCGAGCACCGAGCCGGTCTTCAGGTTCTTCAAACGGCAGCGTGTAAACGCCGATCCCTTACCGGGCTTCACGAACTGGAAGTCCACCACAATCCACGGGTAGCCATCCATCGTGACCTTCAGACCCTTGCGGATGTCCGACGTTTCGTACATTGGTGCTTCCTGCAGGAGTTCAAGCCGGCGGTCTTATTACCCGAATTCGTAGGGAAGCGCAACCTGGTCACCGGATAAAAGTCACGCGTCTGCGCCGGGGATGTGCGCGCCGTGGCACTTCTTGAACTTCTTTCCCGAACCGCATGGGCACGGGTCGTTGCGGCCCACCTTCTCGCCCTGGCGGACAACGGTCATGGAACCGCCTCCCGAGGACGCGGCGGCTTGCGCCTCCATTGCCTTCTGTTCTCCCTCGCTGGCGCCAGGAGCCGTCGGCATTACGCCCCGACCGTAGGTCATCGCCACGTGGGATCGCAGTCTCTTCAGTCGCTCGACGTCGGCCTCTCCCTCGATTTCCACCCGGAACAACGTCTGTGCGACCGACTGGTGGATCAGGTCCAGCAACTGCTTGAACAGTTCGAAACCTTCCTTCTTGTACAGGACTTTCGGGTCCTTCTGCGCGTAGGACTCCAGGTGGATTCCTTCCTTCAGGTGGTCCATCGCGTACAGGTGGTTCTTCCACAGGGTGTCCAGAGCTCGCATATACCGTTCGCGCTCGTAATGGCGCCAGGCTGTCAGCATGCGCTGGTGTATCGTTGCCCGATCACGATCCCAGGAGGTGCTGTCGAAGTCCACGACACCACTCTCGGGCAAGGGCAGGCGCGACTCGACGGCGCGGGAAACTGTCGCGGCTTCCTTCTCGTCGTATGCCGCCTGCAGAACGTTTACCAGGTTCGACGACGCCTTTTTCGGGTCGGACGACAGGTCCACCGGGTTGATCTTGACCCGCAGCGTGGCCGCCAGTTCGTTCATCAGCCCGTCCCAGTCCCACTCCTCGGGGTTCGCATTCTCGGGGCAGTACTGATCCATCACCATGTAGCTCTGCTGTTCGATGGCAACTTTGACCATCTGGTGGATATCGCTGCTCTCGTCCAGGACGCGGTTGCGCAGCCCGTATACCGTCTGTCGCTGCTGGTTCATGACGTCGTCGTATTCCAGCAGGTTCTTGCGGATGTCGAAATTCCGCCCTTCCACGCGCTTCTGGGCTCCCTCGATGGATCTGGTGACCATCCGGTGAACGATCGGCTCGTCCTCGGGTACGTTCAGCGTTTCCATGATCTTCTTGATGGTCTCGCCACCGAAGATTCTCATCAGGTCATCGTCAAGCGACAGGAAGAACACCGACTCGCCCGGATCGCCCTGCCGGCCCGAACGTCCGCGCAACTGGTTGTCGACGCGCCGCGATTCGTGCCGTTCCGTGCCAACGATCATCAGGCCGCCAGCGGCCAGCACCTCAATGCGCTCCTGGCCACAGACCCTCTTGAACATCTCCAGTGCTTCGATGTACTGCTCGCTGTCCGTCGATTCGGCCTTGCCACGGGCCAGCGCATCCGGGTTTCCTCCCAGCAGGATGTCGGTACCGCGGCCAGCCATGTTCGTCGAGATCGTTACCGATCCCTTCCGGCCCGCCTGAGCGATGATCTGCGCTTCCAGAAGGTGGTTCTTGGCGTTCAGTACGTGGTGCGGGATGTTGTCGCGCTTCAGCAGGCGGCTTACCAGTTCCGACTTTTCGACGCTGACCGTGCCCACCAGTACGGGCTGCCCCCTCTCGTGGCACTCCTTTACCTGGCCCAGGACAGCCATGAATTTCGCGCGGTCGTTCTTGTAGACCAGGTCCTCGTGATCCTTGCGGATCATCTGTCGGTGCGTGGGAACGCACAGGACGTCCAGGTTGTATATGCGTGCGAACTCCTCGGCTTCCGTGTCGGCCGTGCCGGTCATGCCTGCCAGGGTGTTGTACATGCGGAAGTAGTTCTGGAAGGTGATGGTGGCGAGTGTCTGGTTCTCCTCCTTGATCTTCATGCCTTCCTTGGCTTCGACCGCCTGGTGCAGACCGTCGCTCCAGCGCCGCCCGGGCATCTTGCGACCCGTGAACTCGTCAACGATGATGACCTCGCCATCCTCGATGACGTAGTTGACGTCCCGCTTGAACAGGGTGTGCGCCTTCAGCGCCTGGTAGACGTGGTGCACCAGTTCGACGTTGTCACCGTCGTATAGAT
Source organism: uncultured Myxococcales bacterium (assembly GCA_903936705.1). GTDB lineage: Bacteria > Myxococcota_A > UBA9042 > DTJE01 > DTJE01 > CAIZWN01. Next base: position 19,581 of record CAIZWN010000067.1, read on the forward strand.
TCTTCACACCCAGGCGCTTTTCGGCCTTGTCGACGCCCGATTCGGTCAGCGACACGGCATGAGACTTCTCGTCTACCAGGTAGTCTTCTTCGCGGCGCAGGGCTGGCACCAGAGCGTTGGCTGTGTAGTAGGTCTCGCTGGACTCCTCGGCAGGGCCGCTGATGATCAATGGCGTTCGAGCTTCGTCGATCAGGATGCTGTCCACTTCGTCGACGATGGCGTAGTGGAAAGTCTTGGTCTGCTGATTCTTGATTGGATAGTCGAAATAGCGGTGCACCATCGAGGCCAGGCTGAACTTCATGTTGTCGCGCAGGTAGTCGAATCCGAACTCGTTGTTCTGGCCGTAAGTGATATCGCACAGATAGGCGTCCTGGCGCTCCTGGTCGCTCATGCCGTGGACGATGACGCCGACAGTCATGCCCAGCGTCTGGTAGATCGGGCCCATCCATTCTGCGTCGCGACGTGCCAGGTAGTCGTTCACGGTGACCAGGTGGGCTCCCATGCCGCGCGTCGGGACCTTGGGGTCAGGCTCCAGCGCGTTGAGGTACAGGGCGGTCGTGGCAACCAGCGTCTTGCCTTCGCCGGTCTTCATTTCGCTGATCATGCCGCGGTGCAGGGCGATGCCGCCGATCAACTGAACGTCGTAATGACGCATCCCGGTGGTGCGCCGCGAGGATTCACGTACCGACGCAAAGGCTTCGACAAGGACGTCTTCCAGGGTCTCGCCGGCAACCAGTCGCGCGCGCAAACGCTGAGTGGTCCCAGCGAGATCCTCGATTGACTTGGCCTGCATCCCTGGCTCCAGAGCGTTTATCGCATCCACCAGGGGTTGCATGCGCTTCAGGTCGCGATCGTTCTTCGTTCCGAAGATTTTCTTCAGAAAACTCATTCACCCTCCTGGGCCAACCGAGGCCAAATTCGGGATGATCCCTGAACCGTGGGCCTCTTCGGGCGCGCGGATTCTACCATAGGCGCCACGGATATCGGACTGCCCATTTCAGACTGGCAGAAACGACGGCAAGTTTGGCGGATGATGGCTGCGGTTTGCCGGTATGGAACCGAAGCGCGTACGATTCGTTCGTCAATGGAGGTCGAAATGGAAGATCCGGATCGGCTGCCGAACGAGGGTCATGCGCCGCGCAAGGTGACCGAGGGTATCGTCTTCGACTTTGCCCGCAAGGCCGTCGCCAGTTCTGTCAAATCTTTGCTGTCCACCGAGGAAGGTCTGCGTGCCGTTGTTGGCGCGATTGTTCCGAAGGAGGTGGGTCAGTATGTCCGCGGTGAACTGTCCCAGTTGCGGAAGGACTTTCTTGAGGCGGTGGTCCGCGAACTGACCAGCTTTCTGGAGCGATTGGACCCGGCGACCGAGATTCAGAAAGTGCTGTCGGGGCTGACATTCGATGTCCATCTCACGCTTGGCATTTCGAAGAAGGAAGGCGGCGGGAGAAGGGGCTCATCTAGGGACGAAGAAAACCCTGCCAAGGTGAAGACGCCACGCAAGGCGCCCAAGCGAAAACGCTGATCGAAAGGGCTGCCGCCTGATCGCGACTTCCTGATCCAGTTGAACCGGCTGCGAATTTTCAGGACGGGTCGGCTCGGGGTGGGAGCATCGATCTCACAGCCTGCCTGTCCGGCATGCTGGGATGCAGCGTGACGACAAGATTGCACGCGGCATCGGCAGAAAGTCCCTGGGAAAGAACCAGGTAAGCCGAGACAACGGTCGGGGAACGGCTCATGCCTGCAGCGCAATGCACGTAGATGCATCTCCCGCGCGAACGAAGGTGCGAAACAAGGCCTGCTGCCAGCGGAGTTCGAGCCTTCAAGGCCGGGGCAGAAAGGTCGGTAATTTCCATGCGGTAAAGCGACATGCCCAGGGCGGCAACGATTCGGGTCGCTACGGGTGGCAGAATCCCGCCCAGGCGCGCCTCGTCCTCGGTCTGAAGAGTCACGATATCCTGAACACCAATATCGTGCAGGAGGGAGAATTCCTCCGGAGTCAAGGGCGCGCGGCCAAGCCACAGGCCTTCCTCGATCCGGTGGGGTTTGAAGTCCTCGTTCACGCGCGCATTGTACAAAATCCGACTTCGAAATCCCGAAAAATCGCCTGCGGGTGGCGCTTGCGTCCGAATCGGGGTTGACACTGTGTATCGCTTCCAACAAAATCCGCGGCGTTGGTCGGCTGGTTTGCCGGCGTGAAACGGTTTGGTCTCAGAATTAGGAGGCTTCCCCATGGCCATGAAGATCGATGCTGACCTGTGCGTTTCCTGCGGCGCCTGCGAGGATGCCTGTGACGTCAACAACGCGATTACGGCGGGCGACACGACGTACCTGATCGATGCCGCAAAGTGCGACGAGTGCAAGAGCGCCGGTGGCGACCAGAAGTGCGTTCCAACCTGCGGCGTGGACGCCATCGTCAAGGCGTGACGTGGCCGCCCGGGTCTTGTTTCGATAGATCGCCCTCATCCACCTGCACTTTCGTGATCACGATTGCGATGCGGCAGATCGGTCGGGTTTGTCGTCCGTTTCGAAGGCGGTCCCGTGGACCGTTGCATAGAGGACCGGCTGACTGGTAGACTCCTCGAATCAGAATCGCGAGGATCCGATGCGTCAGCGAACCGGTATTGCAGCGTCGGCTGTGGTCGCCGTGGCCTTCTTGGTAGCTGTCGGGTCAACTGCCGGGTGTCAGAAGATCAGGATTCGGCTGGGGCTTGGCGAGGTCGTGACGAACCCTGATCCGGGGACGCCCGAAAAGCTGATCCAGGAGGTATTCAAGGCCGCGCGAATGGCGGACGAGTCCGATGCCTGGCAGGCATTTGCCTTCCTGCTGCACTCCCGCGAGGTTTCATCGCCAGCGGCCATGAACGAATGGCAGACGATTCGATTTCCGGCGCTGCAACGCAAGTCCGGGTATCTGCTGCTGGACAAGTCGTCACTCTCATACAAGCTTATTGACAAGCAGGGGGAAGGTCCTGAGATGCGGGTCTTCGTGGCCAATTCGCAAAGCGACATGCCAACGCCGTGTACCCTGCGCCAGGACCCGACCCAGGGCAACGCGTGGCGCGTCTTCAACGCCTGCTTCTGACCCCCCACCCCAGGTCCCAGGCATGAACCTGATGGTCTCATCATCCTCCCGCTGGCTGTCGTCGGTTCGATTTTTGCGACTACGATTTTGGCGAGGTGCAGGGATCAGCCGATTGACTGCGGATAGTGATAGAGTCCCAGCGAATCGTGCCGGGCTGGTTTCGGCCAGTCGATCGATTCATGGTTTTGACCTTAACCTACGGAGAACCTGATGGCTGATTCCTCCGGAACAAACCCTTCTGTCGGGAACGCACGTATCGAACCCGGCGTCGGGAAGATGATCGCGTACGGGGCGGCGAACTTTCCCACGGGATTCCTGCTGCTGGCTGTTGGTGTCTGGCTGATGCGCGTCTACTGTCCAAACGAGCCTGACCGACCTACGCTGATCAGCCCACTGATGTTCGGAGCGGTGTCGTTCTGCGTGATGCTGGTGGCCGGCTTCACGGACTTCCTTGTCGGATTCTGGTCCGACCGTGCCCGTTTCAAGTCGGGGCGTCGGCAGCCGTTCATCCGATGGGGATTGCCGTTCATGGCAGTTGCGTTCCTTCTGGCCTGGTTCCCGCTTGATCCGACCGGCGACGGAGTCTGGTGGATCAGCGAGTCCCTGGGCATCCATCTCAACGCTCTGTGGCTGGCGCTGGTTCTTGGGATGCTCTACGTTTCGTTTACCGTGGTGGTAAATCCCTGGCTGGCTCTGATGCCCGAAGTATGGCAGGACGAACACAACCGAGTTCGGGTTTCGGCGTGGATGACTGCCTTCAATTCGCTGGCGCAGATTTTCGGGTTCGCCGGTTTTGGGGCTGCAAGCTTCCTTCTGGCTGGTGGCGGGCAGGTCTTCGGGATCCATTTCGATGACGGCTTCAAGCTGGCCGGCGCGATTGGCGCCGTGATGACGATCCTTTTCTTCCTGCCGACACTGTGGGTGAAAGAGCCGCCACACGCAGCCGACAAGGCCGTTCCCTACAACCTTGCGCAGGCGAGCCTGGAGACCCTGAAGAATCCTGCATTCCTGCCCTACATCGTGTCAGGTTCGCTGATGGCCGCATCCTTCCAGTTGATCATGGCGGCGCTGCCTTACATTTCGAACACGGTTCTCGTGGATCAACAGTCGGATGGCGACATCGTTGCCGGTGTAATCCTCGTTGGGCTGGCGTTGCTTACCGCAGCCTGGTGCCCCCTGGCGGATTCCCTGGCGCGCAGGTTCAAGAAGAAGACCCTCTACATGATAAGCCTGGTCTGGTTCGCCGCTCTTCTGCCATTCGTCACGCTCGTAGGTCATGTCGACTTTGTACCGGCCAAGGTGCACATGGCGGTGATCTGCTTCCTGCTGGCCCCGGGTATGGCCCTCAGTCTGATTATTCCCAGGACGATCCTTGCCGATGTCATGGACCACGATATTCAGCGGACGGGATTCCGTCGCGAGGCAATGTACAACGGGATGGAGGGGCTGCTGCAGAAGATCGCGATGGGCCTGGTGATGCTGGTCCTGGGGGCTCTGTTCCAGGCTTTCGGATACAGCGAAGAGTCGCCATTGGGCATCATCCTCAGCGGAGTTGCCGCCAGCTTGTTTGCGTTGCTGGGCATGGTGGCTTTCATGTTCTATCCACTTGACAAGTAGGCCAGGCCGGACGATTCGAACCATCCTTGTGGGAGTCTCGGCAAGCATCAGGCGTCCGGCGGGGCGTTCGCTGGGCAAAATGGGGCAGCTTGCGAAAGTGCGCGCTGGATTGTAGAAGGTCCGGTGCGACTTGATTTCGGGTCGTTGCAACTATCATCGCGTGGGGGCTGACATGATGAAGCGGGGCCACTCGGCTGGGGTTATCTTGGCGGTCATGGCGATCGTTGCCGGGGTCGGATGCAGTGAGGGCGCGGGTGCCGTGGCTGACGCGGATGCCGTGGCTGATGTTGCTGACGTGGATTCCTGGGACGTGCCGGGCGAGGTCAGCCTTGACGTGGAGGGGGACGATACGCCTGGCGTTGACATCCCTGCGGTCCAGGACCTTCCTCGCGAGGTCGAATTGCCCCCGATTCCGGACCTTACGCCGCTGGTCAACCCCTTCATCGGGACCACCGCCGTCGGCAATGTGGTGCCAGGACCTAGTGTCCCGCGCGGCCTGGTCAAGCTGTCGCCAGATACGAACGTCGAATCTAACTCGGTCGAAGGCTATAACTGGTCCAACGACCACATCCAGGGTTTTTCCCACACGCACTGGGAGGGGCCCGGAGGGTCCGGCAACGGCTACAGCCAGATCCTGGTCATGGCGACCACCGGTGAATTGAAGACAAAGGTCGAGGAGTACGCTTCCGCATTCTCCCACGATGACGAGATTGCGTCGCCCGGCTACTACGCGGCCACGCTGAAGGACTATGCCGTGCGCGCTGAACTGACGGCCACTGCGCGGTGCGGCGTTCACCGGTACACGTTCAACGAGGGGGGCGAGGCTCGCCTGCTGATCGACCTTGCCAGGACTCGTGGTCAGGCACTTTCCGGCGACGCGGCTCTTGTGGGAGATCGTCGCGTCGAGGGATTCGGGAAGTACCAGGTCAATCCGTTGGTTGCGGCTCCTTTGATTGATACGAACCCAGGTACCGGCGAGGCGACTGTCTATTTCTCCGCGGAACTGGACAAGCCCTTCCTGCCAACGTCGGCGACCTACCCGTCGGACGACTCGGTGGGCGTGCATCTGGACTTGTCGCCGGCCGCTGGCGACGCCGTTGTTTTGAAGGTGGGCATCTCGCTGATTTCCGTTGAACAGGCGCGCAAGAACCTGGAATCGGAATGCCTGGGGCGCACGTTCGAACAGGTGCGCGCCGCTGCGGTTGAAGCCTGGAACCGCAAGCTGTGGCGGGCCGAGGTCACGGGAGGTACGCTGGCGCAACAGCGCATGTTCTATACCGCCGTGTACCATTCATTCCTGGTCCCGGCCGACTCATCCGAGGACGGTAGGTTCTTTTCGGGCTGGGACGGTGTCGGGCAGGTGGTGGACAGCCCGGATTGGCGCTTCATGACCGACGACTGGTGCGCCTGGGACACCGCCCGGACCACGCACCCGCTGCACACCATCCTGGATCCCGAGTCGCGAGATGACGTTGCCAAGACCTACATCCACACGTTCGAGGCCGCAGGCTGGATGGCCAAGCAGACCTGGAACGCCCTGGGTGATTCACGTTGCATGACCGCGAACTTCCAGTTCTGCATCCTGGCCGATGCATACGTCAAGGGTTTCACTGGCTTTGATACAGACAAGGCCTGGGCTGGAATCGTCAAGGGCGCCACGCAGGATTCCGAAAACGTACTGCAGAACGGCTTGTGCGGTTACCTTGACCAGGGAACCCCGCCGGACTACGTCAACCTTGGATACGTCAGCGACCAGTGCGATAGTGATCAGTCAGCCAGCATGACGCTTGAATACGCTTTCATCGACTCGTGCATCTCGAACTTCGCGAAGGCTATCGGCAAGCCAGACGAGGCCGCGAAGTACCTGGCGCGATCAGACAATTGGCGCAAGGTGTTCGACACCAGTATCGGGTTCGCGCGGCCGAAGAACCGTGACGGAACCTGGGTCGAGCCCTTCGACCCGACCGCCCCCAGGGGATTCACCGAGGCCGATTCATGGAAGTACACCTGGCACGTGGGGCACGACGTTTGCGGGTTGGTTGAAGCGATGGGCGGGGCCGCCAGTTTCGAGGCGAAGTTGGACGAGTTTTTTGCCGGCGGCCATTTTGCCATGGACAACGAGCCTGATTTTCAGGCGCCGTTCCTGTACGACTACATTGGGAAGGCATCGAAGACGCAGGCGCTGACTCGCGATTTGCTTGCCAGGCACTTCAAGGACGCGCCAGACGGCCTGCCCGGAAACGACGATTCGGGGGCCATGTCCTCGTGGCTGGTGTTCGCTATGATCGGCCTGTATCCCGTCGCGCCATCGGACGGGTATTACGCGATCACGGCTCCGGTGTTCCAGAAGACGGTCCTGCACATCGATCCCGAGCGGCAGGCTGGCGTGGACTTCGTCATCGAGGCTGCCGGAGCATCGGACGAGAATCCATACATCCAGTCTGCCACGCTGAACGGCCTGGTTCTCGAAACGCCGCGGATTGCTCATGCGGACATCGCCAAGGGTGGCAAGCTGGCGTTGCAAATGGGTCCGGCGCCATCGACCTGGGGTAAGGCCTTGTGCCCGGCCATAGGAACGACAACCAAGTGAGCTGATCTGACAGGATCGCTAGTCATCATCGCCGCAGCCCGCGCCTTCCAGGGGGCCGAACCTCCGACATCAGGCATGTGTCGACAAGCCGGCTTGTTTTTGCTCGCGTGCCAGTGCTGTCGTATACTGAACGGGTTGGCTTGCGGTTGACGTGAGATACGATGGACGAGGCGAAAAACACGCTTGACGCAGGAGAGGTCGAAAGGAACCTCGTTCTGATTGCGGGCGTCGATTCGCGTCGGCAGGAAATCCACGTTCTGAAGCCTGGCGAAGATGGCATCGAGACCGCGGTCTTGCGTCCCGTCGAGCACGGCCAGACGCTGACTGGTGATCTTGTGCGTCTTCACCCGCACAAGAACTTGCCCATGGTTGCGGAATTGGAAACGGTGTTACGGCACCCGGATTCATCGCTGCAAGCGGCGCGTTCCCACAAGGGGCCGGCGATGGTCGCCTCGGAAGCCTATAGGCGAGGCTGGGATGCGGTTTTTGGTACTCGGCCTGCCGGTCCGTCGGACGTCTATTCCAATTGATTCATCACCAGATCCAGGGTAGGAAGCGCCTGACCCGGGAACGGTAGGTTGAGTATTCCGGGAAGGCCGATTCCAGCACTCGTTCCTCCCAACCCATCCGCAGGATCTGGAGGCCCAGGTGGACCAGCCCTGCCAGGACGGAAACCACGTGCAGGTGGTTTACGATCATGCCGATGATCACCAACTCCTCAGCCAGGTAAAGCGGGTGTCGGACCAGCGCGTATGGGCCGGTGGTTATCAGGCGTCTGGCTTCCGGGAAGATGCTGAACGACTTTCCCAGCTTGGCCAGCGTGACCAGTGCGAACACATTTCCAATTACACCTAGAAAGGCCGCGATCAGGACGGCGGTCGGATTGTCGAAGCGTGGCAGCAGCACAACATACGGCAGGCCCAACGCCGCAAGCAGAGCGGCAATCCTAGGTCCTGCGCCAGGCTGCTTGCGGACAGGCCGATGGCGCACGACGAAGATCCCGACCAGCAGCGCAAGGAACACCAAGTCGGCGGTGTTCGACAGCAGGTCGAAGCCAGCCTTTGCGTCGATGCCATTGACCAGCAACAGCATGACCTTTGGCACCGCGATGATTGACATCGCGATCAGCAGCGAGCCGAACACGGCAATGCCTAGAACGCGGGATGCGATATCGACGAGACGGTCGCGTTGCTGGGCGGTTGTCGGACCGTTCAACTGAGGCTCCTGGCTGGACGCGCCTGGTATTGTCGCAGAAACCCGGGTTACTTACTCCCCCAGTCCTGCGGCTGCCATCACCGCTTCAACCTCCTGGGATGAGATACCGTTGCGAAAGTGGAACACGCCTGGCAGCAACTGCGACTCGTGAACCACGTAGTCGCCCATTGCAAGCAGGCAGTCTCGGACCTCGTTGCGGTTCGTTCCAACGGCCTGGTATGAAGAGTCCAATTGGACATTCCGCAGGAAGGCAGCGACCGGGGCTATGTCCTGGCCCTGATACGCCCCGGCCAGCAGCACTCCCATTCCGACCAGCGCCCCGTGCAGGTAGTGGCGTTGCGTCCGGTGTTCCAGGCAGTAGGCGACGTAGTGTTCGCTGCCCTCCTCGGGACGGGCGTTGCCGACCATCTCGCACAGGCGCACTTCGCCGACGTAGAGTTCGGACAGCAGGTGCAGTCCGGCCTCGGTACAGTTGCCGATTTCCACGGCACCCTCGAACATGCGTTCCAGCAGGGCCTTGGAGTCATCGGCAATGCCCTGGTCGTAGGGCTCGCCCAGGCGTGCGCCCGCCTCGCGCCAGTCCCACAGAGCGGTGAATATAGACAGGATGTCCCCGACACCTGCGCGGTTGAGGACAGGTTCGGCGGCCTGGAGGATGTCGTAGTCGACAAGGAAGTGGTCTGGATACATGGCTCCGACATAGCGCACGCGCGATCCCTCGCGGATTCCGATGGCCTTGGTATAGGCGGCATCAACGGACAGAATCGACGGTACAAGGACCAGCGGCAGCCCTGTCTTCCACGCGGTGAATTTCGCGTGATCAAGGGCGGAACCTCCGCCGATGCCAAACACGGCCGAACCGCCGCCAAACGCCGATGTGACTTCCTGGACGCGCGAATGTTCCATCGTGGCAACGTGGTGGACCTGCGTGCGGTCGTTGGGGAATGCGCCACACGCGAGTGCCCATGGTTCTGGCTGTGTCAGCACGATTGGATTCTCAAACACGGACGCGGGCAGCGTGCGCAGAAGGTTGCGGCCATAGGTCGGCAGTGCAACTCGTGGTTCGTGAGGTTGCGGCATCAGATCACCTCGTCGGTTTCAGTTTTTGCCCACCCGGCAAATGCTGCCGGCATGCGCCGAAGGTAGCCGGATCAACGTCGGGATGTAAAGTGGCAGACAATGACTAAATGGGTTTCGCCTGGTGAAACTCCGGGTATAATCCGGCGTCAGGTCGGCGTAAACCACGCTGCATGTCTGCAAGGGAGGCTTCGATGACCGCATTCAAGATTCGATGGATTTCCTGGATGCCATTTGTAGTGCTGGCGGCTTTTGCGTCATGCGTGGATGGCGACGGCAATTGCACGAAGTGCGACGTTAGTTGCAGGACCTGCGATGCTGGCTGTCTGGGGGCCGATCTTCCCGACGCGACTTCTGATTCAGCATCGGATGCTGGTGTGGACATGCAGGCTGATGTCGCGGACGACGGAACCGGCGACGTGGCAGCCGAGATTCTTCCTGACGTTATTCAGGACGACGGACCTCATGTACCCACCTACTGGACGGCCGAGGCGACGAAACCTGTCGATGACCTTGTTTTCGTGACGCACAAAGGCAAGCGAGTCTTTGGCCTGGGTATTCATCCGGGACGCAATGGCGGTTGGGACGGCATCACTGGCGCAAACGGTTGCCACTGTGACCAAGCAACCCAGACGTGTGTCGGGCTGACGAACGACGGCATCCAGCAGACCCATGCCGCCGCCCAGGCCGGCGCGAATTTTGCCTATACGTGGGGATACGACCGGGACCCCGAGTACCTGAAGGTCGATCCGCCATTTCTCGGGGTCTGGCACAGTGAATATGGCCAATTGGATCAGCAGTACGGGCCCGGAACCGAGGCCATTCCCGTGATGGCTTGCGAGTATGGCGAAACCGACATGGACGGCTTCAATCCAGCCAACGTGCAGAAGATGAAGGATGATTTCGAGGCGTTCAAGACGCGCAGTGGCCGCTGGTCCAAGGAGGCCATGCCAAATTTGCCGTCCTACGAGGACATGCCATGGTTCTGCTGGCACCCGACCTTCAGGATGCGTGGCGGCGGCGATGGAAACGGCGAGGCGTTCACCGACGATCAGGTCGAGGTTTACGCGAAAGCCACGAACATGCTGATTGGCGACACCTACAGTTACGTATGCAACCGCTTTGAAGGAATCGAGGCCATCATCATGGGTCAGGATGGCCCAAAGGGTGAGTGCTATGACGACTGGCTGGCCCGTGACGACCCGGCTCATCGCAGCTACTTCGAGGCAGGCTGGGCGCTGGCCCACAGCCTGCGTCTGCATGCGAATCCCGACGCGTGCGTCTGGATGTGGATGCAGGGCCATGCCTTCGACGACGACATCGGCGGCGCAACCTGCTGGAACGGCAGTTCCGATCTGTGGGCCAGCGGCCCGTTCCCGACCGATCGCTACCTGCGCAAGGAAATCATGTCGACAGCCGTGGCCGGCGGGACCGGCTTCATCTATTTCGGGTACGGCTATGGCCGGGACACTACATCGTCGAGGGCTCGTAACCTGATCCGGGCGCTGGCATGGGAGGAGGTCTACGAACCGGCACTGCTGTCGCCGCGCCTGGACATGGAACAGGATTTGACGTTTACGGGCGAAGGTGGCCGGGCGCACCTGATGGCGAAGTGGGACGCGACAACGCGAACGGCGTATCTCCTTGGTGCCAATCCCGGTGCCAGCGTGACGCCCTTCGAGGTGACGTTCCCTTGGTCCATCGCTGGTGTAGACCTGCTGGACTGGTGGACCCCGGCGTGGATCGAGGACCCGGCGGTTCACGGCGTGCAGATAGCGGATCGTACAATCAGATGGACTGCTCCGCAGGACGATGGATTCATCATCCGAGTAAGGCCTCTATTTGCTCCGGAGCCATGACTTGAACGTTATTGGCACGGGTCAGTACAGACGATTGCAACCTCCCGGAAGGCCCATCCCGGAATAGGCGAGTCGGCAAAGCCGGTGAAGATCGCAGAATAGGTACCACCATGAGCAGGTCTGAAGCCGACAGTTCCGTCAAAGTCGACTGTTGCTCCGGGAAGACCTGACACCGACACTTCAGTCGCGCCGGTGAAAGGCTTGAAGCCAAGTTCGCTTCCCACAAGACATTTAGCCGGAGTTTCTTGTCCATTTGCTAGTTGATTTGCGGCCCCAGTCTGAACCGGAACCGATCGGACTGCTTTTACGACGCTCGAGACAGCGTCAGGGCTGAACAGAAAGCGGCTGGAGGCCGACAGCAGGACCTCGTCATCCATCAGTGAGAGTTTGGTACTGGCGTCCTTGCCCGATAGTCGCTGAGCAAGGGCCGAAAGAGCCAGCAATCCAGTTCGGCCCTCGTGAGCAGCCTTGATCAGCGGAAATACCAGGTCGTCGACGAGGTCGGCGTCAAGTCCCGAGTGGTCCAGTTCGGAGGCCAGGCCAACCATACGGCCCAGCAATGGCAGCAGTGTGCGTACCTTGGTGGCATCGAAGGCCGCTCCGGTCTTCAAAACCGCAACCAATGCCGAGGCCGCGTTTTCGAGGGCCATGAAGTGCGGCGGATCGTCCTGCGACGAACCTTGGAACAAATCGCCCGCCCGCGCCAGCAACTGGGCGTCCAGCTGGGAGTCTCGGGATGCTCCGTATCCGTAACGCATCTCGTGTTTGATGCCTCTGGCCGCGAAAATGGTTGTATCAGCCTGGCCAGGATCGTCGCTCCAGCCGCCAAAAGTGGCTAGCGATATACGGGAAATCGCCCCCTGAATGGACATGTTTTGCGCGATGCCAGCAACTGCCGGTGGTTCTCCTACAAGGTCCTTGCTGCGCCCCTGGTAAGGAGCAAGGAAGATGCGGCCAAACGCTCCATCTCCACCGTCGTTTGCCCAGTAGTTGTCCCAGATCAGCGGCCTGCGCCCGATTGCCGCCGATACGGACACCATGTTTGCGGCATTCAAGGTTAGGTTGCCAGTGTCGGGTCCTGTCCACAGAACGTCAACCGACGCGTCCAGTCCCTTCACCGTATCGAGGTACGCCTTTCCTCCTGGCATTTCGCCTACTCGGCTGTCGCTGTATACCGTTGGTGTGAACCAGATGGCGACGTTCATAACACCAAGGTCATCGACCAGTCGATTCACGACATCAACGTGCATGGCGCCTAGTGCCGCATCCACTTTCACCCCTGGTGCAAACTCGATGTCGTCCGCAAGAATGGCGATGATCTGCGCGCCGGCATCGATGAATGTCATGCATTTCGTCTTTAGAATGTCATAGTCTTCCTGGTCCGAAAGATAGTCTATGAATGGGCTGATGCCGAACGCGAATCTGACCCCCATTGTGGCCGCGTTCCCGGCCAGGTCGGCAAACCGTTTCATCTGGTCGGCAGGGTAGGGGGTTCGCCATTGTGCGCGGTGCAATGGGTCGTCCTTGGGTGCGTAAAGGTAGGTGTCCATTCCGTTTTGTGCCAATTCGCTTACCATGTTCTGGCGTTCGCGCCAGGACCATGGGACCCCATAGAAGCCCTCGATTACGCCGTTGTTGGGATGGATGACTCCGGGGGAAGTGATGTCAACTGGCCGCGTATCGGGCCATTCGATCCGCGCATCGCGAGACTGAAGGTCCAGGCTGGTGACGGACAGCGAGTCGTGTGCGGTCAGACGCACCCTTATGCATCCGGCTGTCGTCTGGAGTTGCAGCGGTATAGCCAGATCCGACCACGCAATCGTCTGCCTGGCGGTGGCGCCGCATGATGGCATCAAGTCTACGGTGACCGATTCGGGAGGCGTGCCATCGAACGTGATTGACAGTGTGTCCATATGGACCTGGAGTGCCGTCCAGGGCTGTAAGTCGATTTCGATCCAGGAGGGTTCATTGACTGGGGCCTTCCAACCGGTGGCATCCTGGGAATCGCGGATTGTCGCAATTGCGTCGTGCGCCTCGATCGGCCACAGGCCGTATGGCTGCGTCCCACTTGTACGCAGCCGTGCGTATTCCACAAGGTTGCGTGACCGCAGCCCCAGTGGCGGCGGGGTCTCGGGCAGGCACTGGACATCTTGGGGCGCGTCCATCGAGGTTTCGGGCAGGTCTGCTTCACCGCCTTCATCGAGAGTCTGTGAAACGTCGTGCGAAAGCACGTCCTTGGTCGGCCGTGTTGCCGATTCGCAAGCCGATGTCAGCAGCAGGAACGAAACGGCGTATATTGCGTATGAACGTCGGGGCATCGCCTTTCTCGTCAGTCATGAGGTCGAAGGCGGGTGCGGCGAGTCCCGCTGGCCGTACCGGCTTTCGATCGTCGATTTTCGGCCAGATGAACGCCGATATCCAGCACAAAGAACGGGTTTTTGGCATTCGCTGACGGAAAGTTGATTCCAGGGTGGTTTCCAGGCTCGCTGGCGTAAATCACATCAAGCAGTGCCTTCGCATTCGTCGCTCGTTGGCGTCGAAGCCACGAGCACCGGATTCAGCCTCAAAGCCTCGGAAACCGCAGTAACCAGTGCCTGCGCCAGGTCCTTGCGCGAAGGAGGTGGATCCGAGACAGGCCCAAGGGCTGCCAGGATGCGGGATGCATCAACCCCGAAAGCGCTGGCATGCAGCGCAGCGTCAACGCCTCTCAGCATCGTACAGTGCACCAGGACCCGGTTCTTTCGCCATGCCTGGGCGCAGCCGATAGCCTTCCTTCCGCCGGCCAGCAGCGTCTCGCCCCAGTTGTCCTCGAAGCATATCGGCGAACGCGTCTTTCCGTGATGCCGGGATTGCGCGGGACGATCAAGCGAAACTCCAAGAGGTTGCATGGCCAGGAGGATAGCCGCCAGGAATCGTTCGTACAGGCCGCCGATCGATCGCGTCCAGGGATGGTCAACCGGCAGGATCAGCGATATTGCCAGGTCCGACCCGTGCAGCACGCCGGTTCCGCCCGAGATTCGCCTCAGCACCGGCACGCCCAAGGTTGCACAGGCATCCTGGTCAATCGACCTCGGATCCTGGCCGAATCCCAGCACCATTACCGGGTGGTTCCAGCCGTACAGGAACAGTATCGGGTCTTCGGAAGCGTCCTCCCTGACCAGCCATCCCTCGATCGCAAGATCGTGTTCCGGAATGCCGTTGAACGAGCGGATCACCCGCAGTGTTGAATCGTTGCCGAGTTTCGAGTCGCGTAGGGTCATTGGTTCCCATTGGCGCAATCGTTCGATACTACTCGTCATATCCTGTCCGAGGAAGGCGATCGCGTTGACGCACTGGAACTGCCTGGATATCCTCTGCGCATGTTGACGCCACCTGACTCGACAAGGAACAGGGAATCGGAAGCCGCAAGGTTGCACGAATACCTGCGCAGTGTTGGCTGGTCCCTTGCCGAGTGCGCGATGATTGCGCCGTTGACCTTGCGAATTCGCGAACTGGCCCGCCTGAAGAATGCGGTGATATTGGGACATTCATACCAGACGCCGGACGTACTTTTCGGCGTGGCCGACCACCGTGGAGACTCGCTGGGACTGTCGAAGATTGCCAGGGATACCGACGCCGACGTGATCGTGTTCTGCGGCGTCAAGTTCATGGGCGAGACTGCAAAGATTCTTTCCCCGTCAAAGACGGTTCTGCTGCCCGACCCCGACGCGGGATGCAGCCTGTCCGAATCGATTACCGGCTTGGATGTTCGTCGCCTGCGGGCCATTCATCCGGATGCCGCCTTCGTCTGTTATGTGAACACATCGGCCCAGGTGAAGGCCGAGTGCGACGTGGTCTGTACGTCGGCGAATGCCCTGGCCATTGTCGAGGCGGTCCCGCAGCGCAAGGTGGTCTTTCTGCCCGACCGCTTCATGGCTGCAAACCTGCGGCCGCTGACGTCCAAGGAAATCATCGGGTACGACGGTCGCTGTATCGTCCACGAGACCTTTTCGAGTGATTCGCTGACGGCTTGGCGGCGCGCGGTCCCGGGCGTTCGCATCCTTGTCCATACGGAATCGCCCGATGACGTCGTCGCGCTGGCGGACCTGGCGGGTGGCACCGGCGACATGGTTGACTACGTCAGGAAATCCAGCGCGTCCGACTTCATGCTGGTAACCGAGTGCGGTCTGACCGACAGGCTGCGCATCGAGTTTCCGGACAAGCACTTCATCGGGACCTGCGTCATGTGCCCGCATATGAAGCGTGTGGATTTGCGCAAGATCTTGCAGGTGCTGGAGGCCCCGAGGCCGGAACAGGTTGTAACAATTCCTATGGACGTCAGCGAGCGTGCCTTGCGGGCGATCGATCGGATGTTCGAACTGACCGCAAAGGGGGCGGATGGATCTCGGCCGCACAGCAATACCGGTGAATCGACCAGACTGTGCGACTAGTGATTGTCACGCCTTGAGGATCGGCCTGATCTTTTCGTGCAACTGGTCGTCCAGTTTGCTGCGGATTGCCTTTTCAAGGAACCAGTTCAAATCGACCGTGACCAGGATTTCATTGTCGCCAACGGTAACGTTTGCATCGACGCCGGTCCGGTGCAACCGGAACTTTCCGGCGGTCGTGGTGTCAAGGGTCAACTGGTAGGTTCGCAGCAACTCGTCCAGGACCGGTCGGACCCGTGCCGTGGCCTCGCTGCTGCCCAGTTCGTGCAGGAAGCGGTACTCCTTCGTTGCCATGAAAGCCTCCGAATTGGAAATGAAAGGATTTTCCGAAAAACGCGCCCTGTCAAGCTGGGCGCAAACTGACTATGGAGTTGCACGACAATTCGGATGGATACGAACAGCAATGGGTGCGGCTATTCATTTTGCCGGTCCCTGCCCCTGTCGCCAGAACTACCTTCGGCTATAATGCCCCCGCGCCGCAGGCTGAGGGGCGGCGAGGAGACACCGGCCATGGCTGACGAATCGATCGCAAGTCCCGTTCATGCTGCCATTCTTGAACGATTCCAGCCAGCTTCGCGAGGGCCGTGGGTGGACATCCCCGATACGGAATGGAACGACTGGCGTTGGCATATGAGGAACAGCCTCACGACGCTTGAGGATCTGGCTCGGGTCATCGAGATCAGCGAGGATGAATCAGCCGGGGCCGAGGGGGGGCGCGATGCCTTCAAGATAGGCATTACCCCCTATTACGCCGCACTGATGGACCGGATGGACCCAGGCTGCCCGGTGCGTTTGCAGGCGACTCCGCGAACTGCCGAACTGCATGCCGACTCGTGTGATGTCGAGGACCCTCTGGCAGAGGAACGTGACATGCCGGTCAGGGGTATCACCCATCGATATCCTGACCGCGTTCTGTTCTACGTTACCCACGATTGCGCAATGTTCTGCAGACATTGCACCCGCAAGCGCAAGGTGGCCAACCCGGCGACCGCTGCCAACGAGGCGCAGATCCAGGAGGGAATCGAGTACATTCGCCGCACGCCGGCAGTTCGCGACGTGATCGTATCTGGCGGCGACCCGCTGACCTGGGGTGACGATCGTCTGGCAGCGCTGCTGGCCCAACTGCGCGACATCCCGCACGTCGAGATAATCCGGATCGGTACGCGCACTCCCGTCACGTTGCCGCAGCGCATCACTCCGGACCTGGTGTCCATCATCAGACGCTTCCAGCCTGTGTTCGTGAACACGCACTTCAATCATCCGAAGGAGACCACCAGGGAGGCTTTTGAAGCCTGCGGCCGACTGGCGGATGCCGGTGTTCCCGTTGGCAATCAGATGGTCCTGTTGCGCGGAATAAATGACGATGCGCAGACGGTGATGGAATTGAACCATCGCTTGCTGATGATGCGGGTGAAACCCTACTACATCTTCCAATGTGACCCAACCCGTGGCAACAGTCATTTGCGGACCACGGTGGCGCGAGGACTGGAGGTCATGGAGGGGCTGCGCGGCTGGACCAGCGGGATGGCGGTTCCCTACTACGTGATTGACGCGCCGGGCGGTGGCGGCAAGGTTCCCCTGCTGCCGTCCTACGTGAAGTATCGAGACTCCAGTAAGATTGTTGTTCGCAACTACCGTGGAACCGAGCACACATACTGGGAACCCGAGACTTGAAGACAGGAGGATGACGATGTCCAGACGAAACGGAGTGCTGCTGGCGATCGCGGTCGTGTTCGTGATCGCGGCAGTGGCGGCGTGCCGGAAGCCGGCCAGGATCCTGTTGACCAAGGACCAGCAGGCCAGGATCGGCGAGAATCTGTTGAAGCAGGCGCCTGCCCCGAAATTCAAGTCAGGCGCGAACTTCGGCGACAATATCAGGCTGGTCGGGATGGACATCGCGCCCGAACAGATTCGCGCGGGACAGGAAATCTCCCTCACCTACTATTGGGAATGCCTGCGGCCGACGGCGGGAGACTGGAAGGTGTTCGGGCACCTGGAACTGCCCGGCGGCAAGCGGATGATTCTTGACCACGTCCCCGTTGGCGAACTGTACCCCATCAGCCAGTGGAAACAGGGCGAGATTATCAAGGACGTCCAGAAGGTGACTGTCGACCCGGAGTCGAAGGCTGGTTCGGCCGTTTTATGGGCGGGCCTGTTCAGCGAGGAAATCTACCGGGAGCGCGGCGGTGGCGACCGGATGCCCCTGGTCAACAAGGACCAGGTGCAAAACGATGGAGACAATCGTGTTCGCGTCGCGAGTTTCGCGGTTCAGGGCAAGGAGGCTGCGTCGCGTGGGCCCGCCTTGATCAAGGCCCAGCGTATCAGCAGTTCGCTGGTCATCGATGGTCGGCTGGACGGGGCGGACTGGAGTTCGGCGCCGGCGGTGACGTTGAACGATGCCAGCGGGCGCGCGGCAGACCCCAAGGCTTTGACGACCGTTCGCGCGGTGTGGGACGAGTCGAACCTGTACCTGATGTTCCAGTGCCTGGACGGCGATATCGACAGTCCGTACAAGAACCGGGACGACGAATTGTGGAATCGCGACGCAGTCGAGGTCTACCTGGACGCCGGAGCGGACGGGAAAGACTACCTGGAACTTCAGGTTTCCCCAGGAAACGTTTCCTTCGATGCCAGATTCGATACGCGTCGTCAGCCCGAGTGGCAGAAGGCCAAGAACTTCAACTTGCAAGGCTTGCAGACGGCGGTTTCGCTGAACGGCACCCTTAACGATTCCAGCGACGAGGACACCGGTTACGATGTCGAGATCGCTGTTCCGTGGTCGTCGATCCCTGGCTGGACCAAGATGCCGCCCAAGGGTGGTGACGAGATCAGGGTGAACTTCTTCCGCATCGAATCCAAGGATGGCAAGGTGACTGGGGCCCAGGCGTTCGCTCCGGCTGGCGGGGATTTCCATGACCTGGAAAAGGCTGGGACCTTGAGGCTGTTCCCGACGGCGGCCGAGGGCGAGGTCAGGAAGGACCTGCCGGCTGACAATGTTCAGCCGCCGCCAGCGGCGGGGAAGGCCGTCGAACTGAAGGTGAACCCAGGACTCATGCGTTCGGTCCAGATGCAGGATAGAAGCCAGGGTGCAGTGCCTTCGTCGAGGGTGTTGTCGCCGAAACCGATCCCATCAACAGGTCAATAGCGGCGGCCATTTCAACCTGCACGACTTTTCATCCATGCCAGAGAGGGGACGATGAACGACGAGCGTCGTGACGAGATTGGCCGGGCTTTCGTGGAACTGGTCGAGGTGATGCGGCGGTTGCGTGCTCCCGATGGCTGCCCGTGGGACCGTGCCCAGACCCTGCAGACACTGAAGACCTACTTGATCGAGGAGGCGTACGAGGTTCTGGACGCCATCGATTCAGGGAAGCCCATGGAACTGAAGGAAGAACTGGGAGACCTGCTGCTGCAGGTGCTGTTCCAGTCCCAGATAGAAAACGAGGCGGGCGCCTTCGACATTGCCGATGTGTGTCAAAGCACCGTCAAGAAGCTGGTTTCACGGCACCCGCACGTATTCGGTGGCGAGCAGCGGGCGAATGATGCCGACGAGGTCCTTCAGCGCTGGGAAGGCTACAAGAGGAAGGAGGGGCGCGGGGTGTTGGCTGGTGTCCCGAATACTCTGCCGGCGCTGCTGATGGCCCTGAGGGTCAGCCAGAAGGTGCGCAGCGTGGGGTTCGACTGGCCCGACGTGCAGGGAGCGATTGACAAGCTGGACGAGGAGGTCGCGGAGTTGAAGGCGGCGATTGCGTCGGGTGACGTGAACGCGATCCGATCCGAGATTGGCGATGTCCTGTTCACCGTTGCCAACCTGGCCCGCATCCAGTCGATCGATCCCGAGGATGCGTTGCGTTCCATGCTGGCACGTTTCAAGGCGCGTTTCCAGCATATCGAGCGCCGGTTGGCCGAGCAGGGCCAGCAGGTTGCCGGCACCCCGCTCGAGACGCTGGATGCGCTGTGGGAAGAAGCGAAGCGCGGTGAAGCCGTTACCTGAAACCTGTTCGAGATTCGACTTCCGAAATTGATTTGCGTGCACCGTCGTCTTCTGTTCCCCGGACCTCTGGACAGCGGATAATCGGCGCGGTACCGACGAGGGTTTTCGTTGTCGCATTCCCTGGAAGCGTCTGAATCAAAACCTTCCTCGTCGGGGGACAACTCGGGCCGCCGGTCCTTCATGCGTTCCACCCTGGTGACCAGCGTCCTGACTGTTCTGTCGCGTATCGTCGGCCTGGTTCGAGAGCAGGTTCGTGGCTACTACCTTGGCACCGGCATGGAGTCGGATGCCTTCGGAATCGCTGCCACAATCCCGAATATGCTGCGCCGGTTGTTTGCCGAGGGGGCGATGACGGCGGCCTTCGTTCCGGTCTTTTCGGGGCTTAGGACAGACGAGGACAGGGAGCGCCTTGGGCGGTTCTTCGCGGGATTCATGACACTGTTCACGTTGCTGATGCTGGCGGTTACGGCAGGCGGAATCCTGCTGGCGAGGCCGCTGGTCGAGACGCTGTTCTCCAGCCAATTCGGTGATGTTCCAGGAAAGGTGGAACTGACGGTCGGCCTGACGCAGGTGATGTTCCCGTTCCTGTTCCTGGTATCGATCGCGGCCATCGTGCAGGCGACCCTGAACTCGTTCCACGTGTTTGGGCCGTCGGCGTTCACCCCGGTGCTGCTTAGTGCGACCAACATCCTGGTGGTCGTCTGGTTTCACGACTCGTTCGAAAACGCTGCTTGGGCACTGGCGGTTGGTTTCCTTGCGGGCGGCGTCCTGCAGACGGCGTTCCAGATTCCGTACCTGCGAGAAAAAGGGCTGCGGTTCCGTCCGACGCTGGCAGGCTTCAAGGACCCGGCGGTAAGACAGGTGGCGCGCATCTTCGTTCCGGGCATCTTTTCGGCCGGCATCTACCAGATCAACGTGACCATCGCGCAGGTCATCGCTGCTGGGCTGCCCGAGGGGGCCGTGGCGTCGCTGCAATACTCGCTGCGTCTGCAGGAACTTGTCCTTGGGGTCTTCGCGGTCTCTGTCGCGACAGTGCTGTTGCCGACAATGTCGCAGCAGGTTCACCGAGGTGAGTGGTCTGCCGTGAAGGAGACCCTAAGCTTCTCGATCGGCCTGCTGGCGTTCATCACGATCCCGGCAACGGCAGGATTGATGGCACTGGCAACACCTATCGTCAGGGTGCTGTACGAGTACGGAAAATTCGACGCCAGATCGACCGACATGACTGTCTGGGCGCTGTACTTCCATGCAGCAGGCATCTTCTTCATTGCGATGCAAAGAAACGTGGTGCAGGTCTTCTACGCCATGAGGGACTTGAAAACCCCCACAATAATTGCCGCTGTGGTCATGGCGGCTCACATCTGTCTGTGCTGGCTGTTTTCCGAACCGCTGCAGATGCAGCAGGGAGGCATTGCGCTGGCTGGATCGGTGTCTGCGGTTCTTAATGTGGCGCTTCTGTACTTCGTTCTGCGCAGCCGAATCGGGTTGCTGGGGACGCGGGTCCTGTTGAAATCACTTGCCAAGACCACAGGCGCCACAGCCGCCATGGGGCTGGTGCTGGCTGTGCCTTTGGCACTGGGTTTCTTCGACTCGGTTCGTGGTGTGGCGTTGGCCCTGCGGCTTGTGCCTGTCGTCGTGGCGGCAATGGCGGCATTCGTGTTGGCAGCGCGCCTGCTGCATTGCGAAGAGCTCGAGGAATTCGCGCGTCTTGTGCGGCGAAAAGTTCGCAAGTAGGAAGGGAGAGTCCTCAGCGCCTACCTGCCCGCGGCATGAGCTCGCGAACCGCCCAGGACGTGCCGCCGACCAAGACGGTCGGGACCAGATGAAGACCGTGGTACAGCAGGGCGAAAGAAAGTGCCACCTGTGTGTCCACTCCGAATTTGGCCAGGGCGAACACTACTCCAGCCTCGAATGTGCCCAGGTTGGCTGGTACCCCAGGAAGCGCGGTTGCCACGTTGATCGAGATGACCACCAGCGCCGCCGTACCCAGGCCTGAGGGCAGGCCCACCGCACCAAGAACCAGATGCAGCATAAGCATTTCGGAACACCACCCGGCGAAGGCCAGGCCGGTCATGGCCGCCACGTTGCGCATGTTCAGAGCCGAGGCCATGCCCGAAAGACCCGCGTGAATTCGAGGCCAGCGAGCCAGTAGCGGTGCAACCCGCGGGTGCCACCGTGCCATGGCGGCCATGGCGCATGCCAAGGAGAACGGCGCGGCCAGCCACGGCAGCGGGATCACGCCGATGATTGCGGTCGTGCCCAAAAGGATGGTCAGAGCAAGGTACTCGCAGACGCGGTCGGCCAGGGATGAACCAAGGTCCGTCGCAAACGAGGCCGGCCGCCCAAGACGCGCGGACCTGACAACGTCTCCTACGGCAGTTCCCAGGATGGCGCTGGTCGCCGATCCCTCGACCACAGCCGCCAGGATCGTCGGGAAGCGCGGGGGATCGGTCATTGCGACCCGCCAGCGCAATGCGCGAATAGGTTGGAATATCAGGAAATTGACGGCGATCGCCAGAACGAATGGCAACCAGTCGGCATCGGCCAGCCGCGGCGCCATCTGATCGAAGGGGCCGGTGGTGGCGACCCACGCGACAAGAGCGATCGGCGGCAGGGCCCGCAGAAGTGTTTTCACAGCGCGCAAGGCCAAAGTCCGCGCGGTTCTCTGCGGGGCGTTCGAACTCACGGCGACACGTTTGGCGAATCGGCTGTGGTTGCCAGGAGGGGCCTGATACCGGGAAGCCCCCTGTAAACCTCCAGGATGCGCGCGCCGACGTGGGGCCAGTCGTAATTGATCACGATTTTCCTGCCGCTCGCCACGCGCTCGCTCTGGTCGTGACTGAGCACCTCGATCAGACCTTCGGCGATTGCCGCCGGGCTGTAGTCCCGCGTCAGTCGAACAGGATCCCAGTGGCTGTCCCGGTGGTGAGGATCGACGAAAGGCGTGGCCACGATCGGGGCACCTGCAGCAAGGGCCTCAAGGACCATGATCGAGAACGTCCCGCCAAACCGTGCCGGGATGACGAATGCGTCCGCTGTGGCGTACAGGTCGGCTCGTTTGTCGTTGTCCACAAGCCCCAGGAAAACGACCCTGTCGCGAAGTGTTTCCGGCACCTGCTGATGCAGCGACTGGTCCATGGGGCCTGATCCGCCAAGAATGAACCGGGCGTCAGGATGGGCTGCGGCCACAGCTGGCAGGGCGGCCAGCAGCAGGTCGGGGCCGTTGCGTGGCTCGAGTCGGCCCAGGTACACGACGTTCTTGCGGCCGTCATCGAAGGCCTTCATGCGTTGGCCCCTGGCGAATTCGGCGACGTCGACTCCGTTAGGGATCACTATCGAGTCGAAGCGTGCGTAGCGGCCCATCGTCGCCGCGGCCAAAGGCGACACCGCGATGACCGCATCGGTGCGCCGCATGACCCACTTGTACCATGGCGCGGCCAGCGACCGCCCTGGTCCGTGCTTGAAAGCCGAGTGTAGCGTCGCGACTATGGGACCCTTGTAGTAAAGGTACGTCAGCAAGGGCAGGCCGAAGTCGTTCGGCCCGTGGACATGGACCAGGTCGAAGTGTTCGTCAGCAAACAGCCGACGCATGCGGGCTGCCACCCGTGGGCCGATAGTAAAGTCGGTGTACGTCCCCATGGTGCCGAAACGGACCGATTCTCCAACGCGGATTACCCAGTCCTCGTCTTGGGGGCCAACCCAGCGAGGCACCCGTTTCACGCCGGTTATCACACGTACGTCGTGGCCGGCGTTGCGCAGGAAAATCGCCTGGTTGTAGATGTGTTCCTGGATTCCGCCAACGGTTGGAAAGTAGTTTTCTCCGACGATTCCGATCTTCATTGCGTCCCCGTCGCGTTTCGCAAGGTCCGAATAGGGGCGGATTCTAGCAGAGGTCGTGCAGGGTCGCACCTTCCCGAAGTTGGCGATGGCAATCCGGTTCGCAGAACTGTATCCTCCCGTGCCCGGTGGGGAGCGGACCGTGCCAGGATTTCTTCTCGTCGTCGCCGCAATCGTCTTGCTTCCTCTGCCAGTCCTGGCGTTCGGCCCAATCGTGCATCTGGACCTGGGCCTGGACCTGCTTGGGAGTGCCGGCCTGATGGCGGCCGGTGTTTCGCGCCTGTTGCGCCGGCATCCCGAGTCCTTTCTTCGCGGGACGCTGGATCCTGACCGGTCCCTGGCAAAGAATCTGGCATCGTATTGTAATCATTCGCATAACTGGACGCATGCCTTTCGGCAGGTCAGGCAGGCGCGAGACGAGGTCGAGCGCGCGGCCTTTCTGGGCTACCTATGCCACCTTGCAGCCGATACCGTGGCGCACAACGGGTTTGTCCCGTCGCGAATCGTCGAGGCCTGGCGAAATCCTGTTGCGGGTCATCTGTACTGGGAGATGCGTGCCGACGCGCGGGTGCGCCGCCGGTCCGGGGCCTCGCTGATGTGGCTGGTCAGGCCCGAGGACCCGGCCCACAGGGAATTCCTGCGGCGCACCGTACGGCCTAGTTTACCGGGGCGGCGATTGCAGGTTCGTCTGACCGGATTGGCCCTGAAGATCCAGCGAGGCAATGCTTACGGCAGCGCGACCGATCTGCTGGATCGGCGCTCCAGCCTGCTGCTGGATGGAGACGAGATCAACCGGGCGTGGACCCTTGCTCTTGCCGCCCAGAAGCAGGTGCTTGAGGAACTCGATGATGCCGGGATCTCCGCTATCGATCCGCGGGGCATTGCTGCCTTGAAGCATGCCCGCGAGGTGAGGCGCGAGTTGCGTTCGATGTCCATCCGCGGGGCCTCGCCACAGCAGGTCTCTGGCAGGATCGATGCGGCACGAATGCATTTTTTGGGTCTGGTCTCCACGGGTCTTGATCTGGCTTGTGCGGAATCGGCAGGTGCTGCGGGCCACTGTCCCAGTGACGGGATGCCGCCCGAAGCTGCGCGCTCCGATCTCGAGTGTTCGGACGCGGGGTTGACCGCAGTTTCCCGTGCTGCGATCATGTCACGGTGAGTCAAGCCACCTCGGTCCTGTTCTCCCCTGTAGTTTCGCGTCTTGCCCACTCGTCGCTTGGTTTTCATGCCGCGTATGCCGGCCTTTCTCCATGCGAACGGGCTCCTGCCGGGGAGGATGCAACCAGGGCGCCGCGGACCATTGAAACTGGTCGGTTGCTTCGTGATTTCGATGTGGTATGGGTCAGCCTCTCCTGGGAGCCAGAGGCCCTTGACGTGGCCAGGGCCTTGCGGAACTCGGGTATCCAGCCGGTCAGGTCCCTGCGTCCCGGTTCAGATCCGCTGGTTGTTGCCGGAGGTCCTCTGACGTTCTCGAACCCGGACCTTGCTGCCGCCTTCGCAGACGCCGTGTTTCTAGGCGAGGCCGACGGGGCATTTCGGGACCTGGCTTCGGCTGTCAATGATGCGCGTGATCGTGAAGATGCCCTGGTGCGTCTGGCAGCGGTTCCGGGGACATGGGTGCCAGCAATCCACGGGATTCACGATCCTCCGGTGGCCTTGATTTCAGCCCCACCTGAAACCCCACCGGCCCGGACGGTCCTTCGGGGCGAACCCAATGAATTCGGGGATGCCTTCATCGTCGAGGTCGGGCGCGGGTGTCCGCGTGGCTGCACCTTTTGCGTTGCGCGAAACGGTGTTCGCCGCTGTTCGTTTTTTTCCGCCGAATCGATTTTTGCCGCGATCCCGGACGATGCCAGGCGAGTTGGCTTGCTGGGAGCCGCGGTGTCGGATCATCCCGACCTGTTCCGCATTGTCGAGACCCTGCACCGAAGGGGTGTGGGGGTGACGCTGGGTTCAGTTCGTGCGGATCGAGTGACGCCCGAACTCATGGCTTTGTTGGCCCAGTCGGGGCTGAGGACCCTGACCGTCGCGGCGGACGGGCCATCCGAGGTGCTGCGGGCTTTTCTGCACAAGGGAATCCACGCGGACGATCTGCGCCGATGCGCCGACCTGGCGCGGCTGCATGGAATCGGTCGCCTGCGCCTGTACGTGATGGTCGGCTTGCCGGGAGAGACCGAGGCCGACATCGAGGAGCTTGCCGATCTGGTTCGAGATCTCGCCGGCCGCGTCCGCCTGGCGGTGTCGGTGTCGCCATTTGTGCCCAAGCGTTTCACCCCACTTGCCGATTCGCCGTTTGCCGGCGCCAAGCAACTGAAGCGTCGTCTGGCGCTGCTGTCCAGAAGGGTAGGTGGGGTGGCTGCGTTGAAGGCCACGTCGCCACGACATGCGGAACTGGAATGGATACTTTCGCACGTCCGTGGTGAAGATGCCGAGGCGGCCGTGCGCGATGCAAGGTAGATAAGGCGAGGATGGTTCCAACACCCAGTTTTGCTCGAGGTCCTATCAGGCCAGTTCCAGCCGATCCAGGTCCTCGTCCTCCAGCCCAAAGAAATGCCCGACCTCGTGCAGCAAGGTGATCTCGATCTCGGTCACCAGTTCGCCCTTGTCGCGGCACTGTCTCTCGATGTTCTTCTGGTACAGGTGGATTGTCGGGGGGACCTGGGACCACGCGTCCGACGGCAACCGTTCGGTGATCGAGTAACCGTCGAAGGCGCCCATGATCAATGGTGACAGGTTGCCTTCCTCGGTCAGTTTCGGCTGGGGCAGGTCCGACACGAAGATCTGGACGCCATCGAGGCGTTTTCGGAATTCGTCGGGCAGCAACGCCATGGCCTTCTTCACGGACTCGTCAAAGACCTTGCGGGACACGCGGATGGGCATGGGACAGCTGTCGGGATCCAGACGGTTGGCTTGACGAAACGCGTTGTCGGCCAGGCGGAACCGGCCTTCCAACTCAAGAAGGATCGCCCTGACGTAGTGGGCCTCGGGATTGTCAGGGTCCAGTTCCAGCGCGCGTTCAATGTCGGCTGATGCCTCGTCGATCTCGTTCTGCTCGATCAGGCAATTGGCCCTTGCCGAGTAGGCGTCCGACCATTCAGGGTCCAGTTCCACGGCGCGATCGTACAGTTCGACCGCATAGTCGATGTCCCCCACGCGCAAGGCGGTGTCGCCCATCAGCGCCATCACCTCGGCCGAGTCGGGGAATTCCTGTTCCAGGCGCCCCAACAGCACCCAAGCCTGATCAATCTCGTCGGCAGCTATCATCTCGTACGCCGAATCCAGCTGGGATTGCAGTTCGTTTGACACTTCCGCCATGTTCACTCCGCGTCCACGATCTCGGCCACCCGAGCCTCGACAGACCTCACATCGTCCTCGGCGCAGTAGATCCTTACAACCCGCTTTCGTCGGGCCTGGCGCACGTACAGGTCACTGTGTTCCGCAACCGGGACTACAGTGCGGCGCGAACCGGCGTGGGCAACCCGGACCAGCAATTGCCGTCCACCAGGCACTGGCCTCCCACCGGTGAATTCATGAGAAAACTCGATTCCCGATTCGGTCCATTCGCATGATGAAGGCAGGTCGGCAAGCTGCGTCTTGTGCAGCGCAGCCAGCGCATCGGCTTCGTCGTCCCACGCTTCGACCGCCAGGGACAAGGGTCTGCCTTCAACGATTCGTCGTGCATACGAATCGCTGGACCCTCGCAAGTGGCGCAGCAGCCATTCGTCGTCGCAGTCGGCGAACGCCTCGGGTGCCGTCGGAACCTGGAGGTTGCTGCCCTCGCCGCTTAGGAACAGGGCCAGCAGTTTGTGGTACGACATGGTCCGCTGGTGTGCGTAGACCATCAGAAACATGTGGTAGCGCGAAAGAAGGTAGTCCTCGAAGGCGAAGATGGCCGAAGAATCAATGGCCTGCCGCCATGTTCCGTCAGTCCGGTGTGCCCCCATGTGGGACAGCAGCCAGTCCTTCTCGAAGTGGCCGTACGAGACTCCGGTGAAGTAAGAGTCGCGCCTGAGGTAGTCCATCCGATCCACGTCCAACTCGCCGGCGATCAACTGGTTCAGCAGGCCCAGTGCGCTGGTGGATCCGAAGCAGAACGGGTCGTTCCCGTCCCCGCCAAGCACGACGGCGACGTCCTCGGCCCTGACGCCCTCGTTAGCGAAGGCATCGTTGATGACGTCGTAAAGACTGCTGTGCAACAGCAGGTAACGGGTCATTTCCTCATGGGTCACGCGGTGTTTTTCTTCTACATCCTGCCTGGTAGCACCAGGAACATCACTCGCCTGCGGCAGCATCCCCTCGCCGGTATGGGACATGGGGCCGTGGCCCAGGTCGTGCAGCAGTGCAGCCAGGCGCAGAGTGGACCTTGCCCGGAAAAGTTCAGTTGGCGGGACGTCGACAAGATCACGCGCCACGGCGTCGAATGCGACACCGGCAAGGTGCATGGCTCCAACGGAGTGCAGGAAGCGCGTGTGAGTCGCACCGGGGAACGTGGCCTCCGAGAATCCAAGCTGTCGCACGCGGCGCAAGCGCTGCACCAGTGGGTGTTCCAGCACGCGCCTCTCGGGTGGCCGAACCTCGATCGGTCCGAGAATAGGGTCGCGGATCTCCATCGGAAGAAAACCTCTAGCGACCGCCGCTCCGGGCGAATGTAACCTTGCCGCCGCGGACAGTCATCTCGGTACGGCCAGCGAACGAGTTGCCCATGAATGGGCTGTTCTTGCTGCTTGAAACCAGGCCTGCTCGGTCCAGCGTCCAGGGTGTGGCCCGATCCAGCAGAACCAGATCGGCGGGCGAACCGGCAGTTATTGAACCGCCTGGCAGCCCAAGCAATCGGCGTGGCGCCAAGGCCAGCGCCCTCAACGCGATGACGATGTCCAGTTCCTCGGCCAGTACCAGGCGGTTCAGTATCGGCCATACCAGTTCTATTGCCGAGGCGCCCGGAACCGCCAGGTCGAACTCCAGTTCCTTGTCCTCGATCGAACGCGGCGCGTGGTCCGATACGATCGCGTCGATCGTGCCATCTGCCAAACCTGCCAGCAGAGCCTTGCGATCCTCCTCGGAACGACATGGCGGCCACACCTTTGCCGCAGGGTCCCAACCGGCAACTGATTGTTCGGTCAGCGCCAGGTGGTGCGCCGTAACGGACGCGGTCACCGGGACACCGCGTTTCTTGGCATCCTTCACAATGCGCACTGCCGCGGCGCTGGAAATCTTCAACAGGTGGGTTTGCGCGCCGGTCAGTTCTGCCAGTGCAACGTGGCGCGCGACGGCGGCTTCCTCGGCTGCTGCGGGCGTCGCCTTCAGGCCTCGGATTGTCGATACGAAACCCTCGTGAGCCATGCCGGAAGCCAGCGTCGGGTCCTCGTTGGTCAGCAGGATTGGCAGCCTGAAGTTCGTGCCGTATTCCATGCAGCGGCGCAAAAAGCCCGTTCTGGTGATGTACTTGTCGGCTTCGCAAAGGGCGATTACGCCAGCCTCGGCCATTTCTCCAATCTCGGCCATCGATTCCCCTGCGAGGTTCTTCGACAGCGCGCCCAGCGGCTTCACATCGATCAGGCCAGCCCTTGCCGCGCGTTCCAGAACAAACCTCGCGGTGTCGGCGCCATCAATTACCGGACTGGTGTCTGGGCTGATGCACACGGTGGTGTACCCACCAGCGGCCGCGGCAGCGGATCCCGAAGCAACGTCCTCGCGCGACTCGTTTCCCGGCTCGCAAAAATCCGCGTACAGGTCAACGAATGACGGTGTCAACAGGTGGCCTCGGCCGTCGATCACCTTGATGCCATCGGGCTCGTCAACCATGCCAGGACCGGCGCGCTTGACAGTCGTGATTATCCCGTCTTCCCACTCGACGAATCCCCAGAAGCGCTTGCCCTTCTCGGGGTCCAGGATTTCGCAGTTTGCCAGTCGCGTGCGCATGATCAGGCCCCCTCCAGAAGGTGCGCGCTCAGCAGGTACAAAACCGCCATGCGCACCGCCACACCGTTCTCGACCTGCTCGAGGATCACCGATCGGCTGCCGTCCGCGACTTCCGGCGTGATTTCGACGCCACGATTCATCGGGCCCGGGTGCATCACGATGGCGTCGGGTTTGGCCAGGCGCAGCTTTGACGAATCCAGCCCGAAAATCCGGGCGTACTCGCGGTCCGACGGGAAAAGATCCTTTCCCATGCGCTCTTTCTGGATGCGCAGCATCATCACGACATCGGCGCCTTCGATTGCCGGTTCGATCCGGTCGAACACCTTCACGCCCAGTCTGTCGAGGTGGACCGGCAGCATCGTGCGCGGGCCTGCGACGCGGACCTTCGCACCCATGGTCGTGAGGCCCCAAAGGTTCGACAGCGCAACGCGGCTGTGGCGGATGTCGCCCACGATCGCGACCTCGAGGCCGTCCAGGCGCCCCTTCTTGTCCTGCATCGTGAACATGTCCAGCAGTGCCTGCGTGGGGTGTTCGTGCTGGCCGTCGCCGGCGTTCACGACGGCAGCATCCACATTCTTTGCCAGGAAGTGCGGGGAACCGCTGAAGGCATGACGCAGAACGATCACGTCCGGCTTCATCGCCATGATGTTCTGTGCCGTGTCCAGCAATGTTTCGCCCTTGGACAGCGCAGAGGTTGATGCCGTGAAGGCCAGCGTCTCGGCCGACAGACGCTTGGCCGCAACCTCGAACGACATCCGGGTGCGTGTGGACGGTTCGATGAACATCAAGACGACAGTGATGCCACGCAAAGTGGGCACCTTCTTGATGCGCCGCTGTCCGACGGCCTTGAACTCGCGTCCCAGGTCCAGAATCGTCTGGATCTGTTCCCGGGACACGCCCTCCAGACCCAGGAGGTGGTTCATCCGCGTGCTCATCGGGACTCCCTTTCGTAGATCACCACGCGGTCGCAGCCGCATCCCATCTCGGTCAGTTCCACCTGGACGGTCTCGTTCGGTACGGTTTCGATGCGGTCACCGACCAGGTCAGCCTGGATCGGATACTCGCGTAAACCGCGGTCCACCAGGACTGCCAGCCGAATCAGGCGGGGGCGTCCAAAATCGACCAGTGCGTCCAGGGCTGCCCTTATGGTTCGCCCCGTATACAGCACGTCGTCCACCAAAATCACGTCCATCCCGCCGATATCGAACGGGACGTCGGTATGGCGCACGACCGGTTGCTGCAGGCCCAGGAACGTGTCATCCCGGTACAGGGTGATGTCCAGGACGCCCAGCGGCGGTGTTGGCAGGCCTCGACTTGAAAGGCGGACCAGCAAGCGGCTGGCCAGATAGGCTCCGCCAGTCTGGATACCGACCAGGCAAGCATTCCCGCCGGAAATCAGCGGGACCAGGGTGTCGGTCATTCCGTCCAGCGCGCGATCAAGCGCCTTGGCGTCCATGAGTATTCGCTTCTGGACGAGGGTCGTAGCAGGCATGGTCCCCCCTTCGGCAGTCGCCTGGCGGAGTCTAGACGGTCAGCTTGATGTTTGCAACGCCACTAGCGTCGCCATAATCCGCCGCCTGGGTCAGCGGGATTCCGTCCGGGAGTATTTAGAAGCTAGTTTTAGGCACCCATGCGGCTTGAATCCGTTGAGAAGCGCGAGTAGGGACACGCACGTATCTGGTGAAGGGGTCCGGGCCGAGGGGGTGGCGGGGCCGCGCCGGTGCCCCCGCACCCGACTGGGGGCCGGCGGCCTTCGCGGCCCAAACTCGGCCCCCTAAAGGGGCCTCAAACAGTGGGCCGCGTCGCGCTGCGCGCGAACAGGCCGCCGTCACCCCGTCGGGTCCCGCTGGTCCTCCAAAGGGCCCCGCCCCCCCTCGGCCCGGACCCCGCGGACGTTTGCGGATACACGGCGGTTGGACAGGGTGTCGTGGAGCCTTTCTCGGGTGCTGAAGAAAGGGTAGCACCTCGGTGTCTCCTTCATCTTGAATGGCTATTACACGTCTTGCCAATAGTCGTTTCATCAACGAGGTGAACGGATCGTGCGGCAATGCGTGCTCAGATGTAATTGTCGTCAACGCTCAGGTGGGATTGTCGCTGGGCACGCTTGATGCACCTCTTGGTTGGCCCGTCGCGCTTGGCTCCGCACTGCTGAACCACTCGGCTGGTCAAGAGATGAGGGTGTCGTCAGATAAGCTCTTTCGACTAGAAACCGACGACCACATCTACCGTAGACTTGGGAAGAGGCCGCTGAAGGTGGGGGCGAATCTGATCGCTCGCACAGCAGTAGCAGCCCTTGGATTGCTCGGTAGACTTCGCAAACCTACCGGAAAGCCAATACCCATTTCCGTTACTCCAAACTCGATTGAAGGCTTCTGCGCTATCGAAGTCTATCCCGCAGCGACGAGGATTGGACACCGAGCGCTCGATCAAGGAGGTTCATTCGATGGTCTTAGGCACCTGATCGATGTATCACTTGTTTCCGCCGTCGTTCAAAGATCCGCAGACGCGGCAGATGCTACCGTTTGCGCGCTCGCCGCTGCCGACTTCATGCTTGAAAAGTCCGAACCACCGACAGACTTGAAACTTGCCACGACTGAAGGGTGGATCTGGGCAGTTCGGTAGACCCGCCACGCGGGCCGGCCTCAAATGGCGACAAGCGCGCGCCCTCTCCTTGGTCCGCCGCAGGCGCGGACTGGCGCCCAGGAGTCGACGGACGCCCAGATTCTGACGGCGCTGATGGTCCTGCACCTGGCCGGGGCGACTGCGTGGACGGCTTTGGACGCTGGAAGCGGACGAGGATTTCTGCCTGGTGCTTCCTCCTATCCCGTCGCCGCGCACCCACAAACGTCCGCGGGGTCCGGGCCGAGGGGGGGGGGCGGGGCCCTTTGGAGGACCAGCGGGACCCGACGGGGTGACGGCGGCCTGTTCGCGCGCAGCGCGACGCGGCCCACTGTTTGAGGCCCCCACAGGGGGCCGAGTTTGGGCCG
>CAIZWN010000068.1 GCA_903936705.1 uncultured Myxococcales bacterium
GCTGCTGCGGCTTGTCGACAATGCACGATACCTCCAGGGATCTGCAGGAACGGCCAGATACTATCCGGGTTGCAAAAGGGATAAAAGCGGCTTTGCATCGGCAAAAGTTCGTATTTCTGGTTTCTACCGGTGTTGACCGTCAGAACATGCAGGTCAATACGCCAGTTTCTTCTGAATATTCGGAGTTCGCGAAAGATGAATCCCTACTTCCGACGAGTCATGTGAACCGGCCACTCTGTCTGTTGCTGCGCCTCCTGATGCGATACGGTGAGTATCTCGTCCCGGTAACCGTTCATCTGGATGTGCAGTCGGATGGTGGCACCTGGAGGCACCAGTACGGTGCCAGGAGCCAAACCAAGATCCTCGTTCGTCGAGCCGTTGCGAATGCTTGCTCCAGGTGGGGTCGAAACAATCCTGATTGCCACGGTCCGCTGGGATGCCAACAATGGCTCCTGGCTGCTGCCGGCGGCTGTGTCCGATTCCATGTATGTCTGGGCGCGATTCAGCCAGGTCACAAAAGGTGCAGTCGACAGCCCGTACCTGGTCACGTAGAAAATCGCCAGAATTGCCACCAGTGCCAGGGCGCCACCCTCGAAAAGACCAATCAGCCGCCGGTAGGGACGTCGTTCGACTATTCGAGGTTGGGATGTCGTAATACGCCGTCGCTCGGTGGTCAGGACCGACGGCGAACCCACCTGGCCGAACGCCTGGTCAGCGGCGTTGCGCACCTGTTCCGTAAGCGAGTGGCCTGCGTGCGCCGAAGCAGGGCGAGGGCTGGCGGCGACCTTTCCGATGAAAGGCATCACGGCATCGAATGCGACTCGAAATTCCTTGGCACTGGAATAGCGCGATCCCGGATCACGGGCAATGGACTGGCGCAGGAAGGCCGTCAGTTCAGGCGGCAGGTCGAGGCCGTCCGCCTGGGTCATCGGGTCGTATGTCGGGTCCAGTTTCATGGCGTACGTCTCCTGGGTCGAGTCGCCAACGAACGGTTGGCGACCTGTCACCAGGCGGAACAACAACACACCCAGCGCGTACAAATCAGTCCATGGGCCGATGTTCTTGCGCGTGATCTGTTCGGGGGCCATGTATGCCGGCGTACCGATCATCAGGCTGGTTTCACTGCGCTCTTCCACGAATTTTGCCAGCCCGAAATCCAGCACCTTCACGAACAATTGGTCGCCCGAGACCTCCTGCATCATGATGTTCTCGGGCTTGACGTCCCTGTGGACGATGTTGCGGGCATGAGCGGCGTCCAGCGCGTTCAGGATCTGTCGCAGGATCTTCGCTATTACCTCTGGATCGATCGAATCTCCAGCCAGCGAACCGGACTGCATTTCAGTGCGCAGCGTGCGGTTTCCCTCGATGTATTCCATCACCAGGTACGGGAGGCCCTGGAAAACCCCGTACTTCAGAAGACGAACGATATTGGGATGGTTGAGTGTGGCCAGTGCCGCGGCCTCGCCCTCGAAACGCCTGCCCAATGCGTCGGCCAGTTCGGGATCGGACTCGGTGCGGTCCATGACCTTCAAGGCGGTCTTCATCAGGATTGGCAGTTGCAGCGCCAGGTAGACCTTGCCGAAGCCGCCGGAACCAAGAACGTCAACAAGGAGGTATTCACCGATGCACTGGCCCAGTCTGGGGTCGATGCGGGCAGCAGGCAGTTCGCGCAGCTTCTCGAATGCTTCCTGTGGAACGAAGTGGTAGCCGCGCATCCCGCACGATTTCTCGCCGCAGGGCTGGCCGACGGTTCCTTCGGCATGGCATGAGGGACAATGGCCGGTCACGTCGCGCATTGCGTACCTCTTGGTGTCCTGGATGTCCAAAACGGTTCATCGACCAGGTCGGCGTGCCGCCCCGGTTGGCGAGGATGTCGGAACGCGGAAATCAGTGTTTTGCCACCCAGTCCTTCAGGAAGGCAACCTGCCGCGTGACCTCCTCACCGGTCTTCTCGAGTCCGATCTTTTCGGCCTTTCCACCCACGAACGGGATTTTCACTTCCAGTAGGGTGTTGAACACGACCTTTGTCTGTGTGCCCTGGGGGTGAAACTCCACGGACCCTGACAGCAGGAAGACGTCCGCCATGATGTGCGGGGTGACCTTCCACGTCATTACCTTGAGGCCGCGATCGAGGACGTTGTCGTCGACGTACGTATCGGTGTCGGACTTGCGCAGCATGGCCGGTACGCGAGACGGTTCGGACGCGCGACACTTGCGGCGCAGACGTCCACCAGCCAATTCCTCACGCTCGAGAACCTCGACTGATGTCGCGCCCGAGTTTTTCAGCTTGAGGATATAGAACTCGTCCAGTTCGTAGGCCGAGATGACCTTGTCGATCGGAGCCGAGATAAGGTGCTCGTAGGAAACCTTCACAGCCGTGTCCCTCGGTTTCAAGTTTTCCGAGTTTGCCATCGAGGGCGACGGATCGCAACCTTGGTTTTTTGGCGAAAGGCCGATCAGGTGCAGCCCGAGAGCAGTGTGCACGCCGGGCAAGGGCTGATTGGCAAGGCCTGGTTGTAGCATTTTGCGGCGGCGCCTCCCAGGACGCAGCAGCAGTCGCAGGTGGTTGGATTGCCGTCGTTGCAGTCGGCGCCTGTCTTGCAGGCGGCGACGCAGCCCGGAATCGCAACGCGCTGGCAGCCCAGGGTCTTGTCGCAGGAATCCGTCGTGCAGGCATCGCCGTCGTCGCAGTTGACTGGCGTGCCGCCGGAGCACGTCGTGCCAGAGCAGGTATCCTTGGTGGTGCAGGCGTTACCGTCGTCGCAAAGCGTGCCAGCGGCCGCCGCGGGATAGCTGCAGTATGGCGCCGTTGCGCCAGCGCGGCATGAGTCGGTTGTGCAAGGATTCTTGTCATCGCAAATGATCGGGCGCGAAATGCAGGTGCCAGTCACGCAGTAGTCGGTCGTGCACATGTCGCCATCGCTGCAATCCGCGGCAGTCTGGCAGGCTCCACAATTGGGAAGCTTCCGGTGCAGGCATCCCGCCGTCGGATCGCAGGAATCGACGGTGCAACTGTCGTTGTCGTCGCAGGGGTTAACGGTACCTACGCACTTTGTCGCGGTGCAAGTGTCGCCCGTCGTGCAGGCGTTGCCGTCATCGCACAAGGTACCCGCCGTCACCGGCGCATAGCGGCAGTATGGTGCCGTCGGGCCGGCGACGCATGTGTCTGTCGTGCAGGAGTTCTTGTCGTCGCACGAGACCGGACGCCAGATGCAAGCCCGATCGACGCAGTAATCGGTTGTACAAAGGTCGCCATCGTTGCAATCCGCCGCGGAACTACACCCACCCGGGCAGCCGGGAATCTTCACGTGTGTGCAGCCATTTATCGGGTCGCAGGAGTCGGTAGTGCACGCGTCACTGTCGTCGCAAGGAATGGTTGTGCCCGAGCAGGTCCCGTTGGTGCAGGTTTCGCCGGTAGTGCAAACGCTGCCGTCGTTGCATGCCGAGCCGTTCTGATTCGGGGTATAGGTGCAGTAAGCAGTTGCGCCACGCGAGCAGGTGTCTGTGGTGCACGGGTTCCTGTCGTTGCAGACGATCAACGTGTTGCTGCAAGTCCCGTTACTGCAGATGTCGGTAGTACAGACGTCGTTGTCATTGCAACCGTCGTTGGATGTGCACGACGTGGGGCATGGCACGATTGCGACAAAAGAGCATCCGGTAGCCGGAACGCATGAGTTTTCAGTACACGAATTCAGGTCGTCGCAAAGAATGGTTTCGTTCTGGCATGTCCCTCCAACGCAGGTGTCGGTCGTGCAAGCGTTCTGGTCATCGCATCCGGCGTCGTCGGTGCAGCCACCGCAGGGCGAAAGCTCGTTGTGAACACAGCCGCTGGCCTTGTCGCAGTAGTCGGCAGTACAGGGATTGTCATCATCGCAGTTCACCGCGGAACCCGAGCACTTTGTCGCAAGGCAGGCATCGTTCTCGGTGCAAAAATCGCCGTCCGAGCAAGGGTCGCCGTCGATCGGCCTGAACGTGCAATACGGGTAACCAGGGCCCTTGCTGCAGAAATCCTGGGTGCAGTCGTTGTTGTCGTCACATAAGACCGGGTCGCCAACACATACGTTTGTATCGAGCGAGCCGCCGGGGTCAGGCGAACACTTGTCGTTGATGGTGCATGGATTTCCGTCGTCGCATACGGCGCCGGCAGTCGTGCACGGCACGCAGGTAGGAACGGCCTTGCAACCCGAGGCAGGGTCGCAGCGGTCCACCGTGCATGGGTCCAGGTCATCGCAGACCTTCATGACGTTGGTGCATGCTCCGTCCATGCAAGAATCGACAGTGCACATGTCGCCGTCATCGCAATCTGAACTGATGACACACTTCTTGCAGATTCCGTTCGGGAGGTGCTTGCAGCCAACGCCTGGCGTGCACGAATCGATGGTACATGGGTCCAGGTCGTCGCAGGGCTGGGCTGTATAGACGCATTTGCCGGCAATCAAATCGCAGACGTCCACCGAGCAAGGATCGTCGTCGTCACACTTCGCGTCGTTTGCACAGGACGGGGCAATACAACCGTTGACCGGCAGGGTTCCGCAACCCTCGACCGGATAGCAGACATCGATCAGGCACGAGTCCAGTACGTTGCAATTGATGCGCGAACTGAGACAGACGCCGTTCAGACATCGTTCGGCCGTACATTCGTTGTGGTCGTTGCAGTCGAAATCGACCGTGCATCCACCCTGGACGTCTGGAGCGTCCTGCTTGGGAAGATCGCCGGATGTCTCAAATCCTGAATTGTCGTTGGCAGGTTCCGAATCGGTACCCACAGCGATATCGCCGCCCAGATCCTGGACGTCGTCAAGATCGCCAGGCGTCATGTCTCCGATGTCACCTATCGCGGAATCACTATCGAAAATGATTCCAGGACCGCTGGATTTGCCGCAGGAGGTAAACGCTATCCCAAGAACCAGCAAGGCAAACGACGCGATTCTCGGATTTCTACCGACTGTGGCCATGTTTCCCTCCTGCCGTCAAATCCAGTTCGGCGAAATTATCGTGGTTCAAGCTTCCAAATACCAGTCCATGTTTGAGCAAGATTCAACGTGGCGTCAACTGCGGCGGGCCCGTCCCCGGAAACGCAAGACAAAGGACACTATCAGCAACAGCGGCGCAAGAAAGCCAAGCGGGGGGGCAGTGTTCTGACCTGAAGCGCAACCGCCGCCTCCGCCGCCGGCAGGGGCAGGGTCAGGCGGGGTGACGGGACCGGTGTCTGCCAGCGAACCAAGATCGGTCTGGGGCACGTCAACAACGGTGGAAACATCGTTTGTCCCCAGGTCTCCGGGTCCCGGGTCCGGAGGGGTATTGCACTCCCAGACGCAGTTGGTATCCAGACAGGCCCAGGCGCCGCTGCAGCTCTCGTCGGGTGTCCTGATCTCGCACTCGCTGGCGTCGGCACACTGCGGCGGCGGTGTGCAGGCCCATACGCAACGCAACTCATTCGAACACTCGGCTTTGCCTTCGCAGGATCCCGAAGCCGGTGCCGCGCAGTCTGCTGGCAGCGAGCAGGCAGGAGGCACTGTGACCTCGAACGACTCCATCTCGGTGCCGTCGGCCTGGTATGAAGTGATCTCGAAGCTGTCCCCGTTCACGATCACCCGCTGGAAGTTATAGGTTGACGTTGACATGAGGACCTTGTGGGGGGGTACGTCGGGGCCTTCGGATGGCTCCGTTTCGTACAGAGGTGCCCCGCCACCGCCCGAAACCACATAGTGGAGACCGTTTCCGGCAATTCCGTGCTCGTAGTAATGGTCGTGCCCCGACAGGATCATCCGGACCTTCGATCGCGCCATGTCGTTCAGCAGCAGCCTCATTTCTGTCGATCCGATCCGGCCTGGTTTGGACGAATACGGTCCTTCGTGAACCACTATCAACACGTGCCTGACCGTAGGGTCGTCACGTGCTGCACCCAGTTGCGCCAGCAGCCATGCTCGCTGGGTGGAGTTCATGCAGTATTCGAAGGATCCGGTCATGGCATAGCAGTTCGAATCGATCACCGCGGCGTAGAACCTGTCCAGCAGGATCAACCTGACTCCGGCGTAGTCGAAGATGCCATAGGTCTTTGGGTCGGCAGCCGAGGTAGGCGGACCGGCGTACTGAAGAAAACTGTCGGGGGGGCCGTCCCCATCAAGGTCGTGATTGCCCACGACTGCCAGCAAGGCCATGTCCCCGACCAGCGAACTCACGGTGCTGGTGAATTGCGTCCACATCGCGGTAGAACTGCCGTTTTCGACGAGGTCCCCAGTGTTGATCGCGAATGCAGCCGGGTGCTCCAGCATCCGGGAAACCACCAGAGCATGTGCCTCCGGGTTCGACCTTGTGTCGCCGTAAAGCAGGAAGGTGAACGGCTCGGGCGCTGCCGGCGCGGTCACAAAGGTACCAGCCCTGCCGGAGGGTACCCCGTTCAGAAGCACGCGGTAATGTCGCATCGACTTTGCGAGCAGTCCCGTGACTTGTACCGAGTGCCAGGTGGTTCCGGAACTTGATGCGATGACCGTGCCATAAGCGTCGGTTGTGCCGATCTCGATCGAGGCTGCAACTGGGACGTCGGTCTGGAAGCCGATGACCACCCGGTCCGGTCCAACATCGCGAATGATTGGTCCGATGACAATGCTTGCGGCCATGGCCTCCGCGGAAATCAGGGCAGCAGCCAGGACAAAGATAAAATGGCGCAACGGGAACCTCCGTCAGGGTCGGATGACAACCCTAGGACATTGCATCGGCAGAGTAAACCCCCGCAGATTCAGCTTGATTTTCGCCAGCCGCGTGGAGTACAATAGCGGCGACTCCGAAGGTGGCAATCCTGTCCACACTTGATCCCCGATCCGAGGTTCGTCTGGTCTCTAGCCCGACCTTCGTGACCCGGAAGAAAGATCCTGTGTGCATTGGCGTCAACTTCCGGGAGGTGTGGACGGCGGCGTAGTTGCGTCGTGCGGTCCGATTGAGAGCCCGGGTTCCGGGCACGTAGGGACGAGAGTCCCGGTTCAAGGAGTTTTCCGATGCAGAAGAACAAGCTGTTCATTGGCGGTCTGGCGTGGGCGACCACCGAGGCCTCGCTGCGCGCGGCGTGCGAGCAGTATGGCGAAATCGAGGAGGTCCGCGTCATCGTGGATCGCGAAACCGGCCGGTCAAAGGGCTTCGGGTTCGTGACCTTCACGAGCGACGAGTCGGCGGCTCGCGCCAAGGCCGAGATGGATGGTCAGATCCTGGACGGTCGCGCTGTCAAAGTCGATTTTCCGCGTGAGCGTGAGGATCGCGGCGGTGGCGGTGGCGGTGGTGGTCGTGGCGGCTTCGGCGGCGGCGGCGGCTACGGCGGCGGCGGCGGCGGCGGTGGCGGCTACGGCGGCGGCGGTGGTAGTGGCGGCGGTGGCGGCTACGATCGTGGGCCACGGCGCTTCTGATTCCCGCGTCGGGTCCTTCCGTCCTGATGCAGCATAACTTATAGTGACGGGCGGCTCGGGCAACCGGGTCCGCCCGTTGCTTTTTTCGGGGTCAATCGAATCATGACGACGTGAATCCGAACCCCGGCAATAGTCCCTTCGTCGGCATTATCTCGGACACGCACGGGTTGGTGCGACCCTCGGCTCTGGAAGCGCTTGCTGGCGCGCGGGTAATCCTGCATGCGGGGGACATCGGGTCGTCCGAGGTGCTGCATGCGCTTTCGGCCGTCGCTCCCGTTCATGCGGTTCGCGGCAATACGGACGTCGAGCCCTGGGCAAGCGGCCTGCCGGCGCGGGAATGGCTGAACATCGACGGTGTTGATATTGTTGTTCTGCATGATCTGGTAAAGCTGGACATCGATCCTGTTGCCGCCGGGGTCAGCGTTGTTGTAACGGGGCATTCGCATCGTCCCGAACTGTTGGAACGAAACGGAGTGCTTTTCGTGAATCCCGGCAGCGCCGGGCCCAGGAGGTTTCATTTGCCAGCGACCGTTGCTCGCCTGACGGTCAGCGAGGGTCGCGTACGCGCCGAGATCGTGCCGCTGTGACGCGGCCTGTGGGGAAGACATGTCGGGTTGGTGGTCGGTCGTTTTGGTTGCATCCGTTTTGCTGGTATCGACGTCGGCCAACGCCCTGGTCGGCAAGGGGGTGCGGTCGGCGGACTTTGTTGTCGAAGAAACCAACGGCAGCCTCGTGCGGATGTCCTCGTTCGCGGGGAGGCCGGTCCTGGTGATATACGAGGACAAGTTGGCGGTCGATTGGAACAATGCGCTGAAGAAGCGCCTGGCCCGAGATCGAACGCTGCCGAAGTCGGTCGTCGTTTTGCCGGTGGCTGATATGCAGCGATGGAAGTCGTGGCCGGCGCGCTACTTCGCGAAGAAGGAGTTGGGCAAACAGGCAGTCAAGGCAGGGCGATCGCTTTACGGCGACTGGAACGGCGAGGCAGCCAGATCCCTCGGGGTTGCCAAGGAGACTTCGTCGGTTGTGCTTTTTGGCGAGGACGGCCTGGTTCGATGGGCTGCGGCAGGTCGCCTTGGTGCGGACCGAGTCGAGGAGTTGATAGGGTTGATCAGGGAAGCCTCTCCTGTGCGCAAGCAGGGGGCGGCCAAGAAGGATGCCGTAATCCTTAAGGATGCCGAAATCCCTGTGGTTGTCGGGAAGGCGCCAGCGACAGAAAATCCTGCTGGCGGGTCGGTCGGATCGGGTGCGCCGGATTCGCCGGGGACACCGGTGCCCGCTCCTGACGTTGCCGATCCTTCGCGAAGCGACCAGGACGCGAGTGGTTCTTCCGCGTCTCCCAGTTCGCGGTCCGAAGAGGTCAATGACGGTATTTCCCATCACGATGCAATTGTTACACCGGGTGGGTGATTTTCCTCTCGCGTGCCGGCCGCGTTTCGCCTAGGATACTCGCGTGGTAATCGCGCCCACCAACCTGCCCCTGTGGATCACCTTTGCAAGATTGGTGGCCAGTCCGATCTTTGTCCTGCTGTTCTGGCTTGGCCTGCGCGGCAGCGGCTATGGTGCGCCGGTCGATGAACTAATCGTCGATCTGGCCCCTGGCTATCTGATCGCGGCCTGGGCTCTGATGTTTTTGCAGGAGGCCTCGGACCTCGTCGATGGCGCCATAGCCAGGCATCACGGGACCGTGACCGACCTGGGCAAGTTGGTTGATCCCCTTGCAGACTCTCTGTCGCACGTTGGTGCCCTGCTGTGCCTGATGTGGGTAGGGTTGATCCCCTTCTGGGTGCTGGTAATCGTCTACTATCGAGAGGCTGTCGTCGGGACCTTGCGGGTCATCGCCGCCAAGACTGGACACGTGGTTCAGGCCAGGGTGTCAGGCAAGATCAAGTCCTTGATCCTCGCTTTTGCCGCCAATACGCTGGTCGGGTTCCTGGTTGTGTCGCACTACGCCGAATCGTTTCGTCCTTTGGTGATACCGGTTGCCCAGATCCTGTCAGTCGTGGTGTCTCTGGGCGCTGTCGTATCGCTGGTCGACTACTACCTCGCCATCAATCGGATCGTCGGAAAAAAATAGTCTGTTCGGATACACTGCGCCCTGTCCTTGCAGTTGCCGGAGGGTTGCGTGGGATTGAAGACGACTCCGCGTTTTGACGTGGTTGTGGAAGGGGCAAGGATTTTCGATGGTTCCGGCCGCACGCCCTATTCGGCAGACGTAGGCGTGAAGGGCGATCGGATCGAGGCCATTGGAGGGCTTGACGGGGCTACCTGCAACCGTCGTATCGCGGCCAGTGGCCTTTGCCTGTGCCCCGGTTTCATCGATGCACATTCTCATGCCGACATGACTGTCGTGCGACCGGATCATGCATCGATTCTCGAGCCGCTGGTTCGCCAGGGCATCACGACCTTCGTGGGAGGCAACTGCGGAGTGTCGATGGCGCCGGTTTACCCCAAGAACCGCGAAGGCATTTTTACCTTCTTCGACTTCTTTCTTGGGGCGCCACAGGAGGACAAGGTTCACTGGCAGACCTTTGGCGAGATGCTGGATACGTGTGAATCCCAGGGCATGCTGCTGAACGCCGGCTTTCTGGCGCCGCACGGGATCCTGCGCCTGAATGCCATGGGTGATCGGAACGAGACGGCCAGTCCAGGCGACGTCCGGTTGATGAAGAAGATGCTGGCCGACTGCATGGAAGCCGGAGCGCTGGGCATGTCCACGGGCCTGATGTACTTTCCGGGGCTGGCCTCCGATTCTCATGAACTGACGCAGCTGGGCGGCGTCATCCACGACTACCATGGCATCTTCACGTCCCACCTGCGGTCGTACAATTCCGACACCATGATGCAGGCGCTGGACGAAGTCATGGGGGTCTGCCGCAGTGCCGAAATCCCGTTACAGGTCAGTCATCTATTCTGCATCCCGCGCCTGAAATTCCCGCTGGACCGTTTGGCCCATATGGCGGTGGCAGCAGGCAGTCGCTTGTATGGGGCCTTACCTTTGCCTATCCCCGTGGACAGTCTGCTGGCCAGTCGCATGGAACGTGCGTTTGCCGCGGCTGACCGAGGCGAGCCGTTCGGTTTTGACGCCATGCCCACCTCGGCTGGTTTCACTCACCTGCTGGCGTTTTTCCCCCCCTGGACGCTCCAGGGAGGCATTCGGTCCATGCTGACCCGTCTGGCTGATCCCGTTCATCGTCGCGAGATCCTTCGAAGCATCGAAAATGGTGACGTGGCCTGGCCGCACCGCGGGCGGGATTCATGGTCCATGAATATTTTCAAGGTCATGGGTTGGGACGCAGCGTTCATAATGTCCGTCACCCTGCCGCATAACAAGGGACTGGAGGGCCGGAGTCTCCAGCAGATTGGCGACGAGACAGGGCGGCATCCGTTCGATGTCGCTTGCGACCTGCTGGTCGAGGAGCAGGGGCGCGTTCTGGTTTTCGAGACGGCAACGTTCCCCGGGGATCCGTTCGTCGAGCGCTCGGTTCTTGCCGCGCTTCGAAACCCGCACGTTTCGATAGTCACCGATACCATCCTTCTGGGATTCGGGCTGCCGTCGCACCTCTTCTACGATGCCTTCCCCAGGTGGCTGGGTTCATATGCGCGGGACCGCAAGATTGTGTCGATGGCCGAAGCGATTCGTCGGTCGACGTCTCTGCCGGCCACTCAGTTCGGCTTGCGGGATCGCGGGCGGGTTACCATTGGCGGGTATGCAGACCTGGTTGTGTTCGACGAACGGAACATCGGTTCACGTTCCACGGCCAAGGACCCGGCGCATTTTCCGGAAGGCATTCACACTGTACTCATCAATGGTCAGGTCGTTCTTGATCCCGCCGGGTTCCACCCGGAACCCCTTCCCGGCCGGGTCCTTCGTCGC
Organism: uncultured Myxococcales bacterium; assembly: GCA_903936705.1. GTDB lineage: Bacteria > Myxococcota_A > UBA9042 > DTJE01 > DTJE01 > CAIZWN01. The sequence goes on from CAIZWN010000068.1 coordinate 11,272, forward strand.
GGGGCTTGATTGAGCGATCGTCCGGTGTCGGTCAGACCTCGATTTCCTGATAGTCGGCACAGGCGAAAACGTGGTCGGCAAGTTCGGGAGCGCCGTTGGCAATCAACCAGGAACGGGCCTCGTCGACAATCGAGTTGACGATTGAATCATCGGACATCGGATCGTGATGGGTAAGCCCCAGGCGACCGACATTGCACTCCTTCATAACCCTCGCAGCGTATTCCCCTGTGGCGTGCCCGAATCCGGATGTGGTCGTCTGGTACTGCGCGCGTGTGTATTGAGCATCCTGGATCAGCAGGTTTGCTCCGTCGATGTGCATTCTGAGATCCTTGGGCAGGTTGACGGTGTTCTCGTGATCGGTCAGTACCACCGCCACCTTGCCTGACGTGCGCTCCTCGAAGCGATAGGACACTGTGTATTCTGGATGCACGGTCTTGTGCATGTGAACCACGAGGCTCTCGTCCTGAAGGACCTGCTCGGCTGACGGAATGCGGGCAGTTTGCGTCAGGATCTGCTCGTACTCGTCGACTCGAAGCAGGCGGGCACCCCGCTGCGGGTGGACCATCAGCAGATGGCGGCCAATGGCCTCAAGATCGTGGCAGTTGAAATGGCTGGCCACCCGCGAAAAATCCACAGGAAAGAAAGGTGCGGACATCAGAGTCCGCAGCATCTCCATGGGGCCGATTCCATGTTCATGCGGGCCGTACATATCGATCGGCACGGACTTTTCAAAGGTGTGTCTTGCCAGCGGAAGCCCTTGGGTATGGTCATGGTGATAGTGGGTCATCAGCAGAACCAGGTGCTGAACCCCTTCATTGAACAGGTCTAAGGACGCCGGGACAAGACCGGTTCCAGCGTCGATCACAAGTGCCGAGTCCCTTGGAAGGCAGTTCGACATGATTCGGATGCAGGTGGTGTTGCCGCCGTAACATCTTGTTTCAGCTCGGGATACCGGTGTGGAGCCGCGCGTACCGTAGGTCTTCAACCTCATGCACTCTCCGACAGTTGGCCCCGTTGGGGTCCTTTGGGACGTTCTGCAAGCGTATAGCGCGGTTATCGGAATGTCGATACATGTTTTTGTAATCGAGGGAAATCCTTGACTACTGCTTTGATAGCAGTTCTTGGAAGGTTTAGTCTGTCGGATTATTGATGAATATTCGGTTGAACAGTGTTGATGATATGCGTGGTAGAATGCTGTCGCAGGCGATTGCAGAATGTGAAATTGTGGCCTACTGGGGGTGGGAATGAGCCGACGTGCAGTAGCTTCCGTTTCAAAAGATCAACCGGACAGCGAATCGGGTCAGGTAGTTTTCGACTACCGCCTCAAGTTCGATGACGCCAGCCAGTGGGAATTCCTGATTCGGCTGGACCCTGGAACGCTGGCAATAATTTTGCCCGAGTCCGTGGACCTGCCAGACTGGGCCGCCCTGGATTTCCACCGCTGCCCGAATTGTTCGCTGGATTCGTCGAAGCATGCGCATTGCCCGGTTGCCGTCTCGATGGTCGAGCTTGTTGATTGCTTCAAGGATTGTGTTTCGCATGATGCCGTTGAAGTCACGGTTCGGACGGCCCAGCGCGGCTATTTCATGCGGACCAGCGTGCAGAATGCCTTGTCGTCCATCACCGGTATCTACATGACCACGGCAGGGTGCCCAATTATGGACAGGTTGCGACCGATGGTGGAAACGCACCTGCCGTTTGCGACCCAGGAAGAAACGACCTACCGGACGGTCTCGATGTACCTGTTTGCGCAGTTCGCTCTCGAGAGACACCAGAAGGATGCCGACTGGGGTATGTCGCGGCTGATGGAATTTCTGCGCGAGGTAGGCAAGGTCAATGTGGCGTTTTGCGAACGTTTGAAAGCCATTCCACACAATGGCGATGCGCACGTCAACGCGCTGACTATCCTCGATAGCCTGGCATCGCTCACAAGCATCAGAATAGAGGGTGGTCAACTGGAGCACTGGGAATCATTGCTGTTGCGGCAGTGGGGTTGATAGACTGATCACAACGGTTCCGCAGGTATGGGCGGTCATGCCGGTCGTTTCGCCGCCTGGATGACAGATCCGGCGCCCCGACGCATCCTCAGCGCCTTGTATGGTTTCAGTCCTGCCGTTTGCTGCCAGTGTGCCATTTCCTCGATCGACCAGGCCCCCGACACGCTGGTCAAGCTGAAATACAGGTCCATCAGGGCAGGGGTCTGGCCGGTGGCGCGTTCCGACGTTGGGCGGGTGAAGTCTATTATTGCGAACACTCCACCCGGTTTCAGCGAGCGGGCAACTCGTACAGTGAGGGACGTGCACTGGTCCGACGTCAGGTTGTGCACGATGTTGGATGCGACTACGAGATCCCAGCATGCGTCGCCGAAGTCGTCAGTGCGGGCATCCCCGGCGCGGTGAACCACGCGATCGCCAAGGTTCTCGCTGGCCAGCAACGGCGCAGATGCCTGGATGGCCTCGGGCAACTCCAGGACGACTGCTTTCATGGCTGGATGGCGCCGGCAGAAGGTGGCCGACAGGTGTCCGTGGGCTCCGCCGATGTCGAGCATCGTGGTGGCGCCCTGGGGGACTGGCGTCCGGGCCGCGATCTCGGGAGAACCCAAATTGGCAAGGCAGCGCATTGCCCGCTGGTACAACTGCCATGCGTCATCGTCAAGTGCGCCGCGACCCAGAATACTGGCTCCGGTGCGTACGTGATCGTCGAGTCGCGAAATCCATTCCCATTCGTAGTGGCGCCACAGGACATAGTCGCGGACCGAGTCGGGGCTGTCCTTCAGCAGCCATCGCCGGGCTACTGGAAGCAACTCGAACGTGTCCCCCTTTCGACGCACGTATCGCAGTGAAACCAGCACGTCCAGCAGGCGTTCGGTTGGCACGGGTGAGGTGCCGGCGCGACTTGCCACATCGATAGCCGAAAGGGGGCCTTCTGCCAGCGTGTCAAGAATTTCCAATCGGCAGGCTGCCACCAGCGATCGGACCATCAGCAGCCCGTTGAAAGTCTCGATGACCGGGTTGGGGACCTCGCCGGCAATCAAGCCCATAAGCTCGTAGGCAGTCTCGGGAATCAGTCCGACTCGCATCAGTTGTTGCCCTCCGGCGGGGAGATTCCTGGTGGTTCCCAGTCGCAGCGCCGCGGGTCAACCCGGCTTGACCCAGCCGCGGACGGTGCCGTCTGGCATTGTCGTCGTGCCTTCTGCCCGTTCGCGCATGACGACATTCCTGAACAGACGAGCCATCTTCGTCTGGCGCCCGTCGGCTCCGTAGAATTTCTCCCAGGCCAGGTAATACAGATCCTGGAGTTCAGTCGGAGTCATATGGCGCGGTTGAAACACCACCTTGCCGGTTGTGTAGTCGATCCAGTTGTTGTGCAGGACGCGCCCCTCGGCCTCCACCTGTTCGCGGTACGGGGTGTGCAGGAACGGCGTCATCACCGTGAATTCAGCCATGTCCAGGTCCATCTCGATGCAGAAATCGATCAGGCGCAGGACGTCATCCTTCGTCTGGTCGTCCGTGCCAAGAATGATGGTGCCTTCGACACCTATGCCGTGATCCTTGTACATCTGGATGCGTCGGCGGATTCCCTCGTTCACATCCGTTATGGCCTGGTAGACGTACCAGGCGCCCGCATCGTATGCCGCCGACAGGACCTCGTCATCGCCCTCGATCGGGTGCGCAATGAACTTGCGCTTCAATGGCTTCAGGGCGCGGAACAGTTCAAGTTCCCATTTCTTGTCCTGGGCCAGCGAGTTGTCGACAAAGAAAAGTCGTCCGTTATCGATTCCCGCAACCTCCTCGACCACGGCCTCGATGGGCCGCGGACGGAAGCAGCGGCCTCCCAGGTACGCGACGCTGCACGGCGGGCAATTGAAGCGGCAGCCGCGGGAGGCATGCACCAGGTCCACCATGCGTACGCCCCGGTAGGTGTACAGCCCGTAATCCAGGATGTCCCTGCGGGCCGGGCGCACCGACTCGATAGGGGGCAATTGCCCCATGCGGTTATAGACCTTCTTCAGTGATTTCTTCCTCAGGTCGGCCAGCATCTCGTCGAAGTGGCCTTCGACCTCGCCCAGGAAGACCGAATCGCAGGCTTGCGCCATTTCTTCGCTGTGGATTGCGACTGCGATTCCACCGGCAATTACCGGGATGCCGCGGGCCCTGTATATCGCCGCAATCTCACGAGCCCTTGGCGTCTGGCAGGTGAGCATGACGGACAGGGCGACCACGTCCGGCTTGTCCTCCAGGTCCAGTTCCTGGCGGTGCTCGTCATGGAACGTGATGTTGACGTCACGCGGCACGTTGGCCGCAAAGTTGATGGGGCCGTGCGGGGGCAGGTGAAATTCGGTCTGTTCGGGCAGTTTGGGCCACTTCGGGTAGATCAGCTTCATCCACATGCAGGTTGCTCCATGACATAGGCGGGGTTTCGCCTGAACAGTACGGCGGCGACGCCTAGCCGGCAGAGGGTGACGTGCAGGTACAGACCCGGCAGCGCGCCCGGGCCATAGACTTCGGCAATTGCCAAGGCAGAAGCGGTCTCGAACACGCCGCATCGGTCGAGGTAGGGTGTCACCTTGGCACCAGGGATGCGACTGGCAAGCAGGGCCGAGGCGATCGCGTCAACGCGAAGACCTGGGAAGATCGTTACTGGCTCGCCGGCGCAGCGCAGTCTGGCGACGTTTGCTGCAATCACGTCAAAGGCTGCGCCAGGACCATGGCCTCCACGGGATTCGCCAGCAAGCAGGATTGTCTCGAGGATTTCTCCAGACGTTTCGTGTTCGTCCCGACCTACCAGAAGCCAGCCGGAACCTTCGCCCAGTACCGTGTTGCCAGGCATACCGATACGCAGCACGAGTCCTTCGCGGTCAGGCAGGTACTCGTCCACACCTCCCACAAGGGCACGGTCTACCTCACCGGTCCGCAGAGCCAGGTCGGCCATCATCAGGGCGCCCTCGAACGAGGTTTCCTCCTGTGACACGACCATGTTCGGCCCGCGTGCCCCAGTGACCCGCGCGGCATAGAAAGTTGCAGAATTGCTGACCGAATTTGCGAAGTGCACCGGGGATGCCGGACCCTGCGCGAGGCCGGACGTCAAGCCGATCACCTGTTCTGCCACCAGGCCTTCCTCGGCCCCGTTTCCGATGCCTGACCCAAGGTATATTCCTGTTCTACTTCCCGGAATGCCATCCGGGGACATCGAGACGCACGCCGAGGCGCCTATCAGGGCCAGCCGAGCATGCCGCCCAACCCGGCGCGGGCGCTGGGGTACGAAGCGTTCCTCGAGCGGGGCAAGATCCTGGGCGCAGAAATCAGCTCCGGGTGATGCGGGGGCGGTGGGCCACAGTGACCAGGCGGCAAGCACCTTCACGCGACGACCTCCCCGCGAGGCACCTTGGCCAGCAAAGACACGCTGTTCCCGCCAAAACCGAAGTAGTTCAACATTACTATTCCCCCAACGAACGGGGCGTGGTTGCGCAGCGGCGTGACGCCGACCTCCGGGTCAACCTCGGCAAAGCCCGCGCAGGCAGGCACGAATCCGGCCTCGAGACATCCGACAAAGGCCCCCAGCTCAACGGTGCCTGCCGCGCCCATCGTGTGGCCCAGATACCGCTTGATCGAAGCGAACGGGGGAATCCGATCGCCGAACAGGCGCAGCAGTGCGTGGCCCTCGGCCGAGTCGTTGTCCGGTGTGCCAGTGCCGTGCGCCTTGATCGCCACGATTGCAGAGGGTTCGACCCCTGATTGCTCGCAGGCGGCTCGCATCACGGCTTCAGCCCCGCTTCCATCCGGCGACGAGGCGGTCATGTGGAACGGGTCGCATCGGCTGGCCCCGCCCAGCAGCAACACATCGCGACAACCGGTCCGGGAATCGTCGTCTGCCAGTTCCAGTATCAGAGCGGCCGCGGCCTCACCAACCTGTATGCCCTTGCGTGCCCTGTCAAACGGCAGGCAGCCGTCTGGGGTCAGCAGCATCAGGGCGTCGAACCCGTGCAGCAGCGTGGCCGTAAGAATGTCCGTTCCAACAACGATGGCGCGGGGCACCAGGCCCTGGCGCAGCATGTGGATGGCGGTCAAAATTGCATTTGCCGACGAGGTGCAGGCAGAGCAAGTCGTAAGGACCGGACCAGCGACACCCAGCTCCTCGGCCAACCGTACGGCAACGCGTCCGGCCGGTGGCTCGATTGTCACGTTGGGCACCAGGCCCTGGTGCGCAAGCTGCCCGCGGTAACGGGTCTCGGATACGTTCGAATCGCCGGTGATGGATCCCACCAGCAGGGCTGCTGCTGCAACCTGTGGGCTGCGGGGCTGAAGGCCAGCCTCGGCCAGCGCCTGTCGCAGCGCTTCGAGGGCCAGTTCGTCGTTGCGTGGCCGTTCGGGATCAACGTCCATATCGCGGACCTGGGATACTGGCACGCGATCTTTCAGCGGAGTGATGATGCCAGCCACCGGATGAAGGCCGATTTCGCCGGCGAGAATTCGCGTTGCAACTGCCGCCCGCCCTGAACCCAGCGAGCTGACGAGGCCGATGCCGGCGATGCGGACTGGGGCCGGAATCATGCGCGCGCACCCTCACTGCGGATGAAGTCCGCCAGGATACGTACCGACTGGAGCACCCGAATACTGGTGTTCTGGTTGTCGATGCGAACCCCGTATTGCCTCTGGACCGCGGTCACGATCTCGAGGGCGTCCAGGCTGTCCAGACCAAGTGGGGACTCGGGCCCCACCAGCGGACTGTCATCGGTCAGCGTCGCCATGCGGGCGTCGTCCAGGTCGCAGGACTTCTGGATCAACACTCGCAGTTCCTTTTCCAGGTCCTCCAATTGGTACCTCCGTCGTCGGCCTTTCGACCACCCATTATCCGCCTGGTCCGAACGATCCGTGCTGCGAATTCAACCTTGTCGGCGCTGGAACGTCAACGCCGTAAGCATCCCGGCCGCAGCGAAGGCCAACAGCCGCATTACATCGCCTGCCACGGATGCAAGGTCCCCACCGCGCAGGAACAGGGTCAGGAACGCCTCCTGAGCCCATCCAAGCGGCGAGATCACGGCCATCTCCCTCATCGCCTGGGGCATTGAAAACCTGGGCATCATGACGCCGCCGATTGCGCCCAGGATCACGATGGTTGTGGAACCGAAGATGGACGCCTGTTCCGGGGTCCCGGCGATCGCGCCCACCGCCAAACCGAAGCCCATTGCCGCTGCCGCAGTCGCCAGGCCGACGACAATGGCGGCTGGGAGTTGCGCCCCAGGCGAAAATGCCGGAGTGCCCAGCAGCGGCAGGACGAAAGCTCCTATGGCGATCATCAGCACGAATTGCGCCGCGCAAACTATCAGGTACAGAAGTGCCTTGCCCAGCAGCGCGGCCGATGGCGCACCAGGGATGATGTGAAGCCTGGCCTGGGTACCGTCCCGTCGCTCGCGGATCAGCGCGCCCGCCAGTGGGATCACGATCAGGAACATCGAGAAGATGGTCCAGGCCGGAACGTTCTGCTGGACCGAATCGGGGATGTCCGTCCATGCCTTGTCGGACGACGGCGCTGCGTCCAGCGCCAGCAGTGTTCCAGGTCCTGCGGCCATCGGCGCGGCAGCCAGGCCTCTGGTCACAGCGTCCGGAAGCGCGGCTCCCAGGCGTTGCGAGGCCCTGCGCGCCATTTCGAAAGTGAAGGCTTCGACCAGCAGGCGGATCTCGGCACCCTGAAGGACGCCAGCCGAAACGTTACGGATCAGCTTCACGTAGGGTGCCGTCAGGACGGGGTCCAGCCAAACCGACAATCTGGACGCCGGCCCGGCCTGCATCGCTGTCGGGGGACCTGCCGCCGGGTCTGACAAAAGGCGTTCCGCCAGATGCTGTGCATTTTCGCGTGCGGCGGCGCTGGTACCATCCCGCAGAACCAGGACGCCCTGGAATCGGCCATGACTTACTGCCTCCCGTGCCGACTCCTCGGTGGCCGGGATGCCGTCCAGCAAACTCGTTACCGTGAACACGCCCGCGGATTCCAGACCGGCGCGCAGGGTTGGCCCAAGGTCACCGCCGTCCTGATCGACGATGATCAGGTCGGCATTAGGTGCCGCCACGAAACGCATCGCGCGTTCCTGGACAACAGTCACCACCAGGACCAGCGCCGTAGGCATCCCGAACAGCACCAGCAGACCGCCGCGGTCCCTGGCCAGGGTTCGTGCTTCCTTCACGACGCTGGCGGCGATCTGTCGCAAAAACCTAGTCACGAAGTTCCCTGCCTGTGAGGTGAAGGAACACGCCTTCAAGATTCGAGCATCCCGGGGTCTGCTGGATCAATGCTACGGGTGCCCCTTCCGACAGGACGCGGCCGCCGTCGATGATGGCAACTCGTCCGCACAGGCGCTCGGCTTCCTCCAGGTAGTGCGTCGTATAGATCATCGTGACCCCGGCCTGCGACAGGCTCTGGAGGGTAGTCAGGATGGCCGCGCGGCTTTGCGCATCGACGCCTACCGTGGGTTCGTCCAGGAAAAGGAGTGTCGGCCCGTGAATCAGCCCGGCCGCAAGGTTTGCCCGCCTTTTCATGCCCCCCGACAAGGTTTCAACTGGACGGTCCGCCGTCTCGGACAGCGCCACGCGATCCAGACACTCGCCGATCCGCCGCTTCAGTTCGCCACCCGCCAACCCGTACAGACGGCCAAAGTATTCCAGGTTCTGGCGAACGGAAAGTGTCGGGTACAGAGCAATGTCCTGTGGCACCAGGCCGATGCGGCGCCGAACTTCGCCGCCGGCCGCTCGCAGGTCCCGATCGAACACGGAAACGCTGCCAGAGGTCGGCGTTCGCAGTCCTGTGAATATCGAGATGGCCGTGGTTTTTCCAGCGCCGTTCGGCCCCAGCAGCCCGAAGAACTCCCCTTCCTCGACGGCAAGATCCAGGCCAGTCAAGGCCGGCTGGCTGGCGCCGGGGTAGGTTTTTCGCAGTTCATGTGATCGCAGTGCGATCAATCAATCCACCTCATGCCAGCGAAGAAGAACCATTCCGGGTGACAACATTCGGCTGTAAGGCCGTTGCTCGAACCATGTCGTCTAGCCTACCGCACCTGGGCCCGGACGTCCTTGAAGATTGCCTCTTCGCGATCCGCACACTCCCGAAGGATGGCGGCGAGGCGGGGATAAGGGTCCTCGGCGTGGTCGCGTCCTTTGCACGTCCGTGACGCCAGAAGGGCAAAGTCGCGCCAGCGGTCGCCGACCTCGGTCATTCGTCGCGCCGCGTCCGCCAGTCCCTCGATGCCCAGGATGCGGGCTGCATCGGCCAGGAAAGCGCCGTACATGAAACGGAATCCTGCGCCGCCCGTGCCGATCTCTTCCAGCAGCAGCACCAGATGGCCCGCGTTCATAGCCGCCATCTCCGGAGTCAGTTTGTTGGGCCAGCGCTCGACGGTAAGGGCAAGTCGTCGCATGCCTTTTACACCCAGCAGCGGGAAAGGGATCTTCAGCATGTTGAACGCCGTTTCCTTGATGCCCTTCATGACGGGGACGCGCAGATCGACGTCTTTTGGTACAAGGGTGGGGTAGTACATCCGACCCTTCGGCGCCATCTCGCCCCGGCTGAAACGGGCGCGCAGCAGGTCCTTGCGCAAGCAGCGAACCGGCTCTGCCAGGACCGGGTCGCTCATGTGGTACTCGTCGCCGTCACGACCGAACACGATGACGTTGTGTGCGTTGAAATGAAACCGGAAGGCGCCGGGCAGGTACGGCAGCCAGAATACTCCCGTCTGCACAGCCACCGGAATCCCCTGGTCCAGCGCTCGGTCCAGGTCGTCCATAGCGCGCTGGGGGTCCTTGTACGTGACGTCGTGGAACCGTACTCCCAGGCGTTTCGCGTTCTTCCGGATGATCGATCCCGGCGGACCGCGGAACGACACAAGCGGGAACTTCTGGTCGGTCACCTTGATGAAAGGGAAGTACGCGAAAAACAGGCCCGAGCCGATTCCGAAGACCTGAGGTTCCGTGACGTTGAGCCCTTGGTGGCGCAGCAGGCTGGCGATTGTAGCTGTTTCGCAGTGCGCGCCCTGGAGGTGGGTGAATGGGATCTGCATGCGTCCTCAGCCGCCGGTCCCTTGGGATGGCGGATCGACGGGCGGCGGCGAGTCGGGGAGGGACTTCAGTTCCTCGACCGTCAGGCGCAGTGCCCAGGCATACTTTTGCAATAGTGCTGGCGGCAGTTTCTGGAATACCTCGGGCCGCAGATGCCTGCGCACGCGCCAGGTCCAGATCCCGACATACTCGGCCAACATGCCCGGTTCCAGCAGGTTGGCTGCCATGTGATAGAAAAGAGGGCTCTTTCGGCCTGCGCGCACTTCCTGCCATGCGTCGGCCGCGTTCCGCCGAATTATCGCCCAGGCCTGCCGGTGGACGTGGACGCTTTCGGTGAACCCGTCGTCGCGCACCTGCTGGACCTGACCGTCCTTGCGAGGCTGGTAGGTCACTACGTCGCTCCAGCGCTCGGGCGTATCGACCTGCGAAACCCGGTTTTCGGCGGCCATCCTGAACCCCCGGGACCCGGGCTTACGAGAACGAGCCCTGCGGTCCAAATCAGGCCGCGAAACGTACCCGAGACGGTCGTTTCAGTCAAGGCTGTTGAAGTGTTAGCGCGGCCGGCGCCTAGGCGGCGCATGTTCCTGGCAAGCCCCAGTTAATTCCGGAATGAGTTGTCACTTCCGAAGGAGTAGACTTTGCCCTGATCTCGGTGGGGTGACGAATGCGTCAGGGAATCCTGGTTGCGTGGATCGTGGCTAGCGTGTTGGGGATCGGGGCAGCGGGTTGTTCGGGCGATGACTCCTTGATCCAGACCGACCAGAGCGGTCGTCCAGATGTGCTTGCGGAAGTTCTGGTCGATGCAGTTCGGGATGCCGGGGACGTTGGCCTGCGCGATTCAGGCGGGGATTCCGCGTTCGAGATTCCTGGGGAGTGGGATATTGACGAGGACGCACGAGGTGACGATTCGGGGGACGCCTCAACCGATTCCACGCCGGACCTGCTGGACGATACCGGCCAGTCGGTCGATGATGACGGTGCCGAGAATGGCGGCTTGGACACTGGTGTTGACGTCGTTTCATTCTGTGTCTCATTCGAGGATTGTAGTGACGACGAGGTATGCGAATTCAGCCTGGGGCGATGCCAGAAGCGTGGCACGTGGACCGATACGGCGACTGCCGTGTACGGCTATCACCCGGCCGCCGCCACGGTTGGCGACAATCTTGTGATAGACGGTACCGTGCTGTGCCAGCAGGCGATGATGGGATGCACCGGGGGCCGCGTGAAGATCGGCAGCGTGGCTTTAAGCGGCTTTTCTGTGCCGACCGACGAGAACCGGATGATCGTCAAAGTGACGGCTGCCATGAAGGGTATCGTCACGGTGTACGATGCCGCTGGCAAGGGCGTCAGCCTGCCAACCCCATTCATGCAGGCTCCGACAGGTGTTCTGGAATGCGATGGATCGACCCCGGCCGCCAGCGGTGTTCCCGGGATTTCCCCCCGTCACGTCGGACCATTTGCCGCCGGGTATGTGGACCTGGACGACGAACTGGGAACACGTGTGTTCTATCCCGCGCAGTGCGGTTCGATACGCCGTCCGCCGGTAACTGACGCCGTCTGGCCGCTGGTGATGATCATGCACGGCAACGGGGCTCTTTACATGAACCACGAGCACCTGGCTCAGTTGCTGGCAACATGGGGATTCGTTTCCGTGATGCCTTCGACGTTGATGAACATGGCCGGTGATCCCCAGGGCGCCGATGACCTGATTGCGCAGGTGATGCCCCTGGTTCAACGCGTTCGCGGGAAGGATCTGGCAGCCGAGCATCCGGTGTTGTCGGGCGTGTTGACGTCCGAGGACGTAGTCTGGGTAGGGCACTCGCGCGGCAGCGGTCGCAGCGAGGAGTTGATCGGCGCCGATTCCGATCTGGCGGCGCATACAAAGGGTGGAATCTTCCTTGGGCCGGTCGATGACGGGATGCCAGTGCCAGGCATGCTGATCGTTTTTGGTGCGGGACACGACCTTCAGTCGGGTTCGTTGTCATACAACGCGCCCTACCGTGATCATGACGGTCCTAAATGGCTGGTCGAGATCCCGGGCGGAAACCATGGTTCCTTCTGTGATCACAAGGTCTACGGCTACGGCAGCCTGGGTACGATGTTCGGCGATGCCAAGCCGGATATCTCACGCCACCAGCAGTTGGAGATCGTGCAGACCTTCGGCCTTCCGTTCGTGCAGCGGGCTTTCGGGGGGGACGAACTGTTTTCGGGACTCCTGGACAGCCCGCCGTCAGATACCATGTACAAGATCGTGCACGCGAACTGACGGTCCCATTCAGAACATGGCCCTGATCAACGCTGGTGCCACCAGAGCCTCGACGGCAGACGCGACCACAAGCACGGCCAGGCCGACCAGGCCGATCCCTGCAACGTCTCGCAGCCCCCTGGAAAAATGGCTGGATCCCCACTTGTAGATGGCCATGTTCTTGGACAGGAAGACGCCGGCTATTGCAACCAGGATATACGCCACCGATTCAAGCAGAAGGTGTGGCAGGATGGCTATCATCGACTTCAGAAAGTACAGGATTTCGCCGCCGGCGCCAGTGTCGGGCGCGCTGCGGGCGATCCACGCGAAGACCACGCCCCAGACCGAGGCGTTCCAGGCCAGCACCAGGACCATGCCGCCGTGGCGGTAAAGGATGGCGAACAGAAATCCAACCAGCATCACGACCATATTGTGGCCCAACACCGCACCAAGGTCGTCGAACTGGACCTCGGTAAGGCTGCGTCCGCCAAAACCGCCCACCTGGCGCGAAAAGATGGCCGCGACGCGATCGGCCGGTACCACGAAAGTGACAATCGCATACGACAGAAACACGCCGACAAACAGCATCATCAATGACGTTGCCAGTTGCACGTTCGCCGGCCAGGCTGGCTGTCCCTTCTGCCAGACAGCATCCCGGTTCCGGTCCAGCATCGTGTGGACGGTGCGGGCCTGGCCCAGCGCCACCAGGAAGACTCCGATCATGCTGGCCTCGGCCGGGAACAGCAGGTAGGCTGCGCCGATGCCGAAGGCCGCCATCAGGAACCCTCTGAAAAACACAGGCCCCTTGCGCAGGTCCGGGGGCATCCCGTCCTTGTCCATGAAGAACATCACAGTCTGAAGGTTCGCCATCGCGGCCTCGTCATTGCGCTGGGGGGGGTGAATCCTTGACGACTGACGCGAGGTTCGATTCGAAGAAAGGCGTCGCCTCGATGGCTGACATGCTGCGCTTCTCGGGCACCATCGTCCGCAGGTACTCCTGGATCATCGAGGCGTTTTCGCGCAGCAGCAGCCGTGCGTGGCGATCGTCCTCCAGCATACTGATTCGTTCCTGAAGTTTGTCCCATCTGACGAACTTCTCGTCCAGGTCCTTCAGTTTGCCGCAGACCGGGTTCTCGGGGTTGGCGGGGCAGCCGAAGAAGTCGTCGGGAAGCGTCTTGCGCCAGATCCCGGACCGACCCGTAACCTGGTATGCCAGTTCGTTGAAAGCGGTTGCCAGCAGGATGGGGTCGTCCGGGGGTTCCCGCAGGGCATCGCCGTAAGCTTTCAGAAACACGGGCCCTCGCGGTTCCAGCGCCTGCCAGAGTGCCTTGTGGAGTTCCCGTTCGGCAGGGTCAATTCGGCCGATTGCCATTCCTGTAGGGTCGGGTTTGATCAACCAGAGCGCGGCGACGGCGGCGATGACGCTGATCACGGCGGCCAAGGCGATCAGGGCGCGCTTCATGTGGGGTCCCCGGCAAGAGTTCGAATAGTGAGCAACCCAAGCTTACGATAAATACGGAGTTTTTGTCAGGGGTCGGGAAGCCTGCCCGAGCTTCTGGAAATGCACCACCCATCATGATTTTGATCTAGAATCCCCTTCTGCTACCGGAGGAAGCATGCCGCGACGATGTCCGAAATGCGGGCGGCGCACCGACCTGGAGGTGTGCCCGGGCTGCGACGTGACTACCGAGGTCTGCGGAACTCTGGGGTCGGGGGCTCGCGTGGCAGGCAGCAGGAAGGTCGATCCCCTTGTCGGCCAGATTTTCCAAGACCGTTACCGCTTGGAGGCTTGCATCGGCGCCGGGGGCATGGGCGCCGTCTACCGTGCAGTCCAGTTGGCGACAAACCAGGTGGTGGCAGTCAAGGTGCTGCTGCACCAGGGGGGGCAGGACCCCATTGCCGTCAAGCGATTTCGGCGTGAGATTGCTGCGGCAAGCCGACTTTCGCATCCCCACACTGTTCGGATTTTCGATGCCGGCACTTCCGAGTCGGGCTTCCAGTTCCTGGTCCTGGAATATCTTGACGGCCTGACGCTGCGGCAGATCCTGGATCGCAAGATGAGGCTGGGTGCCCAGCAGGTCTCCAAAATCGTGCTGGAGACTGCCCAGGCTTTGGCCGAAGCCCACCAGACTGGATTGATGCACCGGGATCTGTGCCCGTCAAACATTATGTTGATCCAGGCATTCGGGGACCCCGATTTCGTGAAGGTTCTGGACCTGGGTATTGCCAGGTCAGTGACTGAGATAGACAGCGACAGCCAGTTGACGCCCTTCGGGTTGGTGATCGGAAAGCCCGAATACATGGCGCCCGAGTGCTGCACGGAAGGCGGGATTTCGACTCCGGCCCTTGATATCTATGCATTGGGTATTACCGCATTCGAGGCGTTGACCGGCAGGGTTCCATTCGATCGTCCGACCCCGCTGGCTACCCTTATGGCTCACGTCAGCGATCCGCTGCCGCCATTCCCGGACGGTGTGCGGATTCCGCCGATATTACGAGATCTTGTGACGGTAATGTTGTCGAAGGAACCTGGCGCCAGACCCAGCGCGTCGGACGTAATTCGTGTCCTTGAGCCTCTGGTGAGGCTGTTGCGGTCGGAACATGAAGATGTACACGAATACGAGGATCCGCCCGACCCTACAGGGCCGATGTTCGATTACAGAAAGGTCGAGGAGTCGGACGAGGCTGAACCAACGCTTGTTCTGGGCGCGGAACTGGCCGAAGCGATAAGGACACAGGCCTTGAATTCATTGCCCCAGGCGACTGTGGTGTTGAAGCCGGCGCCCTCGGTTCCCGCGCGAGGGTTGCCCGAACCGGTTTGGTCGCGGTGGGAAGCTTTGGGCGCGGAAATTGAGCCTGAATCCAGGAATTACGGCGAACTTTCGACCGGGCTGATTAGGCGGATCGTCAAGACCCCCAGCGGGCACAGGGCATATCTGGGATTCGTACTGGTTGCGGTTGCGGTTTTTGCGTCGGTCGTCCTGTTCGACAGGTTCCGGCGAGGTGACCGCATGGCCTCTGCTGCCAATGTGGCAGTGATTGCCGCGCCTGATGTTACGACTCAGGCGATTCCCGAGCCTTTGGTTCAGGTCGAGCCTGAGGTACCGCAGGCACCGGATGTCGCCGCGGCGCCTGTCGGTTGCCCCGAGGACATGATTCCAGTGTCACTTTCATCGACCGCTCCTGCATTCTGCATCGACCCCTACGAGTACCCCGGTCGCCTCAAGATTCCCCGTGCACCGGTCACGTGGGAGATGGCCAGCCGGCTTTGCGTCGGCGAGGGGAAGAAGCTTTGCACCAGGCGTGAGTGGCTGTCGGCCTGCGGGGCCTCTCTTCCGTATGGCGCCGCATACTCGGAAGGATCCTGCAACGTGTCTCAAGGCAAGTTGCTGCCGTCAGGCCGATTCCCGGATTGCCGGACCAGGGATGGCGTCCTTGATCTTGTCGGTAATGCGGCCGAGTGGGTCCAGGAAAACGTGCTGATGGGAGGCGACATTTCAGGTGGGCGCGACGCGAACTGTCATACCGAGGTGAAGCGTTTCCAGCCATCCCCGACCAGCGGGTTCCGGTGCTGTGCGGCGCCTACTTCTTAGCATCCATCAGCCACTTGCCCTCGGTCTTGACCAGGTCGATGCTGAACTCGTCGGTGCCCATCTTGTAGATCAGGCGTGACTTGACAGCCTTGGACGGATCGCCGCCGTCGTACTCGACCTTGATGACCGTTGAACCCTCGATCAGTTCTACCTTCTGGCGAATGATTTCGGGCGAACTCGACTGCAAGGTCTCTTTCTTTTTCATGTTGAAGTAGACCCGGAAGAAGCCCTTGGCATCCAGAGTCGCGATGTCGGAGACGCCAATGCCAGAGTCCTTCGCGATCTGTTCCTTCTGCTCTTGGGGCTGTGCCAAAAGGCTTTGGCGGCCCTCCTCGAAGACAACGCGCCAACTGCTGGCAAGGCCGTCCCACATCAGGTCGGCGTCACGTCCCAGAATAGCCTTCTTAATCGTGCCGAAGGTGGCCTCGGGGGTCTCGAAGGGCGCTGGTCCCTCGGACTTGCATCCCGCGAAAACCGTCATTGCCGCAAGAGTCGCCATGGTAAACAGGGAACGCGCAATCATGTCTTCCTCCTGGTCCTGTTGGCCGCCTTACAAGGCGCGAGATTCGCCCACGCCGGCACTCCTGTCAAGTGTCGTTCGGGTGCGCAGTTACGTTGCCTTTTCCATGTCCGCAGCTAGAATCGCTGGATGATCGTGGTATGCCCCCGCTGTAGTTTCGGCTTCGAATCCCTGTCGGGGGACGATTACACCTGTGGCAACCCCGATTGCGGCCACGTATGGTCCCCCGAAAGCCGCACGATCGTCTTTTCCTTGACGGCCGAGGGTCGCCGCCCTTGCCCCGAGCTTCGCGGGATCCAGGGCGAACTGGTTGGCCGGTCCTTCCCTGTTTCCAAGGGCAGGACGGTGATAGGTCGAAATCCGGATACCGAAATCCGATTGACCAACCTGGCGGTGTCTCGTGAACACGCTGCGGTTTACAACCTTGATGGCGTCTGCTCGATCGAGGATCTGGGCAGCCGTACCGGGGTGATGGTCAACAGGAAGAAGGTGACTCGCGCCGTTCTGGAGATCGACGACGAGGTGTTGATCGCCGGCAACGTGTTTGAATTCCGGGTGCGGTACGAAGCGGACATGCTGGCGCTGCCGGTTGCCGAGGATGGTGCTCGACAGGAAGTTGCCATCTTTCAGGACGGCCACAAGACCCGGCGGATTGAACTGAAGGGAAACAGGTTGACCGTCGGGCGGATCGATGGCCGGGACGTGGTCATTCCCCACCCGATGATCTCGCGACGGCATGCGGTGCTGCGGCATGCGGACGGCGAGTGGTGGGTGATGGACGCCAAGAGCGTCACCGGCACCTTCGTCAATGGCAAGCCGGTGATCCAGGCGATTCTCGCCAAGGGCGACCGGGTTCAGTTCGGGCCAGTGGCATTCGAGTTCGACGGCCGCGCCCTTGCCTACCATCCAGCCTTCGAGTCCCTTGCAATCTCGGCGACTGCGGTTGGTCGTACGGTCGAGTCCGGCCTTGAGATCCTGCGGGACGTGTCGCTGTCAATCCAGCCGGGAAAACTGGTCGGGTTGATCGGTCCCAGCGGGTCGGGCAAGACCACGTTGCTGAATGCCTTGAGCCATTTTGCCCCTGCCACTTCGGGCAAGGTGCTGTTCAACGGTCTGGACGTTCGGCAGCATCATGACATCCTGCGCCATCGAATAGGCTATGTTCCGCAGGACGACATCGTACATGCCGAGTTGACGCCCTCGCAGGCACTTGCATATGCCGGCAGGCTGCGCCTGCCAAGGGACACCACGCCGGAAGAACTGCAACTGTTGGTGCACGAGACGCTTGTGCTGTTGGGCCTGGACGAAAGGGCCGACGTCCCGATCAGGAACCTCAGCGGCGGGCAGCGCAAGCGCGTAAACGTTGGCGTGGAACTCCTGAATCGCTGCAACGCGCTGTTCCTTGACGAACCGACGTCAGGCCTGGATCCGGGTGCCGAATCGCGTTTGATGCGCCTGTTCAGGCGCCTGGCCGACCAGGGGCGTACGGTTGTCGTATCGACGCACATCATGGAAAACGTGGATTTACTGGACTATGTGGCCATATTACTGGATGGTCGCCTGGTATTCTACGGGACGCCAGCCCAGGCCAGGAAGCACTTCGAAATCCAGCGTGCGACCGATCTGTACGAGCGTCTTGAGGAGGAACCGGCCGAGGAATGGGTGCGCCGGTTTCGGGCTGACGATTCGGTCAACGTCGAGCCTGCCTCAACGACGGCACATCCTGTCGTCGATTCCCGCGAGGGCAGCAGGCGACGCGGGATCGGCAACATGGCGCTGCAACTTGGCGTGCTGGTTCATCGGTACGGACGCGTGATGCTGTCTGACAGGCGGCAGTTGGCGCTGCTGTTCGCGCAACCGGTGGTCATTTTTCTGATGATCTGCCTGGTGTTCTGGGTGCCCTGGCAGGTCCAGTTCATGTCGGCTGTGGCGATGTTCTGGGTCGGGTGTACCAACGCGGCAAGGGAAATCGTGCGCGAGCGCGGCGTGTGGCGTCGCGAGCGGATGGTCGGCCTGCGCGTCCTGCCATACATGCTGTCGAAGGTCCTGGTCATCGGCGGAATCTGTGTGCCCCAGGCCCTGATTGCGACGTTTTTCTACAAGTTTCTAGTCGGATTCTACCGGGGATCGTTTGGCCTGGATGGTCCGTTTGGATTCGTGTTCGTGGCAATGCTCGCGGCCGCATGGTCTGGCATGGCACTTGGACTGGTGGTCTCGGCGTTCGTGAAAAAGGCTGAACATGCGGACGCCATCGTGCCGATAGCCTTGATTCCGCAGATCATCTTTGCCGGCGTCATCGAGAAGGTCGATTCCATGAACCTGCCAAGCAGGCTTATTTCCATTGGGACCTCGACGAGGTGGACGTGTGATGCGTTGAACCTGTCGTGGCGAGGCGAGTCATTTGACCAGTTCTGGCTGTACAACGTGGTCGTGATGGGGTTCTCTGTGCTGTTGCTGGCGGTGACTGCGGGCTGGCTGGCCCGCGTTCCAAGGGATTGATCTGCTGGATCTTCAGGTTCAATGGCATCCGTCGTTGCCATTTGCCGGCTTCCGGACGAGAATCCCGGCAGGCCGCCCGGACGATCCGGGCGATGACTTGGGGCCGGCGCCGCGCGGGTGCCGGTCGTGATTGACCAGCAATGGAGGTTCGGGATGGCGACGAAGAGCGTTTCCGACATCGACCTGTCGGGCAAGAGCGTGTTCATGCGCGTTGACTTCAACGTGCCTATCAAGGCCGGGAAGATCACGAACGATCGGCGCATCGTAATGGCGCTGCCGACCATCCGCTATGCGATCGACAAGGGCGCAAAACTTGTGCTGGCAACACACCTGGGTCGCCCCGCCGAGACGGGTTTTGAACCGGATTTTTCGACCAGGCCGGCGGCCGAGAGGCTGGCCCAGTTGCTGGGTATTCCGGTGCGCCTGGGACCTCCCGAGGTGGTGGGGCCGATTGCCGAAGAGATGGCAGCTTCGCTGAAGGCAGGCGAAGTCATTCTGCTGGAAAACGTGCGATTCGATCCGGGCGAGACCATTGCCGACAAGGCCAAGAAGAATCCGGACAAGAAGTTGACCGAGGATCAGCAGGCCGTGCTGGACCGGTTCGTGGCTGGCCTTGGGGCGCTGGGAGAGGTCTACGTCAACGATGCCTTCGGGACCTGCCATCGCAAGCACGCGTCCATGTTCGGCGTGGCAAAGGCCATTCAGAAGAAGGGCGGTCCGGCGGTTGCGGGCTTCCTGGTCGAGAAGGAGATCCGCTATCTCCATGAGGCCGTCGCCAGCCCGAAGCGGCCATTTGTGGCCATCCTGGGCGGAGCCAAGGTATCCGACAAGATCAAACTGATCAGCAACCTGCTGGACAAGGTGGACCGCATCCTGATCGGCGGCGCTATGGCATACACCCTTCTGCGTGCCAAGGGCGTTACGACCGGGAAGAGCCTTGTCGAGGCTGACCAGGTCGAGGAGATGAAGGCCCTGCTGGCGCGAGCTGGCGGCAAGATCCTGCTGCCCGTCGATCATGTGGCCACCGATGACTTCGAGAGCGGGTTGCCGATGCCGATCGATGGCGTGGACATCCCGGATGGCCTCATGGGCCTGGACATCGGCCCCAGGACGATAGCGCTGTTTTGTGCCGTGATTGCCAAGGCCGGTACGATTGTCTGGAACGGCCCGATGGGCGTGTTCGAGAAGGCCGCCTTTGCGGTAGGAACGCGGTCGGTGGCCGAGGCCGTGGGCGATGCGACGTCGAAGGGTGCTGTCAGCGTGATCGGCGGCGGCGATTCCGCGGCGGCGGTCGAGCAGATGGGTCTTGAAGACCGTATGTCACACATTTCGACTGGCGGGGGCGCAAGCCTGGAATACCTGGAAGGCCGCGCGATGCCGCCGATCGACGTTCTGGACTCGAAGTAGACCGAGTACGAGGCCGGTCGGTTGTTGCGCCTCGCCCCTATTGACGGAGGCACCACCATGGGCGCATCACTTTCCGGGGCCGATAGGCCTTTCGCGACGTTTCTGATGGCGACGACCGACGCTGCCGGCTTTCCGCGTGGCGACCTGCCGGAGGTTGCCTTTCTGGGGCGATCCAACGTGGGCAAGTCCAGCCTGCTGAACTCCCTTGTTGGCGCCAAGGTCGCTTTTACCAGCAACACTCCGGGACGAACGCGGACCGTGACTTTCTTCGATGTTGCGCTGGGGTCAGCGAAGACGGCGCCTCTGTTGCGCCTGGCCGATCTGCCCGGGTACGGCTTTGCAAGGATATCGCGTGCGGCTGCAAAGGAGTGGCCAAAGTTCGTGGTGCCCTACCTTGAAAAGCGGGAGTGTTTGGACCTGTGCGTGCTTCTGGTTGACTCGGCAATACCCCCCCAGGAAAGCGACATGGCAATGATGGACCTTCTGCGCGGTGCAGGCCGGCAGGCAATTGTCGTCGCGACCAAGGTTGACAAGGTGGCACCGTCCAAGCGCGTGTCTACGCTGAAGGTTCTGGGGACCGCCCTCGGGGTAGTGCCCTGGCCGGTGTCCTCGAAGACTGGCGACGGTGTCGACGGGCTGTGGCAGCAGGTCTTGCTGGCGACGGGGAACACCAGGCGATCGCAGCGTTCCTGATAGTTTCGAACTGGCGCCGTTCGTGGCGCGCATGAAGATTGGCCAGTCAAGACAAGCAAAGGAGTGTGCGATGAAACGTACCCCCCAGGCGATTTGGACGGTAGTGCTTTTGGTGGTCGTTGCGCTGGGCTTCGTGACGGCGGCTGGCTGTTCGGCCAGCAGGTTCATCAACTACCGAGTGACCCCCGATTATCCGCGATCGGATCGTGATCAGACGGTTCCGATTCCCGGGTTGACGGCGG
Organism: uncultured Myxococcales bacterium; assembly: GCA_903936705.1. Taxonomy (GTDB): domain Bacteria; phylum Myxococcota_A; class UBA9042; order DTJE01; family DTJE01; genus CAIZWN01. Next base: position 32,517 of record CAIZWN010000068.1, read on the forward strand.
CTGTGCAGGTGCGTCTGGATGGTGCTGGTATTCCCTATGTCGAGGCGGCTAACGATCTGGATCTTGCCAGGGCGCTGGGGTACCTGCACGGGCGTGAACGCTATTTCCAGATGGACAGTCTGCGGCGTTTCGCGCGCGGCAGGATCAGCGAGTTGCTGGGGGACGTTCCGTTTGGCGCCACGACCACGGTTCAGCAGGATCTGCGCATGAGAGCGTGGGGTATCGACGGCGCAGCGGTCGCCGAGGCGGCATTACTGGGCCCCGATGCCAGGATCCGCATGCAGGCGTACGTGGATGGTGTAAACGGGGCCTTGGCAATCCAGCAGCCGATCGAACACCGGCTGGTCGGGCTTTTGCCCCAGCCATGGACAATCGAGGATTCGTTGGCGGTTGGCCTGCTGAATGCCTGGACTTTAACAACCAACTGGCCGCAAGAGGCCGCGCGGTTTCTTCTGGCGTACTGGGGGGGGATTGACCGGGCGACGCGGATATACCCGTTCGAACCGGGGGCCGACGCCGTCACATTGTCCGAAAGCGACAGCGTGTTGCGGCCGCTGCCTTCGGCGGTGGCGCCTGGAATCGCGCAGTTGTTCCCTGGCAAGGCGCCACCTGCATCGCAGGGGGGCAAGGAACTCGAGCTTTTGGAACTTTCATACGCGCCTTTGCGCGGCGGCGCCAGCAACGCCTGGGCAGTGGCTGGCGGGCGGTCCGCATCAGGCCAGGCGATGGTGGCTGGCGATCCTCACCTGGGCCACATGCTGCCGGGGCTGATGATGCCGACTTCGCTGCGGGCGCCTGGCCTGGAGGTGATCGGGTTCACGGTGCCGGGCCTGCCGTCCCTGTTGATCGGGCACAACCGGCATGTCGCGTGGAGCCTGACTGCCGCGGTTGCTGACGGCGCAGACTTGTACATCGAGCGGGCCTGTGAAGGGTTGCCGAATGCGGTCGAGGTTCCCGGGGGCGCGTGCGAGCCGCTGCGAAAGGTGCCTCTGGTAATCGGTGTGCTGGACAAGAAGGGCGTCATGCAGCAGCGAAGTTTCGAGGTGCGGGCATCGCGCCACGGGAACCTCCTGAACGACATGTACCCGGATGTCATTCCGGCCGATGCTCCATTGCTGGCTGTTCAGTGGATGAGCGGCGGGCTGTGGGGGACGGTTGCAGCGCTGGACAATGCGGCACGGGCGACCTCGGTTGATTCCTTGCGCGATGGAATGGCTTCCTGGGCGGTGCCCGGGCAGAACGTGACTGCAGCCGATGACGCCGGCAGCATAACGACCTTCGTGGTAGGCCGCTTCCCTGTGCGGAAGGCGCACCGCGGGACGTTCCCGGTTCCGGGCTGGCTGGCCGACTATGACTGGAAGGAATTCGTGCCCTATGCGGATTTGCCGGGCGGCAAGCGGTCGGGCGACGCCTTTGTTGTCCACTCCAACAACTTCACTGTGGTTCCGGGCAGTTCGCCACGAGGCTTCGTGCAGGCCGAGGCTGCGCCACCATACAGGTACCAGCGTGTCGCCGAGATGCTTCAGGCGACAGTGAAACAGACGCCGGATACGTTTGCGGCAATCCAGACCGACCTGGCGCTGTTGCAGGCGAGACGTGTTGGTCCGAGGATGCTGGAAGATCTGGTGGCGCAACGGTTTGACGACCCGCAGGTTCAGGGTGCGGTTGATGTGCTGCGCGGCTGGGATCACGTGGCAACGGTGGATTCTGCCGGCGCGGCCTTGTTCTATCTGACATGGCGTGAGGCGGCGTTTCTGGCGATGGGGGACGAGGCTGACAAGGCCGGCGTAACCTTCCTGCTGTCCAATGGATACGGGACTACGGCCATCGACGCGTGCTTTGACGACGCGCGCCACGCGGTGTGGGACGATAGGCGTACACCCCAGCTTGAGACTCGTGCCGATGCCGTGCGGGCCGCCTTCGTGTGGGCGGTGCGCGAACTGTCGAAGACGCAGGGCAGCGACCCTGTGAAATGGCGCTGGGGCCCCTTGCACATGCAGAAATTCCAGCATGCGTTCGGCGGTCTTTCGTCGCTTGCGTCGTTCGTGAACCTGAAGCCCAGGGAAGCCGGGGGCGGGCAGGATTCGGTCTGGAAATCCCAGGCATGGATGGGCAAGCGGGGATCCGATTTCACGGTGTCCAGCGGGCCGGTGCTTCGCATGATACTGGATTTCGCGGACATCGATCACGCGCGATGGGTTGTGGATACAGGCGTTTCGGGATGGCCGGGCTCGCCACACTACGGCGACCAGAACGAACTGTGGCGAACCGGCAAGTATCTGCCGATGCTGTTCAACCCCGATGATGTCAGGGTTGCGACCAAGGCGACCCTGACGCTTGTCCCGGCGCCGGTCGGCAGACCTGCGCAGGATGATGACTGCGGGTGCGGGAAATAGCCTGGGGAATCAATCCTCGAAGACCACTTCGAAGCCGCGTTCTGAAGCCGCGCGGGTTGCGTCATAGCGGAAACGATCCCCGTCCGTCACCAGCTCAAATGGACCGTTCGAATTTGCCTTGAGGATCGCCTTGGCCTTGCGGTCGGCCGCCGCCGGGTCGGTCTGTTGCAGGCGCAACAGCGGGACGTTGGCCACGTCCTCCTTCACATAGAACACAGGGTACGTCCCGTCACGGTAGAACTCGATGCGTGTAGGCGTCAGGCCGACGCCCAGCAATGCCTTGGGAACCGGCGAGTTCCAGGTCTCCGGTTTCACGATGACCTTCTCGGGTCCGCCGTATCCAAGCCGAACTACCTTGCTGGCACCCGCCGGGGGGGGAGCAGTGCGCGGATCTCCGGCCTTCGACCTGCTGGCAGACGAAGACGATGGCTGGGGTTCCGGAGCACTCTTCGACGACAGCATGACCTCCATCGCGATGTCGCGGCAGGGGGACGCAGCGAACGAGCCCGACACCGCGTATCGGCCGGTTGCCGGCAATGGTTCGGTCGCCGATCCGGGCAGCAGTTGCACCTCGCGCACCAGTCGTTTGCCCCCGATGATGCCGCTGCGAATGCAGGTCTGCTGATCCAGGACCAGAACGCGGCACTCCTGGGCCTTCCCGCCGTCATCAGGCTGGTACTTCACGCTCTTTACGGTACCCTTCAATTCCAGGGACCCCGACGAGTCGTCCAGGCACTGTGCGATTGCGCCCTGAGGCAGCAGCAAACAGATTGCGGACAGGGTCAATACCATGATGTTTCGCAGCATGATGCCCTCCCAGACATGGCGGTCGACCGCAGGCGGCGTCATTCTTCATCGTCGCGTCAGCGAGTATCGGATCGATTCGAGTGGCAGGTCAAGGTAGCAGTCGTTATTGGGCGGGGGCTTGTCTGGCTGGCAGTGCCAGGCTCTCCATTTGCTGCATCGACCAGGTGCGTTTTGACGTGCGAAAATCCTTCTTGATACGTGTTGGTCCCGGAGGAATTGGTGGAGCGTACCCAACCGATGTAGGTGCTACACCGCCGTCCTGGGACGGGATTATCGTTCCGTCGGGCAGCACCGTGACGGCCGACTTCGATGCAGTCGGGATTGGCGGCAGGTCCACTGGCAGAGCCGCAAATGGCTTGTCAAACACCGATGTCGATTTGGACAGGAATCTTAGGCCCTTCGTCAGATTGGCGGCTTCGGGGATCTTCGACAGGAACGCCGCAATGGTGTCGGACCCGACCGCTATGTTCATGCTGTCGGCCGTTCGCATCGGGGCGTCGTCCTTCTCGAGGAAGCTGACCATTCCCAGCAGGCGGCCCGAGGCATCCATGACAGGGCTGCCGCCGTGAAACTTCGTCAGCGGCGCCTGAACCCGGTAGATGTTTCGGCCCGCGGTCTTGCGGTAGTCCGGCATTCTGGTGCTGACGGACCCGGTAGTAAGGCTCCACATCCCGCCCTGTTCAGGGTGCCCGATGACCACAATTTCGTCGCCTGGCGATCCGGGTCGGTCCGACAGTGCCACGAATGGAGTCGGAGCCTTTGCGTCGGCGGCTATGCGAATCAGCGCCAGGTCCCATTCCGGGCGAACGTCGACGGCCGTGGCGTAGTTGATCTCCCTGAGGTCCGCCTTCGGATCCCCCTGCAACTCGTCAGGCTTGCGAAAGACTTGCAGGCTACGGGCGGCCATTCCCCCCTTGAAAACCAGGGAATAGCTGGTCAGGATGTGTCCTGCCTGCGAGATGATCACGCCCGCACCAAGGCGCCCCGGCTTGCCATCCTGCTCTACGGCATAGATCAGCACCACCGCCGGACTTGTAGCTTTGTAGATGCTTGCGGCGCTGGATGCCTGTGCCCGGGCCGACAGCGGGGTCAGAATGAAGATCCCCACAGCCAGCAGGCAGCACCTGGTTATCCCTCGTGCGCGCCCATGCGAACGACTTGCTGTAACCATGGTGTGTCGGCCTCCTCTAATGTGTCAGCCTTACCACAATGTTGTTCTGGCAGCCAGGTACGGCTGTCAAGGCAAATCCTGGAATATCGACTGCAAACAAGGGTTGCGGGGCGCGGCATCGCAACACCTGGTCAAGTGTCTCGGCATCGCCAAAACAGTTCTCGGCGTCGGCCGAAAAATGCAGCCGCAGTTCGTATTGCCCTGACGCGTCAGGACCTGACATCCGGGCAACAAGCTGACCCGCCTCGCGATCCAGGACGCCCATCGCCTCGGCGCGGTCATAATCGGTGCCAGAAACCTGTCCCGCCTGAACCGCCTGGTCGCTGGCGATGTCGCCCGAACTTGCGCGGTCGTCATAAAGGCGGGCCGTCCGTATCTGTGCCGAGCACAACACCCCCGGAGCGGCCATAAATTCAACGAGATCCCTGGCAAGAATGACCTTGCGCTGATCGCTTGGCCGCGTAACCACGCGATGGTCGCCCTGCGCCACATGCAGGAACTTGCCGAAGCCAGCAGCCTCGGCGTTCTCCCTTGTTTCCAGGTCGATGCTGCGAATCCGATCGACCAGCGCCATCCAGAAACCGAATTCAACCGGAATTCCGCGGGGCAGTGTCACGGTGCCGACTCCCACCTCGGACGAGGATGCCGTGGGCGCATCGCTATCCAGCCCCAGCAGCTTCCCTGCCCCAGTCTCCGTGATCGATGTCTCCTCGACGGAAACCTGCCCGCGCAAGAGGCGCGCGCGAAACTCGAAGAGTGTGGGACTTTCCCCGGAATCACCAGCGCTGGCACCTGTCTCCTCGGGGATGATCTCGGTGGTTCTCGGCCACAGCGTGCGTTCATCAAAAATCGATACAGGTTTGATGTCAGGGAGACTGTTCGCCAGTAACGCCATTTCCTGTTTCTGACGTCTGGCAGCGCCGCCACAGGCTGTCACAGCAAGAATCGAGGCAATCATGAAGCTGCAAAGAAATTCTGCTTTAGCCACGATGGATATCCAGCGGGAGAGAACTTGCAAAAGATCGGTCTACTGGTGGAAGGCGGGATTACTTGGCGTTGCGAATCTTGTCCAGTTGCGCGTCCATGTCCTTGAATTCCTCTTCGGCGCGCTTCTTCAGCCCCTCGCGAGCCTTCTCGGACAGCGTCTTCATGCGGCTGAATGCGTCCCCGAATGTCTCTGGATCAAGGCAGACCATTGCGTAGAACTGACCACCGGCGGATGCCGTCTTGACGACGCGAACGCCGTTCAGTGTCTGCTCGGCGGTGTCGCGAACCACAGAGCGCTGATCCTCTTCGGAAAAGTCCTTCGCGTCCACTTCGCCTTCGCGAATGTAACGCTTGACCATCGTCTGGACTGTACCCTCAAGCTGCTTCGCCATGTCTGCCCGGGCGCTGGCCACCGCGCCATCGCGGGCCGCCTGAAGGATGCTGCGCAGCTTGGCGCTGCCAACTGCGCATCCCTTGATGGGGGTGTTGTACCACTCGGGGGATTCGGCTGCGCCCTGGGCTGCCGGAGAGGCCTTCTGCTGCGCGCCGCCGCATGCAATGAGGGCCGCCATGAATCCAGCAAATACGAACGTGATAATCCGGGACATGAGTACCTCCATCAGCAGGAAACCACCACACGAACATCAGAGGAAGGGATCATATCCTCATGACCCTTTCCGTCAAGCACAGTTTTCAGAAACACAGTCCAACTTCAGACACAGCCAAACCGTAGCAATTCCGTTAGCGACGGCGTCGCAAGGCGGAATCCATCTCGTCAAAGGTCGAGTCCTGCTGATTGGCAGGAGCCCTTTCGGCCGCAGGGCTGTCTTCCTGATCGGCTTCCCGAACCGGCTGCCTTGTCGGAGGGGGGCGTGGCTCGTCGTCGGCAACTGGCGCCGGCTGTCGCGCGGGTCTTGCCATCGGCGCTTCGTCGGAGGCCTGGGTCTCGGTCGAACGGGGCTGGGCTGACCTTTCGGCCGTTTCGGTTACTGGTGGGGCAGCAGCGGCCTTGCGACCGGTGGCTGCGGTGGCCGTCCCCGATGCCGTCTGTCCCGCGGAAGGCGATGCTGATGGTGAGGGGGTTGCCAAAGGCTGGGTGGCGGTGCCTGTCGGGGCAATCGTTCGTGTCACTCCAGCAGCGGGGGCGGCAACCGGTCGGGCCTGTGATGCAGCCGGTGTCGCCGGCGGCACGCCCGCCGACGTGGCGGTAGTTGGGGAGGACGTGGGTGCAGCGGCAGTCGTCGCAGCGGGGGCAGCAGCCGGCGATGCCGGGACACCAGTCACGGCGGGCCCACCTGGTACGGCAGCGGTCCCTGGCGTCTCGCTGGCGGTTGCCGGCACGGACTCGGACGGGGAACGCGACATCCACCAGGCGGCCAGGCCGGCCACGGCCACGGTCAGCAATGCAGCCACGATCCATGGCAATGCCTTCGATCCGGGAATAGCCCCGCCCTTGCCGGGTGCGGCCCTGGTCCCAGGCTCCAGCACGAAGCTGCGCAGTTGCTGCCCGACCTCGGCTGCCGTTGCAGGACGGTTGTTGACGTCCTTTGCCAGCAGACTGGCCACAAGCTGATCAAGTGCAGCCGGGATCGAACCGTCGGTTACCTTCGTGGACAGAGGCTGTGGGATCTCGATTGCGTGAGCGATGATCATCGCATGCGAGGTGTTTGCCTGGAACGGGCGAACACCGGACATCAGTTCGTACAGCATTACGCCAAGGCCGTACAAATCAGCTCGCCCATCGACGTCAAGGCCGCGGCATTGCTCGGGACTCATGTAGGCAGGGGTTCCCGCCGTGGCCATGATGGTCTGGGTCGTCGTATTGCCCGAGTCGCCGATGCTGTGAAGCCGTGCGATGCCGAAATCGACGACTTTCGCCTCGGGTCGGCCGTTACGACCCTCGAGGATCATCACGTTGGCCGGCTTCAGGTCCCGGTGAATAACGCCCTTCTCGTGGGCGTCCTCGAGCGCCGAACACACCTGGGCACATAGATCAGCAGCGACGCTGACAGTCAGGCGTTTGGTTTCAGGGGCCACCTGGGAAATGTACTGTTCCAGGGTCACGCCGCGCAGGAATTCCATCACTATGAAAAGGCGCCCGTCGTCATCCTCGTCAACGTCATTGACAAGAACGGCATGGCGAGACTGGATGCGCATGACAGCCTGGGCTTCCTTCAGGAACATGCGCCGCGCCCGGTCGTCTTCCTGCTTTTCCTCGTGCAGAATCTTGACTGCGACCTCGGCCTTTGCGATGCGGTGCAAGGCGCGATATACCGAACCAAAGGCGCCACGACCCAGTCGATTCAACAGCAGATACTTGGACTTGAGAATGGTTCCGGTAAGGTCGTCCTGCGTGCCCAAAGGCAGCAGCGGAGTGCCGTCGTCGGGGCAGATGTTTGCCGACAGCGGCTGACGCTGGCCGCATTTCGGGCAGAAAAGCTGGGTCGGTACCTGGGTTGTGTTGGTTCTTGATTCCATGACGCGAGGATAGCAGAAGAGGGTGAAGCATGTCGCAAGAAAAAATGATACGATGCCGCCAATACCTTAGGCGTCGATCAGGAGGCTTCAATGCGCGCGTCCCTGCTGGCGGCTGTCCCATTTCTTCTTGCCATGATGTTGCCTGGTACCGCGATTTCGGCCGATTTTTCGGCCGCAAACGTCTATCGGACGGCTGCGCCAGGGGTTGTTCTGGTGATGGGTATCAACGGCGCAAGAACCCAGGTCGGGACTGGCGCAGGGTCGAACCTCATGCCCCAGGGGCTGGTGTTGACGAATCACCACGTCGTGATAGAGGCCCAGACCGGCAAGGCCTATCCCGATCTGAAGATCTACATGAAGCCAGCCCGGTTGACCGGAGACAATTCCGAGGATCTTCAGCAGTGGCTGCCCGTCGAGGTCGTCGCCGCGGACGAACAACTGGATCTTGCGATCTTGCGGGTTACGAAGGCCGGCGTGAACCTGCCGGTCGTCGCAATTGGCGACTCCGAGGAGATCGATATCGGCGAGTCGGTTGCCGCAATCGGTCATCCTGGTGGCGGAGGGCTTTGGACGTTGACGACCGGGACGGTGTCGGCCAAGCGCAAGTCGGGTGCACGAGGCGTTTTCCAGACCGATACGGCCATCAACCCAGGTAATTCAGGTGGGCCGCTGCTGGACAGGGATGCTCACATCATCGGGGTGAACACGTACATAAACCGAGTGGCAGCCGATGGGTTGCCCCTGGAGGGTTTGAACTACTCGGTGCGCTCGTCCGACGCCTTGAAGTGGATGAAGGCGCGAGGCTACTCTGTACTGGCTACGCGGCGCGAAGATGTAGCTTCTCCCGCGGCTGTAGCAAAGGCCGAGCCGCCGGTCAGGGCGGCGCCTGCTGCCGTGTCTGAACCACCGGCCCGTGCCCAGCCCGAACGACGTGCAGAACCGGCCAACCCACCGCAGGTTGCCGCAAAGCCAGTGGCGGAACCGGTCGTGGCGCCGGCAACTGAGGCGGTTGCTCCGGTTCGCCAGCCAGCCCAGCCAAAAGCCCCGGCGCCAGTTGCTGCTGCACCCCCGGCCATTGCTTCCCGACCGCAAGCCCAGCAGGCGGCACCGCCATCCTTCGGAACCGAAGGTCCACGCGAGTTCAGGGGTGCCAACGGCGAAAGGATGTACGGAGTTCCCAACCTGAAACACGACACCAAGCGGTTCAACAAGGATATGCTGGAGCGTTTGGGCCGCGAGGCGGACGACGCCTTCAAGGAGATGGATAAGCGGCTGAAGGCTCGCTGAAATCGCTCAACCTAAACTGGCAATTTCGCGATTGACCCGGAAGGTTTCTGCTGCGCAGCATCCCGGTGTGCGTCAAAGGGGAATAACGACAATGCGGATAAATGATCGTCGCCGTCTCCAATGCCTGCGGATTGGGATCATTCTCCTGGTCGGCTGTGGTGGTGCGAAGGAGACGGTCAGGATGGACGGGCAAATCCAGGCCGAGTTCGAGCCGGTGTTGATTGCTCAGTACCCCATCGTTAGCCATGTTTCGGCCGTGGGTTGCTCGGACCAGGGGCTTGATCATGCAAGGCAGATCGGACGCGATGAGGTGTTGCGACAGGTCAACCTTCGAATGGAAAGTGAACTGACCCGTATTGTGCGGGAACAGCAGTCCGACAAGGACAATTCCTGGCTGGACGAAATCGTGGTCAAGACACGCCAGACCAGTTCCTTTGAGGATGCCGAGTTGATCCTGTCGGATTCGAGGGTTGACGTTCGGACGCAAGGGGAGTGGGCTTGCGTTGTGATGCACCTGTCGCGTGACGATGCGGATGCGCGCCTGGGCGATCGTTGGCGCGGGGCGTTGGCGCGCTTCAAGGCCGCCGCAAATCGGTGCGAGGCGGCCTTTCCGTCCGGTGACGGTGAGGCTTTTACTCCGGCCATGCACGAGATGATCAAGGCTACTCCGGACCTGCTGCGATTGCATCGTGATCGTCGAGGCATCGGTCGTGGCGATGCGAATGAATTCAACCAGGCAATCCTGCTTCGCGAACGGGTATTGGACATGGCCGGCCGTCTGCGCGGTGGCGCCGTTTTTGCGGTTGATGTGGCCGCCCCGTCGCCCGACCAGGAACACAACGTTAGCCAGCAGGTTGTGACCTCGTTCCAGAAGCTGGGTTTGCGAGCCATTCCGGCCGGTTCCGATGGCGTTCGCGGTGCCAACTACATTGCTCACGTGTTCGTAGATGAGCAGTGTGATTCGTCCAATGTCGGCCAGCTCTGTCGGGTGCAACTGTCGCTGCAGGGAGGGCGGGTTGGCCAGACCGGTCAGCCGTTGCAGGTCAGCGTAGAACTGGAGGAACCGGCGATCCATCGCAGCAGCAGGGATTCTGCGGCGGCAGAGGCCTACAGGATGTTGCTGGCCTCGCCGGCGTTGGAAAAGGGATTGAAGGAAGGGCTGGCTCGTATTCTTCCTTTCTAGGGGTCCAGTTATAGCCTTATTGATCAGGCTTTTACCCTGCGGTTTCGGTTCCTTGATCAGTCTCGAAAATGTGCTATGTTGCCGGGCGTCGATAGCGGATCCTGGGGTTTTCTGATGGCCACGCGCCAATGTCCCAAATGTGGCACTGCTGGCGAGGACTGGTTCTGCCGCAAGTGCAGTTCTTTTACACGCAAGGACAAGCCTGCGCAAAATGCCGACCCGATGGTCGGCAGCATGATTGACGGACGGTATCGTATCGAGACCCTGCTTGGTCGTGGTGGCATGGGCAAGGTGTATCGCGGGGTTCAGGTGGCCACCGGCCAGGTCGTCGCCGTGAAGGTGATTCCCCAGGAGCACCTGCGTGACGAACTGTTGATGCGCCGGTTTCGCCGCGAGGCCGAGGTTGTCGCGACCTTGTCGCACCCGAACATCATTCGGCTGGTCGATTTCGGTAAAGTTCCCGGGGGCCAGCCATACCTGGTCATGGAGTACGTCGAGGGCGAGACGTTGGCCCAGCGGGTTTTCAAAAGTGGCCCGGTTGCAGAGGGGCGTCTGGCCGCCATTGCGGCGCAGATGGCTCACGGTCTGGCCGAGGCTCACCGGCAAGGCGTTCTGCATCGCGACCTGAAGCCGGACAATGTGCTGCTGCTGAACGCGTACGGTCATACGGATTTCGTGAAAATCATCGATTTCGGTGTGGCCAAGATGATGCGCTCGCCCGGACCGACGCGACCTCTGACTGCCACCGACGAGATTATTGGTACGGCGGAGTATATGGCTCCCGAGCAGGCTGCCTGTCGCCGTTCTCTGACCGGTGCGGCCGATGTCTATTCGCTTGGTCTGACTGTCTGGTTCGCTCTGGCTGCCGAGGACCCTTTTGGCGGTGTGAACCGGATGGAGTCAATGATGGCGAGGTTCCGCCAGTCGTCGCCACCCCTGCCAGCCAATCGTAGTGCATCGCCGGCCATGAGGGATCTGCTGAATAATTTGATGGCGATGGAACCGGTGGACCGTCCCCTGGCGGAACAAGCTGCGCTGGCGTTCGAGGCGTTGCGGGATGGCGCCGGGTAGCTGTACGTCGGCCGCATATCTGTCCCGTATTCAGCAATGCGTGGACCGCGCTGACGGTTCCTTTGATCGAAACGGCGGGCTAGGTTGCCCGGCGGCTTCGCCATCGGTTCAGCGCCAGCGGTATCAGGCCGATTGCAATCCCTCCGATGCCTATCACGTTGGTCAGCACGTCGAAAGTCGGGATGCTGTAGAGGGCGATGAAGTACAGCAGGCATGCGCTGGCGAACGGCCATATGACGCGGGTGATCGATCCCGGAAAGTCAGTCACCAGCGTCTTGCGGTGGTACCAAGCGCAGGCAAAGCCCGTCAACCCCAGATAGAACGAGATCTGGAAGCCGATCGCGGTGATCGAGTCCTTGAGGATCTGGTTGATGCTGTCCAGGTATGACGACAGGAACAGCAGGCACAACCCGGCAATCCAGATGAAGAAGATTGCGATATAGGGGGTCTGCCACCGCGGGTGCAGGCGAGAGTACCGCGGGTTCAGCGCGCCGTCGCGCCCCTTGGCGAACATGGTCCGGGTGAACTGCAGCATCTGCGTCTCGACCGTCCCGACCGTGCTCAGCAGCACTGCGATGATGGCGATATAGCCCCAGGTTCTGCCCAGCAGTTTTTCCGCGATGGCGAAGATGATGTTCGTGTTGAAGTGCTGGATCTCCTCGTCCGTCAGGCCCATCAGGACGATGACGATGAATACCATGAAGAACGCCATCAGGATGATCATCGACCAGAAGGCCGCTCGGCCCGGTGTTCGTGATGGGTCTTTAGTCTCCTCGGACAGGTTCAATGTCACGTCCCAGCCGTAGTAAAAGAAGATGGCTGTCAGCGTGCCCGTGGCGAACAGTTCGGGTGTGAACGAGAAGGGCGAAAACCAGGACCATGAGAACTCCCGGACCGGGGCCTGCGGGAACACGACGAAGGCGGTCACGATGATCGCCAGCAGAATCAGGGCTTCGATTACGGTCATGGCAATCTGGACATAGCTGGTGATCTTGATGCCCTTGACCAGAACGGCGCTGATGAAAGTCAGCCACAAGGCGGCGATGCCAGTGACCCAGTTGACGTCATTCATCAGTTCCGGCCGGAAGATCAGTAGCGTTGCGTTGGCGGCTGGAACCATGGCCGAAACCATGAAGACGCAGCACAGGACCAACAGCGACCATCCGGCCAGGAAACCCAGGTGTCTCCCGAAGATCGAGCTGACCCAGGAGTACGAGGTTCCTGCGCTGGCCTGAAGCCGGTTCAGGTGTATGAAGGCAAACGCGATCCCGAACATGATCAGCCCGCAGACCAGGATGTTCGCGGGGGACAGTACGCCGGTGGTCGCGATGATCGTGGATGTGGTGATCTCGATGCTGTAGGCGGGGGCCGTGCCGGCCACGCCCATTGTGATCGATTCACCAAGACCCAGCGCATTTGCCTCGAGTTTCGGACGTTGCTCCATCGGGATTTTGCCTGCCAGGTTGAGAAATAGTCACATCGGCTTTCTTCGGACTCCGTGCGTATTTTACGCGCGGGGTGTTGTCCAGTCCAACGTGGTGTTCGGGGCGGGCGCGGATGTCAAAGGTTCTCGAACGGATATCCCTTGGACTTCCAGGCGGACATGCCACCGTCCAGGTAGCGAACATTGCGATAGCCTAGCGTGACCAAATCGTTGCCGGCGATAGTGCTCATGTAGTTCGACAGGCAGTACACGACGGTTTTCACGTCAAGGTCGGTTCCGAGGTATTCGGTGAGGGCATCGATTTCCAGGTAACTGATGTGCCGGTCGGTCTGAGGGATTTGCCCTTCGTTGGGGATGTGAACGTTCACCAGCAGGAAGTCCTTGGACGCCAGTTCGCTTATCAGGTCTGCTGGGGACACGATGCCAAGGGACGCGGGTGGCCGCCCTGGATCCGCAGGCGTAAGATCCTGCGTCAGGATATCGACGTTCGACAGGTCAGCGCTGGTGTCGCTGATCGTTGGCAGGTCTATGATCTGTGCGTCATCCGGTCGAATATCCGGCAGGTGATCCTGCTGGATCGGGGCATCAGCAGGCGCGGCAGCCTCGTCGAGGCTTGAGTCCCGTGGTTCAGTCGCGTCCAGGTTACCCAGGTCAGCACAGCCGCATGTCTCGCGGGAGTCGGCGAGGTCGTCGCTCTTCCGGTCATCGCTGCATGCGGCCAGCGCAAGACCGGCCAGCATCATCGAAATACCGGCAATGTTTCCGTGACACAGCCATCTGTTCGTCAAAATTCATTCCTCCGATCCTTTGATGTGAAAGGATTTCGTGCCAGCATCTTGCTTTTGCGAATTCAGGCCGGCAGCGCGAAGCTATCCTCCATAAACAGTCCAAGGCAGGCATCGACAATGTCGGTGTCGTAGATCGTGCCACTGCCTTTCCGGATCTCGGCCAGAGCCATGTCAATGCCAAGGGCCGGCCGGTAGGGGCGATGCGATGAAATGGCCTCGACCACGTCCGCAATTCCCAGGATGCGCGCCTCCTGCAATATGTTTTCGTTCTTCAGGTGGTCGGGATAGCCGCTTCCATCCAGCCGTTCGTGGTGCTGCCGAACTATGTCGGCCACCGGCCAGGGGAAATCCAGTAATCTGAGGATTTCCCAAGCCGAGACAGGGTGTTCCTGAATCAGGGCGAACTCTGCCCCTGTCAGCTTGGAAGGCTTGCTGAGTATGTCAGAGGGGACGCGGATTTTTCCCAGGTCGTGCAGCAGTCCGGCGATCCGCACGCCATCGCGACCTTCTTGCGGAAGGCGCATGCGGTCCCATATGGCGCAGGCCAGGACGGTCACCCTTCGCTGGTGCCCCGCGGTGTAGGGATCTCGCATCTCGAGGGCCATGGACAGCGCCTGCGTTGTGCTCTCAAGAACAAGGTTCAGCCGATCCAGTGTCGCTTCCCGTTGCGCGACCGAACTCAACAACTCGCCGGTTCGCTTGGCAACAAGGGTCTGGAGTTCCTCGCGGTGGAGAATGACCTCTTCGTGCAATCGCTGGTTCTCTTGCCGCAGTGCCTGTTCTGTCGCGGCCTTCTCGACAACCCTGCACAGCGTGTCTTTTCGCACCGGCTTGAGCAGATAGTCGAACGCGCCCAGGCGCAGGGCATCGGTCGCGGTATCAAGTGATGGCTCGCCGGTGAAAATAATCACCTGCGTCAGCGGCGACAGGTTACGGATCTTTCCCAGAAAGCCGATGCCGTCCTCGCCAGGGATCTGGATGTCAGACAACACTATGTCGAACGTCTTGTGCCCCATTAATTGCAAGGCATCGGATACCCTCCCGGCACTTGATACATCGTGTCCTGCCTGTTTCAGAAACAGGCAGGTCGATAGTCTGACCCCTTCCTCGTCGTCAACCACCAGTACGCTAGCCATGAATCCCTCCCGATCGGGCGCAAACGAAATGAGTCATTCCGATTCATCCTCATCGAGGTCCCTCTCGCCGCCCATGGGATCCCGATCGTCTACAGGAAGATCAACGATGAAGCGAGTGTATTGCCCTGGCTGGGTCTCGACGGTCAGCGTGCCGTGGTGCTCGGCAACGATTCCGTGGCTGACGAAAAGGCCAAGGCCAGTGCCAATCCCGCGCTGCTTGGTTGTGAAGAAAGGCTCGAAGAGCCGCTTCAGGACAGTTGGTGGTATGTCTGCACCGTGGTTCTCGATCGTGATGCGGACCGTTCCATTGCCGTTTCCAGCTATGTGAGTGGCCTGCGCGACAAGAATCTTGTTCGTGTCGGTTCCGGGGTAGCGTTCGTTCAAGGCATCCCTGGCATTTGTCAGCAGGTTCACCAGGACCCGCTGGATCTGTTGCCGGCGGCATCGTACCTCGGGTAGATTCTCGGGAAGGCTGATCGTGGTCAGGATTCGGTCCTCGTCCAGACCGACTCGCAGAAGATTCAACGCCGAACGAACGATATCACCGACTGGAACTGCGCGCCTGGCCTGACGTTCCTGCTGGGCGAACGCCAGCAGATTCTGGACGATGGTCGCGATGCGCTCGCCATGCACGACGATCTGCTGGGTCATTGTTGCCACGTTGACGTTGCCGGGTATCTCGGCGGCCACGAGTTCTGCGTAGTTCAGGATGACGCTAAGCGGATTGTTGATCTCGTGTGCGACGCCGCCGGCAAGCGTGCCGACGGACTCCAGGCGCTGCAGGCGGACAAGGCGCTCCTGGATACGGGCTTTGTTTTCCTGTTCGAGCTTCTTTTCAGTGATGTCAACGACGGCAGACACCGCGCAGGACCGGTCATCCAGTTCGATTCGTTCGGCCGAGAAAAGGCCGATAACCAGTCTGCCGTCCTTCCCGCGGAAGCGGCATTCAATGTCGCGGGCCATTCCGGTGTCGTTCAGCAGTTGCGAGATGTCCCGAACAGGTTCCTGATCATCGAAGATGCCCAGTTCCAGGGTGGTTCGTCCGACTACATCCTCGCGCCGGTACCCGAATATGCGCTCGAAGGACTCGTTGACCTCGATAAACCGGTGTTCGTCAAGGGTGGTGATGGCGATTGCGACTGGGCTGCTGTGGAACACCCGGAAGAATCGATCCTCGGACTTGCGAAGGGCTTCTTCGCCCTTCTTGCGAACGACGATATCGGCTTCAAGGGCGGCATACGCTTGCACGAGTTCGGCGTTGCGGTGGGCCAGGATCAGGTGCGTGCGACGCAATTCCACATGCGTGCGTACCCTGGCCAGCACCTCTGCCCAGCGAAACGGCTTCGTTATGAAATCGACGCCGCCAGCCTCGAATCCTTGCAACCTGTTGGCGTCGTTTTCGAGGGCGCTGATGAACAGGATCGGAACCGAGCGGGTTGACTCGTCGGCTTTCAGGCGCCGACACACCTCATACCCATCCATGTCAGGCAGGCGAACATCCAGCAGGATAAGTGCTGGAAGTCGTTCGCGCACTGCGGCCAAGGCCATCTTGCCGTCCGGGGCCGAGCGGACACTGAAGCCGGCCTGGGCAAGGACAGCCACAAGAAGCTCAAGATTGGCCGGGGCATCATCGACGACGAGAAGGTCGTCCGGGTTCCCAGGACTGGAAATGTCCACGCCAATCAAGTCCACGGTGCGGGATTCCGATGGGGCGCCGCCCAATCGCAAGTCCCGGTACCTTCATTTGAGCGCAGCCAGTCTATCCGGTTATCGAGAGCATGGGCAAGAATGTGTCGGCTTCCTGTTTCTCACCACGTCCCCTTGAATCCCAGCACGGGCAGGAACGGGATTCCGGTGATGTAACTGGTTTTCGTCAGGTCGTAGTTGTAGACCAGACCTTCGGCGTTCTTGGCGTAGTAGACGTTCTGTATCTCGAGGTACATGCCGAATTTCCAGTCGTCGAAAACCCATTCCTTGTCCACCCTCAAGTCCAACTGGTGAAACAGCGGCAGTCGCTTGCTGTTGATGCGCGTCGAGGCGACTCCGATGTGCCGGTCAAGATCGGAATCGTAGACCGAGCTGGCGATCGGGGTGTACGGAAATCCCGATGTCAGCCTGAACCGCCCACCGATTGTCCAGTGCTTGGGCAGTTCGTACGAGACCAGGATATTCAACAGGTGGGTCTGGTCATAGTCGCTGCGCCGCCATGCCTTGGTACGAAAATCCCAGATCTCGGATCGCGTGAAAGTGTACGCGATCCACCCGATCAGGCGTCCGCCCGGGTTCAGGCGAACCAGGGCGTCGAATCCGTAGGCTCGGCCCTTGCCTTTGCTGGTGTAACGCACCGTTCGGTCGTCGCTGACTTCGGCTTGATTGAACAGGTATTTGTAGAAGGCTTCTGCCGAGATGGTCAGTCGATCGATTGGAGTAGCCTCCAGCCCCAGCAGTGCGTGCGCTGCCGCTTGCGGCTTCAGATTCGTGTTGCCGGCGCCCTGGATGTACGCAAAAGGTGCCGGCGGTTGCTGGTAAAGTCCGCCCGCGGCCTTGATAGACAATCGGTCCTTCAATACCTCCCACCTGGAGGACAACCTGGGGTCGATCGACCACGATTTCCAGTCCCCGAAATACACGTCAGCCCGTACCGAGGGAACGATTGTCCACCAGGAGAACGGCTTCCACTCGACGGACATGTACGGACCCAGCGCGAACAGATACTGGCTGCCGCGAACCAGCAGCGTTTCCTGCGAGGCCAGTGGTGTGCCTATCGCGCCCTGACGTTGCGGCTCGGGCGACTTGACGTCGAACCAGGACGGCTGAACCAGGCCTGTCGTGCCTAGATGCAGCCAGACCTTTTCGTGGACACGCCAGTCGATTTCTTCACGTAAATTGGTCTGTGAACTGCGAATGTTGAATTTCACCGCGTTGAAAAGGTCGAACTTGAAGTCGGTCAGTGCGGTCTGTACCGAGAATGAATTCTTGAACGTTGATGAATGGTCGTATGTCCATCGCAACTGGACATTGTGCGTTGCGCTGGACAGCGAGACGTTACCGATGAACTTGGCCTCCTGGCTTGTAACCTTCTTGTTCAGCAGGACGATTGAATCGTCCGTTCCGAACACGAACAATGTCAACTGGTGCTTGCCGAAGCGTTGCCGCAGCCGGCCCTGATAGTCGTAGTAGCGTGGCGCGGTCGTGATTGACGTGTTGCCGCTCATCGGGATCGCACCAAGGATCGCGTCGATATAGGATCGTCGGAAGGCAAACTGAAAGTCCCCGTCATCGTTCGTGGGCAGCCCGAAATAAAGCCCGGCGTGCAGCAGGTTCACATCGATCTGGCCGTGCAGGGCAGTCAGGGGCTCGCTCTTGATCTTCACGTCCACGATGCCTGCGCTGGCCTGGCCGAAACTTGCATCGAAACCGGCCGGGGTGAAATCAATTCGCTGAATGAATTCGGGATTGATCGTCGAATACAGCCCTCCGAAGTGGTACAGGTTGACGAATGGAAGGCCATCGACCAGGACCTGCGTATCGAACGGCGACGAGCCAAAGACGACCAGTTGCCCCGTGCCAAAGGCCGAGCGGGCGACCCCGGGAAGATTTTCGACCATCTTCAGCGGGTCTCCCGCGGAACCCGGAAGGCGGCGCAATTCGGTGGCCTCCAGTGTCTGGCGGGCGACGAACCTGGCCTCTTTTGGTGCGCGAATGATAGTCTGGTTTGTTGAACCGTAGCGGCGGTCCAGGCGAAGATCCTCGTTCCCGACGGCATTTTCACGGACGGTGAAGTTCCGGCGTACCTCGACGAATTCGCCGGTCGGCACGTACAGCGTGTAGTTGCCGGGGGGCAGATCGGACACCTCCAGGTGCCCCGATAGAGCGGTGAACGATCGGCCATTCTGTTCGATAACGGCCGTAACTCCGTCAAGTGCTGCGCGCGTGCCCTTCTCGAACATGTTGAAGGTATAGACGATGCGCCGTTCCTTGGGGCGGATGTCGAACGCATAGCGGTAGGTTATCTGGACGGCAACCGGTTTGCCCTGGTACTGCGCCGGCGTGAAGATAAAACTCCTTGCAGCGCTGGCGGCAAGGGGGGACAGTCGTGGCTCGTCCGATGCGGTTTCCTGGACTTCCGTGACGGCGCCGTTCTCGTCAACCGTCAGGACCAGCGTGACAATATAGTTGCCGGTCTGCACGCCGAGGTCCGGCGGTAGGGCCGCCTCCTTGAACGTTGCAAGAACAGGCGGTTGAACGGCTTCTTCGGGGGCCGCTTGAGGCTCGGCAGACTGGATTGGCGCCTGGGGTGCGGTCTGGGCCGCGGCGGCAAGACCTGAAAGAACGATCGGAAGCGATAAGACAAGTGCCGCGAGTTGGCGATTCATGCCGCACCCCCGTTCAATACGGTTCGGTTCAGCCGTACAACTTCGGAGGTATCCGGAAGAACCTCTGGCTCGGGGACCTTCCAGTCCTTCGGGGCATCCGCGGGCCTGGTGCAGGCAGCCTCGTCGCGGGGGCGCACCTGGAATTGAACCTGGTCCATGCCCAGGCGTTCATCACGGACGAATACCCAGACGGGGAATGACTCGGGAAATGTCGCTCTGTTAGGCATTTTCAGGGCATTCGAAAGGTCGATTGGCGAATCGGGGGTAGCAGTGGCCGTAGAGGATTTCACGCGGTCGAAGGTTCCCGCAGTCGCGAACCAACTGACCATGATGTATTCCTCGCTCCAGGTGCCGTCGGTATTCAGGAAAGTCTCGCGAGCACCGGCGTCGAGGATTGGGTTGAGCTGCAACTGCTGTCCCGGGCAGGCAAGCACGACAGGAAGGTTGCCGGCTGCCGATGTCGATGTCACCAGGGACGATTCCAGCGGTTCGGTTCGTTTCAGCCAGACCGAGAAGGAAGGGTTGCGATTCGCCGGCCGCTCGGTCGTGATCGGTCGGAAGTAGACCTTCTTGTAGGCATCGGCGATGAAATCAACGGCGCCATCAGTCCAGGTTGCCGTCAGATGGATGGTGATGTCCTGTCCCTTTGCCAGCAGGCACTTTCTTTCGGCGTCAAAACCGGCATCGATGCAAGGTGTCGGGTCGTCAGGGTTGCCGGCGGTGCAGGACTCCCAGTCCTGAATGACCTTGAACTGGCACGGGTCGTCCTGTGTGACCGTCTGTTTCACAAACTCCATGAACTGGGGAAATATCGGGCGCAACAGGTTCATTTGCGCGTACAGCACCGCCCCGTCAAGAGTGGCAGTCTGCGTCGCCAGATCGCTGTCAAGGGGTTGTTCGGGAACCGCGCATTGATACCCGGCCTGCGATCCCAGGTTTAAAAAGCAGACGAACCAGTCCAGGGACTTCAATTCGCGCTGGCCTGGCGAACCCTCCTTGGGCAGTTCAGGCAGCGCCAGAAAGGCGGTTAGGGTCACGGATCCCTGCTCGGCCTCGGTGAATTGCACCTCGGGAGGATCTGCCCGTACCCCCAGGATTCGAGGCTTGTCGATCAACGACTGAGGATCAAAATCGGGGTTGCACGCTGTCAGCGCCGTCACGGATCCAATAGCCAGAAAAATGCCTGAAATCCGTCTCATTGTTCATGCCTCCGGCAGGAAGACGATGGTCCACTTGATCTCGTAGGGAATCGGCACGCCGTCCCGTGTCGCGGGGCGGAATCTTATCTTGCGGGCGGTGCGCTTGGCCTCCTCGTCGAAAGCGGGCAAGTCGCCCTTTCGCACCCTGATATCCACTACTTCGCCAGCCGGGTTCAGGGTCAGCAGAAGTTCCACGCGGACTACGCGTCCAAGGTCGCGATGTTCCGGTGGGTACGCTCCACGCGCGTCGCCTATGGCTTCCGGCGGTTTGACCACCACCTTTTTCGGCTGGGCAGCGGTCCCGCCTGCGCCTGTGCCGCTGTCGACGCCCCCGACCGACCCTGGCGCGTCGGAGCCTTTCTGGAAGCCTGCCGCATCCTTCGCAGGGTCGCCGAAAAGGTTGGAACTTGCGCCAGCCTGAACCTGGACCCCGCCATTCAACGCGACGTTGGACAGGACAAAGGGCGCCGGCTTCTTCGGCACCGCAGGCTCAGGTGTCGATGGAGGAGGGGTTGGGTCGGCTTTCGGGGGGGGGGCTTCCTTCGGTGGCGGCGGCTTCACGGTCTCAGTTTTCGGTTTGGGTGGGGCGGGTCGCGGCTCCGGCGGCTTCTTAGGCGCTTCCTTGGCGGCCGCGCTGGCCACCTTGGCGGCCTGTCGATGAACGGACACGGTAACCGGTCTGGGCTGTTGCCGGTATTGACGTGGCGGTGGCGGCTGGTGGGCGGGGGCCATCAATACGAACGCTGCGTGGATTGCCACCGAGGCGATGATCGTCAGCGTCAGGCGCCGGCCGTACATGGCGCCTCACTGCACGGCCGGGGTCGCGCCCTCGGCCGTGATATTCATCTCCTCGACGTTTATTGCAAGGTTTCCCACACCATGCAGCTTCAACTGGTCGATGACGCGGGTGACCTTGCCATACGGCAGTTCCTTGTCGGCGGAAACGACGGCCTGTGGGGGTCTTCCGGTTTCCCTGCGGCGGTCGATTACCCGACCGATCCCCTCGATATCCATCAGCGAACCGTCGAGGTAGGTCTTTCCGTCGCGATCCACTATCACGTTGAGGGGGGCGGAATCGGCGTCGGGAGGCGCCCCGCTGGCTGCGGTGGGCAGCGTCAGCGAGATTTCGCGCAGTTTGCGCTCCTGTTCCAAAAAAAGGTTAGCCGTGACCATGAAGATGATCAGCAGTACCAGGAAGATATCGACCAGCGGCGTGATGTTGATCGCCGAAATCAGGTCGTCATCATTTTCCGGTGTCGTCGCAGCCATTTCCGTCCCCGAATAGGCACCGTAGGCGGTGCGCCACAATCTCCCTGGCCTGTTCTATCGCCACGTTCACGCGCTTGCGGAAGACGTTGTAGAACAGCACGGCCGGGATCGCCACGAACAGGCCGACCGCGGTGGCTATCAACGCCTCCGAAATGCTGCGCATCAGCATCTCGTTCTTCTCGGCGGCGTCGGCAACCTGCGACAGGCTGTAGAAGGCCGCCATGATGCCCAGGACGGTGCCCAGCAAGCCTATAAAGGGGGCGTTGTTGCCCAGTGTTGCCAGGAAAGTCAGTCCGCGTTCATAGCGCTGGCGCTGCTTGCGCAGTTCGATCTCCATGCCATTCTCGGCGTCTTCGCGCGACGCGCCCTCCTTCTTGAAGGCGACCGTACGATCAGCCAGGCACTGCTCCATCGAATCAGCAGGGACTCCATCTCGGAGGCCCTTCAGCAACGATCGGACGTGGTCCGGCGTGACGCGTCGGCGGGTGTAGAAGACCCAGCGCTCAAGAATCACGGCCAGGGATCCTACCGAAAGCGCGATCAGGATCAGCAGGATCCAGTCAACTCCAAGACCTATCAACAGATCCTGCAGGATTTCCGCCACGTGCACGGCAACCTCCATGAGTTCCGGCGGGTATTGAATGTTCGCCCACGGCGCTTATTTCCGGTCTCAGCCACGATGCGACATGGCAAGAATGGGGCGGCATGGTGGCGAAGTCAACTTCGGTGGATGAGCATGGCTGCCTGATCGCGGGGTTCGCCTTGTGACTGGCTTGGTCTTTTTGGGCCTGTGCACCGCTGTGTTCATTGGCGTGTCCGGCTTGCGTGCCTGCGGCGAAGGGACGGACTGCGATCGCAGTGCCAGTCTGGATTGCCTGAATACGGATTTCTGTCTGACGTTCCTGTCTGACGGATTTCTGTCTTCCCCCCGCTCGTCCGTCGACGTATCCTGCCTGCGTGTTGTGGTGCGCAGTGTTGAACGGAGGTCCGAATGATTCCCGAGCCAACGAACCCCCGCGCCCTGGATGCCCGCGGCGTGATCCTCGCTATTGACCATGGCACATCGGGGCTGAAGGTGGCGTTCGTTGACGAGGGCGGGCGTGTTCTGGCCGCTGAATTCGAGCCGACACCCGTGAGCTTTTTGCAGGGTGGAGGCGCCGAACAGGATCCCGCCGACTGGTGGCGCGCTCTGGGAATCGCCGCCAGGCGCTTGCGCGATCGTGGTATCGCCCGTCCCGATTCGGTTCTGGCGGTCGCTTGCTCCAGCACCTTTTCGACTACGGTTGCGTGCGATGCCGGGGGGGCGCCTGTTGCGCCAGCGCTGACTTGGATGGACCATCGCGGCGCTGTGCACGTGCAGCGGGTAATGGGCGGTTGGCCGTCAGTCCATGGATACGGCGTGGCAAAGGCGGCCTCGTGGATGCTGCGGACCGGTGGTGCGCCGACCCTGTCCGGCAAGGACGACGCAGCACACGTGCTGTTCTGGCGTGAGGAACGTCCTGACGTCTATCATGCCGCCAGATGGTTCCTTGGCAGCAAGGATTGGTTGAACCTGCGGCTGACGGGCCGTTGTGCGGCGTCACCCGATTCGGTGACGCTGTTCTGGGCGACCGACAACCGGGATATCAACAACGTCAAGTGGGACGATTCGCTGCTGCGAAGGTTGCGCCTGGATCGCGGCAAACTGCCCGACCTGCGGCCTTCGACCGACATACTCGGGCCGCTGACTGACGAAGCGGCGCAGGAGTTGGGGGTGCCGCGTGGGACGCCGGTCGTCGTGGGCTCGGCTGACCTCCAATCCGCTTGCGTCGGGTCGGGAGCCGTCGAGGATTTCGCAGGCCACGTCTACATTGGGACGTCATCCTGGATCCTTTGCCACGTCCCATTTCGCAAGACAGATCCGCTGCATGCCATTGCCGCCCTTCCGTCTGCCATTCCGGGGCGGTACTTCTGTGCGAACGAGCAGGATATGGCAGGGGGAGCGTTGAATGCAGTTCTTCGCAACCTTCTGCGCTGCCCCGGGGACATTCGGGAGGATACCGTGTCTCCCGAGGCATTCCTGCGGGCCGACACCATAGTGCAGAGTGTTCCTGCCGGCGCTCGCGGGGTCCTGTTCACGCCCTGGTTGAACGGCGAAAAGACGCCGGTGGACGACGAACAACTGCGCGGCGGCTTCCACAACGTCGGCGTGGATACCACATCCGAGGATCTGCTGCGGGCCGTGTACGAGGGGGTTGCCTACAACACCCGCTGGAGCCTGGGTTATGTCGAGAAGTTCACCGGGCGGCGCCTGGATCCCCTGAACGCCATCGGCGGCGGGGCGCAGTCCGACGCCTGGTGTCGCATTCTGGCCGACGTTCTGGGACGGACCATCCGGCAGGTCGAGGACCCGCGCGAGGCCAACGCCCGTGGTGCGGCCTTCCTGGCCCTGGTGGGGCTGGGGCGGCTGCGCTTCGAGGACATTGCAGGCTGCATCCGGTTTACGCGGACCTTCATGCCGGATCCGGCGCACCGCAATGTGTACGACCGCGGTTTCAGGGCCTTCCGTGATCTGTGGAGGAGGAACAAGGGCTTCTACGGATGGTTCAACTCCTCGAAGCATACACACGACAACTAGGTTGGACCGGGTGAAACAGGGCATGGTTTGCGGCGGCAGCCTACGACGGCCATGTATTGTTGTTGTCACTGGCATGATCTCGCTGTCATGGCGCAGGCCCTTCGCAGCCGTGTCTGTTGCCACAACTCATTGATCTGCCGTATGATTGCCGCTGGCATATCCCTTGCCTTCATGGGATGTTGGGGGCGGTCCTTCGGGACGCTGAATGGTGGCGAACGGACCGGATCGGGGAGGACGACATGAAACGCCTTGGACTGCTGTTTTTTGGAATTCTGGTTGCTGCGTTGACCGGGGGCGGTTGCGGCACCTCGAAGTGCGCGGACGGTTCCTGCGACGAAACCCCGCCCGTGATAGGCAAGAGCCTAGCCGCGCTGACCACTGCCGACGGCTGCGACGAAGTGCTGGCGCTTCTGAAGGCCGAAACGCTGAAGGACGTCGAGAAGGTGGTTGACGCGAATCGCGACTGGGTCCTTCAGATGACGAAACAGGATTACGGCTGGTGCATGTACGCCGAGGACGGCACTGGAGGGACACCATCGAGCAATGGCGGCGACAAGGGCGGCGCCCGCGACTACTCGACCACGAACACCCAGGAAGCCGGCGTCGACGAGGCTGACTTCGTAAAGAACGACGCGAAGTTCATCTATGTCCTGGCCGACGGGAAACTGCAGATCATCGAGGCGTGGCCGGCCGCGACTGCCCGGAAGGTGGCGACGGTGGCCATCGAGGGCACGCCGTCAATGATGTACGTGGAAGGCGACCGGATCGTCGTCTACTCGGGCACTGGCCCGGTCCAGCAGGGCACCTCCGACGTCTACGGCCCGGGAATGTGGTACGGCGGCATGCCCTACTACCAGGGCGGCGGCCTGTGTACCTACGGCTATGACTGCGAGTTCACCGGTGACGGGCAGCGGCTGAAGATCACCGAGTTCCAGGTCAACGCCGATCGGACCGAACTGACGCTGTTGCGGGAGACTCGGTTCTCGGGCTCGTACCTGAATTCGCGCCGTATTGGGAAGATCGTACACACCGTTGTCGTGTTCCCCGAGGTGTCGGTCCCCGGCGTGACCTATTGGCCCGAGGAACTGAAGGACTTCTACAACTGGTGCGGCCAGGAAACATTCCCGTTCACCGAGGCCCAGATCATCGACATGTTTGATGCTTTGAAGACCGCGAACCTGCAGAAGGTGCGCGATTCGGACATCACGGACTACCTTCCCGGGATCCAGGACACGCGGTACGTTGACGGCCAGGCTGTCACCGAGGAAGGGCTGCTGGGCGACTGCCAGGGTTTCTACCTGTCAAAGGCGGGCGATGGAAGGTCGTTCCTGTCGCTGGCCTCTTTCGACATGTCGAAGCCGGGCAGTATTGGCGCATCGACCATCGTTGGCCGTCCAGGCGCGGTCTACGGAAGCCTGGATAATCTGTACGTGGCCGAACGTCACTACCAGAACGACATGACGGTAGGCTGGTACTACCCACAGTCCGAGGGCGCCATCGAGGCGACAACCGTCCACAAGTTTCGGCTGTCAGATGGTCAGGCTACGACGCAGTACGTCGGGTCCGGCGTGGTCAAGGGGCGGGTCCTGAACCAGTTCGCGCTGGACGAGCAGGACGGCTATCTGCGCGTCGCGACCACGATGGGCCAGGTTCCCGACCCTAACGTCTACAGCACGGTGTCCGTCCTGAAGGACATCGGGGGCGAACTGGCCGTGGTTGGCATGGTTGACCACATCGCCCCCACGGAAGACATCCGATCGGCGCGCTTTGAAGGTGACGCAGGCTTCATCGTGACCTTCAAGAAGACGGATCCCCTGTTCGCCTTTGACCTGTCGGACCCGCTGGATCCGAAACTGCTGGGCGCACTGGAAATCCCCGGGTTTTCTACTTACATGCACTTCCTGGACCCAGGCCACATCCTCAGCATCGGTTATGATGCCGACGACATGGGGGACTTTGCCTGGTTCGACGGCCTGCAATTGCAGGTCTTCGATGTGACCGACCTCACCAAGCCAACGCTGCTGCACCGTCAAATCATAGGGACTAGGGGCAGCACCTCGGATGCAGCAACGAACCATCTGGCGTTCAACTTCTTCAGGTCCAGGAATCTGCTGGCCCTGCCCATCATCGTCTGCGAGGGCGGCGGCGACGGGCAGTCCGGTACCACGATGTCCTTCAATGGGCTGCAGGTGTGGCGTGTGACCGTGGAAAACGGGTTCTTCTCGATGGGCGGGATCCCGCACAGTGCGCCGGTCACTGGCGATAGTTACAACAGCGTGTGCGGGTCCTGGTGGAGCCAGTCCAACAGCCAGGTCAAGCGCAGCGTGTTCATGGAGGACTGGGTCTATTCAATTGCTCTGGACAAGATCGAGATCGCCAACCTGATCGACCTGGAACATCCAGCGATCGAAATTCCCCTGGCCCCGCCTCCGGTCAATTGAAGGCCTTTCCGTCCGTCTGCGCCCCGTACTTGTCACAAGTAGCTTGACAGCATTTAAGTCCGGGATGACCATACTATCCGGCGTTACCCACTTCCTGGAGCACATATGAGCGGTCGGCGCGAGGATACGGTGCGGCGGATACTGGACATGGAAGAGCACGTCCATCGTACGGTTGGATTGGCCCAGCATGAGAGTTGGCTGGACTCGGAACTTGGTACCAGCCAGATCAAGGTGCTTTTTCTGTTGAGGGCATTGGGTGACCAGAGGATCGGGGATATAGGGCGGGCTCTTGGCGTAAAGAAGGCGTCGGTCAGCGAGACCGTCGAGCGTATGGCCGGCCTGGGGCTGGTCGCCAGGAAAACCGACCAGACTGACAGGCGTTCGATAAGGGTCAGCCTGACCGAATCTGGCAGGGAACAGTCGGAACGGATGCGGGCGGCCGGGGGCGTCCGAACGGCGCGCCTTCTGGCAATGATGGACGAGGTCGAATTGGATCACGTTCGTCTGGGCCTGGAGGCCATGGGTCGGGCGGCCGAGCGGCTGAACTCCGATGAGGTGCCGGCTGACCGATCACGGAACAGGGAGGCGACATGATGCCGGTTTCGGGGATCAGG
Source organism: uncultured Myxococcales bacterium (assembly GCA_903936705.1). Classification (GTDB taxonomy): domain Bacteria; phylum Myxococcota_A; class UBA9042; order DTJE01; family DTJE01; genus CAIZWN01. Next base: position 59,781 of record CAIZWN010000068.1, read on the forward strand.
TCCCGATTCATTTTTCTGACTTTCAGGGCAGAAGCGGAGACAGTGGATTGTCGTGAATCTGGAGGAGGCGCGGCATGAAGCCAAGGACGTGGATCTTGATCGCTATCGCCGTCGTGGCAGCCGGGTTTGGTGCGTGGGGGATGCTGCGTGGGCCCATCGTGCATGTAGTTCGTGTGGAACGAACCTCGTTGGTGCAGACAGTCGTGGTCAGCGGTAGGGTGGCGGCCCCGGCGCATGTTTCGATAGGGTCTGTTGCCATTGGGCGTGTCGTGGAAGTGAAGGCTCGTGAGGGAGATCGTGTTGTTGCCGGCGAACTGCTGATTCGGCTGGAGGAAAAGGAGGCGATGGCGTCGGTCCAGCAGGCGAATGCCTCGTTGGCAAAGGCGGATGCCCGTGTCGACCAGGTCCTGCGTGTCACGGGTCGAGTCGCCTCGGAGGATCTGCGGCAGGCAAAGTCGGCGCTGGAACTGGCAGACAGACGTTTCGTTCGCATCTCGGGGCTGGCGGCCTCGGGATCATCGACGGTCGACGACCTGGATCAGGCGCGGTCGCAACGAGATCAGGCCCAGGCCAGGCAAGCTGCTGCGGAATCGCAGGCCTGGGGGTCGGCATCCTTGTCGGGAACGGAAAGCCGCGCCGCGCGGGCCGAAAAGGAAATCGCGCGTGCCAATCTTGCTGCTGCAGAGGCCAGGTTGGAACAGACCAGGATTCTGGCGCCGGCCAACGGGATCCTGCTGGCCCGGAACGTCGAAGTAGGGGATGTGGTTCAGCCGGGGTCGGTGCTGATGGCGATGGCGACTGAAGGGATCCCCTACCTGGTGGTCCAGCCTGATGAAAAGAACCTGTACCTGCTGCGCGAAGGGCAGGAGGCAATCGCTTCCTCGGATGCCTTCCCGGGCCTGACGTTTCCGGCAAAGGTCTCCCGGATCCTGCCGGCCGTTGATCGCCTGCGAGGCACTATTGAAGTAAGGCTGACCCTGAATGATCCTCCTGCCTACCTTAGGCCCGACATGACCGTTTCGGTCGAGATGATGGCCGAGAAGCGCGAAGCCACCATCACGCTGCCCGAGGTCGCTGTTCGCGAGTCGGGCGGGCGGCAGCCATGGGTTCTGGTGGCCAGGGAAGGGCGGGTCCAGCGGCGCGACGTCAGGCTGGGAATGAGGGGCGAGGATCGGTTCGAGGTGGTCGAGGGGCTTGCCCAGAACGAGGACGTGGTCGTATCTGACGGGGTGCGCTTGCGGCCGGGTCAGAGGGTGACGGTCGTGCGCGAGTGAGGTCCCGATGCGCTTTGAGTTGATCCTGGCGGTGCGATTCCTTCGCGAGGGACGGTTCCAGACGCTGCTGACCCTGGCTGGGGTGGCTGTCGGCGTCGGTGTCATCGTCTTTCTTTCCGCTCTGATCTCGGGGCTGCAGACCAGCCTTGTCGCGAACACGCTGGGGTCTCAGCCGCATGTCGTGATCCGGCCCCAGGACGCCGTGGCTCGCCGTATGCTCGAGGAGGGAACCGACAAGGTTGCTGCGCGAGTCGAAGGTGCTGCTCAGCGTCCCCAGAAGATCCCTGACTGGCCGGCGAATCTTGGGCGTGTCGAGCGGGTGCCAGGGGTCGTGGCGACGTCACCGATTGCCGCGGGTGCTGCGTTCGCGGTGAAGGGCGACGTCAGCAAGGCTGTGGCCCTGCGTGGCGTAGACCCGGCGCGTTTCGATCGGATTGTCGATGTGACAGGCCGTCTGAAGTCCGGCGCTTTCCGGCTTGAGGGGAACGACGTGGTGCTGGGAATCGGTCTGGCGGCTGACCTGGGCCTGTCGGTTGGTGACAAACTGAGGCTGGTGACCGAGGGCGGACGCTCGGACGTTTTCACAGTCGGAGGGTTGTTCGACCTTGGCGCCAAGGACCTGAACGAGCGGTGGGTTCTGTCCTCGCTTCGCAACGCCCAGACGCTGCTGAACCTCGAGGACGGGATCACCAGCATCGAGGTTCGCGTGGATGCGATATTCGAGGCCGACCGGATGGCGGACGAGATTTCTGACCGCACCGGTCTGGTCGCGGAAACGTGGATGCAAATCAACCGGCAACTGCTGGTCGGGCTGAAGTCCCAGAGTGCCTCCTCGTGGATGATCCAGTTTTTCGTCGTGCTGGCGGTGGCGCTGGGCATCGCTTCGATGCTGGTCGTGTCGGTTGTGCAGAAGTCTCGGGAGATCGGCATCCTGAAGGCCATAGGAACATCGACGGGCCAGACCATGGGAGTGTTCCTGTTGCAGGGCACGATTCTCGGGCTGGCCGGATCCGCGTTGGGATGCGGCCTGGGCGCGTTGCTGGCCCTGCTGTTTCGCAGCATGGCGCTGGCGCCGGACGGCTCTCCGGTGTTTCCGGTGGACCTGACATGGACGCGGTTCGTCGCCGCATCGGCAGTGGCTACGGTTGTCGGGGTGGTGGCAGCGGTGGCCCCGGCGCGGCGCGCGGCGCGGTTGGACCCGGCCGAGGTGATCCGATATGGCTGAAGAAGACGGGGCTATCCTGCGCCTGGAGGGTGTCCGCAAGTCCTACGGCAGCCGCGTTGTCACCGAAGTCCTTCACGGCATCGACATGTCGGTCAATGCCGGCGAATTCGTGGCACTGGTTGGACCGTCGGGTTCGGGGAAAAGCACGCTGTTGAACCTGATGGGCCTGCTGGACCGGCCGTCGGGTGGCAGGATCTTCCTGGATGGCACCGATACCTCGACGCTGGACGACGCCGGACAGACGCGTTTCAGGGGCCACAAGATCGGGTTCGTCTTCCAGTTCCATCACCTGTTGCCGGCCTTTACCTCGCTGGAAAACGTGATGATGCCGCTGCTGGTGCAGCGCGGGCGGCCCGACGACGAGATGCGTCAGCGAGCGCGCATGCTGCTGGTTCGCGTCGGCCTCGAGGACAAGATATTTGCGCGAGCATCCGACCTGTCGGGGGGTCAGCAGCAGCGCGTTGCCGTGGCACGGGCGCTGGCAATGCAGCCGCCGCTGGTGCTGGCCGACGAGCCGACCGGGAATCTTGATTCCAATTCGGCCGACCAGGTGTTCGACCTGCTGCGCGAGTTCAACCGGGAGTATCGCGGGGCTTTCGTGATCGTCACGCACGACCACCGCATGGCGTCCCGCTGCGACCGGATTGTCGAGATCGTGGACGGCCTGATTCGTAAGGTAGACACTGGTTCGTGAAGGCTTGAAGGTCCTGGACGATTCATGGGCTAGTGCTAGTGAAATATGGGGGGATCATGGTTGATCGACACCTGTTCGCCTGGGAATACTGGGCGCCACGTTACGAGAACATGATCGCCCAGTCGTTTGTCCTGAAGCCGACGCGCGAGTTGGTCTTGCAACGTCTGCTGCAGGTGTGCCCGGACGCCAGGCGGATCCTGGACGTCGGATGCGGGATCGGACAGCTAGACCGTACCATCGTCGATTGCCTGCCAAAGGTGGAAGTGGTCGGTGTGGATCCGACGGGACCGATGATCCTGCGGGCAAAGGCCCAGTTCTCGCATCCCCGTATCACCTACCTGAATGGAACGGTACACGATGTGCCCACGCAGGCGCCCTTCGATGCCGTGGTCACAACACATGCGTTTCCGTACGTGATGGATCCTGATGCATTCCTGGCCAGGATTCGCGACCTTTTGCGACCTGGGGGCCGGCTGTTCCTGGCCCAGGCATGCACGGAATCAAGGTGGGATGCGGCGTTCCTGAGTTTGGTAAAACTGGTAGTCGGCCCGGCCGGGTACTATGCATCCGGTGACATCGCACGCAAAATCCAGCTGGCAGGGCTTCAGTTCGATGGCGTTTGCGCCGTGCCGACAATTCCCTTGATTCCGTCGGTTCGACTGTTGGAGGCTCTCAGGTGACGCGCGCCAGGAATGTCGACACCGCGAAGGAAACCGCGTTGACCAGGAAGCGCCGACGACCGATGATCCGGGCGTCGGAATCCGTGGGGCACCCGTGACGATTGCCGAAGTCGAGGACCTCAAACACCTTCTGGCCCAAGGTGGCAAGGCCTTTGCGATCCTGGTGGCGGGCGGTGACGAGGCTGTGCGCGACGGCATATTCGATGCCGTAGTGGAGGACTTGAAGCGGACCGCGGCGCCCGTGACGACAGCCCGCCTGGATGCCGACGGGGCGAAGACCGACGCCTGGCACAAGCTGGCCGCCATTGCGCAGGAAGCTCCCTTGTTCGGCGAGGGGACGGTGGCGCTGTTGACCGGTGTGGGCAGCGGCGCCAAGGTTCCTCCCGAGTTGTCCGCAATTCTGCAGTCTCCCCCTTCGCACCTGCGCCTGGTGCTGCTGGCCGAGGGTCGGTCCGCCAAGAGTCCGCTGGCCACCCTGGTTGCGACGGTCGGGCAGGTGATTGCGCCCGCGATCCTCAAAGACGACCAGGCGCAATCGCTGATTTCGCGGGCCGCGCGCGAGGCGGGCATAGCGCTGGATTCGAAGGCGCAGGAGGCGTTGCTGGATCTGGTCGGCGCGGATCGAGCGGCGATCGACGCCGCGATCCACCTGCTGCGGGAATTCGCTGGCGAAGGTGGCCGTGTGACCGAGGCTGACCTGATGGGCTTGGTGCAGCGGTCGCGCCGCCCCGCTCCATGGGATCTCCAGGATGCAATCTACGATCGCAATCTGGCCAAGGCGGCCAAGGTGGCTCAGCGCGACCTCGAGGACGCGAAGGATTCGCGTGGCGAGGCCATAATCCTGTTCCACAAGATCACCCGGCAGGTCAGGACGTTACGCACGGCCCAGGCGCTGGTGGCGCGTGGGGCGGATACCGACGAATGCATGAAGCGCCTGGAGTTGAAGCGCGACTTCCAGTGGGACAAGACCAAGCGCGGCGCGGCCCGCTATAAGGCGTCTGAACTGGACGCCTACCTGAAGGAGGCCCCGGCGTCCGAGGTGCGCATCAAGCGCGGTAACGCAGGTTCCGAACCGCTGGTGCTGGACCTGCTGGCTCGCCTGATCGGTGGCGGGAGGCGCTGATCCTCGGGATCGGCTGTCGTGTCAGCCTCGATATGACCTCGTAATGCAGTCGGCATCCGCCCGGGTTCAGGTTCGGGCCGCGCTGGCTGATACCTTGGCAGGTGCCACGAATCGGTCGAACAGCAGCAGGCCTACGATGGTGGCGGCGCCGATCGCGCTGAACAGCAGCCAAAGCGTCTGCGGGTCGTTGCGCTCCTTGACGAAATGTTCGTAGCCATAGCCGCCGACAAAGCCGCCGATCGAGCTGCCCAGCACGCCGTACAAGAACATGTAGCCCATGTACAACGCCTTTTTGTCGTCGGGCGCGATCAGGCCGATATAGCTGATGAACTTGGGATGGGTCGTCATCTCGCCCACCGAGAATACGAAGATGCCCAGGATGAAGAACCCGGCGTGGCTGGAAAAGGCCAGTATGCCCATGCCGCATGTCGCCATGGCAACCCCGACCACCATTGTCGGCAGCGCGCGGGTGTTTGCGACCAGACGGGACACGACCAGTTGCAGCATGATGATAGTGCCGGCGTTGATCACCGTCACGTGCTCGACATCAAACTTGAAGGCAAGTCCGATGCCCACGGCTGACAAGGCACCGTTAACGACCGATTCCACCGGGGCCATGTCGACAAAGTCCTTCAGGTACCAAAGGACCGTGTGGAACATCTGGAAGTACAGAATCCAGAAGCCCGAGTAGATGACGATCATCAGCACGAACCGCCAGTCGCGCAAAACCATGGCGGCGCCCGCCAGGACCTCACCGATCGACTTGCGGTTTGCCGGGCGCGCCGGTTCACGGAACAGGGCGATTACCGGCAGCAGCATCATGCCGGTGCCGGCCGACGCCATCAGGAACACGTATGTCCAACTGATGGCCTTCAGCCAGCCCACCAGGAACAACGGCACGATGAAAGCGCCCAGATTGATGGTCCAGTAGAAGATTCCAAAGGCCTGGGTCGAGTTGGATTCATTCGTGATGCGCGCGATGGTTCCCGACGGGATCGGCTTGAAGGTCCCGGCCCCCAGTGCCATCAGCACCAGCGCGGCGAAGACGGCTGTTTCCCCCGTTGCCATCGGTATGCAGGCATAGCCGGCAGACAGCAGGGCGAAGGCGACCATCAGCATGCGTCGGTAACCGAAGCGTTCGGCCAGGGCGCCGCTGAGGATGGGCAGGAGGTACAGCATTGGTGTGATGATGCCCAGCAGGCTGCCGACCGTGTGTTCCGGCAGGCCCAGGACACCGCCGCGGGCAGTGTCACCCAGGTAGACGGCCAGCACCGACATGACGCCGTAGTACGAACCGCGCTCGAAGAACTCCATGAGGATCACAACCCAGAAATTGCGTGGGAAGCGCCGGAAGAATCCAGGGCCAGGGGGTGTACTTGGGGGTTTAGAAGCAGCGGTCATTGGGCCTCCTTCGGGATCAACTGACACCGGCTATTCAGCCAGGCCAAGCGTGCAACCGAGCCGCTAGACTCGGGCCTTCGGGTCGCAATTGTCAAGGCGGTTTCGCGTGCCTGTCCATGCTACCCTTCCCGGGTCAAGGAGGCTCGTGTGCCAGCGCGTCCGGTCGTTCCTGTCAGCGACGTGTTCGGACCTGCCGGCCTGATCTCGCGTCACCTGCCAGGCTGGGAACATCGTCCCGAACAGCAGACGATGTGTGACGCGGTTGCCAGGGCGATTGCGCAGGTTGACGTGTGTCTTGTCGAGGCGGGGACCGGCGTCGGCAAGACCCTCGCCTATCTGGCACCCGCGATTTTTTCCGGTCGCAAGGTGGTTGTAGCAACCGGCACCAAGGCGTTGATGGAACAGGTCCGCGGCAAGGAGGTCCCGTTCCTGGCCGAGTCGCTTGGCGTCTCTTTTTCGACGGCGGTCCTGAAGGGCAGGTCGAACTACCTTTGCCGCGCCAGGCTGGAAGAGATTTGGATGTCGCCCGGCCTGTTTGACGGCGCGGCCGACAACCACCGCATCGTGGCCCGCCTGCGCAAATGGGCGACAACCACCGTCGAGGGCGATTTCGCCGAACTGTCCGATCTTGCCGAGAACCACCCGCTGGTTCGTCGTCTTGGCTGTCATGCCGACGGTTGTCCTGGTCGCGAGTGCGCCCATTACTCGACATGTTTCCTGTTCATGGCGCGCGCCAAGGCAATGCAGGCTGACGTCGTTCTTACAAACCACCACCTGTTTTTTGCGGACCTGGTGCTGGGGAATGCGGAAAGCGGCGCCTTTCTGCCGCCGGATGCCACGGTGATCCTGGACGAGGCCCACAGTCTGGAGGACGTTGCTACCGAGTATTTCGGGATGTCGCTTGCGAACGGCGAACTTGCGGAACTGACCCGGGATGCGCAGGCGCTGGTGGGAGGCGCTGACCCGGTAGTTGGCAGGATGCTGCATGCGTCGGCAGGGCGTTTGTCCGACGGGTTTGGAGCGGTCCTGCGTGCGCTGCTGGCCCGAGAGGGCAGGGGGCGCGTGGATTCGGCAGCGGTGCCCCCGGAGGCGTTGCGGGCCTGGCACCTGCTTGACATCGATCTCGAAGGCGTGGCCAACCATGCTCACGAGGTCGTTTCCGGGCTCGACCGTGAATCGGATGTCCCGGCTCGGGCGATCGAGGCGCGTGCGGTTCTGACTGAGGTACTGGCGGGAGCCGATACGACAGTGGTTCGTCTTGTCGAGCGTCGTGGCGCATCTGCCGGCAGCTTGTCGGTTCTGCCAATCGACGTATCCGCCGCGTTGCGCCAGCGGGTCTTCCTGACAGGTCGCCCGATAGTCCTGACATCGGCGACATTGACCGTCGATGGTTCGACCGCTTTTCTGAGAAAGCGGCTTGGTATCCCTGATGGTGCCGTCGAGCAGGTCCTGGCCTCGCCGTTCGACTTTGCCCGCCAGGCTATCCTTTACGTGCCAAAGGACCTGCCGGACCCGGGTTCGCCTGAACATCCCGAGGCTTTTGACAACGAGGTCGAACGCCTTCTGAACGCGACGAAGGGCAGGGCTTTCGTTTTGTTCACCAGTCACGCCGCCTTGCAACGATCGGCCGAGGCATTGCGCAGCCGGCTGGCGTGGCCGGTCCTGGTTCAGGGCGACGCGCCACGCGATACGCTGGTCCGCAGTTTTCGTACGACTTCGCACGCCTGCCTCTTCGGCACATCGACTTTCTGGGAGGGGGTTGATGTGCCAGGTGACGCGCTGTCGTGCGTGATAATTGACCGCCTGCCGTTCGATCCTCCGGATGACCCGTTGATAGCTGCCCGTGCGGCTGTTATTGCGGCAATGGGCGGCAACGCATTCCGGGAGTATCAGATTCCACTCGCCGTCATCAGGTTGCGCCAGGGTTTCGGGAGGCTTGTCAGGAGGCGGACTGACCGGGGCGTGGTGGCCGTGCTGGATGGGCGTTTGCGCAAGCGTCCCTATGGCAAGGTCTTCCTGCGAAGCCTTCCCCCGGCGCCCCTGCTGGACGACATGGCCGCCGTCGAGGCGTGGTGCAAGTCGAACCTTCGCAAGCGCTCGTAGCTTTTTTTGGAATCAATCGTCTTGACATTCCCGACTACCGCTGGTAGCCTGTGTGCGTACTTTCTGCGGAACGGCACCGTCCGGCCCGCGATCGTCTGCCAGGTTCCGGCCTCCAAATCGTCCTTCGGTATTTGCAAAGGACGCGGCTTCGGATGCATGGAACCAAGTCACCTGGGAGTCTCATTCACCTTCGCAAGGGAGGAACGCGTGAACCTGAAAGAACTGAAGGACATGAAGATTTCGGACCTGTTGATCCTCGGCAAGGATTTGAACCTGGACGGAGCTCGCGGCCTGCGCAAGCAGGAGTTGATTTTCGCGATCCTCCAGGCGCAGACCGAGCAGAATGGCTCGATCTTTGGCGAAGGTGTCCTGCAGGTGCTGCCCGAGGGCTTCGGCTTCCTGCGCGCCCCGGACACTTCCTACCTGCCAGGGTCCGATGACATCTACGTGTCCCCATCGCAGATCCGCCGTTTCAACCTGCGGACCGGCGATACCGTTGCAGGCCAGATCCGGCCGCCCAAGGACGGCGAGCGGTATTTCGCGCTGCTGAAGGTCGAATCGATCAACTACGAGGATCCGGAAGTCGCCAAGACCAAGACCCTCTTCGATAACCTGACTCCGCTGTACCCGAACGAGCGGTTCAACCTCGAATACGATGCGAAGAACTACTCGACCCGCGTGATCGACCTGCTGTGCCCGCAGGGCAAGGGTCAGCGCACGCTGGTGGTCGCGGCGCCCCGTACCGGAAAGACGGTCATCCTGCAGGACATGGCCCATGCCATCGCCACGAACCACAAGGAGGTCTACCTCATCGTGCTGCTGATTGACGAGCGGCCCGAGGAAGTCACCGACATGGAGCGTTCGGTCAAGGGCGAGGTCATCAGTTCCACGTTCGACGAACCGGCCGCCCGCCATGTCCAGGTCGCGGAAATGGTCATCGAGAAGGCCAAGCGCCTTGTTGAACACAAGCGCGACGTCGTGATCCTTATCGACTCGATCACCCGTCTTGCCAGGGCGTACAACACGGTCGTCCCCCCGTCGGGCAAGATCCTGTCGGGCGGCGTCGATTCGAACGCTCTGCACAAGCCCAAGCGCTTCTTTGGTGCGGCGCGCAACATCGAGGACGGCGGCTCGCTGACCATCATCGGTACTGCCCTGATCGATACGGGCAGCCGCATGGACGAAGTCATCTTCGAGGAGTTCAAGGGCACCGGCAACTGCGAACTCCACCTGGACCGCAAGTTGATGGAGAAGCGCATCTTCCCGACGCTGGACATCAACAAGTCCGGTACGCGAAAGGAAGAACTGCTGCTGGACCCACTGGCGCTGAATCGCGTGTGGATCCTGCGCCAGTTGCTGCACCCGCTGAACGTCCTGGATGCCATGGAGTTCCTGCTGGACAAACTGTCCCGCTATGACAGCAACAAGAACTTCCTCAACAGCATGAATCAATAGCGAGCACAACATGAACGTTCTCCCCTCGAAGCGCATCGCGTCGCTGCCCGGATATCCGTTCGCCGAAGTTGACCGCATGGTGGCGTCCCTGAAGGCTGGCGGGCACGACCCCATCGATTTCGGTGTGGGAGACCCGACTGAACCTACGCCCGAACTGGTGCGACGTGCCATTCAGGGCGCGGTCGATACCAGGTCCAGGGACGGGTATCCGTCGTACGTCGGCGCCCCCGAATTCAGGCAGGCCGTTGCTGCCTGGTATGGCCGCCGCTTCGGCGTATCGCTGGACCCTGATCGGGAAATATGTTCGACGGTCGGGGCCAAGGAGGCAGTGTTCAATTTTCCGAATTGCCTGATTGATCCGGGCGACATCGTCCTGTGCCCGACCCCTGGCTATCCGCCGTACAACCGAGGGACCCTGTTTTCCGGCGGGGTGCCCTACTACTACCCGCTGCGGATGGAGGACGGCTTTCTGCCGGACCTGGACGCAATCCCGGCGGACGTGCTGGCCCGCGCGCGGCTGATCTGGATCAACTATCCGAACAGCCCCTCGGGCCGCGTGGCGCCCGATGGATTCTGGCCGGTACTGCTGGCTTGGGCGGCCCGGCATGACATCGTCGTGGCGTCCGACGAGGCGTACACCGAGGTGTGGTTTGACCAGCCTCCGCGGACGATCCTCGAGTTCGGCCGTGATGGCGTGGTCGTGTTCCAGTCGCTGTCCAAAAGATCCAACATGACCTGCCATCGCGTCGGATGGGTGGCTGGCGACGAGCGCATAGTGTCACTGTTCAAGAAGCTGAAGACGAACGTCGATTCAGGGACGGCCACGTACATCCAGGATGGCGCCGTGGCTGCGCTGTCGGACGAGGCGCACGTTGCCGGGATGCGTGCGTTGTACCGGCAAAAGCGTGATCTGCTGGTGCCAGCCTTGCGGGACGTAGGGTGCGAGGTCTTCGTGCCCGAGGCGACCCTGTACGTGTGGCCTCGCGTGCCCGTCGGGATGGATGGGCTGGCGTTTGCGAAACGCCTGCTGGACCCGGCGGTTGCGGTCGTGTGCAGTCCCGGACCGGCACTGGGCGAGAATCTGCTGGACGGTACTCATCCAGGCATGCGCCACGTCCGGTTTGCCCTGGTTCCTACCGTCGAGAGGGTGGCCGAGGCCGCCGATCGGATCCGGAAGACGTTCGCCTGAAGTCCCTGCGCAAACTGTCGAATTACACCTACGATTCCTCGGCAAACGACTCGTGGATCTCGTTGAAGCGAGTGTCCCTAGCCAAAACTCCGCCCGCGTTGAAATCTTGGCGTTTTCCAGTCTGACACGATACCGTCCACGACCATGCTAAAGATGCTTCAATCCATGTTCGCCACGATGCTTTCGTGCCTCCAGACCCGGGAGGAACTGGCCGTCGAAAACCTGGCCCTGCACCAGCAACTCGCAATCCTGAAGAGAACCGCGCCAAGATCCAGGTTGTCCAACGCCGAACGCTCGTTCTGGGTCCTCTTGTCGCGATTCTGGCCTGGTTGGAGGGATCTGCTGGTCGTCGTGAAACCCGAGACCGTGGTCCGCTGGCACCGCGCGGGTTCCAGCTTTTCTGGCGAATGAAGTTCACGCTTACCGCGAAGCGCGGACGTCCCGGAATCGCCAGTGAGACAAGATATCTCATCCGGAAGATGGCTTTGGAGAATGAAATCTGGGGCGCGATCGGGCTTTGCCGGGTCGATGCGCAGCAGGAACGCCTGTCACCGCTGGACCTGAAGGACAGCCGTATCCCAGCGGGCGGCTCGCCCTCCTGGGCAAAGCTGAACCTGAGAGGCGGTGTCACCGTGGCCCAGCGCGTCCACCTTGGACTGGCGCTGGAGAACCTGACCAACGCAACCTACAAGCATCATGGACCCGGCGTGTGGATGCCAGGGTTCAATGCAGCGCTCTCGGTCGGGGTGGACATTTGACTTGACAGCCCCCGAACGTCCCAAATCGGCGCTTGCCGACACAACAGCGCAGAACGATAATATTCTCGCCCTCATAGGCGGTTGTGGTGCCAGCATTTGAACGAAGATTGGTGTACTTCTGCGCTGCAGTAGTTCCTATCGTCCTCCTGTTCCAGGCAGCCCCGTCTGCGCATGAGCGCGTGCTGGCGCAGGGACGGGGGGACCGTTTCCTCGACCTCCTGGCGCCCGGCGGCCCAAAGCAAGTCGGCGAGTGGCACGTTACCTCCATCCGCCTATCGACCAGCTGCGAGGTGCTATTCCAACTCGTTCGAGACCTGGACGGGGCAAGGGAGTTGGTCCGGCTCGCCGAGCAATCCAGCAACGAGTGGCCGGTTCCGGGCTGCCTGGTCGAGGCTATTCCCGGAGGCAAGCACGGGACCGAGGCAGCGGCGGCTCTGGCCCAAGCCGTCCGGCCAAATCATCCGGACCTTCTATTCCAGGAGGCCTGTGCCGGCGCATGGCCATGGTCGGCCAGCCTGCCAGCCGTCATGCGTCACTGGCTTGATACGACGCCGTACTGGTGGCCGCTGCTTATCGGTGGTCTGTTGGCGATCCTGGCCGCAGCGATAGCTATGGCGATCGCCTCACTGCTGAGCTTGAACGGTCATGAACATGCCTGCCCCTCGGCCAACCGACCCGTTCATCGGTGGCGCCGGATGACTCTGTTGCCTGTCGTTCTCGTGGCCACATGCCTGCTGCTGGGCATAGCTTTGACGTCGGTTCCCGATGGAATTGGCAACACCCTGTTGCGCATCGCAGAACAGACATCCGAGGAGTTCCGGGTCCTCCTGTCCGATCATGTCAACGCGGTTCTGCTGTTCGGTATTGGGCTGCTGCACGTCGCAGGTAGCGAGATGCTGTCAAGGACTTGCCCTGCGCCAGCCGTCCGAACCGCATTACGTGCATTACACGTAGTAACGTTATCTTTTGCGGCCGCACTGCTGGCAACAACGTTCCTGCAGCATGCTCTCCCCGCTTGGAGCGAAGGTTTTTGTGTCAATCTTGAGTACGACCAGTACCTGACGATGGGTCACCTGTTGGCCGCGCACGGCGAGATCCCATTGCTCGGTCCGGGGGTCAACGGCCTGACGCTCAGCGTCGGCCCCCTGTTCCTCTGGCTGCTCGGACTGGCACAATGGTTGTTCGGAAACGATCTGCAGGCCGTTTGGCTAAGCCTAGTATCGCTGAACATGACATCGATTCTCGCGACAGGTCTCTGGCTGTACCGGAACGGAAACCGGACCGCTGCGGCGATTGTCCCCACGATCCTGGTAGGTTGTCCCGCAATCTACAATGCGCAGGGACTCCTGTTCTGGCACCATCCGTACATGCTGCCATTCGTGCTGCTGTTCCTCTGTGCATCACTTTCGTTCAACCAACGACCGCGTCTCGTCAGCTGGATCATTTTGCTTGCCTCGGCTAGCCTCGCCGTCCAGATGCACGCCTCGGCGGCATTGCTGGTAATCCCGATCGGGTTTCTGGCCGTCTCGAACCAAGGTTTCTTTTCAGGACGCCGGATCGGAATTACGACTCTTGTGCTTCTGATCCTGCACTTCTATCTCCTGGTCGGAGCGGATGCCGTCCTGCAATTCCTGGGTGGTGGATGGACATTCCACGGATCATCATCCTCCGTTTCGGTCCCAAACCTGGCTGCCGGCATCGCAGCGGGTTACGTCTCGCTGGGCATCGTCCTCCTGCCGGCCGGCCTAGCTGTCGCGGCCTGGCGCCTGGGGACCACGAACTCAGATCGGCGAAACACGGCGGCCTGGACATGCGCAGGACTGGTCGTATCGATGACGTCCGCAGTTGTCCTGCTTGTCCTGGCCACCGGCCAGGCATGGAGCGAACGTTACTCCTACGCGGCAATACCGTTCGCGGCACTGGCGGTCTGGCTGTTCCTTGACGCGGTCGCAAACAGCATTTTCCCACGATCGAGGATATCCGGACGCCTCCTAATCGTCGCGGCTCTCCCGTTCCTGCTGTCCAACAGCGACAACACCGATGACAACCGCGCGAGGGCTCTAAATGCCTCACAAGATCACTCGGTACTGACGGACCTTATGGTCACTCTAGCAGCTCGTGGTCTGGTGGTCCCGCCGACCGGTTGCTGTGCCGGAATCCACGGGGTCCCGTCGATGACGACGCATTCTCTGCTGGTCAACCACGCGTTTCACAACCTGAGAGTCGGAATGCAGGCGGCAGGAGCTGCGACAACCTCTTCCGGTAACCCCGCAAACGCACGGTCCGATTCGCGTGCAGCGGTGCTGGTGTCGTTCCGCCCGGACGGGCATTTCGATTTGGAACAATACGAGGCCTGCTTGGACGACACCCCAATTCAACGGAAACTCCACCTGGGCCCGGCAGTCATCAATATTCCGAACCTCTGCAGGGAGGAGGAGACTCTCCCTCGGTTTTTGCTGCTGGTCACGATGCGTGGTGCCGGACCCGGCGCACAAGACGTCCTGGCGCCTAGTCTGGCCGTTGAGGATCCGCCTTCTGACATTCCGCTGCTGCCGGGGCTGGCGGACTGGAACCATTGCACGTCGAATCGACTCGATCTATGGACCAGCGTATTCCCAGTGGACATAACTGGCGCCTCGGGCTTCCGTGTGAACCTGCCCCCGAACCTCAAGCTGCTAGATGCCTTCGAGTCCACTCACCCGTACACGGCATACGATTTCGGCATGGTTGAGTGCTTCTGATCCACGGTTGAAACTCCACTGCCCCTTCATACACCGTCCCTCCCCCCAATCGATTTGGAGTGTAAGAAACATCAACCACAAAACGTCATCGTAAGCCAGGTATCACAAAGGCTGAACCCGACACCCCGGCCATCGAAATCCTGCTGGTCCTGCCCCCGACAGACTTGCCCTTCCTGACACGGGAATTGATTTCTACCGGCATCACCCGCGCCGAAAATGTCGCCCGCGTCATGGCCAACGAGGACGTCCTTGGACAAGCCCTGGCCCGCGGCGTCCAGCGATTCTCGGGCCTGCGGGCGAAGGTATGGGCCTAGCTGCCGCCGCCGCCGACGCCAAGACGATGGGTGGATGAACGTCCGGAAAGGGCGCTGCGAAACCTGGAATCATCGCTTGACTTGGATGCTGGACGAGGATTGAGCGCGGGTTCAATTCGGCATACCCGTGGGTTCGCGGGCAAAGCGCAGCACGAGCATGGCCAGGCACCATTCAAGGCTGAAGATGCCTTGTTTGCGATCCAACCACAGCATCAGCCGATGAAGCACCATGAGGGCGAAAACCCCGCAGGCAAAGGCGGGCAAGGGCGACATCGCTTTCTGAATGAGGAACTCGCCGCTGGCAAGATAGCCAATCCAGAGCGGCCAGGCGAGCAGGACATAGTGCATAAAGTACACGGTGAGCGAATAACGGCTCAGACGCCGGCAATACCGGATCCAGGCTCCGGGTTCGCGCGCGGGCCGGTCGGACCGATCCATGCCACGGTAGACCAGGGGGAAGAGCCAGAGCACGAAACCCATTTGCACCAGCGTCATGGTGAAAGAGTCGGGGTAGAACGACAGGGGTGCCAGGTAACCACGAATCGCGGCTGATGCGGGTTCGCCGCGGGCGGCAAACGCAATGCTGAAACCGGTGACGAAGAGCGCGGCGCCAAGGGCGGTGATTGCAGGGGTATCGGCAATCATGCGACGGGACACGACCCGTCGGCCAAGGACCAGACCGACCAGCGGAAAGGCAAGCCACGGCATGACCGGGAACTCTCCAACGAACAGGTAGCCCTGGACGATGTCGCGCAGCGTCCAGAATATCTTCGGGTCCCCGGGTGGGTCGTAGTACAGCCCTGGTACGTAGGCGGAAAATGGTTGCACAGGCGCGAGTTCGGCGCCCCACACACGTGCGAAGTCCAGGCCAGCGCGCAAGGATGGGGTTGCCGCGATGATGAGCACGATAAGTGCTATGACCCACAGCGAGTTCCACCTGCGTACGGCAAACAGCACCAGTGTGGCAGTCCCCATGAGGGTGAGGATGTCCCACTGCCATAATTCGCGCGGGCCCCATACGACGGCGATCATGATCAGGCCGACCACGACGATATATCCTGCGCGGATAAGCGCCTTGCGCGTAAGGTTGGTGCCGCCCGCCGATCGCTCCTGCTCGGCCGACAACACCTGACTGATGCCCATCAAGGCCAAAAATGTCCCTGCGCCCAGGTCGCCCAGGGTGTGGTTCATCACGAAGTGGATCCATGCGCCCGCGCCCACCGGCGACGAGTAGTAGACCGTGAAATGACACAGGACCATCCCGGTCAGCGCGATGGCGCGCAACACATCGATCGAATCGATGCGCCTTGGCCGCAGGGGCGTTTGCGCCGCACTCCCGCTTTGCGTGGGTACCGCGCGTTCAGGGGTGATTGCATGCCGTTTATGTCCCATCTTCTTGCCTGGTAAGCACTGGAATCCCTCTCAGGCTAAATTTCTTCAATCGCATGCAGCGAAGTATTACACCTCTGGAAGCAGACCGTATACGGCAGCGCGTCCACGTCCAGGACGCGCTTCATCAGGGATGCCCATAAGGGGCGATATTTCGAGCGGTTTGCAAACACGCCGTAATACCTGATGGTGTGGGAGTAAGGCGCTGGCATCAACGCGGCCAGTCGTTTCATGAAGTCGAGTGGCTGGATGATGATCTCGGACCTTCCGGTAGGCGTCGGCCAGGGACGGTACAGCTTGTGCCGAACCAAACCGTCCGGTGACAGAGACAGTCTGTCCAGGGAATATGGCGCGCGCAGGCAATATCGAGCCAGGCGCTCCAGACCGGCTCGGTCGTCGGGTTCGACCGTCCTTGCTGCATGCAGTGAGAATCCGTTGATGCGACAGCACAAGGGCTTGTCTGGTGGCGGGAAGGCCGTCGTCTAGCACTGCTGGCTGCCGCCGATCGGATCCGGAAGACGTTCGCCTGAACTGCGAGCCAGGATGCCCCGGTACCCAAGCGTGCCTGCCAGCCCGGGAATTCTATTTGCAGTATGGGTTCCTAGGACTTCTTGATGACCCGGATCACCTGTATCTTCCACGTGCCACGGTGAAAGCAGCCTGGGCCTTGCAAGCGAGTTGCTGCGACACGATACCAACGATCCCGCGGAATCGCCGGAGCGCACCGACAATCCACAGGAGCGCCAGCATCATTACGGGAACGGCCGGATGGGGTCGACCCGTGTCGCAGCCTCCCGATCTGTGATGTTCGCCGCCGTTGTCGTCCGGGGCGCCCGTATCCGCAGAGGCGTCGTCCGCGTCCAGCAGTCCGACCTCGTCTGCCCTTGTCGCAACGTGTCGACAGGTGCCGTCCACGCAGGTGGCCGTGTCGCGGTTGCACTCTTGCGACGTGGCGCATGAGGTCGCGCAGATCGTGAAGAGCTGGGCCGGCGCCCCGGTACAGGGTTGGGCGGCATAGGGTCCGCAGTCGGGGCCGTCCGAGGCGCCACAGGCCGAGTCGTCATCCTCCCTGACCATGAGGCACTGGAAACGGACAGTGCAGGTGGCGCGACCGTGCCATCCCTGGCAGCGCGATGGCTGGTCACACGTCGGGGCGATCTGGTAGCCGGCCGGACAGTCGCCAGCGGACTTGCAGCAGTCCCCCGAGGCACAGCAGGTCCCGTTGCGGCAATGGCCGGACCCGCAGTCCCCGTCGCCAGCGCACGTCGCACCGTCGTTGTCCCGCGGCACGCAGGCCCCCGACTCGCACAGGGCATCGGCATCGCAGTCCGGGTCGCCAGCGCATGTCGTCGGACACGCGAAGATCGCCTGGTCCGCCGATCCGTCGCACGTGTGGTCCCGGTACCAACCGCAGTCCTGTCTGACTGTGTTCCCGCAACCTGAATCGTCGTCGACGGGATCGCCGGCCTCGCAACGCCCGTCCTGCGTGCAGAATGCGGGCCTGAACGTCGATTGGCAGGTGGCCGGGTCGGCACAGGATGGATCACCCGAACCAGTCGCCTGGCAGTCCAGCGGCGACGCACAGCAGTCCCCGAAAGGACAGCAGAAGCCGTTCTCGCAATGGCCGCCCAGGCAGTCGTCGTCTGCGGTGCAGGACTCGCCGTCCTGGGCCGGTGCCTGGCACGCACCCTTCGCGAGGACGCACCTGGCGCCGATCGCGCAGTCCTTCGGCCCCGTGCACGCGTCCAGGCAGGCGCCGTCCCGGCAACCGAATGGCGCGCATTCCCGCATCGTGCCGGGTACGCACGCGCCTTCCCCGTCGCAGCCGGGCGCGTCCTGGAAGCGATCGCCGTCGCACCAAGCCGCGCCGCAGGAGGATCCGGCTGGCCGCGGTTCTGTGATGCACCCGCCGCTCCCGTCGCAGATCGACGTTTTCTGGCAGGCCGTCGGGCGGCACTCGTTGGGCGTCCCTCGGCAGTCCCCGAGGTGGCAACTTTCCCCCTGCGTGCAGGGATCGCCGTCGTCGCAGGCCGCGAGGGACCAGGCCCAGGCGGTCTCGCCCCGGCGGCACACCCGGCAGGGGTTCGACGGGTCCGCATCGCCGTCCGCGTGGCATGTTCCGTCGACCACGCACGCACCTTCGACCGGGGTGAACCGGCATGTCCAGGCACGCCCCGGATCGTACCGGTAGCCCTTGCCAGCGCTGGTCCAGGCCCCCGTGCAGGCCAGCCTCGCGCCCCGCGCAAAGCCTCCCGTCCCGGCCTGTATGCCTGCCGCGGCGCGATCGCCGTTCATCCCCACGGCCTTCAGGTATCGCAGTTCGATCGCGCCTCCCTCGAACAGCGCTACCTGGAACGTGAGGCTGGTGCCAGCCTCGCCGCCCTGCCGCGCCCGCGTCCATTGGACCACCAGGCGGCGGTCGGGAGCGGTCCCCAGCACCTGCCAGCGGATTTGGCATCCTTCGGCCGGATCGCAGTACAGATCGGTCCAGTACGCGGCCACCAGGCCGTCCGGTAGCCTCGGATCGGGCGGGCACAGGCCCGACGGCGCGGCGCCGGGATCGTCCGGCGTGTCAGTCGTTCCAGTCAGGCGCAGCGCGCCCCACGGCGAGGGCCACGCTACGGTGCGGATCGACCCGAGGAACGGGAAATCGAACCGCAGCGGGACGGGTACCAGCGTTGGCTGCACCGAATCCGTACCCACCAGTGCGCCCGTTGCCGAGATGTCCTCGAAGGGACCGTCCACTGGCACGAATCCCGGGCCGTCGTCGCAGCCCTTCAAGGTGCAGTCCAGCCCGTCGTCGCACGTCGGTGGCGCCGCACCCACGCAGGCGCCGCTTGTGCAGCGATCGCCCGTCGTGCACGCCCGGCCGTCTTCGCAGGGGCTGCCTTCGGACAGGGGGGCGCCCGCGCACATCCCGTTCACGCAAACGTCCGACATGGTGCAGGCGTTTCCGTCGTCACACGGCGCGACCGTAGCGGTCCATCGGCACTGGCCGCCGCCGTCGCAGACGCCCGTCCAGCAGGGATCGTCCGATGCGCAGTCGTGGGCCGCGCCTAGGCAGGATCCGGTCTGGCAGGTGTCGCCCCAGGTACATGGGTCGCCGTCGTCGCATGCCCCGCCCGGGGCCGGGCTCCACGCCAGCCAGGATGCGCCGTCGTCGCAGGCCAGGCATGGGTCGGACGGGTGCTGATCCCCGCCGCTCCGGCAGACGCCCCCGATCACGCATATGCCCTCGTCAGCCAGAATCGTGCATGTGTACGTCGCGGCCGGGTCGTATCTTAGCGACAGTCCCGGCCCGACCATGGAATGGTCCACGGAGTACGCCACGCCGCGCCCGGACGCGTCCAGGAAACCGATCGCGGCGGTGCGACCCGAGGCGGCAACCAGATCGCCGAACCGCAGGTCGATGCCTCCGTCCTCGTGCAGGACCGCCTGCATGGCCAGGGCCGATCCGGGCACGCCGTACAGTCGGGCCCCCTGCCACTGGATCACCAGTCGCCGGTCGGGCGCCGCGCCAAGCATCAGGTACGTCGCTCGGCACCCTGCGTCCCGGAAGCACTCCAGGTCGTCCCAGTACACGGCGACGAGGTCCAACGGCCCCGGGCCGGTAGCCAGATCGCCGTGGACCCCCGAGGAAACCGGCCCGCCGAACGACACCACCCCGTTCGTTGATACCCAGAACTGCGTCCGGGAAGCACCTCCGCCCATGGGGAACCCGAAGCCGATGTCGAACGGACCGGCCGCCGCTTCGTCCCCGTCGATGCCCGTGTCGGTCCCCACCCCGGCGATATCCTCGAACAAGGCGGAGGAACGCCCGAACGACGCGCCGTCCTCGCATCCGTCGCGGGTGCAGACCAGCCCGTCGTCGCAGGTCACGGGTGCAGTCCCGTCGCACGCCCCCGACACGCACGTGTCGCCCGAGGTGCAGGCCCGCCGGTCGTCGCAAGGCGTCCCGTCGGGGGCGTCGGTCCAATTGCACACGCCTGTCTGGCACGATGTGACCGTACAGGGATCGTCCGACCCGAGGCCGCAGGACTGGCCATCAGGGAGCGGATCGTGCAGGCACGCCCCGCCGCGGCAGGCGTCGACCGTACACGACTCGAAGTCGGAGGAGCAGAGGGTCCCTTCGGGGAGCGGATCGTGCACGCAGGCGCCTTCGCGGCAGACGTCGGTGGTGCACTCGCTGCCGTCGTCGCCGCAGGACGTGCCTGCCGGCAGGGGTTCATGGAAGCAGGCGCCGGCCCGGCATTCGTCCAGCGTACAGTCGTTCCAGTCCTCGTCGCAGGCCGTGCCGTCGGGTTCGATAGCCTGGCAGGTACCGTTCACGCATGCGTCACGGGTGCAGGAATTGCCGTCCGCAACGCAGGGGGCCACGTTGAACTCGTGCCGGCAGATCCCGTCAGGGCACACGTCGTCGGTGCAGGGATTGCCGTCGTCACAGGCCGCCGGGCAGGCACTGATCCGCACCGTGCGCTCGGCCGTTCCTGCCGGCGTCCAGTTGTCGGACGCCCGTATGGTCACGTCCCACGTCCCCACGGTCCCGTCTAAAGGCGTCCATAGCAGCGTCGCGGTCGTCGCATCGAAGGTCGCGCCCGGCAGCGCCGCCAGGCCCCTCACGTCCCAGGTCAGCGGATCCCCGTCCGGTTCCACCACCGGAATCGGCAGGACCAGTTCGGCCCCCGGCACCAGCACCACGGACGGCATCCAGTCGATAACAGGCGCCCGGTTTCGGACGATCCGGTAGGCGCACGAACCGAATTCCGAATCGCCGTACCGGATGCGGAAGAACCCCTTTTCGCCCCAGCCTTCGCCATACGAATTCTTGGCGATGAAGGCCTGTTGCGCGTCGTCGTACCCGATCACCTCGACTGCGTGGTTCCCCTCGACAAAGCCCCACACGTGCTGGTACACCCCGCCGCCGTAGCCCACGAAATCCTCGTAGACGGTCATGCAGGTGGTCGTCGGCCCGTCCTGCAGTGCGGCCCTCAGCGCGTCCACGTCGTTCGGAACGGCCTCGATCCCACGGGCCCTGAAGGTCCGGCGATCCCAGTCCCGGCACTTGTCCTCGCAGGGCAGCGATTTTGCCGCAAACGGGAAGCACGCTTCGTCGACGACCCCGTTCCCGGCGAGGTAGGCCATGGCCTCGTCCACCCACCCGCCCCTGCAGTCACCCCCGCGACTGCACGACAGCACGTCCTGCTCTGATCGGTCGAACTCCAGGTTCGGTGTCTGCTGCTGGATCAGGAAGGCCGACTCGAAGGTCGCGGTGGATGCGAAGGCCCAGCACCCGGAGCATCCGCTCTGGTTCCGGATGCCGGTGACGTAGGACGCCCCGTTGATATCGCGCCAGTCGATACGCGGCGGCAGCACGCCTCGGGCAGGCGCCCGGAAGGTGCCGATGGACGGGTTCACGCGGGTCGGCAGGAACGCCCCGATCAGGCCCGAACGCGCCTCGGGAGTCAGGCGCCACACCGGGTTGTCGACCGGAAACCATTGTGCGTGGGCATCGCGGATGGCGGCGCGGATCGCGTCGAGGTCAGATCCCTGGGCGACCGCCAGACGCGGGATGCCCAGCAGGATCAACGGCAGCAGGCACGCGGCGACCCGCCCAATGCTGCCCACGCGCCTCCAACCCATGCGAATCCCCCTGGATTTCCCGCCCGACAAGGCAAGCCTCCGGAACCGTCGGACCCCAGTCAAGGACGGACGGTTGCCGGAGTGTAAGACACATTAACCACAAAACGTCATAGTTGGCCAGGTATCAAGGGGGCTGAACCCGACACCCTGGCCGTCGAAATCCTGGCTCCCAGAACCTCATTCCGGGAAATTCCGGGAGATCTCGCACCTGACGCCCCCTCGCGAACGCAGTTGTCCATCAACCGGTGAAAGCCGGGAACGCTGGCCGTGGCCTTTAGGTCATTCGCAGGTCCGCCGCGCTGATTAAGGAAGGTGGCCTTGCTGGCCGAGGCCGCTGATCAAATCCGGAAGACGTTCGCCTGAAGTCTCTGCCAAACCGCCGGATTCTACCTACGATTCCTCGGCAAACGACTCGTGGATCTCGTTGAAGCGAGGCGTTACCCGCCTGAACGCATCCAGCAACATCGGGTCAAAGTGGCTGGGGATGATGCGACCATCGCCGCGCAGGATGCATTCGCTGGCGTACCTATGGGCCATGGCAGCCTTGTAAGGACGGACACTGCGCAGGGCGTCGTAGACGTCTGCCAGTTTGACGATGCGTCCCTCGATGGGGATCTGGTCGCCCTTCAACGCCCGCGGGTAGCCCGTCCCATCCCAGCGTTCGTGGTGCGTCAGTGCGATCGTCGCGGCCTGTGCCAGGCGGGGATGTTCGCCCAGGATGCGGGCTCCATGCCACGTATGAGCCTTCATTACCTCGTATTCGTCGTCGGTCAGGCTGGCCGGCTTCTTCAGGAGGTCCATGGAAATCTGGATCTTTCCGACGTCGTGCAACTGCGCCTGCACCTGGATGGTCCGCACGAACGTGGGCGGCATGCCAACAATAACAGCAAGTTCGCGGCTGTAGGAGTTGACCCGCTGCAGGTGCGCCGCCACGTCGGGATCGGTCGCCTCGGCAACACGTGACAACGCCCGGATCGTGTATTCGAACGCCTCCTCGATCTCGCGCGCCGAGACCGAAACGCGACGCACGAACTCCCAGTGCAGCGCAAACCCGCGGACCACCTCGGCGTCCAGCGAATCCACGCCGCCAGGATAGTTCACCGCGGCAAGGGCGGCGCCAGGCGTGACGCAGTAGGCGATGTTGCGAACCTCGTCGGTCACCGGTGCCAGGCATTGCAGGAAACAGCGCACCCACATTGGGGGGGAATTTCCATCCGACGTGCTCCAGGTCCCGACTACCGGCTGGACGTACGAGACCGGGGATTCGTCCTGGCCTTCGCTTTCCAGCCTGGCCTCGACCTCGCGCAGCGAGGACAGGAACAGGCGTCCTT
Organism: uncultured Myxococcales bacterium; assembly: GCA_903936705.1. Classification (GTDB taxonomy): domain Bacteria; phylum Myxococcota_A; class UBA9042; order DTJE01; family DTJE01; genus CAIZWN01. The sequence continues at coordinate 83,098 of CAIZWN010000068.1, forward strand.
CGAATCCCTTGCCGACCCGATCCAGCGCCACGATGACATCGGGTACCCGCCCGGCACTGCTGGCCGAACGCAACTGTTCCACCAGCGCGGGCAAAGGGTCCGGGGCCAGGGTACCCATGGCGTTCATTTCGGCCAGGTGAACCTCGGCCGTGCGTCCCAGTGCCGTCAGCTTGCTGAACGACTCGTCCAGACGCTCCTGGAGGATCCGGGTGCGGATCAGACTGCGAACGCGGGCCACCAGTTCTGCACGACCAGCCGGCCGCGTCAGGAAGTCGGCCGCGCCCAGTTCCAAGGCGCGGATCCTGGTTGGTTCCTCGCCCAGGGCGCTCATGCACAGCACCGGAGTGTCGCCAGCCCGCGGGGTCCCCTTGACCGCCTGAAGCACGCCGAACCCGTCCAATCCGGGCAGCACAAGATCCAGAATCATCAGGTCGAACACCTCGTTCCGGAAGAACTCGACGGCAGCCTCTCCGGTGTCGGCCTCGACGATCTCGTATTTTTCGGCCTCGAGGATTGCCCGGATCAGGATGCGGTTCTGGAACGAGTCATCGACCAGCAGGATCCGGATCTGACGCATCGAAATTCCCCCAAAGTTGCCCAGGGTTTCATCACGCAGCAGAAGCTGGACCATACGGCAGTTCGACGGTATTTGTTCCTCCGTCCGGCGTGCTCTTGAATTCGATACGACCGCCGTGCAGTTCGATCAGGCGATGCGCCAGCGACACTCCGAAGCCAGGGGCACGCCGTGAGGCTGCGTCGCTGGGCAGATGTGTCGAACCCGGACGGCTCCAGCCGATTCTGATGACTATGTTTTCATCGCGAACTCCGGCCGACATGAATACCCTACCACCCGCCCCACTGCTGCGAGTGGCCTGGATACCCAGGTTGAACAGTGCCTGCTTCAGCTTCCTTGCGTCTGCTCGAATGGGACGCTCGGCGTCCGGATGGACCGACCATTCGACCTGGACTCGCGACGTCGTTGCGACCTGGCCCAGCTGGGCTGCAGCAGCCTCAAGGATCTGTCTTGGAAAACAGTCCTGGACGTCCAGGACCGTCCGACCGGATTCCACGCGGGTCAGTTCGACGACATCATCGATAACGTCCAGCAATTGGCGGCCCGACTGCCAGATGTGTCCCAGGTGTTCCTTCTGGCGATCGTTCAGAGGCCCATACAACTCGTCCTTCAGGACCTCGGCAAACCCAAGGATGGCGGTCAGGGGCGAACGCAATTCGTGGGACATGTGGCTAAGGAACTCGCTCTTGAACCTGGATGCCTCGGCAAGCTGGGCGTTTGCGGTCGCGAATTCCTCGTTTCTGCGGGCGATTTCGGCAGTTCTGCGCAGGATTGTAGCCTCCAGATCTGCGGCGTGGGCAGCCAGTATGTCGGACTGGAGGCAGTTTTCCAGCGCCACGGAAGAGACCTCGGCAAAAACGGAGAACATCGTCTGGCGCATGGGCGTGAAGAAGCCATCGCGATCACTGTACAGGGCCAGCGCGCCGACGAGTGTACCGTCAGGTTTCTTCAAGGGAAGAGCCGCAACCGATCGGTATCCACGAACAAGGGCCTGGTCGCGCCAGGAGGCTAACGTGGGATCATCAATCGAATTCAGAACGGCAATTCGGCCGGTGCGCAGTGCCGTGCCCACTGGACCTCGGCCAGTCGAGGACTCGTCTGCCGTCACCTGTATGGCCTGAAGATAACCGTTTTCGGCCCCCCAGGATGCAGCCGGGATGACCTTGAGGCTTGGGGTTTCGATCAGCGCAACCCAGCCCATGACAATACCCGGCAGACCTTCTCCGGCTGCGCAAAGGACCTTGAAGACGGCATCGGCAGATCGTTCCTGCGAAACCCTAACGGCTGTTTGTGCCAGTGTGACCGCCGACGCGATCAGTTCGTCGCGTTCGGCGCCGGAGGCTGCAAGTTCTTCTAAATCGTTCAATACTGGCCTCGCTAATACAGGTAGCTAACCCGCGAATACTAGCACGACATAATAGTAAAGGTTGAGTTGGTTACCGGTGCGTCGGGGCCCAAGGCAAGGAATCGACAGCCTTCAATCTCCGGCAGGGCCGGACCCGGCGGAATCGGCGCCAACCAGTACCGCCAACAGTCGGTCGGATGCAGCCTGGGCTCGCGTGATGTCCTTGGAGACGCGACGCTGGAATGCATTGAATGCGATGACTGCCGGAATGGCCACGAACAGCCCGGCGGCAGTGGCGATCAGCGCTTCCGAGATGCCTGCCATCACTACGTTCGCGCCGCCTTTGACATCCAGGGAAAGGTCGTGGAACGAGCGGATGATGCCAAGTACGGTCCCGAAAAGACCGATGAATGGGGCGTTGTTGCCAAGCGTGCCCATGAATGCCAGCCGTCGATCCAGGCGCTGGGCTTCCACCAGCAGTGCTGCAGAAACCATTCGTTCGGCGGCATTCCTGCCCTTGCGGGCACCCTGTACGCCAGCCCTAAGAACGTCGGCCTCGGGACCTGGCCACGCCCTCAGAACCTCGGCCAGTCCGGAGGTGTCGCCTGCGTGCAGCAGTGGATCGACGCGAGCCAGAAGCTTGTCCCAGGCCAGCCGGTTTCCCCTGAAGAACAGGATGCGTTCGATCATCAGGGCTACCGATGCCACCGACAACCCGATCAGCGTGTAAAGCACCCACTCGGTGCCCAGCAGGGTGACCTGCATCAACCGTTCAACCAGCATCGGCAACTCCTGCCAGTGTTCCCCGAGGACGCGATTCCCGAAGGGGCGCACGCACAATAGGGATTCGATCGTGTCCGGTCAAGGTTTCCCTGCCAGCCTGGAAGCAGCACGAAAGAGTTGAGGTTCGTGCGATTTTCGTGCCTTTGGCGTCGGCATCGCTATAATCGCCCGGAACCATCCGATTTCGGGTAGTCAGGTGTGTTTGTTGATCGGCAAAGCGGTGTCTTACGGTTTCGGATGGAATCTGGCGGCATGGCATGTCGCGGGAGGTTGCTGATGGCACGACGGATCGCGCTGGTACTCGTCGGGGTTTCACTGCTGATAGGCGGGTGTACTTCGGGACGAGTCGGGGGTGACCTCGGTATATCGCAGGATATTCCGGTTGGCGATGCGGCGTTGCCCTATTGTGCAGGTTGCCACGGGACCGAATTTCCATGGAACCCGCCTCCCGACAGCCAAGGCAACGTGGACCAGTCCTTCCGGGGCGTGGGTGTCCATTCGTTGCATCTTGCCGGCGGGTTTGGTGCGAAGGTAACCTGTGACACGTGCCACGTGGTTCCGAATCGCGTCGATGCTGTGGGGCACATCGACAGCACACTTCCGGCGGAAGTGACGTTCAAGGGGCGGGCGATCCTGGATGAACTTCCTGCGGCGACCACCTCGCCTAATGGCGACTCGAAATCGGTTTTGAAGTGCGAGAACGTCTACTGCCACGGCGCCTCCCTGGACGGCGGAACCGCGACCGAGCCCGAGTGGAATGCTGCCGAATCCTCGAAATTCGGGGCTTGCGGCGCCTGCCATGGGATCCCGGTGACGAAGTTGCGTTCGGGCGCCGGGCATACGAGTTCCAAGAACTGTTCTGTTTGCCACGACGAGGTTGTGGGGGCAGGGAACGCCATAATCGATTCATCGAAGCACGTTGATGGGATCGTCCAGGTCAAGGCCATTGGTACGTGCAATGCATGCCACGGAAATGCCGACAACCCGGCGCCCCCGGTGGACACGAATGGCTTGTCCGATACCTCGGAGGTGTCGGTTGGAGCACATCAGGCACACGTCAAGGGTTCATCCGGCAATTTCGCGGTGGTCGCGTGCGACGCGTGCCATTTGAAGCCGTCGAGCGTCGATGACCCTGGTCATAATGACGGGAAGGCTGACGTCGCTTTCAAGGGAATTTCGATTGCTGACGGCGCCGTACCTGCATGGGGCCGCGACTCGGCAACCTGTTCCGGTACCTACTGCCACGGCGCGACGTTGCGAGGCGGGACCAACACCACTCCCAAGTGGACCGTGGTGGACGGGTCCCAGGCCAAGTGCGGGTCCTGCCACGGGGCGCCGCCGCCTTCACCGCATGCCTCACAGCCCAATTGTTCGATGTGCCATTCAGAAACGGCTGGTTGGGACGGCACCAAGGCCACTATCGCGCACCCAGACAAGCACATGAACGGGACTGTCGAGGTTCAGACGGCGACCGAGTGCAACGCCTGCCATGGCAGTGAGACAAGCGCCGCGCCTCCGACCGACCCGCAGGGGCGATCGGATACGACTCTGGTGACTGTCGGTGCGCACCAGTCCCACCTGAATGCGACGCTTGGAAAACCAGTGGCTTGCAAGGCGTGTCACACGGTTCCGATGGACGTCGGCGACGCGGGCCACAAGAACGGCAAGGGCGACGTGGCGTTCAAGGACCTGTCTGTTTTGGATGGCGCAGCCCCCTCGTGGGACGAAACCGCCGCGACCTGCGCTGGAACATACTGCCACGGAGCGACCCTGTCCGGCGGCGCAAATACGACACCCAAGTGGACCGTGGTTGGTGGCGACCAGGCAAAGTGCGGAAACTGCCATGGGCTGCCGCCGTCGTCTCCGCACCCGGCTGACGACCAGTGCGCGCAGTGCCACGGCGACGTGATAAACGAGGATGGTTCCTTCAAGGACGCTTCGCGGCACATCGACGGCACTGTGGACCTGTCGTCGGGCGTCGCCTGCAACACGTGTCATGGAAACACGGGCAATGCGGCGCCGCCCGAGGACACGACCGGTTCGTCCGATACGGCGAAGGTGTCTGTTGGTGCCCACCAGTCGCACGTAAAGGGCGCGTCAGGGGATTTCGCGCTGGTTACTTGCGATGCCTGCCACCCCAAGCCGTCGAAGGTGGGTGACCCGGGTCACATGGATGGCAAGGTCGATGTAGTCTTCAAGGGAACGTCGGTGGCCGATGGCGTCGTGCCGTCCTGGAATCGCGATACCGCGACATGCGCCACCACCTACTGTCACGGATCGACAATCGGTGGCGGGACCAACACTGCTCCCAAGTGGACCACGCTGGACGGGACCCAGGCGGAATGCGGCGCCTGCCATTCATTGCCGCCGCCCAGCCCGCACCCGATTACCAACCTCGCCTGCTTTACGTGCCACAACGCGACCATCGGTCCCGATGGTTCAATCCTGCATCCCGAGAACCACGTGAACGGCATCGTTGATGTGGCTGACACGTCGAAGTGCAATTCCTGCCATGGGAACGCCGACAACAACGCGCCGCCGCAGGACCTGTCCCGTGGTACCGACACGTCGTTCGTGACAGTCGGGGCGCACCAGAAGCATCTGAAGGCGACGGACGGACTTTCGACCCCTGTCGCCTGCACGTCCTGCCACAAGGTGCCTCAGACGTTCAACGACGCCGGGCACGTGGACACCCCCAGTCCGGCCGAGGTCACGTTCAGCGGCCTGGCCACGAACGGCGGTCAGGCGCTGTCATGGAACAGGACGACTGCTGTGTGCACCAACGTCTACTGCCACGGGGCAACGCGAAAGGGTGGCGATCACAAGAATCCGGTCTGGACCAACCTTGACGGGTCGCAGATCGAATGCGGATCCTGTCACGGGGCGCCGCCGCCTTCGCCGCACCCGGCGCAAACCAATTGTTCGATGTGCCATCCAGAAACGGCTGGTTGGGACGGCACCAAGTCGACAATCGCGTTCCCTGACAAGCATATCAACGGAACTGTCGAGTACCAGTTGTCCACGGCCTGCAACGCCTGCCATGGAAGCTCGACCAGTTTCGCTCCGCCGATGGATACCCATGGGCAGACGGATGTTTCGGTCGTGACAGTCGGAGCCCACCAGTCGCACCTGAAGGCTACCTTGGGCAAGCCGGTGGCGTGCGCCGAATGCCACGTGGTGCCGGCCAGCGTGGATGATCCGGCCCACATGGACAATGAAACGGCGACCGTGACATTTGGCACGCTGGCTACGCCCGCAGGCATGACCCCGACCTGGAACCGGGGCACTGCTGTATGCACGAATGCCTACTGCCACGGCAGGACCCTTGCTGGCGGTTCGAACAAGACGCCGACATGGACCAACCTTGGCGGCAGCCAGAAGGCGTGCGGAACCTGCCACGGCAACCCGCCGCCCGGGCCGGATCATCCTCAATCACCGGCCTGCGGGGCGTGCCATGCGCTGACGGCTGCGATGGACGGTTCGATCAAGGACCCGTCGCACCACATCGACGGAACGCTGGACGTTCGCACGACGTTCGCCTGCAATTCGTGCCATGGCAGCGCCGACAACAACGCCCCGCCGGTCGATCTGACGGGAGGACAGGCGACGTTGCTGGTGACGGTGGGCGCGCACCAGGCCCACCTGAAGGGCACCTCGAACATCGCAGCGCCATTGACTTGCCCGGACTGTCACAAGGTTCCCGCCACGCTGGAGGCGGCTGGCCACATCGACACGTTGCAACCGGCCGAGTTGACATTCGGGGCCAAGTCCAGTTTGCGCGGGGCCACGCCCGCGTGGAATCGCACCACAGCCAAGTGTTCGGGCACCTACTGTCACGGCGCGACGCTGCCGGCCGGTGGCGCCACCAACACAACCCCGACGTGGACTACAGTCGATAATTCCCAGGATGCCTGCGGGACCTGTCACGGCATAGGGCCGCGGACGGGGCAGCACCCAGCCATGAATGCGGACCACTCGGGTTTCCGTTGTGCGTACTGCCACAAGAACACTGTGACCAACACTGCGACGCCGGCAATCAGCGACAAGACTCTGCATATCAACGGGACTGTGGAAGTTGTTCTATTCAGCGGCGGTTCGTATGACGCGACCGCGAAGACCTGCACGCCGTCCGGTTGTCACGGGACCGAGGACTGGTTTTGATGCGCCTTCCCGGATTGGGGAGTGCGACTTTGCCGACGTCAAGTTGGGTTCGGAGTCGGGAGGAGGGGAAAGACATGGTGAAACGGCGAGCATCAGGGCGATGGTGCCGCGTCACGGACCTCGCGCTGGCGATCCCCGGGATTGTCCTCGCGGTGGCCGCGGTGATAGCGCCCGTCCCTGCCTGGGCCGAACCAGCCGCGACGTCGGGGCCGGCTACGCGAGTCTACGGCTCGACGACGACCTTCATGACCGTTGGGCAGGTACTCGACCCGAATGATCCGACGTCGCGGGTCTACCAGTTTCCGATTCTCGAGTACCTGACGGTTGGGGCCGACAACGTGGGCGTCCCCGGGCTGTCGTTGCAGTTCCGGGGATTCGGGATGATCCAGCCGACCAATCAGCTTGGCGAGAACATCTTCACGGGGGATCTGTTGGCCGGGACCCTGTCGTACAGGGATCCGAAGCGGCGGGTCGAGGCGCGTCTGGGTCGGCAGTTGGTCACGACGATCGCCTCGGGGCTGGTGCAGATGGATGGCGTCTGGGTGAAGGTTCGGCCCGGAGCAAACATCGACTTGCAGGCGTATGGCGGCTGGATGCCCGACGCCGAATTCCACCACAGCAGTGACCGCGTTGCCTTCGGCGCCAGGATCGCCTACGACCCGTGGGACTGGGGGCGAATCGGGCTGGCATACGCGGGCGAACACGACCAGGGAATCCTGTCGCGATCCTCCCTCAGTCTGGACTATGCCTTGCGCCGCGTGAGGGGGCTGGAGATTGCGGGATGGGTGGCCATGGACGGTCTGGTCGGGGCCTTCCAGGAGACGGGCAATTCGGTTTCGTACAAGCCGCACCGCGATTGGCGTGTTTCGGTCGATTATGGATTCTTCAATCCGGCCGCGCGTTTGCCGTTGACGTCCATCTTCAGGGTGTTCACAGACGCGCGTCACCACAAGGTCGGCGCCGAAGTTGCATGGCGGTCGCCAGGCATGTTGGGCATCGATCTTTCCGGGCGATACTTCAACTACGGTGGCGATGGTCACGGCTACCAGCTTGGGTTCAAGCCCACGCTGCGTACGAAAGGCAAGGTGTCCTCGGTCAGCGGCATCGAGGTGGCTCGCCTAAGGAACCCGTCCAACGGCTATACCGAAGCCCGGGTTTTCACGTCGATACGTCCTCACAGGATTTTTGAACTTACTCTCGACATCGACAACTTCTTCTACGACGAGGCTGTCAACGGTTGGGAGGCATGGCGCAGGGCGGATCCGAATGGCGTGACTGCCTACCATTACACGGGGTCAGGTGGGTACAAGCGGTCCCACGTGGTTGGGATGACCGCAGGGGTGGACGTCTGCCATGGTTGCCGGGTGTCGGGGGAGGTTTCGGCGACGGTGAATCCCGATTTCACCCAGCGCTGGGCCGGCTTGTTGAAGTTCCAGTACGCCTTTTCAAAGAAAGTGAAGTGAGGTGGGGCCAATGAACAGCCTTCGAATGCGTCGGGGACTGTGGGCCGTCGCGGTGGCCTGCCTTGCCCTCGCGACTGTCTATGCGTGCGCGTCCCTGGTCAACCGCGTGGACCGGATCAAGTTCAGCCACAAGGAACATATCGCCAACCAGGGGCTTGACTGCAAGGACTGTCACGCCGAGGTGGTTGCTTCCGAGAAGGTCGGGGCCGGCCCGATGAAGGAAGCGAAGTGCATGGATTGCCACGAGAAGGCCGAAGGCAAGTGCGGCCAGTGCCATACCGATCCCAAGCGTCCGGGCACGTGGGCCGATTCGACCCATCGCCTGGGCGTCACGTTCTCGCACAAGGCGCATCTGGGACGGCCCAATGTGAACTGCGGGAAGTGCCATGGCGCCACCGCGGATCGCGTGGCGCCGGCGCAGCGGTCCAGCCTGGGGCATGACACGTGCATGTCCTGCCACCGGAAGGACTACCGGAAGATCGACTGCCGCAAGTGCCATTCCGACCTTGTCGAAAACCCGTCGGCACCGCTGGACCTGTTCTCGCATGACGGCGACTTCCTGAAGCGGCACGGAACGCTGGCGCGTGGCGACGATGGCGTCTGTTCCCACTGCCACACCCAGACGGATTGCACCGACTGCCACAGCCGCCTGGACCCGATGTCTCCGGCGATGCGTAATGCCGAGCGCGTGGACAAGTCGCTGGTGCACCGGGCCGACTTCCTGACGCGGCATCCCATTGATGCAAAGGCTGACCCGACATCGTGCACATCGTGCCACACCACCAACCAGTGCACTTCGTGCCACGAAAAGAGCGGGATTTCCCAGTCGTCCGTCGGATGGGATCGGCCGTCGCCGCATCCAGCCGGCTGGGCCATGGAAAAGTCGTCGTCCAACTTCCACGGCCGTGAAGCCCGCCGCGACATAGTGGCGTGCGCCTCGTGCCATGATCGTGGTGCAGCGTCGAACTGCGTGACCTGCCACAGGTCGGGCGGTCCTGGTGGCAGCCCCCACCCACGCGGCTGGAGCCCCTCCGGTTCCCGCAGCGGTCCTGCCTGCCGCGCCTGCCACGGCAACTGACCAGGAAACTACTGGACGTTGACAGGGACCTCGACTGGAATCTGCTTGAAGATCCTGCATTCCTTGTCGTTGCAAACCGAGAAGTCAGCCATGTCGGACGTTCAGATGACCTGGGGCTTGAACTTGATCAAAAGTTCGAAGCGTTCCTCAGACACTCTTGAGTCTTGGTGCAGGACGGCATGGGCTAGCCCTACTTTGCCTGGAGTTTCTTCCAGACTCGTTTCATCTCGGCATCTGCAGTGAACAATTCGGCTCGACGTTGCCGCGCCAGCGCCAGAAACAGGCCGTCGTATACGGTGACGCCAAACTTTCGGCCCAGGTCAAGCGCGTCAGCAAGCAGGCTGCGGCAAGGCATCACCTCGTAGGGCAGGTCCAGCATCGCGGCCAGGATCTCGTCTGCTTCGTCGGCCTGCAGCAGGCCCATCGACTGCTTCTTCAATAGAACCTGGGTAGCTTCGGCAAGGGCCAGGTCGGGGATCAGAACGACGGCGTTTCCGCGGGTAGCCTGGTCCAGCAGATCCTCCAGACCGTCAGGCATGGGTCCGTCCGGGACGAAGACCCGCAGCAACGCCGATGTGTCAACGACCGCCAATCTCATCGTCGACGCTCCGTTCTGACCTCGGCCACTGTATCGCCAAGCGGACGCCCTGCCAGTCTGCGGCGCAGCGAAGCCGCACGGTCCAAAGCAGGCAAGGAATCAATCACTCGAGCACGGTCCAGGAATACCAGCACCTGCTGTTGCAGGCTGCGCCGGTTCAGACGGGCCAGTGTCGTCAAGTTGTCGTACAGGTCGTCTGGTACACACCTTACCGTGATTGCCTTCACGTGTTATTCCTCACGATTGGACAGCAGCAATTTAATGCGCTGCCGAAGTGATTGCAAGCGACACGCATCAGATGCGTCATGTGGGCGATTCGGGGCAGCGGCTTCAACCGGGGTGACCGGGGTGACAAGTCGGTGCCTACTGGACGTTGACAGGGACCTCGACCTTAATCTGCTTGAAGATCCTGCATTCCTTGTCGTTGCAAACCGAGAAGTCGGCCAGGCCCTTCAGCGCCGTCGCGCCCGCGGTCTTTGCGGCCACCCTGATTGACAGCGACCCGACGCCCGATTCGTCCTTGAAGTCCCCCGCGGACAGCGAGAAGTCGTTCTTGTCAGGGGTCAGGGCCGCCGACTCGGAAACCTTCAGCCTAGCGGGAAACTCGGGATTCCAGTGATAGCCATCGGCAGGTACAAAGCGCACCTTGGCATCCCCCGACGCACCTGCCGCAAGGGCCAACGCCGGCGTTTCAAGCCGGTACAGCGCGGCGGATTCCGACCCACCGCCCTTGCATGCCGTGCCAGTTGCCAGGGTCCCTGCCACCAGCGATACCGCCCACAGAAACTTACGTACCCGAACGTTTGACGTTGTCGTCAGGATTCCGCGCATTCGATTCTCCATCCGTCGCATTAGACGCGGCAGCAAGGGTACGCCGTGGTCCAGCCACGCGCAAGCCGATCGGCGTGGCCAGGAAAGCTAGAACGACATCCAGCGATTCCTGAAGGCGGTCGTTCTTGCATCATCCCGGCGCCTTGCTTGATCGTGGCGTTCGGTGTCCCTCCCACTTGGTATTCCTCCGGCGGTTATTGGTGATTCCTGATGGCATCGGTGCATAGAAACCAACCTCTGGGTGCCGATTTTGACGCAATAACTCTGGGCCGCTCCTGTGGTTCGATTGCGGGTCGGTTCCTCGGCAGGTACAATCCTGCCATGGAGGTTGTTGCGATGATTGTGGAAATTGACCGCGAGTCCGATGGCCGATGGATCGCCGAAATTCCCGATCTTCCCGGCGTCATCGTCTATGGCCATACTCGGGATGAGGCGATTGCGAGGGCCCAGGCCTTGGCGCTTCGCGCGATGGCCGATCGCCTGGATCACGGCGAGGCCATTCCTGAGCTCAAAGAAGTGTTCGCGATCGCATCATGAGTCAGTGGCCTTCCCGCAGAGCACGTGTCGTCCTTGCCGCCCTTCTACGGATTGGATGGTCGCTGAAGAGGCAGTCTGGGACGTCCCACAAAGTATTGAGTCGTGATGGATGGCCAGACTACGTCTTCGCTTTCCACGACGGCGATGAAATCGGACCCGCCATGATTGCTCGTATTGCGCGCAGAACGGGGCTTCAGATCCGCGATCTATAGGTCAGCCGTCGAACAGCGTCTTGAACGGACGGTTGGCGCCCGGGCGCAAGCCGTTCGGCGGGCGCGTCGCTCAGGCGATTCTACCTTTCTTGCGAATTGATCGGGGCCGTCTTACGCAACGGGAACATGTGTCTGCAGCGCGTCGTGCCATCCAGAAGGTCAGTGTCCGGAAGGTCAGTTGAACGGGAACCGTCATTGCTCTATGCTGCTGCCGACGTGTCATCGGGATTTGATGTGCTGGCGATGGGTATGACGGTTGGACAATCGCGGGCTGGTGCCTGGGGGCTGGCCGGGTTGCTTGGTCTTATTGCGTGCCTGGCGCTGGCGGCGTGCGGTGGGGGGGCAGCGACGGTGGTGGCGCCCCCGGTCGTTGAATCCCGTGCGGCGGCGGTTGTCGTGGATGCCGCGCTGCCGGTTGTGACCCGTTTGCCACAGGAAGGCTGGGTCGAGGTGACTGCCGAGGTCGTTGCGTCCGAGGACGAGGCGCCAGCCGATGCCAGTCGCCGGGCGCGGGTCGTGGCGCATCGGGCGGCGGTGGACGAGGTTGCGGGCACTTCCGTTACTGCCGGTACCTTGCGGTTCCTTCACGAGACCGACAATGCATCGTCCGAACTGGCCCAGATGCTGGCCGTCACGAGGTCCGAGGCGTTTGTCGTGGACCAGGTTCCCGGCCCGGACCGGGTTCTGCCATTGTCGTCGGGGCGGGGCTATCGGATGCAGGTCAGCCTGAAGGCCAGGGTGGTCGATCGCCGTCAGAATGCGGACCCTGGATTCACGGTATCCGTGGATCTGGGCCGCCGGCGTTTTCGCGATGGCGAGGACGTCACCATGTCGATCACCAGTACTCGCGCCGCGCGACTGTACGTTGTCGATGTGACCGACGATGGGGCTGTCGTGCTGCTGCCGAACGCGCACCAGCCCGACACCAGGGTTCCTGCCGGTGGCACGCTTCGGTTTCCCGGCACGGAACTGTCGGCACGCGGCGTCGGGTTGAAGGCACAGGTTCCCAAGGGACAGTCCCGTTCGGTCGAAACGCTGGTGGTCGTGGCGGTCAAGGGTGACGCGCAACTGCCGTCGCTGCAACCGACCGAGGGCATCTTTCGTGTGGAAGAGGCCCGCGGCGCCGTTCGACTGCTGGGTGACATCACGGCGCCCCTGTTCAAGCTGCCGGTTTCGGAATGGACGGTCATGCAGGTCCCCTACGAGGTATGGTCCCGATGATGCGTCAGGCAATCCAGGTCACGGTCCTGTCGCTGTCGTTGTTGATGCCGTTTGCCGCGATAGCCCAGACGGCGTCCTGGCCCGAGGTAGGGTCGGCGCCGATCGTTGGCGGCGGCGAGGGCGATGCCGCTGTGGTCGTGGGCATCGAGAACTATGCCTTCGTGCCGCGCGTTGCAGGTGCCAGGTCGAATGCCGAAGCATGGCACGACTGGCTGACACGGGCGCGCAAGGTGCCTGTTTCCCGAGTTGCGCTGCTGCGCGATTCGGACGCTTCGGTTGAAAACATCCGGGACGCGGTCGTCCGTGCGGCTGGCGAGGCCTCGCCGCAGGGGACGTTGTGGTTCGTGTTCGTCGGTCACGGCGCCCCTCGCGAGGACGGGAAGGACGGGCTGCTGCTGGCGGTTGACGTGCAGCAGACGGCGCGCAGTCTGGCTTCGCGGGGGCTGGCGCGCGCGGACCTGTTGAAGCTGCTGTCCGGGACCCGCGCCGGCAGCATTCGGGTGGTGTTGGACGCCTGTTTTTCCGGCAAGTCAGGAAGCGGCGAGGCGATTGTCGCGGGTCTGCAGCCCCTGGTGGTTACGGCGGAAGCGTCGGCCGACCAGCGCTTTGCGATCCTGACGGCCGCCAGGTCGAACCAGTACGCTGGGGCGTTGCCTGGGACCTCGCGGCCGGCCTTCAGTTATCTGGTGCTGGGTGGCCTGCGCGGCTGGGCAGACGATGACGGCGATGGCAACCTGACGGCCGGGGAACTTCAGCGCTATGCCGAATCGGTCATGCGTGCGGTGGTGCGCGATCGCGACCAGACGCCGACACTGCTGGGTGACATCTCGGCCCAGGTGGCCCGTTCCGGTCGCGAACGCGGCCCTGACCTTGCCGCTCTTGCGCGCCGTCCTGGGGACTTCGAAATTTCGGTGCTGCCTGCTCTTCCGACGGTATCGCGCGTGGCTGAATTCGATGCACGGGCGGGCAGCCTGGACCTGGGTACCGTGGACGTCGATGCGATGGAACAGTATGACCGCACCTTGAACCTGGACCGGTCCAACGCGACCGCTGCTGACAAGATTGCCTCGTGGCGCGAACTGGCCCGCAAGTCGGCACAGTTTCGCGATCTGGCGAACCGACGCGCAGGCGAATGGGAACGACATGTTGCCGAACAGAAGGCGGCTGACGAGGTTCAGCGTGTCCGCCGGCTGGAGCGCGACAAGGACTGGAACCGCCTTTCCAGGCTTCTGCCTCTGGGTGTCGTAAAGGTCGAGGACAAGCGCCGCTGGGCTGCCGCGTTCGTTGCGGCCTACGGGAACAAGATGTCCGACAATCCATACACTCCCACGCTGGCCGCCTGGCTGCCTCCTGGCGCAGTGGAGGAACTGGTTCAATGGGTCCGGATCCAGGGGGGTACGTTCCAGATGGGGTCGAATGATGGCTCAGGCGATGAAAAGCCTGTGCACCAGGTCACGGTGCCGACGTTCGAGATATCCAGGAACGAAATCACGGTCAAGCAGTATGCGATGTGCGTCGATGCGAAAGCATGCACTGTTCCAAACACGGGTGGCACTTGCAACTGGGGCGCGTCGGGTCGCGAGGACCATCCGGTGAATTGCGTTGACTGGGACCAGGCGCGGACATACTCGAAATGGGTCGGTGGCCGTCTTCCGACCGAGTCCGAATGGGAATACGCGGCTCGCAGCGGAGGTCGGAACCAGAAGTATCCCTGGGGCGACAAGGACGCGACCTGCAATCTGGCGGTAATGAGTGACGGTGGCCCGGGCTGCGGTCGGAATGGCACTTGGCCGGTCTGTTCGAAGGTGTCTGGCAACACGTCGCAGGGACTGTGCGATATGGCCGGAAACGTTTGGGAGTGGGTCCAGGACTGGTACCACGATTCGTACAGCGGGGCTCCGACAGATGGTAGTGCTTGGGAGTCGCCTACGGGCTCGCTTCGGGTGATTCGCGGCGGGTCGTGGAACAGCGACGCCGGCCTCCTCCGTTCCGCCCTTCGGCGCGGGGGTTCCCCCGGCTTCCGCGCCGGCCACCTCGGCTTCCGGGTCCTGAGGCTCGTCACGCGCTGAAACCCTTGGTGCTTAACACTCAACCCTTAGCACTTTTGGGGCTTGCGCGGCCGACCTTGCAGACGGGTCCCCCGCTCGCGCAGCGGAGCGGGGAACAGGACCGGGCTGCACGGTCGGCCGCGCTTCCTTGGGGCTGGAGATATTTGTTCAGGAGACCATTCTGCCATAAAAATCCGGTTTGACTGGCGGTTTGAAGCCCATTCCCCTGTCTGCCATGTCGCACCCTGCGTGTAGGTTGCGTCCAACACCTTGGAACGCGGAGGTTGCGTGAAACTGAAGGTTTTGACGCTGAAGCTGAACGTCGATAACGGTACCTTCGATACCGATCAACTGGACCAGTTTCAGTCGGACGGCCGGGAGGTAATCGAAGTATCGGAACACTACTTCCAGCACGATCACATCCCAAGCTTGGCTTTGGTGGTTCGCTACCGGGATATCAACCCGGTTACGCCAGGGGACCAGAATGCACTGCCACGCAAGGAATGGCGCAACGACCTTGATGCCAAAGCCAGGCAGCTCTACGACATGCTGCGTGACTGGCGCAGCCGCAGGTCGCACAAGGAGGGCATGCCGTCATTCTTGATTCTGAACAATCGCCAGCTTGCCGCCATTTCGGCGGCCCAGCCTGCCTCGCTGACCGCACTTCGAGGCGTTGAAGGCATTGGGGAATCTCGATCTATTCGCTGGGGCCAGGAAATTCTGGGTGTTGTTGCGGCAGCGTTGGGACGTTCGGTTGAACAGGCAACACCGTCGCCAGCTACCGACACGGGTGCAACCGCCTCATCCAAATCAGTCCACGAGTCGGAGATGCCTGAAGTTTCAGAGCCTGTTTATGTGGCGCAGTCTGTCCCGGCAGTGCAGCCGACGCTTTTTTCCGCCGAGGGTGAGAATGTCAGCTGACGAACTGCCCCTGTTCACGTTATGGGAGGCTACACTTGGCGACCTGTTGGACCGTACGGCCCGCTTTCCGAAGGCCGTCAGATTTACGTTCGCGCAGCGCATCGACACACTGGCGCTCGACGTACTGGAGCGGATAGTCGAGGCCAGATACTCACGTCAGAAGGTCGTTCCGTTGAAGGCCGCAGGCCTGTCAGTCGAGAAGGTGAGGATCCTCTGTCGAATAGCCCATAATCGCGGGTTTCTGGATCACAAGTCGTTCGAGCATCTGGCCCGCAGGCTGGACGAGGCCGGGCGTATGGTAGGCGGTTGGCTGCGGTCCAGGGAGGAATCGTGAAGCGCGCCGGCAATCTGTTTGATTCCGTGGCCAATTTCCCGGCTCTGATGGCTGCGGGACGCAAGGCGCTGCGCGGCAAGAGGCCCACGCCTGAATCTATGGCGTTTCAATACTCTATGGAGACTGAATGCCTGGCGCTGGAACGTGAGTTGCGTGATGCGACCTATGTTCCCCGGCCCTACCGGACCTTCACCGTGATGGAACCGAAGCCCAGGACCATTTCCGCCGCCGCGATGCGGGATCGCGTCGTCCACCATGCGCTGTGCGCTGCTTTAGAGCCGCAGTTCGAACGGTGCGCCGTGTACCACTCGTATGCATGCAGGCCAGGCAAGGGCTCCCATGCTGCAGTGCGGCAGGTTCAAT
Organism: uncultured Myxococcales bacterium; assembly: GCA_903936705.1. Lineage (GTDB taxonomy): Bacteria > Myxococcota_A > UBA9042 > DTJE01 > DTJE01 > CAIZWN01. Next base: position 99,567 of record CAIZWN010000068.1, read on the forward strand.
TTCTTGCCAGGCGCAGCGCGTATTTTCTCAAGTTGGACGTCAGCAAGTTTTTCGAGACCATCGATCACGATGTTCTGAAAACGGCAATACGGCGCCTGGTGAAAGACCCGCTGGCGCTGTGGCTGGTGGACCTGTTCATCGACCATGGTGCCCCGGGTTCACCGCAGGGCAAGGGTCTGCCGATAGGAAACCTGACCAGCCAATACTTTGCGAATCATTATCTATCCAGGTTGGACCATCTGATCATCGAGGACGTTGGAACTGCCGGATACGTGCGATACATGGATGACATGATATTGCTGGATCCATCCAAGGCACATCTGCGCAAGGCCGATGCCGTGGTTTCGGCATTCGCCTCTGATGTGCTGTGCGTCCGGATCAAGTCCGAGGCAACGGTCCTTGCGCCGGTCAGCGAGGGAATCCCGTTCCTGGGCTTGCGCATATTTCCTTCCGTGGTGCGCTTCGGCGGGCCGGCAAAGCGAAGGTTCATTCGTGGGGTTCGCAATCTGGATCGCTGGATGGCCGAGGGTACATGCGACGGCGAGACGTACACAAGATCAATGGCCAGTCGAATGGGGATGGCGATGCACCTGGACACTGCCGGCTTGCGTCGCTCGTTGTTCGGCTGGCCCAAGGGAGGTGCGGGGATGATACGGGCTCGAATCGGGTGAATCGCGGCGGGTCGTGGAACAACGACGCCGGCAACCTCCGTTCCGCCAATCGGAACAGGAATTCCCCCGGCAACCGCAACGACAACCTCGGCTTCCGGGTCTTGAGCTCATCCAATCGGCCCGAGTTCGGCGCCCAAGGACGCCGGGCCAGTGCCCGAGGTGACGACCAATCGTCCCCGCCCCTGCGCCGCCCGCAAGACGGGCGGACGAAGATCCTTGCGCAGCGTGCCGGCTGGTAGGTGCGCGACCGGAACCCCACTGCGGGACCAGTCGGCCGCGCCCCGAACGTCGGCGCGCCGCGCCAATTCATCCTGGCATTCGCGTCGTTGTTCTTTGCGTCCGGGAAGCTGGCGACACTGACGCGTGCCGCTTGAAGAATCGTCAGAAAACCGGCGTCAAAGGCCCAATCCCAGCCGTGCGTAGTAGATGGCTACTACCGCGAGGGTCAGGGCGAAGAAGACTTCTACCCGTTCCATCCAGGCGCCGCTGCGGGGGCGGCGTGATACCAGGGCAGTGGATACTCCCAGGGCAAAGAACAGGACTCCCATTCCCAGGCCGAAGGCCAGCATCAACAGCAGGCCCAGGGCTATGTCGCCTGTCCCGCTGACCAGGGCCAGGATGCCGACGACGACGGGACCGGCGCACGGCGCTGCCAGCAGGCCGGTCGTGCCGCCTACAAGGGCGATGCCCAGCAGGCCCCCGCGACGCCGGCCCATGCGGCTTTTTAGGCTTTCGGGCAGATCCAGACGGAAGAAGCCCAGATATGAGGCCGCCATCGAGGCAAACAGGGCGGCCATGCCAAGGGTTACCACTGGAAGCTGAAGCCACGAGCCGAAGCCCTTGCCCAGCAGTGCCGACGCGACCCCCAGGACCGCGTACGTCGTCACCATGCCTGCGACGAAAACCCCTGCCCTGGCCACCCTGACCCCAAAGGACAGGGCTGGCTGTCCGGCATGCGTGCCAGCGCCAAGGACGCCCAGGGTGATCGGTATCATCGGGTAGACGCATGGAGTCAAACTGACGCCGACACCGGCGGCGAAAACCAGCAGCAAGGCAAGGAACAAGCCCTTTTCGCGAATCCATGTCTCGACCGGGCTGGCGGATTTTTCGGAATATGTTCGTGCATTTTCGATGCGGCGGACGAAGGCGGAAGGCTTTTCGAAATCGGTCAGGACGACGCCGGGATTCTGCCGTCCATCCGGCAGGAAAAAGCCGACCCAGGGCAGCGCCGACAGTTCGATTCCCAGATTGGCCAATCGCCGCTGAGCCGGGTCGAAATCGGTCATGTCGATGCGGATCAGGACCCAGTCCTTCAACGAGTTCATGACCCTGGGATCCGCGAACGTCTCGTGTTCCAGTTCCTTGCAGGCAGCGCACCACTCGGCGCCGCAATCCAGCAGGGCCATCCGCCCCTGGGCCTTGGCATCGGCAAGGGCCGATTCGACGTCACTGCGCCACGCCAGCGGGGACGTGTCCGTGTCCAGGGACGGCAGATCCACCAGTCCGATCAGCAGGGCCAGACCCATCGCGACCATCAGGACGCGCACGGCCTTCCACAACCTGAGGGGGGTGTTCAGCGATGACAGGTCTGCCTTGAACGCCCCGAGGAGCGCTCCGGCAAGGACCAGGATTGTGCCTGTCGCGAGGTCCAGCATGGCGGCGGGAAGCCTATACGCTGCGGTGCGGCTAGTCAAACTTCGTCGGGCAGCGAGATGGCCGCGGCGACGACGACGACGCGGGTTGCCCCTGCCGCCAACAGCACGGAGGCAACCTCGGACGCGGTGGCCCCGGTTGTCACGACGTCGTCGACCAGCAGGATCGCATGTCCTGAAACCTTGTCGGGCCTGCGCACGGCAAATGCCCCACGGACCTGTTCGTATCGCTGGCGCGGACTTGTGTGCGCCGCACTTGATGGTGGTCGAACCCTAGCCAGAACTTTTGCGTCGCAAGGAAGGCCGGTCATGCGAGCCACCTCCAAGGCAAGACGCGCCGGCGGCGAGTATCGTCTTGCCACGGCCCGTGCGGGCCACGCCGGAACGGGGACGACCAGGTCGATGCCCTCCAGAAGCCCGTCGCGAGCCGCAACCGCAGCCATCATGGCACCAAAGGGGCGGGCAAGTGAGAATGCCTTCCCGTGCTTGAAACGCAGGACCAGGTCCCGCGCGGTTCCACCATAGACGACCACAGCCTTCAGTCGTTCGAAGGTCGGTGGTCTGGAAATGCACCTGGGACAGCGCCGGGGAGGGCTGTCGGCAGTCGAAGGAACTTGCCCGCCGCACCCTGGGCATGCATCAGGAGGCACAAGTGTCACCCCGATGCAGCACGGATCGCACAGTCCCAGCAGATCAGTTTGTCTGGATGAAATCGGGGTTTTGCAGGAAGAACAAGCCCTGGGCAGCAGCGCGTCGGCAAGTCGTGACAAAAAACCTGCTGCGACGACCAGCAGCAGCCGGGTGGTTCGAGCTACCAGTCCTCGCCGTTCTCGACCCTGGCGAACTCCTGGACCCACGTCGGTTCGATTGCCTCGACGACCTCGGCATCGACCCACAGTTTGTCCAGGTCGTAGTAGTCGCGAGCGTTCTTTTCCAGCACGTGGACCACCACGTTGCCATAGTCCAGCAGGATCCAGGTCGAGGCCTTCTTTCCTTCGACGCCGGATGGCAGGGCCCCCTGGGCCTTCAGGTCCGTCTGGATTGCTTCGGCGATGGCGGATACCTGCCGGTCCGATCGGCCCGTCAGGATCACGAACATGTCGGTATAGTCCACCAGTTTGCGGACGTCGTAGATACGCGTCTGGAAGCCATTCTTGGACCAGGCTGCATTGACTATTGCCATGGCCAACGCCTTCGGGTCGCTGAGCGATTCCGGCAAAACGGCGGTCTTCCTGGTCCTTAGGGGAGGGAAGGTGACAGGCTTTGTGGCGTCCATGGACCTCCGGTGCGGAAACGGTCGCGGGCGTGAAGCCGGGAACCTTCCCCGGACCGCCCTGGCGGCATTCTAGAGCCTTGGTGTCCACCCGTCAATTCCTGGCAGGGACACGTGTATATCGAGTCAACCGCTAAAATGTTTCGTGGCACAAGGATCCGCGGTGATGATCAGCCACCCGGAAGCGTATCGCCGTTGTCGATCGTGACGTCGGTCGCGACGTCGGCCGCTACGTCGGCCGCGACGTCGGCCGCGACGTCGGTGGTGACGTCGGTCGGTGCGATTGCATCCGGTGGTACCGAAACCTGGTTGCAGTGGCCGGGGTATATGCCGGTGCCCTCGAATTCAGGCATGTCGTCGATGCAGACATACCCTGAACGGCAGAAATCGAACGGGCCGCACCGCTGCATGCAGTAGGATATCTGGTTGCGGTACTGGATGCAGACGGCATCGCCCGGACAGCCAATCCGCGCGCAGTTGCCCCGCGTGCAATAGCCGTTCGGTTGCGACAGGTCGCAGGTCCGGTCCGATCCGCAGTCGGAATTGGTGCCGCACGAGTCGCCGATTCCCGGCGAGCATGCGAGCGCAGAAGCGGCAAGGAACAAGGGCATCAGGTAGTTCGCGGTCACAAGGTCTCCTCGGAAAGGTCCAATGCGTCCCGGATAAGCTGAAGTCGCGCATTCAAACGGTCGTTCTCGGTCCTTAAGGCAGCCTCGGCCTGGCGCAGCGGTTCCAGGTCGGCCAGAGCCTCGCGAGCTGTCTCGAGGAAGCTGTTGGCATCGGCCGTATCCCTCTTCAGATCGGCGATCTCAGCTTCCAGTTCGCCAACCCTCGCCCCCGCAGCGACGGCGGCTTCAATCCTCTTGCGGTAGTCCCCGATGCTTGCCTCAAGTGCGGCGATATGGGAGTCACGTTCCGCGAGGCTCTCGTCATGACCCAGCGAGGAGTTCTTGACCTCCTTCAACAGCGCGGCCAGGTTGTCACGTTCGGCCTCGGCACGAGCAAGCGCCCGTTCCGAATCGCTACGCTCGGTCTCGGCTTTCGCCAGCGCGTCCTTGTAACCGCCTTCCAGTCGCTCGAACAATTCGGCCGTCTGGTCAAGCTCGGACCTGAGGGTCGAGTCGGCGTTAGAAACTTCGGCAAGCTGCCGTTCCGCCTCTTTCACCCGTAGTTCAAGTCGGCCAATCGTTGATTCAAGTTCCTCGCGCTCGGCCTGGAACTGTTCCGTAGCCTCGGATCGCCCTTCGCGACGTCCCTGTTCGAGTCCGCGGCTGCGCTTTTCCGATCGTCCCTGTTCAAGGCCGGCCTCGTACCCGGCCTTGCGGGCTGCCTCGAATCGCTCTTCGTCTTCATCCGGTTCTTGACGGGCGCTTTCAACGACGACGGCCGGCCCTGATGGTTCGTCGTTCCTGGGCACCATGCGCTCAAGACCCGAGTCCAGGATCTGCCTTTGGGACCTGAGCTGGGATTCCAGATCAACGACCTTGCCACCCAGCGATGACTTTTCCGTCATCAAAAGTTCCACGGCATTCTTCAGCGATCGGACCTCTTCCTCGACGTAAGTCACGACGGCGCTTTCCAGGGTGCCGTTCGATACCAGCGTGTTGTCCGGAATATCAACGACGTTGATTTCGGCATCACGCCCGCCATCGGGACTGGTCTCGGGCAGCAACTCGTCCAAAAGCTTCAGAAAAGCCAATGCATCAAGGGGCTTCGTAAGATAGGCGTCGGCCCGCGTGGGCAACAGCCGGTGCTTCCTGATTACATCGGGGCTTGCCTTGGCCGTCACCAGGATCAGCGGCACGCGCCTCAGCGTCAGGTCCTTTTTGAACTTCAGACACAAGTTGAAGCCGTTCTTGACGTCCGCCGAAAGCACGATCAGACTGGGTGGCGACCCTACCCACTGGGCTGGTTCGGCATCCGTACGGTCGTGGACCCGGGCCGCAAAACCGCGGGCCAGCAGCAGGCTTTCAAGCATTGCGCGATCGGCAGCAACGTCCTCGATTACCAGTGCGTCGCCCCTGGAGCCTGTGCCCGGGCGGCGTTCGTGAGAAGCGCTCACAAGTCACCTCCGGGTTGGGACGATACCTCGGCCACCGACTGCTGTCCATTGACGGCGCGTGCCCGGATCGAACCGCCAATAACGTAGACGCATCCCAGGCAGAAAAGGACTTCAGGCAGCACCTGAAGCACGGCGATCATCGTCATCCCCAGCAGCGTAGACACCAGCATAACGTTCCGCAAGCGGCTGGGCTGCCCCTTCAGCTTGGGAATGCGCAGTCTGCAGACCATCAGCGCCGATGCTACAACGGCCGCCGAAGGCAGCAGCCACGCCGGATCGATGGACACCTGCAAATCCACCAGGCTGAGGTAGAACGTAGCGATCAGGCCGGCCATCATCGTCGTTGGCACGCCAGAAAAGAAGGACGGGTCCTCGTGACCGCAGGCGTTGAAGCGCGCCAGGCGGACGGCAGCCGAAACAGGCAGAAGGGCAGCGCAAAAGGCGATCCAGATCCACATCGGGGCGGCGGGGATGCCGTGAGCGGTGCACAAAAACCAGCAAAGGGCAGCCGGGGCAAGTCCGAACGACGTGTAGTCGGCGAACGAGTCCATTTCCATTCCGAATTGACTTTGCACGCCCAATTTTCGCGCCAGCGTCCCGTCGACCTTGTCCAGAATTCCGCAGTAGACGATGGCCCACGCTGCGCCCTGGAAGTGGCCCATCGCCGACATGGCAATAGACACCAGGCCGACGACGAGGTTACCCGTCGTGACCAGATTGGGGGCTGCAGCGGTGAGTCCGGACCGTTTCATCCGGCCGATCGTAGGCGTCCATTGACTGGACGTCAACTTGCGTTGCTGCCTCGCTGGAAATGGTGCCGAACGGCGCCTCACCCAGGCGGCACGGGCTTATCACGGAACGTCATGCGCAGTATGTTCCGGTCGTCCTCGCGACGGTAGGTGACGCTGTCCGACAGGGTGCGAACCAGATGTATCCCAAGGCCGCCAATCCCCCGGTCCAGCAGGTCCAGCGAGGTGTCCGGCGGAGTTCTGGTCAGCGGATCGAAGGGGCGACCGCCGTCCGAAACTTCCAGCACGAAGGCGTCGTCGTCAACCGAGCAACCGACAGAGACTTCCCCCTCGCCGTCCAGGTAGGCGTAATGGCAGACGTTGACGAAGACCTCTTCGACAACCAGTCGCAGCACGGTCAGCCTGTGGGGCACGATAGCTGTGGCGACGGCGCACTCCTCGACGAAATCGGCCACCTGGTCCAACCGATCGACCCGGGAAGCCACGGCAAGGGACCTGTAATGCGAGGAGTCCTTCATGCCAGTCCGTCCAGGGCTGCAGCCACTGACTCGTCGATCGTCAGGATCGAGCCGAACCCCGAGATGTCGAATACCTCGCGCACCGTACCTCGCACGTTGGCGAACCGCAGCTGTCCGCCCTTGCTTCTCAGCAGTTTCGCGATCACCAGGATGCCTCGCAATCCCGCGCTGCTGACGTACTCCAGGCCGTCCAGGTTGATGACATGGCGCAAATTGCCCTGCTGGATCGAGGCGTTCAGCGTTGTTTCGAATTCGGGCGCCGTCACGGCGTCAAGGCGGCCCGAGACTTCCACCACTACAGCACCCCGATCGTTCCTGGTCCGAATGGCCATCACTTCCCCCCAATGCAATCAGGCATCAATCTTGTCAGCAGCCTTCCGTTTCCCCCGGGCTGGCAGCCCGGTCAGCGTGATCGCCATCATGGCTACGTCATCCGAGACCGGCGCGCCCTGCGTGAACCCGTCGATCGCCTGTCGCATGCCCTTGATCACCGCCCGAACCGGCTGTCCCATCAAGCCGTTCAGCGTCTGCGTCGCCAGGTCCTCGCCAAAGGCCTCCAGCCGGATGTTCATCGCCTCGGTCACCCCGTCCGTGTACAGGAACAGCAGGTCGCCGGGGCGCATGACCGTCCTTGAGGACCGGTACTCGTGGCCAGCCATGCCTCCCATGACCAGGCCGGGCTGGACAGCCAGCCGGCCGAATCCGGCCCCGCCGACCGATATGAATGGCGGATTATGGCCCGCGCTGACGTACTCCAGGTCCCCGGTGTCCAGATCCAGGATGCCCATGAACACGGTCACGAACATGCTTTCGTCGTTGTCGGCGCACAGCATCGCGTTAGCTTGGTTGAACACCGTTTCAAGCGACTTGTGGTGCATGGCCTGGTTACGCAGGATCGTCATCGTGATGACCATGAACAGCGCAGCAGGGACTCCCTTGCCGGACACGTCGCCGATGCAGAAGCACAGGCGGTGGTCGTCCAGCAGGAAGAAGTCGAAGAAGTCGCCGCCGACCTCCTTGGCCGGCTCCATCGTCGCATACAGATCCACGTGCTCGATGTCGAAGAACGGAGGGAAGACCCGTGGCAGCATACCGGCCTGGATCTTGTTGGCCACGCGCAGGTCGCTTTCGACACGCTCCTTCTCGGCAGTCACCTTCTGCAGGTTGCGTATGTGATCCTTCAGATCGGCGGTCATCCGGTTGAACGCCTCGGCCAGCGCCTGGATTTCGTCCCCGGTTCGCACGTCGATCACGCTGTCGAGGTTCCCGGCCCGGACGCTTGCCACCCCCTCCTGGAGGGCACGCACCGGTTCGGTGATTCGCCGGGACAGCACGGTCACCACCAACAGCATTGTCCCCAGCATGGCGGCCATCAGCAGGAGTATCTGGCGCATCAGCACTTCCGGGCGCTTCATTAGTTCGGACTGCTGCACGCTGATGCCGAAGGTCCATCCCGGAGTGTACGGAATGGGGTTGAAGATCGCCGACTGGGTTGTGCCATCGGGTCGCTTGAAGATTCCCTGTCCCGGTTGCCCTGCGACGATCCTGCGGCCGATCTCGTCCAGCCCCTCGTATCCGGACGCAGCCGAACGCAGCAGGTTCAATTTCAGAGGCAGGTTCTGGTCGCGATGTGCCACTATCGTGCCGTTGCCATCGGCCACCCAACCAGTGCCTCCCTGGCCGATGGATATCGATTCGGTTATCTGGGACAGCCGTTTCAGTAGTACGGTGGCAGCCGCAATTCCGACGCGTTCCCCCTTGTCGTTGCGGACGACGCTGGCCACTACGAATACGCGCTCGCCCGTTGACTTGGACAGCAGTGGGGGGCTGATTACATCGTCCTGCCCCTGTTCCATTATGGCCTTGAAGTAGTCCCTGTCGGACACGTCACCCTCAGCCCCCATGGTTGTGGTGAAGTGGCCACGGTTGTTGGTGTAGAAAAGGATTTCAAAGTCAGGGTTGATTGCGTGCGCCCGTTCGATCAGATTCTTGCCGATGACGTCGAAGTCGCCCGACCGCATCACGTCCCTGTCGGCGATCGTCTTGACCTCGCTGCTATAGCCATGGATCAGGCGCCCGATCTCGGCGGATCGTGCCTTCAGGATTTCGTGCGCGAGGTCCTTGGTCAGGCCGACCACTGTTTCCTGGACGCTGGAATACGTCACCAGGGCAAAGACGACCAGCATCGCGCCGAGTATCCCGCCGAACCACACCAGCATCTTTGCGCGAAGGCTCAACTGCATTCTCGCGTTGCAGACATGTCAAACGACCCGCAACAGTCGGGTCCAGGTCCTTGGCAGTATCAGGCGATGGCAAAATGGGGTCAAGCCACGGATGTAGGTGATTTCGATTGTTCTCCCGGACCCGGATGACATGTTCAGGTTGCGGGTGGACTGGCGAAGATACGGTACACGTTACGCCCGTCGCTTTTCGCCTGGTACAGCGCCTTGTCGGCGCACGCGATCAACAGATCCGAGGATTCGCCGTGTTCGGGGAAGAAGGCAATGCCGATGCTGACGCCGATGGATATTTCGCCGGCGCGTAACCGGAAGGGCTGTCCGATGGCCTCCAGTATGCGCCTGGCAAGCTCCTTTGCCGCCACTGGTTTCTCGATGTCGGGCACGACGCACAGGAATTCGTCACCACCAAGGCGGGCCACAGTGTCGTCCAGGCGCACACAGTCGCGCATGCGCTGGGCCACCTGGCACAGAAGATCGTCACCCGCAGCGTGCCCCAGGTTGTCGTTGACCCACTTGAACCTGTCCAGATCCAGATAGAATACCGCAGCCTGTTTCGACGACTTGCGGGCCAGCGCCAAGGCCTGGTGCAGTCGATCCCGCGCTATGATCCGGTTGGGAAGCCTGGTCAGCGGGTCGTAGTTCGCCAGCTCCAGTTCGCGCTTCACGTTTTCCATGTCGGCAATCACGCATTCCAGCAGGAATTCCCGGGCCTCCAGTTTCACGACCATCCGTGCGAAGGCTTCGGCCAGCGAGGTGAACAGTGGCGGGTACTCGCGCCCATTGGTCATTTCCAGCAGTGACGGCACGGACTTGATATCCCCGGTGGTGGCGATGCGCTCGACCACCAGCAGGAAGCGGCGCAGGAATTCCTGATCCTGGGTCGTTGATGGATCGGGCATCAAGACTCCCGTGAGGATGGCTAGGCCAGGTTGGCCATCAGCTTTTCGATGTCGAAGTATTCCCGGTACAGCGACTGGATGGCTTCTATCTTGTCTAGGTCAGTGGACTGCGTCTTGACTGTCATGGACACGACTTTCGAGGCCACGGTGTAGGTGTCATCCTGCGATATCATCGTCGGGATGCTGGCCTTCTTGATGATTTCGAGGATGGCCGGATCGGGGCGAATGCCGCTGGTCAACAGGATGCCCGCGATCTTCGCGTGCTGGTCCCTTCCCAGCAGGTGGTAGTTGACGGCCACCAGGAGATTATCCGCCCGGTCGCCAGGCACGATGACCAGCGTGCCACGTGAGATGGCGCCGATCAGGTTCTGGGGCGCCATGGCCGCGATGGCGACGTTCTCGACGTACTCGGTCATCTCGTCTTCGCCGCTGAGGATTTCGGCGCCGACCTTGCGGCATACCTGGTAGACGTGGGGCTTGGAAAGTACCGGACGAAATGGCACAAAGCCCAGGGATTCGAAGCCCTTGCGGGCAAGTTCCTGGGACAACAGTTCCTTGATCTTGTCGTACTTGTCCGGCAGTACCTTGTTCAGCACGACGCCCACGATTCGTGCGCCCTCTTGCCGGAAAAGGGCGGCATTCATGACCAGTTCGTCGATGGAACTGCCGATCCCGCCCTTGGCCACCAGTACGACTGGGACATCCAGCGTCCGGGCCACCATCGCGTTGGAAAGCCCCAGGATCGATCCGACCCCCGCGTGCCCCGTACCTTCGACTACGACAACGTCCTTGTCCTTGGAGACCTCCTCGAACCCATTGACGATGTCGTCCTTCAGGTGGGCGTACTTTGCCGGGTCCTGCAGAAACTTGGTGGTGAAACCAGCGGGCGAGCATACCGGGCTCATGGGCGGCAGCTCGCCTGGCAGGTCGTAGATCAGCTTCATCAGCAGAGCGTCTTTGTCGACCTTGATCCCGTCGATGTCGATCGTCGTCTGTCCCACGGGCTTCATGAATCCGACGCGCAGCCCGGCAGCCTGGAACAGGTGAACCAGTCCGATCGATGTGGTGGTCTTGCCTACGTCCTGTCCCGTCGCCGCTACGAAAACCGCCTTCATGCCAGTTCCTCCAGCGCGCTTTGCCCGGACTTGAAGATCCGGAAGAGGTTCATGAACCCGGTCGAAGCCAGCACGTCCTTGACCCCGATCTGCAGGGATGCCAGACAGATGGAACCCTCGCTGACCCTCATCTGCTTGGCCCCGATCAGAAGGACCCGCAGCCCGGCGCTGCTGATGTAATCGACTTCGGCGAGGTCTATGACGATGCTGCGTTCACCACGTTGGATGATCCCCAGCAGGGTGGCCTCCAGCTGGGGAGAAGTCAGGGCGTCGATCCTTCCTTCGACGCGCAGGACAGCCACCTTGCCGCTTTTCTCTTCGGTCAGATTCATGACGCACCTCCCGCCGGTACTCTAGCATTTTCGCGGGGGGGAACGATAAAAAGGCGTGGTTGTGTTGGCTTGGCATTGCGGTAGCTTCACGTCGACGCGTATTTTGATGCTGCAGAAGCGATGTTCGTTCCGGTCTGCAGTTGTCGCAATCGCATCGGCTTTCAGTCAGTGAGAACATTCTATGTTGCCGAACTATCTATCATATTTCCGGAACGTGGATAAGCGCTATCCGGATTAAGGTCATAATCTAAGTCGATTCTTCTTCTCGGACTTGGTGCCAGGAAGGGGATCGGGGGATCACTTGACCGTGGGCACGTCGCATTTGGAGGTGGAAGATGGTGAATCGATCAATGTACTGGATGGGTGCGGCCGCGGTGATGTTGAGCCTTGTGGCGTGTGATACGGCCGGAATTGTCGAAGGCGGAACGGCTGCGTCGGCGCTGAAATCGGGCGGATCCGGGGAATTCAAGTTCCGGGGGCCGGCGGGGTTGCGAAAGCACGACGGCAAGGCCTTCCACGACGACGGATTCTCGAAAGACAAGCCCGATGATTCTCACCCTGGGGACGACGACCCATGCAAGGTTGTCGCAACCAAGAAGACCGGCGACCGCGGGAGCCACGGACATTCCGGGGACGAGGTTCGGGGCAGGGCCGATCACCCGGACGTCAAGTCAAAGGACAATGTCGGCAAGGACGTTGACAGCGACGGGGATGACGACGGGGATGACGACGGGGATGACGACGGGGATGACGACGGGGATGACGAGGGTTGCGGTAGCGACGGCGGGCACAAGGTCGATGTCTGCCACCGGCGCCCCGGCTGCGAGAAGGGTCCCATCATCCTCTCGGTTGACGAGCACGCGGTGCCGGCCCACCTGGCCCACGGCGATTCCCTGGTGGAACCCGAGGTTTGCGATGGGAGGGACAACGATTGCGACGGGATGGTGGACGAGGACAACGTCTGCGAGCCGGTGCCGGGCGAGGACGTCACGCAGCCGCCTCCTGGCGTAGACGTGGTCGAACCGCCGCCGCCTCCCCCGGAGGACGTGATCCAGCCGCCGCCCCAGGACGTCACGCAGCCGCCGTTGCAGGACGTGCCGCTGACGTGCCCGCCCGATCAGCAGTGCCAGGTCCAGGTTTGAGGTCAACAGGTCGTCGGACCCAACGTACCGTGAAATCCGTTAGAATCGGCAATGCAGACGGAGCGGACATGCGCACCAGACTGTTCGTTTTGGTACTTTCGTTCGCGTTGGCCTTTCCCGCCGTGGGACAAGAAATTCGTCGCGCGGGTAAAATGCCGGTCGTGGCTGGGGTGAGGGCTCCGGCGTTCGGGCCGCTGCCGATCCTTAACCGAGACGGGTCCGGGAGGACGCACCTGACGTTCGACGGCCCAGCGGCCGATGACGGACGCGTGGTCCTGATTTCCTTCTTCGCGTTGTGGTGTGCCGGCTGCGTGAACGAGATGCCGATGCTGGCCGAATTGCAGCGCTCGTATGGGGAACGTGGGTTGCAGGTGATAACCGTTGACATCGATCCGGCAGGCGCGGATCTGTCGCGGCTGCGGTCCCTGCTGTCTGCCAGCCGGGTGACATACCCTGTCGTGGCCGATCCGGAACAGGGCGTTCTGCGCCAATACCAGGGGCAGATGACCTCGCTGCCTGCGGTGTACCTGGTCGGTCCCGACGGCCGGGTGGAACTGGTTCACGAGGGGTTCGACTCCGAGGTCGGCCCCAGGCTGAAGGCTCTGCTGGACCGCCTGTTGCCGCCACAGCACGCCGAACGCAATCTGGATTGACCCCAGCCCGCCCGGTGCCTGGTCAGGGGACTTTGCCGCGCGGGACGTACTGAAGATCTACATGGACAACAGGGGTGCCGGAGGTGAGTTCAGGCGCAGCCTGCCAGCCGATCTTGACGTCGCATGCTTCCACCAATCGGGTAAGGGCCTGCAATGCGGCCACGGGGTCGTCAAGGCCAGGGAGTTGCAATCCGTCGATCACAACGTCATCAGTACCGATACGCTCAAAATACAGGCGGTAGCCATCGGCCGAAATCGATGGGTCGGTGATCTTCAGGACCAGTTTCTCGATTACCTCGTCATGATCCTTCCCCTTTGACGACTTGGTTTCCTGGAAGGACTTTTGAATGAAGGCCAAGCCGGTTGCGGTTTCGGTTCCAGGGCACAAGGGACCTTTGAATGTGCCGGATGACGTCGTAGATTCGGAATTTTCCTCAGCATCCGAGTTGCCAGTAGTGCCAGCCTCACCCATCTTGAAATAGCGCGTGGTCGTGCTGAACAATTTTGTCCCCCTGGTTGCCGCCGACAATTGCGCCATTCCCAGCATCAAGGCCATCATGCGGGCAGAGGCTTCCAGCGCCTTGGGGCGGTGTGCAAAGCGTTCCAGAATACCAGTTCCCAAGGCTGAAACCTTCACCGGTTTTGCTGCCATGATGATTCCGGCCATGGCAAACGTTAATTGCCCCAGCCGTTTGAAATCATTGGCCTTGAAACGCAGGTTCAGATCCGTGAATTGCCGCTCACTATTCGGCGGCTGCTGTTCGGAAAACTCCTTGGTCGAGGGTGACGGATTTGTGGCCGTCCAGGAAATCTTGAGTTCCACCATCTTCGCTATCTCGACCGCTGCGTGTCCCAGTGCAATTGTCGCTGCGATAGCCGGATTGTAGGACTCGCCGATACCAATACCGCATGAGGCGGCAGGATCCTTTGATTTCGGGCAGCCATTATTGAACCATTCGGGTGCCTCCATTGAGCTGTCTGCCTTCATCTCTTTGGTCACATTGGGCATCATGGGTTTTGGCCTTGCAACGGCCCCCTTGGCGATCGTCACCGGTGCGCTCCAAACCGCGTCGCCTTTTACTACCGTGACCTCGTATCGGCCCACAGGCAGCACCCAGCCGTCGGCAGGCATGTCGGAAAGCGGTTGGAGGCCCAGGTAGACCGAACCACCTGATTTTTCCACGATCATTCGACCGGTCACCGACGTCTTGAACTCCAGTCGCTGGGAGATTGGCCGCTGTGAATCCACCTCAACCGTCCGTGTCACCGGTTCGAAACGTCCGTCGATGTCGACCACCTCCAGCACCCGCTTGCCCGCGTCCAGTTTGCCCGACCAAGGTGTCCGACCCACGACGCTGCCATCCACTTTCAAATCGGCAGCTATGTCATCCCCGTCCGGCCCGACGGCTTCCACTTTCGACGTATCCTGGTCCTGATCAGAAGGAAGTTCGGCCACGCCTGAAACGGCACGCGGCCGGCTGTTCCGGTTCGACTGGCTGGATGTTTCCGTCGCAGTTGCAGGCTGCTTTCCTGCAGCAACAACCTGCGAGGGCAGCAGGACGGCCAAAAAAATCAGCGATATCAGCAGACGTGCTCCCATCTGAACCCCGGCGTTCGAGGAGCCGGGAGGATAGCACTTCCTGTGCCCGGTTGTGTTCGTGCCTATAACCTCTGGGTGGCCTGCCCGGGTGGCGAGGGCGGGAAAGACTGGAAATTCAATCAGTACGGACTATTCAGAAGTGGTGTCGCGTTGCCGTGGCGGGAAATCCGGCCAATAATTGGACGGAGTTGATCCTGATTGTCGACGGCCGTTCGTGGTGGAGTACGGCGAATGTCCCGCGGACGGCGTAACTCATCGTTGGGCCAGTTATCGGCGCCGGGGCAAGG
Source organism: uncultured Myxococcales bacterium (assembly GCA_903936705.1). Taxonomy (GTDB): domain Bacteria; phylum Myxococcota_A; class UBA9042; order DTJE01; family DTJE01; genus CAIZWN01. The sequence continues at coordinate 114,760 of CAIZWN010000068.1, forward strand.
GCCGGATCGTGGGCCGGACCCGCCGAATGACCAGCCGGAAAGGATTCTTCGGACCTTGTCGGAGGGAAACGGACTGGATAATTTCATGTACGACGAGGCGTTCCTGGGGCGGGCTATCCTGCGGCGGCGGCAGGCGATCAAGCTCCCGGACGCGCTTTCCTACAACGAGTTCCTGTTGGCAAGCCCATCGGAAGCCTTGGCGCTGCGTGAATCACTGCGGATCCATCACAGTGAGTTTTTCCGCAACCCTTTGACTTTCGACCTGCTGGAACACCGAATCCTGAATGGCCTGGTCGAAAGGAAGGAATCCTCCGGAGCACCCGAAATCCGGGTCTGGTCCGCGGGATGCGCAGCCGGCCAGGAGCCGTATTCCGTAAGCATTTTATTGCAGGAACTGTCGGAGGCGCGGCAACGGCCGGTCCCGTTCCGCATCTTTGCGACCGACAGGGCCGAAGACCAACTTGTCCTGGCGCGTCGTGGCGAATACGACGCGGCGGCGGTGGGCAACGTCAGGTGGCGCCAGGTGAATCGCTGGTTTACGGGCAGGGGCAGTGCCTTTGTCATCGCGGAAGGGATCCGCGATCAAGTGGACTTTTCCGTCTACGACCTACTGGACGAACGCGGCTGCTGTCCGCCGGCCAGCATCTTCGGCGAGTTCGACCTGATTCTGTGCTGCAACCTGCTGTTCTACTATCGATCGGAAGGCCGGAGGATCATCCTGAACAAGCTGCGCAGCTGCCTTGCCCCTGGCGGGTATGTCGTGACCGGCGAGGCTGAGCGCGAAATCCTGCTGGATGCCGGTTTCCTTCCCGCCGACGCGACCGCGCCAATCTTCCAGGGACGGGGGTGATTGGTGAAGCGGCGGGACATTTCAATCGGTACGCAGACGGGGGTCGGCCTGTTCCTGATCCTGTCCATGGTTGCTGGCCTCGCCATCCTGTCTGCCATGCAGGGCTACTTGTTGTGGGGGCAGACCAGGGATCTGTACGAGCATCCATTGAAGGTTCGAAGCGCGCTGGGCGATTTGAGGACGGGCATCCTGGTCGCGGACCGTGGCGTACAGGGCTTGTTCGTGGTCGACACTGACGAAGTGCTGGCCACCGACTTGCAGGACGTCGACGTTCACATTGCCGATGCTTCAAGGCAGTTCCAATTGATCCGAAGCGGTTACCTGGGGCCGTCCGTGGATGTCGATGATGCCAGCGATGCCTTTGCTCGGTGGATTGCCTCGCGCCATGAGACCATCCGGCTGCTGCGCACCGCAGAACGGGACGATGCCGCGGCGCGCAGTCGTAGTGGGGGTGCTGATGGCGTGCTGATGGACGAACTGATGGCTCGCCTGGCAAAGATCGGCGACTTTGCCCTGCAGAAAGGGGATCAGTTCTATGTGGAAGCATTGGAGCGTCACGAATCGCTGAACCGGCAATTGATCGGAATGATCGTCGCCATTCTGCTGCTGTCCATGCTGGTTGGCTGGGTCCTGATGAAGGCGATCAAGGAGCCAATCGCCGAGTTGACGGCTGCCGCCTTGGGGTTCAGGCATGGCCAGAGGGACGTCCGAGTCCGCTTTGCCTCGGCGAACGAACTGGGCGTACTCGCTGCGGCGTTCAACGACATGGCCGACCAGATCCAGGGCGAGGCGCTACGAAAGCAGAACGCGGCCGAGCTTGCGGACGTTCTGCTGCGCCAGATGGATCCGCGCGACTTCTGTCGCGAACTGCTTGCTGCGATCATGGTTCGGACCGGGTCGCAACTAGGTGCAGTGTACCTGCTGAACCAGGCCGGGACAGACTTCGAGTTGTTCGAGTCGGTCGGCATGACCGTTGGCGGGCGGGCGTCCTTTTCGGCCTCGGGGATGGAAGGCGAGATTGGAGCGGCACTGGCGACGCGCCAGATCCAGCGTCTAAGCAGCATTCCTCCCGATACGCGCTTTGTTTATGCCGCGGCCAGCGGGCAGTTTCTTCCACGGGAAATTCTGACCATACCAATCGTGTCGGGCGACCTCGTAACCGCGGTCATCTCACTTGCCAGCCTGCGCGACTATCCGGAATCTGCGGTCTGCCTGGTCAATGATGTCTGGCTGGCAATGGCAGGTCGGCTGAACGCGATGCTGGACGAACGGCGGATCCGTGCATTTGCGGTACGACTGGAGGAACAGAATCGCGAACTGGATCAGCAGACCACCGAACTGACCGGACAGAACACCGAACTTGAATTCCAGAAGCGACAACTGGACGAAGCCAATCGTTTGAAGAGCACCTTCCTGGCGAACATGAGCCACGAATTGCGCACGCCTCTGAACTCGGTGATCGCTCTGGCCGGGGTACTTGGTCGAAGGATGGTCGGGAAGTTGCCCGATGAGGAATTGGGATTCCTGGAAATCATCGGGCGCAACGGCAAGCACCTGCTGGCCTTGATCAACGACATTCTGGATTTGTCTCGGATCGAGGCCGGCAAGGAGGAATTGAGGTTCGTCAGGTTCGACACAAGCGCCTTGGCTGCCGAGATCGTCGACATGGTTGGCCCCCAGGCGGCCGAGAAGGGGCTGGTCCTGCACAACCGGGTGGCCGCCGATCTGCCGCTGCTGGCAAGCGACCTGGACAAGTGCCGTCACATCCTGCAGAACCTGGTCGGCAACGCCGTGAAGTTCACTGAACAGGGAGAGATCGTCATCACGGCGACGGTCACTGGCGACAGGATGGCAATTGCAGTTGCCGATACGGGTATTGGCATCCCGGAGGACCGGCTGGCGATCATCTTCGACGAGTTCCGTCAGGGCGACGACAGTACCTCGCGTCGCTATGGCGGCTCGGGGCTGGGCCTTGCAATAGCCCGCAGGTACGCCCGGCTGCTGGGAGGCGACGTATTGGTTTCCAGTGTTCCTGGAAGCGGCTCGCTGTTCACCTTGGACCTGCCGTTTACGGATCGAGTATCCGACTTCGCCGATGCGCCAGCAACGACGGTCCCGCCGAGTCTTGGCCAGTTGCCGGCGGTTGCCGGCCAGGGGCAGGTCATTCTTCTGGTCGAGGACAGCGAACCGGCCATTGTTCAGATGACCGAAATTCTCCAGTCACAGGGGTATCGCGTCGATGTGGCCAGAAATGGCCGGGAAGGCATCGAGAGGCTTGCTGGAACCCTGCCGGACGCCATGATCCTCGATCTGATGATGCCTGATGTGGACGGATTCCAGGTGCTGCAGGAGATGCGCGCAGCTCCTAGGACTCGTGAGGTGCCAGTGCTGATCCTGACAGCCAGGCACGTGTCCCGCGAGGAATTGAGCATTCTAAAGGGCAACCATATTCACCAGTTGATCCAGAAGGGGGACATTGACCGTTCGGGTCTGATGGCGGCCGTAGCAAGGATGGTTGCCCCCCTTGCAGCGGGAGCGCGGCAGGATCCGGCAACTCCGTTTTGCAAGCGTCGGCCGACCCGCCAGGGCAAGCCGCTGATTCTGGTGGTCGAGGACAATTTGGACAACATGCGAACCGCCAGGGCGCTGCTGGAAGACACCTACGAGATAATCGAGGCAAGGGATGGCCAGTCCGCTGTCGACGAGGCCCGTCGGCGACTGCCGGACGTGATTCTGATGGACATCGCGTTGCCGGTTCTGGATGGCATCCAGGCGCTTGCCGTGCTGCGCCGCGACGAGATCCTGCGCGGCATCCCGGTGTTCGCAGTCACGGCCAGCGCGATGACTGGTGACCGCGAAAAAATCATGGCCCACGGCTTTGACGCCTACATATCCAAACCCATTGACCACGACCAGTTGATGAAGGCACTGTGCGAGGCGCTGGGAGGCTAGAGAGGGGGACCGTGCACGCCGACAGACTGACGATTCTGGCCATAGATGACACCCCGGACAATCTCACGGTCCTTGGCGCCGTGCTGTCCGACGTCCTGCCAGGGTGCGTCCTTGTTACCGCGCATGACGGCATCAAGGGGATCGAACTGGCGCTGGCCGAAGACCCGGACGTGATCCTCCTCGACATTGTCATGCCTGGAATGGACGGCTTCGAGACCTGCGCAAGGATCAAGAGCGACGACCGTCTGCGGGACATCCCCGTCGTTTTTCTGACCTCGCTGCGGACCGACCGGTTCAGTCGCATCAAGGCCGTCGATGTCGGCGCCGAGTCCTTTCTGGGCAAGCCCCTGGACGAGGTCGAACTGGTGGCCCAGATCCGTGTCATGGCAAAACTGAAGTCGGCTTCGCGCGCCCGGCGGCTGGAGCGTGACGAACTGGCCAGGCTCGTAGCCGATCGCACGCGGGCACTGGAACAGGAACTCGAGGGGCGAAAGCGGGTCGAAGCCGAGCTGCGGGAGCGGACGAAGGAGGTGCTGGAACAGAACGCCGAGCTGGAGAGGTTCACGTACACGGTATCGCACGACCTCAAGAGCCCGTTGGTGACAGTCAGGACCTTCCTGGGCTATCTCGAACAGGACCTGGAATCGCAGAATTCGGACCGTGTGGCGGCAGACATCAAGTTTGTCCTTGCCGCCACGAAGAAGATGAACTGCCTCCTTGACGATCTGTTGCGTCTGTCGCGTATCGGGGCAATGGTGGTTTCACCCGAGCATGTCCCACTGAAGGTGGTAGTCGCCGAAGTGCTGGAACTTCTGGCAGGACCTATCGCTCGGAGAGGCGTTTCCATCGAAGTTACCGACGAGCCGCTCATTCTTTCCGGCGATCGGCCTCGACTGGTGCAGCTGTTTCAGAATCTCCTGGAAAACGCGGTCAAGTACATGGGAACGCAGCCGATGCCATGCGTACATGTCGGCGTAAAGAAGATCTGGGGTCAGGACGCGTTCTTCGTGCGCGATAACGGAATCGGTATCGATTCTCGACACGCTGGCAGGATTTTCGTACTCTTCGAGAAACTTGACCCCGATTCCGCTGGCACTGGGGTGGGACTGGCGCTGGTGCGGCGGATCGTGGAGGTCCACGGCGGTTCCATCTGGATGGAATCGGCCGGTGTCGGCCTGGGGACTACCTTCCTCTTCACCCTGGCGGGGACTTGCACGGCCGAAGCTCACCTAGGGGACAATTGTTCCTAGTCCACTCGTTTGCTGAACCGCAGCCCGGCAGCGATCAGGATGACCACCCCGAACACCGCCAGCGCCGCGAAGTCAAAGGACAAATCGGACAGGGATGCGCCCTTCAGCAGGATGCCCCTGAGTATTTCGACGTAGTAGCGAATGGGGTTCAGGTAGGTCAGGGGCTGCAGCCAACGGGGCATGTTCTCGATGGGCGTCATTACGCCCGACAGCAGAATCCCGGGCATCATCACCGAGAAGGCAGCCAGGAAGGCCTGCTGCTGGGTCTTTGCAGCGACCGACAGGAACAGTCCCAGGCCGACAGTCGACAGGATGTACAGCAGCGTGCCAAGGGCCAGCAGCAGCAGTGACCCGCGCACCGGCACGTCGAAGACCCATGCGCCGACCGTCAGCACCAGCAGCACGTCAAAGCAGCCGATAATCACGAAGGGCAGGACCTTGCCGAGGATCAGTTCCCAGGCACGCAGGGGTGTCACGATCACCTGCTCCAGGGTTCCCAGTTCGCGCTCGCGAGCAAGGTTCATTGCCATGACGATTGTGGTCACGATCAGCAGGATCATAGCGGCAACGCCAGGCACCATGAACAGGGCGCTTTTCATCCGCGGGTTGTAGAAGACTCGGACCTGTGGCAACGGTCGAGCGATGGTTCGTTCCACCTGCGTCAGGCCACGAGCTAGCTCAAGGCGCTCGCGCATCACTCCGGCGGAAATCGCCTCGATGGCTGCAGTGGCGGATTCCCGGGCAAAGCGGCCATACAAGGGATTCGAGCCGTCAGCCAGGATCTGGATCGCGACATGATGACCCGACAAAAGGTCCGTTGCGTATCCTCTCGGGACCACCACGGCCACCTCGGCACGGTTCGACCGGATGTCCTCGTGGGGGCGCAAGCAGTCGGTGGCAGGCCCGATGTCCAGAAACGACTGGTCGGCCGTCATCCGGCGCAGAAGTTCTCGTGACTCGGTGGTGCCGTCGAGATCGCATGTCACGGTCTTCAGGTGTTCGACCTCGAAATCGACGGCGAACCCGAAAATGATCAGTTGCATCACGGGTGCGATGATCAGCATCGGCATCATCCGGCGGTCGCGGGAGACCTGCCGGATCTCCTTGCGCATCACGGCCATCAGCCCAGGTGTCATGCCACCCTCCGCCGGAAGCGTTTGGTCGCGATTGCCAGGACCAATACCGAAAATACGGCCATCGCCAGCAGGTTGGGCCACAGCACGGAAAATCCGCTTCCCTTCAGCAGCACGCCACGCAGGAACGTCACGAAATATCGTGACGGGAATATCGACGCAATCACCTGCAAGGGCATGGGCATGCGTTCGACCGGAAACAGGAAGCCCGACAGCAGCAGCGAAGGCAGCAGCGAGGACAGCGCGCCAATCTGGGTGGCCACCTGCTGGCTGTGAGCAATCACCGAAATGAACAGGCCCTGTGAAAGAACAGCGACCAGGAACAGCAGCGTGCCTGCCGCCAGCAGAAAGGGGCTGCCGGCCAGCGGAAGGTCGAAGGCGACGGCGCCGACGGCCAGGACCAGCAATGCCTGCACGATGCCCATTGCCAGGTAGGGCAGCAGCTTGCCTAGTACCACGTCCAGACGGCCGACAGGTGTCGCGAACAACTGTTCCAGATTGCCTTGCTCCTCCTCGCGGGCCACCGTCAGCGCGGTAAGCAGGACTCCTGCGATTGCCAGGATGAACGCCATCAGACCGGGGACAAAGAAGATTGAGGACTTGAGTCCCGGGTTGTACAGCAGGGTCACACGGGCCTCGATGGGCGATGCAGCGGCGGGGCCTGCGATGCCGGCGGCCCAGTTCCTGAGCAGCGCGGACATCGTGCCCATCACGCCACCAGCCTTCGAACCGTCGCTGCCGTCCAGCAGGATCTGAAGGGGGGCCGAGCGCGCTGCCGCCAGATTGGCAGCAAACCCTGGCGGGATCACCAGGGCAGAGGACACCTCGTTTTTCCGGAACCAAGAGTCCACGTCGTCAGCACTATCGGGGGTAGCCGCCAGAAGAAATTCGCCGGAAGACGTCAGGGATTCCCGTAAATTCCGCGACACGGGCGTCCGGTCGTAGTCAACAACCGCCAATGGCGAGCGGTCCAGGTCGAAAGAGATTCCGTATCCGAAGATCAGCAGCAGGACCACCGGAAGTCCCAGCGCCACATACAGGGTCATGGGGTCGCGCGACACATGGGCAACCTCCTTGCGCGACACGGCCAGGGTGCGGCGCAGAAAGCGGCGTACGCGATGGGAAACCTGCGTCCGAGGCGTGGGGGTCTTGTTCATCCAAGGCCTCCCTGCACTACGGCAAGAAAGACGTCATCCAGCGTCGGTTCGGCCACCTCGACCTGCAAGGATGGCGCGACATTGCGTGCTGCTGACAGGACCGCGGGCAGGTGCGTCGCATCGACCCGGACACGAATGCCGCCCCCAAGAGACTGGACTGCGTGGACACCCGGAAGCGGCCTGACTGCCGCGCCAAGGAGGGCGGAATTGCCGTGCAGGATTCGGATCTCGCCGGGGGCGTGGGCTGCCTTCAGTTCGGCAGGCGTGCCAAGCACGGCCAGGTGGCCGGCCACCATCAGACCGACCCGACGGCAGTACTCGGCTTCGTCCAGGTAGTGCGTGGTCAGGAACACAGTGACCCCGGTTGCGACGCGGCGGCGCACCAGCGACAGGAATTCGCGGCGTGCTGCGGGATCGACCCCAGCGGTGGGTTCGTCAAGAAACAGGATCCGGGGGTCGTGCAGCAGTGCGTTGGCCAAAGCGACGCGCTGTTGGCGCCCTCCCGGCAGCGAGGATGTCATGGCTCGTCGATGATCTTGCAGGCCGACCTCTTCGATGACCTTGTCGATGCTGTCCCGCAGGCGACGGCCCGATAGTCCGTAGGCGCCACCAAAGAAGTCGAGGTTCTCGGCGACGGTAAGATCCGTGTACAGCGAGAATTTCTGGGACATGTAGCCGATGTGGCGCTTTACGGCTTCGGGATCCTTTGCGACGTCGAAGCCTGCCACCAGAGCCGTGCCGGTGGTCGGGGCCAGCAGCCCGCAAAGGATCCGAATTGTCGTGGATTTGCCGGCGCCGTTTGCTCCCAGGTAGCCGAAAATCTCGCCCTGGGGAACTTCGAATGAAACGTCCCGAACCGCGTGGAAATCCCCGAACGAGCGGCCAAGGTTCCTGCATTGGATGATGGCGTCGCTCACGTCGCCTCCCCGCCAGGTTCCCGGGCTGCGCGGGAAAGGAACAGGTCCTCGAAACCAGGCGTCAAGCGACGGACGTTTGCCCCGGCCGCCTCGAGGTCGGCGGCTACGCGATCTGCCTCGCCGCCTTGCACCACGATCCGCAATCCCGAACCCAGTGGCGTCACGGCCTCTACGACGTCGCCCGCCTGTACCAGCGCGGACTCCAGCGCCTCCATCCCTTCGGGCGAGGCAGGTTCGACGCGCAATACAACGTCGGAGAACCCTGCTACCAGGTCCGCCGGCCGGCCCTCCAGTACCAGTCGGCCACGGAAAGCCAGGCCGACCATCGAACAGCGCGCCGCCTCGTCCATGTACGATGTGGTCACCAGGATCGCCATTCCTTGCGACATGAAGTCGGCCAGAAGGTCCCAGAGCTCGCCGCGCGAAACAGGGTCCACTCCGTTGGTTGGTTCGTCCAGCAGCAGCAGGCTTGGCTGATGCAGCAGCGCGCAGGCCAGGGCCAGCTTCTTGTACATGCCGCCAGACAGCGCGTCGGCGCGCCGATCTCCGAAGGCAGCCAGGCGCGTGATGCCCAGAAGACGTTCGCGTCGCTGGTTGAAAGTCTTGCGATCAAGACAGAACAGGTCGCCGAAAAATTGCAGGTTCTCGTCTACCGACAAATCACGGTACAGGCCGTATCGTTGCGGCATGTAGCCCAGTCGCTCGCGCACGCCCGACCCCGGTTCCAGCGGGTCCAGGCCGTCGATTCGTACGGTGCCCTCGTTGGCCTCAAGAAGTCCTGCCAGGGCGCGTACGGTGGTGGTCTTTCCGGCGCCGTCGGGACCAACCAGCCCGTACAACTGGCCAGGGCCGACCTCGAAGGACATGCCGTTCAGCGCGAGTGTCGCTCCGAAGTGGTGTTTCAGGCCTGACACGACGGCGATAGGTGTCGATTCCATCAGGATCCTGTCCCGCCCGCGTTTGTCGGCACCAGGCGGACCTCCACCGGCATTCCCACACGCAAGGCCCCGTCCGGGTTGTCCAAAGCCGCCTCGACAGCATAGACCAGTCGATCGCGATCGCTGCGTGTCTGGATGGTTCTGGGTGTGAATTCGGCCTCGGGTGAAACACGGCGGACGTGCCCCGTGAAGACCCGGTCCGGCCATGCATCGGCAACCACCTTGACCGCTTGCCCTGGGGCAACCTGCCCCAGGTCGGCGTTCGCCACGTAGAACGTGACTTTCGCGTCCCTGGCGTCGGTGATCTCGTAGAGCGTTGCGCCGGGCATTACCACCTCGCCGGGCTCCCTGGCCCGTACGGTCACCGTCCCGCTAACGGGTGCGACGATCCGGCATTCGGCCTGGAGCACCTTGGTTCGAGCCAGGGTTGCTTCGGCTGCGGCAACCTGGCCTTCGGCCACGCGCACCTGTTCGCCGGCCGCGGTGGCTTGCAAACTGGCGGCCTTGGCCTGTTCGCCAGCGGCGTCGGCCATTTCGACGGCGGCGGCCTTTCGTCGCGACAAATCCTCGGTAGCGGTGTCCAGGTTCTCGCGCTGGGCCGCTGCCATGACGCCGTCTGGCTCAAGGCGTGCCGCCCTGGCTGATTGCCGCCGGGCGTTCGTCGCCTGGGCTTCCACGGAACCTACGCTTGTCTTCTGGCTGCGGGCCTGCCGTTGTGCCGCCCTGCCCGAGAACGCCACTGCCTCGGCCTGGGTCCTTGCGACCAAGGTCTGGGCTCGCGCGGCATCCAGGCGCGCCTGGGTTTCGGCCACCAGAGAGTCCGGTTCGGAACAATCCAGGGTTGCCAGCAGTTGACCGCTAGTGACCATATCGCCTTCGCGGACCAGCATCGTTGAGATCCTGGCACCCAGGCGGGCCGACGCCTGGACGCGAGTTCCTTCGACTATCCCGGACGAGCCGGGAGGTCCCTTCTGCCGTTCGCCCTGACGCGTGACCTTCACGGCCAGCAGTGTCGCCAGGGCCACGGTCAGCACGACCAGGACGATGATGAAGCGTTTCATCAGGCAGTCTCCTCTTCCGGCGACTGGGCCGGTGTTGATGGCCCTTTCAGGATGCCGTGCAGGAAGATATCTGCCGCCGTAGCGGCAATGAGATTGATGACCTCGGGCGACCTAGGGCCGACGATCTGGGAGGCCACCGGGTAGGCCAGTTGGTAGAACATCAGCGGACCCATCATGACGACAAGCGATGCTCGGAGGTCAACGTCCCGCAGCATCCCACGGTCCTTGGCGTGCTGCAGAACAGCAAGAGCAGCCGACTGGTTCAGGCGCACAGGCTCCAGCAGATCGGCCACGACGGGGCTGTCCTCTCGCAGCAGTTCGGCGAAAATCAGCCGGAAGAAATGGCTGTTGGAATCAAGTTGATGGGCCATTTTCATGATGAATTCACGCAGGCGTTGGGGTGACGGAGCCCCACCGGAATCCATGGAAATAATCAGTTCACGGATGGCTTCGATGTGCGGCCGGACAACCTCGCGCAGCAGGCCTTCCTTCGAACCGAAGTAGTACTTGATCAGTGAAAGGTTGCATCCCGCCTTGGCTGCTATGGCGCGGGTACTGGTTCCGCGGAAGCCGTGGGCGGTGAATAGATCTCGGCTGGCGTCCAACAGACGCGACCGGGTGTCATCGTCCCTGCGTGGTGTCGTTTTTGGGCTTCTAGATGTCATCGCCGGATGATTCCACTTTCTGTCGGTGGTTGTCAATCAAACGATTGATTACTTGCGGCGGATGGTGCTGTCTGGAACAAATCCCAGTCTTGCCCTGTCCTGCGGTCTCCGTACAATCGGGCGCACGGTCGGCAACTTCGGCCGAAGGAGGCAGGCAACATGTCGGAAGCGACCTCGGTGCTGGGAACGTTGGTGCAGGCAATGCTGGAGGGTATCCGGGACGGGCGTGTGGCCCGGGTCGTTCAGGGGAAGCTGATGCCAGACCTGCAGGCGGCCCTGGAAGAGGGGTTTGTAGACAGGTTCCTCGAGCGTCTGGGCGAGGATGCCGACGAGTTCGGAGAATTTCCAGATGAGGTCGTTCATTCGGTCGATGACGCGTTTTCCTGGGTTGCGGACGAGCGCCCCCAGTTCCGCGACCAGGCCTCAGAGGCCGTCGCGCTGATTGTTGGCGGCTTCATCGACAAGAAGCGCGACGAGATTCTCGAGGCAATGAGGCAGGCAGGCGAGGGGCCGGACGGCGATCGCGCAGGCAGGATGGCGAAGGTCGAAGCGGCCATGGCCGATTTGGCACTGGGGCGAAAGGCCTTGGACGATCTGCCGGCGCGGGCCGAGGCGGCCTCGCTGGACGCGATTCTCGAACCCGCGGTTGTCCTGTTTGAAAAGGCCCGTGACCTTCTGGAGGAGGTTGCGCTGGATGACGGAATACTCGGGGTGCCCGAGGGCGCGTTATCGGCAAGGGACCGTATCAGGGATGTCTGGATGGCCGAGGTCGAACTGTACCTGGCTGCGGTCGACAAGTTTGGTCGTCCGTTGGACAAGTCCGACGTCGTGACGTTTGAACAGCAACCATATCTTCTGGACGCAATCGTGGCGCTTCAGGAGGCCTTGACCTTGCGGATCGAGGCCGCGGATCTTTTGCGGTTGGCCCGCCTGCGCATGGCCAAGGGCGACATTGGAGAGGCGAGGGCGCTGGTTGTTCGGATCAGGGAAATGGATCCGGACCAGGGACTTCTTGACGAGGCGGCGTCGCTGGACGAACGCCTGTCGGCCTCGTCCCCATTGAGCAGTGACAAGCGTTGCTTCATAGCTACGGCCGCAGCCGGGGAACAAGCGCTTGAGGTCCAGACCCTTCGTGCCTGGCGCGACAAGGTGCTGGCAGGATCGCGCGCCGGACGGTCGGCCATCTCGGTCTACTATCGTTTTTCCCCCCCAATTGCCGGCATGATCAAGGATTCCCGGATTGCCAGGAAGACCGTCAGGTCGCTGGTCGTCGTGCCCATGGCGAGGCTGGCGAACATCTGGATGAATCGTCTGCCGCATTGACTCATCCTCGTTGGCCTTGGTCCTTACGTCGCCAGCTTGGCGGGTGCGATCCGGCCCCCCTATACTGGCCGGGCGTTCGCACAGCAGGACAGCCTTGCCGTCCGGAACACAGTATTGTTTGCGCTGCCAGCGGACCTACGGGCCCGACCAGCCTTTCTGCCCCCTGGACGGTGTGCCGTTGCGGCCGATTCGCCAGGAGTTGCCAGGGGTAGGGACCATGGTGCATGGTCGCTATCTGGTGCGATCCCTGGTTGCCGATGGCGGTATGGGCACGGTTTTCAAGGCGGCTGACATACGTGAAAGGCGCGAGGTCGCCCTGAAGATCCTGAAGCCCGCATTGGCGGCCAGGGAAACCGCGATCGGCCGGTTCTTTGTCGAGGCTCGTGCTGCTGGCCGTTTGCGCCATCCGAACGTTGTCGAGATGTTCGATTTCGGCGTGTCACGCGAAGGCTGGTTGTTTCTTGCGATGGAGTATCTGCCAGGAGAGACGCTGGCCGATCGGATAGGCCGTCAGGGTCGATTGTCGGTTGGCGAATCGGTGATGGGGGCAATGGGAATTGCCGAGGCCTTGATCCACGCGCACCAGCACGGGGTCATCCACCGGGACCTGAAACCGGAGAACGTCGTGCTGGTCGACTGGGACCGCGAGGGAGCCTTCGTCAAGGTTCTGGATTTCGGAATAGCGGCAATAGCGGATTCCCCCATTCGCGGCGCCCTTCATCGAGGCGAGGTGTTGGGCACCCCGGCATACATGAGTCCCGAGCAGGTTCGCGGCGACGTCGTTGATTCGCGCAGCGACCTGTATTCCCTCGGTGTGCTGCTGTTCGAGGCTCTGTCCGGAAGTCCCCCCTTCCCAGGGTTCTCGGCCGTTGAGGTCATGCGGCAGCACCTCGCCGAGGCGCCTCCACCCCTGCCGGCACTCGTGGTCCCCCCCGAGGCATGGCGGAGGCTGGAGGCCCTCGTGGCGGATCTTCTGGAAAAGGATGCGACAAGCAGGCCCGATTCGGCATCGGACGTGTTGGGGCGCCTGCGCGCTGTGCTGGACGTTCTTGCGCTGGACCGTGCCAGGGCGTTGGATTCCGGATTGCTGGGCGAGGTTCTTGCGCCGTTGCAGACTCTGGTGCCGTTCCACGAGCGTCCGACCATGGACTCGGTATCCCTGGGGCTTTCGGCGGACGCGTCGTTTCACGGCAGCCCGACGTTGCTGCTGTCCGATGGCGGTCTGATGATGGCATTGGATTCCCCGTCGGCTCCAGGGGTTCGGCTGCAGCTGGCCACCCTTGGCCCCCGTATCGAGGTTCCATGGACGCTGGCTCCTGTCATCCTGCCGGTTGATTGCGCGCCGATCCGTTTGATTGAACCCCAGGCGCAGAAATCGGTTGATGTCGAGATATCGCTGGTGCACATAGAACTGGATCTTGCCCCCGAGAGCGGTCGTGGAGCATCGCCCAGACAGTGGTTCATGCCCGAGATGGAGGCGTTCGAGTCAGCGGCCATGGCCGCCGGCGGGTGTATCTGCTTCGACTCGGGTGACGAGGTTCGCCTGGTTTTCGGCCTGTACGATCAGGCCGACGAACCCTGGATTCCGGCCATGCAAGCGGCGGCGGACATCATCGCGCGGGCCAGGCGTTTTGCTGCCGGAACAGGCGTGCCGGTTTCCGTCCGAATAGGCGTCTGCACCGACACGGTCTCGCGTCGCACCGCCAATGTCGGCTCGCCCGATCACGCGCTTCGCGGTTCGGCGGTCGACCTGGCTGTTCGCCTGGCGCGCATGGCCTTGAAGGACCAGATCGTGCTGGACGAAAGAACCCGCGCGCAGACCCGTCGCGCCTGGCCATTCGAAGACCTGGGCCGGGTCAAGGTACGTGGCCGCGAGCATTTGACCCGCATCTTCGGTCTGACCGGTCTTCGACTGGCAGGGTAGGGCGCGTCGGGAAGTCTTGACCAGCACGACAATCGTCAGGAAGCCAGCCGCATCGGACGGTTGCAGTGGGGGCATGGCACTCGTCCCATGGCCGTCTGGCGCGTGCGTGGCAGGCGAACACCGCAGGTGTCGCAAATCAGGAACATCTTTACGTACGACGAGCGCCGATCTCCGTCGTCGCGACCGGAAGGACCCCGAAACTGCGGCGTGGTCGCGGGAGCGGGGTCTCCGTGCGGGAACGTTGGGCCGTCATCGTACCCCGGGGGCGGCGCATTCACGTAGCCGGCAGGCGGACCGTTCTCCAGCGCCGCCTCGGCCGGGGTCGGTGCGGCGCTGGTCATAGGTCCTGTTGCAGCAGCGACTGCGCCGGCAACGAAGGGTGGTTCGGCAGGTAAATCCATTCCCAGGGCTACCAGAACGGCTCGCCGGATGGCTCGGATCGCCCGCAACGCATCACCAGAGGATCCCTGCGCGGGGTTTCCCTTGCCTGGAGTGCCGTGCGCCGCCAGTGCCTCGACTGCCGCCGCGACCTCGGACAGCCCCTCGCACTTGCGGATTTCCTGGTACACGCGAGCCAGGTCCCACATCGGGTTGGCCTTTACGGCCATCGCCTCGCACAACCCTCGCAGGAATTTTTCGGCCGCCTGGGCCGAATGATACTGGGCCATCGATGACCCGCCAGGTCGCCTGGCAAGGGTCGCAGCATCCACAAGATCCTCGTCGGCCTCGGCAAGCCAAGCCGCCACATCAGCATCATCAAGCGTCTTCATTTCTCCAGGAACTCCACCGTCAGCCGGCCGGATTGTACGCTAAATCGTGGCAGGCCGCGAAGCGCCTACTAAGTCGGGGGATTGTTCGGGTCTCCCAGGCAGCGCTCGAACGTCGTCGGGAAGGGTGGCACGGTGCCGTCAGGGTTCACTATCACGCAGGCGATGGGCAGTGTGCGGGTCAGACCATCACAGCCATTTTCCTGGACCGTGATCATGTCGGAGCCCAGCACCTGGAGGCAGTCCATGGGCTGGCACGAACGCCCCCCGAATCCCATCGTGGAGTGGTAGGAGTTGAAGTTATTGCCATCCAGCGTGAAGGTCACAAAGTCGTTGTGGTGGTTGCCACCCCAACTGTAGGCTGCGCCATCGACCTTGGCCACGACGTCGTCGAACGACGTCCAGAAGCCGTCGGTCACGTAGGTGCATCCCTTCATCCCCTCGCATTTTTCGGGAGATGCCTGCACGTAGAAGCACCCCTCGGTCGCGCCGTACTTGAAGGTGCATACGTGATCGGTTTGCGGCATGTCCTGCGTGGTGGCAGGGTCCCCCTCGAACATCGGTGCGAACGGGACCGTCATGATCTGCGGGGCCCGGAGGTCAAACCCGCACGGCGAGGTAATCGGCGTCACGTCGACTGGAACATCCATCTGGATATCGATTGGCAGGTCCGCGGGGACATCAGGCGCTATCGTGTCAACGGGCAGGTCCGAAAGTAGATCGGTTGGCAAATCGGCCGGAACTTCGGCCGGCACGTCAACAGAATTCGGGTCAACGCCCGGATCGCCCGCTTCGGCCGGAACGTCCGGAGTAAAAAGATCCCGCGCGTCCCCCCCGCCGGAGGAATCGCACGACACCACGGTCAAAAAAGCGACCATCAGGATACCCAGGCATCCACGCATCGAAAGCCTCCTGTCCACGCGTCACGCCGGTGATTGTACCGTTTTTTCTGCGGACGTTGTGGTTTCTGTTGCGGTGCCGGGTGGATCATGGAACGGGACACATGGGTTCAGCGATCCCGTATGATTCGTTCTGCCAGCCGAGCCGAACTTTGGGGAGGGAACATTCATGACCGATGCTCCAGGGACCGTCACCGTTCGGATTCTGCTGGGACTTTTTTGGGTATTCGCGTCCTGCAGTGACCAGGAGGCTGCTGCGCCTGCTGCATGCGGACGACTTTCCGTCGCCCTTTCGGACTTGGCCGGTGGCGCTCCTACCCTCTTCCAGGTCCTTGTTGATCCGGGTGGCGACGGGTGGCGGTCGGTTGACTGCTCGCCTGGTGGGGTGCGGGCCGAGGGATCAACTTGCAAAGGCGGTGTCGCGACCCTTCCGCTGGCGGTCGTTGCCAGCATAGGTCTGACCGTCAAGGCGCCCGGGTACCGTACGGTTAGGACGACCGTGGTGCCACGGTGGGAAGTTCAGTCAGACGCCGCCGCCGCGGTCGGATGCGGCGGACATGTCAATGCCGCAACCCTCGATGTGGCCCTGCTTGCCTTGCCGGTACCGGTCGTCACGGCCGACTACCGGACGGGCTTTGCGACTGACGGGGGGCTGGAGAGTTTTGTCAGCCAGGCGTACCAGGCCGCCGATGACATGGGTCCCGCCCAGGTGGTGAAGTTCTTCATCGAGGGGCTCGACGGCGAAATCAACGTGTTTTTCCAGCACACGGTGAAGCATCCGTTGCACTACGACTTCGTGCGCACCGTATTAAAGCGGGCCGTCTCGCTGGCGGAGTTCGAAAGGACGACCTACCACGGCGCCAGCCGGACCCAGATGGCCGGCAGCCTCATCTGGCGGCCCGACCTGCGTGTTTCCATCGATGGCGTCAATGTGGCCGGCGTGATGACCATCGAGTACTTCCCGAACGACGATCTGACCCCAGCGCTGGCCACCAGTGCCTTCGAGGCGCTCCAGGAACGCCTTCCTTTCCTGGCGCTGACAGGGCCGGGACCACGCCTGGTCTATCTGCCGCCAGGGAACGTCCAGGAGGTGCAGGCCAAGGACGCTGCCCGGGACCTGGCCGTGGCCGGAGTGTCGTGGACCTCCCGCAGCACCCTGTATGCCGGCGTGACCGAGCAGCGTCTGAATCCTGGTGTGACGTTCGGCACGCTTCGGAAGTTCACGCCCGAGGAACTGCCTACTGCTGCCGTGTCCTTCAGGGACATCGTCCTGCTTACCCGGCTGCCGAACGACCTGCCGCTGGTTGGAGGGACCATCACGGAGGAGCTCCAGACGCCACTGGCCCACGTGAATGTCGCAGCCCGGGCTCGTGGCACACCCAACCTTGCCTTGCTGGGGGCATCGACCGACCCCAGGGTGGCCCCGTTCCTGGGGATGCGGGTCAGGTTCGAGGTCAAGCGTTCGGAATTCACGATCCGGGAGGCCACCGTCGAGGAAACCGACGCCTTCTGGCGCGATCGCCTTGACCGTCCGCCGATTGCTCCGGTTTTCGACGTTGGCCGCGATGGGCTGATCCCTTTCGCTGACCTGGGCTTTGATGACGCCGCAACCGTGGGTGTGAAGGCTGCAAACCTGGCCGAGATGCTGGGTATCCTGCCGGCAAACGTGCCCGACGGGTTCGCCGTACCCTTCCACTACTACGACACGTTCGTGACCAGTGCGCAGGTGACTCCAGAAGCATGTGTTGCCGCAGGGGCCGACTGCCAGGTGCTGGGTCTCGACACCACGATATGCAGTCGTGTCGAGGCCTTTTGCAAAGGTACCACCGCCTTGAACGTGGCGTCGCTGCAGGCGTTGATCACAAGTTTGCAGGAGGACCCGGAGGTCGCCACGGACTCGGTTTTGCGCAGCGCCCTTCTGGCCGCGGTCCGCTTCCTGTTCTGTTATCTCCCAATGGACCCGGCCTTTGCCACCGCCCTTGACGATCGGGTGCGCCAGCAGTTCGGCGCGATCAAGGTGCGTCTGAGGTCAAGCAGCAATGCCGAGGATCTCCCGGACTTTTCGGGTGCCGGCTTGTACACGTCAATCGGCGCGACACTTGGCTCGAAGCATCCGCCATCGGCTCGGATCTGCGAAGTTTGGGCCTCGTTGTGGAACTGGAAGGCATACGAGGAACGGTCCTTCTGGAACGTGGTCCACGCGTCGGTTCGGATGGGTGTAGGCGTTCACAACGCGTTCCCGGACGAACAGGCGAACGGCGTCCTGATCACCCAGAACATCGCGGACCCGTTTGCGGTTGGGATGTACGTGAACATCCAGAAGGGCGAAGTATCGGTCACGAACCCCGAAGGAAGCGAGACGCCTGAGGTTTTCACGATCGTGCCCGGTCCTGCCGGGGTCCAGGTGGCACGTCAGCGGTTTTCGAGCCTGTCACCGGTCACGCCCCTGTTGACCGACGCTGAGGTCCTGGCGCTGTACAAGGCCGCAGCGAAAGTCCAGACGCACTTTGCCCCGCTGTACAAGATGCCCGAATACAACCTTGCGCTGGACATCGAGTTCAAGTTTCACGGCCCGAATCGGGACCTGATAGTCAAGCAGGTCCGGCCCTACCGGGTGCAATAGCCGTGTTCTGACGTGGGGGCCGGTCTATTCGTTCGCGCCGACGAACCCGAAGAATCGGCCTGCCCAGTAGGGCAGCAGGTAGCCCGACGGGATCATCGCCTGCGTCGGATCGGCACCGCACCCCCCGCGCGAGTATGGGCTGCCCCACCACGGGAACAGCGACGCGCATCGTTCCTCGATGGGAATCGGTTGGTCGGTCAGGCTGCCGTGACGATCTGACGTGCAGGTTTCCGGGTGGTCCGTCGTGTCCCGTGCCACCAGGATGTTCGTTTCGGGATACGCCTTCAATGTGCACAGGCCATCATCGATCAGTGAGGCGGCGCGCGTTTCGTCGATCAGCTTCCCGAATGTCCCCGTGTCGCCGGCTTCAAGCATGGCAGCCAGAAGGAAGTTCCAGTGGGGATTTTGCTCGGCCCACAAGTCCTGTCCCGTCGCATCCGGCCCCCGCGTGTTCTTCAGAAACGCCGCCCGATAGTTCGCCCTTAGGGCCGGGTCGCCTTCCGCGAACATGAGGATCACGTAGTTCAGCAAGACCATGTTCACGTTGTCGTAGTTGTTCAACTGGCAGCCGAGGGTCAACCCAAGGTTCTCGGCGATGTAGGTTCGGTAGTCGGCCGGAGCTTCGAACTCGGTAGGCTGGTTGATGCACTGCAGTTCCCCATTCATCTGCAGCAGGCAGTTGAACATTGCTTCGCGGAGTTTGGGGTCTTGCGTTGCGGTCAGCCCCGATCGCGTGGCAGCCAGCGCGTGCAGCGCGTTGAAGCCCGGGAACTCGTCCAGCGACAGGGCATAGTAGGACCCGTACCGAGTCGGCATACCGTCGAAATCGATAAGGTGGTAGGCATTGTTGACCAGGTGCGTGGCCAGGGCACCGAGCACCTCCGCGGCCATAGCCTTCAGTTCGGCGTCATCGACGATCGAGAAGATGATTGCGGCGGCAAAGTTGTGGCCCGACGACTCGTCCTTGCTGCAGTTGCGCTGCCAGCACATGTTGGCGTACGCCAGATCGACGCAGTGAGCTGGGTCGTCCTTGACCATGGCGCCGGATCCGCCGCCTGCCGCGGGATCCCAATACCAACTGCAAGCCTGGGCATCCAGTTTTACCCATCGGTTCCCGACGCGGTCGATTGGCTTGGCGTACTCCTCGCCGTCGGGGGGGCATGCATCGCCGGGGATGCTGTTGTCCCGGTACTCGCGGGCGAATAGCCCCTGCACGCCGGTGATCTGCATTGCGTGGTACAGCCCCGTGAACGACCGTTTCAGGGTGTCCAGGGCCACGGGATCCTTTGTAACCGCATAGCGAAATGCCTGGGACGCGACGAACAGGCTGGACCACAGGCCGTGGTTCTCGCCGTACTGGTAGAGGGCCACATTTGGAATCTGGTCGTCGGGGACGATCCCCGTAGGAACAGCGGCTTCCAAAGTGACATCATGCACCAGCGAGAACGGGCGCACCGAGGCGGGTACCAGATGCACCTTGCCGCCTATCCAATCGTAGTACTCGGCCTTCTGCTTCAGTGTCTTTGCGGTCGGGTTGTGCGGCTTTGTACATGCTGGGGCCGACGCCGGCTTCCAGCGGGATGCCAGGTCCCAGCCGGGGAACGTGGTCGGGGCATCGACCCCCTGGTCGCCGACAGCCAGGTCGTTCGGTATGTCCAGCAGATTCGGCACGTCCGAAACGTCCGGCACGACGTCTGGGAGGGGGCTGTCGTCCTTGCCCTCGGTGACATCCGTGTCCGACGCACCCAGGTCCCCCGTAGGCACCTCAACGCCAGTGTCAGCGGCAAGGTCCTTTGTAGATGAACCCCCGCAGGCCAGACCTGCGCAAATCAACATTCCGATCACTGCACATGCAAACCGGCACATCATCCGTTCCTCGCAACGCGGTGGGGGCACACTTTACGTTGTCGGTGGGATTGAACGCAACCGGGTTCTGGTGGTTCAGTGTGGGTAATCCTGGATTTGCACGGACGTGGACTCGACCCTGTCACGCCCGCGCTTCTTGGCCAGGTACAAGACCCCGTCGGCCGCGAGGTAGGTTTGCTCGAGCGAGGCCATCGTACCTGGTGCCACGACAGCCACACCGAAACTGGCCGTGACTCGAATCGCTTTCCCGTTGCTTAGAACCTGCGCTTGGCCAAGATTTTCGCGCAGGCGGTTCACCAGCGCAATTGCGGCAACCTCGTTGGTTTGGGGCAGCAGCAACATGAATTCGTCGCCGCCAAAGCGGGAAACGACGTCTGACTTGCGCAAGCCGTCCAGCAGGACATGGGCAACGTTCTGCAGCACATCGTCACCAACCGGGTGCCCGTAGGTATCGTTGATCTCCTTGAAGCGATCCAGATCCACAAGGACGAGGACGGTTACAGAATCATGTCTGGCGGCGCGAATCAATTCCCTGCGAGCCAGGCGCGAGAACTCGCGTCGGTTGAAGAGGCCTGTCAACGGATCGTTTTGTGCCAGCGCCTCAAGCTGAGCCTGCTTCAGTTCCAGAGACTCGCGATTGAGGTGCAGCGCCCGTTGCAGCAGCAGGTTGGTCGTGTGATTGTGCCACAGCAGGATGGCAAGAAAGATTGCGATGATCGTGGCAGCAAACATGTTGCCCTGGTTGCTTAGGACGATAGCGTCAACGGGCTGGGTCATGGTCATCCCGACGCACCCGATCACAAGAAGACAAGAGAACAGAACGATGGCATGCTGCGGTCGTATCAGAAATATGGAGCTGATTGCCGTGGTGCCGATCACGAATGGCGTGATGCTGGGGGTCGTCCACTGGTCGATGACGGCCAGCGAAACGGCAAGAAGTGCCATACCCGTGATGCCGGTCGCCACAAGGACTTGATCCTGCAGCCGACGTTGGGGTCGGTGAAGAGACCGGTGTGCCAGCAGTGCCAGTAACGCGCACAGCACGCCCGATGCCATATGGACGAATAGAACGCCATCGCGCCAGCTTGCTTGCTGAGGATCGAGTGTCGCCTCGCTGAGGTCGAACCAGAGCATCTGGACGACGTTGATCAACAATACGGCTAAAGAGGCTGCTCGAAGTCGGCCCAGGTTTTCACGGGCGCAATCCCCCGCCGCGAATGCTTCCTCGTTGACAAGGTTCCGCAAATGCATGCGGGCGCGCGGCAGCAACGGCAGTCTTGCAGTGGTAACCGTGTCGTCAAGTGTTCCGATTATTCAATCTCCTGATGCAAAGATTTTGCAGGTAATGGTCGATGCGGGTCAACTGTGCAAGCTAAATGCTTGTGCCGGTTTGGGCTTATTGCTTGCTTATCGGTTGATCGCGCGCGGGTCGTGGGGTTGGCACCGGTCGGTGGTCCGGCCTAGGATCTTGTTCGTGGCGCGTGTGACGGGGAATGGGACTCATGGGATCCAGGTGTGCACCGGCATTGTGCGCGATTGCCGCGATTGTCCTGGCGTCGTCCGTTGCCGGCGCGGCGGAGTACCCCGATCTGTGTGTTGGTCCCGGCGCTCCGTCGGCATCGAGTTGCCCCGATGGACTGATATTCGAAGGTTGCTGCGACGCAAGGGGGCGGGTTGTCTGGTGCGAATCGGGCCTGCTGTACTGTTCGGACTGTGCGGGCCAGCCGTCCGCGGTTCGGGAATGCGGCTGGCTGTTGTACGACAATCGCGGTCGTCCGGCTGACTACTATGCCTGTGGAGGCAAGGGCGACGACCCGACGGGCGTCCATGTTCGGGAATGTTCCCTGCCGCCGCTGCCGGACGTCAATCCCGAGCCCGCGCCCGAATTGCAGCCCGAGCCGGCTCCTGACGTTTCGGAACCTTCCCCGGACGTGATCGGACCGATACCCGATGTTCCGGAACCGTTGCCAGAATTCGTCGAACCGGTGCCCGATGTCATCGAGGCTTCGTACGATGTCGCCGAGGTATCGTCTGACGTGGCCGAAGCATCGTCCGATGTCGCGGAGGCCTGGTCCGATGTGGCAGAGGCATCGTCCGACGTCGCCGATTCGAACCCCGAGATCGTCGAGCCGCACGCGGATGTCCCCACCCCACAGGATCCTGGGCCGGACGTGCCACCCGCCGACACCGACGATGTGACGAACGGGGAGGCGTCCCCCGATGGCGCACTTCCGTCAGATTCGGGGGAGATCGATTTCCAGGAAACCGATGCAACCGATGAAACCTCCGATACCGATACCGATGCCGTGCCCGACGAGACCCAGGATAGGGGGCGGTTGCAGGGAGGCATGACCTGTGCGGCCGGCGGCATCCGTGGCGCCCCCGACGTGTCCGGGCTGCTGGCGATTAGTGGCGGGCTTCTGTTGCTGATGCTGTGTCTGGGGTCGATGCGGTCCGGTGATCGAGGCGGTCGGGGTCGGCGGTTCAGGTTGCCCATGGGAACGGCAGGCATTCTGCTGGTCCTGGTCGTCCTGGGAATCCTGTTCCTGCCGTCCCGAACGTGGGCCGAGGATCGCGTCGAGGACCTGTCGGGCCGGCGCTACAGCCTGCGATCTGGATCGCTGGGCATCCTGGGCACCGACACCGGCCGGACTTTGGCGTTTCTGCAATACGAGGCCGGATTGGTTCTGGGATACGCATCCCGATCGATCGTCGAAACCAGGGACAAGAAGGTTGTTCGCACCTGGCTAGGGCCGCGGTTCGAAGGCGAACTGTGGGGTGCCGTCGGTGTGTTCCCGCGGATCGACATAGGGTTGTCATTGCCTATCACCTGGTGGCAGGACGGAACCCGGTCCGATGGTTCAAGGGCGTCCCGGACAGGCATCGGCGACCTGTCGATCGTCCCGCGTTTTACGCTGATGGACGAAGCGAAGGGCGCCGAGGCGACCCTGGGCCTGGTCGTCGAGATTGTCGCGCCCACGGGCCGACGTGGCACCTATATGTCGCTGGGGACTTTTCAGACGGTCGGCAAGTTGGCGATGTCCAAAAGCCTGTCGGGCATCACGATGGGATTGGACCTCTGGTACCGCTGGGTCCTGAGGGCGGTAAATGCCTGGAACGTGAAGGACGCCGACCAGTTGGGCGCCTCGTTTGCCCTGCAGTACGAATTTCCCTGGCTGCCATTGCAGCTTGCGGCCGAGGTGAATCTGGCGGTCCCGTCGACGCGCCCGTTTTTCCGCAAGGAAGAAATCGCATCCGAGGCACTTGGGGGCGTGGCGTATCGCATCGGTCCCTGGCGGGTTCGCGTGGCTGGCGGTGGCGGTATCGCCCCGGGTTTCGGCGTGCCACGGGCGCGATTCC
This sequence comes from uncultured Myxococcales bacterium, assembly GCA_903936705.1. Lineage (GTDB taxonomy): Bacteria > Myxococcota_A > UBA9042 > DTJE01 > DTJE01 > CAIZWN01. The sequence goes on from CAIZWN010000068.1 coordinate 138,445, forward strand.
TGGCGTCCGTCGATTACACATCGCCCGTCCCGGTAAAGAAGAAGGTGGAAACACCTGCGACACCGCAGCCTGTGACGCAAGTCCAGCCCGAACCTGTGCCGGTGGCGGTCGAGCCTGCGGTGGTGAAGCCCGAGGTTACCGAGCCCACGCCTGAGGCACCCCCTGCCGCTCCCGAGCCTCCGGTTCCTGCGGCGCAGCCGGCTTTACCCAAAACCGAGTTGCCGGAGTCGGTCAACCTCCTGTTCGGCGCCGGTGAATTCCGCGTCAGTGAACGGTATGCGGACGTCCTTGACCGCGTGGCACAGCAGGTTCGCCAGGACAACCGAATCGTTGGGGTCATGATCGAGGGGCACACGTCAATACCAGGATCCGCTGATCACAATCTGCGGCTGTCGGGGCGGCGGGCCGAGAGTGTGCGCCGCGCCCTTGTGGATCGTGGCGTGCCGGTGCGCAAGGTGCATACTCGCGGCCTGGGCGCGACAATGCCCGTGGCCTCAGGACTGACTCCCGAGGCGAATGCCCAGAACCGTCGGGTTCAAATCGTGTTCCAAGTCGGAGATTGAATAGCGCTTCCCAAAACCTGCGTGGCGACGAGTCGAGACACTGATGGAAGATCCGCGGCGCGCGTGCAATTGGATGTCAGCAGAAACCCTTGAAGTAGTCCTCGTTCTGCATGACGGGCTGCATCCAGTCAGCGACACGTAGATCGGCAACTGTCGAACCGACCATGCCGATATCGTCCATCTCACCCAGTTCCAGGAACCGCGCCATCTGGAGTGCCTTGATGTCCGCGGCTGGGATGTTGATGATGGCCGCGACCGTAGTATCGATTGCAACAAGGTCGTTCCCGGCCAGCGCGAAATACCGTCCCGCCGTGTTGCGGTTCTTCATGTGAATGGTACGGCCGTCGTTGACCGGCGCCATATGCGGGCCGCTGCCCTCCAGGCAGATGGAACCGTCGACGATTGCGAAGTCTTTGTAACCGTTGTCCTTGCGCCACTTCACCATGTCGATGAAGGACCCGGAAACCCCGGCGTCATCGATGCCGTGGCAGGCCATCTTGTCGTAGGCCACGTGCAATCCGCACCTGGAAATACCGTTGCCGTGCAGGTTGATCGAGGCGGCCCCAAAAAAGTTCTTCATGGAGGCGGACATGCGTGCCCACTGGTGCGTCTTGATTACCGGCATGGATATGATGTGGTCGGCCAGGGCAAAAGCCTTCCCGATCGAGATGCCGTCCTTGACCAGATCGCTGGTCGAGGCAGACGGGATGACCTGCCATTCGTTCGTGGCATTCAGGCAGATCAGTTCGACCCGCCCGGCACCGTAAACCGACAGCAGACGGTCCACATCGGCCTTCAGGTTCGTTGCGCCTTCGATGGAATTGCCGTCGACGAAGGTCACGGTGTCCCACTCCCAGGACTCGGTCTGCGAACCTTCGCCGATGATCACTTTCGCCGCTCCGGCTTTCAGGCACTGCTCGGCGACGCCAAGGACCAGTTCGGGCTTGGTGACTTCGCCGGTGTTGGGGTTGAAGCCAACGCCAAACGGCTCCATGCCGAGGGCTACAAAATTCGGCTTGATGAAGACAGTCTTGTTCGCCAGCGCCGTGCCGGTAAAGCCCAGGGCTTCCGCTGCCTGCATGCCCATGCCGTGGAGTTCCGTAAGGGAGGAACCCAGGACTGCGAACACGGTAGCGGCATGGACCACGGGTACGTCCGCCGGTACTTCAGCTGGGACGTCAACCAGGACATCAGCCGGGACGTCAGCCGGCACATCTGCCCCCGGAAGGTCCCCGCCGTCCTTAACCCCGGAGTCACACCCCAGGTTCAGCAGGGCAGGGGTCGCCAGGGCCGCTGCCATGCCCGCTACACCACGTTTCAGAAGATCGCGCCGACTGATGGACATCGTAATCGCCTCCGCATATGGAAAATCAGCATCAACCTCGATTTCAGGGCACGTGGCAGGACTTGCAGGAAAGGGGATCCGGGAAGCCTTCGCTGCTGTGCGGGGTGTGGCATCCCGAGCAGGGTGGGGTGCCGCTGTGGCCGGCAGGGGCCCCGTTCTTGCCGTGGCATCCGATGCAAAGGTACGGGTCCTTGCCGTCGTTATGGTCGTCGGCAGTGTGGCAGTCCCAGCATTTTGGGTTGCCCCAACCAGAGTGTGTGTTTTCAAGAATCAGTTTCGTCGCGCCAGTGACTGTATCGACGCCCAGTTCCCTGGCGACGTCCGGCGCAACGCCTGGATCGACGAGGGTGTCGTTGTCGGCGATGACATCCACGGGAGTCGTTTGATCGGTCCCGGTCGTGCTGGCAGAGTCGCAGCTCAACCCAAGGGTTACCACCAGCAACAGTGCCCACAGTGGTCGGCGCATTGGTGTCTCCTGGAAGGAGGGCAACTCGATTCCCGAGACAGAGTTTCTGGACACACCCATCATTCGTCAAGTACTTTTTAAACTGATTGGTCTAAAATCCGTCAGGGTTCGAATGGAGGCGACATGCGAAAGACACCAGATGGCTCCCTTGGAAATGTTTCAAAGTCCACCACCCGCCGCGGTTTCCTGCAGAAATCCGCCATTGGTGCCCTTGCGATCGTCGGGACGCGGGCGCTGGCCGGCTGCGATGGCGGGACGTCCGTGACCGGCGACCTGCCCGGCGACACGACGGGCGATACACCTGGCCAGATCACGTGGTCTTTCGATCGCGAGGCTGACGTCGTAGTCATCGGGTCCGGGACGGGCCTGGTCGCCGCTCTGGTGGCCGCGGTGAAGGGCGCCAAGGTTCTTGTGCTGGAGAAGTCGGCTGCTACCGGCGGTTCGACGCGCCTGTCTGGTGGTGTTGCGTGGATCCCGAACAACCCGGTCATGAAGGAGGCCGGGATCGAGGACAATCGCGCCGATGCTTTGGCCTACGTGCGCAAGATGTCCAAGGGGCAATCCGAGGACGCCCTCCTGGAAGCCTTTGTCGACAAGGGGCCGGAAATGGTGGCCTTTGTAGGGTCGCAGACGGACATCGGTTGGCAGGTCACTCCGCTGCTGGGCGACTATCACACCGATTGGCCAGGGGCACGCTTCTCTGGGCGCAGCATCGGCCCGACCGAGGGTGATGCTTTCAACCAGGGCCCGATCCTCATCGACAGGCTGGAATCGGCGATGAAGGCTGCGGGAGGGGAAGTTCTGCTGAACGCACCTGCGAAAAAATTCATTACACGGACGACTCCGGCCGGAGGCCTCGAAATCGTCGGCGTCGAGGCCGAGGTCGATGGGGCACGGATTCGCATCCGGGCGAACCAGGGCGTGGTGCTTGCGGCTGGCGGCCTCGACTGGGACTTCGAACGGAAGCGTCATTTTCTGCGTGGGCCGACCGAGTACACACTCGGGCACCCAGGCAACACAGGCGACGGCCTGCGTATGGCCATGGCCGTTGGCGCGGACCTGCGTAACATGAACGAGTGTTGGGGTGGTGTCGTGTTTGCCGCTGAAACCGCCGCCGCCATGGCCGAGGGCAAACCAGCCAACATCAATGCCATGGCTCACCGTCGCATGCCGGGGTGCATCACCGTGAACCGGTATGGCGAGCGTTTTTGCGACGAGGCCAGTCCCTACGACCCGGCCTGGTTGTCCTTCTTCCGCTGGGAGAACTGGGGTGACCTTCGGGACCGGAACCTGCCGGCGTTCTTCATTTCCGACAAGAAGATGCGACCCGACACGACTGTAGGCGTGCAGAAGGCGGATACGTTGCGCGAACTGGCCGGCCTTTTAAGTATTGACCCGGATGGGCTGGAAGCCACGGTCGCGGCATTCAACCTGGCCGCATTGCAGGGCAAGGACCCGATCTATCATCGCGGCGAAAGCGCGTATGAAATGGGCTACGGCCCGACCCTGGCGCCGATCGAAAAGGCCCCCTTCTACGGTGTCGAGTGTGCTCCTGCGGATCTGGGTACCTGTGGCGGCGCTCGTGTCAACGTCAACGCCCAGGTTCTGGACACCGATGGCCTGGTGATCCAGCGTCTGTACGCGGCCGGGAACAGTTCTGGTGTCGGCGGACCAGGTGCCGGCTATGGTGGCGGTGGCGGTACCATAGGTCCCGCGATGACGTTCGCGTACATTGCCGGAGGCGTGGTTGCCGACCAGGATCGCCTGGTTCTTGAGGGTGACGGCGCCAGCCCCGTGGACGGTGCCGCAGGCTAGGGCCCGGTCGACCTTTTGCCTTCCGATTCACGATGCAAATCAGGACCGTGCGAATAAAGCTGGGCCATCCTTCGGGACACACGCTGGACCATCACGCCGTCTTCCCCGCGTAACAGCAGCAGCACGCCGGCTCCCGGCAGGGACTCGATCAGGGCAAGCCCCTCGTCCGGCGGCAGGACTGCCAGCGCGGTTGCCAAGGCGTCAGCCGTAGCATTGGGCCAGTCACCTCCCTCGATGACGACGGTCACCCCCATAAGGCGGGTGTCGACGGGCTGGCCAGTACGCGGGTCGAAGATGTGATAGTAGTCCCGTCCCGCGATGCGCACCGGCTGTTCATAGTTCCCAGACGTCGAAATCGCGATGCGCGTGGCGGCAGTCACGACCCCCAGCATGCCCGTCGCGGACCGCGGATCTCGCACCCCTACGCGCCACGGGAGCCTTTCGGGGGATGTCCCGAAGGCGCGGACCTCGCCGCCAACCTGGATCAGGCCCGACAGGGCGCCCCGCGACTCCAGGAGTTCGGCGGCCCGATCTACCGCGAAGCCCTTTACGATGCCTCCAAAGTCCAGCGATACCGGTGGATCCAGGGGTTGGATCGTTCCTTCTTGATCCTGGACCAGCCGCTGCATACCAACGCGGGCCAACGCCAAGGCCAGGTCGTCCGGAGGCGGCGGAACCCCGTCGCGGACCGCTCGCTTCCACAGTTCCTTCAACGGCCAGACTGTCACGTCGAAGGCCCCAGAGGTCCTGTTCCATGCCTCCCTGGACAATCGAATCAGCAGGGTCAAAAGAGGCGACGGAGCGAACGTTCGTCGTCCGTTCTCGCGGTTGAAAAGGCCGACCTCCGAGGTCGGGTCGAACGGGTTGCACGTGCTACCGGTGCGACGAATCTCGTTAAAAGCATCGTCCATCAAGGCTGCACCTTCGGCGGCGCGGTCCGGGGGCATTGCGAAACGCAGGCGCGCCGGGATACCTACCCACAGATTTTCCGAGCGATCAGACCACGCCAATGCAGGGGCAGCGGGCTCTTGGACAAGCCTGTAGACGATGAACAACAGTGCCAGTCCACAAAGAATTGCGACGACCAAAATGGCCACGCGCTTGCCTGATTGCATCGGTACCTCGTTATCGCCCGGTGGGTTCCGGGCTACCTGCCTTCCTCCAGTTCCCGGTGCGTGACCGAAACGGCGTGGCCATCGGTTCGCAGGGCATCGGCAGCCGTCACGGCCAGCGCGACCGACCGGTGCTGGCCGCCGGTACAACCGAAGGCAATCGTCACGACAGGGCGTTCCTCGGCCTCGTGCATCGGCAGGGACGTGCGAAACAGGTCCAGGACCCGGTCCCTGAAGACGGCCCATTCGGGCTGTTGCTCCAGAAAATGTCGAACCTCCGGATCCCTTCCGGTCAGGGGGCGAAGTTCGTCAACGAAATACGGGTTGGGCAGGCCGCGACAGTCGATGACATAGTCAGCCTCTCGCGGGACACCGTTGCGGTACCCGAACGACATGACCACCACGCCCGTCCGGCGCGACCGCTGGGGGTCCCACGCCTGCATCACGCGCGCCTTCAGTTGGTGCACGTTCAGGGACGTCGTGTCAATTATCCAGGCGGCCTGCTCCTTCAGCGGTTCCAGCAGTTGACGTTCAAGAGTCAGCGCCGCTGCCAGCGAGCCAGTCTCCGATTCCAGCGGGTGTCGCCTTCTGGTTGCCGAATACCGTCGCACCAGCGACTCGTCGGCGCAGTCCAGGAACAGGATTTCAACGAGGTGCCCCGTAGCCCTGACACCGGCCAGGGCTTCCGGGAAGGCATCAAGGAACAGGCGTTCCCTGACATCCACTCCCAGGGCCACCCTGCGGACCTGTCCATTCGCCTCGGCCAGTGCCAGAAACTTGTCCAGCATCACCAGCGGAAGGTTGTCGATGCAGAAGAAACCTAGATCTTCAAGGGCGCGGATTGCGGTGGATTTTCCCGATCCCGAAAGCCCAGTGACGATGACGACGTGGGAGGTGTTCAACGTGCCTCGCTTCAGGCCGAGATCAGGCCCTTCCGGTCCGGCGATCGTGAACCATGTCCTTCCGTTTTTGCAACTGGCGTTCCAGTTTGTCCAGTACGACATCGATCGTCGGATACAGGTCCGTGGTCTTCTCGGTGCTCTTGAATACCTCGCCCTTGGTTGTTACGACGACTTCCATGACCGTCCATGCCTTCTCGGTCGTAAGTGTAACCCTTGCATCGGAGGTGGGGCCCGCCAGTTTCTCGAACCTCTTCTCGATCTTGTCCAGGATCAGTGCCTTCAGATCATCGGAGGCATCGAACTGGCGAAGAACGAAACTTACCTGCATGACGGACTCCTTGCATGTCGGTCCGGCGTCCAACAACGCGGCCGGCCGACTCCAGCCCCGAGGATGCCGGGGCTAACCTTTGGGGAACACGCCTGCATCCGGATGGTCGCAGGCGGCCCGCGGGGCGTTACGTACCCGCCCCGAACTACACCAACTCACGGCGCCGCGACGATGGCAGGACACCGAGGACATCCCGGTATTTGGCCACCGTCCGACGCGCAATCACGATATTTTCACGACGCAACTTTTCGACGATTTCCTGGTCCGACAACGGGTTGGTCGAGTCTTCTGCCTCGATCAGCGCCTGGATGCGCGACTTCACGCTGGCCGAGGATTGGTCCTCTCCGTGAACGCTTCCGATGCGGCTGTTGAAGAAGTACTTCAGTTCGAAGATGCCGCGTGGGGTATGGACGTACTTGCTGGTCGTTACGCGGCTGATGGTGGACTCGTGCATGCCCACGTCCTCGGCCACGTCCCTGAGTACCAGCGGACGCAGGTGCGTCACGCCGTTGTCCAGGAAGTCCCTCTGGAATCGCATGATGCTGTCGGTGACTTTCCTTATTGTGCCCTGGCGCTGATGTATCGAACGGATCAGCCACATTGCCGCGCGCAGTTTTTCCTGGACAAACTCACGCGCATCGCTGCGCGCTCCGCCGCCCAGCGCTGCTTCGTAATATGGGCTGATCTTCAGCTTGGGCAGGCCGTCCTCGTTCAGGACGGTGATGTAGTCGTTACCCACCTTGTACACGTACACGTCGGGTTGGACGTAGACGACCTCGTCGGTCGCGAACGCTCGCCCTGGACGTGGATCCATGCCGACAACCGTATCGACCAGGATCTTGACCTCGTCCAGTGTGCACTTCAAACCGCGCGCGATGGCCTTGAAGTTCTTGCGCTCGAGATCTGACAGGTGGTTTTCCAGCAGCAGCCGCAGTCGCTCGTTGTCGGGGTGGTGATGTCGCGCCTGGATCAGCAGGCAGTCCCTCAGGTCACGAGCGGCAACGCCCACCGGGTCAAACGACTGGACTCGCAGCAGGATCGTCCTGACAAATGCCTCGTCGGAACTGGTTCTGGCCGCAATCTCGGCCTCGTCTACGTCCTGAAGATAACCGTCCTCGTTCAGGTTGCCGATGATGAACGCCCCGACCTCACGGCCCATGTCGTCGAGGTCGGAAAGCTGAAGCTGCCACAGGAGGTGGTCGCTGAGGCTGCTCTTGCGACTGATGGTCGACTCGATGGAAGGGTAGTCATCGTTCGATATCCGCAACTCCGGTCCGGACGAGAAGCGGTTATAGCCCTCGACGAACCTTTCCCAATCGATGCCCTCGTCCGGGTGCGTCGGCGATTCGTGGGGGCCGTCATTGCCCGATTCAAGAGGGTCCGCGACGGCCTTGGGCGGCGCTTCAGCGGGTGCCGGCTCGCCGACGTCCCCGCCTTCCCGGGCGGTGTCCTGGTAGGAAAGGTTGTCCTCGCCCGAGCCGTCCTCTTCCAGGACGGGGTTCGAGTCGAGCTGCGTGCGGATCTCTTCGGCCAGCTCCAGCCGGGACAACTGCAACAACCGGATGGCCAGTTGGAGTTGGGGAGTCAGGACCAGCTTCTGCAAGAGCTTTAGACTCTGCTCCTGCCGAATTTCCATCGCTGCCATTCAATCCTTGCTGGCTATCAGATTCAACGAGTCAAAATATATCGCCGGGGGCCGTCCTTGTAAAGGAAGCCGCATCTTGAGGGCGCGGCCTGCCGCCCTTTGGTCGGGCACCCCGGATCAAACTCGCCACTTCACCAGCGGTTGGCCTGCTGGCAGGTGAAGGGTCCAGCATGGCGGCCAGAACCGTCGAAATCCCGGCTGGTGCGTTTGAGGCGAGACGAAGTATGGCGCCGCCGGCATGGCATTCCAGGACCTTGGCCGGTGACGATGCGCTGCGCCAAGGAAGCGGTCCGGTCGCGGCAGACATGGCCACCAGACCCAGGGAGAACACTTCGGATGCCGGGGTTGAAGGCTCGCCTTCCAGGACCTCGGTGGCGAAATACGGAAGCGTTCCGACCAGCAATAGCCCGGGTGGCGGAATGAGGCAGACCGGTTCAGCCCGGACGTCCAACCATATGGCCCTGTTGGCCGGGGTAAGGAGAATGTTGCCCTGTGACACGTCGCCGTGGAGACGCGGCGCTCCAGAGCAGCGCCTGTGCAGCCAGTCAAGCCCACCGGCACAATCGAGAACGACCTGGAACCAGCTGTCACGAGTCAGCGGCCCGGTCTTCAGTACCTCGCGCAGCGTTTTTCCACCTGCCAGCGAAAACACGTGACAGTCAACCCCATCATCATCGCGGAATTGATGAAGGAATCTGGCCAGTCTTGGGTGGCGAACAAGGGCCAGAACCTGCGGATCCGGAGGTGGCGGCCAGGGCGACTCGGGCGGCAGCGGCAGGTAGCGGCGGACCACGACCTGGCGGCGACCCATGCGCGCAGCCCAGACTTCGACGGACGGCTGGAAGGACAGCGGTCGAAGCAACTTGATTTCGCCGTCAACGCTCACGATGACTCCAGATAGTCAGCAGGAACCCGGTTCGTATGGCAAATATGATAATCGGGAATACGGCGCAAATGTTTCAGTCGGTCGGTAGGTCGGTCAGCTAGCTGGACTCCAGGTCCTTGATCTGCTCGTACAGTTTGCGGATGGCTCGCGACGGATCGCGGGGGATTTCCACTTCTACGCGCACCCACAGGTCGCCCCGGGTGCGGGCACCAAGTCGCGGCATGCCCTCGCCATGGATTCTGATGGTGTCCCCTGGCTGGCTGCCCTTTGGGATATCGACCTTGACGTTACCCAGGATGCCATCAATCTCGATCTTCTTGCCCAGAACGGCGTCCGCAACCGATATGGTTCTGTCGTGAACCAGGTCGTCACCCTCGCGGCCGAATCTGGGATCCTCGCGAACGCCGACGACGACATAAAGGTCCCCGGCCGGTGCGCCGGTGTCACCCACCCCGCCCGCTCCGTTCACGCGGAGAGTGTTGCCCGAGTCGATCCCGGCCGGGATGCGAACCTTGATTGTCTTTTCGGTAGTGGTGTGTCCCGTGCCGCTGCACTTTGCGCAGCGCTCCTTGATGATCCGGCCAGCCCCGTGACAATTCGGGCAGGTCGTCGTGATCGTGAACAGGCCTTGGTTGTGGGCGATCCGGCCGTTGCCGCGGCACGCAGGGCAGCGTTCCGGACCAGACCCTTCCGCGGCGCCGGTCCCGTGGCATGTCGAACACGCCTCGTCCCGGCTGATGCCGATCTCTTTCTCGATTCCGGTGGCGGCTTCTGCCAGTGTAACGACCACCTCAACCTGCTGGTCTCGACCCTTGCCGCGCCTTTGGCTTGACTGGCCGCGTCCTCCGAAAAGGTCGCCCAGCCCGCCGCCGAACATGTCCATGAAGTGCGAGAATATGTCGGACGCCGAGGTGTCGTAACCCCGTCCCTTCAATCCTGCCTCGCCGAAGCGGTCATAAACCTGGCGCTTGTCCGGGTCCGAAAGGACGTCGTACGCCTGGGCGGCGGCCTTGAACTTGTCCTCTGCCTGGGGATCGTCGGGATTCTTGTCGGGGTGGAACTGGACTGCCAGACGGCGGTAGGCCTTCTTGACCTCCTCCTTGTCGGCGTCGCGTGGAACCCCAAGAATGGCGTAGTAGTCGCGGTCAGCCATGGCCGGCAATAAAGGGCATTCGTTGGCGTGCTGTCAAGGGCATGCAGGAAATTCTTGAAAATGAAGATGTCCCAGCTTGCGACTTGTAAGGCTGGATGCCTTCCCGGTGGCAGGGCGACTTGACGGCTAATAATCGTTTGATTAAGGTCCCTGGGATCAACGCCGGTCCATGCTGCGGGGCCGCCGATTCGGAGGATTTCCGATGATCGCCGAGAGGGAGGAACCCATGCGATTCATGAAATGGGTGGTGCCGTTGCTGGCATTCATGATGGGCGCCTTGCCGGCCGCTGCCCAGGTGCGTCAGGTCAGCCTCGAAGAGGCCGTTCGCCTGGGCCTGGAACACTCTCCGGAAATTCGCATGGCGCGGCCGGACGTGGCCAAGGCCGAAGAAGAGAAGCTGTCTGCCGGCCTGGCGATGGGTCCGCGCCTGGGGATTGAGGCGGGTATCCAGTACTGGGACCATGCGACCAAGGTCAAGCTGATCGACGCGGGTTCGATGACCCTGACGGCGGATCAGATTGCTGCGATCCAGGGCTTGCTGGGTGATGGATTCGTCAGCCTGCTGTCCAAGCTGGGCGACCCGATGGAGACCCAGAAGCGTGTGACCAGTTCCTTTAATATCCAGGCGGTCCAGCCGCTTACGCCATTGTATTCCCTTGCCTCGCTGTACAGGATGCAGGGGGCTGCTCTGGAGGCGACCAAGCTGGAGGTTGTGGCCAAGCAGCAGCAGGTGAAGTTCCGTATTGCCGACACGTTTTTCAAGCTCATGTCGGCACTCAGGCTGACCGAGGTGACCCAGCAGGCAGTCGAACAGGTTCAGGCTCACCTGAAGACCGCCAAGGCATACAACGAGGCCGGTCTTGTCGGGCGCGACGACGTTCTGCGTGCCGAAACGATGCTGGCGAAGATCGAGGACCAGCACAATCAGGCGCTTTCGGGCGTCGCGATGGCGCGGGCTGGCCTTGCGGTTCAGATGGGCATCTCGTGGTCCACGATGCTGATGCCCGTTGGCGATTATCCCGACCCGCCTCCCGAGATATCGCTGTCCGAGGAAAAGGCGATGGACAAGGCGCTTGCCCAGCGCCCCGAGTTCGGTGCGGTCGAGTGGCGTGGCCGGATGGCCGACGAGGGTTACCAGGCATCGATCGGTGCGCTGATCCCGACGATTGCCGGCATCTTCCGATATACCAATTTCCGGGGCAGCACTTTCCAGCGTGAGAACAGCTACTTTGTTGGCGCCGTGCTTACCTGGAACTTCTTCGACTTCGGTCGGGACTTTCTGAAGATGAAGTCCGTGGGTCACGATGTCGAGAAGGCGCGTGAGGGGCTTTCCGGTGTCCGGGACCAGATTCGGCTGGACGTCAAGCGGGCTTGGCTGGACATGACGACTGCCCGTTCGTCGCTGGCCTACAACCGTTCTGCCATCGTGTCGGCCGACGAAGCGCTGCGTGTCGTGACGAGGAAGTACGAGGCATCCACCGCAACTTCGGTCGAGGTGCTGGACGCACAATCCGCCCTTAACCAGGCTCGGGGCGGTTATGCCGTCGCGCTGTACACCTACTATTCCGCCTACGCGAATATCGAGCGGGCCACCGGCGGCGCGATGTAGACTCAGGCGCGGTTCGATATCTTTTGGCGATGGTGCCTTCAACCGGTAGGCTTCTGCCCAATGAAAACCGGATTCGTTGCTGTCTTTCTGCTGCTGGCCTTTTCGGTCCATGCCGGATTTGTCCGTGCGGGTCAGCCCGCAGGTGCGACAGGCAAGTCCTCAAAGGTGGAGCAGCCGGTTTTGGTCCAGCCGCTGCCGTCGGGTCCCTCGGCCGGCGGTGCCGTTTCCGGCGGACTCGTGGCGAAGGTCCAGGCGTTCTACGAACGCACCACCGATTTCAAGGCATCCTTCCAGCAGGTTGTGAAGACTCGCAGCCCACGTCGAACCTTCACCCGTTCCGGGACTGTGTGGTTTCAGCGTCCCGGAAAGATGCGCTGGGACTACCTGGTTCCCGACAAGGTCCACTACATCAGCGATGGCGAAGTGCTGTGGTCCTACGACGTTCAGGAGGGCATCGCGTACCGCCTGCCGGTCAAGGACTCGGAACTCTACCAGGCGCTGGGTTTCCTGACCGGTACCGCACGTTTGACCGATGCGTTCAATGCAACCGAGTTGCCGGCCACAGCGGCCGGGCTGGTTCCGGTTCTTCTGTCCTCGCGGCAGCCATCCTCGTCGTTCAGGTCGATCACCTTGTTCGTCAATCCAGTGTCCGGCGAGACCAGCGAGACCGAGGTCGTCGACCCGATCGGCAATGTCAGCCGCGTGCGATTCGATGGGGTATCTTTGGGAAAGTTGCCGACGGCTGGCTTTTCCTTCACGGTACCTGCGGGTGTTCGGGTACAGGACCTGGGGTCACCATGAACACGTCCGGCAACACCGGACGCCGACGCCGCGCGTCGTGCGGCAGCGTCTGCGCCATCACATTGGGGTGCCCGCGCAATCGTGTGGATACTGAAGTGATGCTGGGGGACCTTCTTTCGGCTGGGTACGCCCTGGCGGAACTGCCAGAGGATGCCGACGTGGTCCTGGTCAACACCTGTGGATTCCTGGTCGATGCGCGCAAGGAGTCGGTCGCCGTCCTGCAGGAAGCTGCAAGGGCATTGAGGCCAGGGGGCCGGCTGGTGGCTACCGGATGCATGGCAGAAAAATTCCGGCACGAGATCGAATCAAGCGTGCCCGAGGCCGAGGTGCTGGCCGGGGTGCGGGATCTGCTGGCGCTGCGGGGGCGCCTGGAAGGAAATCCCCGGACCGGGCCTGCGGTGTCACCGACGGCTGCCAATCCCCGCCTGGTGACGACGGGTGCGAACCTGGCCTACCTGAAGATCAGCGAGGGCTGCAACCGCCAGTGCTCGTTCTGCATCATTCCGCGGATTCGTGGGCGCCAGCGCAGCAGGCCGGTGGATGACGTGGTTGCCGAGGCGCTGGCCCTGGCTGGCAGCGGGGTGCGCGAGATCGTTCTGGTTGCCGAGGACCTTTCTCACTGGGGTGCCGATCTGCCGGACGCCCCGCGCCTGGCCTCCCTTGTGGGACGATTGGCCGATGCCGTTCCGGAAGGGACGTGGCTGCGACTGATGTACGTGTACCCTCGGGACATCGAGGATGAACTGTTGGACTTGATGGCAGGCCACCCTGCGGTTCTACCGTACCTGGATCTTCCAGTGCAGCATGGCGATGACGGCGTGTTGCGGGCCATGCGTCGCGGGACGACTGCCCGCGCGCTGACCGGGCTGGTGGACCGGGTACGGGCGCGCGTGCCAGGGGTCGTTCTGCGAACTACCTACCTGATCGGCTTTCCGGGTGAGGACGACGCGGCGTTCGAGAACCTGCGTCGGTTTGCCCAGCAGACGCGGTTCGAAATGGCCGGGGTGTTCGCCTTCTCGCCGGAACCTGGTGCCCGGGCAGCCCTTCTGCCAGGGCAGGTGCCGGCAACCGTGAAGCGCCGCCGCAAGTCAATCCTGGAGGACGACCTGTCCGGCATCGCGGCACAGGCCAGGGAGTCGCTGGTAGGACAGGTTCATGCAGCGGTTGTCGAGGTGCGCACTGGCGGTTTGACCGAGGGCCGTCTGTGGTTCCAGGCGCCTGAGGTCGATGGATGCGTCCGGATCTCGGGCGGGAAGTTGTCCCAGGGCGATCGCCTGGACGTGAAAGTCACCGGTTTCTCGGGCAGCGACTTCGAGGCCCGCCCGGTCGGCCGTGGAAAGGCGTGATTATGGGAACCGATATTCTTGACGGTATCGACGGCATTCTCTTTGACCTGGATGGCACCCTGGCCGATACGTTCCTGGACTTGCGGACGGCTGTGAACCACGTGCGCGGCCAGCGAAGTCTTCCTCCGCTGCCTCTGGACGTCGTGATGTCACATGTCGGAAGGGGCGTTGGCTCGCTGGTGGCGGGGGCGTTGCAGGCCGATGATCCGGTGATGATCGCCCAGGGGATCGACGCCTTCCGCACGTACTACGCGGCGCACCTGCTGGATGAAACGCGGGCATATCCGGGAGCGGTCGATGCCGTGGCCTCCCTGGTCGGGCGGCGGCGCGCAGTCCTGTCGAACAAGCCCGAAGCCATGACGCGATCAATCGTCGAGGGCCTCGGGTATCGTCCGTATCTTGATGGCGCCTGGGGAGGCGATTCGTTCACGGTCATGAAACCTGACCCTGCCGCAATTCTTTCGGTTCTGGCGATCATGGGTGTATCGCCGGACCGGGCGCTGATGGTGGGTGATTCGGATGTGGATATCGAGGCTGCCAGACGCGCCGGCGTGCGCTCGGCACTTGTTCGTACGGGACTCTGGCGTGCCAGTGTGATGCCGCCCGATGTCGTTGTCGAGAATCTTGCCGAACTGGTTAATCGGCTTGACTCTGCCGCTCGATAGTGATAAACATCCGCGCCTTTCGGTTTCGGCCGAGCCGGGCGGTGACCGTCGTCTCCCGCCCCATCGCCCACGGTGGGTGATTCGGTCCGGACCGGGCTGCATGCGGCCCGAAGGGGAAAGGTCCAGGAGGAACACAATGGAACACGTGCAAGTCAAAGCGAAATCCCGGACGGTCGTCGGCAAGGGATACGCGCGCAAGATACGTGCGCTGGGCTACCTGCCCGCGGTCCTCTACGGAGGAACCGAGGGAGCCGTCCCGCTGGTGGTCGATCCGAAGGTCATCTCGGGCATCCTGAAGAGCCACACTGGCCGAAACACCGTGGTTCGACTGCAGGTCGAGGGTGACTCTGCCGGTGAATGCATCGCGATTGTTCGTGACTTCACCGTTCATCCGGTCAAGCGCACACTGGAACATTGCGATTTCCTGCGGGTTAACGACCAGACCGAACTGCTGGTCAAGGTGCCCATCAAGACGATCGGCAAGGCCGAGGGCGAAAAGCTGGGCGCGCGCCTGAATATCGCGATGCGCCAGGTAACCCTGAAGTGCAAGGCCGGCGCCGTGCCGGACGCCATCGTTATCGACGTTACCCCCTTCCAGGTGGGCCAGTCGATGTCGCTGTCCCAGCTTCCCCTGCCCGAGGGAGTGCGTGCGGTGTTCATCAAGGACAACGCCGTGGTGACCGTGAAGATCCCGCGTGCGGAAAAGGAAGAAGAAACAAAGGTGGCGGAAGGCGCTGCGGCGACCGAAGCTGCTGCTCCGGCGGCTGGTGCCGCGGCTCCTGCGGCGGCCGGTGCGGCCCCTGCTGCGGCCAAGCCCGAGAAGAAGTAGGACCTTCCTGGCCTGGCGGCAGCGAACCTGTCGTCAAGCCCGGTCGTTTTCATTTGAAACCTGGGGCGCTTCGTGAAGCTGGTCTGCGGGCTCGGCAACCCGGGCGCGTGCTATGCCCGGACGCGGCACAACGTGGGCTTCATGGCCGTCGAGGCCTTTGTTGGCCCTCTGTCTGCAGTGTTCGGCGAGCGGTGGCAGGCTCGAACGGCAATCGTCTCGCCCGGTGGCGTAGACGTGCTGCTGGTGCTGCCGCAGACGTTCATGAACCTGTCCGGCCTCGCAGTCGATGCGGCGGCAAGGTTCTTTTCAGTCGAACCGATCGATGTGCTGGTTGTGCATGACGACGTCGATCTCCCGCTGGGCCGCGTGCAGGTCAAGATGGGGGGCGGCGACGGCGGGCACAACGGGATCCGCTCGATCATCGAGGTAATGGGCACCCCGGATTTTCCCCGCATTCGCGTGGGGGTGGGGCGCCCGGATGACGCGGAACCCGACATGGTGAACCACGTGCTTTCTCCGTTTCGTACGGAGGAGCTGTCGGTTCTCGACGAGGCCCTGAAGCAGGCCGTCGAGGGAATTAGGGAGTGGGTCGTCGGGGGGGTCCCGAAGGCCCAGAACCGGGTGAACCGCAGGGTTCGCCCGGCGAAGCCTTCTTGCCCGGGGGACGAAAGCCACCCCGGGCCGCAAGACCGGAAGGAGGTTGAATGAGTGCCGAGAGGAAATTCACGAAGTACGAGACTGTGATCGTCACTCGTACGGACGCGGGGCAGGAAGCCCAGAAGCGCCTGTACGAGAAGATCCAGGAACTCGTGCAAAAGGTCGAGGGGCATCATCTCCGCTTCGAGCTATGGGGCAAGCGGCGATTGGCGTTCCCGATCAAGAAGTGCCTGAAGGGTGTCTACCTTTACCATGTGTTCCTTTCGGGGGACACGTTCATCCGGGACCTTAACCGGATGCTGAAGCTGAACCCCATCGTTCTTCGCTACATGACCATCGTTCTGCAGAACGACATCGACCTGGCCACGTTCGATTTCGAGAAGGAGCGTCTGTTCGACAGCCTCCCGACCGACTCGGATGACCAGGGGGATCGCTCGCGTTCGACCACCGGCTGGGACTCCGAGTTCCAGGGCCGCGGCGAGGGCAAGCCGGATTCCGAGGATGACGACGACGAGGACGACGAGGACGAGGAAGGCGGCGAGCGTCGGAAGGGCAAGGGCCGCGACGAGGACGACGAGGAGGAATAGATCATGCGCAGTACGCGACCCGACAAGGGTACCGACAAGAAGAAGCGCCGCGGACCGCCGCGCCGGAAGGTTTGCCCCTTCTGCGCGGACAAGAACGCGCGAATTGACTACAAGAATCCGGCGGCCCTCAAGCGGCTGGTGACCGAGCGCGGCAAGATCGTGCCTCGCCGTATTTCGGGCGTGTGTGCCCGTCACCAGAGGCAGGTCGCCCTGGCCATCAAGCGGGCGCGCCACATCGCCCTGATGCCGTACGCCGCCACCGGCGCTGCGGCGTGATAAGGGAGGAGGTGGAGCAATGAAAGTAATTCTAAGCCAGGACGTTGAACAGGTTGGAAAGGCCGGAACTGTCCTGGAAGTCGCCGATGGGTTTGGTCGCAACTATCTGATCCCCCGTGGGTTTGCCTTGCCGGCGACGGCCAGGTCCATCAACCAGGTGGAACACCAGAAGCGTATCGTGGCCGATCAGATTGCCAAGAACCGCAAGGATGCGGAGGGTCTGAAGGCGCGTCTGGAGGACGTGGCGTGCAAGATTACGCGTGAGGCCGGCGAGGAGGACAAGCTCTTCGGGTCGGTCACGGTGCGTGACATCGCGGACGTTCTTGCGGAAGAAGGCTTCGAGATCGATCACAGAAAGGTGATCCTGGACCAGCCGATCAAGCACCTGGGCGTGTTTACCGTCGAGGTGAAGCTGGCCACCGATGTTGTGGCAAAGGTCAAGGTCTGGGTCGTCGCGAAGTGACGCTCCCCCGCGTTCTGGTTCCAGATCGGGCCGTGCGGTCCGGCTGGGACGTCGTGCCTTCCGTTGCTACACTGCATCATCTTTGCGTGGTTTTGAGGTTGAAACCTGGTGATGGAGTCCTTCTCGTCGACAAGGATGGGGTCGCCTGGGATGCAGTGCTTGTTTCCGGTCCTGAAGGCAGCTTGCTGCGGGTTGGCGACAGGTCCAGCAGCGAGCGGGTGGTAAGGCAGGCGGTCCGATGGACCCTTGTTCTTGCGCTGCTGAAAGGCGACCGAACCGAGTGGGCAATCCAGAAAGCCACCGAGGCGGGAGTGGCCGACGTGGTTATCGTGGTGTGCGACAGGTCGGTCCCCAGGCCAGCGGGCCAGGATTCAGGGCGCCGTACCGAACGTCTGCGCAAGGTGGCAATCGAGGCGACCAGGCAGACTGGTCGAGCCTCTCCGCCGAAGGTTGACCTGGTCTTTTCGGTTGATGAAGCAATGCAAGTGCTGGCTGCTGACGACATGCTGGTTGGGGACAGTCCGGAGATGTCAGTTCCCTTGCCAGAGTCTCTTGGTCTCGTCCGGCCGCGTTATGTCTTGGACGAGACACCCGGCACTTTATCGCTGGCAAAGTTGCTTGCCGCAGGGCAATCTGCCGGTGGTGCGGTACTGGCGGTCGGTCCCGAGGGTTCTTTTTCGGATCGCGAGCACGCCTTGTTGTCGTCAGTTGGGTTTGTTCGCGCTGGCCTGGGGCCAAGGGTGCTGCGCGCCGAAACGGCGGCAATCACCGCGGTCATTGTTGCCCAGACAGTCGTTGGCGACATGAAATAGGGATCTGGAATGGAACTGAGAGTCGCCACACTGACCCGTCGGCTGGCAGCAGGTCTGCTGGATCTGGTGCCGGTTGCCGCCCTCGCGGCCGGCGTGGTGCTTTGGTGGCTGCAGCGACATCCCGGCTATCTGCCGCCGCGGTATTGGAACGGTCTTGATTATCTGGTTGATCTCGTGAATACCAGGCCGGAGCTTTCAGTGCTGGCGGTGGTTTCCTTTGCAGTCTGCTACGTGTCCTGGGAGACGGTTTGGACCGCCTGTATTGGGGCGGCGCCGGTTGCCCGTGTGCTTGGGATCAGGATAGTTTCGACGCCGGGACGCCGTATCGGGTTCGTCAGGGCGCTAGTCAGGGCGATTTTGTCCCTGCTGCTGGCAGTTGCTGCGGGTATCGGCCCGGCCTGGGCGTTGATCAGCGGACGCCGGCGAATGCTGCATGATATACTCTGCGGCTGCTTGGCGGCCGAAGGTCCGCTGCCCGCCTCCTCGAGGATCGAGGAGGAATGACACCAAAGAGGTGAATCGCATGAAATACCCCCGATTTGACGTCGGCATGTCGGTAGTGCTGCCTGCAGCTTTTCTTTCGGCAATTCTGGCCGTATCGACCGCGATGGGGGCGAATCCGCTTCCGCCGCGCGTGCCAGGTGGGCGCGAGGTACCGGCAGAGTCCGGCATTCAGTCGTACAAGGGCAAACTGGTTGATGAGGCCAGCAAGCCGATCAGTGGGATTTTCCCGATGACCTTCGACCTTTACGCCGGACTCAAGTCGAAGAAATCCGTATGGTCCGAGACCATGTGGGTGGCCGTGGATCGCGGTATCTACACGGTTCACCTTGGGGCGTCTAAACCCCTGCCATCCCGATCGGACCTGGACCGGATGGTCCTGGGCGTAAACGTACGAGGTGTGGGTGAACTGGTGCGCGAACCATTCGTCCCAGCCGATCTTCGTCCGCCTGTGCTGACGGCAGGTTCCCTGCGCGGGGCGATTCCATCGTCGATGCCTGCCAGCGGAGGGCCGTCCGCTGGGCCTTCAGGCAAAGCCGCGGCTGGCGGTGCCGCGAAGTATGCCGACACCGCCGGGTATGCAGTCGAGGCCGACCATGCGAAAAACAGCGACCGTCTTTCGAACCTGACATTGGACGAGGTTGTAAAGCGTGCCGCCGACGAGGCGGGGGGCGGTTCTGGTGGCGGGGGAGCAGCAGGCGGCAAGCTTCGTATCGGGGCATCCAAGCGATATGGCGGCCGGATTGGCGGAAGCGGTGGCACTGCCGAGTACAACGAGTCCTGTCCGAAGGGCTTCGTGATGACGGGTATTCGTGGTGGTTTCGGGAACATGATCGATTCCGTCCAGATAATCTGTTCGCCTCTAGAGTGAAACTGGTTCATCAGGGAAGGTCCATGCCGGGCGCCCCGAAGGAGGATCACATGACCGAGGATCGAAGAACGCATACGTGCGGGGACCTGCGATTGGCCGACGCAGGGCGTGACGTCCTGTTGATGGGTTGGGCGGCCAGTGTTCGGGATCACGGAGGCTGCGTTTTCATCAACCTGCGGGACCGTTACGGCATTACGCAGATCAAGGCAGATCAGACGGTAGCGCCCGAGGCTTTTTCGCTTGCTACGGGCATCAAGATGGAATCGGTGGTGCGCGTTCATGGGCGCGTTGCTGATCGTGGGTCGAATCGGAACCCCAATCTTGCGACCGGCGAAATCGAAATCGAGGCTGCGTTCCTGGAGGTTCTGAACCCGGCCAAGCCGGTGCCTTTCACCATCGTCGATGATGTCGATGCTTCCGAGGTGACGCGGCTGAACTACAGGTACTTGGACCTTCGCCGGCCGGTGCTTGCGAAGAATCTGATCTTGCGCTCGAAGGTTGCTCGCTTGACCAGGGAATTCCTGGACGCGCAGGGCTTTCTGGAGATCGAGACGCCCATCCTGTGCAACCCGACTCCCGAAGGCGCCCGCGACTTCCTGGTTCCGTCGCGGGTGCATCCGGGGGACTTCTACGCCTTGCCGCAATCCCCGCAGACCTACAAGCAGATCCTCATGGTTGCGGGCTTCGACCGGTACTACCAGATTGCGCGCTGTTTCCGTGACGAGGACCTGCGTGCCGACCGCCAACCCGAGTTCACGCAAATCGACATGGAGGTGTCGTTCGCGACGCCGGAATTGATGTACGAATTGATCGAGGGAATGCTGGCTACCATCTGGAAGGGCGTGTTCGACCTTGACCTTCAGCGGCCTTTCCCGCGCATGCCGTATTCCGAGGCCATGGAAAAGTACGGTTGCGACAAGCCTGACTTGCGGTTCGGTATGCCCATGGTGACGATTACCGACGTGGTCGCCGCTTCGGGCTTCAAGGTGTTTGCGGACGTTGCGGCGCGCGATGGCGTGGTGACGGCCTTGCGTGTGCCCGATGCCGAATCGTTCAGCCGCAAGGATCTGGATGGCCTGACCAAGGTGGCGACGGACAATGGCGCCAAGGGGCTTGCCTGGTTCAAGATCGGCGCGGAGGAGTGGTCTGGGTCAGCTGCCAAATTCCTGAATCCGGAAGAAAAGCAGGCGATTCGTGACAGAACCGGTGCCGGCGTGGGCGATCTGCTGCTGGTGGTTGCCGACGACGCTGGTCCGGCCCGCCAGGCCCTCGGCGCAGTGCGGCTGAAGGTCGGGGATCGCCTTGGGCTGCGTGAAGCCGGGAAGTGGTCGTTCCTGTGGGTCGAAAACTTTCCGATGTTCGAGTGGGATGCCGGCGAGAATCGGCCCGTCGCTGTCCACCACCCGTTCACCAGTTGCGTGCCCGAGGACCTGGACCTGCTGGAGACCCAGCCTCTGAAAATGCGGGCGCGGGCCTACGACGTGATCCTGAACGGGACCGAACTTGGAGGCGGGTCGATAAGGATTCATAGACGCGATGTGCAGGCGCGGGTTTTCAAGGCATTGGGACTGACCGAGGAGGCCGCCAAGACCAAGTTCGGGTTCCTTCTGGAGGCGTTCGAGTACGGGGCTCCGCCGCACGGTGGCATTGCCCTTGGTCTGGATAGGTTGATCATGCTGCTGACGGGCGCGTCTTCCATCCGCGACGTCATAGCGTTCCCGAAGACCACCAGCGCCACGGACCTCATGACGGCATCCCCGTCGGCGGTTGATCCCGGGCAGTTGCGCGACCTTCATCTCGAGATCAGCAAGTCCAGCAAGTAGTCCCGGTTCACCCGCCGTAGGTCCTGACGACTGCGCATACCGCTTCCCAACGCAGTTGCAGCGTCACGCTCCAGCGGCCATCAAACACGACGCACTCTCAGCCCCTTGCCGCATCCGGGCTGTTGAGTAAACTTGCTTAGTACATTGAGCAAAATGCGGAGAGTCCATGCAACTACCGGAATTCAAGCGAGAAGCCTTTGTCCAGCTTTGCCGGCGACTGGCCGAACCCAGACGCTTCTTGCAGGCACTCACGGGGCCCCGGCAGGTGGGCAAGACCACGCTGGTGCTGCAGGTGGTGAACGACCTGGGTCTGCCTTACCACTACGTCTCGGCAGATCTCCCCGCGCCGCCCGGACCGGAGTGGGTGGCCGTCCACTGGGACCAGGCCCGGCGCACCGCGGGCCAGTCGGGGACGTGCGTGCTGGTGCTGGACGAAGTGCAAAAGGTCGATCGTTGGTCGGAGGTGGTCAAGGCGCATTGGGACGAGGACGCCCGGGAAGGGCGGGATGTTCGCGTGGTTCTTCTTGGATCTGCCGCATTGATGGTCCAGCACGGGCTGGCCGAAAGCCTGGCGGGCCGGTTCGAGTTGCTGACATTGCCGCACTGGTCCTTCGCGGAATGTGAGGCGTGCTTCGGGTGGGACCTGGACCGGTACCTTTACTTTGGGGGGTATCCCGGGGCCGCGACCTTGGCGGGCGAGGAGGACCGTTGGGCAGCGCACGTGCGCGACGCACTGATTGAAACGACCCTTTCGCGGGATGTGCTGATGCTGAACCCGGTCCACAAGCCGGCGTTGCTGCGACGGATGTTCGCTACGGCCTGTGCCTACGGGGGGCAGATCCTCAGTTATCAGAAGCTTGTCGGCCAGTTGCAGGATGCCGGAAACACCACGACGCTGGCCCACTACCAGCGCCTTTTCGAGGCGGCCCACCTATTGGTCGGCGTGCCGAAGTGGCACGGTCTATCCACCCCGGTGCGGGCTTCGTCGCCGAAGTGGCTGCCGCTGAATACGGCCCTAATGACGGCGGCCTCGCGGCGCTCTTTTGATGCCTGGCGCGAGAATCACGAGGCCTGGGGCCGGTTGGTCGAGGTGGCCGTCGGGGCGCACATCGTGAACACGGGACATCACGATGGTCTCGCTGTCCATTATTGGCGCGAGGGCAACGATGAGGTGGATTTCGTGGTGGTGCGCAATGGGGTCCTGTGGGCGATCGAGGTGAAGAGCGGCCCGGCAAAGGACCCATTCCGCGGCTTGAAGGTGTTTGCGCGACGCTATCCAGGCACGCGCACGCTTCTGGTGGGGCCGGGTGGGGTCCCGTTGCAGGAATTCCTTTGCAGGCCGATCGGCGCGACGCTTCGATGAGGGCGTCCAAGGCTTTCGGATATTTGGGCCGCGTGGCTCCGCTTTTTTTACTCCCTGACGCAGCTACGAGTCTTGACGCAATTGCGGGATTAGTCGCACCGAACCATCTCCCCAACCGGAGTTCTCGAGTGGACGACGCTCCACTCCAGAAAGAGCCTCTGGCAGAAATCGACGTCGCTACGGCGGCTTCCGTGAGTGATCCCCAGGCGCTTCGTCAGGTTATGATTTCAGTGCGTTTGCCAACCGTCCCGGTTCACCCGCCGTAGGTCCTGACGACTGAACTCAGCGTTTCCCATCGCAGTATTACCGACATGCAGGCCCAGCAGACGAGTGCCATGATGACCAACGACAGGACCAGGCTGCTCTCGGCCTGCTGGTTCGGCGAATTGACCGGTTGCGCCACCAGGCAGGAGGGTGCACGGCCGTTGCGTGCCACAAAGAATGCCTCGATTGCCAGCAGGGCAAGCAGCAGGGCCAGTGTGGCTGCCGACAGCGCGCCGCCCAGGTACACGGCTGCCGGGCCATAACGGAATTCCACCTCGTGACGTCCCTCGGGGACGGGCACCGCGCGGAACACACTGTTGGCTCGAAGGATCGGTGTTGGCGTGCCATCGACTGTGGCTGTCCATCCGCTGGAGTACGAATCCAGCAGCATTACCAGGCCGTCCGCTGCCATGCGGGCATCGATGACTACCCGTTCGTCCTCGTAGACGTCGATGTCAACCTTGGACGAGTCTTCGAAAGGAGGCTTTGAGAGGGGGATGGGCGGCATCGATTCAAGGATCGCCTTCATCCTAAGCTGGCGGCCGGTCACGACGCGTGCCCCAGCCTTTGCCTGGCTGGAGACAACCTCGACCTGGTGAACGGCGAAGGCTCGGGGCAGCGCAGTCGGATCCTCGAAAACCATGACGGGTGCGTCCGCAAGAACCGAAACCGAGTCGGCGTGAATAGCGCTGGCATTCGGCGTTACGGTCCAACGGCCTCCAAGGGCGGCAAGGGAACGTCGTGGCTTGTCATGCAGGTCTTTGTAGACGTCAAGGAAGGCCGACTGCATAAGGGGAAGGATGCCGTCAACCGCGGGAAGGCCGAAGACCATCGGGAGGCTGAATTCGAGTCCATCGATCGGCGCTGCCGGCAGGTCGTTGCGCAGCCAGCCCGATTCCAGGTAGGGTCTTGGGGCGTTGCGGAATACGACGCGTCCGAGGTACGCCTGCATCCCGCAGGGAGGTTCAGGGCACTCGGCATCGCGGATGGCTGTCACTGTGGCCGGTTGGTCCCAGTAGGTCGGGTCGGTCGAAGGCACCTGGCGCACTCCGAAGTCCGCTACCGGGACGGCAACGGCGGCCACGACCATTGCGATTCCAGCAGTCCTGAATCGGCGGGCCAGCAGGACTCCCAGAATTGCGGCCACCAGGGCCAGACCGGCAATGGTGGAATCGCGCACCAGTTCGATGGCAAGCGGGTTGGTCGGTGGGATGCCACGCTGGTATGTAACCAGCAGGATGGACATGGTCGCGACCACGACTGCGACTGAGGCGATGACAACGTGGCGAACCCGTGTTCGGCCGGACAGTACGGCATCCAGTCCAGCGGCCGCCAAAGTCGCTGCAAAAAACGAGATCTCCGCATCCAGCCTGTTCGGAAACCTGAGTCCGCGGAGGAATGGAAGCCGGTACATGGAGGGAACGCCTACGGTCAGCGGCCCCATGGCCACCAGGGTCATCAGCAGGCAGAAGGCGGCCAGAGCCAGCGTCCAGCGATCGCGGCGAACAAGAACGGCCAGCAATCCCAGAAAGACGGCGGCCGCCCCCAGAAACAGGTCAGGCCCCTGTCGCAGCGAGTTGCCAGGGTAGAGCCATAACGTGCCGTTCCCCGTTGTGCCGATAGCTGATGGCACGACGGCCGACGCAAGGGACTGGATGCTTTCATGCGCCGACATCTGGGCTTCCAGGGAATTTCCGGCTGCCCGCACAGACCCCGATGCCAGTTCAAGGATCGGCAGAACGTGGACCATCCATAAACCGCAGGCCAGCAGCAGAGCCAGGGACACCGCTGCAATCATTCTAGGTTTGTCACCGGGTTCCCTGGAGGTCCCGCCAAGCGCCCGAACGACCCCCCAAAGCCCGATGGTCGAAAGGCCCTGGACCGTCGACTGCGGGTGACCGCACATTGCCATCGTTCCGCCGATTCCGGCAAGCACGACGAAATCGCGAAGACGCCCCAGCGCGAACAGTCGCTCGACCGCCCAAAGGCCCCAGGGCAGCCATGCGACGGCCTGGACCAGGTTCAGGTGCGCATGGTGCATCGCCAGATGGCCCGTCAGCGAGAAGGCGATGCCGCCGGCAAATGCCGCGGGACGACCGACAAAACGCCTGAGGAACAAGCCGGTCCCGGCCGCAGCAAGGGAACAATGCAGAACGAAGGAAAGCCCAACGGCCCACCATGCGGGAAGCAAGGTGAATAATACCCAGTTCGGCGGGTACAAAGGGCCCGCCTGTCCCTCGGCAAACAGCGGGAAACCAAGGTATATGTCGGGAGCCCACAGCGGGAATCGCCCGTCCGCCCATGCCTGGCCGAAGAACGAGCGGATTGGGACATGCAGTTCCGTTATGTCATTGAAGTACAGCGTCTGCGCGCCGGTCGCAATCGAGGCATGCACCAGGATTGGCAGCAGCACCAGCCCAGTGAAGAACGCAATATCGATCTGGCGATTCTGTCCGGCAAATCCGGCGAAAGTCGAACATGCCCGGCTTGCCGTGCTTGAATGCGACGCACTGGTGCTCTTCACAACTGAGGCCGTCAGGTGTCCCACCTATTTAGTGATGTAGCTGGCAGTAACGGCGGTCGTGGCGGCCGTGGTCTTCAGTGTGACGGTGACCAGGTCCGCGTCCGCGTGTACAGTCGTCGCCTGCGAAACGTCGGAGGCGTCGGTCGTCTTGATGTCCAATGATGCACCGCGCTGGACAAGGAAGAACAGGCGCGTGATCCTTCCTGGGACGGCCTTCGTGAACGCTATCGAGCGAATGCCGTCGGTTGTCGCCGAAGCTTCTTCAAGCACACCCGCACCTCCCATCAGGTGCCGGTCGGTCCCCAGGAACACGGGCGCGGTGTCCAGATCGGTGACGTCGCGCGCCAGAATCAGTCTGCCCGACCGCGCTGTCATCGTGACGTCCACGTCGCCTGCCCGAATCGCCTTGTCATCGGCATCGACCAGCAACGCGCCGTCGATCAGGTCCAGCATTGCCCGGACTGGCGAGGGGCCGGCAGTGCCCGAACTGGTGTCGGGAATCGATGGGATTCGCAGGGTCCGGTCGCTCTCGTCCATGTCCTGCTGGGCCGGAATGTCGCGGTTTTCTCCCCAGTGGAACAGGCCGTACACGTAGTACATGCCGCCAAGGGCGTGCAGGGGCACTCGCCACAGTTCGGGCCAGCGTTTCTGGAACAGGTCCAATGGCTCGGGCAGCAGCGGCAGCGGCGGGATCATCCGCTGGACCAGTTCCAGCGCCTCGGGGTGAGACTCCATGAAGGTGAACGATTCGCCAAGCTTGACGAAGCCTCCGAACAGCGAGGCCCACAGGCCGAAGGCGCGTGCCTCGTTCGAGGCAAGACCCTGTGTGTCGCGGAAGAACAGTAGATCCGGATGGTTGGACCACACAGTGTTCCCCATCCAGTACCGGTGCGAGGCCGACAGAACGGTGGCCTTGATGCCCTGATCGAACGGCGACGAAGTGACGCCCCAGCGCGGCATGTTGTCCAGAGTCAGGCGCATTCCGTCGGCTATGCCATAGTTGACTCCGGTACCTGACACGACCATCAGGAACGTTTCTGGGCCGATCGTCTCGCGGATGACCTCCAGCGCATCCTTGTACAGGGCAAGGCCGCTCTTGCCCTGGGTCTTGTAGTTTGTTCCAAACATCGAATAGACACTGAAGTCCAGCTTGATGAACCTGAAGCCCCAGTCCTTCGTGATGCGTCCGTAGATCTCGCGCAGGTAGGCTTTCACCTCGTCGTTCGAAGGGTCCAACGCCCGGTAGTCCGAGTTGGCGCCCAGCGCGACACTGCCGAATTCGTCCAGTTCCAGCAGCCAGTCGGGGTGCGCAGTCGTAATCGGCCAGTCCTTGTGCACCCTGAACGGCGCCGTCCAGATGCCAGGCAGGAATCCTGCCGCGACAATCTGCTTTGCCATCCAGGCAAGGCCGTCCTCGCCGCCGTGCATCGGGAACCTCACCGGGTCGGTGGTCCAGGCGCCGTCGTCCTTCTGCCAGCCGTCATCAAGCAGGAAATAGTCCATACCGTATGGCAGGAAGTCCCGCGTCGCCGCTTCCAGGTTCTGGAGGATGAAGGTTTCGTCGATGCCTTGTCCGGCGCCTCCAGACCCGAATCCTCCGCCCCAAGAGTTCCAGGACGACGGAGGTGCGGCTGGCGGGGGTTTCCCGTTGAATGTTGCGATAGCCCGACCGAATCGCAGGAGGCTCTGGTGCGAATCCATGGAAATATCAACGTAGGCGACGTCGGATGAAAGGGTTCGTCCGGCATCAAGGCCTGCGACGGGTGCAAAACGGTTCCGGATCGAGAACAGCGACAACCCCTCGACGCCGTCGATCATTACCGCTTTGCCAGGTACCTGGTCGGTCGAGACGAGGCCAACGGCACGATGGGTGGTCACGAAACCGGCGACGACACACGATTTCGCCGCGGTACAGACGGCTGCGCTCCAGTTGGATGCCAGGCCGGCGCCAACCATTCCGCCTGGGTTCTCGCCGACCATCTGTGCGTCGGCCTTGAAGTCCAGAACCAGTTCGCTGCCGTTGTCGACAAGGACGGCGTCGGGCGTTCCGGGTCCCAGGTGCAACGTCGAGTTGCCGGCAAAGTCCACAACCACCGGCCGAATCTCGCTGACCGTAACATCCTGCGAAAACGGCATTGCCACGATGGTTCTGAAGGTGACCGCCGGGGTTTCGCGGTGCAGGCTGATGAACGTCGCCACACCTCCGATCTTGTTGGTCGGTACGGCGTCGAAGCGAATGATGACGGCCTCGCCCAGCTCGTCGGGTGCGTTGATGACCTGATACTGAATGCGGGGGCCAGGGTCCGACGAGGCAATAACCGTGTCAAGACCTTGTACCGTGAGGAATGCCTCGGATCTGCCGTTGATGATGCCGTCCCGGCCGGGAACGACACCCAGGTCGAACGTGCCGCGGACCAGGTCGTAAGCCAGGGTCACGACGCCGTTCGAGACGGTCAACTTGTCGCCTTCCTCGACAGGGTAGAACGGCCCCGACGGCACGTCCTCGATGGAATCGACACCGCCCATGTCAGGCGAGCCTTCATCCGGTGAAATATCGGGTGGCTGAATGTCCTGTAGAATATCGGGGGTTCCATCGTCGGGAGCCGTTTCGGTGTCGATAACCGTGTCGGTTCCCGGATCGGTTCCGTTCGAGCTCGAGGACCCGCCGCAACCGAACATCAAAGCCGCTGCCAGTATCGTTGTCCGGATGAACCATCGTTTCATGACATCCTCTCAAGCGGGTCCGGGCGTACTGTACCACCGACCGATTGAACTGGCAGCCCCTCAATCACCCCTGGCCCGATTGACAGGCGGCCCCCTGTGCCCTAGGCTTTCGGCGACTTCGGAGGCAATCATGAAGCGTTCGATCCTCCCGGGAATCTGCTTTCTGGCGATGGTTTCCTGCGGTCCCAATTACATCGTGAACACCAAGGTAGAGGACACCCCGAACAATCGCCTGATCGCCGACCTGGTGGAACACTACCGGGAGGCGATTCAGCAGCGGGACGTTAGTGCCCTGAAGGAGATCGTTTCCAGGAAGTACTTCTCGAATGCAGGGACGACTTCCGAGGCAGGGGACGATTACGGGTACGAACAGCTGGAAAAAAGGGTTCTTCCGATGCTTCAGGAGAACGTCAAGTCGGTACAGTATACCCTCGTTCTAAAGAAGATTACCTTCATGGGCGAGACGCGTGCCGCGGCGGAATTCGAGTACCAGTACAAGTATTTCTACGTCGAAGCCGGCAAGGAGCGCTGGTCGGCCCGCAACGATTACAACAAGCTGGAATTCGCCTTGGAAGACGGCGTTTGGCGCATTACCAGCGGACTGTAGATATCCCCGACAAGGTCAACCCGGACGGTGAAGGTGGATCCGAGAGGCGTCTAGACGCCGGTCCCGTACGTGTTCGGGATGCAGAATTTGTAGGTGCAGGACTTGGCGGCAGCCTCGTCTGGCAGGCATTTTTCATTCACGCAATCGGCGTCAACTTCGCAAGACTTCCTGCTGGTTTCGCAGAACAGTTGGGCCTCGCAACGCGACCATGGCGAACTGGTCGTACATTCCGAGTCCAGGGTGCATGCCACCTTCAGACTGAGGATCTTGCGGCAGGTCGTGTCGGTCGGGCACGAGGACCCGTTGCACGGAATAGTGCAGAACGCGACGCCCACAGAACTGACCGGCTGGGTGTCGGCGACCGCCTTGCTTTCGAACATGACGCACGGGCCATCGTTGCACTGGGGGTGATCCCTGACCACGCACGAATCGAAGCAGTAGACGCCTTCATCGGTACACTGATTGCCGGTGGCTTCGATAGCAGACTTGCAGTCGGACTGCATC
This sequence comes from uncultured Myxococcales bacterium, assembly GCA_903936705.1. Taxonomy (GTDB): domain Bacteria; phylum Myxococcota_A; class UBA9042; order DTJE01; family DTJE01; genus CAIZWN01. The sequence continues at coordinate 167,886 of CAIZWN010000068.1, forward strand.
CGCTGAGTCATCGCGCATTGCTCGAAGACATCTTTTGCAGGACAGGCGATGATCAGTACCGAGAGCATCGCCCCCCCAAACATGACTGCAAAACGGCTGGCTGACACCGGTCACCTCCGAGGAATTCGACCCCTCGCATTGTAGCCGAGGGGGAGGTCAGGTCAAGCGCGGGTCAAATACAGTCTTTCAGACGATCGAAATCGGCGTCAGTTCGCTGTTCTGTAACCGCAATCAGCAGGCAGTCTGCCAGCTCGGGAAAGAAGCGGCCCAGATCAAGACCGGGGACCACTCCGCGAGTCGAGGCGCGTGCCGTAACCTCGGCGGCGGTCCCGGAAAGTCGAATCACGAACTCGTTGAATGTCGGACCGGCGAAAGGCAGCGATACGCCGGGCAGGCTGGACAGTTGGGCCTTGAGCATCTCGGCCCGGTGGTGGTTCCATTGTGCCAGTCGGACCATGCCGCCGCGGCCCAGCAGCGACAGGTGTATGGCGACAGCCAGAGCGCAAAGCCCCTCGTTCGAGCAGATGTTCGACGAGGCCCGTTCGCGGCGGATGTGCTGCTCGCGGGCCGCAAGGGTCAGTGCATAGCAAGGGCTCCCGTTTGCATCCTTGGTTTGCCCGATCAGACGTCCGGGCATCGCCTTCACGAACGGCTGCTTGACCGCAAAAAAACCGACGTACGGCCCGCCCCATGAAAGGGGTAGACCAAGCGACTGGCCCTCGCCAGCAGCAAGATCGGCGCCAAGATTGCCAGGGGGTTCGATAAGTCCGAAAGCAAGCGCCTCGGAAAATGTGGCAACCAGAAGTGCGCCGGAGGCATGGGTGACGTCGGCTATGGCCTGCATGTCCTCGACGATGCCAAGAAAATTCGGCGACTGCAGTACGACTCCGCCGACGTCTGGCGCCAGGGCAGCCTTTAGCGCCGCGATATCCGTTGCGCCCGATCCGTCAAACGGGACCTCGATGACATTGTCATGGCCCACGTAGCTGACCAGGACGTCGCGGTACTGGGGATGCACGGCTCGCGACACCAGGACTTTCGGGCGCCGGGTCTGTCGCACGGCCATCAGCGCCGCCTCGGCGCATCCGGTCGAGCCTTCGTACATCGAGGCGTTCGCCACGTCCATTCCCAACAAGGACGCGACCATCGTCTGGTATTCGAACTGGGCCTGCAGGGTTCCCTGCGATAGTTCGGGCTGGTAGGGCGTGTACGAGGTCAGGAACTCGCCACGGGAGGTCAGGTGGTGCACCGCCGCCGGCACGTAGTGGTCATAAGCTCCGGCGCCCAGGAACGACAGGGCGCCGCAGCCGGAATTGCGCTCGGACAGGCTGCGCGCATAGGCAAGCACCTCGGCTTCGGACAAGGCTTCAGGTAGATCCAGGCTGCCTGCAATCTTGAATGCTTCCGGGATCGCCTGGAAAAGGTCGTCCAGCGATGCCACGCCGATGACCTTCAGCATCTGCGCAACTTCTGCGTCGGTATGCGGAGTGAAGTCCATCGCGCCGACCTCCTTGCCTGGAAATGATGGCGAAACTGACGACACAAGGAAGCGGGCGTCAGCCCTCCTCGTCGTCCAGTTTACCCAGCAGTTCCTCGTAGTCGTCGGCGCTCAGAAGTTCGTCGATCTGCTCGAGGTCCTCGACCTCGATGCGGATCAACCAGCCCTCTTCGTAGGGGTCCGTGTTGATCACCGCCGAGTCGTCGTTCAGGAGTTCGTTGACTTCCAGAACAACCCCGCTGACCGGCGCGAAGACCTCGGTGGAGGCCTTCTGAGAATCGATCATGCCGACGGGCTCGCCTCGCTCGACCTCATCGCCCACTCGGGGCAGATCGATGCTGACGATATCGCCCAGTTTTTCCTGGGCGTAGTCGGTGATGCCGATCGTGATGACATTGTCTTCCTCGATCCTCACCCACTCGTGGCTTTCGGTGTACCGGTAGTCCTTCGGGACCGACATCGTGCCCTCCTTCCGCCCTAGCGCTTCAATAGCGGGGGCTGCACCACCCGCGCTTCGACCTTCTTCATGCCCTTTATGTCAATCAGGATCTTGGTTCCAGGTGCGTCGAACGGCCTGTCGATGTAGGCCATGCCCACGGCAATACCCAGCGTCGGGGACAAGGTGCCGGAGGTCACGTGCCCGACCTGGCGATCATCGACCAGGACAGGATAACCGTGCCGAGCGATGCCCTTGCCTTCTACCACGAACGTCACCAACTGCCTGCTGCATCCCTCGTCGCGCTGCCGTACCAGAATGTCGCGCCCCGTGAAGTCGCCCTTGTCGAACTTGACGGTCCAGGAAAGTCCGGCCTCCATCGGCGTGGTGGTATCGTCGATGTCGTTGCCGTACAGACAGTATTTCATTTCCAGGCGCAGGGAATCGCGGGCTCCAAGCCCGATCGGGCCAACGCCCAGGCTTTCGCCTTCTTGCGTCAGTTCCAGCCACAGAGCGACCGCAGCGGCGTTCGGAACGTAGATTTCGCCACCCTTCTCGCCGGTGTAACCTGTTGTGGCCAGGATGACCTCGGTGCCCTTGAAGTCCTTTTTGGCGAACGTGAACGGCTTCATCGAAAGGGCAGAATCGCCGAAAACCCTGGACAGCAGTTCCGGCGCATTCGGACCCTGGACAGCGATCTGGGAATAGCTGTCGGACAGGTCCAGTACTTCACATTCGCCATCGGCCTGGCGCAGGAACCACTGGTAGTCCTTGTCCTTGTTCGATGCATTGACGCAGACGAACCATTCGGTGTCAGACACCTTGTAGAAAATCATGTCATCGACGATACCGCCGGTCGGAAGGCAGACCGGGGTGTAAACGGCCTTGCCGGGCATGACCGTGCCGACGTTGTTGGTGGTGATGCGCTGGACAACTGACAACGCGCGCTCGCCACGAAAGACAACTTCTCCCATGTGGCTGACGTCGAACAGGCCGACTTTCGTCCGGACACGCTCGTGCTCTTTCGCGATTGACTCGAACTGGACCGGCATCCAGAACCCGGCGAAGGGCACCATCTTGCCCCCGGCCTTGACATGCAGGTCGAACAGTTCCGTCTTTCGGACGTTGTCATGTCCATGCACGATTGCAGCCTCCCGAGCGCTGTCCGCGGCACCGAATACAGCAGGCCTTCCTGCGAGTCAAGCCAAAAGAAGGAGGGGTCGATCTATCTGGTGTGTACGCGGTTCGTCAACTTGAAGGATTCGACCCCATCAGACCGGCCAATCGGCGAACTTGCGCGTACTTGCGGGAGGGGAAATAAAAGGTCCAGAAAGGCGGTGGTCAGAAGGGGACGGGCAGCCCCCGTCGGGCCGCACAGGCGATGACGGTGTTGCGCAGAAGGAACGCGATCGTCATGGGACCGACGCCCCCGGGAACAGGGGTGATGGAACCGGCATGCTCGGCTGCCGCGGTGTAATCGACGTCGCCGCAAAGCTTGCCGTTCTCGTCGCGGTTCATGCCGACGTCGATCACTATCGCACCAGGCTTGATCCAGTCGCCCTTGATCATCCTGGTTTTGCCGATGGCGGCGACCACCACGTCTGCCTCGGATACCCGAGTCTTGAGGTCCTGGGTGCGGGAATGGCAGACCGTAACTGTGGCGTTGCGTGCCATCAGAAGCAGTGCCATCGGCTTTCCGACGATCAGGCTGCGTCCCACCACCACGGCGCGCTTGCCGGCGAGCGACGTGCCTGTCTGGTCGATCAGACGCATGCATCCGGCGGGCGTGCAGGCCACGAGGCCGTCCCGTCCAGACAGCAGCAGCCCAAGGTTTACCGGGTGGAATCCATCAACGTCGCGATCTGGGTCCTGGGCGTCGGTTATCCGGTTGGCGTCGATGTGCTTGGGCAGTGGAAGCTGGACAAGGACGCCGTCCACTTCGGGATCTGCGTTCAGCCTGCGCAGAAGATCCAGCAACTCGGCTTCGGTGGTTTCGGCCGGCAGATGATGCGTCACGCCGGCTATTCCCACCTCCTCGGAAGCTTTGGCCTTGTTGCGCACGTAGACGGTGGAGGCCGGGTCGTCACCTACCAGGACCACGTGCAGGCCCGGCGTTACTCCCTGCGCCTTCAGGCGATCGACGGCTGCTCGAACTTCGACGCGAACCTGTGCGGCAATCGCCTTTCCATCGATGACCTGGGCCGGCATGTGAAACCTCGTGGCGTTGACGCCGCGAATGCTAGCCAATACGCAGGTAGTGGTCAATGTGCCAGCCATGCATGAATCCGTCATTTTCCGGCCTGGCATTCGTGGTGAAATGGCGCGGTCTGCAGCCGCTAGCGGGTGGCGTGGTATCTTCGACAGGGTTTCCAGGTGGCTGGGATGGCGACACGCGGCGGCGGCAAAAGAAGGCGGACGAAGAAAAGCGGCTGGCGCGTATTCGCTGTCGTCGTGGCGTCGCTTGCCTTTGTGGGCAGCCTTGGCCTCGTTGGAGCTGCAATTCTGGTGGCAGTGGTCGAGGCGGCACTTCCGCCCGTGCCGACCTTCGATGAGTACGCGAAATCGGTTCCGAAGGTCAGTCGAATTCTGGCGTCCGACGGGACGGTTATTGCGGAGTTCTTCACCGAACGTCGTTCCTTGATTCGTCCGGCGGGGATTCCCAGGCTACTCGAGCAGGCCGTCCTGGCTGCCGAGGACGCGGATTTTCGAAAGCACCAGGGACTTTCGTACGTGGGAATCGCGCGGGCCATGCTTGTTAACCTGTGGAAGGGACGGGTCGCCCAGGGCGGGTCCACCCTGACGCAACAGGTTGTCAAGCAGGTACTGCTGGGCCCGCAGCGAACGTGGCAACGAAAGTTTCGGGAACTGCTGCTGGCGCGCCGCCTGGAAAACGCGTTGTCCAAGGACGAGATTCTCGCAATCTACATGAGCGAGGTTTATCTGGGTGCCGGCCGCTATGGTTTCCAGGAGGCATCCCGCTACTGGTTCGGCAAGAGGGCCGAGGACCTCGACCTGCCCGAGGCTGCGCTGCTGGCTGGGCTGGTGTCTGGCCCGGAAGCCAACTCGCCGCTGCACAACCCCGAGGGAGCGATCGGGCGGCGCCGATACGTGCTGCGCCGGATGTTTGAACTTGGGTTTGTGACGGCCGAGGAGTCCGACCGTGCGGCGGCCACCCCGGCGCGGCTCTGGGCTCGCGACGACTCCAGGCTTGGTGCCGCGCCATATTTCGTGGACGCAGTTCGGCGCGAGGTTTCAAGGCTGTTCGGTGCAGGGCGGTTGCTGCACGACGGGTTGACTGTCAAGACGACGCTGGACCTTCCCTCGTCTGACGCTGCCGAGACTGCTGTGGCCTTGGGCCTGGCGCGTTTGTGGTCGAACGGACGTACACGCGAGGCCGACGAGGTTGCGGCGGCCGGCGACAATGCTCTGGATGACGGTTCGGATGACGATGGGTTGCCCCAGCCGCCGCGGGCGGTCGAGGCCAGCGTGGTTTCGTGCGACCGTGCCCTGGGGCGGATCGAGGTGGAGGCGGCCGGCGAACGTGCGTTGCTGGACCCGCAGTCGATGGCTCGCACGGTGCTGGCCGGGCGGGCCGATCCCTACGCCATGTGCGAGAAGGGCGCGGGGTCGATAAGGGTGTCGAAGGCACCTGCCGAGGAGGCCAGCAAAGGCCTGTCCATGGTGAATGCGGAAACCGGTCCGCAGGCCGTGATGGTTGTCATTCAGCCGCAGACCCGGGCCGTGCTGGCCATGGTGGGTGGTGAGGATTTCGAGTCCCGCCCCTTCAACCGTGCGGTCCAGTCGAGGCGTCCGATGGGGTCAACCGTGAAACCGTTCCTGTACGCGGCCGCATTGGATGCCGGGATGTCCACTGGCGAGACGTTCGTCAACACGGCAGTGTCGTTTCGGGGCGCACGAGGCAGTGCCTGGACGCCACGCAATTACGAGGGAGGATACGACGGCCGCGAATATGGCCTGACCGAGGCCCTGGCCCGGTCAGTCAATGTCGTGGCGGTGAAGATCCTGTCCCAGGTGGGCATCGCGCCGGTAACCGATCTTCTGAAAAAGGTGGGCATCGACGGCTTGATACCTGCCGACCTGTCGCTTGCCCTGGGCAGTGCCGAAACGAGTCCCCTGGCCCTGGCGAACGCGATGGCCGTCTTTGCAACCGGGGGTTTATACGACACTCCATACCTGGTGTCGGACGTCATTGATGCACAGGACAGGTCTTTGCTGGCCCATAATGCCCGGCCCAATAGGTCGCTTCCCGCCAGCGTGGCCGCCTGGGTGCGCGCCGCCTTGCGGCAGGCTGTTACAGACGGTACCGCTAGGGCCGCCAGTGAGCTGACGGTTCCCGCATGGGGCAAGACCGGGACGTCCAACCGGTCGCGCGAGGCGTGGTTCGCCGGGTCGGACGGGCGTCATGTGGTGACAGTGCTGGTGGGTTACGACGACAGACTGCCTATGTATCACGCAACGGGCGGCAACACGGCAGTGCCCTTTTTCGTGGATTTCGTGAGGCTGCTGGGAGCAAGGTGAACGCCGGTTCAAGGCGTTTCCAGGCGAAACAGGGCGCGGGCGGCTGCGGTAGTCCTGGCCTCCACCTCTGACGTCGGAACACCCTGCAACTGGGCGATGGTGTCCCTGACCTGGACGATGTCCCGGGGTTCGACCTGACCGGCTGGTGTCTGCGCGGTGGCGATGTAGGGAGAATCGGTCTCCAGCACCATTGCGTCCAGCGGAGTTCGGCGAATCGCATCGCGAAGCTTGACGGCTTGTGGTCGTGTCACTCCGCCGCCAACCCCGCGCAGGAATCCAAGTCGGAACAGGCGGGCCGCCATCTCGGTTGATCCTCCGAACGCATGAAGCACGCCTCCAGGTCCCCCGCGACCCATCGACTCGAGCACACGAAAGACGCGGTCGTAAGCCCCGCGAACGTGCACTATCAGTGGCAGTCCGGCTTCGCGGGCAAGCCCGGCGTGCAGCCTGAACACCTGTTCCTGTGCGTCCAGGTCTGCCGAGGGAATCCTGGCATCCAGCCCGGTCTCGCCAACCGCCGAAAAACCGCCTCCTGCCAGAAAATCGGCAAGCCAGGACAGCGCGGTGGCCGAGCCGGCCACAACCTTGCCGGGATGCAGGCCTGCTGCCGCCAGCACCATGTCCGGGAACCGGCGGGCCAGGTCCAGCGCCTGTTGCGAAGTCGCCTGGTCGGTCGAAGGGACTGCCATCAAGGAAATGCCGGCGGCGGCAGCGCGCGCAATGACTCCCGCAAGGTCGCTGTAAAGCGGGGGGTCGGTCAGGTGGGCGTGGGTGTCGAACATGGCCATGAGATCCCCCAGGGTCGAGGGGCAAGTCTACATTCTAGTCTGGTGTTGTGTCTTGTGATGGGGCGAAGGCTGGAGGTGGTTCGGGATTGGCCGGCCAGGCCACAGCCATGCGAGATCCGCGGAGACTATGAATGTCAGCCCTCAAATCGCCTTGTGAAACGCTATGCAAAACGGATACGATTGCTCCGGCTCTTACCGACGAGGCTGCCCACAATGAATGAACAACCGCCAGGCATCGAGATGCTGGAACGGTTGGCCGATAGCACCGGAGACCTGGTTTCCCTGATGGACAGGCAGGGGCACCACCTTTTCGCCAGCGCGAATCATGCAGCATTTCTGGGGTACGAAACGGGTGAAGCGTCGTCCCTACGCATGGACAACTGGATTCACCCGGCGGACGTCCAGAGGGTCCATGCCTGCATTTGTAGTGTGGCGGATACTGCAGGGCGTGAATCCATCGACTACCGCGTTCTGGCGCGGGATGGTCGGTCCGTCTGGATGCGCGCAAACGTGGGTGCTACCAGGGGGGTTGACGGCAGCGTGCAGGTGTTTTCGATCGCCCGGTACGTGACCCGGCAGATCGAAATGGAGGAAGAGCTTCGAGATTCCAGGAGTAAATTCCGACAGTTGACCGAGGGGGCTGGGGACGTGCTGTGGCACATGGGCCCTGACCTCTCGTTCCGCTACATGTCGCCTGCCGTTGAGCGTCACCTGGGTTATACGGCAGAGGAGTACATGGCCCTGCCGCCGGAACAGCAGTTGGTCGAGGAATCCGGCGGGCAGGTCCGGAAGACCTTCCTGGCCGAGTATGCCCGGGCGAAAGAGCTGGCTTCGCTGGGCCAGCCGCACTCCTTCATGCTGGAGTTGAGGCACAGGCGCAAGGACGGCAGCGTTATGTGGGGCGAGGTGAACGTCGCGTTCCTGTACAACTCGGCCATGCGCATTACGGGTGCCCACGGCGTGACGCGGAATATTGACGATCGCAAGCGGGTCGAGGAGGCCCTCGAGAGCAGTGAAAGACACTATCGGCGGCTGTTCGACGAGAACCGGGCCGGATTGGCCGTGTGCGACATCGTGCGTGATTCCGCGGGCTGCATCGTGGACGCGAGGTATGTTGAGGTCAACCGGGCCTACGAAAGCCAGACTGGGCTGCCCCGCGACGCGGTTGTGGGTCGGATGGCATCGGAACTGTTCAGCCCTGCCGAAGTGGCTCACGGCCTGCAGATTCTGGCTAGCGTCTTAGACGGGCAGTCCTTCCGCGAGGAGTTGGCGATGCCGACCGTTGGTCGGTGGTTCGATTCGACCACCTGGGCGATGTCCCAGGACCGGTACGTGGTGATGATCGAGGATATCTCGATGCGCCGGCGCCTCGAGGAGGAGGTTTTCCGCACCCAGAAACTGGATTCGGTGGGCCTGCTGGCCGGTGGCATCGCACATGACTTCAACAACATTCTGACCGGCATCGTGGGCAACATTTCGTTGGTCCGGCTGGAGGCCGGGTTGGACACCAGGGCTCATTCGATGCTGGAATCGGCCGAGTCCGCTTGCGGCCGAGCCCGGGATCTGACCCAGCAGTTGCTTACCTTCAGTCGCGGCGGGGATCCAGTGAAGGCAGACGCCTCTTTGCCCGACGTGCTGCGGCAGGCCGCTGATTTCGTTATGGCCGGGTCGAACGTGTCATGCACCTATCGATTCGCGGCAAGTGGGCTGGCGGTGGCCATTGATCGCGGGCAGATCTCCCAGGTCGTGCAGAACCTGGTTCTGAACGCGCTGCAGGCCATGCCGGACGGGGGCTCCCTGGAAATCGGCGCAGATCGAGTGGACCTGTCGGAAGGCAGCGTTTTGCCTCTGCGAGCGGGGACCTGGGTACGCTTCTGGGTACGGGATCATGGGGACGGCATCGACGCCAAGCACCTGGGGAAGATATTCGACCCGTATTTCACCACCAAGAAGACGGGGGTAGGGCTTGGCCTGCCGGTGGCGTTCAGCATCGTTAGAAAGCATGGCGGGTCCATCACCGTTGACTCGGCGGTGGGTCGGGGCAGTGATTTTACGGTCTACCTGCCGACGTCGCCTGAGCCTGCCGTGTCGGATGTGGACAAGGTGCCTTCCGGGATCATCAGCAGGCGGCGAGTGCTGTTGATGGACGACGACTCGATGGTGCGCGAAGTGATCGGGCGGATGCTGGTCAGCCTGGGGTACGAGGCTTCCAGCGTGCCAGATGGGCGCGAGGCGGTTCGCCTGTTCAAGCACCACATGCAGCAGGGCGTCCCTTTCGACGTGGTGCTGATGGACCTCACGGTGCCAGGGGGCATGGGCGGCAAGGCGGCGATGAAGGAAATCCTGGCCCTGGACCCTTCGGCTCGCTCGATCGTTATGAGCGGGTACTGCATGGACTCGGTGATGGCGAATCACCATGCCCACGGATTCCTTGGTGTGCTGCAAAAGCCGGTCAGGATGTCCGATCTGCAGTCGGCGCTGGAACGCGTATTGGCCTTGCCGCCGGGATGACACAACCAGGTCCATCATGCCAGTCCAGTCTTGACGGCCGGGGCGGCCTGACCTAAAAGCAGGTCGTTCATTGGCGTGTATCCGGGGCGGCCCAATCCCCGAAGGAGAATCATCATCATGGCGCGGATCAGGGGCAATGCGATTGTCGGCCAATCTGGCGGGCCAACTGCAGTCATCAACCAGAGCCTTGTCGGAGTCATCGAGGCGGCGCAGTCGTCCGGGGTGATAGACCGCCTTCTTGGTGCCCGTCACGGCGTCAAGGGCATCCTGCGCGAGGACTTCGTGGACCTGTTCTCCCAAAGCCGCGAAACCCTGGACGAGGTCGCCCTTACCCCATCGTCGGCGCTGGGTTCTGTACGCCAGAAGCCGAATCCTGATGACTGCTACCGTATTTTCGAGTCGATGCGAAAGAACGATGTCAGGTTCTACTTCTACATCGGCGGCAATGACTCGGCCGAGACGGTACACATTGTCAACAAGGCCGCGCAGGACTCGAACTACGAATTGCGCTGCTTTCACGTTCCCAAGACGGTCGATAACGACCTGCGGGTGACCGACCACTGCCCCGGGTACGGCAGCGCAGCCCGCTTTGTTGCCAGTGCCTTCATGGGCGACAACCTGGACAACCGCGCTTTGCCGGGAATCAAGATCAACGTGGTCATGGGCCGTAACGCCGGATTCCTCACGGCAGCGTCTGCCCTTGGCCGAAAGTGGGACGATGACGGGCCGCACCTGGTGTACATGCCCGAGAGGCCGTTCCTGGTGGAAAGGTTCCTGTCGGACGTCGAGGGCGTGTACGGCCGTCTTGGCCGCTGCATCGTGGCGGTTTCCGAGGGTATTGTTGACGGGTCGGACCCGCTGAAGAGGACCGTTGCCGAGACGATGGCCGAAAAGACCAGCAAGACGCTCGAGAAAGACACCCACGCGAACATCCAATTGTCGGGCAGCGGCGCCCTTGGCGACTGGCTGGCAAACGTGGTCAGGGAAGGTCTGGGCATCGAGGGGCGACTGGGCAGAGGCCTTCGCGTTCGTGCCGACACCCTTGGTTACATGCAGCGCTCGTTCCCCGGCGTGATATCCGAGGTGGACGCGCTGGAAGCCCGCGAATGCGGTCGCGTTGCCGTCAGGCTGGCCGTATCCGAAGATCGCGACGGTTCCGTCGTGATGTTGCGCGAGCCTGGTGACTATCGCGTGCGTTTCGATTACACCGCCCTGGTGAACGTGGCCCGCGAGACGCGGTCCATGCCAGATGCCTTCATTTCCCCCGAAGGCAGCAATGTTACCGATGCGTTCATGGAGTACGCACGTCCCCTGGTTGGCCTGCTTCCGCCATACGGAAGGCTTTCCGGGATGGGTCGGTAGTTGCCCCATTTGCCGAAGGTTCGTTTTCTGACCGTCGGATTCAAGTCGGACCTTATTTATCAACGATAAACAGCCTCTTGATTGACCCTTGGCGATGATGATAGGTTCCCGCCAGGACGATCGACTCGGGCAAACCAAGCACCGGGCGAAACTTGCCGAATCCAAAGGAGGTCCGACGATGCCTTTCGCTAGTTATCCCGCGTTCTTCGCTGACTGTGTCCTTCCCAACGACGAGGCGATGCGTCGCTCGGTGCGTTCCGGTATGACGGTCGCCTCAGGCTTTGCCACCTCCGAACCGACGTCGTTCTACGATTCCTTGTGGGAGCATGTGCAGCGCGAGGACATCACGGGGCTGGACGTCCGCCAGGCCCTTTTCATGGCGCCCTACGAAATCTGTCTTGGAAGTGCATTGAAGAGCCAGGGCATGCTGAAGGATCTGTCCGAGCATTCCGCCGCCGATTCGGTCGTGGGTCGGTTCTCGAGGAAGGTGAACGCCGTCACCAAGAAGCTGGAAGGGCTGAAGAGGCTGATTGGACACTACGAGGAACTGAACCGCCGGCGCATCACCTTTACGTCCGCATTCATCGGGCCGGCGACAAACGCCGTCATCCCTTCGAACTTCCTGACCCGTGCGTTGTACCCCGACTACGTGGGCCGCAACACCACGCGGATGGGGATTACCCGCATGCAGTCCATCCACTTCCCGGATGCGGTGGACTCGATGGGATTCGATCCGGACAACAACCCGCAGGTCGACACCTACGTCATGGTGATGACGCCGCCGAACGAGGAGGGCCTGCTGTCGCACGGGCTTGCGAACGGGGCCAACGGCGAGGTGCTCGAAAAAGCCTTGCAACTGAAGACGGTCAATATCCTGCTTTACCTGAACCCGAAATATCCCTTCACCCGCGGGTACGGCGAAGACGCCTTGAACACCATGCACGTCTCGAACTTCGAGGGATTGGCTCGCGCTGGCAAGCTGTTCGTGGTCGAGGATAACGGACGTCTGCCGGCGCTTCCGGCGAACGCTCTCGACAACCCCGCGAAGTCCGAGGTAACCATCGCCCAGAATGCGGTTAACCACATAGAACAGGGCATTCGCTTCACAGGTGGACGTGCAATCCAGGTCGGTTTCGGCGGAACGGGCGTGCTGGTCATCAAGGACTTGAAGTCATCCTCGTGGACGGGCCGCTGTTACACCGAGATGCTGGAACCCTTCACGCTGGACCTGTTCGATGCCGGCAAGATCAACGGCACCCACTTCATCGAGAAGGACGGGCGTCGCACAATGCTGGACGGAAAGCTGGTCGCGACGTTCACGATCTGCACCGAGGGCAGCGATTTCTACGACCGCTTGAACAACAATCCGAACGTCATCATCGCCGCCGCGTCGCGCGTGGTCATCCCCGAAGGCTTCCACTACGGCCTGGGCATCAACAACTGCCTGTCCATCGACTTCCAGGGACACATAAACGCGGGTGGTCGCGATCGGAATCACTTCTCGGGCGTCGGTGGCGGGGCTACCATCAACCGCGGGCTGTCTCGCGGCGGCATCGCCTACTTCTGCATGAAGTCCACGCACACCACACCCGAGGGCAAGCTGCGGTCATCGATTTTCCCGTTCCAGCCACTGGGAACGCCGATTGCTTACATCGGTCCCGACGTCATGGGTGGCCGGGACGGAGCCCGGTTCTTCCTGGTGACCGAGCACGGCGTTGCGCAGATGTCGGGCGTGGACCAGCACCGCTTTGTCAAGAACCTGATATCGGTTTCGGACCCTGTGTTCCGCGACGAGCTGAAGCACCAGGCGTGGAAGGAGTTCCGTATTCGCTTTTGACGTCGCTCCGTCCGTCATGCAATTGCAGTGAAGTCGATTTTTTTAGGCGAACGCCGTATTCTACGCTGGTCTGGAGGTTGGAACGATGCGCAGGCTCTGTCTTGTATTCCTTGCTTTTGGGGCACTTGCGACTGTATCCGGGTGCGGTTCGTCCGGGGGCGGCGGTGACCCCGGCCCGGTCCGGGACGACCAGGGTGGCGCGATCGAGGTCGTCTATTCCGACACACAGACGCCTGATGGCTCCACAGTGACGGACGGCGCGGGCGAGAATGTGTCCCCCCCCGATGATGTGCTGAACCCTGTCGATCACGGGAAGGACTCGGCGACACATACGGACGGTTACGTGCCGCCTGCGGACAATGGCACGGTTGACGAAGGCCCCTACGATCCGGGTCCTCCGTGCGATCACCTGGTCAGCTCGTGGGGGATGCAGGACAACTGCGACGGCACGATGCTTCAGCTATCGACCGGGAAGACCTGGACAAAGGGCCAGGGGTTCTCGGCAGAACTGGGGACCGCGCGGTCCCATTGTTCGAGCATGGAACTGGGAGGTTTCTCCGACTGGCGCTTGCCCAGCATCGATGAAATGCGCAGCCTGGTCATCGGGTGCGATGGCAAGACCGGTCCGCAAGGGTCGTGTCCTGTCCACGAGGGCGTCACCGATCCGCTGGCCAGAACTTCCGATTGTGATGGGTGTGCGATCAATCAGGGGCCGGCGGAAAAGCCCGGCGACGCCACCAAGAAATGTTACATGGACAACACGTTCGAGTGGTATTGCAACCTGTTCTGGTCCAGCACCCAGATCCAGGCGACATCCACCTCGGACAAGCGTTCATGGTACATCCAGTTCTACGATGCAAGGATTGACGTTCCCCCCACAATGTCCGGTATGCAGAGCGCCGGAATCAAGTGCGTTCGTCCGTAGTCGGCCATCGGCATCTCTTGCTCCGGTTCGGCAACAGTAACGGGTGCGATTCGAGGTCAACCAGGGAACCGAGGGCAGTATGACGGACCCGGCTGTCAGGCGACGTGTCGCATTGCCGGTAGACCAGGTTCTGCCGGAGGTCATGGCGGCACTTCGATCGCGGTCGGTGGCTGTTCTGGAGGCTCCGCCAGGTTCCGGAAAGACGACACGCGTTCCAATCGCGATCCTTCTGGAAGGATTGGCTGGTGACGGCGATGTGATAGTCGTGCAGCCACGACGTCTTGCGGCGCGAATGGCCGCCCGTCGGGTCGCGGACGAACTGGGGCAGGAGCCGGGCGGTCTTGTCGGCTGGAAGGTGCGCTGGGAACAGGTGGGCGGGCCATCGACGAGGCTGTGGTACGTAACCGAGGGCGTGCTGGTGCGCCGCCTGCTTGCCGATCCTGAACTGCGTGGCGTCGGAGCGGTCGTTCTTGACGAATTCCATGAGCGCAGCCTGGACGCCGACCTTGCCCTGGCGTTGGTGCGCCGCCTGCGGGGCGGACCGCGGCCGGATCTGAAGCTGGTAGTCATGTCGGCAACGCTGGATTCGAAAGGCCTGGCTGCCACCCTGGATGCAGTTTCGATTCTGGCGTCGGGGCGCGTGTTCGATGTCGGGATTGAGTACTTACAGCGGCCCGACAAGCGTCTTCTGGAGGATCGGGTGGCCGAGGCGGTCGATCGCCTGGCCGCTGCGGGCGCCGGGGACATACTGGTATTTTTGCCGGGGGCGGCCGAGATAAGGCGGGCTCGCGACGCATGTGCGGACCTGGTCCGCCGGCTCGATCGAGAGATCCTGCCTTTGCACGGTGACCTTCCTGCTGACCAGCAGGACCGGGCGGTGCGTCCGGGGCTGCGTCCGAAGGTTATTCTTTCGACGAACGTGGCCGAGACGTCGATTACCGTGGAAGGCGTCGCTGCGGTTGTGGACTCGGGTCTTGCCAGAAGGCTGGTACACAACCAGTGGTCTGGCTTGCCTTCGCTGGACGTGGTGCCCGTATCGCAGGCGTCGGCCACACAGCGGGCGGGACGAGCCGGGCGGACCGGCCCCGGGCGCTGCATCAGGTTATATACACTTTCGGATTATCAGCGGCGGCTTGCGTTCAATCCTCCCGAGATTGTCGATGCGGACCTGGCAGGGGCCATCCTGCTGCTGCGGGCTGCAGGGCTGGACCCACGGAAGGACATCGACTGGCTGGACCCGCCCCCCGAGGCTGCGTCCCAGGCGGCACGTGTGCTGTTGGAAAGGCTGGGTCTTGCCGGCGCGGATGGGCAGGTAACCATGCTGGGCAGGCAGGTGGCTCGCCTGCCGGTGCACCCACGGCTGGGCCGACTGATAGCCGAAGCAGCCTTGCGAGGATGTCTGATCGATGGATGCCTGCTGGCCGCGGTGCTGTCCGAGCGGGATCTTCGCAGCGATACCGGGAATCGGCGGCAGTTGCGAAATGACGCCTTGCCGGTCGGTGTAATGAAATCGGTTGAGTCCTCGCTTCCGGCGGGCTTTCTTGACCCGGTTGAGGTCGTGGAACTTCTGAGGCCGGGGGGGCGAACCGTTTCTCCTGCCGGAGTGGATCCGGTTGCGGCAAGTGCGATTAGGATGGCTGCCAAACATCTGGTTGGCGCGGCCCGTTCGGCAGGACTCGAGGATGCCGAGGTGCCGTTGGGCGACAAGGCTCGCACACTGACTTTGGCCCTGGTGGCGGCGTTCCCTGACCGCGTTGGTCGTGTGCGACGGTCGGCTTCGGTGGGTGCGGCTCGTTCCGGCAGCCTTGAATTGGCGATGTGCACGGGCGGTACCGTGGACCTTCCCATGTCGGCGCTGCTGCCGCAAGACCGCCTGGTGGTTGTGGCCGATGCATCTGAACGTGAAGGCGGCCGGACATCGGTGATGCAGGTCAGGTGCGCCCGTGAACTTGACGAGGAAACTCTGATGGAGGGAAGGCTGGACGACTTTCGCGAGACGGTCGACGTACGCTTCCTGCCCGGGGCCGATCGTGTCGATTCGGTCAGGCGTCTATCCTACGAGCGGTTGATCCTGGATGTTCGTCCGTTCGACCCTGGGCCCGAGATTCTGGCGTCTGCACTGGCGGCAGGATTGGCGGATCTAGCCTTCGCCGAACTTGGTGCGCCCGGGGAGGACGTGGCTGGTTTCCTGGGGCGTATTGCCTACTTGCGCGCCCGCCGTCCCAACCTTGGCCTGCCTGCCTTCGACGCCGTGGAGCTTGACTCTGTTCGCCTCGAGGCTTGTCGCGGGTGTCGATCCCTGGCAGACGTGCGTCGTCGTGGCGTCCTGGAATTGCTGTCGGCCAGGCTTGGAACCTCCGGACGCCGGGCGCTGGACGACCTGGCTCCCGCGTCGTTTCGTCTGCCAGCAGGCAGGACTTTGCGAATCGAATATTCCGAAGGGCAGGCGCCATTCGCGGCTTCGCGTTTGCAGGATTTTTTCGGGATGACCAGTGGCCCGTCGGTTCTTGGCGGGCTGGAATCGGTCACGCTTCACCTGCGAGCCCCCGGCGGGCGTGACGTCCAGGTGACCACCGATCTTGCCGGGTTCTGGCGAAATCACTACCCCGTGCTGGCCCGCGAACTTCGTCGCCGCTATCCACGGCACTCCTGGCCTGATGACCCGTTTCGAGCTTCCCCCCCGCCTCCGGGGCGTACCCGATGACACGCGGCGCGAGCCTCCAGGCGGTCGATCGTCACCTCGGGTTTCCCTGCCGTCGCGGGAATCACTAGAATCAGGATCAGTTCGGGTGGCGCACTGTCAGGAGGAACCCATGAGTCTGCGAACAGCCGTTCCGATCCTGGCGTGTGTTCTGCTGGCTATGCCTTCCCAATCACTTGCCAAGAAGAAGCCGTTCAATGGCGCCGAACTGATCACCGGCCGCGGAATCAAGCCGCCGGTCGAGACCCAGGTCGTTCAGTTCGGTCTCAGCGTTGGTACTTCCCCGATGGCGTCCCTTCTTGGCTACGTGAAGGATGACATTCGGAATCGGGCGATTCAGGAGTGCCAGGCCGCGGGGATCTCGGACTGCGCAGCTTCCATCAAGACGGGCATGGACCAGTTGGCGAAAATCCCTGATGCCACCTGGGAAAAGATCAACGTCGCCGCCGGTACGACCCCCGCGATGCTGGACCAGATGCTGAAGGACGCAGGGCTTGGAAACCAGCAGGTTCGTGGTGAAGTAGTGACATACTTCAGCGGGACCACGGCAAAGGAGCGTCAGGATGCAGTCGGGGCGGCCAGAATAGCTTCAAAGGCCCAGGACTCGGTGAATCTTCTTCTTGAACCCTACGTTCGGGTCAACACCAAGTGGGTCGAGGTTGGGTTGTCATTCCCGTTCACGGTCAGGATCCTGGATGGCAGGTCGGATGCCGATTTCGGGAACGTGACGCTGGATCTTCGATCCGGCAAGGTCTGGACTTCCGGCGGTGTTCATTTTGCCCTGACAGGCGGAGTTGGAATCTACCTGCCTTCGGGAACGCGGGCCGCCGACGAGTCTGCCCGGGCCGACCTGTTCCAGGCGCCCAAGACGATGCACCAGTACCTTGGCATCGCCCCTTACCTCGTTGTTGGCGTGGATCTTTCCCAGTGGCTGCTGCTGATGCCCCATATCGAGTACCTTGCCCAGATCGGGGTCAGGGACCACTATCCCCATTCTTCCGTGCAGGTGTTGAAATACGGTCTGGGAGTCGTTGCATTTCCATCGTTCTTCTTGAACATTCTGGCCGAGTTGAACGGGATGACGCCACTGAAGAATGCAACTGCATTCAATGTGCTCTTCTTCACCGGTGGGTTGCAGGCGAAGATCGCGTTCTTCAGGCTGGCACTGGCCGTGGAGGTTCCTGTCTGGACGGCCGAGCGGCCCGACAACACGGTCATTGGCGGGGTACCGATCGGCAAGTTGTCGAAGTACAACATTCTCAGTCGGATAGCGTTCACTTTCTGAAGTGTGCGCGGTCTTTAAGAAATTCTGCATGGGATTCTGGAAAGTCGTAAACTCGCAGAGTGTCCAATTCACGCTCGTTCAGGACGGAGGTTTGCATCATGAAGAATTATCTGCTGACGTTAGGGCTGGTTCTGGTTGCCATACCTGCCACGGCCGCCGATGTTCCCTGCATGTCGGATGGCGATTGCGGGGCTGACCAGGCATGTGTTGTTTTACCGTGCGCTGTGCCGGCATGTCCCCCTGATACCGAATGTCAGAAGCCGGTCGATTGTGGTTTGCAGGGATACTGCGCGGCAGTCTCATCCGACGGGAAGTGCTTGGTGGACGCCGACTGTCCTGTGGACTTTGCCTGCGAGTCGGTTAGTGAACCATGCGCTTGGGGTGGTTGCGCCCCATGTGCCTGCAGCTGTCCCGCGGATGGCGATTGTTCTGAGTGCGAGTGTCCTCCTTGCCAGGAACCTCCCCCCTGCACGCCGACCGTTCGCAACTTTTGCCAGTACCACCCGGCCCCCTGCGCGATCGACGCGGACTGCAAGGCCGGCTGGGAGTGCAAGTCCGAGGAGATTTGCAGCGGAACGGGTTGCGCGTGCCCGTCCTGTTCCCCGGAAATGGAATGTCCCGCATGCGATTGTCCGCCCGACCAGCCGCCCGCTTGCGAGGTGCTGGGTGCGTGGTGCCAGCCAAAGTCGGTTCTGTGCAAGACGGCTACCGATTGTGCGGAAGGGTTCGAGTGCATCGAATACACGTCGGGTGGCGATTGCATGTGTCCGGCCTGTGCCTGTGCGCCCGAAACCCCAGATTGCGGCTGCTCGCAGTGCGATTGTCCGTCTGCGACGACGACGCAGGTTTGTATGCCAATTGGATGGGCAGCGGCCGGTATTGACGAACACGCCCTTTCCGGAGGGACTGGCACACCCAGGGATGACGGGGATGCGACGAGTACGCCGGTCAATTATGGCAGCGACAATGCCGGTGGCGAAATACCGGCATCGACCAGTCCTACAGGTACCAATGAATCGGGGGTCACACCTCCAGCCAGCGGCAATGGTGGAAATGGTTGCCAGTCGTCAGCGACCCCAGGTGCCCCGCTTGGCCTGGCGTTGATCCTGGCTGGCGCGATGATCCTTGGCCTGCGTCGGCGTGTGCATGCCAGCCGGCAAGTGTAGGTTCCCGGTTTCTTCGCTTCATCCTGACGAACACTAAAGATCGATCGGAAGACGTGTAGTTGGGCGAAGGACTGCGCCCGGTTCATGACGTCGATAGTTGCTGGAAAGGCCAGCCGACGCAAAGTAGGCATTTCAGATTGAACCCGGGTTGATTCAGAGTCTTTACCGCAGTTGCAATGACGCATATAATCCCGCCCACGGTGTTCGATTGCTGGCTTGTCGACAGGTGTTCGGGATGCGTCCCATTGCGGGGCTATTCTTGCGTGTTCCTGTCGGCCTGGGCTGTTTTCCGATCCGCGCAGGGGGTGCGATATGGTGTTTCGTCGTTCAATGGTCTGTTGCCTGTTTGCCCTGGCCTTGCTTTCCTCCAGCGGGGTTCTGGCCCGGGCCGTGACGATCGACTTCATGTCCGGGGCTAACTCGACCGTGAAGGGCGTGTACGTCACCAAGGAATTCTGGTTCGAGTTGTCGGAGGACTGGGCGTTCCCGGACCCTGCTGTGCTGGACCTTCGTTTCACGCACACGCCGATCCTGGTGCGCCAGCTCTCGACGCTCAGCGTCCAGGTCAACGGCAGCCCGATCGAGAGCGTCTATCTGGACAACGGCAACCTGCGCAATGCCCAGCTTTCCGTCAAGATCCCGGGTCGCCTGTTGAAAGGCGGAATGAACGTGCTGACGCTGGTCGTCAAGATGCGGTCTGATCTGAAGGACCTGTGTGACGACGTCCACAATCCTGCCCTGTGGACCCTTCTTGAAAAGGAATCCAGCCTCACGGTTCCGTACGCCGAGAAGGAGATCGTTCCCGACCTCGAGCGTTTTCCGTCCGACTATGCCAACCCGGACCTCCTGTACTCCAAGGAGAAACCGAAGATCCATGCTGTCATAGTAGTTCCGCAGGCGCCTACGCCCGCCGAGATGGACCTGATCGGGGCGCTGGCCGTGGTACTGGGGCAGGACGTGGGCCTTGGTGCGGGCGGTTTCGAGGTGATGTCGATCGACCGAGCGGACCCGACTGACCTGAAGTCGCGCCAGGTGATTCTGGCCGGTGGGATCGAGTTCATGAAGCGCATCTCTGCCGCTCCGTTCCGTGTCCCGGTGCCCCTTGATGCCCTGGCTGGCGAAGCAGGCGGGGCGCTGATGGAGTTCAAGTCGCCCTTCAATCCTTATAGGCGGTTGCTGGTTGCAACGGGACGCGACAACGCCGCGTTGAAGCTGGTTTCGGACCATCTGAAGACGCCTGCTACCATCAGGAACCTGAAGGGGCCGTCCGTGGTTTTCGACAAGCCGCCAGTGTTCGAGACGGCTATCGAGGGCCGGCAGGATGCCGCGTTCATGGTCCGGTTGCAGGACCTGAAGATGTCCGATCTCCAGGCTCGCGGCAAGTTCTATCACTCGATCACTTTCACCATGCCTAATCCGTACGTTGGCAAGGTCAAGGACGGCGCCTTCCTGCGCGTCAGCATGAGCCACAGTGAACTGCTGCTGCCCCAGTCATCGTCGCTGCTGGTGAAGGTCAACGGCGAACCGGTCAGAAGCCTGCGTCTGACCAGGGACACCTCGCCACGCAACACCTGGGACATCAGGATTCCCCTGGAATATCTGAACACGCGCTTCCTCACCTTCGAGATGGAATTGTTCCTGGATATCGGGGATCCCGACTGCTACTACAATCACCCCGAGATGGCCTGGTTCACGCTGCACAACGATACGCTGCTGTACCTTCCGGTTGACTCGGCCAGCGACGAGACGCTTGCCAACTACCCGTACATGTTCCTGCGGTGGAATCAGTTCGACCGCCTGGGCGTCGTAATGGTGGACCCGATAACTGACGGTTCGATGTCCGCCGCCTTCAACATTATCGCCTACCTCAGCCAGAGCCTGCGATCGCCGAACTGGGTTGAACTTGTCATGACGACGGCAAAGACGCTGACGCCCGCCCAGCGATCCAGTCTCAACCTGCTTGTTATCGGCCCCCTGGGCTCGATTCTGTCAGACCCGGCGTGGTCGACTGCAATTCCCAAGGAGCTGTCCGGGCGCGAGATCCAGGGCCGTGGAGATATCCTGAACACGGCAGGTTTCCTGTCGCTGCTGCGTGAGACCGACGGACGTCGGGTCCTGGCGGTTTCGGGTCGGTCCGATCCCGAGATCGGCCTTGCGGCGCCCCACCTTTTCGAGACCGGCAAGGTCGAATGGGTGCGCGGCACGCTGGCGGCGGCGACCTCCGATGACGAACTGAAGGTTCTGCTGCCGCCGCTTCTGGCGGACCCGGTTGCCAGGTTCGATCCTGCCAAGGTGAGGTTCGAGGAGAAGGGCGGCAGGATGGTGCCGGTTCTCGAAGTGCCACAGCCGGCGGCTGCGCCATCGCGCTATAACATGGCCTACTTGGTGTTCTTCATCCTCACGCCGGTCCTGGTGCTGCTGGTGATCCTGCGCCTGAGGGCACTGGCCCGAGAAGGCCGCGAGAAGGCGTGATCGCCGTGCGGCTTGCCCGACGTCCGGATTTCGCCGGCCAGTCGGCAGGACCGTGTCGGAGGACGGAACGGATGCGTGGGGCTTCCACATATCGTCCCAGTGTGGCGCGATTGATTCTGGCTGTCCTTGCTGCGACAGCGACCATGTCCATATCTTCGGGCGCCGTAGCCTTGCGCCTGGCTGACATTTCAAACCTGGTGCCTGGCGACCGTGTCGTCTGCATGTTCGACTCGTCCGAGGGCTCGACCGAGAATAAGAATCCATTGTCCGGTATCGTTGCCGAGTCGCTTGCCAGGCAGGGCTATCGGGTCGAGTGGCTTGATGTTGCAAATGGGCCCCCTGCACCAGGTATTGTTGCCGGTGCGCGCGCGGTCGTGACCGGCTTCAAGGACGGTAAAATTGGCCGCGCCAGGGATCTGGTCGAGTTCCTGCGCGAGGTCGCCAACGCAGGCGTTCGCGTTGTTGTAATCGGTGCGTTCGGCGCCTTCCAGGATTCGGACGGGGCCTTTCTGCCGGCGAATGTGGTGAACCGCTTTTTTCTTGCAATCGGTGTCAACTACGAAGCCTGGTGGACAGATGAGCCGGCGAAATTCTCGGTACGCGTCGAGGATCAGGCGCTGGGACTACCCCAGGCCGTGACTTCATCGGCCACTCGCCACTTCTACCAGTTCAGTTCGATGCGGCCGGACGTTCACGTGCAGGTCTCCGGCCAGCGCACGGATTCTGAGCTGCCTCCGTCGGCACTTGTATTCACCAGTGCAACCGGCGCAATGGCCCTTTCTAGGTATCTTTCCGGCGACGATATGCTGGCCGATGCTCGCCAGTCGCGCCTGGACATCAATGCATTCGTCAGCGAGGCGCTTGGGCGTCGTCCTGCCGACCCGACGACCTTGCTGGTGGTTGTCGATCCGACGGTCTCCGACAGCAGACGTGCCCTGGAGTCGATCCGTCAGGCTGCATCATATTGTGGCATTCCGTTGGCCACGATGACCGTCGGGGCCGCGTCGACCCTGCGTCCAATTGACCTTGCCGCCTATGCGGGACTGGTCTTGGCGGTTCCCGAGGTACCCGCGCCGCTGGACGACTATCTTGCCGGTCTGGTGAAGGACCTGTTGTCGCGCAAGGGTCGAGCCCTGTCCGTGCTGCCAGTTCGCAACAAGCCACTGGCTGTCGTGTTCGGCCACGATGGCAGTGCCCCGCCTGTGCCATACAAGGCATCCAAGGTGCGCTTTACGGCCGCTGCGTTTCCGGGTTTGGGAGGGTTCCTGATTGACCTTCCCGAGCCCAGTCTTTCCGGCCTGCGCGCGGCCTTGCCGTCCCGCTGCACCGTGATGGTGCATGCCGTGGTGTCGGACGGTGAGGTTCCCATGTGGTGGCGTTGTCCCGTTGGCGGCGGTGAGGTTTCGGTCCTGAATGCGTATGAACTGACCGATCGGGCATCGCTGGGTTTCGTGATTCAGGCTCTTCTGGATGTCGAGGGCAGTTTCGCGATGCCGGTTCTAGACGCCGCGGTCGAATTCGTGGACGACTGTCCGCTGCCCATGACCGGCAGCGTCCTGCCTGTGCTTGGCAAGCTTGATACCACGTTCTATCGCGACGATTTCTATGGTGCCGTTCGCGACCTTGCAAAACGCCTTGGCATCAGGCCGACATTTCTTGCCGTGTTCACCTACGACGACAAGGTATCTGCGCCCTACGGCGAGCCCTGGCCTGGGCCGACGGGAGAGGTTTCGCGGGAACTGGCCTCGCGTATTGTTGCCGATGACTTTCCTGCCGGGCTGCATGGAATGACCCATGTGTCGCCTGGGCTGTCAGGCGGCGTCACCAGACCATTCGCCGACGAGTCTGCGCTGATGAACCAGTTGCAGGCAGCCCGACACGCTTATTCGCAGGTGTTCGGGGCCGAGAATTTTCCGATCGTCTACGTCCCACCGAACGACTGGATCGACGCGGCAGGCAAGCGCGCCCTGGTTGCGGCCGTGCCGGAGGTTCGCGTGCTGGCTTCGGTTTTTGTCGGCTCGGATGTCGAGACACAGCAGGACTTCGGTCCGGACCCGGACCAGCCCTCACTGGTGGCGCTGCCGCGGACGTGGGCTGGAATGACATTGGCTGGCGATCCGGCGATGGGTATGGTCAACGGCCTGCTGGCGCAGGTGACATCGACCCATTTCATTCATCCCGACGACGTGCTTGACAAGGAACGCTCGGGTGGGCTTTTGTGGGCTGGCTTGCGGGATTCCTGGATTCGATCGATGGACGAAATGAGGCGGCGTTTTCCGTATCTGCGGGAAATGACGGCCGTGCAGGCGGCGGACGAGGTCCGTCGCATGAGTGCCACCGGGCTGAAGGTAGTCGCGTCTGGTCAGGCTGGTGTCTCGATGACTCGAGCCTCAGGGATCGATGGCTCGATGATCGTGCTGGTAAGGCTGCCGGCTGGCTGCAGGGCATCCGCAGACGCCGGCGGGAAGGTGGTTCTGACGGATCCTGCCTCGGGACGGCACCTGGTACGGATGGACCGAAGAAAACTGGTCGTGGGGTGCGAGCGCGGTTCAGCTGAGCCGACCCGTGCCCTGGCAGCGAGGTGACAATGACGAAGACCATTTCGGCCAACAGGTACTCCCGGCAGATCGAGAGCCTGATCGAGGCCATCCTTGGACTGGCCTTCCTGGTTGTGTTGAATGCCGCCTTCTTTCCGGACGACCCTGGCTATCTGTCGGTCAGTCCTCACCCGTTCCTGTTTCTTGTCATTCTGATTGCATCCAGGTACGGCACGTTCGACGGTTTCATCTGTGGTTTGCTGTGCGCGTCGGTCTTCGTCGGCTATCTGTTCTGGAACAAGGATCTGGCAGGGCTTAACGTCACTGCCGAGTGGAGCCAGTTCATCCCGGCTTATCTCTTCATCCTGCTGGGCCTGCTGCTGGGCGAGATTCGCGAGGTGGCCAATCGAGAGGTCTCGCGCCTTCAGGTCGAGACCGGCAGTCTCATTCGGCGAAACGATGATGTTGTTCGCGAGAATGCCCTGCTGATGCAGGTGAAGGACGAACTGCAGCAGCGCGTGCTGTCTGCCGACGATCCCCTGTCCGAGTTCTACCAGTCGGCCCAACGGCTGCAGACGCTGCGCCCGGACGAGGCATACCCCGCGGTGATGGACCTGGTCGGGCGCTTCACTGGTGCCGAGAAATTCGCGCTGTACCAGTTGGCCGATGTGCCGTCCACCCTTGTCGGAGCCCCTGGCGGGCGCGTCTTTACCTTGCGTCAGTCGCGCGGCTGGTCTAATCCCACCGAGTTCGACGATCGTCTTGACGAGACCCATCCTGCGGTCGCCCGGGCGGTCGAACGTCGTGAGGTTACGGTCGTCAAGGAGGCTGTTACCGACTCGTCCAAGGGGGACATCCTGGCCTGTGCTCCCATGGTGGACGCGTCCAAGGACGAGGTGATGGGCCTGATCGTAATCGAACGTATCCCGTTCATGCGCCTGACGCAGATGACAGTTAGTCACCTGTTCACGATAGCCGGCTGGGCCGGTAAGGCGTTGGCCGATGCCCGCCGTTTTGACTCGGCGATGGACGCTCGCGTGGACGACGAGACTACCGGTACCTACAACTTCCGTTTCCTGACCCAGCGTCTGGCCGAGGAAGCTCAGAGGGTGCGACGCTATGGCGGTTCGTGCAGCTATTTGCTGGTCAACGTGGTTGACGTCGATACGCTGGGTATCGACGAGAGGCGCCTGGTCCTGCGCGAGACCGGTTTGCTGGTTCGCAAACTGCTGCGCACGATGGACGTGGTCGGAGTGCATCGGACCCTTGGTTCGTTCGGAATCATCCTTCCATCGACATCCAGTGTGCAGGCGTCCATAGTGACGTCCCGTGTGAACGAAAGTTTCCGGAAGGGTTTTGGTGGTTACGGTTCGCGGTTTGCCCATCTTCGCTTGCGCATGGGCATCGCATCGACCACGGGCGCCGAACCGCTGTCCGAGGCGCGCCTGATGGAAGAGGCCGAGCGTTTGGACCTGGTCCAGGGAAGATAGGTCGTCGTACGGCCGACGGATTGCGCGTTTTTGGCCGGCTGGCGTCAGGAGGTTCGAGTTCATGCGGTTCCTCAGCGAGCCAGGCAGGTTTCTGGGGGTCCTTCAGGCCGTGCTGGAGATCGAGGCCTTTGTGTTTCTTTTGCATGGCTTCGGACTTCCTGCGTTCTGGCGCGTCTTTCTGCCTTTAGGTGCCCACCTGCTTGCCGTTTCGCTTGTCTCGGTCGGGCTTGTTCGTCGGTGGGATTTCAGCAAGGGCCGTGAACGTGCCTGGGCAGTGGTTGGTCTGTGCATGATGCTGCCGTTGCCGCTGCTTGGCTTCCTGGGATTCGTGATGATCTACGCGCTGGTCGAATCATCGAGCAAGCGTGGCGGCGAACTTCTGAAGGATTTCCAGGAATATATTTCGTACGACCCGGCGGTCATTCAGGGGGCCGTTCGCAGTGACGAGGATGGCGATCGCTTCCTGATGGCCGAGGTGAACGTTTCGCCTTTGCGTGAAATACTTGCTGGCGACGACATTCCGTTGAAGCGAGGCGCCATCCTGTCGCTGTCGCGCCTGCCACGTGCCGACGCCGTCGCTTTGCTGAAACGTGCGCTGGCCGACGAGACTCGAGAAATTCGCTATTACGCCAGTACCGCCCTGTCGGACATGGAAAAGGAGTTCAACGACAGGATCTTCCGCTTGGTGCGCGAGGTCGAGCGCAATCCGACGACCGCCGAAAGGCACGTGGATCTTGCTCGTATCGTGCTGGACTACGCTGACGCCGGCCTGCTGGACGAAGGCATGGTTCGCTATTTCCTGGAAATTGGTCTTCGCGCGCTGGACAAGGCGAAACTGATTCAGGATCGCCCTCCTCAGGTGGAGCTTTTCGAGGGGTTGCTGCTGCGCCGGTTGGGCCATCTTGAGAAGGCCGATGCTTCGCTGCAGCGATACGCAGCAGTCCGTCGCGACGACCCCGAGGTAATGGTGATTCTGGCCGAGGTCGCTTACGAACGTAAGGACATGCTGCGTGCGCGAAGCCTGGTCGCCGAGGCGATGGGGCGGTTTCCGGAGGATCACCGTTTCGAGGAACTGGCTGCCGTGCTGGGGGGCGCATGAAGACCGATGTGTGCATGATCCTGGAGGGTTCGTACCCGTACGTCGTCGGGGGCGTCTCGACATGGGTCCATGACATCCTGACCAGTCTGTCGGACGTGTCGTTCTCGCTGGTCCATATTGGTGTTTCGCGCGAGGTTGCAGACGAGCCGAAGTACGAATTGCCACCCAACGTGCTGGACTTCCGCCAGGTTCCATTGATGGACTCCATATCCTGGCGGGGCCCTCGATTTCAGAACAAACGCGCGGCGTGGAAGGCGCTGGACAGGTTCATCGAGGAACTGTCCGTCAACGACACGTCGGGTGTGCGCAACATTCTGGAACGCCTGGACCCAGCGCGGGCCGGTGCAATTACACCGTACGATGTGTTCCATGGCCGTCAGTTCTGGGATTTGCTGGTGGACCGGTACGAGAAGTTTTATCCCGATTTCAGCTTCATCGATTTCTTCTGGACCCTGCGTTTCATGGCGCTGCCGCTGTTCCGCGTGGTGCATGCAGATATTCCTGAAGCCAGGTTGTATCACGCGACATGCACCGGTTACGCGGGCCTTCTGGGCGCAGTCGCGTCGCTGCGCACGGGTGCGCCAATGGTGATTACCGAACACGGCATCTATACCAACGAGCGCATGATCGAGATCACACAAGCCCACTGGATCTACCGGGAAAAATCAACCTCGATGGTCCCGACCAAGCAGGTGGGCGCCTTGCAGTCATTGTGGATGCGGAAGTTCGAATTGCTGTCGCGCATTGCCTACGATGGCAGCGCTCGTATCTATACCCTGTACGAGGGCAACCGCCAGTTGCAGGTTCAGGGCGGTGCAAATCCCGAGAAGACCGGCATCATTCCGAACGGCATCGATATCGAGAAGTTCGACGGTCTGTCACTGTCACACCAGGACAAGCGCCGTGGCCCGCCGCGCGTCTGCATGGTTGGGCGCGTGGCGCCCATCAAGGACGTAAAGACGTTCATCCGCGCGGCAAAGATGATCAGCGAGGAGATGCCCGAGGTGCGCTTCCAGGTGCTTGGTGGTCGCGACGAGGACGAATCGTACCTCGACGAGTGCGAGCGGTTGGTGCGTGTCCTGTCGCTGAAGAGCGTCTTCGAGTTCACTGGCGCCGTGGACATGAAGGAATACTACCCGGGGATGTCGGCCCTTGTTCTGACCAGCATCAGCGAGGCGCAACCGTTCGTTCTGCTTGAGGCAATGCGTATCGGCATCCCGGTGGTTGCCAGCAGCGTCGGGGCCTGCGCGGAACTGGTGTTCGGTGCTGGTCCCGATGACGAGGCAATTGGTCCTGCCGGTTTCATCACCAACGTGCGATCTCCGCGCGAGACGGCCGACGCGGTCCTGTCCATTCTGCGAAATCCGGATCGGGCCAACGCAATGGGAGCCGCCGGTCGCGAACGGGTAGGCCGATACTACGTCAGGCGCAACATGCTTGATTCTTATCGTGAAGTGTACCGGCAGTTCTGCGGAGGCTCCTGATGGCGGGCATAGGATTCAGACTGCGCGAGATGGCGCAACGCAAGACGTTTGCCGAGTGGCTGAAACTGTACACCTACTCGGCGGTCATTTTCTCGGGTCCATGGTTGATTTCGATTCTCGGTCTTGCTGCGCTTTCGATCTTCGCCATGCCGTCGATGCAGGATCGGGACGTTCGCGTTTTTACCGTCACGATAGTCTACATCTACTGCTTCAGCCTGATAACAACCGGGTTGCTTCAGTTGGTTGCGACGCGATATGTGTCCGACCAGTTCTACCTGCGCAATCCTGATGCCGTGGTTCCGACATTCGTCGGGGTTCTGGTGGTAACCATCCTGGTGCAGACGGTCACCGGGGCCATTGCGTTGTACTTTGCCGACCTGTCCTTCCTCTACAAAATGACTGCGCTTGGCCTGTATGTTTCGGTGTCCGTCATCTGGGTGGACATGCTGTTCCTTTCCGCCACGAAGGACTACGCGAACATAGTGATCGCGTTTGCGCTGGGCTATCTGACGTCGTTTCTTTTGTCGCAACTGCTGTCGGTATTCTTCGGGCTGGACGGGCTTGCCATTGGCTTCCTGATCGGCCAGGTGCTGCTGATGTCGCTGCTGATGCATCGAGTGTTCGCCGAGTACCACTTCGGCGAGGGATTCAGTTTCGAATTCCTGACGTATTTCAAGCGGTTCCCGGCCTTGGCGATCTCGGGTTGCGCCTACAACACGGCGATCTGGATCGACAAGATTCTGTTCTGGTATTCGGACACCGGTGTCCCGATCCACTCGTATTTCAGGACGCATTTTCCTTACGACTCGGCGATGTTCATCGCCTACGTGACGATCCTGCCGACGCTTGCAATCTTCCTGCTGCGAATCGAGACGGACTTCTACCTGCGCTATAAGAACTACTACGGCACGATCCTGCAGAAGGCGCCGCTGGCGCTGATCCTGCAGCGCAAGGCCGAGATGATGGGCGTGCTGCGTCAGGCGTTGAAGGCAGTCTTGATCTGGCAGGGGGTTGTCACGATGGGCAGCTTCCTGCTGATGCCTTTCCTGGTGTCGCTGATGGGCATCGATCCGGCTGACACGCCAGTGTTCAGGGTGGCGACAATCGGCTCGTTCTTTCACGGCGGCCTTTTGATCCTGCTTATTCTCGTCCTGTACTTCGATTTCCGGGGCTCGGCGGTCATTTTGTCGCTGCTGTTCCTGGTTTTGAACGTGGTTCTGACGTTGATCTCGCTGCGTCTTGGGCCGGCGTTCTATGGTTTCGGGTACACGCTGGCCTGCGCCATCACTTTGGCCGTCGGGTTCTTCATCTTCAACAATCGCATAAAGAACCTGGAGTACCTGACATTCATGCGCCAACCGGTGGGTTGAACCGGGATTTCGTCCCGCGGGTCACTCGGACTCTTCTACAACCGTTCTTCCGGATTCTGGCAGGATGAATTCGCGCAGCAGCACCGTGGCATAGCAGCCCTTTGGGAGGCCGAAGAACAGGCGGATGCCGTCCGGATCGGGTTCAACCCGCATGTCGTCGGGCCGCACAAACAGCGATCGGCGGGTGCCCTCGGCCAGCTTGGCGAAGATTCGGAACGATGATGGCGCAAGGCCAGCCTCGTCCAGGACCGCCTGTTCAAGATCCAGGGCATCCCCCTTTGCCGACATCGTCTTGGTGCCCCAGATAGGCCCTGTCAGGCGGACCTCGCCGGCATCCAGGCGAGCCTGGTCCACCGAAGTCTCAGATGACGTAAACATGCCCCCGGTCTCGGTCTTTTGCAGGACGTCACCGGAAAGCACGGTCGAATCAAGGCCCTTTTCCATCCTCAGCCACAGGTGGCGGTTGAATAGTGCCGACTGGATTGCAGACACCGTCATGCGGCGCTCGAAGTGTCCCAGGTGCCGCTGGGCCTGCTGGTCCCTTCCGGCAGTTGACGGGTCCAGGCGAGCCAGGCCGGTTCGCAGCGTGTCGCCTGACCATCCAAACCGCTGCATGCCGAAGAAGTTCGGAAAGCCGCGCATCGCCACCAGGCGAGCGGTTTCGCGCAAGGCATCAATGACTTCATGCGGCGCATCGCGCATCAAGATCGAGAACCGGTTGCCCCACAGGTGGCCGGTCCGCAGCTTGTTTTCGTGCCGTGTGACCTCGAGAATCCGCACCCCGTCAATCTTGTGCGCCCAGGAAAGGCGGTCCTCGCACTCGGCCGGCACCGAAATCCACTGGCGGGTGACTGCACGTCGGTCCTTGGTTCCAGCAGTGCCGATTGCTGGCAGGGCAATGCCCAGTTCCGCGGCCAGGCGCCCCAGAAGATCGCCGGCGGCGACGTCGCGCTTTTCCACCCACATCAACAGGTGCGATCCCTGGCCGGAAAAGGGATAAGCGGGAATCTCATCGACGACGAAGTCCTCGGGGACGAATTTGAGCCGGGCCGAGATTCTGGGACGGCCGGGGCAGGCCAGTGGCAGGGAGTCCAGGTGGGTTGCCGCGTACAAGGGCTCGGCATTCATCATTGGTCAATTCTCCTTGCGGCGGCAAGCGCGGCTCGGATGGAGGTTTCCGGCACCGCGCCGGCACGCAAGATCCTGACGTCCCCGTCGATGAAACCGACAAGGGTGGATGGTGTGCCCGTCAGGGGTTCATTATCAACTACCAGAAGGTCCGAGGCCCCGACCACATATGGATCAATTTCATCAGCCACTGATGGCGCTGGCTGGCCGCTCCTGTTGGCGCTGGTCGACAGGATTGGTCCCCCCAGCGATCTGCACAGCGCCACGCAGAAAGGGTGAGGGTCCACTCTAACGGCTACGGTGCCGCCAGGGCCTGCCACATCTGCCGGCAGTTCGGCCCTTGCCGGCAGCACCATTGTTACAGCGCCTGGCCAGAAGGCTGCGGCAAGGCTGCGCGCGGCCGCGGGAACGTCTGACGCCAGGGAGAAGGCTGCATCGGTGTCAGCCGCCAGCAGCAGGAATGGGGCGTCCCTGGTTCCCTTGATCCGGCGAATTCTGGCAGCGCAGTCGGGGTTCATGGCATCCCCGCCAAGACCGTACAACGTGGAGGTTGGATAGACGATCACGCCACCCGACCTTACCCTGCAGCAAGCCCGGTCAACGTCATCGACGCTCGAACGCAGGCTGTCGCCAAGGCCCAGAAGCCGTGCGAGCACCGTTTCCCAGTCGGCGAACGACTCGAACAGCAGGTCTGGCTTCAAGGCTGCCAGGGTGTCAAGATCGTTTCCGCCGGTGGCTACCAGCACTATCTTCAGGCCGTTGGCAGTGGCCGCGGCGTAGTCCAGCGTGCTGTCGCCGATGACCCATGCCTCGACAGGGCCTCCTGCAAGGGACTCGGCTCGGTGCCACGCCGCTGCTGTCAGTTTCGCGCGGTCGGCAGAATCCGATCCGTACCCTCCGAATGAAAAATGGTGGTTCAGGTTGCCGCGTTCGAGCTTGATGCGGGCGCCGGCCTCCAGATTCCCCGTGCACAAACCCACCAGGCAGTCGTTCCTTGTGGCCAGGGCGTCCAGCACACGTTCCATGCCCGGCATGATGCGGTAATGCTGGGCCTTGTTTACTACGCCAGGCAGTATTCGCAGATACGCTTCAAAAAAGGCGTCGGTCTCGGCCACGGTTGCTTCGCGACCAAGGGCTTGGCGGGCACCTGCTGCGAATATGGCAGGGTCGGTGCACCCTGCGAAAGGGAATGCATCAAAACCGTGCGGGGCGTCAAAGACCTCGCACCAGGCGTCCAGGAACGCCTGCTTTCCGGCCCCACCAGCGCGTATAAGGGTGCCGTCGATGTCGAAGAGGAATGCGTGTGGAATGCCTGATGGACGCATCATGGGCGACTGCTACTTCTTCCCCTTTGTCGCCTTGGCTGGCGCCGGGGCTGACTTTCCACCCTTCTTCGGATACGACAGCATCGCGCTGGCTGCCGAAACGCGGACGGTTTCTTCCGGGTCCAGCAGTGCGGACCTTATCTGCGCAAGCGAATCGTCGGCGCCGCACTGGGAAATTGCCGCCAATGCCGCTATGCGAACGTCGGGTACCGAGTCCATCAGGCGGCCTGTTGCCGCTGCAAGACCCTCGGGGCAGGATCGCACAACCAGTCGTGACAAGGCGGTCTGTCGCGTATCGCCAAACGGTGATCCTGCGGAAACGTCCTTCAGGAATGCGATCTCGGAATCAGGCAGAAGTGTCACTGCTCTAAGAGCCGCCGCCCTTGCCCATGCACGGTCGGAATCGGCAGCCTTGCGAAGGAACGGAAGGGCATCGGTTCTGAACGCCTCGACCAGCGCGACCAGGGTGTCGGGGGACAGGCCGGGCAGCACCGAGCCGAAGCTGTCCAGGGCCTGCTTCATGTCCAGGCGCGCCATGGCCAACAGCACCGGCCCGCGAACCGCAGGGTCGCGATCCTCCAGATTGATGCGCAGGACCGGCAGCGCCGTATCGTGATTGGCGTTGCAGACGGCAAGAATCGCCAGTTTGCGGATCTGCGGGTCCCGGTCGTAAACGAGGTAGGACGCCACCGGGATGACCGACTTGTCGCGGATCTTCGACAACGCCGCGACGACCGCGATACGCGCAACCGGATCTGCATCGCGGACGGCTCTTTCAAGGTGTTCCACGGACTCGGCCTGCGCCAGTTCCCCAAGCGCCTCGGCGGCCAGTTTGCGAACCAGTGGGTTGCCATCGCCCAGCAAGCCATGCAGCTTGGGCAGGGCTCGATTGCCCATCAGCCTGCCAAAAGCGCGCGTAGCCGCGGCCCGACGCGGCAGCAGCGTAGACGAAAGGTCGTCCTCGACTCGCTTGCGGACGTCTTCGTCGGTCGACTTTGCGAACGCCAGATAAACCCACATCAGCATGTCAGCAGATGTCTCGGGTGCCAGAAACTTCTTCAGACGAGGGATGGCATCAGGAGAAGGTGCGGCGGCAGCGGCCTTCAGGAAGCGGATCTGCGAGTCGGCGTCCCGATCGGCCAGAGGCAGCAGCACGGCGACCGCAGATGCGTCTCCCTGGCGGGCCAGGAGTTCGGCCGCTGCAAATCGCGAGGCTTCGTCCTTCGACTTCAGCATGGGCTTCAGCGTCGTCGCTGGGAGGATGATGTCCGCCTCCAGCGCCCATGCCAGGGAGGCGGTTACGACGGCCGGGTTCTTGTCCTTCGCCAGCGTGGAGGCCAACGCAATCCTGTCGGTCAGTCGGACGTCGGCCAAGCGCTGGGCGAACAGCGGGTCGCCCTTGGCCAGCCCGATAGACAGCAGCGGCGCCGCTGCCTCAGGTCCCCTGGTAATCGCGGCCCGCAACAGCTTGTCGCGGTTGGGATTATCGGTACGCATGGTCGCGTCAACCAGCAGCGCCAACGCCTCGGGCGCCGCGAAGGCAGACAGCATGTCAAAGACGTCTTCCTCGATCGGGATGCCGGCATCCCGGAGGGATTCAACAATACGGGCCTTGCCATCGGCAACTCCCTTGAAGACCATGACCTTGAATGCCGCCTTGCGCACGGGCCACTGCGGGTCCAGCAGCGCTTCCTTTATATAGCCGGCAGTGTCATGGCTGGGGATCCGTCCCATTGCCTCGATGGCTTTTGCGCGAGCGATCATGTCGCCGCTGCGCGTGCCCTTTTCGATAGTGATCCATGCCTCTTCGGCAATGTCCTCGCGAGGACCGGCCATCGCCGTTGCCGAAAACAGAACCATGCCCAGGAAAGCGACCATGCAACGTTTCATGAATGCCTCCGAAGCGACCGGATGGACGCCGCTACTCTAGGCGGGGGTGCGACGAAGTGTCAACCACTGAAAGGCAGCCAGGAAATCGCTTGCAAACAGCCGCTTGCCTGTGGGCGTCCCAGGGCGTTAGAATGTGCACGGCCATAATGTATCCAGGGCGTTGCTGAGGGAATCCCAGGGTTTTCGGCATGTTCCTGGGGCCTGGAGGTCATGATGAAACGGTTGGCTTTCACGGTGTTGGCGTTGATGGTGGCATCGACCTTGGCGGTCGGGGCCAATGCCCAGGAAGTGCTTCACCCGTCGAAAATCGATGCGTCCATGAATGGGCTGCAATTCGGCGGCACGCGAGACCAGGTTCTTGAAGCCCTGAAAAAGCGCGTGCAGGTGCGTTACGAAATGATGATCCGCGTCACGAAGGACGTGCGGGATCGGGATCGCCTGTCTCGCGATATGCAGAAGGAAATCGACGACATCCAGGCTTCGCGCATCGTTTTTGACGGTACGCAGACCGGTTGGAACGTCTCGATACTGTCCGACGAGTTCGCCAACGGGCTGGGTCTCGAAATGATTCTTGTCCGCGAGGGCAACGCAAGGTACTACCTGTTCTTCGCGGGTGGAGGACTCTACAAAGTTATCGAGACTCCCGAAGACCCAAATCTGGAACCGACGATGCGAGCCATGAAGGCTGCGTACGGCGAACCCCTGAAGATCGACTACATCGACACCAAGAAGACGCGTCTGGACAAGGCGGTCTGGGCGAACGGCCCGCTGACCCTGACATTGCTGGACCGCACCTCACAGTTCCAGACAGTGACAATTCGTTGGGCCGTGAAGGACAAGGACGAACAAGTTCAGGCCGAGGTCGTCAAGCGCGCCGCCAGCGGACCGGCGATGAATCCCCTGATCCGCGAGGCGCAGGAGGCGCCAGAAATGGAAGGCAAGGATCCCGTTGACGACCTTATCGGCCAGGCCCCCCCGTTGAAGAAGGTCGTGGACAAGCCGAAAAAGAAGAAGAAATCGAAGTAGGCGATTCGCCAATCGCGCAACCGGAGATTGCTGGATGAACCGGGTGCGCTTCCCTGTCCTGGCCGCGCTGGCGCTGCTGTCGTGCAGCGTGCCGGTCGGCGCACCAATCCCGGTAAAGGAGGCTTCAATGAAGGTGCATCGTGTCCTGCTTGGGCCGTACGAGACCAACGGGCTCATTCTCGAAGACGAGCGGACCAGGGAGGCGCTTGTTGTCGATGCAGGCGGCGACGCCGATGCGGCATTTCGGCGTATCGAGGCAATCGGGGTCAAGCCCGTGATGCTGGTGCACACCCACGCCCACATGGATCATTGCCTGCAGTCCGTCGGGCTGGCGAAACGTCTTGGTGTGCAAAGCGCGTTGCACGCCGACGATCTGCCGTTGTGGCGCAACCTGAAGCGGCAGGTTGAAATGCTTATGGGCCCAGGTTCCGCGTCGGCGCTTGGGCTGCTGGACAACGAGGATCCTGCGGTGCTGGTGAAGGATGGCGACGTCCTGTCCTTCGGTGATTCGAAGGTCGAGGTCGTGTACCTGCCGGGACATTCTCCGGGTGGAATCGGGTTGTTATGGCGAGGGAGCCCCTCTGTTCTGATCAGTGGCGACACGCTTTTCAGGGACGGAGTCGGCCGGACCGACCTGTGGGGCGGCAGTTGGGAAGTCCTTCTGAAATCAATCCGCGAACGCCTGTTCACTTTGCCCGACGATACGGTGGTCTGGTCGGGGCATGGTGACGAGACGACAATCGGTCGCGAGAAGGCCGGCTTCACGTTCTGACATCGCGAAACCCTTTCGAAATCGGTTGACTTCATACAGTGTTACTCCTAAAATGCCGCTCCCAACTCCACGGATAGTGGATGGGAAAAGCCCGCAGGGGGTCGGTTGGGAGTTTGCAGTGGGGCGGGCGCCAAAGGGAGGTCTATGACGGATCTGAACAACCAGAATGTGTCGGGAACGCCGGAACTGGCCGCGGAAGACGATTTCGCGGCGCTTGTTGCCCAGTACGATCACTCGGAGGTTCGTGACGGCGAGATCGTCAGCGGAACCGTCGTGAAGATCGAGAAGGACTGGGCGCTGATCGACATCGGGTACAAGAGCGAAGGCTATGTACCGATCGACGAGTTCCTTGACCTGGACGGCAAGCTTGTCCTCGCGGTTGGCGACAAGGTCCAGGTCTACGTCGAGGCTCGCGAGAACAAGGAAGGCCTTGTCGAGCTGTCGCGCGAAAAGGCCGAGAAGTTGAAGATCTGGGACGAGATCTCCGCGGCCGCCGAACGCGATGGCGTGGTGGAAGGCGTGGTCCTGTCCAGGGTCAAGGGCGGCCTGACCGTCGATATCGGCGTCAAGGCGTTCCTTCCCGGTTCGCAGATCGACCTGCGCCCGGTACGTGGCCTGGACCGCTATATCGGCCAGAAGCTGCGTTTCAAGGTAATCAAGTTCAACCGTCGTCGTGGCAACATCGTGCTGTCGCGCCGCGCCCTGCTGGAAAAGGAGCGCGAGGAACTGAAGTCCAAGACGTTGGCTACGCTGGCGATTGGGCAGGTTCTGGACGGCAGCGTGATGAACATCACGGAATACGGCTGTTTCGTGGATCTGGGCGGCATCGACGGACTGCTGCATATCACCGACATGTCATGGGGTCGCATCAACCACCCGTCCGAAATGGTCCAGGTGGGCGACCGCGTGAAGGTCAAGGTTCTGAAGTTCGACCCGACATCCGAGCGTGTCTCGCTGGGCATGAAGCAGATCAGCGAGGACCCGTGGATTCGCGCCGGCGATCGCTACAACGTGGACGATCGCGTTCGCGGCAAGGTTGTTTCTCTGGCCGACTACGGCGCTTTCATCGAGCTTGAGGCCGGCATCGAGGGCCTGATCCACGTCAGCGAAATGTCGTGGACCAAGAAGGTCAAGCACCCGTCCAAGGTCATGAACGTTGGCGACGACGTCGAGGCCGTGGTCCTGCAGGTCGATGCTCGCAACAAGCGGATCGCACTGGGCCTGAAGCAGACGGAAATCAATCCCTGGAACCTGCTGCGCGAGAAGTACCCGGTCGGGACCCATGTGAACGGGAAGGTCCGGTCGGTAACGTCGTTCGGCATCTTCGTTGGTATCGAGGATGGCATCGACGGCCTGATCCATCTGCAGGACATCTCCTGGTCCCGCAAGATCAAGAATCCCGCAGACATGTTCAAGAAGGGTGACGAGGTCGAGGCAGTCGTTCTGCACATCGACCCGGACAAGGAGCGTTTCGCCCTGGGCATCAAGCAGATGGGCGTTGATCCGTGGGAGCGCGTGCACGACAAGTACCCGATCGGCTCGGTAGTCACCGGGATCGTCAGCAAGGTGCTGGATTTCGGCGCCATCGTCGAACTGGAAGACGAGGTCGAGGGCCTGGTGCACGTGTCCGAGATCCGGACCGAGAAGGTGGACAATGTCGCCAAGGTGCTGAAGGCCGGCGACCCGATCACCGCCCTGGTCATCAACCTGATCCCCGAAGAGCGCAAGCTGGGCCTGTCCATGCGGCGCTATCAGGAAGCCACTGAAAGCGGCGACTACCAGGAGTACCTGCGGGCTCAGAAGACGGCGCCGACCACCATCGGCGACCTGATTCGCGAGAAGCTCGACGTCTCGTCGTTGCCCAGGGTTGCTGGCGGCGTGCCCTTCAAGAGGGCGGCCGATCCTGCGGTCGAGGTTGCAGGGGACGACCCAACTGCCGAGGTTGCGGCGGACGAGCCTGCCGCCGAGGCTGCTGCCCAGCCCGAGCCGACGCCCGAGCCGATGCCCGAGCCGACGCCCGAGCCGACCCCAGCTCCAGAAGCGATGGCTCCGTCCGTCGAGGAGCCTGCTGAGGCTGCCGAGTCGGTCGAAGAAAAGCCGGCCGAGTAGGGTCCCCGCACTGGCCAATGGCGTCTGCTTGGTTCCCCCTCACACAAACCAATTATCTTCGTAGTTCCAGATAGCTCCTGGATTTGTTCGTTGTTCCAGATTGGTTCGAAACAAGAGGGTCGGTTGGAAGCTACTCTGCGCTGGCAGCCACGTGCAGTGGGATCTCCATCACCTGAGCGGCTCCGGCGAACTGGCCCACATTGATGCCGTTTGTTGTCGCGCGGGCGCAAGCCGTCAGCTCTGGTCCAGGGCCAGGGTTGGTGCTGATGCGCGAAACCTGCGCCGTGCCGCGCGGCAGAATGTACACGAACACCGACCCGCCCTCGAACGCGGGGTTGCGGCCTGCCTCCAACCGGAAACAGCGGATCAGTCGTGGGGCAACGGTTCGTTGGACATCGTCAAGGTCTGCCTGCGTCAACTGGCGCCCGCCCGAGGTGTCCTCGGTATCAAACGAAATGTCGACCTGCGGGGCCATATCGATAATGCCAGGTGTTGCCGAGGTGGAGGTCGTTGTTCTGGCAACCTTCGCGCGCTTGGCTCGGGGAGGCACTGCGCTGACCTTCACCGGTTCTGCGATCATGGCGCGCAGCGGCACGATCCGTTCGAACTGGAGTTCGCGATAGAAGCGGGTCGGATAGCCGGCCAGGACGGGCGGCGGCGGGCGAAGAACCAGGATGGCAGCAATGCCACCGACTATGGCCAGAACAGCACCGGCAATCAGCGGCATCTTGGTGGTCCACCAGTTTCCCCGGTGAACCGTGTCGTGATCCTTCTCAATCTCGGCCTCGCGGGCCGCCTGCTCTTCGCGCTGGGTGCGCTCCTGGATGTACGCATAAAGTTTGGGTACGTCCTGAACGCGCAACCACTGCCTGGTCCGACGGTTCTGCACCTCTGTTTCGGCAGTAATCTCCCGTCGCTCGATGATGTGTTCCAGTTCGCGCGTCGTGAACGGGCCGTAGTCCATCCCGTTGCGCTTGTACATCCAGCGATCAAGCGCATCGTCTTTGAGGATCGTCATGGAACTCCAGACGCCGTTACAATCAGGCAATCATCATCATGGTCGTGACGTCGAGTCAAGAGCAATGGTTCTCGCAGGCGCCGCGGTTGCCTACCCGCCTCGCAATGGCCCTGGCCAGGGCCAAGGAAACCTGGTCAGGATCTGGACATTCGCCGGCAAGCGATTCAACGCTGGAAATGACCTGGCTGCGAACCTTGCACGGATCAATGTAGTCGAATCCACGCAGGTCGCGACCCAAGTTGATGGCAACGCCGTGGGTGGTGATTTCCCTGGTCAGATGAAACCCGACCGACGCGATCTTGGCGTCTTTCACGTAGGCTCCAGGGCGATCGGGATCCCAGATTGCGTCGATGCCAAAGCCATGCAGCAGTTCAAGGACGGCGTCGCCCGTTGCCTGCAGCAGTTGCGGAACGGTCAGGTGCAGTCGCCGCAGGTCGAGGATCGGATAGACCACCGCCTGCTCGGGATAATGGAAGGTCGCGCCCCCACCTCGATTGACCTGATATACCTTGACACCTATGGATTGCAGCGCAACCGGACCAAGGTGCAGTTCATCCGGCGTCGACCGATGACCCAGCGTGATGACTGGAGGATGCCGCAGCGCAAGAAGGATTCCTGCTCGCTTGCCATCGCGGACCCGGGCCGCGGCCTCGGTCTGAGCCTCCAACCCTGACGCATACGGAACCAGGCCCAGCGCCACGATGTCCAGGTCGCCTGGACCGCAACCGCCGATTGTTGCTCCATCTCCGGTCGGCAGGACCAGCCTTGATTCGGTGACGCGTCGGCACGTGCACGTCGTGGCCAAAATCCTGCGGTACTCCTGATTCAATGGGGGCCTCCGTATGCGGTTTCGAACCTGAAACAACCGCCAGATTCATTGCAACCTTGGGCGCGTCCAGAGGGCATCACGCATCCCCCTCGCCTGGAAGACGTCGCGCGGCCTTGACGCTGGATCTGTGGTGCTTGCCATCCAGTATCTTTTCCTGTGCGCGTCGACTGCGCTTGCGCTTCTGGCGACGAACCTTCTCGATAGCCTTGCGTCGGTCGCTCTCGGCCCCTAACCGCTGGTCCTCGATCCGCTCTACCAGCCTCAGCCTTGCCATATAGCGGTTCAACGCCTGCGATCGGGACTCGCTGCAGCGGATGGAGGTTCCTGTCGGACGGTGGACCAGTTGGACGCAAGACGAAACCTTGTTCACGTTCTGGCCGCCAGGGCCGGACGAGCGGACGAACGTCTCCTCCAGGTCGTCCTCGAGGAGTTCCAGTGCCGCCATCCTTGCAGCAAGGGCCTTCTGTTTGTCCGGGCCGACCGGATAATCAGCCATCTTCGAACGCTCCAGCGTTGGCCGGAGAATACGGATTCGC
Source organism: uncultured Myxococcales bacterium (assembly GCA_903936705.1). Taxonomy (GTDB): domain Bacteria; phylum Myxococcota_A; class UBA9042; order DTJE01; family DTJE01; genus CAIZWN01. The sequence goes on from CAIZWN010000068.1 coordinate 208,019, forward strand.
GCGAGGCGTGCCAATAGGCACCTGATATGTTGCGACCTCGAAAAGCGGGTGTCGCAAGATATATCGGTGCGATAAAGGAAGCGATTGGAAAGGAATCCTGGACGACAGAGAGTCTGGACGACGGAGGGCCTTGACCGACCGGTAAAATTTCCCTACGCTGGCCCCGCAGCCTACAGGCTGGTGTTATCAACCCTGGCACGAGGTAGTCGATGAACCTTCGCAAATACATGGCCATTGTGATGATCGTGGCCGGAGCGTTCGGAATCGCATGCAGCGACGACGGCGGCAACACCACCGACAACGCTGTCGATAATGCCGTCGTCGACAATGCAACCACCGACGTGGCCGCCGATACCCAGGTGGATAATTCGACGACCGACGTCGTGGTCGACACACCGGTGACCACCTCCCTGTTCGAGGGCCAGTTGGTGGACTTTGCCTCGAAGACGGGCCGCAAGGGCGTTGACGTTATGCCACTTGATAACGACACCGGGTTGCCCCTGGACGCCGTGAAATATCCCGCACTGAAATCCGGCGACGATGGCTTGTTCGAGATGCAGTTGCCCGCTGGGACGATGGTGGGATTCCAGGCGACCGGCAAGGAGGAAGTCACCACCGGTATCGCGATGAAGTTCCAGAAGACCTACATGTTCAACATCCCTTCCGATGCCCAGGGCAAGCGCGTTTATGCCGTGAACACAATCACCTACGCGACCGCGCCCGCCACTGCCGGTATCAAGGTTGACAAGACCAAGGGCATCCTGGCCGGGACCATTTATTGGAAGAACGGTGTCAGCGGCCAGGAAGAGTTCGTCGGCTGCGCAAGCATCGAAGCGATCCCCGTTGAAGGGACGACAGCGCTGGGCGACGTCCGGTATTTTGACCCGGCCAACGACCTTCCCGGCCCGCTTTCCAAGGCCCCGTTCACCACCACCGGTTTGGCGGGCACCAGCCGCTATATCATCGCCAACCTGCCTGTGGGCCGGTACAAGTTGGTCGTCAAGATCAACGACGTGCAGGTCAATACCGGCGCCGCCGAGGTCTCCTTGTTCGCTTACGCGGACAGCATCGCGATCAGCAACGTGTACCTGGAAGGCGCCGCCAACCCGACCCCGGCTCGCGCCGAGTGTGTAGTGGACGAGGCCAACCCGACCTGATCGTTCATTCAAGCAGGCCATTTAAAGCGAACGTCCCCCCGCCGGGAGGAATTCCATGAATCGGATCTACCTGTTGACGGCTGGCTTGTTCTTTATGGCAATTGCGGTCGCGCCCTCCGTCGTTGCCCAGAACGCGCCACAGCAAGCTGGTCCTGCGGTTGCCACCGCTCCCGCATCGGTATTTCCCGAGGGGACCGATGTCGAGCCCGTCTGGCGGGTCGGCGCCTTCCTGATGAACCAGACCGGCGTCTTCGTTGCAAACGACAAGGACGAGTTCAAGGATCCGGAGAACCCTGGTTCGCCCACGAACCACGGTGGCAACCTGGGCAAGCTGTCCATGTGCCGCTTCACGTTGCAGGTTGATGCCGACTGGCGCCCGACAAAAAGGGTTTGGACCCACCTGACCCTGCGTCTGGCCAGATCGCTGGCGCTGGATGCCGACAAGGATGCCCAGGTCCCAGCTGCCGGGTACACCGGAAAGGACAACGCCGATCGTCGCAAGGAGTGGGTTCGCGACAACTACTACAGCGAGACTGAAGTCCGTGAGTTCTTCATCAATTTCCGGGCGTTTCCGTGGTTGGACATCCGCCTTGGCCGCCAGCTTGTGGCGTGGGGCGAGTCGGGGAACAGCCGCCTGCTGGACGTCGTCAACCCGGTGAATTCCACCTGGCATTCGGCACTTCTCGAGTCCTTCGAGGATCAGCGCATGCCCTTGTGGATGGTCCGTGCCCTTGTCGATGTCCCTGCCTTGAAGGGCGGGCTGGACGTGGTATGGGTCCCGATGCTGCCGTTGCTGGAGAGCGCATCGGACACAGTCACCGTGCCTTTGACGTTCGTGAACGCCTGGGGGCTGCCGACGCCGCCCAAGCAGCGCAACGATGCCGTCGGCCCCGACAAGGTCAACAGCAAGCAGTTGCTGATTCCCCATGACTTCGGCGCCGACAGCCGCGTGGGCTTCAGGTGGAAGGGCAGGGCCGGGAAGTTCGTCAACTATTCGTTGATGTACTACTGGACTCACCAGATGTCGCCGCCCATCCCGAAGTACACCCGACGGCCTGGCACATGGGACGAGAATGCCAAGCAGTTGGATGTCTCGCGGGGCACGTTCGACGTGTTCCTCGAGTTCCCGCGCCAGCACATAGTTGGTTTCTCGCTGGAAGGGCAGGTCCCGTTCCCGCTGGGCACGATGCTGAAGCTGGAGGCGGCACTTGAACCGGACCGCACCTTCGCGATGTGGTCGGCTGCCTCGCAAGGGACCCCGGTCTACCCCGAACAGAAGTTCGAGGAGATCCCCTTCCAGCAAAGGAAGTTGCTGGTGTTCCAGTATGCGCTGACTCTTCAGCAGCCGTTCTGGATCAGGCCGGTGAACCGCGAGGAGCCGTTCATCCTGGTGTTCCAGTTCCAGCATACGGTCATCCCGGGAATCGACGACCTGAACAAGGACAATGCGGTCGTCGATGTTCCGGGGTACGACACGACCGTGGCCAGTCGGCACCAGTACAAGTTCATCGGCGCCTTGTTCACCACCTTCCTTAAAGGGACGATCACCCCGAAGATCACGGCTGGATATATACCCAAGACCACGCGTTGGCTTGTCGAGCGGAAGGGCGAGATCGAGAAGTGGAGCCTGGCTCGCCAGTCGATGAACAACGGAAGCGGCTTTGCGACATTCTCGCTGTCGTTCAAGCTGATGAACTCGATTCGGGCGACGGTGGCCTACAACAGGTTCTTCGGCAATCAGGCATACGACGGACTTGGTTTCTACCGTGACCGGGACGAGGTCAATTTTACCGTCAAGTACCAGTTCTAAGGAGGACGCCATGCAGCGGACGATGTCGATCGCGATCCTTGCCGCGGCCCTCCTTGCAACGGGCTCTGCGGCGGCGAAACTGAAGGACGATCAAGTTCTGACCAGGGACAACTGGACTGCGCTTGCCGGGTTTGCTCCGGATGCGTCACCGGCAGGTTTCACTCCGGGCGCGTTGGTTGACAAGGCGACCTGGCGCGCCCTCGCAACGTTGGTTCCGGAGGGGCTGTCCAACTTGATCGAGTCGTGGGGCTTGACCATGCGGACCCAGGCGTACCGGCCGATCCATCCGTCGGCTGGATATATCGACGCGACGAACCGTTATTCAAGGTGCGTCACGGCGAAGCCGACTGGGGGAAAGAAGGACTACCGGAAGAAGGCCGTGGCTGGCTATGTTGCCGGGCTGCCGTTTCCGGACCCGCAGAGCGCCACGGAAATCGCGTACAACCAGCACTATGCGTACATGGGCGACGACGGGCGGTTGTGGTTCGAGGCGCTGTGGATATCTGCCAGGAACGGCGTCTGGCGGACCGAGGAGTGGGTTTGGAACTCGCTGAATCGGGCCATGCACCGCACGGATCTGGCGCCATTGCCAGCATTCCCGACCATGGCCGCCGAGGATATCCAGTACGCGTCGATCGCAACGGCTCGTACCCCGGCAGACAAGCGTGGGACCACCGCGCTGTACTATCGCTTCGAGACTCCGGTTGATCAGCAAGGCTGGGCGTGGGTGCCGTCGATGCGGCGCGATCTGAAGATGCTGTTCGGCGTGCCCGGCGTCTCGTGGAACAACAGCGACATGTTGTGGGAAGACGTTCGAGGCTATTCGGGCCATCCCGAGTGGCTTGATTGGAAACTGGTGGAACGCACCACGATCCTTGCGCCGATGCATGCCGGCGTAGTCTTCGGGAAGAAGGCCAAGGAAGTTACTTTCGATTTGGAGAATGCGCCGCACTGGAACCCGCGGATTTCATGGGAGCCTCGCCCGGTCTACGTGCTGGAGGGTCGGCCCAAGATGTCGTCGGGCCTGTCTCCGCACCCGTATTCCAAGGTGGTGATGTACGTTGATGCCGAGACATGGCTGGTGCCGCTGAAGGTTGCCTATGACAAGAAGGGCAAGTTGTGGAAGGTGATCCTGCACGCCTTTAACGAGTCTCCGGACGCCGACAAGCTTCCGCCTCCGTTGGCGCTGGCGCTGGCGGTGGATCTCAAAGGGGGGAGTGCCACGGCGTTCGCTCCTTTCGAGTCTTCGTCCAACTTGGGCATGACCGCCGCCGACTTTGTAGAAAGCCGTCTGCGTGCCCTTGGCCAATAGGAACCCCCCTTGATTGCATCCTTGATGGCTTCCACTGGTATTCATTTCAAATACCGGTGGCATTGACTGAAAGGGTTGACTACACTTTGCCGGAATATTGCGGGCGGGCGTCCGCGCCTTTCGGGCCTCCGAGGAGAAACACCGATGTTGCATTTCAATAGATGGACGTGTGGTGTCGCGATTGTGCTGGTTTTCGGTGTCGCCACCGGTTGCGGCAGTTCATCCGGTCAGGACAACGGCACCGTTCCTGACGTTTCTGCCGAGGTCGCGCCGGACGTGATCGGCGAGGTTGCATCCGACGTTGTTGCTGATGTTGCCGCCGAGGTGGCGTCGGACGTTGTTGCTGACGTAGCCGCCGAGGTCCCGGCCGACGTGGTAGCCGACGTGGCCGCCGATGTCGTCGAGGACGCGATGCCGGACGTTGCGTGGGAAACCCTGCCGCGCCTGCCAGAGGGCCTGGTCATTACGGCCGATTTTGCCGCTGGAGCAGCACAGAAGGATGTTTCCCCGACGCAACCGACCCACCTGGGTGGCTTCGGATTCTGCCTTGGCGACGAGACCGTCTGCCGATCCACCGATGGCGTTCATGACCCGCTGCTGGCTTCGACGGTCGCAATTGCCGACCCCAAGAGCGGCGAGGTCGTGATGTTCATCGGCGTAGACACGATCGGCGTACTGCGCAGCGATGTCGAGGACATGCATCGGCGGATCCAGAAGAGGCTGTACGAGCAGTACGGCGTATATTTCCCGGGCGAGCGGGCCATGATTGGCGCCAGCCATGCCCATTCTTCGTGCGATACGGTCGGCCTGTGGGGGCCGATGATGGGCGCCGGACGCCAGGAACAGTATGTCGAGTTGCTGAAGAACGGCGTCGTAGATTCAGCGGCCGAGGCCTTTGGCAAACTGGTCGACGTGACCATGGACTGGGGCAAGGGCTCCTGGGTGAACAGCGACGAGGATGGCTTCACCCATGACAACGACCTGTTCGTGCTGCGCGGCAAGGGTACTGACGACAATACGGTGTTCACACTGGTCCGTTTCCCTGCCCACCCGACAACCTACGGGGACAAGATGCACGCGGCTTCGGCCGACTTTGTCGGGACCATGCGGTTGAAGCTCGAGAAGGATCTGGGAGGCTTGAACGTGTTCATGAACGGCCCGATCGGGTCGGTGTACCCCGAGCGGCCGAACGAGTGCGGCCTGACCGAAGAGGCCTTCCCGAACGGCGATCGGACAACGACCACCATGGATCCCGCCGACTACATGAAGACCACCTGCACCGGCTATGGCATTGCGGAAGTGGTAAAGACGGCCCTGACTACATCGACGCCGCTGGTGGCGACGAACGGGATCACCTTCAAACACACGAAGTTCCATTTCCATCCGACCAACGGTACGTTGATGATGCTGGCCGAGGTCGGGCCGCTGCCGTTCGACAATGTGAACGTGGATGATCCTGAGGCGATGATGTACTCGATCTTCTCGGTGGCGACGGTCGGAGACCTGACCTACATCACGACTCCCGGCGAGTCCTTCCCATCGTTCGGCGACGAGGCCAAGAAGATTGCGGTGGAGGCCAACCTGCCCAACCCCATCGTTCTGGGTCTGACCCAGGACTGGATGGGATACCTCCTGCTGGAAAAACAGTGGAAGGACGCGAACCTGTCCTACCACCAGAGCCTTTCGCCAGGCGAGACCGTCGAACCCACGTTCATGGCCGCGATGCGCAAGCTGCTGGGCCTGCCTGCGGCGCCCCCTGTGAAGTAGGGACTGTCTGCTGAAACCCGCCTTCGCAACCGTCTGACCAGTTCATCGTTCGGGATTTCCTGCGGTTGATGCACCATTCTCGCTTGAGTCCGGACCGGGCATCTGGCATCCTGGCAGCATGGAATCTACTTCTGCCATTTTGCCAAGCCCGTGGACGCGGTGGTTGTTACTGGTGTTCGTGGTAGCGGTCCTTGGGGGCCGGTGGCTTTCCGAGGCTGACGGCCCGGTCAGTTCAGTGGACGAGGGCGCCTGGATATTTTCAAGTTATGTGTTCCATTTGACCTTTCTGGAACAGAACTTCGATCAGGGGACCTGGCGGACCGAAGATACGTTGGACCACCCTCCTGTTGCTCGCTACCTGTTCGGCGCAGTTGCCGCGACGACCGGTTTTATTGAGTCTTCGGCCGCGGACAAGGAATGGTGGGCCCGGCGCGGCGCAGACGTACTTGATATTGCAGGGTTTCAACAAGAAATTGACGCTCGAATCCCCAGGCCGGCACTGTCTGCGTGCCGAATGGCAACCACATTGGCGATGATCGCGGCGGCGATGCTTTTATTTGCCCTGGTTGCCGGAGCCTGGTCGCAAGCCGCCGGCGCCTTTGCTGCTGCGGCGTTTGTCCTGCACCCTCGAGTGCTTCACATGGCGGTCCAGGCCACGTCGGATCCGTTTTTTGTGGCACTCTTGCTGGCGAATCTTGTGGTGCTTGGCCGGGTAGTGATCGGCTTCTGGCGGACCGGCCGTCTTTCCATTGCCACTACCGTTGCGCTGGGTATCCTGTCCGCCTTGCATTTTTCGACAAAAATCAACGGTTCCATATCGCTTGTGATCAACCTTATTGCGCTTGCCATTGCTGCCGTGCTGCCTGGTGCGGCACCGGAAGCGAAGGGCGTTAAGGTGCGCATTTATCGCGCAATCCGTGCGGGCGTTCTTATGACCCTGGTGTTCATCGCCGTGGCTGTTGGCGTCAATCCTTCCCTGTGGCATGACCCGCTCGGGTTCCTGGCTGACATGGTGCGATTTCGGCTGCAACTGATTGAACTTCAGTCCACCGTGTTCCTGGGTGATGCCCTTCCTGCACTTGATCTGCGCTTTGGCGTTCTTGCCAGGCGCCTCCTGTTCGACGAGGACCCGGTGTTGGGGGCGGTCCGGTTTCCCCTCCTGTTGATTGGGGTCTCACTGGGGATGGTGGCAGCGGTTCGGCGCATGCGCGATCATCCTCAGCTTTGGCTGGTTCCGTTGCTGGGATCCGTGTTCTGGATTGGGGCGACGGTCGTCACGTATCGGCTGGATTGGCAGCACTATCGTTTGCCGGCAGTACCATTCATCGTGCTTCTGGCTTTGCTGGGACTGGGGGAGTTGTTTCCATTGCGGCATGGGCCATCCATGCGTCGGCGGCTGCGCGATCTGGGTCTGGCAACCGCTATCGCAGCGATCCTTGTTTGCATGGCAGTGACCCGAACCATGGAGTCGTGGGTCGAGGATAACCCCGAATGGATGGCCAGGGCGCGCCTGGGACAGATTGAGGTTCTGGCCCGTCGTCATCCACAGCGGCCAGATATCGAGGCCGAGCGGACTCGCAGGCAAGCCGAGTTCGATGCGGTTTTTCGGGATGCCGCACCTTGAAACTTCAGGGAACATTCCGGTTTCCGGACTGCATGCGACCTTGCGTTTGAATGCTGCGCGCTGATAGATTTGCATCCGTTCCCGGTCATGTCCCTCTGCGAGGAGTAAACGGTGAAAGCCACGCACGTGATCGACCCGGTATTGCTGGATAACGCAGCCACCTTTACGGATCCGTTCTTCCGGCGGTTCGAGTTGCGCCCTGCCGCGGCCCCGCTTGACCTGGACGGGACCATTGCCAAGAACTACCTGTTCCCGACATTCTACGGCGACGTCACCTGCGCCCAGGCGATCTACCTGTGCCCGTGGGAGCGAGCCTACAGCCTGATGCCGCATCCGCTGATGAAACCAGTGCGCATGTCCGGGGGGCGGGCTCTGGTCGTTTTTTCCTGCTACGTGTACCGCAAGGTGCTGGGGGTGGCGCCGTACAACGAGATCGCGATGACGATACCTCTGTTGCTGGACCCTGATGTCAACGTGCCGGTACTGCCCATGTTATGGCCGAAATACCCAGGGTTCGGTTATTACGTGTTTTCGATGCCGGTCACGTCGCTGGAAAACCGTATTCGCGGCAACAAGATATGGGGACTTCCGAAGATCGTCGCCGACATCGATATCGGCGATCAGGAAGGCGACTGCGTGACGATGGCCCGGGACGAGGACGGTCGCCCCTACTTCGAGTTGCGTGTGCCCCGGGCCGGTACTGCGACGCGCTTCGAACAGGACGCGTTCCTGTACACGCGCCTGGGCGATAAAATGTTGCGCAGCCGTACCAGTTTTGCCGGCACTTTCCAGGTTCGAAAGAACATGGGATTGCTGTTCAAGCGCGGTGCCGGCACCGAACGCCCGACGCTGGTCTTGTCTGACTCGCCTGCGGCCTCGGTGCTGCGTGGGCTGCAGATCGAACCGGTTGCGTTCCAGACGCGCTATGCCGATCGCATGTCCAGTTGCTTTGACCTGCCCGAAGTTGGGTACAAGGCACCGGCTACTTTCCGGTAGGACCGACACCAGGAGTCATGCCATGAACGTTCCCGCCATCCTGGACCACGCCGCCGACGCGCTGCCATTGGTCGCAAGAATAAGGGCCCGCCAGCGCGGCCTGAAGATTGTCCTGGTCGGCACCGGCGTCATCGGGGGGACGGTTGCCGGCTGGGTCGCGCCCCATCACGACCGGCTGTACGTCCTTGATCAGGGCGCGACGGCGCAGGCACTTCGTAGGCGAGGCCTCACCATATACCCTGGCGATCGACCGGAATGCCGCACAACGGTGCAGGTCAAGGTGATTGATGACATTGCCGAGGTGCCTGATGCGGACGTCGTCCTGATGGGCGTCAAGAACTACAATCTCGATGCGGTCGCAAGCTTGGTCAAGGACCGTTTGGGCGATCGCCCCCTGGTCATAGGCATGCAGAACGGCGTCGAAAACCAGCAGATCCTGCCGCGCTATTTCTCGAGGACGGCGTACTGCGTGGTCAGCTATAACGCCTGGGCTGACGAGGCCGGTGTCATCGGCTACCAGAAGCCTGGGCCGTTGGTTCTGGGCACGCCTGACAACTCGCTGCAAAACGAATTGCACGAACTGGCCAGGGTGCTGAACCTGGGCGTGGACACGGTCGTCACGGATCACTTCAACGACGCAGCCCACAGCAAACTTGTGATAAACCTGACGAACTCGCTGACGACGCTGATTGGCCATCGACGACGCGAAATATCGGACCCGGCGCTGTTCCAGAAGTTGCTGACGAACATGACCTGGGAGGGCGTCCAGATAGTGCGTGGTGCCGGCTATGGCGAGTGCCGCCTGGGCGGGATGCCGTCATGGAAGACGATCTGGGTCGGGTCGCACCTGCCCAGGGCAATCACGAAACCGATCTTCGAACGCAACGTCGCCAAGATGGTCCTGAGTTCGATGGCGCAGGACATCCTTCAGCGCGGCGGCCACGAGTCAGAACTGGAAACGATCAACGGCTACCTGCTGTCGCTGGCAGACCGCCAGGGACTGGCCGTGCCCTACAACCGGGCGATATACGACCTGTGTCGCAGCGAGTTCGCAAAACCCCATTTCACCCCGTTGGACGTGACAGATGTCCACGCGGCGGTGCTTGCACGCGGGTAGGCCAACTGATCCTCCGACAGCTTGATCCCGGGCAATTACGTTGTCAGCAGGACTGGTTCCGGCGCTCCACACCGGCCGAGACCCTGCCGATCGACTATCAAGAAGGCACAGCCCAATGATGCTACATTCTTCACAAAGCAGGTCCTCAGTTCTTCTGAGGCGAGTCCGTCGGGTCCTGGAATTGTGTCCGGCCCTGGTAGGTCTTGCGGCGCAGGAAGGACTGACGACCGGCCTCGGCTAACGGGCTGTAATTCGCATCACCCTCTCCGCACTCGCATGCGTCGGCGATGCGCGAGTTCATCTGCCGGGACGAGTAGGCGGCCTCCTTCTTGAAATTTGCTGCGTCACGCTGCGCCGCCAGAGCCACCAGGACATCCATGACTTCTGCGACCCACGGATTGTTCGCTGCCTGTGCTTTCGCCTTGCGCAGCAGCGCATCCACTTCGCGCCATGCCTGACGACCGGCGGCTTCCTGTGCCTTGCGCTGGTACTCTGCCGCGGCCAACTCGCCGGCACGGCGCGCCACTAGTTCGTTTTCGGGCAGGCCGTCGCAGGCCGTCGTCAGCAGAGGGACTTCCAGCGCCACTGGACCCAGTTCGCATGCCTTGCCATCCAGGTCGGTCCACCCCAGTTTCACCTGGGTCACCTCCAGCCGGTGTCCTGCCACGAAGGTCTTAGGGGGCAGGATTTCCACCTCCAGCAAGGCCCAGGTTTCGCCGCCCCAGGCGAGGTCCGGCAGCAGCCACTGGTTTTTGCCCGTGGAGAGGTAGTCGTTGACGACGCGGACCTTCGCTGCCTGGCAGGGCAGGACTTCCAGGTGCACGGCCCGTCCCGCCAAGGCAGACATCAGGTCGAATTCTGTGCGGAACGGTTCCATCAGGTGGTCCGCGGTCTGGCCGTAGTAGCCGCTGCCACCCCCCGAACGGGCCATCCGGATCATCAGGTCCTCGTTGAAGGACTCGCCCAGACCATAGGTGGACGTCGTTACGCCAGCCGCTGCCAGTTGCCGGCACTGTTCCTCAATGGCGTTCGTGTCCGTCAGGCCCTGGTTCGCGTTTCCGTCCGACAGCAGGATCACGCGGGACACTCCGGCGCTTTCCTGGTGCCGGGACACCTCATGGGCTCCTTTCAGCCAGCCCTCGTGGAGGTTTGTGCTGCCGGCGGTTTCGATGCCGGCCAGTGCGGCTGCAAAAAGGGCCGGGGATTTCACGGCGCGGCTGGAAAGCACGACCTTGGCGCTGTCGTCATAGACCACCAGGGCGGCGTAGTCCTGTGGGCCCATCTGGGCAATCATCGACGCGGTGCACCTCTTTGCCTCTTCCAGCGGACCATTCGCCATGGACCCGGACCGGTCCAGCACGTAGGCGAGGTTCAGGGAGGGGCGAGCCTTGCCCTCGGGCAATGGCGGGCAGGGAATCCGTACCAGCACCTCCAGGACGTTGGGCTTGCCGATCCGCAGGCCTTCCCGGCGCGGAACCAGCAGCAGCTCCGGAACATCAGGGGTTGCGGGCTTCGCCTTGTTCAACGCCTTCTTGACGACCTTCTTGGCGATTTTTACGTTCTTCACGATCTTCCTCCTTGCTTGCGGATTTCCTGAACCAGCAGGCGGCGCAACGCATCGCCCGCACGAAGTGCATGGTCGGGAGTCAGGGACTGCAGCGCGGCAAGGTCCACCTCGACCGCGCACCAGGGAGCAACCGTCAGGCGGACCACTTCACGTCGGCAGGCAGTTCCCGTCAGGTTTCCCAATGCAGCAAGGTCGCCTTCCAGCGCCAGATGGTCTCGTGTTGGCGAGCTGAACAGTGAGGTAACCGCCGCAGCAGGCATAGAAGTTGTCGACCGGGACGACGGAGCCTGTGCCTGAGCGGCGAACCTTGCCACCAGTTCCTGCGCCCTGTTCGCGGGTCGGGGCAGCAGGCCTGCCAGCGTCTCCCAGTCCGAGGACCGGATCACTTCCGCAATCTTCTGGAGAGGCCAGCCCTGGGCCAGAAACGATCGGATGACCAAGGCCTCCAGCAGGTTTCGTCCTGAAAAGATGGCCTCCTTCCCCCGTCGCGTCGGGCGTGTAAGGGCCCCCACCGTCACGTAGTGGCGAATCAGGCGGACATTTGGCGCGCTGTCGGTGTTCGGCAGGCCAAAGCGAGGCATCAGGCCCAACAGATCCTCGGCCAGTTTCTCTGCCGTTCCCTCCCAGATCTTGTAGCGTTCGTGCCACGGGTTCATCGGATGACTCCGGTTCGTGTCATGCGCTAAGATTACAACGACCGTTGTCATTGTCAAGACGCTGTAACATTAGCCCCATCGCTAATTCCTGAAAAGGTTAATCATGACAGGTGTGTGCGACATTGATGCGTGCATTGGAACCGTCAGCTTGTAATTTATGGTGGAATACCGCGATCAACTGTGCGAGGCATCGTTACCCCCTCGAAAATGACTGGCATTATTGCAAATTTGCTATCAATAAAAATAGTCTCGGCCAGCCCAAAGCGTTGGTTGAACAGGCATATTTGCCGTGTGCCGAAAACCGCCCAGGAATACATCCGCCGAGAAAGCTGTTGACACGTTCGATGACGCATATTAAATCTATTTCGCTGGTGGAGAGAAAATAGAATAATGAATATGCCGCAAGGTGTGGGCGGAGGTCTGCAGACCGGCCCTGGGGCCAATCTGCTGGGCCGGGTCCTCGATGGCCGATTCGTGATCAAGTCCATTCTAGGAACTGGCGGCATGGGCACCGTATATCGTGCCGAGCAGACCAGCATGCGTCGCGATGTGGCGGTGAAGGTCGTGCGGCGCGACATTCTGGATGAAGGTTCGGTGCGTCGATTTCTGATCGAGGCACAGGCTGCCAGTCGCCTGAAAAGTCCACATACCGTGACGGTTTTCGAGTTCGGCCGGACTTCCGACGACATATTGTACCTGGCTATGGAACTGTTGGTGGGCAAGACGCTGGCGCAGGTGCTGAAGGAGGAGGGGAAACCCTTCGGAGTCATACGTGCCGTGCGGATCATCAACCAGGTGCTCAACTCCATGGAGGAGGCCCACGGTCTTGGCATTCTGCATCGGGACCTGAAGCCGGAAAATATCTTTCTGTTGGACGTAGCGGGCTCGCAGGATTTTCTGAAGGTTCTGGATTTCGGTGTCGCCAAGATGGTAGGCGATTCCGAGCACGGGACCACGGTCGGAGGCGTCTCGTTCGGGACGCCGGTCTACATGAGCCCGGAACATATGATGAACCGGAAGTTGGGTCCCACGACGGACCTGTATTCCGTCGCGATCATGCTGTTTGAGATGCTGGCCGGGAAACCGCCGTTGGACGAATTGTCCCCGGTCGAGAACGCCATGCGGAAGGCATCGGGAAAGTTTCCGTCTTTGCGGCAGTTGAATCCCGAGACCGAAACCGTGCCCGAACTGGACTCGTTCCTGGCCCGGGCCCTGGAATCTGATCCCGCGAACCGCCCGCCCGACATCAATGCCTTCCGTAACGAATTCAACCGGGTGGTCCATTCCATGATTTTCGGGGGCAACGGAATCTCGTCGGGCATGCTCACGCCGCCGCCTTTCCCGGCCGTCTCGATTCCTCTGCCGGTTCGCGAGAGTCCGGACCAGACTCTCGTCATGCCGCAGCCTAACCTGGCTTCCCCTGCGCAACCGGTGGTGCAAACGAATGAGGCGGCGAATCCGCAGCCGCCGTTGTCGTATCGTGGCAGGCCCATTTCCCCGCCTATCCGGCTGGCTCCCGTTGACGAACACGAGGAGCTGGAGGAGCAACCGGATCCAGTTCAGCCGCCGCCGACCCCGCCCAGGCGAGCGGCACCAGTCGAGGAGCGCCCTAACCCTCCGACTGCGGCGCCGCGGGTCATGCAGGTACGGATTGCTCCAGTTCAGGAGGTTGTAACGCCTGCTGCCCCGCCCACCAGGCTGAGGCCGAAACGGAATTCGGACAGCCGGTTGAGCCCGCGGGTGCCCCGTCTGCGCAGCATCGTGTGCCTGGCCGGGGTGATGCATCACAAGGCACTTCTGGCCGAGGTCAGCGAGTCCGGAGCCTTCGTTAATTCTAATTGGCTGCCTCGTCCGGGTGATAAGCTGAGCATCATGTTCCCCCGTTCTGACGGCAGCCCCGGTCCGTCCATCATCATCGGTGCCCGCGTGGTGCGTGTCATTGACAAGGCATTGGATGCCGGCCAGGTGCGCGGCTTTTCCGTGAAATGGCTGGTTCTGCGTACGCAGGGCCGCTTGGCGGCCCTGCAGTCCTTCTACAAGGATCTGTTCGACCTCGACCTTCCGGGAGACGACACCCACGAGGAGGCCCGCCTCTGGGAGTACTGGTTCGAGGACAAAATGTTGCAACGGAACGTCACCCGGTGCTCGGGGGTCTGAGCCATGTCAGGACGCTGACCCGTCGCGTGGCGCCATCACCTCATGCTATCCTCAACCGTCCTGGCCAGGGGCGACAGCCGCGGTGTCCTCGGCAGTTTCGTCCGGCGGGGTTTTCGCGATGTTCTTTGTAACCCACAACGATCCGTGTTGTGGACAAAGCCGGGGTGGCGAAATGGTAGACGCAGGGGACTTAAAATCCCCCGATCGTAAGGTCATGAGGGTTCGAGTCCCTCCCTCGGCACTGATTGATATTATTGGATTATGTGTCGCGTTCGCATGGTAAAAGTCCCGTCGTAACCTATCTGTTCGCGCGCACTTCGTTGATCAACTCCATCTGGATTTCCTGGATCTCGACCAGTCGTTCCCATTGATGTGACAGTAGATGGTCCATTTTTTGGTTCAGATGACGAATCTCAAGTTCGGCCTTCAGGTTGACCTGGTAGTCGCGTTTGGCGTGCAGGCGGCAGATGCTTTGTCGTGTACCGCGCTGTGATGCCGGCAGGTCCGCTGCAAAATCTCGCGTCATTTCGGGCTGCGTGGTACGGTTTCTTTCGTTGCAGGAACCGGGGGTACATGGCGGGATGAGTGCGCGACGGGAACTGTTGGACGTTGCAGGTATTCATCGGGTGGTTGTGAAGCTTGGTTCCTCCTCGCTTACGAGCCCTCGGAGGGGGCTGCGCGAGGAGGTCATTGGCGAGGTTGCTGAACAGGTAGCCACGCTTGTCGGAACCCGAGGCCTGGCCTTTGTCGTTGTATCGTCCGGTGCGGTCGCCTCGGGGCGCAAGATGCTGGGTTTGACCGGGCGCCCAAGTCTGGCGCAGAAGCAGGCTGCAGCCGCCGTCGGCCAGCCCGCCTTGATGGAGGCCTGGTCGCGTGCCCTTGGTCGCCGTGGGCTGCTGACGGGGCAGGTGCTGATGACGCACGAGGACTTCACCGATCGTCGGCGATACGTGAATGCCAAGAACACCTTCGAGACCTTGCTGGCGTCCGGGATTGTGCCAATAGTCAACGAGAACGATACCGTGGCCACCGCTGAAATCCGCCTTGGTGACAATGACCACCTGGCGGTGCTGGTGGCCAATCTTGTAGGGGCCGATCTCCTGGTGCTGATGACGGACAGCGACGGGATGTTTTCTGCTGATCCTCATAAGAACCCGGATGCAGTCAGGGTGTCGGTGCTGGATCGCGTTGACGAGGACGCGTTGTCCCGTGCCCGTGGAACCAGGGCGGGTTCGCCCGGCTCGGGGGGGATGTCCACGAAGCTGCATGCGGCTCGATTGGCAGCGTCTCTGGGCGTTCCCGTGGTCATTACAAGAGGCGATGTCGATGGACGCCTCGAGGAAGTGTTGGCTGGCGAGGACGTGGGGACATTGGTGGTTCCGTCAACCGGCGTGCGCCCTACAGGACGCAAGCTGTGGATTGCATCGGCGGGAAGGCCTCGTGGGACGCTGACGGTTGACGATGGCGCTGCCCGTGTCCTGCGTGACCAGGGGCGCAGCCTGTTGCCGGCCGGGATCACTGCGGTGTCGGGGGACTTCTGTTCGGGAGACGTCGTGACGATCCTGGATCCCGAAGGCAGGCCTGTCGGTCGCGGCGTTACAGGATGGCCAGCAATCGAGGTGGCGCGGGCCATGGGGCGCCGAACGGCGGACTTGGGTGATCTGGCCGAGCGGGGCCTTGTGCCCGAGGTCGTCCACCGCGACGACCTGACACTGGCATCACGCGAGGACGATTCGAAAGGAGATTCGCGGTGAACGATATTCTTGCGCGTGTGTCCAACCTGTGTCGTGACGCGAAAGCTGCTTCCGCCGCGATTGCGCGGGCGGATACTGCCACCAAGAACGCAGCGCTGGATGCCATGGCGCGAGGCCTGCGCCGTGGCGCCGACGTCGTGCTGGCAGCGAACGCGCAGGACCTTGAGTCGGCGCGCGCCAATGGAACCTCGGGTGCAATGCTGGATCGGTTGGCTTTGGACCCGCAGCGGGTCGAAGCCATGGCCAAGGGCCTGGACGAGGTGCGAGGCCTGCCCGACCCGGTGGGGGCGATGGACGAGTTGAGGCGTCTGCCTAACGGGCTTCAGGTCGGTCGCATGAGGATCCCCCTGGGGGTCGTCGCCATGATCTACGAGGCCCGCCCGAACGTGACGGCCGACGCAGCCGGGCTGACCCTCAAATCCGGGAACGTCGCGATACTGCGAGGCGGGTCTGAGGCGTTTTACAGCAACACTGCCATCGCCGGGATCCTGCGGTCCGCGCTGCGTGACGTAGGTCTGCCCGAGGCCGTGGTATCGCTGATTGACACTACCGATCGGGCCGCGGTGGATGCCCTGCTGGTTCAGGACGCATTCGTGGATCTTGTCATCCCGCGTGGTGGCGCCGGTCTGGTGCGTTCGGTGATGCAGAAATCCAGAATCCCAGTGCTGGCCCACGCAGAAGGCGTGTGTCATGTCTACGTAGATGATTCTGCCGATCTTGAAATGGCGGTTGCAGTTTCTGTGAACGCGAAGGTTCAGCGACCGGCCGTGTGCAACGCGATGGAAACACTGCTGGTCCACCAGTCCGTGGCGCCTGCCTTCCTGCCAATTGCAGCGTCTCGGTTGCGCGCAAGCGGAGTCGAACTCCGAGGTTGCGAACGGACCAGGAAGCTAGTTCCAGATATGGTCCTCGCGACCGAGGACGACTGGCGCGCGGAATACCTGGACTTGATTCTCGCCGTGCGCGTTGTCGATTCGCTGGACCAGGCGATGGATCACATCAGGCAATACGGTTCGCGCCATACCGAGGCTATTGTCACCAGCAATCACGCGCGTGCCATGAGGTTCATTCGAGAGGTTGATTCATCCCTGGTCCTAGTGAATGCATCAACCAGGTTCAACGATGGCAATCAGCTTGGTCTTGGAGCCGAGATAGGCATCAGCACAACACGGATCCACGCCTTCGGCCCAATGGGCCTGGAGGAACTGACAACCCGTAAGTTCGTCGCTTTCGGCGACGGGCAGGTCCGCGGCTAGTCCTGGGTGCCGGCTCGGCCTTTGCGGGCTGCCTTTGTACCTTGCGAAGTTGAACTTCCCGACCAGCGATGTCGTTCTTATCCCAAATCTGGCGGGAAATCACCGTAGCTGCAGCAAACTGGAATTTCGGCCGATCAATATGCTAGTGTCAGCCCATACGGCTGGATTGGGCTTATAACTTCGGTGGTTAATTGCCTGTCTGGCGGTAGGTATCATCAAGAGGCTTGGGGGGGTGATGAGGTCAATACTTGGTGTGCTATTGATTGTTGGTATGCCAGTGATCGTGGCGTGTACCGTGTCGTGGCCTTCTGCCGATATCGAGTACGACAATCAACCTGATGTCATGGCTGACGAGATTACAGATGAAGGGCTGGATATTCAGATGGATGTCCGGCCTGAAATTGAGATTGACGTTCCGCCCGACGTCCCGCCCGACGTCTGCACTCCGAAATGTGAACTCAACGAATGTGGCTCGAACGGCTGTAATGGCAGATGTACATGTGGATTTGGTCAGGTGTGTAACGACGAACTGAAAATGTGCGATGACTGTAAGAAGCCATCGACATGGGGCCCGATTGGGATGGTGGATTCTGCCAAGTTTCCCGATGTTAACGAGATCCAGCAGTTCAAGTGTGCGGATTTCTCTGGCGACGGGAAATTCGAAAGTTCGTTTTCGATCTTTGCGACGACTCTGAATGAACTGCTGAATAACGAAATCGAAAAGGGATTCTACGGCGCTGTGGCCGAGTTTCAGCGCGGGATCAACTGGCAGAATAGTGCGGAATTTTCATTCTATGCAATGGCCGCTGGAGCCGGTGCTCCTGGCGGCGACGTTTATGTGAATCCCCTTTTCTACAATCCCTCCGATTGCCTGCCATATCTCCGGACGACAAGCACGAAGATCGAGGGAGGTCAACTGTCAGTCGGGCCTGTGGATTTATCGATGCACTACCCGTGGAACGGAATTAATCTCGCGGTGCAGGTCATGAAGGTTAGTGTCTCGGGAAATGTGACCTCTTCTGACGCCGGTATTGCCCTGACGGATGGCCTTGCTACCGGCTACATTACGAAGGATGTGGTTGATGCAATAGTCGAAATCGTGAACTCTCGATGCCCTCCAGGTGCCACCGAACCCGCGTTTTGCAAAAATGCCAACCTGCTGGACCTGCTTCCTGAAGCTTTCGAACAGCACGGTGTTGATATCGACAAGGACGAAACAAACGACGCTCTCGCGATTTGCGTGAAGTTCACGTTAGCGCCGGCGATTCCCAAGGGTTATGGCGAAGAGCCGACATCCCCGTAGTTGCCTGATGCCGGTCCTGACGAATTGAACGGCGCATCGCCGTAATCTGAAGCTTCCTGATCAATCGCGACCTTCCGCCACCTTCCGCACCACCTGGAACCGCGTTAATATGCGCCGGCCTGAAGGCGGGAGCATCCGATGGTTATCCGATCAACGATGGTGATTCTGACGGCACTGGCTATCGTGGCTGCTGCCGGTGCGTGCGGTGGTGGGGATGGAGATACGGCCGATTTGTGCGTCGGCAGTGACGGTGCGTGCGTGGGGGACGTTGCCGATGCCATCGACATCAGCGATGTTGCTGCCGATACACCCGTTGACGCCGAACCGGATGGAGTACGGGACGTGGCGGGCGACGTGCCTGCCGACTCCGTTTCTGACGTTGTCGGCGACGGAGTGCAAGACCCTGGTGCCGATGCGACGGTCGATGCCTTATTGGAACTGCCCGCGTTGCCGACTCAGGCTCCACTGGCGGTTCCGGTTGATCCATTGAAGGATTCTGTCGTCGCGTCATGCGCCGTCTACCTCGAGGAGAAGTGCGAGGCCGGTTCATTGCGGCGATGCGAGATCTACGATGCGTCGGCCAAGACGTTCGTGGATGCCCCTGATCCACTGGAAAAGCGGGCGTACCTGTTTGACCGTTGGCGCGACCTGTACCAGTCGCCCGATGGCCAGGCCATCGATCGTGACTTCAACAGCGCGATTGCTCCTGGCACCCCCGAGGCCGAATGGAGCGCGTTCGAGAAGCTGGGTGGCTATTGGGGCACTGGCGACGGTGGTATCTGGACGGGCTGGTCAGTGGTGGCGTCGGTTTTGCGCTACTCACAGACGGGCACCGAGGCCGACTACCTGCGCATGGAGCAACACGTCAAGGACATCCTGGCAATGTACGAAGTTACCGGTATCCCTGGGTATTTCACGCGCTATCACTTCCTGCTGATGCCGGACGACGCGCCGGTGTCTCCCGATAACATCATTCGCTGGGAGAGGAACGCCGACCTGAATCATCACAAACGGGACATTGATCCTGCTGCCCTGAAGTACCTGCCGGCTGCCTATACCGACGGTTATACGGACAAGGATGGCAAGGTCTGGAAGGGTCGGCCCATGTGGCATGGACGTCCCTCGATCGATCAGAACAGCGGTCCGATGACGTCGCTGCCCATGGCCTACGACCTGTTGCGCGACCAGGAATTGAAGGGGCGCATTTCCAAGCACCTGACGTGCTATCTCAAGCGCCTGCAGCGTGTGGAACTGATCAATCTTCAGCAGAACCCGCAATTGTTGGCTGCGCTGATGTCATACTTTGCCGCGGGTGAATTGAAGATGGACCCGGGCGACATCGACCTGACCAAGCTGGACCGCATCGTTGGCTATGTCCAGCGCCAGATCAACACTTCAAACGACGCCACCTTTGACAAGTCCTGCCCCGAAACGGTTCAGATGGAACCCTGGCGGGTCATTGATGCGGCCGATTCCCAGAACTTCATTGGTGACCTGTTGCAGTTCGTTATGGACATGGACACTTCGGCCGGCGAAGAGAACCAGATCGACCATTACTATTTCCCAAGCCTTCGCGGCGGCGACGCGATGCACCTGATGCACCTGGCCACGATGGCCTACCATTTTACTGGCGACGATCAGTACCGGCGCTTTCTGTACGACGAACTGATCGGGAATATTCGCGCCGACGAAGTGGCGATGACCGCCGGCGCATTCGACCTGCCGAAGTACTGCAAGTCGTTCTTCGGCAACCAGATTACGTACGGGCCGTGGTGGGCCTTCCTGCACCTGCTGGGCGACAGTCCGTTGAAGACGACCATGCAGCGCGGTTTCCACGAAGAGATGTGGTCCAAGCTGGTCAAGCCTGACAAGAACATGGACTTCGAGATCATGTACGCCGGCGCCGTGCCGCCCGCCATCGCAACGGACCATGACGCTGCGTTGGCCGAAGGGCTTTCGTTGATGCAGCGAATGGGAGGCAACGGGTGGAAGGATGGCGTGCTGGTGCTGGACGATCCGCGGCGCGCCTACCCGCTGGACAGGCAGTTTGTCGTGGACAACGCTCTTGGCGGTTCTGTTCCGACATGCCCGATCCAGGATGAAATCGATGCGTGCCTGGCCGAGATCGACTTCATGGGAGTGAAACTTCCCGGCCCGGGCATGGACGAGTTCGCCTGTGTTGCGGACGACCCGTGGCAGTGTTCGATCGGAAACGGCAAGTGCGTATGGAAGCAGATGACCGTTTCGTTGCCTCCGGATCTGCGGCCCTGGTCCGACTTCCTGTGGCAGCGCAATCCCTATGCGATTGGGGCTTTCCCCGGGCTTTTGGGCGGCAGCCAGTACGCCGGCAGCGACGTTTCCGAACCCTACTGGAACGCACGTCGGTACGGTTTTGTTACGGCCGGGAAGAATGATGTCCTGGCGTGGCGTCCGACTGCGGTCGATTGCGGGGAGTAGGCGCCAAGGCCTAGAAGCGTTCCCTGAACTTCGTCAACCTTGCCTTTGCTCGCAGCAGCTTTCGCAGTATGAGTGGCACGCCATCGTCGGTTGCGCCCCCAGTTGCCGAGCCATCTTCCTCGGTCCCCGAAGACGACAAAACGGAATCCACGTCTTCGTCGGAGTACATCCGTTGCATGAATGCCAGGACGTTCTTTTTGACCAAACCACGCAGTGGAAGCTTTGCAATCATGCCGTACATCGGGGCACTGCCCTCGGCCGCAGCCTCCGGGTGAGCAAGCACGTAAGCAACGCCTTCGCGCAGGTCAGCAAGCCAGGCTGCTGCAACGCCTGCATGCCCTGGATTCAGGATCAGGTGCAGGCCGGCCGGGTTTTGAATCCGGTCGATGTGCCAGCCCCGTGCCTCCAAAAAGTCGCCCACGGCGTATATGTCCGGCCCACCTTTGGCCGCGCCAAACGACAAAACCGACATCACTGGATTTCCCAGGATGCACAGACCAGGTGTCTGCCTGATGCCCTCCAGGTAGGTTCGTGTGACTTGCATCAGATTGGCCGCGTTCGCCAGGTACCCATCCTCGCCGATGGCATTCAGCGCGGCCCATGCGCCGGCAATGGCGCCACCCGGGCGGGTCCCGGCCAGCGTAGGCGAAACGTAGACGCCCCCGCACCATTCGGTCTCGACGCTGAACTGGTGCTTCAGATAGTCCATGTTCCGGTACAGCAGCGTCGAGGCCCCCTTGGCGGCATATCCGTACTTGTGCACGTCAGCCGACATCGAGGTAACGCCCGGGACACCGAAGTCGAATGGCGGGATATCGCACGGGCGCTGGTCGGCGGGCAGACGTCCCACGAAGGGCAGCAGATAGCCTCCAAGACAGGCATCCACGTGCATTCCGATGCCGCGTGCTGCCGCCAGTTGGGCCAGTTCCTGAACCGGGTCGATGACTCCGTACGGATAGCACGGAGCGCTTGCGACGATTGCAATCGTCTTCCAGTTGATGCGCTTTCTTACGGCGTTGACGTCCGCCCGGAAATCCTTGTCCAGGGGCGCCCTGACAATCTTCACGTCGAAATACTGGCCAGCCTTGTAGAAGGCCGCATGGGCCGATGCCGGAACGATTATCTCGGGGCGCAGCACCCACGGGCGGTGTCGGCGCGCGTGCTCGCGATAGGCAAGGACCGCCAGGAGGATGCTTTCCGTGCCTCCCGAGGTCAGGGTGCCTACCACCCCATTTCCCCCGTTGAACAGGCTGGCCGTCATGCGCACGACGTCCGACTCCATGCGCTTCAAGCTCTTGAATGCCATGGGATTCAGCCCGTTGGCGCTGAAGAACTGGCCATGGGCGGCCTTCAGGAAATCGGTATGTTCGTCGGACAACTGGTAGACCAGGCCGAACACCCTGTTGCCCTTGAAATCGACGTCCTGGCTGGCCAGCGTGCCCAGGCGCTGCAAAAGGTCCTTGCGCGGGATTCCCTTGTTCGGGATGGTCAAGTCTGTCTTTGCCATAACGGGTCTCCTTGCAAGCGCGCCTCGGCGGGCGAAAACGCCCTGATCACTGGGGCGTCAGTTTGATGATGGCAGCTTCGGCGACCGTTCGCGGCAGGCAACCACGGCTGCCGCTGGAGTAGTACTGGGTGATGATCGAGGGATCGATCAATCCCTTGTTCACCAGTTCCTGCGCGTCAAAGCACAGATTGTCGTCCGACGTCCGGCAATCGGCGTCGGAATCGCATGGCGACAGGCAGATGCCACTGTCGCCGGAATCCGGCAGGAACGGGAACAGGCTGAAGCACATGCCCCCCATTTCAGCGGTGCAGGCACCGTCGGACCCGTCAACGGCGCAGAACAAGGCAGAACAATATCCGTTTGCTACCAGAGCCCCCTTGATGAATCCGCCGATGTTCTCGGTAGTCATGCAGAAGTCGGTGACGCATTCCTCCTTCTGGAGGCAGGGTGTTCCGACCTTTCCAACGGTCGCCGTGTCGGTCTGGGCCACGTCTGCATCAAGGCCTCCACCGCCGCCATCGTCCTCGGTCCACAAGATCGAAGGTGCCCCGCCCAGGCTGCCAACGTCCCCGCTTTCCTTGACGAAGCCCCCAGGCTGCCCTGCGCAGGATGCAGCCTGCATGACCAGCAGTGCCAATATCCATGTCGCGAACGTTCGGCCGGCGTTCTTCATCGGCGTACCCCCCAACCTTGTGTCACTTTCCGGCAGCGCCCTTCGCAGGCGCATCCGGCTGCGGTACCAGGGTGACAACCGCCTTTGCCGTAGCCTTCAGTTCGTCCCAATTGGACAGCATCGGGACGAACTCCCCTCGTTTCCAGGACTGGTGCTGGTCCCCGTAGTGGGGCGAACCCGGCCAGCCGGAAACTCCTGTATCGCTGATCCACTGTGCGTGATCGACGTCGGCCATGTCCACAATCTGGCGGTACGCCGGCCCGGCGACGACAGCGAACGGGGTCTTTTCGTTTCCAAGGTCGAAGTGGGATTTCCAGACCGAATCCAGCCCACCTCCGACCTCCGCTGCCGGCAAATTGACGAACTTGGCCAGTGATGCCCTGCCACCGAAAGCGTGCTTGATCTGAAGCGAGTGCAACCGTCCCCACCGCCACTGCGCCGGGTCGGGCCCCAGTTCCAGGGCCAGGCGGGCTACGGCTTTGCCAAAGGCCGATAAGACTATGTTGCGCCGCGTTTCGACTGGAGGTGTGGACCGATCATCCCAAACGACGTGGCTGGCCGAATCGAACCACAGATCGGCCACGTTGGTCGAATAGCGCTGGGACATCAGGAACTCGAATCCGGCACGATCCACCTCGTCCTGCAAAGCTTCGACAATAGCCTCCCGGTAGGTCGAGGCAAAAATGGAGGCCGCCGTCGAGTCGGCTGTCGCCTGGTAGTCCCAGGCACCCAGGATCTTCAGCGCACTGCTTTCCAGCGGTGTCCATTTGTCAAACGAGGCAAGGTCCTGGAGGATGATCGGCAGAAGTCGTTGCGCCCTATTCAGCTTCACGTCAGTCTGGATTGCGGACATGGTTTGCGGTGTGTGTGCGTTGGACTTGCCCAGCAGTTCGGTGATCCGGTCGAACCGGTACGACGGCGCCGCATCGATATGCACGAACACCTCTCCGGTTCTGGGATCCCGTGTCAGGTTATTTGCGTGGGCAAAAATCCCGCCGTTCGTCGAGACCCCGAAGGGCATCTTCTGCGGATCCACCATTTCGGTCCATTCGTAGTCGGCGACCCAGCCTGGAACCGGGAAGGTCCCCAGGTGGTGTGGACGAACCGGAAGGTCGCCGGTGACGAACAGGGCAATTGCGCCGCTGGTATCGGCGGCGGTGAACGTCGTTGCGGGTGTGGTAAGTGCCAGCATGGCCTGGCGCAGTTCCTGTACATTCGTGGCCCTGGCCGCCCGCCCCAGTGCCGCAATGCTCCCAGCCACGCCTCGCGGGGCCCAGTGCAGCGCCACCAGCGGGGCGTCCTTCGGGAACAAACGCGGATACATGTCGTTCAGGATCGCGCCGTGCGATGTCCTGCGCACGATGAAACGGCGTTCCTCGAATTTGGAACCATTCCGGATGCGCACTATCTGAGGTTCCTTGACAATCGGCCGGTACCCCTGCGCGGTCAGTACTTCGTCAGGATTCGCCGGGTTCAGCTTTTCGATGTAGAGGTCCACGACGTCGCCGACCGCGGACGTCATGCCCCATGCCACGTTCTTGTTGTGCCCGATCAGTACGTACGGCAGTCCCGCCACGCCCGACCCAATCACGTCGATGCCGGGTGCGCGCAGGTGATGCTGGTACATCAGCGAAGGCAGCATGTGGGCCAGGTGCGGGTCGCTGGCGGAAATGGGTTTTCCGGAAGCCGACAGGTTTCCGCCGACCACCCAACTGTTGCTGGCGCGCGTGAACTGCAGGGCGTCCTCTATTGTCCGGTCCGACGCCATCGCCGTTTTTCCGACAGGGGCCTGGTACGGTTTGGGGGGGAAGAAATCGGCCAGCTCGGGGACAATGGCCGGGGGCAGTGTGCGCGTCGTTTCCCCCGGCGGGAGGCTGGTTCCCCCGTGCCACCAATCACTGCCGTAGATCTGCGAGGCGCGTTCGATACCGACGCTGACGGCCAGCAGCAAGCGCGACAATTCCTGCTGCCAGTTGTGGGTGACACCCCAGGCATTCAAGCGGCCCACCGCGAAACTGTCTGCGACCGTCCATGGTTCTGGCTGGACGCGCAGCAGGCGATATTCCAGAGGGGTGTAAAGCTTCATGGCATCGTTCACGCCGGCGACAAAAGCCTCCATCAGGTCGCGGGTCGCGGGATCCATGACGGCAACGTCGTTGGCGACGGCCTGGTCCATGCCCCAGCCGCGCATGGACACGTCGAAACTGACGGTGGTCCCTTCCAGGATCTTGGTCTCTCCAACCAGTTCGGACATGCGTCCGCGGGCAAAGCGCCGCAGCATGTCCATCTCGAAAAGCCGGTTGCGTGCCTGGAAGAAGCCGGTTGCCCGTACCAGATCAATCTCGTCCTGGGCGTCGATATGAGCGACACCTGCGGCGTCCAGATAGACCTTCACAGGCTGGTGCAGCCCGGGAATATTGATGGTCTCGTCCCGATCCTTAGGGTAGTCCGGCGAAATCTTGTATCCGATGAAGGATGAGGCGGCGCATCCAGTCAGGATGGGGGCCGCCGCCAGCAGCAGCGTGAAACTGAAGATGTGTCTGACGGTTCTTGATCGCGACATGGCAAATCCCTCCACTGCATGATCGGCACTTCTATATCACCAGAACTTCGCCGGGATCCGGATACCCGCGGTCATCACGTCGGTTGCCCGCGCATTCTTCCCCGGAATCAGGCTGAGTGTTCGATAGGTCGCGTAGACCTGAAGAGGTGCGCCCAACCTCAGGAAGCTGAACAGCACGGTGACCGACAGGGCGTTCTTGTAGCCCGGCCTCCACCGGTCCTCCTGCGTGTAGTCCCAAAGATCGGACTGCGAATGAAAGTTGGTCTGTCCGACGTAGACAAATGAATAGCGCAGCGACACCGTCAGCAAAGGGGGGAAACCGGCGGCTCGGTCCACGCTGCGCTTGCTGATCCAGCTTGCGCGCGCCGGCCCCTTGTAAGGCACGAAGTCGGCCTGTATCGATGCTCCGATGAAATCGCCCGGGTCTATCAAAAAGCTGCTCCCGATATACGGTCGCAAATTCATCAGCAGCGGGTTGCGTGTTCCCAGAGGCGATTCGTAGCGCTGTTCCAAAAACCATTCGTAGAAGACGTCGATCCCCAGTGTCAGCCTTTCGTCCAGCTCCTTCTTGAACACCTTGTCGAAACCCAGGTGGAAGCTGAGGTCTCCCTGCGTC
Source organism: uncultured Myxococcales bacterium (assembly GCA_903936705.1). GTDB lineage: Bacteria > Myxococcota_A > UBA9042 > DTJE01 > DTJE01 > CAIZWN01. The sequence goes on from CAIZWN010000068.1 coordinate 234,311, forward strand.
TGCAGGTCCCACATGGTACTGCCGGCAGACACGATCTCCTCGCGGTCCGAATGTTTGCCCGTCGGCAGCACTCCGGCAATCGTCAGGGCACCCGAGAAGCCCGACTTCCCGAACGCTGCTATCCAGTCGGACCAGCGAAGCCTGGCGCCGATTATTATGTCGCCCAGGACGCCCTTGTTTCCGGCCCACTTCCCTGGCTTTGGCTGGCCCATGCTGGCCGCCCACTGCCAGAAATCTTCCTCGCTGTAAGGTCTGCCAAGCTGCGGCTGGTAGTCCCCTGCAATCCATTTCAGCCGCGGGGTGATTTCCGTGCGCACCACCAGCGGTATGCCGATCCCCAGGCTGAGGTTGTCCAGAATGCCGTACTGCAACTGGAAGGCCATGATCTGGTAACGCACGGACGCGTCGGGGATCAGCATTCCCTGGCGCCCCCCGCCTGGCTCATAGCGCTCGATCGGAGCAAGCAATGGCCCCTTCTTGCCCCGGTTGTCATAGGCCGAGTCCAGCCACGAGTAGTTGTAGTTGATGTCCAGCAGGAAGGTCCCCGATGGGAGGGCCTCGGTGAATCCGGCGCGGGCCCAGGTCGGTGTCCCGATGACCGCCAGTGACGCCAATACGGCCAGCAAAAGATTCGATGAGAGGCGTGTACCAGTCATCATTCGCCTCCCGTAGTCTTGAATGCCTCAACAAGGTCCATGGTCACGAAATCACCGGATGTGGCCGGCACCTGGCCCATCGCGTACTGAAGCTGCAAACTTTTTGGAAGGTAGACTGCCGCCATCATCGAGTCCCTGGAATCGACCAGATCCGGATCCCGCAATACTTCGATGGCGCCTGCGGCTCCCAATTTCCCGTATTTTTCGAGGATCTGTCCGCCCAGGATCGAGTGGGCGCGCAGCGAGCGGTAGTAGAAACTGGTCCAGTATCGCTGTGGCCTGAGGTCAAAGATCATGACCTGGGTCTGCAGATCGTTCAGGTTTTTAACGTAGTGGCTGGCGATGCGCAGGTCGTCGCCATTGACGCTCGCCAGCGGATTGCCCGAAGCATCCAGGTTTCCCGCGTCAGTCGTGTCCGGTCCGATCACGAATGCGCCGCTCCGATCGACCTGCTTGATATTCGAATCCAACTCGACCGCAGCCTGTTCCCCCTGGGCATCGGCAACCAGGACATTCCATCCGAACGTCGCGCGAACCTGGCGCAGAATATCGACCGCCTCGCCGACGTTTTGGCGGTTCTGCATCAGGTCGCGCCCGATGATCCCTATTGGCACGCCCGACGAGATCAGGCTGGCGTCGAAAAGGTCATCTACGAACGACTTCACCATCGGGTTGTTCAAGGTATCCGAGTTTGTGAACGACCATGCCAGCCCCTCGGCATTCATTCCCGAAAATCCCCAGATCAGCCCGGCATAGCCCAGGGTCACGAACGGGAATCCCTGATCCGGAACGTGAACAAAAGTGACCGCATGCTTGTGCGAGGTGTTCGAGTCAAGCAGTGCGTAGTGGTGCGCCAGTAACGGTTGGCCGTCTGCGGTCGCCGACCCGCGGGCTGCAAATGCGATCGATGGCGGCTGCGTGTTCGGGTCGCGCAGGCCTTCATTCGGTATCTGTTCGCGAGGAATTCCGTATCCCACGGTCGAGAAAACGACTCGCTCGTCGCGCATGAATCTGGCGTGTTCGGGAGGCGGATTGACGATCTTGTTGAAATCGCCTGCCTGGACCACGATCGACGAAACGGCGGCCGGCTCGAAACCGCCGGGTGGAGCAAAAATGACCCTCAAGGCTTCGGGGTCTTCATCGACCGCCTGAATCTCGATGGTCCCCTTGTCCAGCGGATATGAATACTGGGTATCGTTGTGCCGGATGCGTACGGTGTTCGGGTCGACGCCAGGTTCATCCCCCTTGTCCGTTCCGATCCCCAGCTTGATGTCGTGCAGCAGGAACACCAGTCGCGCATTTGTCGGGACCTCGGCCAGCGTGGCGTGCGGCATCGGTTCGAAAGGCGTCAAGTCGCTCTCGCCGGCCTCGTCGGTCTGGCCGTCGCCGTCGTTGTCTTGTCCATCTGTCTCGACGCCCTCGAAGTGAATGCCCTCCAGGGTGGGGGCCTGAACCTGCCGTATGTAGTAGGTGATGCTGCGAAACGAAAGCAGCGTATCGAAGAAGGTGTTCAGGATCAGGATCTTTTCAAACGGCAGATCGGCACCGTCGGCGATGCCCTGCATTTCGTCCAGATACGGCTGCGGGATGAAGCGCTTCAGGTTGATCGCGCTTTCCAGCATGATCAGGTAGGAAAAGCCGCATTTTTCGGTGCAGTTCAGCGTGCACGTCGACTGGCAGTCCTTCTGCCAGGTCTGGAAATACGACTCCTTGCCTTCCTTTGAAACAGCCGAGTACCTCACCAGCACCGAGGCCACGTCGGTCTGCTCGCGGTTCAGGTATGGCATCAGCGAGTTGGTCATCAGCGTCGAATACAGGGATCGGATTCGTCCGGAAAGAGCCTTGCCATGCTGCAGGCCTCGTTCGTATGGGGATCCGCGCAGGGTTAACACCTGCGAGTACTGTGGCTGTACGGTCTGGTCGCACGAGCAAACCATCAACAGTGCAAAGCAAGCCGTCAATATCGCAGCGATTCCAGTGCCGCGCCAAATCTTCATAACCCTCCTTGCGGCAGCGGTCACTGCCGGACTGGGGCAAGCATTCAACAGACGGTCAAGTTCAGACGGCGCGATCGTACCAGGGGGGGCAAACCGGTCAACTGCAAATATGAACCTGTCACCCGTTGACGCCCACTATTGTGCTGGCGTATTGATCTGCACTCCGCCCGTCGGGCCATCACGGTGCCTCATGCCCTTGTCCGCCGCGATTGATGTCATTCTGGATTTCGGGTTTCCGGCCGTGGCCCTGTTGCTGGTCAGCAGGTTTGCCGCGATCCGGACCCTTGGCGCCGGGACGCTGTGCTATCTGGGTGGGATGATTTATGCGAACCTCCCAGGTGTGACGCCACACATGCCAGTAGTCGAGCCGATCGCCTTCGCGACGATGTCGTTGTCGATTCCGCTGTTGCTGTTCTCGGTCGATGTTGTTGCATGGACACGTCTGGCGCGTACGGCCGTGCTGGCATTCGTTCTGGCATGCGGCGCGGTAGTTGTCTGCAATCTGGTCCTGGGCAGGCTGTTCGATGGCAATGTCCCTTACGCGCCCGAACTGGCGGGCATGCTGACGGGTGTCTACATCGGCGGTACGCCGAACATGGCCGCGCTGGCAGGCGCTTTCAAGGTGCCGCCGGAGGTGTTTGTCAACTGCAACGCGGCAGACCTGGTCTGGAGCGCCTTCTTCATGCTGTTCATGCTGACTATCGGCCCCCGCGTTCTTGCCAGGTTCATGCGGCCGTATCCCAAAGCCGTTGTCGGGTCGGGTCCATCGGAGTGGCAACCCGATCGGCCGGCAACCATCAAACAAAGGGTTGCCGGAATCGGGTTGTCCGTGGCATGCAGTGTGGTTGGCGGCGCTGTCTATGCGCTGCTTGCCCCGTCCGAATTCGCCATGGCGGTTGCGATCCTGGTGATCACAACGTTGGCAGTTCTGGCGTCGATGGTGCCTCGCGTGCGCACGCTGGCCGGCACCTATACTTCGGGCCAGTACCTGCTGTTCGTCTTCTGCTTTTCGGCCGGGTCGATGGCCGACATCGGCAAGTTGCTTCAGACGGGCCCGGCCTTCCTGCTGTTCACCCTGGCATCCATCTCGTCGATTGCGGTGCTGCAGTTTGCCGTCATGAAGGTGTTCGGCATCGACCGGGATACGGCGATAGTGACCAGCGTGGCGACCATCATGAGCCCGGCCTTCATCGCGCCGGTAGCAGATCGACTGGAAAACCGCGATGTCCTGTTTACCGGTATCGCCAGCGGGCTGATGGGATATGCGGTGGGGAACTACCTGGGCATCGCAGTCGAATGGGTTTTGCGGTAATCGAGGCAGAAGCGATGTGCTGACGAACCGGCAGGTTAAACTCGCAACATCAGACTGACTGGTGATCGATTCCCGGACCCGGAAGGCAATTCCGGGAGACAGTTCCCGCGACCGGATGACACCTTCAGGCGTAGTCGGTAACCCTTCAATACCAAACATGAAAGTGTAACCAGTTAAGGTGGTGCGCCTTTTGCTTATGGGTTGACAAAAGGGGTATGCCCCGGGGTTCGGGGCAATTCGTCGGAGGCTGGTCATGTCTATGTCTTCTCGCGGTCTGGCGTTGGGACTTTTTGTTGTCGTGGCAGCGGGTTGTGAAGTCGGGGGGCCGATTGGCGTGGAAGACCTGTCGCTGCTGTGCGACGGCGCGCCTTGTGCCGGGGAATTGTTGCCGGACGGGGGCGGCGGATGTGCGGATGGCTGGCTGGCGTGCGAGACGGGATGCGTAAATCCGCTGGTGGACCCGTTGCACTGCGGCGGTTGCCTGGCGGTGTGCGCCGGGGGAACCGTGTGCAACATTGGGACGTGCTGGTCTGCTTGTCATGGCAGCCTCGAGGATTGCGCGGGGAGCTGCGTGAACCTCAGCTCCAATCGTGCGCACTGCGGGGCGTGCGATCAGACATGCAAGGATTCGGAGGTTTGCTCCAGCGGTTCGTGCGTCGGGTCGTGCCGGGCCACGCAAGTGCAGTGCGACGGAACGTGCGTGAACCTTGCCCAGGACATCCTGAATTGTGGCCAGTGCGGCCAGACATGCGGGCAGGGCGAGGTCTGCTCCAGCGGCCAGTGCCAGGATACTTGCCAGCTGGGCCTGGAGCAGTGCGCGGGCAATTGCGTAAACCTGCGGGAGGACGTTGAGCATTGCGGAATCTGTCTTGGGGCATGTTCGCCGGGGCAGGTGTGTTCGGGCGGGACGTGTGCGACGACGTGCCAAGGGGGCCTGGCTAATTGCGATGACGTTTGTGTGAACCTGCTGACGTCCACCGTAAACTGCGGGGCTTGCGGTGGAGTCTGCAGTGCGGGTCAGGTGTGCTCGAATGGGTTCTGCGCGATTTCGTGTCAGGCGGGCCTGACGGATTGCGACGGGACCTGTGCAAACGTATTGACGGACGCTGCGAACTGCGGCGCATGCAGGGAAGTTTGCCAGCCGGGCCAGTGGTGCGTTGATGGGGCCTGCAAACTGACTTGCCAGAGCGGGTTGTCGGACTGTCTGGGTGTGTGCGTCAACGTTCTGACGGACCTTTCGAATTGCGGAGTGTGTGGGACGGGGTGCGAGGCGGGGCAGGTTTGTTCGGACGGTGAGTGTGCGCTTTCGTGCCAGTCGGGCCTGACGCCGTGCAGCGGAACGTGCATGAACTTGCGGACAGACTTTGGGAACTGCGGCGCATGCGGGTCGTCGTGCGTATCGGGGATGGTTTGTTCGAACGGGGAGTGCGCATTGTCGTGCCAGGGAAGCCTGGTGAACTGCGACGGGATCTGCAACAACCTTCTGACGGATCGAAACGATTGTGGTGGGTGCGATTTGGCGTGCCCGGACGGGCAGGTGTGCAGCATGGGGGAATGTGCTCTGTCTTGCCAGGTTGGGCTTACGGATTGCGACGGTACGTGTACGAACCTGCTGACCGAGCCCGCACACTGCGGGACGTGTGATACGGACTGCGTGCCGGGGATGCGTTGCAGCCAGGGCGAGTGCGTGCTGTCGTGTCCATCGACGCTGGCCCAGTGCGACGAGACATGCGTGGATCTGAACTCGGACCGTGCACATTGCGGGGCGTGCGGATTTTCCTGCAACGCCGGGCAGGTGTGCTCGGACGGGAGTTGCCGACTGTCGTGCCAGATCGGCCTTACCGAGTGTGATGGGACGTGTGTTGATGCAACGACGGACAGACGTAACTGCGATGGCTGCGGGCTGATGTGCCCGTCTGGTCAAGTTTGTTCGGGGGCGTCGTGCCTGTTGTCGTGCCAGGACGGCCTGACCGATTGCGATGGGACGTGCGCGGACCTGCAGACCAGCCGGACCAGTTGCGGGAGCTGCGGGGTGACGTGCTCGATCGGGATGATGTGCTCGGGCGGAACGTGCGCACTGGCGTGCCAGGACGGGCTGGTGGACTGCACGGGGAAGTGCCGTGACTTGAAGGTCGATACCGCGAACTGCGGGGCCTGCGAGCATCCGTGCGTGTCGGGAAGCCGGTGCGAGGGGGGGGAGTGCCTGCTGTCGTGCCAAAGCGGACTGAACGATTGCGACGGGACCTGCGTAAACCGTGCGACCGACGTGGCACATTGCGGGGCGTGCGGGAACGCGTGCGTAGCTGGGCAGGTGTGCTCGGGCGGCCGGTGCGCGCTGACGTGCCAGGACGGGCTGACGGAGTGCAACGATGTGTGCGTGAACCTGCAAACGGACCCTGCGCACTGCGGGGCGTGCGACGATGCCGCGTGCCCGGCAGGCAAGGTGTGTTCGGGCGGCGAATGCGCGTTGACGTGCCAGCAGGGGCTGACCGACTGCGAGGGGACGTGCGTGAACCTGAAGACGGATCCCTTCCATTGCGGAATCTGCCAGTTGATGTGCCTTGAAGGGTACGTGTGTTCGGGCGGCGAGTGTGGTCTGTCGTGCCAGGCCAGCCTGACGGACTGCGGCGGTACCTGCGCGAACCTTCGGTCAGACAACCTCCACTGCGGGGATTGTGGCACGTCATGCCCGTCGGGCACGGTTTGCACGGGCAGCCAGTGCGCGTTGGACTGCCAGCCTGGCGAACTTACATGCAACGGTGTGTGCGTGGACCCGCTGTCGGACAACCTGAACTGCGGGCTGTGCGAAAACACGTGCCCGTCGGGCGAGGTTTGCTCGAATGGGACGTGCCTGCTGACGTGCCAGACCGAGTTGACGGAATGCGGCGAGACGTGCACGAACCTGAAGACTGACCGTGAGCATTGCGGTGCTTGTGAGACTTCCTGCCTGGATGGGCGGGTGTGCAGCAACGGCACATGCATGCTGTCGTGCCAGGAAGGCCTTTCGACTTGCAACGACACTTGCGTGAATCGGCTCAGCGACAACGCGCACTGTGGCACCTGTGGCACGGTCTGTCCGTCCTGGGCGCGGTGCTCGAATGGTGCGTGTTTGCGGTCTTGCCAGCCCTCGCTGACCGATTGCGACGGCCTGTGCGTGAATCATCTGACTGACAACTTGAACTGCGGTACATGCGGGACGGTTTGTCCCGCGGGACAGGCGTGTTCGAACGGCGCCTGTGCCCTGACATGCCAGGCCAGCCTGACGGATTGTGGAGGCACCTGCGTGAACTTCATTGCCGACATCGCCCATTGCGGCGGCTGCGGTCTCGTTTGCCCCGCAGGCGACGTCTGCACGGACGGGAAGTGTTTGTTAAGCTGCCAGGATGGCCTGACGGACTGCCTGGGGACGTGCGTGAACAGGCAGATTGACAAGGCGAACTGCGGCGTGTGCGGCAACGCCTGCCAGGCAGGCAATGTGTGCGTGGGCGGTGAGTGCTTGCTGACCTGCCAGGCCAGCCTCACGGACTGCGGCGGCACCTGCGTGAACCGGTTGACGGACAACGCAAACTGCGGTGCGTGCGGCAAGGTTTGCGCTGGTGGGCATGCGTGTGTGAACGGAACGTGTTCGCTGACCTGCCAGACTGGCCTGACGGACTGTGGCGATACCTGTGTGAACTGGCTGACGGACAACATGCACTGCGGTTCGTGCGGCGCGGCTTGCATAGCTGGCACGGCCTGCGTGGGCGGCACCTGCGCCTTGACATGCCAGGAAGGCCTGTCTGCCTGCGACGGTACGTGCGTGAACAAGCTGACGGACAACGCCAACTGCGGCGCGTGCGGCACTACTTGCGTCGCTGGCAAGACCTGCGTGAACGGTACCTGCTCGCTGACGTGCCAAAGCGGGCTGTCGATCTGCTACCGCAACTGCACGGTCAACATCGGCCCCACCCAGTGCGGTACGTGTGTGAACAAACAGACCGACAATGCCAACTGCGGCGCCTGCGGTACCGTGTGTGGTGCTGGCCAGGTCTGTGCGGGCGGTATTTGCGGCGCCACCTGCGAATCCCCGCTGATCGCATGCGATAACCGCTGCGTGGACCCGCGGTACGACCCGACGAACTGCGGTGCGTGCGGGACCCAGTGCAACAGTGCACCCCACGCCTGGTCAGCCTGCACGTCATCAACGTGCGGCAACTTCTGCCAGTCGCCCTACCTCGAGTGCAATACCCTGGACGCAGACGGGTGCGAAATCGATGGTGACACGAATCTTTCGAATTGCGGCGCGTGCGGGACCGTCTGTCCAACCCGCGCGAATTCCAGCCCGACGTGCGCCAGCGGAGCCTGCGGGATCAGTTGCACCGGAGCCTTCCGCAACTGCGATGCGAACAGCGTGAACGGCTGCGAGGTGAACTCGGCCATCGACCTGTCCAATTGCGGATCGTGCAGCAACGCCTGCCCAGCGCGGACCAATGCCACGACGACGTGCGCGGTTGGTGCATGCGGATTCACATGCAACGGGGCCTACCGGGACTGCAACGCCCTGGCGATCGACGGGTGCGAAATCAACACGGTCACCGATTCCGCGAACTGCGCTGCGTGCGGCACGGCCTGTGCGGTGCGTGCGAACTCCACGCCCGTGTGCTCGGGTTCGTCTTGCGGCTTCACGTGCAGCGGTACATTCAAGGACTGCAATGGCGTTGCCAGCGACGGGTGCGAAATCGACTCGGCCAGCAGCGCCGACAACTGCAGCGCCTGCGGAACCGTCTGCCCGGCCCGGGCCAATGCAACAACCTTCTGCAGTGGCAGCGCCTGCGGTTTCACTTGCAGTGGCAACTATAAGGACTGCAACAGCAATGCGGCAGACGGGTGCGAGATCAACACGCAGACGAACGTCAGCAATTGCGGCGTATGCGGCCTGGCGTGCCCGGCCCGCGCGAATGCCACGAGTACCTGCACCAGCGGCACCTGCGGGTACACGTGCGATGCGAACTACCTGGATTGCAACGGTTCCGCCGCCGATGGGTGCGAAGTCTACAAGTTGAACGACGTCAACAACTGCGGCACGTGCGGCAACGTGTGCCCCGGCGCCAGTAACGCGTCAAAATACTGTTCCAGCGGTAGTTGTGGGTACACCTGCAACGGCAACTACGGCGACTGCTACAGCGGTGCGGCGGACGGCTGTGAGACGTACCTTGTGGACAACAACTCCAACTGCGGTTCGTGCGGGAACGCCTGCAGCGGCGGCAACACCTGCTCGGGCACCAGTTGCGTGTCGGGGGCTCCCGGGCCGTGCAACCCGTTCAACTCGGGCAGTACCTACGCCAGCGCCTGGGGCTGGTACTGGGCCACGATCGACTGCGCGGGCGTCAACGACTCCAACATCGGGTGCACCACCGAATACTGGCAGTTGCCCTCTGGCTGGAGCGTGGCGCCGGACGACGGGTACACCCAGTATATGATTGCCAACCACCGCTGGGGCACGCACGTGGGGGTCACGTCGAACGGGAACTCCTACGGCACGCAGAACTTCAGCGGCGGCTTCTGGAACCCGAACATGCTCAGTGGTAACGGGTGGGGGTACAAGGCGAACTCCTGCAGCCTTCGCGTGATGATTCGGAGATGAACCTCCAACTTCATGCCGAACTCCATGCGACTGCCAGTACCTCATCAGATTCCGGGTAACGGAAGAGGTTTCAAACGTCGTGCGAAAAAGGTCCTCGGTCGCCCTTTTCGTGGTATCCCGCCAGCCGATAGTTGGTGCCACGGCCTCCCGACTCGTTGCGCACGATCACTCCCTTGTCCAGAAGGTCCGCCAGATCTCGCTGGGCCGTTGCCGGGCTTACCCCCGCAAGGTGCGCCACCTTCCTGGTGGTCAGTCCGCCCTTGAAACCTCCCGGTTCCTCCTCTAGAACGCGGCGCAACACCCTCAGTTGCCTCTGGTTCAGGACATGCCCCGACAGGGATTGCCAGAACCGGCCCTGAGCCAAGGCCAGGTCAATCTGCCGTTCGGACCTTGCCACAGCACCCGTCAGGCATTTCAGGAACCAATCCAGCCACCCGGTCAGGTCGCAAGTGTCTTTCTGCGCCTGCTGCAGGGCCAGGTAATAGGCATCGCGGTTGAATGGGGTCCGCTGTGCCGTGATCCTACTTGGGGATCAGTGGATGGCCCTTGATGCCTACGTCTATCGCGACTACTCCTCGCTGTTCGGGATCGACAAGGACCGGGATCGCGATCAACGCCATGTATAGTTTTTGTTCCCCGAAGGCGGTCGGCCCGAACGCCGCGTTCGCCATGGCCTTGTCGGTCGTTGACAGGAATCGGCGCAGCTCGCCACCCCCGGCAGGCAGGATCCACACGGCGCTTTCAACCAATCCCAAACTGGTATCGACCTGATCGACCATCATGTACAGGTTGCCTTCGGCGTCGAATGTGACGCCATCGGCATAGCTGGCGAATCCTGGCGCCACGTCGGTCCGCTCCCCAAGCGTGCCGTCGGAACCAAGCGCGAACTTGTACAGCCCCCCGTTCCTGGCCGACATGTCCGACCCGTCCATGCACAGCAACGCAGTGTTCTCGGTGGTGACCCACAGTGCCGTGCCCGACGGGTCAACCGCTACGCCGTTCGCGCCGCCTTCACTTGCCGCATCGAAACCGGCCTCGGACACCAACGTTCCGTCGGCGCGAAAAACCAGCACCTTGCCCAGGCAACTGTCTGCCATCACGATCAAGCCGCCGGCGGCCGTGGTCAGGTCGTTGGGGTACTTCAGTTCGATCGCCGGAGTACCAATTTGCACCGTGGTCACGTTCCCGGCGGGGTCGATGCGCCGCGCCGCCTTGCCGTTGGCATCGGCGACCCACAGATTTGCGTCCGTGTCATAGGCGATTCCAAGCGGCCAGCCAACCGTGTCGCCGGTCAAGGCCATGGTCGTGACATCGCCCTTCGAATCAACCTCCAGCAACCCTCCCGGTACGCCCAGGATCATTCGCGTACCGTCGGGGCTGAAGGCCAGGTCCTCGGTCGATCCCTCGATTGCCTGCGAGGCAAGAAATCCGGCGACGTTGCCGAATACCGCCGGGGCCAGAGGTGTGTCCAGCACCCCGTCAAGGGTGGCGGTCGCCAGCACTCCGTTCCAGTCCAGCGAAACCGTTTGTCGCACCGGAGCCGGTCCCAGAGTCCACTGGAACGTGGCCAGCCCGTCGACCCCGGTAGTCGCGGTTGCAACGGGCAGCTGGCCCCCGCCGCGTGTCACCAAGGCATTGATGGTCGCGCCCTGGATCGATTGATTCGCGTCGTCCCGTGCCCTTACCGTCAGCGTCAGAAGGGACCCGGACTTTGCCGATTCCGGAAGTTCCTCGATTGCCAGCGATCGTTCAGAAGCCGGGATCTCCTGCTGGAAGTCGGGTGCCTGGTCCTGCGCCTCGGTCGGCGCATCTCCCGGAAGATCGCCTGGGACTTCGCCCGCGACTTCGCCCGGAACATCTGCGCCGATGTCGATACCGGCATCCAGGTCTTCCTTCTCCCCGCCGCACCCGGCCAGGCAGGCCAGTGCCAGCGCGGTCACGATTCGTCCAGGTGTGTTCAGCATGTCGTCTCGTCCTCCGCTGGTGTGCGGACGGGTCACGCCTTGATCGCGACTGGACCCGGCTCGCATTCTTTCGGGAACTGTGGCAGAGACGTCGTTGGGTGTCGAGGGGGTAATCGCCGCGCGGGGCAGGCGTACGGGAACAGAATGGACGCCTGATGGCATGTGGTTTGCGTAATCGCCGCGCGGGGCAGGCGTACGGCCCGATCGTCGCGAAAGGCTTTTGCCGACTGCCCTTGGTTGTCTGCCGTCTGCCGGCGCATGGAGTTTGAATGAACCGGACCGCCCTGTTTCACCGCAGCGAACTCCTGGTGGGTCGCGCCGCAATGGAACGCATGCAGCAGACGCGTGTCATCCTTTTTGGCATTGGAGGGGTCGGCAGCTGGACCGCCGAGGCGCTGATCCGCAGCGGAATCGGCCACCTCACCATCGTCGATTCGGACTGCGTATGCATCACTAACGCGAACCGCCAGTTGCAGGCAATACCGGCGAACGTGGGCCGGGTCAAGGTCGATGAACTGGCCGTCAGGCTGCGCGGCATCAACCCCGATGCCGTGATAGTGGCTCGTCGCGAGTTGTATGACGCCACGACGAAGGACACTTTCGAGCTGGAGTCCTACGATTACGTGCTGGACGCCATCGACTCGCTTAGTTCCAAGCTGGGCCTGATCATCCAGGCACTGGAACGCAAGGTGACCCTGTTTTCGACGATGGGGGCGTCCGGCAAGCTGGATCCAACCCGCGTCCGAATAGGGTCGATATGGGAATCAACCGGCTGCCCGCTGGCACGTCGCATCCGAAAACGCCTGCGCCACCACGACATAACGGCCGACTTCAAGGCGGTCTACAGCGACGAGGTCCTGTTGAATCAGGGCCCCCAGGCCGCCTGCGGAACCGGCGCCTGTTTCTGCCCGCAATTCGTAGATGACGGTTCCGGCGCGCAGGAAGAAGCCCACGAATGGTGCAGCAGCAAGGCATTCATCAACGGCTCGATGGTGCACGTCACAGCGACATTCGGAATGTGCCTAGCCAGCCTGGTAGTCAACGACGTGATCGCCGCAGCCGGTGCCATGCCGATTGAAAAAGGCATCCAGATGCCTGCCGGGTTGGCTGTTGATTCGCCTTCCGACGACGATGATTTGGACAAGTGAGTTTCGGGGTTAGTTTGTGTTTCGGGATCCTAGGATCGGCACGATCGACGTCATTGTGCCGGAGGCGTGGTGCCGGTCGGTTCACCTTCATCCGGCTGTTCCTGCGCCGGGGCGATGACCTGCAGCCGTTCGAATGCCGCCACGCAGTCGGCATCCCACTTGGCGCCGGCCTGCCCACGAAGAATCTCCAGCGCCGCCTGGTGCGTCATACCCTTCTGATAGGGCCGGTCGGTCGTCATGGCATCATAGCCGTCTGCGACCGCTATGATCCGGGCTCCCAGGGGGATGTCGTTACCCTTCATGCGGCGCGGATACCCCTTGCCGTCGATCCGCTCGTGGTGAGCGTGGATAATCGTTACCACTTCTCCCAGAAAATCCAGATGTTTCAGGATCTCCGCCCCTGCTCCGGGATGCGCCATGATCTCCTTCACCACGTCAGGCGGGTTCCTGGCCTCGTGCGGCTGGAAGATCCGATCCGAGCAGCCGATCTTGCCGATGTCGTGCAGCACGCCGGCCGTCCGAACCAGTTCCACCGTCACTGGGGCCAGTCCCATTTCGCAGGCGATCAGTGCGGCGATGCCGGCCACGCGTTCGGCATGGCCGCGGGTGTATGCGTCGCGCGCCTCCAATGCCTGGGCCATGGACGAGACCGTCTGCAGCGAATTGCGCTTGATCTGTTCGTTCAGGCTGCGAAGTTCCTGGACCAGCAGTTCGAGTTGATATTCCCGGGTCTCCACCTTGACCATCATCATTCCCATCGCCTCAGCGATGATCCTGATCGGCCCAGGCACGTCACTGCCGGTAAGCGCCATGATGTCGTTGGAGTAGTTTCCACCGGCCACGTTCTCGATGATCGCCAGCAACTGCGAAAGTTCATTTGATTGGTCGTTCATTTCGCGCCTCGCGTTCCCGGCCAATAAACCTCCGGAAGGTTCATGATCCTTTCCTGACTGACTATTCCGGACTGCGAAACCATCGACGATCCTCCTTCCTATTCACACGCCAGCTAGGTTGCCTTGGAGCTGCTGCGCCAAAACAGAACCACCAGTGACCTTTGTTGAACTGAATATGCGCCAGCACGAATCACGGCGGCTTCATTCCAGGGGCTGATGTCTTCGGGCGATTCCAGGGCGGTATCGATCCAGCGCCTCCAGTTGCACCCCGGCGACTCTGCGACGAGTGGGACCTCGAAGGTCAGTTGCTTCCAGTAGGCGTTGATCATCATGTGCACCATGAATCTGCCGCTTAGGCTTCTTACCGTGCAGGCGATGGAATGCGAGTCGGACCCCCAGTCCGGCTGGTCAAGTTTCACTCCGTGCCAGACCACTTTTGATTGCAGCAGAAACTGGTTCAGTGTCAGTCCGGGGTCATCCAGTGAAACGTCCCGCTTTTGACGGTCGGCAATCAGAACCTTTACGAATCTGAACAGGCCCGCATGTTTGGAATCAAAACCCCAATCCAGCCAGCTGATCTCGTTGTCCTGGCCGTACGCATTATTGTTGCCCTGCTGAGTTCGCCTGACCTCGTCGCCCATCAACAGCATCGGCGTTCCAGCCGACAGCAGCGTTGCCGCAAGAAAGTTCTTTACCTGACGGTTCCTTAGCTGTTCGATTCCCGAATCGTTGGTTGGGCCTTCAGCTCCGCAGTTCCAGCTGAAATTTTCGTCGCTGCCGTCCCGGTTTGCCTCCCCGTTCGCCTCGTTATGCTTGCCGTCATAGGAAACCAGGTCCTCAAGCGTGAAACCGTCATGGCAGGTGACGAAATTGATGCTCTGTTCCGGCTCGCGCTCCTTGTGCCCATAGATGTCGGGGCTGCCCAGCAACCGGGATGCGAATTTCGAGACCGTGTCCCTGTCTCCCCTCAAAAAACTGCGCACATCGTCCCGAAACCTTCCATTCCATTCCTTCCAGTTGTCGCCGATGAAACTGCCGACCTGGTAAAGTCCGCCAGCATCCCATGGCTCGGCAATCAGCTTGATTCCCGCCAGCACAGGATCCGTCTCGATGTCCCGGATCACGGCCGGATTCGACAGTGGCCGCCCCTGGGCGTCCCTTGTCAATACCGAGGCAAGGTCGAATCGAAACCCGTCGACGTGCATTTCCTGGACCCAGTACCGAAGGCTGTCCAGGACCATGCGACGCACGTGGGGGTTGCTTGTGGCAAGCGTATTTCCGCAACCGGCATAGTTGCCGTAGTATCTTCTGTCAGGCTCCAGAAGATAGTAGGCGTCGTTCCCAAATCCACGGAAGGACAGAGTCGGCCCCTCATGATCGCCTTCCGCCGTGTGGTTATAGACGACATCCAGGATCACCTCGATACCGGCGCGATGCAGCGCCTTTACCATGTCACGGAATTCATCGACCGGCCCCAGAGGGTCCTTCCTGAAGCTGTACGTTGAATGTGGAGCAAAAAGCGAGACCGGAGCATATCCCCAGTAGTTCTTGAATCCCGGGGGAGCATCCTGCTGGTCAAAGTGGTACACCGGCAGCAGTTCAACCGCGGTAACGCCCAGTTCCTGAAGATACGGGATCTTCTGGATCAGTCCCGCGTAGGTGCCCCGCCTATCCGCAGCAACACCAGAACTGGGATGGGCCGTGAACCCGCGGACGTGCATCTCGTAAATAATTGAACGTGCAAAAGGATGCCTTGGGTGAACGTCTCCTTCCCAGTCATACAGGCTGGGGTCAGCAACCACGCTTTTCATGGCAGTGGCGCAGTTGTCACCTGGACAGCTTGCCTGCACGCGGCTGTAGTCTTCAGGTACGAAAACCGCCCTTCCGTAGGGATCCAGCAGCACCTTCTGGGGGTCGTAACGCATGCCGCGCTCGGGCTGGTGTGGACCGTGAACCCGATATCCGTAAACCTGTCCCGGTCCAACATCGGGAACAAAGACGTGCTGGTAGCAACCGGTCCTGTTCTTCTTCGGGTCAAGAAGGATCGTACGTTCCGGGGCGACATCGCCGGCCTTCCTGAAAAGCAGCAGCTCCACCAGGACCGCATTGTTTGAAAAGACGCTGAAATTGACGCCGCCGTCGGAAACGCTGGCGCCCAGAGGGAAGCTTCTTCCCTGCCCTTGGCCTTTTGTCGACTTGTGCATGCCGCCTGTGGCCTCCTTCGCATGTTCCTGAACCTTACTGAACCTTGATCGGCGATATGTTCCAGATATTCCGGCAGTATTCCCGTATCGAACGATCCGATGAAAACTTCCCCATTCGGGCCACATTCAGGACCGACATGCGCAGCCATTCCTTCCGGTCACCATAGGCGGCACTCACCCGATCCTGGCAGGCAATATAGGACTGATAGTCCGCCAGCAGCAGGAACCGATCTTGCTGCAGCAGGCTGTCAACCAGCAAAGCAAAGAGGCTTGCATCCCCATTCGAAAAGTACCCCGAGCCAATCTGGTCAAGGGATTCTCGAAGCTGGGAGTCTTGCTCATAGTACTCCCTGGGGCGATACCCCATCGCCTTCAGGTCGCATACCTCACCGGCAGTCAGCCCGAACAAGAAGAAGTTTTCCGGACCGACCTCTTCGCGAATCTCGACATTGGCGCCGTCAAGGGTGCCGATTGTCAGGGCGCCGTTCATCGAGAACTTCATGTTTCCCGTACCAGATGCCTCCAGGCCGGCGGTGGATATCTGCTCCGACAGATCAGCGGCAGGATAGATATGGTGGGCATTTTTCACATTGAAGTTCGGGAGGAACACGACCTTCAGCCTTCCTGCCACATCAGGGTCGTTGTTCACCACCGCGCCGACCGTATTGATCAGCTTGATGATCAGCTTTGCCATGACATAGCCCGGCGCGGCCTTGCCTCCGAAAACGAATGTGCGTGGTACGACATCCAGACCAGGGTTCAGCTTTATGCGATTGTACAATGCGATGATATGCAGCACGTTCAGATGCTGACGCTTGTACTCGTGGATTCTCTTTACCTGAACGTCGAACAGCGACGCTGGGTCAGTAACGATGCCGGTTTGGTCCTTGATCAGGGCGGCAAGCCTCGACTTGTTGTCACTCTTTACCTTGTGCCACTCTGCCAGAAAACCGGCATCCTCGGATAACGGCTCTATCTTTTTGATTTCGCGTTCAAGATTCCCGATCCACCGGTCCCCGATGTTCGCCGTGATCAGTTTGGCAAGGCCCGGATTCGACAAGACCATCCAACGCCTGGGAGTCACGCCGTTCGTCACGTTGGTGAAACGTGCTGGGTACAGTTCGTACATGTCCTTCAGGATGGTCCTGGCAAGAAGATCGCTGTGCAGCGCAGCAACACCATTGATGCAGTGGCTTCCAACCGACGCCAGATGGGCCATTCGGACGAATTTGTCCCCTCTTTCGTCAATCAGCGACAGTCGCGAGATCCGGTCATCATCATCAGGGTATCGCAGCCGAACCTCGTCAAGGAACCTGCGGTTGATCTCGAAGATGATTTCCAGATGCCGTGGGAGCGAACTGCCGAACAAGGGCAGGGGCCATTTTTCCAGAGCCTCCGGAAGAAGCGTGTGGTTCGTGTACGCCATCGTCTTTTGCGTCACTTCCCAGGCCACGTCCCAGCCCATCCCGTGTTCGTCGACAAACAGTCGCATCAGTTCGGCCACGGCGATCGAGGGATGGGTATCGTTCAGTTGCACGGCAAAGCTTTCGTGGAACAACTCCAGCCTCATGCCCCGGTGCAGGTGGATGCGGATCATGTCCTGCAACGAACAGGACACGAAGAAATACTGCTGTGCCAGCCTGAGTGCCTTTCCGATTGCCGGCTCGTCGTTCGGATAAAGGACCTTGCTGATCGTTTCGGAACCGACCTTCTCGTCGACTGCCTTGTAATAGTCGCCCTTGTTGAAAGCCTGGAAGTCGAAGGATTCCACAGCCTCCGATTTCCACAGTCTCAGCAGATCGACCAGTTCCTGCTTGTATGAAGGTATCGGCGTGTCATAGGCAATCCCCTTCACCACCCGATTCGGCAACCAGCGCACCTTGAACCCGCCCCCTTCAACGGGAAGCTGTTCTGTGTTTCCCCCGAAATTCACCAGATAGGAAATCTCGGGCCTGCAGTTTTCCCACGGATTGCCCAGACGCAGCCACTTGTCGGTTTTTTCGACCTGCCACCCGTCGACGATCTCCTGTTTGAAAATGCCGAACTCGTACCTGATTCCGTAGCCTATGGCCGGGATGCCGGTGCACGCCAGAGAGTCCATATAGCACGCGGCAAGCCTGCCCAGTCCCCCGTTGCCCAGCCCGGGTTCCTCCTCCTGGTTCAGCAGGACATCCAGGTTCAGCCCCAGTTCCTGCACCGCGTCACGCATGTTGTCGGTAATGCCAAGATTCAGAAGGTTGTTGCCAAGGTGCGGCCCCATCAGGAACTCGGCAGACAGATAGCAGGCGATCTTTGTCTGCGGGTCACGCAGGTGCCGAAGGGAACGAGTATAGCGCGCCAGCATGCGGTCCCGGGTGGTGTAGGCAACCGCCATATACCAGTCATTCGGCGTCGCAAGGTCGCTGGTTCGGCCCTGGACATACAAGAGGTTGTCAAGAATGGCCATCTTCAGTGATGCCGTGCTGGTTCCAGTGCGGATGTCTTCAGGCACGTCCCCGGCAAACGCGTCCTTGATTGGCTTGGCATCACTTCCGGGCTGTATGTTCCTGTGCTCCTGGGCCATCGATCAGCCTCCGTGGTTTGGCTTCGGGTGCAGGTCACCTGTCTCGAGCGTCAGGCCAGTACCTGCCCTCTATAGTAGGGCAATGGCACCTCGGGCGTCATTGGAATTGGCTACCCTGGGTGTCTTCAGGTTGTTGCAAGTTCCGCGCAGACCTCAATGAGACTACAATCCACGCGAACGCAAGAGGTGCCCGGATGCGGACGACCTGGACGAGATTCCTGCTGATTTCTGCCCTGCTGACGGTTCCGTGCCTGTCCCAGGCGCAGGGCAGCGCGCCGATTATTGCCGTGTTCAATGTCGAGGCCAAGGGCGTGCTGCTGGCTGCCGATGTCGTGGACAACCTTAGTGACTATGTGGCGTCACGACTGGCCGAAAGCGGCAAGTACCAGGTTGTGCCGAGGGCCCAGTTGAAGTCTCGTCTGGTTGAGGCCAAGACCGAATCCTACAAGGAATGTTATGACGAGACCTGCCAGATCGAGCTGGGCAGGGAACTTGCGGCGCAGAAGACGCTGGCCACACGGATCGCCAAGGTTGGTTCGCAGTGCACGATCAGCTTGAACGTGTTCGACCTGGGTCGGGCGACCAGCGAGACTGCGGCCACGGTATCAGGGTTGTGCACGGAAGACGGGATCATGGTGTCGTTGGGCACGGCTACCGAGAAGCTGACGGGGACTGCTGCCCCGTCATCCCAGCCTGCGCCGGCGCGGACACCAGTTCCCCTTGGCGGCGGGAAGGTCGAGAGCGGGGTCATCATCGACAAGGGCCAAAGCATCGTGAACCAGATGACTGACCAGACCGGGTTCCTGACCATCAAGTCCGAGCCGACGGGCGCAAACATCACGCTGAACGGCAAGGAGATGGGCAAGGCGCCGCTGCAGATCGAGCAGATGGTTGGCCGGTACGTCCTGGTCGCCGAGATGGGGAAGCTGTACCACTCGGCCCGCCAGGAGATCGACCTGGACCAGACCGGGAAGCGCGTGACCTTGACCCTGCCCCCCGCGTTCGGTCGCCTGGAAGTCACAAGTGACCCGTTGGGCGCGGAAGTCAGTCTGGATGGCGAGCGGGTTGGGCCTACACCGTGGAGCGCCGACCGGAAGCCCTCGGCAAGCTACGTTGTTCGTGTAGAGAAGACCAACTACCTGAAGCACGAAAGTTCGGTCGTGGTCGAGGACGGGAAGACCGCAGTCGTGAAGGCAGTTCTGCAGCAGAATTTCGGGGCCCTGATCGTGGAGAGCGACCCGCTGGGCGCCGCGATCACGCTGAATGACGAGGCGACTGGTCAGACTACGCCGTTTACGTTCCCGACTTTGCAACCTGGAATCGCGGTGGTGAAACTGGTCCTGGAGGGCTACGGGGATGCGGTCCAGCGGGCGACAGTACGGAACCGCGAGACAGTGAAGATGTCCGTGAAGATGGAAGCCAAAATGGGTCTTCTGGTCGTGACATCGGCCTACGAGGACGGAACCCCCTGCGATGGTGAAGTATCGGTGGATGGCAAGGCCGTTGGCCCGACGCCGTGGAAGCGCGAGGTGATCGCGACGCGACACGAGGTTGGTGTCAAGTGCGAGAAGGGCGAGTCGAAGGCGAACGTCGTTGTCACGCACAACAGCCGTGCTGAAGTGGCTTTGAAGGTGGCTACCGGCGCGCGGATTGACTGGATCAAAATCCCCGGTGGCACCTTCGAGATGGGGTCGGGGAAAGGAGACGAGGACCCAAAGCACCGGGTAACGGTCAAAGGTTTCCAGATGGCAAAGACCGAGACGACGGTCGCGCAATACAAGGCGTGCGTTTCGGCTGGGGCGTGTACTACTCCGAATACGGGCAGCACTTGCAACTGGGGTACGTCTGGTCGTGAGGACCATCCGGTTAACTGCATTGACTGGAGCCAGGCCGGAACGTTCTGTACATGGGCAGGAGGCCGTCTGCCCAGCGAGGCAGAGTGGGAATACGCGGCGCGAAGCGGCGGAAAGGCTCAGGAGTACCCCTGGGGGAACACAACTGCGACATGTGATCTTGCAGTGTTTAGTTCCGGTGGCAGCGGATGCGGCCAGAACCGAACGTGGCCGATATGCAGCAAGCCGTCCGGAAACACGACACAGGGGTTGTGCGACATGGCCGGGAACGTTTGGGAGTGGGTCGAGGATTGGTACCACTCCTCCTACACGGGAGCTCCGACGGATGGGCGTGCATGGGTCTCACCCACCGGCGGCACCCGCGTGCTCCGTGGCGGCAGTTTCGTCAACGTCGCGTCGAACCTGCGATCGTCGTTTCGCAACTACGTCACGCCGGACAGCCGCCGCGCGAACGACGGGGGCCGGTGTCTGAGGCCAATACCATGAGCCTTTTCCCTCGCGAACTTTAACCCTCTTTCCCTTTGGGCCTATTGGGGCTCACGGCTCCGGCTGGGTCGCCTGCGTAGCGGCGCGACCATGTGGCCAAGCCGGAGCCGTGCGCGCCGTTTTGGGCCTTCGAAAGGCAGCTTCCACGGCTTCCTCAATTGACACTG
Organism: uncultured Myxococcales bacterium; assembly: GCA_903936705.1. Classification (GTDB taxonomy): domain Bacteria; phylum Myxococcota_A; class UBA9042; order DTJE01; family DTJE01; genus CAIZWN01. Next base: position 255,177 of record CAIZWN010000068.1, read on the forward strand.
GAGGAGGTATGGCGTAACGTCATACCCGGAGGTGGGGCATGGGTAGGTCGAAGGTTGCCATCACGCTGGATGCGCAGTCACTTGAGGAACTTGACCGCCTGGTCCTGACTCGCATGTTTCCGAATCGAAGCCAGGCTATCCAGGAGGCGGTAAACGAGAAACTGAGTCGTCTCTCGCACTCCAGGCTGGCGCGCGAATGCGCAAAGCTTGACCCGGCTTTCGAGAAGGCTATCGCAGAGGAAGGCATCAGCAGGGAGTTGGCGGAATGGCCCGAATACTGAGGGGCGAGATTCGGTGGGCGGATCTCGACCCGACTCGGGGCCACGAACAGGCCGGCTTGCGACCAGTACTTATTCTTAGTGCCGACGTCTTCAATGAACGCTCGGGGACCGTGATCGCGATGGCCCTGACCAGCCAGCCTCAACATGCCGGATATCCCCTGACACTCGAATTGTCCGAGACCCATCTTCCCAAGCCCTCCTGGGTAAAGATCAGCCAGATCCGGACCCTGTCCGTGGATCGAATTGGAAGGAAACTAGGCGTAGTCTCCCCGGAGGAGCTGGCGAAAACTATCGAAGGCCTCAACGAGATCCTCGGCGGCTGAATTCCCTCCTGATAGGCCAAACCATGCTGTTACGAAGTCAGGCAAAGGGTCTCGTAGTCGATGAAGATCTTGTCGCCCGGGCCTGGCATGCAGGTGCCCTTGGCGTCGAAGATGACCGAGTTGGACGGCGCGTCATAGCGCCAGCCGGACGGGCATGAAGTCGTGTTGACCTTCACTGTCACCGTCGACGGGTCGGCAAGGCGTGTCAGGAAGAACTGAACCTTGGGATGGAAGGTGACGTCGCCGATCTTGTTCATTGTGCTGGCATAGGAACTGTCGCAGATGGAACCGCCCAGGCCGCCGGTCTGTTCGACCACTTCCACGTACCGGTACCCGCCTTCAGCAGTGCCGCCGTCCGAGGCCGTGCAACTGCCGGCCGAACTGCTGTCCATGCCAACGATGGCGTTGAAATGCATCATGTCTACGTTGTACCAGCCCTTGATATTCTTGAAGAAATCTACGTAGAAGGGAAGTCCGCCCGACGACTGGTCTTCCTCGTCCGACAGCACGACCATTTCAAGCTGGGCGTCGTTTCGCAGGAAGCGGGAGTTGAAGCCTCCGCAGGTGCCTTCGATGCAGGTATAAGCGCAAGTGGTACCCGACGGGCAGATGTTCGGGTCGCTGGTGCAGTCCGAGGTGCTGCCGCATGGAACGCCGGTGTCGGTGGCAAGCGGCGCCGACAACGCGGTCTGTGATGCCTGCAGCCCCGACTCCTGCGCGTCCGAGTTTCCGCCACTGCCGTAATCGACCATCTTCGCAAATGTTGCCGGGTTCGCATTGGCCTTGGTCATGAAGCGCGGCGTGATCTTGGTGTCGCCCCTGTTCAGGCGCCCGATCACCTTGTCGTCAACCACGTTGACGCTGATGCCGCCCAGGTGGAAATCGTTCTTCCACACGTTGGCGGCCCCGATGAAGTCGCTGAACGACTGGGTCAGGCGGTCCTGTTCCTCGGACATGGAACCCGAGTCGTCGATGATGAACAAAATATCGACTTCCTGCCCGGTAACCTGCAGGAACTCGTCGGTCTGGTGGGTCTCGTACGTCCCCGATCCGGTCAGCTTGACCGACACCGTCGGTGACGAAGTGTCGGTGGCCGATATCAGCATGGAACAAGTGTCCGGCCCCTCGTCCTGCGGGGCGTATACCGCCTCGATGCACTTGGGCGCGCCGTTCGGGACCGCCATCGGCAGCCTGGGAATGTTCTTGACCTTGAACTCGGGCGAACACTGCTTTAATTCAATGTCGTTGACCATCAACGGGGCGTTGCCCGAGTTGTAGATGCAGACCTTGTAAGTCTTGCTGTAGCACCCGATGGTGGTAACGCCGAAATTCAGTTCGCCGGGAAGAACGCTGATCTTTGCGATGCCCGAAGCGCCCTGGATGTTCGGCTGATAGGTCGCAGGATTGCCTACGCCCTTGGGCAGCGTCATGGCGACCGCCGCACCCGGGGCCTTTACCTGCACTCCCAACAAGGCGAAATACTGGTTCAGCAGGCCGAACATCGGGCTGGATGACGGGGGATTGAAACGCACGGTCATCGTCGTGGTCGATCCGGCGGCCAGTTCGGTGTTCGGGGTCGGCGCGTTCTTCAACTGGAAAATCTGCGAAAAGGCGCCGGTCATTGGCGTACCGCAAGTCGTGCTGCCGAACATGCTGGTGGCGCAGTCGGAAATCTTGGCGCCGACATAGGTGCACGGGCCGGTGCCGACATTCACCAGGTTCATCGGTTTCTCGGCCGGCCATCCGATGGCTACCGTGCCGTAATTCAGCCCCATCGGCACCATGGCTACATTGCAGACCGGGGCACCGGAACGGCGGACGATGATCGGGACGTCCATGGTTTCGTTGCCGGCGTAGTTCGATATGATTCGCAGCTTGGCGGTGACCTCGCCGTTGTCCGGACCACGGTTCGTGAAGATTACCTTGACCGGAACTGACGTGTTGCCCTGGATGGTGCAGGCGTCACCCGAATCCTTGGTGCAGCCGGTCGAGTTGATGGCGAATTCGTTGCCGTACTGCGTCACCGACGCATCGACGACCTCGATTGAGGTGATGTGCAAGGTGCCCGATCCGGCGTTCTGCAGTGTGGCCTGCCGCTCGACCGGCGTCATGATGGCGCCAAAGCCCATGTCGATCGAATCAGGAATGACGATCAGCTTGGGCGCATCGACGGTGCCGTACACGGGTATCAAGGTTTGCTTGGCGGGGTCGTTGCTGGCAATCATCAACGAACACAGTGGGTTGCCGTCGTCCGGAGTCACCTCGCCTGGGGTCCATGCGATTTGGAACTGGACGGGAGCGGCGTCAGGGGCGATGCGGACTTCTTCGGTCGGCGCGTTCTTGACCACGATCTTGTAGACCGTGTCCGGGGGCCACAGCGTCATCCCGCCGGCAGCGATCACGAGGTCGGCGTTTCCCTTGTTGCTGACCTCCAGCAGGACAATCTTTTCCTCGTTCAGCTTGACTGCGCCAAAGTGCAGTTCGCCTGGTGACGCCTCAAGCACGGGGCCCATCTCGGTGCCAGTAACATCGAACTGCCATGACTGGCGCTGGCCTTGCGAGTCGCCCTCGACCACCAGCTTCGAGTCGTCCCCACCGCCGCCGGTCGGCGCGTACTTCATCACCAGGAAGACCTTTTCGGTCGGTGCCAGTTCGAATGGGAACGTCTTGCCGTCGGGGAACTGCTCGATTGTGAAGTCGGTGCTGCCGTCCAGGCGCAGGTTGATCGAAGTCACGTTGATGGGTGCCGATCCGTAGTTCTGAATCATCACGTCCAGCAGGAAGTCCTTGCCGGATTCCACCTGCTCGAAATCGATCGGGTTTGGATCCACCAGCAGGTCGCCCACGCGACCGTTTGCCGTGATCGGCACGCGGGTGACGTTACCGCGGCTGGCCACGTTGTGGTTGATCACCAGGGCGCCATCGCTGGCCGAGGCGCCTGTCGGTGCGTAGGTGACCGTGACCCAGACCGATTCGCCTACGGCCAGGACCATCTTTTCGGGCAATTGCAACGTGAACTCGTCGGAGAGGCCTTCCAGGGCAATGCGGGAAATATCAACGGTGCCTTCCGTGCCGATGTGCTTGAGTTCCACGGACATGGGCTGGCTTGATCCCAGTTCCACCGTGCCGAACGGAAGCGTCGATGGGGTTGCCAGCAGGTCCAGGTCCTGCGACCGCTGGCCGCTCTTGCACGAACAGCCCGTCCCGACCGGCCCAACCATCATCGTTGCAGCCAGCACCAACATCACCAGACGCAAGGTCTTCATCCGACAACCTCCATAGACCAGCCGGGCACGCGAACATTAAACCCGCGGGATGATACCCTATTCGGACGCGCAGAACCAGGGCCTTGCGGGACGCCCAACGGCGTTCCTTTCCGCGGGCCTGTTTGCAGCAGTGCATTAAATGGCGCGTGTGGCCCATGCGGCCCGTGCTGCCCGTGCTGCCCGTGCTGCCCGTGCGGCCATGAATGATCACCGTCGGGCAGATCGATCCCCAAGGGTGTTCGACAGGGAATCGACGAACGCCAGCGCTCCGTTGTAACCAAGATAGGCGGCATCTGCGCTGTGGTGGACCCTCCGGGACGGGAATCCGAATTCCAGTCCGTGTCCCCCAAGGTCATCCAGCAGATCCGAATTGGCCACCATCAGATCCAGGTCCCGCGCAAGATCCTGGTTGCTGATCTCGCCAATACGGGGCTCCCATAAGGGGGCCGTTGGAAGGAACGACCAGGCCGATTCCCAGTCTTGCGGCCGTCGCGCATATGCCACCAGGACTGGAACTTCGGCGCCCAGAAGCGTGGCAAGGTCGCAAAAACCCGCCATCATGTGCGGGTCCCCGGCAAAACCCAGTTTGCGGAACATGAATCGTCGTGGAACCAGCCATTCCCAGGAACGAACGATCCTGGATCGCTCGTCCGCGGCCACTGAAGCAGCAAGGTCTGTGCGACCCGATGGTACCGCCATGGCATGCAGGAACCGGTCCGATGCATCCAGCCCGAACGGCAGCCCGGCCTGGACGACCAATGCGCCGGTCCTGGACGCCAGCACTTCTGCGGCGGCCCGCCCGTGCGGCAGTGCGATCAGGGTTCCTGCCTCGGCGACCCGGCGCAAGTCGGCGTAAGGCCCGCCATCCAGCCATACGGTCGATACCTGCAGCCCCAGGGATTCTGCAAGCCGCCGCATCTCCTTCAGATTTCCTCGGTGATCCCCCTCGTTCCGGTCCATCAGATAGCCGATCAGCGCCACACGCCCCGGGTCGGGCGTGGCGGCGGGGAGGTCGATGCATTCGGCCAGACGACGCAGCGTGTCTGCGTACCCGTCCAGCCAGCAGCGTTCCAGGGATCTTGCAGGCAGGATGACTATCCCGCCCTCGGCGGGTGAAACCTGATCCGCGAGTGCCTCCAGGTCCACGCCAGTGACCGAGACCATCGGCATGGTTGCAACCATGACGACCCCCGCGCCCTTCGTCCCGGCAACATGCCCAAGGACCTCCACGAAACGCCGGTCGTGTTCGGTAACCATCAGGTTGGGGTGAAGATCCGTGTGGGCGACTCGATGCTGTCCCGACACGTCCAGCAGCGTCGATTCGATGTCATGCGCACCAAACACGTGTTCCGACTTGAAGAACGAGCAGTTGGGGCCGTCCACCAGCAGCCTGGCATCCCGGATCGCGTTGGTGGCCAGCAGAACTCCGTGCAAATAGGGGAAATTTCGTCGGCGCGTGAATTCCTCGATCACCGGAAAACCTCCCTGCCAAGGTGGCGCCCATTCTCGCGGTAGAACCTCAGGCGGCACAGCGCCAGCAAGCGCTTCAGTGTGCGGGCAGCACCTTCAAGCCCCATCTCGAACACGTTGCCGGAAAACGGAGTCCGCCCCGCCGACGTGATGCGGTGGTCGTACGAATAGTCGCTGTACACCAGCGACAGATTCGGGTCCCGGAAAAAGGCGTCGAGGTCAGCCTGTGTAAGAAACGACGAGACCTGATGTCTGGCCGGCTGGACAAAAACTGCCCGGACGGCCTCGATGGCCGACGTGGTACCTGCGCCTTCGTCGAAGATCACCACATTTACGCCGAACCCCAGTTCCTCCAGCATGGACAACAGCGGCAGCCCCCAGTTCATGGCCGGGTCCGTCAGACGCGGGATATGGCGCATGGCACAGACGATGCCAACCTTGTGGCCGGCGGCCTCCAGGACACCGTTCTTCCATGTATCGCCCAGGACTGCGTCCATCATCTGGAACACGGCTGGCAGCCGGTCGGATCGCCCGTCCGCCTGGGCAATCGAGGCAACCCAGTCGCGCACCGCCCGAGGGCCGAACGGCGGCGTCGGACGAATGGTTTTCATGGGCAGGTTCTGGAACAAGGTGTCCACTATGCCGCGCCAATCGGAGTGGTCAAGAACCACCTGCAGCGGGGCACGAAGCCATCGTTCAATCACGGCCAGGTCTATCATCGGTACCGCTTCGGCATTGACCTCCAGGCCAAGTTGACCCAAATAGCCTTTCAATTCGTCCAGTTCTGGTCCTGTCCCGAAACCGATCAGATTGACCGAATCAAGGCAGGGTTCGACGGCCGAGAGGTTGCGGATGCATCGCAGGACAACATCCACCTGGGGATTGTAGGGGCCGTCCGTATCCTGTGCGTGGTACATGATCGGGAATGGGCACAGCTCGCGCTGTTCCTTGATCAGGTCAGCGGGGTCGTCGCCCGTCAGGACTGGTACGCAGGTGCAGTTCAGCGACACGGCTTCGGGGTGGACATCCTCGCGCAGGGCCTTGAATATCCGTTCCAGTTTGCGGCGACTGCCCTCGATTACCTCAAGGTCGCCAATATCGGTCCGCAGCGACCTGTAAACCCAGACATCTTTTTCCGATTCGGTTGCCTGGTCGACCTGTTGGCCCGGTTCGCCATCGGAGTGAGGAGGCGGTGAAAGCACGGGTTCCTTGCGTCGGTCGGGTGGCGGGTCCCAGGGGTAGTGCACAAAGTCGCCGACGCCGACGTGCTGGCATTCGAAATCGCCGTGTTCCACGTACGTCCAGGGAAGGTTGATGTGGATCACGCCCTCGCGAGCCCTGAGGATTTCCGTGTCTGCCAGGAACAGGCGCCATCTATCCGGATGCCCCCAGGATTCGTGCAGGCCGTCGGCTATATATTGGGCCCCGCTGTGTCCATCCGGTCCGCCGGATCCATCCGGTCCATCCGGCCCATCCGGTCCATCCGGCCCAACAGGCGTGTTACGCCCATCATGCCCATCATGCCCATCGCGCCTGTCACGTCCGTCATGCCCATCATGCTGGTCATGCCCGCTATCGCCGTTGCGACCAAAGCCTTCCACCTGGGCACCAGTATCGTTGTCTGGATGGTCCAGGCCTGGCGAATCGCCGCCTTGTTTCTGCGCGGTCGGTGCGCGGCCGGCAATACGGATGGCCGCTTCTCGTACCGCGGTGAATGAAATCCCCCGCGTACGGCGGATCAGCATCGCAACCAGCCTGGGCACGTGCCCTTCGGACGGCTCGCCCGAGTACGACAGATTCATGGATTCCGAACGGGCGTAGGCCCTCCGGGACTGGTCCCTTGGTTCCATGATCAGCGACAGATCCCTTCCATCCACGTACTTCAGCAGAAGGACGACCTGATCATCGTTGGCGACGCACGCGTCCGGCTGCAGGTCCATCCTGGCCAGGGAAGCTCGCTGCAATCCCAGCAATGACAGAACAAAATCCTGCTGGGCGCTGATCATCCTTTTTCGGTGACTCCTGCCGCATCGGTGCTGCCGATGCGGACCGACGAGCGGAAGTAAAGGCTCTCGAGGTCCTCGTCAGAAAGCGGGGCTGGGATGACCAGGTGTTTGGCTTCCAGCAGTGACTGTGTCAAGTCGCGGTAAACCTGGGCTTGCGGCGAGTCGGGAAACGCCTCGGCCACGGTGCGCCGCATCTGCTCGGCCTCGCTGACCACGTTGTCTCGCGGGACGATCGTGACCACATGCGATCCCACGGTCCTGGCGAACTCGGTCACGACCTCGACCTCGCCCGGGACGTTCCTGCGATTCAGGACAAAGCCGCCCAGCCTTACGCTGCGGCGTTGAGCATAGGTCGCGATTCCACGGCAGATGTTGTTGGCCGCGTACATCGCCATGAACTCGCCCGAAAGGACCACGTAAACCTCGCGGGCATACCCGGCGCGCAGAGGCGCCGCAAAACCCCCGCAGACCACGTCGCCCAGCACGTCGTACAAAACCGCGTCGTATCCCGACTGCAGGACCTTGGCTTCTTCCAGCAATTCGAACATCTTCAGGATGCCACGCCCCGCGCATCCCACGCCCGGTTCCGGGCCGCCTGCCTCCATGAAATGAACCCCGGAGGTGCTGCAGGCGATGTACTCGGAGGGGCGCGGGTCGCCTCGGCCCTCTCGAAGAAGGTCGATGATGTTCTTGGGCGGAGTCCCTTTCCAGAAGGGTCGCGACGAGTCGTGCTTGGGGTCGCACCCTACCTGCAGAACCTTCAGTTTCATGGCGGCCATCACCGAACTGACGTTCGCAATCGTGGTCGACTTGCCGATGCCTCCCTTTCCGTAGAAAGCGATTTGACGGGGGCGATCCTCCAGCACCTCGACCTCCTTCAGGCGAACCAAAGTGACGCGGCGTCATTCTAGTGGCCGCCCGATCCGGACGCAATCAGTGATGCGCTTCGTCGCGTGGATGTGCGGTTCTGTCCAAACACAACACACCTTGCCCCCAAGCCGAACCTGTGGGAACGTTCGTGTGCCGGCAGGCCGGTATCTTCACCAGTGGACGGGGGACCCATGTCGATGAAAGACCTGATCCTGGCGATCGATGCCGGCACCCAGAGTGCGCGTGCCCTGGCCTTTGATTCGCGCGGCCACCTGGTGGACAAGACGCGTGTCGTGTACGACCCTCCGTACGTTTCGCCGCAGCCTGGCTGGGCCGAATTGGATCCAGACGTCTATTGGAAGGCCGTTTGTGACGCTTGCCAGGCGCTGTGGGCACAGGGGATTGTGGCTGCCGAACGTGTGGCCGTGGTGGCGATGACATTCCAGCGGAACACCGTGATCCATCTTGGGTCGGACGACCGGCCCCTAAGGCCAGCCATCGTCTGGCTGGACCAGCGCCGTTGCAGCCTCCCCCCGGCGTTGCCAGTGCACTGGCGGGCCGCCTTCACGCTGGCCGGCGCCCGCGAGAGTATTTCCCAGTTCCAGGCCGAATCCGAGGCCAACTGGGTTGCCCAGCACCAGCCCGATGTGCATCGCGCCACGCGACGCCTGCTGATGCTGTCGGGCTTTCTGACCCACCGGATGACGGGCGAGTTCGTCGATTCCCTTGCCTGCCAGGTCGGCTATCTGCCGTTCGACTTCAAGGGCCTGGACTGGGCCGGTTCCATGGACTGGAAGTGGCAGGCTTTGGCCGTCGAACGATCGTGGCTGCCGGGTCTTGTGGCTCCGGGCCGTCCCATGGGCACCCTGGCGACCTCGGCAGCGGCATTGACTGGTATTCCCAGGGGTACGCCGATCGTGTCCGGCGGTTCCGACAAGGCTTGCGAGGTGCTGGGTTGCGGTTGCCTGGAACCTCGCCAGGCGTGCATCGGATATGGCACCACCGCCACGCTGAACGTCGATTCGCCGAAATATGTCGAGCCGGTGCGGCTGGTTCCGCCCTATCCCAGTGCGCAACTGGACCATTTCAACGTCGAGTACCAGGTTTTTCGGGGCTTCTGGATGGTGACCTGGTTCAAGGAACAATTCGCGCACATCGAGGGCGAGAAGGCGGCGTTGCGCGGCGTGGCTCCCGAGGTGCTCCTGGAGGAACTGGCGGCAGAAGTTCCCCCCGGGTCGCTGGGCCTGACCCTGCAGCCGTTCTGGACCCCTGGTGTCCGCCATCCCGGCCCGGAAGGGAAGGGGGCGATGATTGGTTTTGGCGCCGCGCACAAGAAGCCCCACATGTACCGGGCCATACTGGAAGGGCTGGCCTACGAACTGCGCAGCGGGCGCGAGCGTATCCAGAATCGTACGGGAGTGCAGATCAACGAACTGACCGTGTGCGGTGGAGGTTCACGCAGCGATCTGGTGATGCAGATCGCGGCGGACGTGTTTGGCATGCCAGCCAAGCGGCCGTCCTATGACGAGGCATCTGGGCTGGGGGCTGCCGTCCTTGGCGCGGTCGGTCATGGCCTGTACCCCGATCTGGCGTCAGCCGCCAGGGCGATGACCGCCTCGGGCCGGGTGTTCGAGCCGATTGGCGCGAACGTGGAACGCTACGATGCGTTGTACCAGCGTGTCTATGCCCCGTTGTACGGTCGCCTGCAGCCACTGTATCGCGCAATCCAGGAGATCACCGGATATCCCGGGGACTGATTGGGCACTTCCGAAATGGATCCGATGGCGTACAATGCCGCAGGGGTTCGTGGGCCATTGGAACGGGAGGCGACGATGAGGAACTGTTTGATGGTGTTCCTGGGAGTCGGTCTGGCAGGGATGCTTGCCTGTGGTTCGTCCGATGGCACTGTGGTGTCGGGAGACATCGACCTGGTCGCGGATGCCGTGGTCGCCGATGAAGGAATCAGCGCCGACACATCCGTCGCGGACGATAGTTCGAGGACCGATCTGGTTTCGGTCGACGACAACGTTCAGCCCGACGTGCCGGTGACGGTCGATACCGTCGTGACCGATACGGTCCTGACCGATGCCGCCGACGTCCCGAAATCGTTCGAGTGGGACGCCAGCGCCACTCCCAACTGCGTGGACGGTTTCTGCGCCGCTGGGGTGGACAGCGCACCCGACCCGATGCAGCCTGGACCATTCCCGGTTGGCCTGCGCCGGATTGTCATGGAAGACCCCAGTCAGAAGAACTATGACGGAACGCCCCGCATGCTGGTCACGGAGATCTGGTATCCGACCACGAAGGAGTTCTACGACAGTCATCCCAAGTTCGAGTACGACATCAAGGCCGACGCGATGCTGACACCCGGATACGAGGATCTGGCCGCCAAGATCGGCGACATCGACGTTGGCACCTTCCCGGTCGACGCCGTGAAGGACGCGCCGGTGCGTCATGGCGATGGGCGGTTCCCGCTGGTGATGTTCTCGCACGGTGCCTTCGGCATCCGCTACCAGAGCATCTTCTACACGGTTCCGCTGGCATCCCATGGCTATATCGTGGTTTCCCCCGATCACGAGAAGAACTCGCTGTACGACCTGATCCAGTCCGGGTACAGCGGGGATCATCTTGGCGATTCGGCGTTTGCGCGCCCGAAGGACATCCAGTTCCTGATGAACAAGATGGTGGATTGGGACAAGGACCCGACAAACGATTTCTACAAGTCGATCGAGTCCGACAACGTGGGCATCACGGGACATTCGTTCGGCGGCTATACCTGTTTTGCCGCGACGTACTTCGCCGACGAGAACGGCTTTTCCGAGATGGACCCTCGCGTCAAGGTGATCGTGCCGCAGGCTCCAGCCGGGTACCTGATGGGGGTACTGGGAATCTACGGGCCCGACTGGCACCTGCCGACGCTGATCGAGGGCGGCGAGATGGACAACACCCTGGAGTTCGACCAGGCGTTCAAGTCGCCGTGGCTGGAACTGGGTACGCCCAAGTGGTTCCTGGACATCAAGCGCGGGGGGCATTTCACATTCTCGGACCTGTGCAAGCTGAACCTGCTGGAGGTGGCCGACAAGCTGGGCTATGACGACGCCAAGAACGCACTTACGGACGGGTGTGGTCCTGACAACTGGGACTATCGCGAAGCGCAGAAGGCGATCAATTTGTACTCCATCGCCGCCTTCAATCGGGTCTTGCGCCACAGCGAAGTGTCGGCAAAGTACATGACGCCGTCTGCCGGCGCCGGATTCGCACCGGAAATTGAATTCCTGGTCGAGGAACAGACCATGGCTGCCAAATAGCCGTCCCAGGCCTAGCCGCTGCCTTGATTGAATTACGGTTGAGAATGGGCGAAAAAAAAGGCCGCCACGAGGGCGACCTTTCTTGGTGGAGCTAGGGGGGTTCGAACCCCCGGCCTCACGGATGCGAACCGTGCGCTCTCCCAACTGAGCTACAGCCCCAAGTGTCAAGCCGCCCGGTCTCCCGGGCGAGGCGGACTTATACCAATCCCGCGGAAACACGTCAAGTCCGGCCTTGGGCCGTGGCGCGAGTCCGGCTTCGAGGTGGTCAGCCTGGTGCATCGGGGCTTGCATCGCCTGAAGCTTGATGGTACAAACTGCGTCGCCGGGACGGGGCGGCGTTACGGTGCCCAAACCCGCCAGGTCCGGAAGGAAGCAACGGTAAGTGTCGTTGCGGGTGTCCTGTCCCGGCATTTCAACCCTCCTTCCTGGCGGACGGTTTTATGTCCTACCAGGTCATCGCGCGGAAGTGGCGGCCCCAGACCTTTGACGAGGTCGTGGGGCAGGAACATGTCACGACCACGCTCAAGAACTCGATAATTGCCGGGCGCGTCGGGCACGCCTATCTGTTCACCGGTATTCGCGGTGTCGGAAAGACGACCGCCGCGCGCATTCTAGCCAAGGCGTTGAACTGCGAGAAAGGCCCTACAGCCGAGCCGTGTAATCAATGTTCGGCGTGCAAGGAAATCACGAACGGCTCGTCGATGGACGTCACCGAGATTGATGGCGCCTCGAACCGCGGAATCGACAGTATTCGTGACCTGCGCGAGGCCGTGGCGTTTGCGGCCAGTCGCGACCGCCACAAGATCTACATCATCGACGAAGTCCACATGCTGACCACCGAGGCCTTCAACGCCCTGTTGAAGACCCTCGAGGAACCTCCTCCTCACGTCATCTTCGTGTTCGCCACCACGGAATTGCACAAGGTTCCAGCCACCATCGCTTCCCGATGCCAGGTGTTCGAGTTCCGGCGCATTGCGCTGCCGGCTCTTGTTGCGCATCTTGGCACCATCGCTGCAGCCGAGGGCATCACCGCTTCACAGGATGCGCTGCGGTTGGTCGCCCGCGAGGCGGACGGCAGCCTGCGCGACGCATGCAGCCTGCTGGACCAGGTGATTTCGTTCGCCGGGATGAATATCGAAGCGGATGCCGTGGGCGAAATCCTTCGGACCGGGACGCGCGGAGCAGTTGAACGCCTGCTGCGGGCGATTTTGGCAGAGGACCCCGCCGAGGCGCTGCGTACCTACGTTGACGTGGTTGCCAGGGGCATGCCGGCGCGCCAGTTGCTGAAGGATCTGGCCCGCTTCCTGTCGGAATGTCTGCGCGTTGCGCTGCTGGGGCGGGACGCGGCTCGCGAAACGGGCCTGACCGAGGGCGAGATTGCGGCCATGGCCGACCTGGTCGCCGGTCGTTCGGTCGAGTCCCTGGCCACGCTGTTGAACCTGCTGGTCGTGGCATCCGACAAGGCGGCTGATTCTCGCAGCCCCGAACTGCTGGCCGAGGCGGCCCTGGTCCGTGCTGCCAGGCTGTCGTCGCTGCAGGCGGTCGACGGGATGATCGCTCGTCTGGAGGCCATGGCAAGGGGGGCACCTGGCGGCCCGGGCGGCGCAGGCATGGGATCTGCGCCCGCTTCACGGAACTTTGCTGCACCGGTCACTGCTGTGTCACGAGGGCCTTCCGTTGGCCGATCGTCTGACCAGCCGGCATCTCCGTCGTACCCTGCATCTTCGGTATCCACGGCGTCTTCGGCCTCCCCGTCATCTGTGGTTGCCCCGGCCTCCCCGGTTTCCCAGGTGCGTTCGAGTGGTTCGGCCGCGCCGACAGTATCCGCCGGCGAGCCGCGTTCGGCCTCGTCAGCCGCCCAGCGCCTGCGCAGTCTGGTCCAGACTGGCGAGGTGTCCGGGGCATCGTCCGTGTCCCCGTTGGCCCCGCCCGATCCGCCTGTCGCGCCGGCAGGCACAGCGCCGGCGGTTGCGGCGCCCGATCAGCCGTCGAATGCGTTGCCGCGGCGCAGCGAATCCGATACCGTGGATCTGTTCATGAAGAATCCCTTGTTCGACAAGGTCCTCGGGACGTTCGGCGGCGAAATCCGCAAGGTGGTTCCCGAATAGTCAGGTGAGTCGATGCCCGCCGGACTGCCTCCTTCCGTTGAGACTCTGATTGCCGAACTCAGGAAGTTGCCTGGAGTCGGCGGAAAGACCGCAACCCGCTATGTCCTGCACCTGCTTGGCCGGGACGTTCATGCCGCCGCCACGTTGCGGGACGCCTTGTCCGCCGTTTACGACCGAGTTCACCCATGCACGCGGTGCGGATTCCTTGCTGAATCCGACCTGTGCGGCTTCTGTTCCGATTCGTCGCGCGATCGTTCTTCGGTCTGCGTGGTGGAGTCCGTCGGTGACCTGCTGGCCTTCGAGCGCATGGGCGAATACCGCGGTACCTATCACGTGCTGGGTGGCTCGGTGTCGGTCCTTCGGGGGGTGACTCCCGATCGCCTGCGTTTGGCTGAACTGGTAGCGCGCGTCGATGCCGGTGGGATCAGCGAGGTCATTGTCGCCACCGGAGCCGATGCCGAAGGTGAAACCACCGCCCTGTATGTCCGGAAGATTCTTGAAGGTCGCCACGTGCGAGTGACCAGGCCAGCCACCGGTATGCCCATGGGCAGCAGCATTGAATATCTGGACGTGGTGACCTTGATGCGAGCGATGCGCGGGAGAAAGGACCTGTAGCTGTCATCCTTCCTTCCTGGGGGCCAGAGGGAGGTCTTTCCGATGTTTGTATTTCTTGCCACGATTCTTCTGGTCCTGCTGGTGCCTTTGCCCGCCTTTGCTTTCGGGCCAATTGCACATGTCGATATGGGCATGGACGTGATAGCCGAGGCCGCCGGGCTTGCCTCGGCCGCGTGGTCGGTCATTCGAACCCATCGTCAGGATTTCCTGCGCGGCACTCTTGGACCGGATCGCGAGGTTGCCAAGAACCTGGCGGCCTACGAAAACCACACGCACAACTGGGATCGCGTGTTCCGGCAACTGGAGGAAGCCACGACGGACGCGCAGCGCGCCTTCTTCCTGGGTTGCCTGTGCCATCTTGCCGCGGACGTCGTTGCCCACAACTACTTCGTGCCTCAGAAGATCGTCGAATCGCACAGGTCGCGTTTTGCGGCGCACCTGTACTGGGAAATGCGGTTCGATGCGCGGTCGCGCCGGCAGGGGGGTGAATTGGCGTTGAAGGCTTTGGGGCTGAACCGCAGAGAGCACCGGCGCTTCCTGGAAAACGTCGTGCCCGGGAACATTCTGGGCCCGCGGTTCAACGTCAGGATGACCGGTCTTGCAATGCGCGTTCAGCGCGCCATGGCGTTCCAGTCGATGGCGGCCTACGTGGACCGCGAGTCGCGCCTGGTGCTGACAGACGATCATGCGCAGGAGGTCCGGAGCCTGGCCATGGCTGCACAGATGGCAGTGGTTCACTTGTTTGGGATGGCTCCGGTGGTGTCGGTCGATGCCCGCGGCATTGACTCGCTGGAACTGGCTGGCAGGATTCGTCGTCAACTGAAGGATCTGGTACGCCGCCACGGCGAGCCGAACCACGAGGCCCGCATGATCGTCGCGGGCAGCAGGGAACACTTTCGCGCCAACCTGGCTGGACTGGGTCCAACGTCCGGGGGGGCAGGCCGATTCGGGGCTGGTGGCGGCACCCGCTAGCCAGTGGAAGAACGTCGTGCCTACTTGTGCTTTCGCCAGTCGGGGCCGTCAACCTTGTGGAAGTCGCACATTTCGCGCAATCGTGAGTAGATTCGGTCGTCGATTCGGTCCACCAGTCTGGCCGCAGCTGAATCAGGGCTCGACGGAGCATCTGTGACGTCGAAGTTCGTGGTCGCTAGGATCGTCTTTTGAGCGTTGTACCGGCGGCTGACCAACTGGTCCAGGACAGATATCTCCCACTCGGAGGCTCGGCCCTTGCCCAGTTCGTCGATAACCAGGACGTCGACATCGACCAGCGGCCCCAGTATCGCGTCCTCGCTGCGGTTCGCGCCGTACGCGGCCTTCAGGTCAGACAGCAGGTGGAAGAAGTCCTGGAACCGCGCCGTATAGCCGCGTTCGAGGGTGAAGTAGTTCAGCAGCCCGCATGCCAGATGCGTCTTTCCAGTTCCGGGAGGTCCCCACAGCAGCAGCCCGCGGTTGCCCGGGCGATATGCCTGCCGGAACCGCTTCAGGTGAGCCTTCACCTCGGCCTGGGTACCGCCCTTGTTCTCATAGGTTTCGACCAGGCAGCCCTTCATTCGCGCAGGAACGCCGGCCTCGTTATAACGCGACACATGCCGGCGCAGGTGGCGACAGTCGCACGGGTGCGACACCGGCCGTCCGTCGGTCAACTCCATCCACCAGCCGGTGTCCGTACACTTCGGGCACGGCGATCGGCATGGGCAGACCTGCGCAACAGCCTTTTCCCCATCGCCCTGGATGAGATAGCCGCGATCGGCGCACTTGCCGCAGTTCATCCTATCCCCCCGATCGGACCCTTGCGTGCGTGTTCAAGAGCGGCTTCCAGCAAACTGCCATAGCCGCATTCGTCGGCGGCGGCCTTCCTGCGCTGGGCCAATTCCAGATCGGCCCTGGCATCGACACCGGCACCGCGGCGTCGCGCGTCCTCGACCATTGCGCTGACGCGTTCCTCAACCAGCGACCTGGTTTCGGGCGCCGCGGCGGCCAGCAGGCCCGCAAGAATATCGTCGTCCAGCGCCTCCAGCTCCTCGACCATCGATCGGTTGGCCGGCACCGCGCGCAATCGGTCAAGGGCCTTAACCCAGACATCCCGAACGGCAGTGTCTGTTGCCGCGTCACGCCTTGCTTCCAGCCAATCGAGCGCCGATTTGCCCAGACCGCCCGACAGATTGGCGGCCAGCGCGACGGTCCCGGCCCCTGCCGCCGATGGCGTGGGCACCGACATCACGCGTCCCTGTTCGACCGCGCGCCGGTACGTGGCGAATTCGGCCTCGACGAAGGTGCGATAGTATCGCAGGACGGTTGGTAAAGGGGCCGAAGGTTCGGAGGTCGCCAGAAATCGGCGCACGCCCTCGGCGACCCCTCGGCGCACGATGTCTTCTGGCACGCCCCGGTGCTGCCAGTCCCTAAGGACGTCGATGTCCCCGGAACGCAGCGCCAGTCCCTTGCGCGTCAAATTCAGGAAGCAGGCCTCAAGGCGTTCCAGTGGTTCGCGGCGATCGACGTCGGGCGGTTCCATTCCTAGATGTCCAGGTTCCGAACGTTCAGCGCGTTCTGCATGATGAATTCGCGGCGCGGCTCGACCTCGTCGCCCATCAGCAGCGTGAACACGGCATCGGCCTCGACCGCGTCGACGACATTGACCTTCAGCATGCTGCGGGTCTTGATGTTCATCGTGGTTTCCCACAGCTGTTCAGGGTTCATTTCGCCCAAGCCCTTGTAGCGCTGCAGGCCGACGCCCTTGTACCCGCGACCCAGCACGATTTTCAGCAGGGTGTCGGGGGACTCGATGGTCTGTTCCTCGCCGTCGATGTTAACCAGCAGCGGCCATGCTGCGGCCCTGCGCAGTTCCGCGTACGAGCGCCTAAGCTGCGCCACTTCCGGCCGCGTCAGGGAACTGATGTCCACCTCGGTGCGCCGCACTCGGCCATGACGGCGCGTCAGGATCACCAGGCGTCGCGCCTCGAATTCCCCGTCCAGTTCGGTGTTGATGATCACCGGGGATGCATCCGAGTGGAACTTTTCCAGGTAGTCCTTGATCTTCTGCGCCGTATTGGACGTTTTCTCCTCGTCCTTCATGTCGTTCGGGTCCATGTCGCCCGCGAAGAAGCAGCCTCGGTACACGCGGGAATCGCAGCGCAGGTCGATGCCTCCGCACAGCCGCTCGGCGGAACCGACCCGTCGAAGGTAGACCTTCAGGTCCGGTCCTGCCAGGGGGAAAATGTCGTTGACGCGCGCCACGGATACGCCGTCGCTGCCGTTGTCCAGCACCCATTCCTCCAGCGCCTTCTCGTCGCGCTGGTACATTTCCGTCTTGCCCTTCTTGACCTTGAACAGTGGCGGCTGGGCGATGTACAGGTAGCCACGCTCGATGACCTCGGGCATGTGCCGGAAGAAGAATGTCAGCAGCAGCGTCCTGATATGCAGTCCGTCCACGTCGGCATCGGTCATGATGATGATGCGGTGGTAACGGATCTTGTTCACGTCAAAGTTGTCCGGCCCGATGCCCGTGCCCATCGCCGTGATCAGCGTCACGATGGCGTCGCTGGAAAGCATCTTGTCGAAACGCGCCTTTTCGACGTTCAGGATCTTGCCGCGCAGGGGCAGGATGGCCTGGAAGCTGCGGTCGCGTCCCTGCTTGGCGGAACCGCCTGCCGAATCGCCCTCGACGATGAACAGTTCGGCCTTGGCCGGGTCGCGCTCCTGGCAGTCGGCAAGCTTGCCGGGCAGTGACAGGCCGTCCAGCACTCCCTTTCTGCGCACCATGTCGCGGGCCTTGCGTGCGGCGTCACGGGCACGGGCGGCATCGACCACCTTGGCGACGATGGCCTTGGCGATGGCAGGGTTGCGTTCGAAGAAGTCGGCCAGCCCGTCGGCGACGGCGCTTTCCACGGCGGCCTTGACCTCGGAGGAAACCAGCTTGTCCTTGGTCTGGCTGCTGAACTTTGGGTCGTGCACCTTGATCGACAGGACCGAAGTCATCCCTTCGCGCACGTCCTCGCCGGTCAGCGTGCCCTTGAACTGCTTCAGCAGGTTTTCCGCGTCGGAGTAGGTGTTCACAGTGCGGGTCAAAGCGGCGCGGAAGCCTGCGACGTGCGTGCCGCCGTCACGGTTCAGGATGGTGTTCGTGAAACAGAACTGGTTTTCCTGGAAGCCGTCGTTCCACTGCATTGCGACCTCGACCGCAATGTCGTCGCGGGTGGCCGAAATGTAGATGGGGCGGTCGTGGATCATCTTCTTGTGGCGGTTCAGGTGTTCGACGAACGACACCAGGCCACCCTCGAACTTGAATTCGTGGCTGCGGCTTTCTTCCCGTTCGTCGTTGATGGCGATGGTCAGGCCAGGGTTCAGGTACGACAGTTCCCGCAGGCGCTGGGATAGTGTGTCGAAGCTGAATTCGATGTGCGTGAAAATCTGGGTGTCGGGGTTGAACGTGACCTTCGTACCCGTGCGGGCCGTGCTGCCCACGCGGGCCAGCGGGGCGCGCGGCACGCCGCGGTCGTATTCCTGCAGGAAGACGCCACCTTCGCGGCGGATCTCCAGGCGCAGCCATTCCGACAGACCGTTTACGACGGACACGCCAACGCCGTGAAGGCCGCCCGAAACCTTGTACGAGTCGTGATCGAACTTCCCGCCGGCGTGCAGTTCCGTCAGCGCCAGTTCGGCTGCCGATCGCCCGGTTTCGGTCTGGATGCCGACCGGGATGCCGCGGCCATTGTCCTCGACCGTGATTGATCCTTCCCGGTGGATGATCACGTCAATGCGCGTGCAGTATCCGGCCAGCGCCTCGTCGACCGAATTGTCGACGACCTCGTAGACCATGTGATGCAGGCCCGACCCGTCGTCGGTGTCGCCGATGTACATGCCGGGGCGCGTGCGTACGGCTTCCAGGCCCTTTAGGACCTTGATGCTGTCGGCGTCGTAGGAACCCGTAGGACGGTTTGCAACGTCCTCGGGAGTGAGCGCGATCAGGGTACCGGTGTCGTCGGTCGTCATTGAGTGTTCCGCCAGTGTTGAAGCCATCCGAACGGTCGCGGAATGGTACCCGCGAAGGGGCCGGATGTAAAGGGGCTCTTGCGCGCACGCGCGAGGAAAGCGGCTTGCGGCAGCACCTCGCGACTGGTAGTGGCTGCTGGCGATTGGTGGCGACTCCCGGCGATGTAGGCCTCGGCGAAGGATTGCCACATGTTCCATTCGACTGTTCGTGCGTGTTTGCCGGGCAAGGAACTTGCGCGGCCTTCCGTGAGGTCCGACAATCGCGCCAGACAAAGGTGGTTCATGGGTGAAGAAAGCGAGCTTTTCCGGGGTCTGCCAGAACCCGAGCAGGTGCGTCGGCGGACCATGCGGGCGATGCAAAACGGTCTGCATCTGTCGACTACCGCCCTTCTTGCCGAGGACGGCAGGGGAGGGTGGGTGCTGCGAATGATCGCCGGGGCCGGGCTGGACCGTTCTGTACATGAGGGTGCGCCCATCACGGATCTGGGGGCGGCCGCCAGCGTGCCCAAGACGCGCAAAGCCATGCTGCTGAATCCCGACCGGCCTATGGCCATGCGCGTTCCTTACCAGTCCAGGGCGGTTGAACTGGCCGGGGCGATGGCAATGCCGGTGGGCGCCGGTCTTCTGTGGGCCGACAGGCGGGACGAACCGTTTTCGGACCAGGAGTTCGAGTCGTTCCAGGATGCTGCGCAAGGGTTCGAGGAACTGGCGATTGTGCACGATCGCTTGCGCCTGGCTGTGGGTCAGGTAACCGACCTTACCGAGACGGTCGAGGGGGCCAGGGCGATCCTGGAGGCTTCATCCGAGCGCGAATGCGTGAAGGTGTTGGCCGATGCGGCGATTCGGCAATCTCGTGCGCGGACGGCGCTGGTGGTGCTGCTGGGGCCGACTGCGGACGATGGGGTGGTGGTCGCGGGCGCCGGGGTGGTGGCGCGCGATCTGATCGGGACTGCCGTCAGCGCCAGTGATGGCCTGGTCGGGCTTGCCTTGCGCAGCGGCATAGCAGTGCCGACCAACCTGCGGTTCCTGTCCAACACTGATGCCGTTGTCGGAACGTCGAATCTTGGGCTTACGCCCGGGGAAGGCGTTCTGGTGCATCCGCTTGGGGCTCCAGAACCCATCGGAGCGTTGGTGCTGGCCCATGGCGAATTCGATCGGCCCGGACTTATACACGGCGTGCGTACCTTGTGTGACTGCACTGCGCTGCTGGTAAAGCAGTTCCGGTTGCGAGATCTGGTGGCACATGACGCCATGATGGATGGGCTTTCCGGGCTTTACAACCGTCGAGCAATACTGTCTCGCCTGGTTGAAGCCGTGGCGTCGGCCGTGCGACACGGTACCGAACTGAGCCTGCTGATGCTGGACGCCGACCACTTCAAGCGGGTCAACGATCGACACGGCCACCAGGCCGGGGATCGGGTCTTGCAGTTCATCTCCGAGACGATTCGACGCAACCTGCGCGAGTCGGATGCGGCTGGTCGATACGGAGGCGAGGAGTTCGCCGTCATGCTTCCGCACACGCCTCTGTTGGGAGCGGTTACGGTGGCCGAGCGCATCCGGTCATTCTGTGAGGCTTCGGGCATTCCCCTTTCCAGCGGGTCCGTCACCGTGACCGTTTCGATCGGGGTCGCGTCGGTCGGGCCGGGATGCAAGAGGGCGGACGATCTTGTTGCGGCGGCCGACGCCGCGCTGTACGAGGCAAAGCGCGCAGGCCGGAATCAGGTCAAGGCCAGGCAGACCTAGATTTTGATTTCGCGCTGCAGTTGTTCCCGGACTTTGCGGACTGGCAGCCCCAAAGCCGCTGCCAGCCGTCGGACGTCGTCGGACTCCAGGGACACGTTCGAGACCGCCGCCCCATAAAAAGCCACCTTCACGCGAACATCGCCCAGCGACGTCGGGATTGTCCTGATTTCGTATGGCAATTTAACGCGTTGCAGTGCCGACATGCGCAGCCCGATTGTCGTGGATTCAGCAAAGAAGGCGGCCGAAACTGCATCGCGCTGAGCCTCGGTAGCTATCGCGCAAACGGTCCATGCTGGCCGCCCCTTTTTCATCACGATCGGTTCCGACCAGGCATCCTTTGCGCCTGCGGTGAAAAGCGCATCGACCAGTACCGACACGCCTTCCGGCGTCAGGTCGTCAAGGTTCGCGGCAATCTCCCATTCGACCGGTGAGGCCGGAGCATCCTCTATGCCGACCAGCACACGGACGCAGTTTGGCCGCCCGTCCGGCCATTTCTTTGTCCCGAATCCGACCCCGGTCTGCAGCAGGCGCATCGGAGGTGGCGGGCCGCCCGGGGAACCCAGGCTGACGCAGATCGCCGCTCCGGTCGGCGTGACGAACTCGCCTTCCACGTCCACTCCATAGACGGGAAAACCCGATAGTACCTCCAGGGTCGCTGGGGCCGGCACCGGCAGAAGACCGTGCCGGGTGTGAACCGTTCCGCGAGTCAGGGGCAACGGGGACGCCAGGACACGTTCGATACCCAGCGAGTGCAAAGCCGCCGCAACGCCGACTATGTCAGCAATGGAATCCAGTGCTCCGACCTCGTGGAAATGGACCTGGTCCAACGGTACGGCGTGGACCTTGCCCTCGGCGACTGCGAGGCAGTCGAATATGCGACTGGCGTTTGTGCGCACTGGTTCCGGGATATCGGCCGCAGCGATCGATGCCAGAATATCCGCCGCGGATCGGTCGTGAGCCTCGTCAGGCGCGTCGATCAGCAGGCGCAGCCCGCGCAGCCCTTCCGATACCGGAACCGTTTCGATTGCGACATTCCGGCCGGCCACCGCGCGGACGGCTTTTCGCACAGCTTCAAGATCCGCGCCCGCATCAAGCAGGGCTGCCAGGACCATGTCGCCGGCCACTCCGGCAGGGCAGTCAAGATAGGCAATGTGCCGCATCAGCGCGCCTCCAGGTCAGTCGGACGTTTGCGGTTTATCAGCGCCGCCGCAACGCCGGCACCATAGCCGTTATCGATGTTGACCACTGTCACCCCGCCGGCGCAGGAATTCAGCATTGCCAGCAAGGCCGCAATGCCCCCGAATGATGCCCCGTAGCCGACCGAGGTAGGTACGGCGATGACGGGGCATGGTGCCAGCCCGGCAACCACGCTGGGAAGAGCGCCTTCCATGCCGGCGACCACGATGGCGACGGTAGCCCGCTGCAGGGCCTCAAGGTGTGGTATCAATCGATGCAGGCCGGCCACGCCCACGTCGAATCCGCGGATCACCCGGTTGCCCATGAACTCGGCCGTGACGGCAGCCTCAAGCGCCACGGGGACGTCGGCGGTTCCGGCGCTAAGCACCAGAACTTCGCCACGGCCTTTGTCCACGAACGGTTGCTTGCGGATTACGGCGGTGCGCCCGGACTCGGAATGTTCGATGGTCTCGCCTGGAAACCTTTCCCTCAGCACCAGGATGCGTTCGGGCGCCAGGCGCGTGACCAGAACGTCGCCACCCGCGGAAATTGCGGCCTCGACGGCGTCACCAAGCTGACCGTCGGATTTCCTTTCGGCAAAAATCGCTTCCGCCACGCCACGTCGCAAAGGCCTGTCGGCGTCGAACGCCACGTCGCCGATCCGCCGGATGCCGAAGTCGCGCAGGGTTGCCACGGCTTCGTCAGTCCCGGTGCGTCCTTCCCGCACGGCATCCAGAATCCCACGCAGACAGCTTTCGTCCATTGCGTCCTCCCGCCGGGGCATTCTGCTGTTCAGGCGCAATCCTGTCAAAGGTGATTGGGCAGGCAATTCCCATGTCGTGAAGTTGTAACCCTGGCGACCTTTTGCCATCATTGGGCCTGGCTTGGCCGGTGCATGATGCTTGACCCTGCAAAACTGGTGTTTGACGAAGTTGCAATCTGGGTGCCTCTCGATCATCCGGTTTCGTTGGAGCGGCTGACGGAAGGCATTGTGGGTGCCGACCAGCGCTTTATTTCGATGGCCTTTCGTCTGGCCGAGGCGTTCTACGCCAACGAGGGGCCGCGAAAGAATGGCGAGCCTGCCTTCACCCATCCCACGAACGTTGCGCTGATCCTGAAGTTGGCTGCGGCGCAACCCTATGTTATTGCTGCTGGGTTGCTGCATGACCTGCTGGAGGACATGCTGGATCGCGAGAAGGAGTCTACCGGGGAATCAGGCCCGAAGGTTGATTCGGCCTGCCGCGCGCGATTTGCCGAGGACGTGATCAGGATTGCCGAGCGGTCGATGTTTCCCCGGTACATCGCCGAGCGTCTGGTCGAGATCACCTGGACCCTGACGCGGCACAAGGCGGATCTGTACTACAAGTCGATATCGGGCGTGTTCACCCATACCGACCCGGACGTCAGGGTTGCCGCTGCCCTGGTGAAGCTTGCCGACCGTATGCATAACATCCAGACCATCGAAAACTATGCTGACGACGAGAAGCTCTACCAGTGCTTCAAGAATTTGTTCATCCTGAACAACGCCAAGCAGCTTGTTGTCGAGACGCGCGCCAGACGCGCCGATTCGCGCATGGTGGCGACGCTTGAGAAGATGTTCAAGAAGAACGGGAAGGCAACTTTCCAGGCGATGCTGTGCATGGTTCACACCGCACATATCGACGACGTTCTGTTTCCGGTTGTCACGTACCTGACGATTGCCCTGCGCAAGTTCGTCCTGGAGATCCAGGGGCTGTGGAAGGTGCAGGACGTCACGCTGGAACCTGGCGCGCCAGTCTGGAGCCTGTATCACGGCATCGTGCGAAAGTACGACAACCGTCTGCATCACGAGGACGCCGAGTACGAGGCCCAGACCGAGAGCGAACTTAACTACTTCCGATCGACGTTCGCGTCGCTTGGGCTGCCGGACGACATGCTGCGACGTGCCATCTATTACAAGGACGCCCTGGCCCTGATGGAGGTCGTGGCCTCGCTGCTGTACCGCGAGGACTACGTCATCCGGGGGTTCGAGTGCAGTCGTATGTGCAGGCGCGGTCGCAATTGCATGAAGGCCGAACCGCTGCTGGCTGCGGGGCACTAGACGGCCGGCCGGCGCGTGTAAAGGTCAAACAAACCACGAAATCCCTTTGAGAGGCCGATATCACCGGCGTTCCGGGCAAGGATCATGCGGATCAGCCCTCCCCGTGCGGGTCAACCAGTCGCTTCGGGTCCAGAATGCGTTCCAGTTCCCTGGGCTCCAGCAACCCTCGTTCCTGCAGTAGCTTTCGGACCGGTATGCCGGCATGGACGGCTTCGCGGGTAAGTTCCGCGGCCTTTTCGTAACCGATCGCCGGAGTCAACGCTGTGGCGGTCGCGCCTGACATCTCGTAGTTGCGCCGGCAGACATCGACGTTCGCTCCAAGGCCCTCGAACGTCAAGGTGCGGACCTGCCGGATAGCATTCGTCATGACCGTCAGCCCCAGGTTCAGGTCCAGCGCCATCAGCGGCATCATCACGTTCAGTTCCAGCTGGCCGGCCTGCAGCGCGAACGCGTTGGCGGTGTCCAGGCCCACCGCAAAGAACATTGCCATGGTGGCCATCTCGGGCATCGATGGATTCACCTTGCCTGGCATGATGGACGACCCTGGAGCAACCTCCGGCAGTTCGATTTCGCCCAGTCCGGTCGCCGGACCAGATCCCAACAGGCGGACGTCGTTCAGGATGCGGATCAGTTCCAGCGCAGTCGAACGCATGGCCGCCGACAGGACTCCAATCGGGCGCTGGCTTTGCATGGCTTCGCGAAGGTCTGGGTTCTGGCGCAGGGGCAGGCCGGTCAGTCGTCCCAGTTCTTCCACCACCGCCTTGCGGTAACCCTTCATCGTGTTCAAGCCGGTCCCGACCGCCGATCCACCCAGGCCGATTTCGCAGACGGCATCGCGCCCTCTTTCGATCTCGAGCCGCTGTGCCTCGATGGTGCTGGCCCACGCCCCTATCTCCTGGCCCAGGGTCACCGGGGCGGCATCCATCAGATGGGTGCGACCACTCTTGAAGACGCCGTCGAATTCGCGGGATTTGGCCTCCAGCGTACCGGCCAGTAGCCCCAGTTCCTCCGAAAGCTCGCGGGCGAGGGATGCCCCGGCAATTCGCATGGCCGTGGGAAAGACGTCGTTGGTCGATTGTCCGCGGTTCACGTGGTCGTTAGGATGCACGCGGTCATAGGTGCCCAGGCCGCCGCCCAGCATCTGGTTGGCCCGGTTCGCCAGCACCTCGTTCACGTTCATGTGCAACGCAGTGCCAGCCCCCATCTGGAAAACGTCGATGGGGAACTGGTCGGGCATGGCGCCAGCCAGGATTTCATCGCATGCCACAACTATCGCGTTGCCGGTCTCGCGGGGGATGCCTCCCAGGTCGGCGTTCACGACGGCGGCGGCCCGCTTGATCTGGACCAGCGCTCGCGTCAGGGCAGGGTGTGAACGCAACCCGCTTATCGGAAAGTTCTCGATGGCCCGTTGGGTTTGGGCTCCCCAGTAGGCGCCTTCGGGAACCTGTACAGGTCCCAGAGCGTCGTGTTCGGTTCGATTGGGCATCGGCTTCACCGCATGCAGGCATTTCAATGAACGTGGGGCGAAAAGCTGCCGGAGTCAAGATGACGCACGGACTCGGACGAAGTGCGTATCGCAGACCCGAAGGAGATCGCCGCCGCCGCTACCCCCGGAATCCCGAACCCCTCTGAGTGATCCCCTCATAGTCAGAATGGGTCGCCGGAAGCCTCGATTGAGCCTAGACACACCTGGAATCGTCACAGGAGCTTGTGCAACGGTCGTAGTCACGGCTGACCTCCGGCTGGGTTCGCGACAATTTCATCGAGCA
>CAIZWN010000069.1 GCA_903936705.1 uncultured Myxococcales bacterium
CCAGCGGGACCCGACGGGGTGACGGCGGCCTGTTCGCGCGCAGCGCGACGCGGCCCACTGTTTGTGGCCCCTTTAGGGGGCCGAGTTTGGGCCGCGAAGGCCGCCGGCCCCCAGTCGGGTGCGGGGGCACCGGCGCGGCCCCGCTCCCCCTCGGCCCGGACCCCTTCACCAGATACCCACGTGTCCCTACTCGCGCTTCTCAACGATTCCTTAAGGTATCGAAAACAGTCATCGATGACCGATCCAGGCGACCAAGCTGTTACGATCGCGCCGCGACAACGGTTTCAAGCCGCATAGACACCTCGAACTCGTTTCCAAATACTCCCGGACGTAGTCCCGTTGATCAAGGCGGGGGATTACTGTTTGTTCCGCTATCTGGCGTTGATGCTGGCGTCTGGTAGGTCAGCTATTTGCACTCGATATTCTTGAGTTCCGTATCGAAGCTCTTGGCGAACTTGGCATCCTTGCGCAATTCCACGTCGATGACGTTGAATTCCTCGAAAGTCTTGAAACCATTGCGGTTCAGGATCTCGATGAAGAGGCCGGTCTCGGTGTCCGAGGAAACCGACTTGCCGGCCTTTCGCTTGTTGTCAATCTCGCGTCGAATGCATTCCCAGTCGGTCAGAGCCTTCTGGTAGTTGGCTCGGGCCGTCTCGGGCTTGGGCAGCAGGTCGGCGCCGCGGAAATCAACCATCCAGATCTGCGGGCCCTTCTGCTCCCAGAACAGCGACTCCCAGCCTTCCTCGTTCCGGGCGTGTTCCTTGTCGCCAGTCAGGAAGAACTTGCGCGGGAAGTAGCCTTCGGCCTCGATTACCACAGCGATGTCGTAACGGAACAGGGTCTTGCGGTCGTCGGACGCCTCCTGGATCGGAATGTCGTTCAGCGGAATCTGCTCGACGATCTCCTTGTCCTTCAGCTTCAGCGATGGATTGTCGATCTGCCGTTGCTCGGGCTTCTGAGAGTAGTCCACCCGCTTGCGCAGGCAGGTCAGTTGCTCGCCGTCATCGGTGAACTTCGAGCAGTCCAGCTTGTACTTGTATTCGGTGATGGTGACGCGCGAGTCGCGTGGCGAGTAGAAAAGCGTCAGGCTGCCATAGC
Source organism: uncultured Myxococcales bacterium (assembly GCA_903936705.1). Classification (GTDB taxonomy): domain Bacteria; phylum Myxococcota_A; class UBA9042; order DTJE01; family DTJE01; genus CAIZWN01. The sequence goes on from CAIZWN010000069.1 coordinate 1,099, forward strand.
GGTTGCCAGTGACGCTTTCGATCTCGCGGACCTTGTCCTCACGAACTTTGCGCAGTTGTTCCTTGTACTTGCCAAGTTCGCCCGTCAGCATGGCCGAGAACTGTTCGGACAGCACCGGGCTGGAGTAGATTATCCCCAGGCCAATCGCCGTCAGTGCGATGACCACAATGATGACGATTGCTGGAATCGTGAAGAATTTCTCACGCTTCGGTCGCCGGGCGTCGGTAATGACGTCCTTGGCGGCGTGGGTGCGGCCTTCCTCTTCATCCATCGTCAGCAACAGTTCATGCACGTCCCTGGGAAGCTTATCGTTGGTCGGTTCGCTCATCTGCCTCACCCGTAGTGGCCGCGCGACGGCCCGCACCGGACCCGTCCCAGCGGGGGGTGCCCGCGGCGCAGGCCGGACTATATCGAGGGGGCCAGCCTTTAGTCAAGCGGTAACTTCGCGTGAAATACACGTGCCTAGGCTGGTTCGCATGGCTCGATAACGATAAGGAATCGGTCGCTTCCGTCGGCAGGAAGACAGACGCGAAGGACAGCGCCGGCCGGAACCGGTGACGCGAAGGCCATATCGGCAGCTGGCCGCAGTACGCGCCGCGAGAGGGCGGCTTCGAGGGCTGCGCCTGGTGCTTCAGAGGCTCCGATCCCCGACACCAGTTGGGATGCGACACCGCTATCGACTTCCAGTCGGATGCCGTGCTCGTCGCGAAATTCGAGAGAGGCCGTCGTAAGCAGTCGGCCCAGCAGGCGGGGCCGAAACTGGGCTGTCGGCCTGGGGAAAGGCAGGCACGCATCGATTGATGACAGCAGGTCCGATGGCAGGGTCTTGCGCAGTCGAACCAACAGCGCTTCCGAGCGCGCGGCAGGATCGTCCACCGGCTCGAAGCCTACAGGCCTGGATGAAGGCCCTGGCGTATCGGAGGCGCCGGGTGCCAGGATGTGTACCGTGTTCCTGAAGTCCATCCGGCGACCGCGCCGGTCGGTGACGGTTCCATCGGACAGGATCTGGCCCAACAGTCCCTGGATCGACGGATGCGCTGCCTCGGGATGCCTCCACAGGATGACAAGGAACGGGCGCCGCACCAGCGTATCGGCCAGCAGTCCACCGTCCTCGTGGCCGACGTATCCCGGAGGAGACCCGACCAGGTGGGACAGCGAATGAGACTCGGCATAGTCGGTCAGGTCGATTTCCAGAAGGGCCTGGGCGGTCCCGAACAGAAACTCCGCGATCGATGCAGCCAGGGTATGTCGACCCGACCCTGCCGGCCCGGCCAGCACGAACGAACCCAGCGGGCGCCGGGATCCGAAACGCGACCAGTTCTGGGACAGGGTGCGGACCACCACGGCCAGCGCCTCGTCATGGCCGAAGACGCGATCGGCCAGAAAGCGCTCCATCTCGCGCAGCCGTTCAGTGGGTGACAGGGCCAGGTATTCCCTGGGCAGATCAACCAGGGCGGACAGGACCTTGACCACGTCATCGCGCCCGACGTCGCACCGACCGTCCCGCCGAACCCTGGCTCCGGCTCGGTCCAGCACGTCGATCGCCTTTGCCGGAAGGCTGCGGTCAGGAATCAAACGGTCCGTCAGGCGCACCGCCGCCCGCAGGGCATCTGGCGAAAACGTGACTCCGTGGTAAGACGCATAGCGAGGAGCCACGCCTGCCAGGATCGTTTCGGCATCGTCCAGGGAAGGCTCCCGAAGAAACACTGGCTCGAAGCGACGTTTCAGGGCCGCGTCAGTCAGGATGTGGTGCTTGTACTCGCCGAAGGTTGTGGCGCCTATGCAGGGCAGTTCGCCTCGCGCAAGCGCCCCTTTCAGGTCGTTGGCCGCGTCCATCCCGCCATCGCCGGCGCCTGCTCCGATCAGCGTGTGTATCTCGTCAATGAACAGGATCACGCGGCCACCAGAATCAAGGACCTCGTCCTTGATGGCACGCAGGCGCGCAGCAAAGGCGCCACGCATGACCGTGCCGGCGACGAGATCTGCCACCGAGATCGATACGATAATCCGGCCGGAAAGGCCCTGTAGCCCGTCGCCCTGACGCACTATGAGCGCAGCGAGACCTTCTACAAGTGCCGTTTTTCCGACGCCTGGATCCCCCAGTAACATGGGGTTGTTGGACCGGCGCTTGCAAAGAATATCGACGACCGCGTCCAGTTCTGCGTCGCGTCCGACCAATGGATCGATGCGACCCGCACATGCCTCGACGTTGAGGTTGCGCCCCAGCGCATTCAGTGTGGGGTAGCGTTCCATGTCCAGATCCCAGCGGCTGGATGTCGAGGCCTGCCGGGGAGCCAGTGGCTCGGCGGCTGGAATCCGGGCAACCTCCTCGCTGTCCAGGGGTAAGTCCAAGCCGTCTGTCATTTCATCGAAGACGATTGGAAGATCGTCGTCGCAAACCGTTTGCGAGGGCTTTGGACGGGCCATGGGCTGGACAGCCGAGATGCTGCTGGGCGGTGACGGTCTGGGGGTGTGGCCAGGCAGCCAGCCGCCCTGTTGATTCTGGGGGGAGTGCTGCGGTACCTGGGTTCCCGGAGACATACCTGGCAGCCCCCGGGCGGCGCCTACCACATCAATCCGTTCCGACGCCGACCGCCGAAGGCGCGGGTCCGTCAGATGTGCCATTGCCTGGGTTCTCAACGCGAAGGTCGGCAGGCCAACCGCTTCAAGGGCACGAGCGGCGCGGGACGTGGTGATACGGGAAATCGCCATCAGCAGGTGAACCGACGTGGCGTGGTGGGAACCCACGTTGCCGGCGATTCTTGCCGTTGCCGAGTACACCATCGAGATCGTCTCGGGCGGTTCGGCAGCGATCCTGGGCAGGACTTCCAGGATCCGGTCGTAATCGACACGCTTTTCCAGAAGAATTGACTGAGCCTCACAGCGTACGGCGAACAATCCGAGGATCAGGTGCACGCTGTCCATGGGCTGCTCGGACCGCCTTGCAATGTCCGCTGCCTCGGCGAACACCAGTTTGGCCTCCCTTGAGAAAGGGATCTCGTCGATCACGTCAAACTCGCGTCAAATGGAGGAGTAATTGAACCTGCCGCGGCAGAAATAGCGCCCAGTCGGGTCGCCTGTCAAGCACCGACATGATGCGCTGCCAGAGCGTAATGGGAATCAGCGATTCTTGCGGCCTTTTGCTCGACTTGTGTCGTGACATTGACTCGCAGTGGCTGACCCCTAGAATCTGGTACGTCCCCGGGGGCAATCGGCGACATGCTTCGAACCTTGATCCTCGTGTCGGTTGCAGCGATTGTCCTGGTGGGATGCGCCGGGTCAGTGGATCGTCGTGCCAGGAACGGGTGCTCGCAGGACGGTCTGTGTCCGGTATCGCCGCTTCGGGATATTGAGGGTCCGCTGTCAATTTCGCGTCGCGGGTTGGAACCTAGGCTGGATTCGTTGCCGCTGGTCGAGTTCCCTCATCGGCATCCCGAGGTTGGTCGTCTGCGTGGGCATGGTTCCTTGTCGATCGGCGGGGTCACCACCGGCTTTGTGGTTGATTGTCGGCGGCTACCGGTCGAGGGGCCTCACCATGCCATTCTCGCCGAGCACTCAAAGCGCGGAACAGCCTGTGCCACAGACGATTTGGTCGATGCCATTCTGCTGGCGGCCGAACAGGTGGATAAGGATTTTCCAGGGGCACGCCTTGGGGTGGGGAATCTGGGTCGCGTCGGTGGGGGCGAGATTCCCTGGAGCATCTCCCACCATTCGGGTCGCGACGTCGATCTTGGTTTCTACCTGCTGGGTGCTGACGGGAAGCCGTTCCTGCCAGGGACACTGGTTAAACTGGACCGCCAGGGAAACGGCCAGGTCGATGACGTTTCGGTGCGCTTCGATCCGGCCCGGAATTGGCGACTGGTGCGTTCGCTGCTGGACAATCCCGCGGTATCAGTGCAGTGGCTGTTCGTGTCCCGTTCCCTGAAGCGGGTCCTGCTTGGCTATGCGAAAAAGAAGAAGGAGTCTCCTGATCTCCTGCGGCGCGCCGAGGAGGTGCTTGTCCAGCCCGCAAGGGCGCGACCGCATAACGACCACATGCATCTAAGGATTGCCTGTTCCCGCGACGACATTCTGGAGGGATGCAGGGACACCGGTAGCCAGCGTTCGTGGTTCAAGGACCCGTTCGATGCGGTGACAGGCAGGGTTAGTGAACTGCTTGCGCTGGCGCGATCGAGGGACGTCAGAACGAGGGCGGACGCGGTCACCGTGCTTGGCCGTATCGGGACTGTTGAGGGGCGTCACGAGGTTCTGATGAGGCTGAACGACGCAGACGTCGACGTCCGGCATGCGGCTGCCGATGCCCTTGTCGAGGGCGGCGTGGGAGGTATCGAGGACGAACTAGTGTCGAGGCTTGGGAGGGAAGCGGACGAAGTGATGGCGGCGACTATCCTTCAGGCGTTGGACCGGCACGTCAGTCGCTGGAAGCTGCCGGCTCTGCTGCGCTCCCTGCTTGCGCTGCAGCGACGGTATCGCGTGAATCTTGGGTTGTTCGAGGTGCGACGGGAGATTAGTGACTGGGCAATTGATGCACTTGGTCGGCTTCCTCTTGGCGGTGCGGTCAGGTTGGTGATCGAGGCGATGGAAGAAGGGAAGTTGCCTGCCGATCGTGCGGCTGCCGCCTTGCGGGACTGGACAGGGGCCGATCCTGATTCGTCGGCTTCCAGCCCGGCCGAGGCAGCCGCCGCATGGCGCGGTTGGTGGAAAGGAAACAGGGACAAGTCTCCCCATGAATGGTGGGCGGAGGCTTTGCGGCGAAGGGGGCTGGACGCGTCTGACGCCGCCGGAGCATCGGCGTGGATCAAGCGTGGTCAGAACTCCGGTGTCGTTACGAAAAAGTGGTTTACCGAGGCCGTTGGAGCGGTCCTGGGAGTTCGGCTGTCGCGGTTCGACATCGAGCCGCTGGAGGTCCTCCTGATCCGCGCCGCCACCATCTCGGATGTTGACGGTTCCGAAGTCGGCGAGCAGGATTCAACGTCAACAGGCCGGACGCACTTGGGCTGCGCCGGAGATTCCGGTTCGGACCCGGGTTGCACAGGCCTGGAAGTGTCGGATGATACGGTGAAATCCGGGGTGGTTACAGGAGTTTCGGCATCCGAGTTGCAATCGGATTGACGTCGAATTGTCGCGTGATATACTGCCGCGGGGAATAAAAACATGATGCGGCTTTTCATCGAAGACGATGCGGGTGGCGTGCAGGTCGTTCCTGTCGGGGGGGACGAAATCACGCTGGGTCGCGCGCAGGACAACACACTGGTGCTGGAGGAGCGAAACGTCTCCCGGCACCATGCGAAGGTTCGCCTAAGCGATGGGTGTATCTATCTATCAGATGCCGGATCCCGTTACGGCATCAAGCTAGATGGCGGGCGTCTGTTGAACGAGGTCGAGATCCGGGCCGGCGATATGTTCCTGTTGGGCGACTTTCGCGTCAAACTGCTTGCTCCCGATGGCGCCCTGGTGGAAGGTGAAGACGCCGGGGGCGATTCCGCGGTTTCCCGGGAAGTGACCTCGGTTGCAGCTGGCGCCTGGTCTGGCAATGCCTCCTCCGCATCGATGGATTCTGATGTCGGCATGATGACCCTTCAGGAAATGGAGGAAGTCGCCCGGCTGGGATGGCGTTCCGATTTCTACGATGAAGAAGAGGAACCCGCTGCACGCAAGAGGGCCTTGGTCCACGTGCTGCTGGTGATCCTCCTGGCAACCGTGGCAGCCGGCCTTGGGTTCGCCTACTACACGATTTATGTCGATGATCTGATCGTCCAGCCCAGGACGCACCAGACAGTCCCGGTCAAGGGCGGCTCCCGGGAGTAGGAATGCCTCCCCTAGGTTCGCTCATTCTCGGGTTCGACGGCCCGTCTCTTCCCGACGAAATCGCCCGATTGCTGGCCGATGGAATGGGCGGCGTTGCCCTGTTTGCCCGTAACCTGGTGGATCGGCAGCAGGTGCGGGATCTGTGCAGCCAGGTGCGATCTGCTGCCCGCGGATGGCCAACCCCGATAATTTCCATCGACCAGGAGGGCGGGCGGGTCCAGAGATTGAGGCGCCTTTCTCCGTTGCATCCTGCCGCCGGGCAACTGGCCGCCGAAGGCCTCGATTCCTGCCGAGAGGCAGGGCGCTCGATTGGGCTTGACCTGGCGGATCTCGGGATCAACCTGGACTTCGCTCCGGTCCTCGACGTCGATACCAATCCCGCGAATCCGATCATAGGCGACAGGGCCTTCGGCAGAGACCCTTCGATGGCAGCAGCCGGTGCTGTTGCGTTTCTGAAGGGGCTTCAATCGACCGGCGTTGCGGGATGCGGCAAGCACTTTCCAGGTCATGGGGACGCCTCGGCAGACAGTCATCTGGAATTGCCGGTGATTCACGTCGATGCTGACACGATAGGCGTGCGGGAAGAGTTGCCATTCGTAGCGGCCATCCGGGCTGGAATTCCGGCGATCATGACCGCGCACTGTCTTTATCCAGCCATCGATTCCGTCCTGCCTGCCACGCTTTCCTATGCCATTGTTCAAGGAAGGCTGCGGGAACGGTTGGGATTCAGCGGGTGCGTGATAACCGATGACCTTGGAATGAAGGCGATTGCCGACGGCTTCCAGCCGTCCGATGTGCTTGATCTTGGACTGCTTGCCGGCGTGGACATGTTTCTGCATTGCGGCGGCAAGGGCGAGTGGATGGGGCTGGTCGAGGCGCTGTTGAGGGGTCAGCGTGACAAGACGCTTCCCCAGGGGCGTATTGACGAGGCCCTGGCCAGGGCAGCGCGGTTGCGGACGTCATTGTCGTAGGGACACCATCATCGTCCCGGGCACTGAGCCTGTACTTCACTGGAGATTCCCTTCTTGCCGTAGGCGCGTTCGAAGTGCTCCGCAAATTCCATGGCCAATTTGTCCGCTCGCTGGTCGTAGGCCCTGGGATCCGTCCACGTTGATCTCGGGCGCAAGATGGAAGCGTCGGGTACTCCCGGGCACAAACGCGGCACCCGCACGTGAAATCGCGAGTCCTCCTCGTATTCCACGTTTCGCAGGGCGCCCGACAGTGCCGCGCTTACCAGGCAGCGGGTCAGACGAATGTCCATGCGTCTCCCTATCCCTGGCGGACCACCGCCCCATCCGGTGTTGATCAGGTAGACCGCGGTGTCGTGGCTGTCCAGCCGCTGGCCCAGCATCCCGGCGTAATCCGATGGCAGTCTTGGCATGAATGGTTCGCCGAAGAACCTGCTGAACGTGGAACCCGGCCCGGTCACGCCCGTTTCGGTCCCGGCCAGCTTGCTTGTATAGCCCATCAGGAACCACAGCATCGCCTGGGATCGATCAAGGCGCGACACTGGTGGCAGCACGCCGTTCGCGTCGGCCGTCAGAAACAGGATCGTGCCGGGGTGTCCCCCGGTACCGCTGCTCTTGATGCTCGGGAGGGCGGACAGGAGGTAGGATGCCCTCGAATTCTGGGACAATCGCTCGTCGTCCAGGTCAAAATTTCCCGAGGGGAACATCAGGGCGTTCTCGATAATCGAGCCGTGCTGCAGCGCATCGGCCTGGTGGAACACAGCCTCGTGGATCGCCGGCTCCCGCCCGGGGTCCAGATGGATCAGTTTCGCATAGCAGCCATACTCCAGGTTGGCTATGCCATTTGGTCCCCATCCGTGTTCGTCGTCTCCCAGCAATGCCCTTTCAGGGTCAGCAGACAGTGTGGTCTTGCCGGTGCCGGACAGACCCAGCATCAGAGCCGTGTCGCCGGCCGAGCCCTCGTTGGCCGAGCAGTGCATCGGCAGGATTCCCTCGACGGGTAGGTAGTAGTTCATGGCGGTAAACGCCATCTTCTTGACGCTTCCCAGGTAGGCCGACCCGAAGATGATGCCCATCCTGCGGTCGTAATCCATTGCGACTACCATTCGGGACGTGCGGCCCGTGGTCGGGTCAACCCGAAGCCTTCCAGCATAGCGATCCGGGTCCAGTTTTTCCGTGGGCAGTGCCAGTATCATGAACGGGCGTTTCGCGAAGCAACTGCACGAAATATCGGCAGGCAGCGGTCGAAACATGTTTTCGGTGAATAGCGCGGTCAATGCCCGGTCCGTCACGGTTGTTATCGGAAGGCTCCACGCTGGGTCCGCGCCCAGCGCGCGGGTTGTCACGTACAACGTGTCCCGTCTATTGAACGCAGACAGCGCGTCGGCCAGCAGCATGTCGAAGGTGGTCTGTTCGATAGCGACGTTGTTTGCGGAATCCCAGTCGATTACAGCCTCACTTTCGTGTCGCCTTACCGTGACGGTATCTCGTGGACTGCGACCGGTGGATTCGGGAGGCGCCCATGTGGCCAGAGCCCCGCAGGCCGAAACGAACGCCTCGCGCCGGTCGATGACCTCCCTGATGATTTCCGCCCTTGGCGCATTGCGTCGGATGGGAATCCCGGAGGAATCTAGAAAGCGATTAACGACGTCCGCCAGCGCCATCAGATGGCTCCGCGCCTGGATTACTCCTTCTAGCACACCATTCCGGTCGGTCAAAGTTTCAGTCAGAGGTGCATTGCGCGGTTGATCCCCTTTCCTGCTGCCAACATGAGGGTTGCAATGGTTGACATCCGCAAGCCCAGGGTTTCCACTTGGATTCGACATTGTGTTGATTGGAGGGAATTTTCATGGAAAGTCGGAAGACCTTTTTTTTGGTTGCGGGGCTGGTTGTTGTTGCTGGGGTCATAGTGGCGTGCGGCCCTGCCTTCGTGGCACCGCAGGTCTCGAACGAGTTGTACGACATCGCGCGCTCCAAATGGCCTGCTGCCACTCGCGAGTCGCTGGACAAGGGGCATGACCTGTTCGTGGCTTCGTGTGGCAAGGGCGGTTTCTGTCACAAGCTGCCTACACCAGGAAGTCGTGTTGTCGGGCAGTGGCATTCGATCATCTTGAGGATGGCGCCGAAGGCGCAGTTGAATGAATCACAGAGCGAGGCTGTTCTGCACTACATTCTGGCCGTTCGTGATCTGCCTCCAGTGAACTGATCAAGTTGACTGGACCAAGCCAGGCTGGCCTTTCTGCGTGATGTCGGCAGCTTCATCTGTCCCGTTCTTGCCAAAGCCGCTAGACTTCCCGGATGGACCCGTTCGTCGCACTAGACTGCAGTCTTGCCAGCGCCCGCAGGATGTTGATCCGCGAGCGCCTGGCGGATCTTCTGGCAGCCGGGGCACTCGTCGGGATTGCCGCGATTGGCCTGGCTGTGTGTCTTGCGGCGGTTACGCCCGATCCGGTTCCGGTTCGACTGACACTGGTCGTCGCAGTGCTTTCCTGTGTTGTCGGATTATTTGTCCACGTTAGACTGGTTCTGCCCCATCGCTTGGCCCGACCTGATCTCCTGGGTCGTGTGCTTCGAGGACGACTTCCCGAGTTGGGTTTTGGGGTGGAGGCAATTGCGGGCCTCCGGCCACTGGCCGATGACACCATCGCTTTTTCCGCGTCGCTGTTGGCTGCCGAGGCTGATCGTGTGGCATCAATCCTGGACCGAAGGGATTCGGGGGTTCTTCCACGGACAGATCGGGCCAGACGGCGCCTTCGTTACGCCGCAGTGCTAGGCGCCGTGGTTCTGCTGGCCTCGGCGACGGCGCCCTGGTTTGTACTGCGTGGCGCTCGCAACCTTCTGGGCCTGTCCGGTCGCTTTCCTGTTTCATGGCTTGTAGGACCCCCAACTTCTGTCGCGGTTCTTGCGTACGACTTGCACACGACGGTCGTGCTTGCTTCTCCGTCGGGCGAGCGTGATCGCATCCCGGGTGACGACAGTGGTGATATCACGGCCCCCGAAGGAGCTTCGGTCGAGGTTTCGGGCCGCCTGTTCAGGCCGGCAACCTCCGGGAGTCTGGTGCTGCGAACCGGCAATCGTGAATCACGCCATCCGTTGGAACTGTCGTCGGATGGTTCTTTTGTAGCTATGTTGCAGGTGCGAGAGGCCGGTCAGTGGCATCTGTCGACGGTTATACCGCCCGGACTTGTGCTGGACGAGGAGGTAAGGCGGCGGATCGTGGTGGCCGACCTGGACCCGCCTCGGGTAGCGGTGTTTCCACCCAAGCGGACCGGGATGGAGCCAGGCGAGACCGCGATCCTGCGGTGGTCGGTCGAGTGCCCCAACGGTATCACTGGCGTGGATGCGGTGTATTCATTTCCCCTGGAGCCTGAGCGTCAGTCGATCCGCATTCACCTGCGGGATGTTGCTCCGGGCATGCGGCAGGTTTCGGGGGAACTGTTGTTCCAGATGCCGTCTGATGCGATGGATCTTGGGGGACTGGTCGAGGTGGTGATCGAGGCGCTTTCGCGTCTTTCGCGCAGACCCGATGGCATAGGGCGGGCCGTTCCGGTGCGGTTCTTTGTGGACGTTCCATCGGTGCGGCGGCAGGCGTCGGTTGCCGAGTGGGGTAGGCTGCGGTCAAGTGCGGTGGTCCTGCTGGGGGACCTGTTGGACTTGCCCGGGCCGGGCAACCCCGTTCTGCCACCGGCAATATTAAGGGCGTTGCGCGACGTCGCGGATCGGGTTCGAAAGGCCGAGACGGCGGCGATTGGTGATTCTGATGCTGCCGTCATGCGAACGGCTCTTGGACAGGCGGCCGGCGTTCTTGACGAGGCGGGTCAGGGGGTGTCCAGCCAGAAGGGCCTGGCGCAGAGTAAGGTCGAGCAGGCGGTTCTGATCCTGGACGACGGTGTCGATCGCGAGTGGCGAGCTTTGTTGTCGGGATGGCTGTCGGACATGGAGAGGTGGGCATCGCGACTTGACGAACTGGACCGTGGAGATCAGTCGGCGCAGGGAATGGACGAGGCATCGCGGATCCTTGTGCGATCACGTCGTGCCCTGCGCCTGGTTGAAGGGGCGCGACGCCAGATGGAAGCTGGAGCTGCCTGGGGTGGCGGGCCGGCAAGACTGGAACCACGCCGGCTTGGCGAGATCGCAATGTCGGCACTTGATGCAATCATGACGGCCGAATCGGCCAGGGTTTCTGGCTCATCCATCGATGGATTGTTGCGAAATGTATCAACAGCAATGAATCTGGTCGCGTCTTCATGGCGTTCCGGCATGGATCGACGCACTTTGCCTGGAGTGCGTGATGTGTCACTGCCTGCCGAGGTGGAGACCAACCTTCGCCAGGCCGGGCGCCTGCAGCGGGACGTCATGGATCGCACGGCGCAGTCGGCTTTCGTGCTGAAGCGACGGGCTGACGGATCGGCCCAGTCTCGTGGCTCCGATGTGAAGACAATGACTGGCAAGATTGAGGAGGCAATGGAGGTGCTTGGGCACCCCGAGGTTTCGCGACTGGACAGGTATGATGCCGAGGACATCGCGCGGCTGATGTCCGACGTTTCAAACCTTGCGGACCTGGTGGCCGGGCGCGACTTTGACACTGCGGTCAGGGTGGCCGAGGACGCCGCATCAGGGACAGCCCGTCTTGCGGGCGATCTGCGTGATGAGGCTTCGTTCAAGGATGATTCCCAGGGGGATCCTGGTGCCCTTCGTGCCGTAGCGACCAGGATGGCCAAGGCCGCCCCGTTGCTGGCCGATGTGTCCAGGGTCCTGTCGGCGTGGCGTCGGGATCGTGCGGCGATGGTCGACGCCAGCGATCGAGTTGAGCTTCAGGATCAGAAGAAGGTTCAGGAACGCGCCCTGACGTCGGCTTCGCGTGTTGCCGATGCCCTGAAGCGGGCTACCGGGAGCGAGTCGGGCGAGGCCTCCAGCGTTGCCATATCGATCCGTCGGAACATGGAGGAAGCGACCCGCCGGCTGGCCGAGTGGAATCCTGCCGCGGCCGAAGCTCATCAGCGACAGGCGATACAGGACATGAACCGACTGCGTCACCTGCTGGATCGTGGCGCGATGGAATTGTCTCGCAGGGCGACCGATCGCGACGACCCGGAGGAATTGCATCTGCCGAAGCCTGAGCCGCGAAAGACGTCGGATGACCTGGAAAGGGCGGTGCGCGATCGCTTGTCTGGACCGCTACCCGAGGCGGTTGCAGACCTCGTCAGGTCCTATTACGAGTCGATATTGAAGCCGTGAAAGTCTACTTGGCCACTGCTATGGCGTCGATTTCCACGCGCGCACCGCGGGGAAGTGCCGTGACCTGCACCGTGGCGCGGGCCGGCCTGTGCTCTCCGAAAAACTCGGCATAGACGATGTTCACGGCTCCGAAGTCGGACAGGTCCGTCAGGAAGATCGTGGTGCGAACGACGTGCCAGCTGTCCATTCCGCCGGCCAACAGGACAGCGCCAAGGTTCTGAAGTGCCTGGCGGGCCTCCGCGTCCACACCCCCCGTAACCATGGTTCCAAGGATCGGGTCAAGCCCAAGCTGACCAGACAGGAACAGCATGCGGCCGGGGCGACATTCCACAGCCTGGGAGTAAGGCCCGATGGCCTTCGGGGCGGCGGTGGTCTCAATCAGCGCGTTGTTCTGCATGGTGTGCAATCCTCCAGTCAATAGGCGCCGTGCCTATGGTCGGCTGGTACCCTCGCGTCCATATACGTCCTCGAGCCTTACGACGTCATCCAGTTCGGGTGTCGACGTCTCGATCAGATCGACGTCGCAGCTTTCGGGTGCAATGTAGCGGTGGATCGTGCCCGGCAGGGTCCTGAACCCGGCTCCGCAGGGCAGTTCGATTCGCTCGCACTCGTCGGCCGGACCAATCTCCAGAATTAGAGTGCCGTCCAACACGTACAAGGTCTCGTCCTTGATACGGTGATACTGGCGGGAAAGTCGCTGGCCTCGGTTGATGTGAAGGATCTTCCCGACATAGCGATCCGTGTGCGCAAGAATCAGTTCGTATCCCCATGGTTTCTCGACACGTCTGGGAGCAAGCAGCGGGATCATGGAACCTCCACTGTTATGGCCTGTTCGTGTTCTCGATTGTTGAATTTGGCTGCAAATGACTGGGCTTCCGCCAGGGACGAAAAGCGCCCCAGTCGAATCCTGTACCAAGTGAATCCGGCTCCATCGGCGAATGATACCACGCGGGCGGTATATCCCTGCTTTTTCAGGGATGCCACGTATTCCACAGCCAGAGGTTCGTCGCGGAAGGCCCGGGCCTGGATGGCCCAAGTCGTGTGCGAATTGGATACGGTGTTCGGACGACCGGTACTCACCGCGGCTGGCGGTGCGGAGGCAGTTGTGACAGGTGCCTTGGTCGTCCTAGCGATCGCCGCGGCAGGTGCAGTTGATGGTTTAGCTGCCTTGATGTCTTCTGTGGATTCAACCTTCTCTGGCCGCAAAGCAACAGTTACCGGCGAAGCGTCCGCCTTTGCCGGGGAAGCGTCCGCCTTTGCCGGGGAAGCGTCCGCTTTTGCCGGGGAGGCGTCCGCCTTTGCCGGGGAAGCGTCCGCTTTTGCCGGGGAGGCGTCCGCCTTCGCAGTCGGATCAATGGAGGTTACCTCGACGGCAACTGCTGCCAAGCCACAGGCGCCGTCGGCCACTATGCACGACGAGCAGCGTTCCGGGTCAGTCACCAGCAGCGGGGGCCAGAATCCGTCGCCATCCGGGGCGTCTGCTGGCTTGGAAGGTATCAAGACGGTCGGGTCGGTGGCTTGTATCGTTTCGGCAGTTTCACCAATTGCCCTAGAGACTTCCTCGCCGCGACGGTCTGTTGCCAGCGCCGATTCGTCCAGCCGGGGGACGATCTGGGTCGGCCGCGGAAGCACCTGGCCGCGCGTCGCCCCATTCAAGCTTGCAGGATGACTTGTTGATTGCGAGATCGGATTGGCTGCCGCGGCTGCAATTGGAGCCTCGGTCGGGCGCAAGGTGTCGACGCCATAGGTTCGTCCGAGGAAGTAACCTCCTGCAAAAACAACCACGGTGACTATCAGCAGCGCGACAACGCCCAGCGCCACATAAGTCGGCTCGATGTATACCGGCGTCTTCTCGCGGATCAGGTCCAGGTCACGGACACCCACCTCGATGGGTGGTCGTTCGGGACGCTTGCGCTCCCCTGCGTTCGAGCCATCAGGCCGTGTCATCGTCCGCCGCCAGGCGCATCTCCTCGGGGGCCGAAACACCGAGCAGCCGAAGACCGGCAGCCAGTACCGACTGGACGCGCGACACCAGGAACAGGCGCGCCGCAGTCTTTGCCGGGTCGGACGAGATCACCTTCTCGGTGTGCTTGTTGCGAGTGTAGTACCCGTGGAAGCCCTTGACGAGATCCGTGAGGTAGAACGCAATGTGATGCGGCTCGCAACGTCGCGCGGCCGATTCAACCACCCCCGCGAACCTGGCCACATCCTTGATCAGCGACTGTTCCTCCGGCAGGGTCAGCGATTCACGCAGGGCTTCCGAGAATCCCGGCACCGCGATCCCAAGGCCGGCAGCCTTGCGCAGAATGGACGCCACGCGTGCGTGACCGTACTGGACGTAATAGACCGGGTTGTCCATCGTCTGGGACTTGGCCAGGTCCAGGTCGAACTCCATCTGTGCGTCAGCCTTGCGCAGCAGGAACAAAAACCGCACGGCGTCGCGTCCGACCTCGTCCAGCACTTCTTGAAGGGTCACGAATTCGCCGCTGCGCTTGCCCATTGGGACGGCCACTCCGCCGCGGGTCAGAGTGACCATCTGCACCAACAGGACCTGCAACATGGCGGGGTTGTGTCCCATGGCTTCCAGGGACGCCTTCATGCGCGGGATATAGCCGTGGTGGTCCGCGCCCCAGATGTTGATCAGCCTGGTGAACCCTCGACGAGCCTTGTCGTCGTGGTAGGCGATGTCGGCGGCAAAGTACGTCGGTACTCCGCTTGCCCGCACCATGACACGGTCGTCCTCGTCAGCTTTTCCTTCCATCCGGAACAGTATGGATCCAGCCTCGTCGCGATAGGCATTGTCTCGCTGAAGCAGGATATCAGTGGTCCGTTCCACAGCGCCCGATGCGTACAGCGAGCGTTCGTTGGTCCAGTGGTCGAACTCGATATCCCCTGAGCGCAGTGTCCCCCGAATGACTGCCAGCAGCCTTTCCTCGGCGAAGTGCGTGCACGGATTGTCGTCGCGTGCGCCCAGGTCCTCGTACGCCTTCAGGCAGGCTGCTCGGCCGGCCTCGGTCGCCACGAATTCTGCCGCCACGTCTCGTACGTACTGGCCGCGGTAGCCGTTTTCGGGGAAGTCGGATCCGTCGGAGCTGCCCAGTATCTCCCGTCCGCGGCAGTGCAGCGACAAGCCCATCATTGCCATCTGGTTGCCGACGTCGTTGACGTAGTACTCCGTTTCGACGGCGTATCCCGTGGCCCTCATCAGGCGAGCGACCGAATCGCCCAGCACTGCCCCGCGACCGTGTCCCACGTGCAGCGGCCCGGTCGGGTTTGCCGAAACGAATTCCAGCAGCACACGTTCGCCTGCGCCGGATGCCGGCAGCGTCGTCACGTCCCGCATCCGTTCGAACCAGGCCGCCGGCGCGACCTTGAAATTCAGGTAGCCAGGCGGGGCAAACGTCACGGCCTGGAACAGCCCTTCGGGGGCCTGGATCGCGGCCATAAGTTCCTTGCCGCATTCCGCCGGGTTGCGGCGTGTGGCCTTTCCCAGGGCCAGCGGCAGCGCGCATCCAAAGTCGCCGAACTCGTCGCGCTTGGGCCTTTCTATGACCACCGACGGGCGGACCTCGGCAGGAATCTTCCCGTCGGCCCGCAGTCGCTCCATCGCCTCGAACAGTACTCGTTCAACGATCGCTTCCATTGGTCGGTTCCCTCCGGCGGCAGTTGTAATCCGGGAGTCGGAAAAGGGCAAGGCGACGAGCCTTGCGCCATCGGACACCCAAGGTACCGGCCGCAGGCCGCATGATCGAATCGATTATCTCACCGAATGCTACAGGCAACCCACGGGACGAAAATCCGCGTCGATGGCACCGTACGATTGAACGAAAATGTCCGTGCCGATCTTGGTCGACGCGGGCATGCAAAGCGGACCATAAAGAGTGTACGAGCATTGCGGATTGGAGTTATGAAGGCAGTCGTAATCAAGGTCCATCTCGAGTGCAAGGGGATCGACCAGAGCGGGAATATCCTGCCTTCCCAAAGGGGCATTTGCGAGCGCGGATGTGGGGTCGCGGAAGTACTGGGTTTGTCCTCGCGGCGCGCCCTTGTCGGTCTCGTCGCTGAGGTCGAACGGGGCGTGTGCTCCGGCAAGGTCGTGGGAATCTCGCCAGAATGTGCCAGTCGGCGCATCCGCGATGTCGTATTGCCCATTGGATTGCAGCGCACCCTTGTGCTGGTTGGCCGCCAGCAGCGCAGCGTGCAGTGTCTGGTCCTGCGACATTATCATCCGGTTGTATTCGCCGCCGCCGCAACTCCCAGGATCGGTCGAGGTCGCATTCTGCCCGCCCACAATCCGGTAGATTTCGACGACGTGCCATAGCATCGAGCTGCCATCGATACCGATCCTGCTGCCTTGCAGCCGGGCCGAGAGGGTCAGAAAGACAGCCCGCGACGATGGATCAAGCCCGTTCCATACATCGCAGACATTCGACACGTTGTTCCCGGAAAGGCCATTCGACTGTGGCGTCGTGGCTGACGCCTTCAGGAAGGCGAAGTAGGTGCCAAGCAGACGGTTGCGATTCGAGTCGAGCGTGTCGGCCCATGCGGCAGTGACGTCGGCGTTACCAGCCTCCGGGTCTTCGGTATCGGGAAACAGTTCGTCCAAAGCGTCGTTTGCAACGTCGTTGCCGGCATCTAATTGCAAATCGAATGCCGCGTCGTCGCCGGTGTCGAGCAGCGTATCGTCACCAACTTCCACGCCGGCATCATCAAACGCTTCGACGGCCGCATCGGCATTAGCGTCGTTTGCCGGCGAATCGACGCTGACTACGTCCGCCACAGCATCGATTCCAGTGTCGAATAGGGCGTCAGGAATTGCTTCATCGGGGCTGCCTCGCGAAGCAGCCGAGTTGCACGCAGACGCAGCAAGCAACGTAATAAACAGCAGATTTCGCATTAGCTTCTCAAGCCGAATCGAGCCGCGATTGTAAGTTATCGCACTGTGGCAGTCGAGAATCTTCGGCCGAAAATGGTGGAACTGGTGGACGATACCTTTCCCCAGAGAACCTACCGCACGTGCAGTTCGATTACGTCGCCGTCCTCGACCGGGTAGTCACGTGCAACGCGCTGCCCGTCGTACTTGCCTGGACCCCATACCCTTGCGAAGTCGAACCGCTCGCGAAAGTCCTTGTGGACACGCTCGGCGAAATCCAGGACCGTTCCTCCGGTCGGCACCAGGAAAGGCGCGTCGCGGTCGGCCTCCTTCCCGGGTTGCTTGCAGTAGATGCGCACGACCCCGAACAGGTCGAAGCACGCTCGGGCGAAGGCCTTCAGCGAAACCGGATCGGACGTCGAGATCGGCACTATTGGCAACCGGCCCGCGAGGGCATCGGCCAGGAACTCCATCGCGATTGATGCGTCGGGATGGTCGGCATGCGTCGCGACAATAAAGCCGGGCATCGTAGTCCTCCCGGCCTGCGAAACCGTGCTGTGGACCGTGCCTGGTACGACGTCTATGCGCGCCTCGTCCAGCGCTGCCAATGCCCATGAAGGCTGGTCCAGGCATTCCGTCGCGGACAGGTCAATGCAGATCACGGCGGCGTCGGCCTGTCGCAAAAGGGGCATCAGACCCGGGTCCTGGAACTGGGGATCCAACGACGGTGTGTCCACTATCTGGATGCGGACGTCCTCGAAAGCGATCATGCCTGGGACTGGCTTGCGGGTCGTGAAAGGATATTCGGTCACCTCCACAGGCGCGTTCGACATTGCGCCCAGCAGCGCCGATTTGCCGGCGTTGGGCGCACCCAGGAGGACCACTTGGCCCGCTCCCTCCTTCTTGATGCCGGGTTCCGATGAATGGCGCGCCGGCCCGCCCGTCTTTGTTTCGCCCTCGCGGCGCAGTTTGGCAAGCCGGGTCTTCAGGTCGGCGAACATCTTCTCGGTGTGCTTGTGCTTTGGCAGCTCGCGAATCATCTCTTCGAGCGCATCGACCTTTTCGTCATGAGTAGCTGCGGCCTTGAACCTTTCCTCGGCCATCAGGTATTGCTGGGTCAGGTTGGCGGGCATCAATGACCTCCGTCGGCTATGCGCCGAATCATCGGCTTGCCGCCGCGCAAACGTCAAGACGCCCGGCGCATTCGCCGCCATCGACGCGGCGGGTCGGTCGGGCTAGAATCCGGCCCCGGGGAGGTTCCTTCATGGCCATCCAGGTGCTGAAGTTCGGGGGCTCGTCCGTTGCAGACGTCGAACACGTGCGTCTGGTCGCTCAGCGAGTGGTTTCCCGTCGGAACGAGGGCTTCGATCTGGTCGTCGTGGTGTCCGCGATGGGCAGTACAACCGACGAGTTGCTGGCGCTGGCCCAGCAGATCAACCCGGTTCCATCCACGCGGGAACTGGACATGCTGCTGACCGTTGGCGAGCGCACGACAACTGCGCTGCTGGCGATGGCCATCCAGAAACTTGGCGTCGATGCCGTCTCGCTGACAGGCTCACAGTGCGGGATCATGACTAACGCCTCCCACTCGCACGCTCGCATAATCGAGATACGTCCGTTTCGCGTTTGGGACGAGCTTGAGGCGGGCCGCGTCGTGGTGGTTGCCGGCTATCAAGGCACGTCGTACAAGCGCGAGATCACGACGCTTGGGCGCGGCGGGTCCGACACGACCGCGGTTGCCCTTGCGGCAGCTCTGGATGCCGAGCGATGCGAAATCTACTCGGACATCGAGGCGGTCTACACCGCCGACCCGAAGGTAGTGCTGGATGCCAGGCGTTTGTCCGAGGTGACCTACCAGCAGATGCTGGACTTGTCGCGTCATGGGGCAAAGGTGCTGAATGCCGACGCGGTAGAGTTTGCCAGGCGATCCGGGATCGCTTTATACACGCGCTCGACCTTCCGGCCCGACCTGCCCGGATCTGTGATTCGCGCCAATCCTCCCGTTGAGGCCAGGCCTGCCGTGGGAGTCGCTGGCCGGAAGGGGGTTGTGGGAGTAGAGCTGTCCTCGTCCGACGGTGGCGCGCTAACCGCTGCGCTGGACTTTCTTGGGCATGCCGGCCTTGTTCCTGACTTCGTCATGGCGGCTCCATCGGGCGGGGTTTGGCTGCTGTTCAGCGAGGCCGCAAACGTCGGCCTTGCGGGGACACTGTCTGACGTCCTGTCGGGCATGACGGCCAGGGTCACGTCTGGCCTGGGGTTGGTGACGGTGCTGGGGGATCTGGCGGCCCACGAGGATCTGCGTGGCCGACTGTTGCCGTGCGTCAGGGGGTTGTCGCAGGCTGCTGGCATGATGGTGTCGCCTACCGCGGTGACCGTTGTCATGCCGGAGGCGCTGGTCGATCATGCCATGCGGGCGCTTCACCAGGCATGCATCGGGTCCTTTGCAGGGGTCGAGTGAAACGATCCTGGGAAATTCGCGATTCTTCCTCTGTGTGGCCGGAGGATCGGCCGCCATGGGGCAGTTGGAAATCTACTCGGAGGTATTCATGGCGTCGCTTAACAAGGTGCTGATCCTGGGAAACCTGGGCAACGATCCGGAAATGAAGATGCTGCCTAGCGGTCAGGCCGTGGTGCGCTTCAACCTGGCTACGAACGAATCGTGGTTCGACAAGACTGCCGGAACCCGCCACGAGCGGACCGAATGGCACCGAATCGTAGTCTTCGGGCGGCTTGCCGAGCAGTGCAACCAGTACCTCAGGAAGGGTCGCACGGCCTTTGTCGAGGGTCGTTTGCAGACGTCAAGCTGGGAGGACAAACAAAACGGCCAGAAGCGCTTCATGACCGAGATCATCGCCAACACCGTCGAATTCATCGGCGGCCAGGGGCAGGGCCATGGCCAGGACGGTGGTGGCGGCGGCGGCGGCGGCGGTGGTGGTGGCGGTGGCGGTGGCGGTGGCGGCCGTGATTTCGACGCTCCGATGGCCGAGCCGATGGGTCGAGACAATCCTCCTCCCGCCGCCATCAGTGACGACGACGTTCCGTTCTGATCGGCAGTTCGAATTGGGACTACAGTCGCGCGAGTGGTCTGCGGTGCATTTGCGGCACACCTGTGGCTGGTCCTGTCGAGACAAGAAACGAAGGCGAAGTATCCGAAACTCAAACGGGTCGATCTGCTGACGATGCCGCGTGCGCCGGGCAACCAGACCTGCTTCGAGGGCAGCAGCACCCAGGTCGTCGTCGAGCGCTTCATCGACGAGGCGATCTCGAACGTGGTCGCTGCGTATCCGGGGTTCGTCTTCGCCGCGCCGAAATTCTACGCCCCCAACTGCGACGTCTTCTCCTTCGGCGGCCCGCACTTCAGCACCGAAGGCCTGGACGTGATCGCGAAACTGTACAGCGACTGCTACGCGAACGAGCCCTGACACCCGGGCGTCACGGCGTCGGCGGTTTCGGCAGGTCCATTCCGCCGTAACGCTTGCAGGAAGCACTTAAACCGCACGCAGACAATCAGAGAACGGCACCACTACTCGGTCCTTAGCGCCAGGATCGGATCCAGATGCGATGCGCGACGCGCCGGGTATACGCCAAAAAACACCCCGATCGCTGCCGAGAATGAAACCGCCAACGACACGGCCCATGAGGTGATCAGGATCGGCAACCCAGGCAGCACCAGCGAAGCTGCAACCTGGGCAAGAAACGCCAGCACCACCCCGATTGCCCCCCCTGCAACCGACAATACCACCGACTCGACCAGGAACTGCGCCAGTATGTCACGCGACCTGGCGCCGACTGCCTTGCGGATGCCTATCTCGCGGGTCCGCTCGCGCACCGATACCAGCATGATGTTCATGATGCCGATGCCACCCACAATCAGCGATATCGCAGCTATTCCAGCCAGGGTGATCGTCAGCACGTCAAGAATCGTCGAAAGAGTGTCCAGCATCTGCGTCTGGGTGACGACCGTGACGTCCTCGACTCCCCCATGCCGGTCCTTCAGCAGCGCGGTGACCTCGATCACCGCCTGGTCCACGTCCTGTTCAGACCTTGCCTGCACCACAATCTCGGTCAGCCCGTCAGAGTTGAACAGTTTCATCGCGGCGGATACCGGAATGAAGACCAGATCGTCGAGGTCCAGTCCCAGCGACTGACCGCGGTGCTCCATCACAGCTACCACACGATATGGAGTGCCCATCACCTCGATCCACTGCCCAAGAGGATTCTGATCCCTGAAAAGTTCCTCCTGCAACAGGGTGCCTATCGCTACGACACGCCGCGCGGCATCAACGTCATCGGCCCCGAAGAACGATCCGATCTGCGGCTGGAGGTTGCGGACTTGCGGAAACTCCTCGTTGGTTCCAATTACCATCGTGTTCCGGCTGCGGTTTTCGTACTTGATCAAACCCAGTCCGAACACGATCGGCGAGACGCCGGTCACCGATGGCAGACGACGACGGATCGCAACGCCGTCCTCGGTAGTCAGCTTGTGGGAATTCTGCGCGCCGATAATTGGACCACCGCCGATTCCCTTCGTTTCACGCTTGCCCGGCGTTACCAGCAAAAGGTTCGAACCCAGCGAAGCAAACTTGTCGGCCACGTACGCCTGCACGCCGTGGCCCAGCGACACAAGGGATATCACGGCAAATACGCCAATGATGATCCCCAGCATGGTCAGTCCGGTTCGCAGCTTGTTGTGCGCCAGCGTATCCAGAGCCACTCGCACCGACTCGAAGAGGTTCATCTTCCCCCCCCGTCGCCGATGCCGATCCTGGAAGAATCCCGCATCACTTGACCGTCAAGGATTTCCAGGACCCGATCGCACTTGTCCGCCACGCGAGGGTCGTGCGTGACAAGAATGACGCTGACGCCGCGCTCGTTGTTCAGGCGCCTGAACAGCCCAAGGATCTCGGTCCCGGATCTGCTGTCCAGATTACCGGTCGGCTCGTCGGCAAGAATCAGCCTGGGGTTGTTGACCAGCGCTCGCGCGATAGCCACGCGCTGGTTCTCGCCGCCTGACATCTGGTTCGGTCGGTGGTCCAGGCGGTGTCCAAGGCCAACCGACTCAAGAAGGGCTCGCGACCGGTGGCGGCGGTCCCTGCGCGACACCCCCGCATAAATGAGCGGCAGTTCGACATTCTCGCTGGCTGTCGATCGCTGCAGAAGGTGGAACGACTGGAACACGAACCCGATTGTGCGGCAGCGAACGGCCGACAGGGCATCATCGTTCAGCCGGGTGACGTCCTTTCCCTCCAGCAGGTAGGTGCCGGAAGTGGGCCTGTCCAGGCATCCAAGGATCGCCATCAAAGTGCTCTTGCCCGAACCGGACGGTCCGATGATCGCCAGCATCTCGCCGTGGGCAATGGCCACGTCGGCCCCAGCAAGGGCCACGGTCTCCACACCGCCGGACGCGAATACCCTTCGTAATCCGTGACCTTCGATCAGGAGGCCTCCAGCCTCCGAGGCGACAAGTGCCTGTCCGGGGGGTACTAAAACATCGCTCATGGCGTGGCGACCTCGCTGACCTGCACCTTCTGGCCATCCTTCAGCGAGGTGATTCCGCGCGGGACCGCCAGAATGTCACCTTCCGCAAGTCCCGAACCCACCACCGTCGATTCCCACGTGGATGCCTCGACTTCGATGGGCGTCGCATGTGCCACGCCATCGATAACCCGCCATACGACCTTCTTACCCCCTCGAGTCATCACCGCCGTCGTCGGTACCGTCAGCACGTTTTCCTTGCGGGCCACCAGAACCTCTACCTGGACCGACATGCCGGCCAGCACCTGGCCCAGCGCGTCGTCCGGCAGTCTTACCCTGATTCGGGCCGTGCGATTCTGGTCCAGCGCACGCGATATGAACGGATAGACCTCATCGACAGTCCCGGTAAAGACCCTTTTCCCCAGTGCGTCGATGGTCAATTGTGCATCCATGCCAGCACGAACTCGCCCGTAATCCCGCTCGTCGAGATCGACCTCGACTGCCATCCGCGACTGGTCGGCGATATCGACGAGTCCTGAGGCCCCGCCGACACCACCTCCCATCAGTGACGCGGCCGCAGATGCCCCAGCGAACGGCGCGCCCGACCTGCCAGAACCCGTTCCTTTCCCGCCACCCAGCCCCATCGGAGACGCGATCTGGCCAACCTCGGCATCAACATCCAGTACGTCGCCGTCGAACGGGGCTCGCACCACCGTATGCCGCAACGCTGACCTCGCCACATCAAACTGCACGCGAGCCTGCTGCAAGGCCGCCCGCGATGCGACGACATCCAGCTTTGCCAGGCTATGCGCCGATGCTGCGTTGTCCCGCTGCACGGCTGGCAGGCTGCCTTCCCTGGTCAGACGTTCGGCCCGGTCGGCATCCCGCGCAACCTGATCAGCCCGCGTTTCGGCCTGCTGGATCCTGGCTTCCATGACAGGCAGGGTTGCCTCGATGACCCTCATCTGGTCCAGGATCTCGGCGCCGTCCAGAACCACCAACGGATCGCCAGCCTTCACCCGATCGCCCCGATGAACCTTGACCTCCAGTATTCGCGCAGCCAGTTCGGGCTGTACCCACAATCGGCGCGCTGGATCCACCACCCCGGTAGTCGTTCCTGCAACCGAATCAAGGAAGGTTGTCCGCGCCACACGCAGCCAAGGGACCTCAAGTGGCTTGGGCCGCGTGAACCACCATCCGACGGTTCCAGCCAGTCCCAGCAGGATCAGCACCGCGAAAACAAGGGCTGCACGACGCACGAAAGGTCTCCCGGTTCAATCACGACAACCGCCACCAGGCGGGCAGTCTTCACGCATTGTGCAATTGTGGCCGGCAACTGGCAATCATGAGGCACCAAAGGCTCATCTGGCGTGCAGGGCCATTGTCATTGCAAGGGTCAGGACGTAGGCGGCGGTGGCGGGCGGGATTTCGACGTTTCGCTGGCCGAGCCGATGGGTCGAGACAATCCTCCTTCTGTCGCCTTTGGTGACGACGATGTTCCGTTCTGATCGGCAGTTCGAATTGGGACTACAGTCGCGCCAGTGATCTGCGGTACATTTGCGGCGCACCACTTCGAGGCTTTTTCATGCCCGGACGTGTTCCCTTTGTAGCGATGGGTGACATCAACGCCTTTTTCGCCCTGGCTTTGGACAACGTGGTTACCCTTGTGATGCTTGCAGGTATCCTGGCCTACGGGTTTGGAATGCCCATGGATTTCGTTCTGACGCGGATGGTTCCGGGGACGGCGCTGGGTGTTCTGGTAGGGGACCTGGCCTATTCGTGGATGGCCATTCGCAAGGGTGGCGGGGCCACGGCTATGCCGCTTGGACTGGACACTCCCTCCACGATCGGCATGGCCGTGGCGGTAATAGGTCCGGTGTTCCTGCTGGAACGTGACCCGGTTGTCGCCTGGCAGGTCGGTATGGCTACTATTGTTCTGATGGGCCTCGCGAAGATGATTCTGTCGTTTGCCGGAGATGTCGTGACACGCATTCTGCCCGCAGCGGCTCTTCTTGGTCCCATTGCCGGCATCGGCCTGGCGCTGCTGGGCCTGTTCCCGGTCGCACGAATCTTCTCGGTGCCGATTGCCGGCATCGTGGCCATGGGCATCGTTCTGTACTCCCTGACTGCCGGCCTTGTGATGCCGTTTCGTTTGCCGGGTGCTCTTGTTGCCGTGCTGATCGGCGCGGGCCTGTTCGCCCTCTCGGTGTTGGTAGGTTGGACGCCTGCGCACCCTTCTACCGAAGTTTTGCTGGGGTTTCACCCACCGTTGCCGCAGATTGGTCATCTTCTGGCAGGGCTTCCGCGGGCTATTGACTACCTGCCGATCAGCCTGCCTTTCTGCATCCTGACCGTCATCGGGGGAATCAACGTGGCTGCCTCGGCCCGCGAGGCTGGGGACGACTATCGCACTCGCGATATCCTTCTGGTCGAGGCCATGGCAACCCTGGTTTCGGGCGTTTTCGGCGGCGTGGCCCAGACAACACCGTATATAGGCCACCCCGCTTACAAGGCAATGAAGGCGCGTGCCGGGTACACGCTGGCCACCGGCATGGTGATAGGAGTCTGCGGGAGTCTGGGCCTGCTGGGCGTGCTGGTAGACTGGCTTCCCGAGGTCGCAGTTGCACCGATATTGCTGTTTGTGGGCGTCGAGATTGCGGTGCAGGCATTTCGAGTCCCGCCGCCCCGACACCTGGCCGCAGTGGTCATATCGATTGTGCCGTGCCTGGCCTACCTGGTTTCGATCTACACCCAGCAGTTGATGGTGGCGGGCGCCAAGCCGGATCCAGTGCTGGCCAGCCAGGTTGGTACGATCGCAATTCTGGGCCGCGGTTTTGTCCTGACTTCCATGCTGTGGGGAGCCGCGACCGCGTGGTTGATCGACAGGCGAGCGCTGGGGGTGCTGCTGGTCTTTGGCGTGCTGTCGCTGTTCAGTCTGTTCGGGGTGATCCATTCGTCGGATCCGTCGGGTGCCCTTCTGCTGCCGTGGGCGGCCGCGGACAGCACGCCTTATCAACTGGCTTTGGCTTACGGGACCACCGGTATAATTCTGGGGTTGCTGATTGCTTTCGTGCCTGCGCCATCGGAACGTGTTTGAGAGGAGGTCGTCATGCCTGGATTCGTGCTGGCCCTGGACCAGGGAACCACAGCCACGACGGCGGTCGTCGTCGGCACCGATCTGAAGTGTCTTGCGAAAGCTGGTAACGAGATTCCACAGATCTACCCGAAGCCGGGATGGGTGGAACATTCGCCCGAGGCGATCTGGGGTGCGACTTGCACCTCGGCGCGCGAGGCAATGGCAAAGGCCGGAGTGAATCCGGCCGACTGTGCTGCCGTCGGCATCACGAACCAGAGGGAAACCACGGTCCTCTGGGATAGGGCGACAGGTGCACCGCGGTTCAACGCGATTGTATGGCAGTGCCGCCGTACCGCGCCATTTTGTGACGAGCTAAAGGCCAGCGGTCTTGAACAGATGTTTCGCGATCGTACCGGTCTGGTGCTGGACCCCTACTTCAGTGGCACAAAGATCCGCTGGATGCTGGACAACGTGCCGGGTCTGCTTGCCGATGCCCAGGCGGGCCGAATCGCCTTCGGTACGGTGGACAGTTTTCTGGTGTGGCGCCTGACCGGCGGCCGGACCCATGTCACTGATGTTTCCAATGCCTCGCGCACGCTGCTGCTTGACTTGCGGACGCTTGATTGGGACCCCGAGTTGTGTGCGGCTCTCGGTGTGCCAGCCTCGGTTCTGCCGCAGGTTGTCCCTTCGTCAGGTGTGCTGGGCACGACTCGGGGTACCGGTTTTCTGCCGGATGGCATCCCAGTTGCGGGCATCGCGGGTGACCAGCAGTCGGCATTGTTTGGCCAGACCTGTTTCGCCGCGGGACAATCGAAATGCACCTACGGCACCGGTGCCTTTTTGCTGCTGAACACGGGAGAGGTTCCAGTGGCATCGCGGTCCGGTCTGCTGACGACGGTAGCCTGGAAGGTCGAGGGGCGGACTTCCTACGCGCTGGAGGGCAGCGCCTTCATTGCTGGCGCCGCCGTTCAGTGGTTGAGGGACGGTCTTGGATTCTTCGCGCATGCGTCCGAGATCGAGGCGCTAGCCGCGTCGGTCCCGGACAGCGGCGGCGTGGTTTTTGTGCCTGCGCTGGCCGGCCTGGGTGCTCCCTACTGGCGACCGGAGGCCCGAGGTGCCCTGAGCGGGCTGACCCGAGGGACCACTCGTGCCCATGTTGCTCGCGCGGTCCTGGAGGGCATCGGATTCGAGGTGGCCGATCTGATTGATGCGATGGCCCGTGATACCGGGACCGACGTGGCCGAGTTGCGCGTCGATGGAGGAGCCTGCGCCAACGATCTGCTGATGCAGTTCCAATCGGATATCCTTGGCATCCCTGTCATCCGGCCCAGAAATGTCGATACGACCGCAATGGGTGCTGCAATGCTGGCTGGTCTAGGTGTAGGCTTGTGGTCGCAAGGCGACCTGGTCCGCCTTGCTGCCTCGGATCGGAGCTTCAATCCGGCCATGGACGCGTCCAAGCGGGCGTCCAGGATCCAGGAGTACCGTGGCGCAGTCTTGCGAGTGTAGGACTACCTGACAGTCCATTGTCCGGCAAAAGAGGGGTTCGTGATGGTCTTGGGTCGTTTAGGAACCGTTGGCTTCACGTGGATTTCCAAGGGGCATGTCGTGGCCATGGCCGCCATGCTGACGGTGGCGGCGGCAGGATGTGCGGCCGGGGCTCCAGTCGGCCAGGACGCATTGGAAGACTCGAGCGTGGTCATTCCCGGTAAGGATGCGCATGCGGACACGGTTGGCCGCGACATTGTGGATGCGATCGATGCAGCGGTTGACGTGCCTGATGACAATTTGCGCGACGTCGTGATTCCTGCCGACCTGCCTGCTGAATTCGGCTATGGGGATGTCGTGCCACCGCAGGACGTGCTGGTCTCGGATGGCCTGGATTTGGGCGATCCGGCTTCCTTGGATGTGACTGTCGCGGATTTGCCGGGGGAAAACCCGGTTGCGTCGGATGCCGGTCACGAATTGATTCCGAGTTCCTGTAAACCGGGTCAGACGACCTGCTGGTGTGTCGACGAGACACAATGCAACCAGGAGTATTCCAAAACCTGCCAGCCCAGCCGCTGCAACCCCAAGACCGGCCACTGTGTCCTGGATTCCGGCTTTCTGAATGGGCAGGAGTGCGAGGATGGCGATGCGTGTACGACCGGCGAGATCTGCCAATTAGGACTCTGCAAGGGCGGCACATTCACGTGTGAATGCAGGTTGGATTCCGAGTGCCCAGACACGGATCCTTGTACCGACGATCGCTGTATCGACGGGTATTGCCAGCATCCGTTCAACACCACGCCGTGCGAGGATGGCGATGCGTGCACGTCGGGCGACGCCTGTCTTGAAGGAGTCTGCACCGCGGGCGCCTTTGTTTGCGAATGCCGGCTTGACGGAGATTGCGGCGACCCGGATCCCTGCACCGACGACCGTTGCATCGACGGGTATTGCCAATACCCGTTCAATACTGCGCCATGTGAAGACGGTGATGGTTGCACGTCGGGTGACGCGTGTCTTGAAGGGGCGTGCATCCCTGGTTCTCGCATCTGCCAGTGCGACAGTGATTTGCGTTGCGACGACGGGGTGACCTGTACCGATGACCGGTGCGTGGAAGGGAACTGCACGAACACGCTGGTCGCCGGAACGTGTCGGGTGGCAGGGGAGTGTATTGCGGAAGGGACGACGAATCCTTCCAACGCCTGCCTCGCCTGCGATCCTTCGGTTGCAACCGATGCCTGGTCGAACCTGGTGGATGGTGCGCCCTGCGAAGACGGCGACACGTGTACTTCCCTGGACACCTGCGCCTCAGGAAGCTGCGTCCCAGGGACGCGGGTATGCGAATGCATGAACGAGACCTTCTGCAACGATGACATATTCTGCACCGACGATACCTGCGTCGATTCGATCTGCATCCATGAACCGAACGTTCTGCCTTGCGACGACGGCGATCCTTTGACTGTGGGCGACCGCTGTGGCGGCGGGAACTGCGTGCCAGGGTCCACGTGCGGGGACGCGACGTGCCTGCTGCCCTACGAGACGTGCAAGACATGCTCCACGGACTGCGGGATATGCCCCGAGACCGAGACGGCATGTGCCGACGGCTGGGACGATGACCAGGACGGCTTTACCGACTGCGAGGATCCCGACTGCCAGCCGACCCCAGCCTGCACGTCGGACGGGTGATTTTCCGGTGAAACCTCGGTTCTCGACCTGATTGCGATTCCAGCGAGTCGGTCTCAGATGTAGTACATCTGGCGACCCTCGATCTGGGCCTGGCGCTCGGCCAGTTGTGCCAGAGTGTGGCTATTGAGGATGGCTTCGGTGCAATCGTCCACCTGCTTCCAGACCTCGCCCATGGCGCTTGCGGCGGTTCGGCGGCATGCGGCGTCATCGGTGGTCCTCAGACCGCCGTAGGTTGTCAAAGCGCCACCCTCAACGGCCAGTATGGCGTCTCGAATAGTGATGTCCTTAGCTCCGCGTGCCAGGATGTATCCGCCCCCAGGTCCGCGGACGCTGCGGACCAGACCGGCGCGACGCAGGTCAAGAAGCAGTTGATCCAGGAACGGCTTGGGGATGCCTGCCTGGCCGGCGATGTCCTTGCTTTGCAAGGGATTGGCGTCCTTGCAGCTGACCAGTTCCAGCAAGGCCAGCAGCGCGTATTCGGTCCGGGCGGATATCCGCATTAAGTCACGTCCTGGCGTCAAAAACCGTTCCAGGAGGAAAATGTCCTGTTGGACCCCTGGATTCGGGTTCAAATAGAGAGTCAGCATTCCCCGAATCGGGTGGAAATGGCAAGGGTTGTCGCCCGATGGTCTCAGAATCCCAGACTGAACGATGCAATTGCTCCTCCGCGAACGGGGGCAGCTGTAACGATCGGTCTGGAGGAAATTTTCGTGGTCCGGGGACTTGCGGCCGGAGGGTCAGGGAATACGAACAGAGAGACGATTGCCACGGTAACGCCTACGCCCATCATGCCGACGCCGTACCAGCCCTCATGGTAGTCCTTGGCTCCTTTCGCAACCCCAATGTTTTCCTTCTTGTAGAAGTACCAGCCTGACAGGCCTGCGCCTGCGACAGCGACGGCGGCGCCGGCCGAGAAGGTCACCCACTTCCACGGATTGGTGCGGGAATCCCCGGATTTCGATGTGGCGTGGGCTCCAATCGGGTCCATGCGGCAAGTGACCTCTACAACACCGCTGGAGGGTACTGTGAATGACGACAGGAAAGGTACCCGGCCATCCTTGACGCACAGCAGTTTGCGAATTCCTGGCGGCAGGGGAATGGGGTCGGTTCGGCCTTGGCTTCCTGGTGCATCGGCAGGGGCAAACTCGCGGTCGTCGATCCGGACGACAACGCCGTTGAACGAGCCGACGCTGGACACCAGAACCACATGTCCCCCTTCGGCAACGAGGGCGGCGGCGACCTTCTGACGACCCGAACCCTGGATATCCCGGTTTTCGATGACGGTGGTGTATCCGGGCTTTCGAAACTCGAAACGGTGCTGGCCGCGCGGCAGTTTAACGGTGACTGGAGTTCGTTGCGACGGCGTCTGGTCGATGACAACCTCGGCCCCCGGCACATTCGCCTCGACAGAAACTTCAGGCGACTGGTCCATGCGGCTTCGCAGGCTCTGGATAGCGCTGAAGGCCTTTGCCAGGATCTTCTGGTCTTCGGTTCGGACGCGCAGATAGGACTGCAAGGCCCCCTCGAGATCGCCCAGTTTTTCGCGACACTCGCCTTCCCGCAACAGAATCTGCGGCAGTGGAAAGACCGCGTACGCCCGTTCGAACAGTTCAATGGCCTTGCCGCAGCTACCGGCGTCCATTTCCTTGCGCCCCTCCTTGAACAGCGAGAAGGCTTCGTTCTCCTCGGCTGTCTGGGCGACCGCTGCAGGGGCGAAAAGCGCAATTGCAAGAACGATCAGCAGAGCGAATTTTGCGTGCATCCTCATCGGCTTTTACTCATCCCAGTTGAGTACCGGTTTCTTTGTCGGCTTTGGGGCGACCCCGGGAGGCAGGCTCGGGACTGGTTTCTCCAGTGGTGGAATCGGCCGAGTCTTCAAGGTGGCAGCACCCGAATCGGCAGCCTTTGGCGATGCGGACGTGGCTTGGCGCTTTTGAGGCGGCAACGATACCAGATCGTACGACATGGAGGTGCGGCCCATTGCAATCAAGTCGCTGGGCATCAGCAACACATCCATGGGCACGAAGCCCGGCAGGCTGAGAACAAGGCGAATCGGCAGCGCGCCATCGATCAGTCGGGCCGAATAAGGGGTGCGTCCGGCCACCTTGCCATCGATGACCACCTCGGCGCCGGTTGGGTTCGACAATACGCTGGCGAAAACAACCGTGGGGACGGGTGCCGGAACTGGCGTTGGCGTAGGCGCTGGCGTCGGTGCTGGCGCAGGAACCGGCGCAATCAACGCGGTTTGGGAAACGCTGGCGGAAGAAATCACCTGATCCTCGCGACCGGCCAGAAGGACAGATGCGGCCCCGGCCAGCAGCGCGGTCGCAAGCACTGCCACAAGAACCCACGAAACAGGTATGCCACGTCGCGCTGCCGACTCGCGTGGAGCGCCGGCAGAGTTTCCTGTCGTCGCCGATGGCGCAATCGGGGTGAGCGGCGCGGCCCCATTCTGGAAGTTTTCAACTGGCGTGTCTGGAGGTCCCATGGCAGGCAGGTGGCTGCTGGAGAACTCGATTCCCTCGTCGTCGTCTTGACGCGTATCGATTGGGGCCTTTGCAACCGGGGACGAGGTCCCCCAGTCCATCGTGACGCGGGATTCCGGGCGACCTGCGACTGCCGCTGCCTGCGGTGCTGTCCATCCGGCCAAGGCTGCGTCCAGAGCTTCGACGAAAACCTCGGCCGAAGCCGGCCTGTCGTCGGGGTTCTTCATCAGCAACCGGATCACCAGTTCTTCCAGTGCCGAAGGAACGTTCAGGCCGGGCCGGACCGATGACAGTGGAGGAACGGCCTCGCCCACATGTTTCATCGCTATGGCGATCGGAGACGCCCCCTGGAACGGAGGGCGTCCGGCAAGCATCTCGTAAAGAATGGCCCCAAGCGCGTAAAGGTCCGTGCGGCAATCCACTTCCTGGCCCATCGCCTGTTCAGGAGATAGATACAGGGAGGTTCCAAGGATCAGGTCCCCCTGGGAAGTGTTGCCGCTGCCTACCGAGTTCTGAACGAACCTGGCGACGCCGTAGTCCAGGATCTTCACGAAGTCCTTTTCGCCGAAGACCTCTGAAATAAAGATGTTGTCCGGCCGCAAATCGCGGTGCACCAGGCCGGCCTTGTGGGCCTCGCCCAGGGATTTTGCAGTCTGGCGGGCAAAGGTCGCTGCGCGTGCGACCGGCAGCGCGTCTTCCCTGGCCAGCAGCCGGGAAAGGGGCTCTCCGTCCAGGAACTCCATCGCAATGTACAGGTGGCCATCCTCGGCGCGACCGCCATCGAAGACCCTTACCGTGTTGGGATGTTTCAGTCGACTGCTGGCGCGGATATCTGACGTGAACCGGGCCACCCGCACGTCTTCGCCGGCAACTCCTTCCGACAGCACCTTCAACGTCACCAGGTGCTGCATGCTGATGTGCACGGCCCGGTAGATTGTCGCAAGGGGACCGCTGGAAAGCTCGGCCTCGATGCGATACCTACCCTCGAAAACCTGGCCAACAAATCCTTTGGAGTCTCCCATTGTTGCCCCACAGATCGGTCGGAAGTATATCACGGGGTTTAGGCAGAAATAGCCCTCGCCCCTTCAATGGGAATCAGTTGTCCGCCCGGGCCTTTCGCGTTGTTCCGGGCGCTGCCGGCGGGCGGCTTTCAAGCGTCTTCACCCGCTCGGACAGGCCGCGGACCTCCCGGCGCAGGAACTCCAGTTCCTTGTGGATTGGCGCGATGTTCCTGACGGCCGCAAGAACCGTCTGGAAGCGATCGTCCGCCCTTTTCTGGAGGTCGTCGTAGGCGCGTTGGGTACCGGTAAGAAATTCCTTGAACTCCTCGGCCGCCTCGGCATGCATCAGGCGCTGCACGGTCTTCTCGGCTTCGTCTTTCAGCGAGGCCACCGGCGCCAGTTTCACCTTCAGAAAATCGCCACCGCTTTGCAGCATCGACATCAGGCGCTGTCCAGGCAGGATGGGTCGGCTGCGCTTTTCCTCGCCCACCAGTACCTGCGCAAGAGTCACCGAGGTGATGTCCTCGCCGGATCGGCTGTCAACGACGCGGACCTCGCCGCCGCCTCGCAGGAAGGTTGCGATCTCTTCAAGGGTGATATAGCGGCTCTCACCCGTGTCGTACAGCTTCCGGTTGGGATATCGCTTGATCGTCTTCATTCGCTTGGGCCTCCGTCGGGCGAGCAATTGTAGCATCCATGCAGCCAGATGCATCCGGCAGATCGCCTGCAGATCAGTCCAGCGGCGGGACCTTTCCCGCGGCGCGTACCTCATCTTCCAGCAGGCTCGAACTTGAACCGATATCCAGGAAAGTCCATCGCTTTTGCACAAAGCCGTTTGCATCGACTACGACCACGGTGTCCTTCTGGGCCTGGTAGGCAAGCCATACTGCACGCGAAGGCGAATCCTGCAGGACGGGGAGCGCCGTATAGCGGCCGATTCCGGCCTCGACTAGTCCGTTCGCCTGCGTGTCGTTGATTACCAGAGCCGTAACCTGCGAGGTCCCTTCCTTGGACAATCGTTCCAGCAGCGCCTGAAGGTCGATTGACTGTTGCCAGCAGACGCTGCACGTGGCCAGGCCGAAATAGATAACCGTTACCAGCCCGACCTGTTCGGACAGGGTCACGTCCTTCCCATAGAACGCACTGTTCGCGTTCCTGTCGGGCAATGTGAAATCGAAAGCTGCGGCCAGAGGGCTTCCGGCATTCGTGCACAAGGAGGTCGCGGGCTCGCACCATTCACCCCATGGGCACCCCGAAGACGATGCACACGATGGATACGAGGGGTTGACGGGGATGCTTGCTACCGGCGGCTTCCAGTCTCCCGGCGTGTATTTCAAGGTGTCGCAGGAGGGCAGCAAAAGCAACAGGAAGGGCAGGGTCGCTTGCAGATTCATTCCTGAATTGCGCACTGGATGCCTCCGGTTGCGAACCGCCCCAGTGTATCCGACCTACAATCCCAGGGCCGCCAGGAATTCCTGGTGCGGATTTGGGATGACCTCGGTTGCAAGCAGATGTTGCGCGGTGGCGGCGCTGGACGCTGCCAGCACCGACGCCTGCACGTCGAACAGGTCGCCAGCAAAGGCGAACCAGCACTTGCCTCCGATCCCGGCCGACAGGTGCAGTACCGTCAGCGTGACGTCAGCGGCCTTCAGAGCAGCATCGGCGGCCCGAAGTCCGGCGCAGGCCGTACCGCACTCGATTATTCCCAGCGAGGCGTCCAGTTGCTGGGTCAACACCCCGAAAACCGCAGGTTCCAACTGGCGGTGAGCATAAGGCAGGAAAAACCGGTCTATAAGCTGGTCGCCGGCCACCCGCTCGGCCTCGCGAACAGACTCATCGACCTCGGCCACGTGGCCGTCCAGCAGGATCAGAAATTTTCCAGGGGAGACCGGGTTGGCAAGGACCACCCTGGACCGAGCCTTCTTTACCAGCGCATCGACCGTCACCAAACCACGGGCAATTGATTGGACCTCGATGCCGGCCAGTGCCTCGGGGATCTCCGCCAGGTCTGGTGCCGGTACGAAGCGCGGCGTAAGCAGGCTCAACGATCCTCCTAGACGATCCTGAAGTAGTCCTTCAGGACGCAGCGCCGCTCGCGAGTAAAGTGAACCGCGGTGGTCAGGCCTTCGCCAGTCGGGCTGGCGATCGTGAATGACGTGTATCCTTCGCCGCCCAGGGCCAGCCCTGCGTATGACGGCGCGTTCTTCGCGAAAATGGATGTGTTTGCGATGCGCGCGTACTTGTGCAGGTTCTCGACATTCTGCGAATGCATGACAGCCGTGTGCCTGTACCCGTGTTCCACGCGCAGCCCAGCGGCGATGGCCTCGTCCACGTTCTTCACGCGAAACATCGGGATGATCGGCATTAACTGTTCAACCTGGACTAGCGGGTGGGCCTCGTCGCACTCGAAAAAGGCGATGCGCACGTCGTCGGAAACGTCGATGCCGACCTCTCGCAGAATCACGCTTGGATTCTTGCCGATGAACCTCTTGTTGGCGTCGTGGCCGTCAATCACCAGCTTTGTCAGCCTGGAAACGACCGATTCCTTCACGAGGTATGCGCCAGCGCGGATCAGTTCCTGCTTCAGTCGGTCGGCAATCGCTTCTACCGCGATGATCTCCTTCTCGACGATGCAGACGATGTTGTTGTCCAGACTTGCGCCGGCGATGATGTCACGGGCGGCATTGTCCAGCTTGGCCGTTTCGTCGACGACCACAGGTGGATTGCCGGGGCCGGCGCCGATGCACTTCTTGCCGGTGGCCATGGCAGCCTTGACGACAGCCGGTCCGCCGGTGACCACTACCAGCGCCGTGATTGGGTGACGCATCAGTTGGTTCGCCGACTCGATCGTCGGTTCGGGGGTGGTGCACAGCAGATTGTCGGGCGCGCCAGCCGCCACCATTGCCTCGTTCAGCCATCGCACCAGGGTCACAGTGCATTTCTTGGCTGCCGGGTGTCCGTTGAAGACAACCGAGTTGCCGCCGGCAATCATGCCGATGGCATTGCAGATAATCGTCTCGGTCGCGTTGGTGCAGGGGGTAATCGCACAGATGACCCCGTACGGAGCCCTCTCGGTCAGCGTCAGTCCGTGATCCCCGGTGTACGCACGCGGAACCAGGACCTCGGTACCTGGGGTCTTTTGGGCGACAAGGCGGTTCTTGTTGATCTTGTCCGATACGCGACCGAACGTCGTTTCCTCGACGGCCATTCGCGACATTTCCTCAAGGCGGGCCAGCGTCACGTCGCGCATCGCCTGGATGGCCTTGTCCCGGACCGAAAGACCTGCGGCGACAAGTTGTTCCTGCGCCTTGCGGGCCGCCTCGATTGCCTGGTCGATGTCCGGAAAGATCCCCAGACGTCCCGTTTCGTTCAGCGAATGCACCACCGCAGGTGCGCCAACCTGGCGCGAAGTGTCCTGGCGAATCCGTGCAAGTACCGCTTCGACAATCGCCGAAACCTTCTGTTCGTCCACTGCCATGAATACCTCCGGAACCGTGAACTACCAGATTGCCCGGCAGGGGAGGGCCTTGATGCCGGGGCCTGCTACACCTTCACGAACCGACGGTCGCCGCCGACCTCGATCTCGTCAACAATGGCCATGATCACGGTATCCACCGGACGGTCTTTGGTCGCGGCGGTCTGGCGCGCCGATGAACCCGACGCATACAAGACGACTTCGCCCTCGCCCGAACCAACGGCATCGACCGCCACTACCAGCTTGCCGGTCTGGCGCATGTCCTGGTCCAGTTCCCGCACCAGGAGGAAGCGCAGGCCGCGCAAGTCCTCCTCCTTCTTCGTGGAAACCACGGTCCCCACCACCAATCCGATCTGCATTGCGGCCTCCTGCTGCAGGCGGACGACAGCGGCGTCGCGCCCCGGGGAGGTAAGTGGACCACCTGGGTTGACCTGCACGATCCCCGGCCTTGCGGTGCGGAAACCGTGCGATGCGCGACCAGGTGAACCTGCCAGGACCGAATCGGCCTACTTGCCCTTCGGCTGGCGACCCAGCGGCAACGCCTCGTCGATATTGACGTGCGGCCGCGGGATGACGTGGACGCTTACAAGCTCGCCGACGCGTTCGGCCTGGCGAGCACCGGCTTCGGTGGCCGCCTTGACCGCCGCGACGTCACCGCGAACGATGGCTGTCACAAAGCCGCCGCCAATCTTCTCGAAGCCGACCAATTCGACTTTCGCCGCCTTCACCATCGCGTCGGCCGCCTCGACCATCGCGACGAAGCCCTTGGTCTCGATCATGCCCAATGCGTCTGCCATGTCCCGTTTCCTCCGGTTGGTTCACTGAGGCGACGACCGTGCTTCACACGCCGGTCAGCCCGTTCAATACGCCAACGGCGGCCTCGGCCGCCGAGTCGATCTCGGATTCCGACCCCGCCAGCCACAGGCGCCCAAATGCTCCGTAAGGCTGGCACTGGATCAGGTAGATCTGAGCTGCCTTTTCGGCCTCGTTAGCCGCCAGCGCCACGTATCCGGCTGGCTCTGTTTCGAGGATGAACAGGCTTTGGCCAGGCAGGATCATCATGCCCTGGCTGTTCCGGTTGATCAGTTGGGCCTGGTAGGCCTCGACGGAACGGATGATCTGGTTCGACAGCAGCCGCGGCTTCATGCGGCCGGACTCCTTAAGGTCCAGGCTGCGCAGAATGGCCTCGCCAGCCCTCTGGACCTCGCCCTTGTCGAAGTCGTGGACCTCCAGCATTCCGTAGGCACGCTCGACGACCTGGATGGCCGGCACGACCGATGTCGCCTTCAATGCGACGTCAGTGATCCGGTTGATCACTATGCCGGGGGCCACCTCGACGAACAGGGATGCCTGTTCGGGCACCGGCA
Source organism: uncultured Myxococcales bacterium (assembly GCA_903936705.1). GTDB lineage: Bacteria > Myxococcota_A > UBA9042 > DTJE01 > DTJE01 > CAIZWN01. The sequence continues at coordinate 38,037 of CAIZWN010000069.1, forward strand.
GGAAACCTCGGGCCGTCTTTCCGATAAACGATGCAAGCTGGGGCTGCAGGCTGTCCAGGAACGCGTACGTGCGCAGCGTGACCATCGTCTCCTCCTCGAACTTCCCCGGCTGCCGGGGCGAACGAAGGTTAGCATGACGCTACGGTAAGAGTCGATAGCACCTGATCGTTGGTATGCGCTTGACAGCTTTCCGGCGTGCAGGTACGAAAGTGACGGACTTTCAGATGGCCTTTTTATCAAAGGGGGGATTCATGAGCAAGACCACGGACAATCTGAAGACGGCCTTTGCGGGCGAGAGCCAGGCCAATCGCAAGTACCTTTCCTACGCCGACAAGGCGGTTTCCGACGGCCTGCCGAACGTCGCGAAACTGTTTCGTGCGGCCGCCGACGCCGAGACAATCCATGCCCAGCGCCACTGGCGGGCCCTCGGAATGGTTCGGGACACCGCGCAGAACCTTCAGGATGCATTGACCGGCGAAACCTTCGAGGTTCAGGAGATGTACCCGCCGATGCTGGAACAGGCGGTGAAGGACCAGGAAATTTCGGCCCAGTACGCGTTCAAGGGCGCACTGGAGGCCGAAAAGATCCACGCGACGCTGTTTGCCGATGCCCTGGATTCAGTCAAGAATGGCAAGGACATCGGGGAGTTCACGGCCCATACCTGCATGGTGTGCGGGTACACGCACGTGGGCGGCGAGATCGACAAGTGCCCGGTCTGTGGGGTTGTGTGGGCCAAGTTCCGCGAAGTGGATTGAGGTTGCCTGATGAACGATACCGTTGCAATCGTGTTGGCTGCTGGGTTGGGGACGCGGATGAAATCCGATCGGCCCAAGGGTTTGCATTCCCTGGCCGGAAGTCCACTGATTCACTGGCCTGTAGGGGCCGCGCTGGACGCCGGCTGCAGTCGTGTCGTTGTCGTGGTTGGGCATGGTGCCGACGAGGTCGAGGCCTCGGTACGCAAGCGATTTCCCGGGGCGGACCTGGTTTTTCCGCGCCAGGAACAGCAGCTAGGCACGGCTCACGCCACACTTTGTGCGCGTGAGGCGGCCGAGGGGTTTCGTTCCGCCTTGCTGATAAACGGCGATCTGCCGCTGCTGACCGCGGGAACGCTGCGCAGCCTCGGCAGCGCGTTTGCGGCCAGCGGTGGTGCTTTTGCGCTGGTTACGGCCTCGGTCGATGACCCTGGCGGGTTCGGCAGGATCGAGAGGGGGCCAGGCCGCGGAATCGAAAGGATAGTCGAGCGACGGGATGCCACTGCGGAACAGACGGCCATTCACGAGGTCAATGTCGGGGTCTACCTGGCCAGAACCGACCTTCTGTTCCCGCTGCTGGACCGCGTCGGCGACACCAACTCGGTTGGCGAATTCTACTTTACCGACGTCGTGAAGATGCTGCGCCAGCAGGGCTTCCAGGTGGGCGACCTCGTGCTGGATACTCCCGAGGAGGCGATGCAGGTCAACGATCGTATCGAACTGGCGGCATGCGAACTTGCCCTGCACCTGCGCCATGCCCGACAGTTGATGTCCGAGGGAGTGACGCTTCATCGGCCCGCTTCCATCATGATTGATCCGGACTGCACGGTCGGCCGCGACAGCGAGGTCTGGCCATCGGTCGAGATGCATGCCGGCACAAGGGTAGGTCAGCGTTGCATCGTGGGTCGCGGAGCCGTGCTTTCCGGCGTCACCGTTGCCGACGGTGTCGAGATCAAACCCTACTGCGTCCTGACCGACTCGATCGTGGAGGACGACTGCAAACTTGGGCCCTTCAGCCATCTGCGTCCTGCATCCGTGATGCGGCGTGGTGCCCACGTCGGCAATTTCGTCGAGATGAAGAAAACGGACCTCGGCGCAGGTTCCAAGGCCAACCACCTGACCTACCTGGGCGACTGTACCGTCGGCCGGAAAGTGAACATCGGCGCCGGGACGATCACCTGCAACTACGATGGCGTGAACAAGTTGCCAACGGTCATCGAGGACGGCGTGTTCATCGGTTCGGATTCCCAGTTGGTGGCGCCAGTAACGGTTGGGCATGATGCCTACGTTGCCGCCGGGGCCACCATCACCAAGGACGTGCCCCCCGGTGCGCTGGCCCTCACGCGTGTGACCCAGGTGCACGTCGATGGGTATGTCCAGAGGAAGCGATTAAAGCAGGGATCTCGCTAGCAGGTCGCAAACTGGGTTGAAACGCCACGAATCCGTGGGACACCAAGCGCCCATCTACACACGCTTGCGCATCTCGATCTGGAAGACCTTGCGGCTGCCGATCTGACGCGGAGGCAGTACCCGCATGACACCCAGGTGCAGATCAACGTGCTTGCCGGTATCCAGACGAATGGTGACCTTTTCATCCTGTGGTTCGTGAACGATACGGCATTTTCCGAACCGTGGATGATCAACGTAGTCGCCAATCCCCATGTCCAGGATGTTCAGTTCGGACGACTCGTCCTCGTCGATGGGTTGTCTCAACATCGGAGGTTGAGTGGGTGTCCCTGCCGCTTCGCCCTGCGACGCCGTCCTGGCCGCAGCGGGCATCTCTTCGTCCAGCAAGGCAGCCGCCGCTGCTGCAGTTGCCGCTGCTGCAGACGCTTTTGCGGCTGCGGCCTGGAAGGCCGGCGACATGGGCCCAGGCTGCAACTGCATCCAAGGGGCGAACCCCTTAGGGTCATCGTCCTCGCGAATCAGCGAAATCCCGTCGCATGCCATTAGAATGAACTCGCACTGCAGCACCTCGCCGCCGCGCAACAGTCCAAGCACTGGAGGAGCCGATGGCTCGGCGGGACGATGGCATGTGGCGTAAAGCCGCAGATCCAGTCCGCCATCCGATAGCGACACGTTTCCGGTTATGGACGGGCAGAATGCCACGCCGTCCAGGGCAACGGGATCGCCAACGCCCTTTCCGTCAGGCCTCAAGGGGGAGACTGTCGGGTTCCTGATGACCGCCGTCGCCTGCAGCCAACCCGAAGACACTCCGTTTTCGCGGCAGACTGTCTTGAAACCGGCGGCAAGATCCTGGCCCGAATCCAGCCGCCCCAGGAAACGCCTGACATCGTTGAACTGTGAAACCAGCATGGGATTCCTCGCTCGCGTTGCCGCCTACGACGGATCCCCCGGGACCGGTCCTGGATTCGCCTGCGGTAATGCCGCATCGCTCCCTACCAGTTCCAGTTGCCACCCGCTATCTGAAAAGACCGCAGGCAGCAGGAATTCGTCCCGCCCATCGGCCTTGATTCTCAATCGCACGGCCCGTCTGGCCGGATCGAACGGATCCGCCTCGCGGCAAGACACCGGACCATCTGTGGCCAGCACCGTCAACGGGTCGGGAACCCCAGGGAAACCCAGTCCCACCGTCTTGCCCGAAACCAGAAGATCCTGAGGGTCGACGTTGGCGTGTTTTGCCTGCTGACTGATCACTGAACGTGTCTGCGGTCCCAGCAGCTGGATGATTGCGTTGCCGTTCCGGGACTTGATCGCCTTCCTGAGGTCTTCCAGCGCCCGCGTGGCCCCCGTCTTTTCAAGCCAGACCTGACGCTCGCCAGAAATCGCCAACGCCTTGGGGTCCTCGCCCGACAAAGGCTGCAGCTTGTTGTTGAATACGCAACCGACGGTGGACAGTGCCATGGCGACAACCGCCATCGCAACGGCCCGTCGCTTCGAAAACGCCAGGGTCTCTGCCATTCTTCCTGCCATTACTTCTTGACGCACTCGAAGTCGCCGGTGAGGGACGCTTGTGTCGAATTGCCCTGGATGAAACCTACGTTCTTGCCTTGGGTGATCTTGTCGACCTGGAGGTCGCACCACTGGTCCGCATTGGGCTGATCTACCAGTCTGGCATCCCCTGTGATTGACAACGTCGTATCCAGCGACAGAGCGCCCAGGAAGGAATCAAGGAATCCCATCAGGAAACTGATGGTGCTGTTGCAGGCGGCTTCAATCTGGGGCTGTGATCCCCCGAACCAACTCAAGATCTGGCCAAAGATGCCAGTCGAAACGGCATTGCAGTTGATCCACAACTGGGCCACTTCGATCAGGCTGTCAGCCTTTCCGCCAGTGATCCCCTTGATGATGATCTGGTTCAGGACGTACAGAACCAGCTTGCCGTAGTCCAGCTCGATCGCATGCTGGTCGATTTTAAGTCTGTCAAAGTCGTAGAGGTTGGCCGTGAACTGCCCGCCAAGCAGGTTCTTCGGGAACAGCGGGTCGTTCAGGGATTCCAGGTTCAGTTCGATGCGCCCGCACTGCTTGTAATCGGGCGCGGCCGGGTCGCAGCCGAACTTCCAGTACAGTGCCAGCCCGTGCCAGAACTGGTTGCCCTGCAAGGTGAAGTCGCTGGTCAGTTTCTTCAGCGTCAGGTCCGACATCATTTCAAGGTTGGTGATGGCGCCCATCATGTCGCTGCCAATCGTCAAGAAGTCCTTCATGAAGGCCGGAGAGCTTTCCTTTAGCCACTTTGTCAGGACGTCTGCGACGGCGTCCTTGAACAAGCCAGCAACCGCATCGACGATGACGCTGCCGATGAACTGCTTGGCGACGTCCACCAGGGTCTCGACGATGGTCAGGCCAGGGGTTTCGAAGAACTTGATCATCTCGGACAGTACGCAACAGACGCTCTTGCCCAGGTTCGTGAAGTCGGAAGCACACGTCAGCAACGTAGTGTCACCACCGGCGCACATCTTCACCAGGTTCGTGAAATCGAAGTGATCGATACAGTCGTACAAACCGGCAGGATTCATTGTGGCCAGGTACATCTTGATCTTGCGATCAGTGCATTCATCGGCCTTGACGTACGCGCCTTCGGTGCAACCGGAGGTCACGACGCAAGGCGATCCCTGGCGGTGCCCCAGCGCGAACAGGGTGTAGGTCACCTCTGATTGAAGGCAGTCGAACTGGGTGTTGCCGTACAGGCTGGCAACGCTGCGACTGGCCAGGACGCCTTCCTCGGGCGCCGGCCGATCAGGGTACAACTGGTCGCAGGAGTAGTCCGACGGAAGCACGTAGACGTCGATGTCCCTGAGGACGGTCTCGGGAAGGGCCCCCTCGTAACTGAAAGTCACGGAAGCGCATCCGCAAGCTACGCACGGCACCAGCAACTCGATCGTCTTCGGCAGTGCGTCCGATTCAGGAAGGCTGACCTCAATCAAATACTTCAGGTCGCATCCGTTCCCCGAGCGGAAAAGAGTGGCGGCGATACCTTCGTAGTCGGACGGAACATCCTGGACTTCGAAGGAACCGTCGAACGTGTCGGCGTTGCTGCCGTCAAAATTCTGAACCTCGATGATCTCGAAATGGACATTCATCCCGGTGGCAGGCACTTTCTGGCCGTAGTCAACCACCTTGGCGCGGACCGCAAAGGACTCGGTGGACGCTATCGCGATTGGGGCACTGGTGTCGTGCAGAAGGATGATTTCAAACCGGTGATCGTTGGGAGGCAGTTCTTCCCGCGACGTGTCGCGACCGCCATGTTCCGAGGTTTCATCCAGGACTTCGGGCACTTCGAGGATGCTGGAATCCTGTCCGTAGTCGATCTGGATCGGCTTCTGGCCGGAACCGCCGCCGCAGGCCATCGGGACCAATACCAGGGCCAGCAGCCCCCAAATTCCGGGCGGCAGTGTCCGGTTCACCGGGACCTCCTCGCAAGGTACGCCGTGGGTAGTATATGGGATATCGCCTCGCAGGGGAAATCGTCCGGGACGATCGTATTGCCCAGCCCATTAGTGAGGTGCTCATCGGATTCGGGGAGGCTTTCTCCGATTGACAATCGGCCCCCCTGTTCGATAATGGTGCGACCCGGCGCTGCATGGCAGTCGGGCGGTCTTGACGAGGTTCTCGGGCATGGCGGACCAAGGCGACACGCTCCAGGAGGGCTTCTTCACTTCAACGGTCCGCGCGGCCGTGAACTGGGGGCGGAAGTACTCACTGTTTCAGTACCCGTTCGTTACGGCTTGTTGCGGCATGGAGTACATGTCGGTCAACTCGGGCCACTTTGACATTGCGCGGTTCGGCGCCGAGGTGCCGCGCTTTTCGCCGCGCCAGAGCGACCTTTTGTGGGTCGTCGGGACGGTCAACCATAAGAACGCCCCGACGCTGAAGCGGGTTTATGCCCAGATGTGCGATCCGAAGTGGGTCATTTCCTTCGGCGTCTGCGCGTCCAGCGGCGGCTTCTACGACAACTACGCGGCCGTTCCGGGCATCGACCACATCATTCCCGTTGATGTGTACATCCCCGGCTGTCCGCCTCGTCCGGAACAGATCATGGACGGGCTCATGCTGCTGATGGACAAGGTGCAGAAGGGGCCGCTGATGATCAGGTAGTGGCCGCCGTATGTCTGGCGCGGCCAGGCTGGCGACCGGCGTCGACGGAGGATCACGATGGCCCAGGCGATCGAGTTGCGGACCTACTCCTTCATCGACAGCCTTCAACCCCAGATGGCATCGTTCATCGCCACCGTGGCCAGGGGTTTCCTGCCCCTCGAACGGCAGGCGGCCTTGTTCGTCGAGATCGAGCCTGCCCTGGCGGTCAATTCGCTGCTGGACGTGGCATTGAAGAGGACCGCTGTGATTCCCGGAATGCAGGTCATCGAGCGTGCCTACGGGATGATCGAAGTTCACCACGCCGATCAGGGTCAGGTGCACGAAGCTGGCAGGGCCATCCTGGAATACCTGGGAATGAAAGAGTCTGATCGGTTGACCCCGCGCATCGTGTCCCACCAGATGATTACCGGCATGGAAAACCACCAGACCCACCTGATAAACAGGATGCGTCACGGTCAGTTCCTGCTGGAGAACGAAACTCTGTACATTTTGGAGGTACATCCGGCCGGGTACGCTGCCATTGCGGCCAACGAGGCCGAGAAGGCGGCGTCGGTCAACCTGCTGGAGGTCGAGACCTTCGGCGCCTTCGGTCGGTTGTATCTTGGCGGTTCCGAGGAAAATATTCGGGAGGCGGCGGCCGCAATTGAAAAAACGCTGTCCTTCATCAAGGGTCGTGAGAATCCCGGGCAATCCCTGGTCTATTGATTTTTTCCTTCCGGTCTTCATCTGTCCGACTGTCCTTTTGGACTGCGCCACGCGTGGGTTTGTGCTGCATACCCCTTGCACGACTCGACTTTGCGACCCACAGTATGCGTTACCTGGCAATTGAAACAGGTTCACAATCTTCGGGGGGGAGAATCGATGCAGTACACGGCAAGAAATTTCGAGCACCTGATCGGCATGCAGGGTTTCTCGGACACGCTGCTGCGCAACCACTTCACGCTTTACCAGGGATACGTTACGAACACCAACAAACTGACTGACGCGATTGTCGCGTTGCACAAGGATGGCAAGACCGGCCCCGAGTACGCCGAGTTGCGCAGGCGCTATGGCTGGGAGTGGAACGGCATGCGCCTGCACGAATACTATTTCGAGAATCTGGGCGGAGCCGGAAAGGGCGGTCCGGGCACGGATTTCGTGGCGCGCGTGTCACAGGCGTGGGGTTCGTTCGAGAATTGGCAGAAGGAATTCACCACAATCGGCACGATGCGGGGAATTGGCTGGGTTGTGCTGTATCTGGACACGCTGACTGGGGCCCTGTTCAACGCGTGGATCACCGAACACGACGGCGGACACCCGGTTGGCGCGAAGCCGATCGTCGTGATGGACGTGTTCGAGCATGCCTTCATGACAGACTACGGCCTCAAGCGTGCCGACTATGTCCAGGCGTTCTGGAACAACGTCGATTGGGCAACCGTCCAGGCGCGTCTGTAGCCCAGGTTCGTCGAAACAAGCCTATCTGCGCTCCATGAAACGGGCATTGTGTCGCTGGAACTTTTTCGATAAACTCCTGCCGTCACTGGAGGAAGCACGATGCTGATGTTCTCTCGGTGTATGGTTGTGCTGGTGGTTTTTGTCATGGTTGCGTGCGGCGGTTCCAACGGGGCCACCGATACCGGACGGGTCGATCCTGGGTACTCTTTGGATCTGTCTGGGTACGATGATCATGTCGATTCGGAAACGTCCCTCGGTGACGAAGGTCGTGACCAGGTCGCAGTTGATGTGCCCGTGACCGATGATCTGGTTTCCGTGGACGTGCCGCCGGAACCAGGCCAGTTCGGGTATCCGTGCACGGACAACGTCCAGTGCAATTCGGGATTCTGTGTGGACAGTCCTGGGGGGCGTGTCTGCAGCAGGATCTGCGTTGCCAGTTGCCCGACTGACTGGGTTTGCAAGCCCATCAGTTCCTCGGGCGAGACCGTACAGATCTGTGTGCCACTGTTCCTGAACCTGTGCGATCCCTGCGAGATCACGAAGGATTGCAATGGCGAACTTACCGGCGGTCTTGCGATTTGTGTCAACAAGGGCGCAGACGGCAGTTTCTGCGGTGCCGACTGCGGTGCAGCCGGTGCGTGCCCGTCCGGGTTCGAGTGCAAGGACCAGGATGATGGGGCGGGTGGTGTGTCACGCCAGTGCGTCCCGGTAGAAAACGGGCAGTGCCAGTGTTCGCCGCGGGCCATCACGATGGGTCTTCAGACGGAATGCTTCCAGGTTGGAGATGGTGGGGGATTGTGCATGGGATTGCGCAAGTGCCTTCTGGGCGGCCTGACTGTTTGCGATGCCCGCAAGCCGCGTCCGGAGGAATGCAACAACATCGACGACGACTGCAACGGGTTGACCGACGAGTTGCAGGGCAAGTTCCCGTGTTCCAAGACGAATCTGGAGGGTACGTGCACCGGGGCCGGCGACTGCCAGGACGGAGTGGTTATCAATTGCGACGCCAGGACGCCCGAGGTCGAAAGCTGCAATGGCGCGGATGACAACTGCGACGGCAACACCGACGAGGGACTTTGTTACGACGGGAAGGATTGCACCTCCGACAAGTGCGATCCGGGCTCCAACGTTTGCGTTTTCGAGCCAATAATCGGCCCCTGCGACGATCTGAATCCGTGTACGGTCAGCGATCATTGTGACGCCAGTGGCCAGTGCATCGCCGGTGCCCAGAAGAATTGTAACGATAACAATCCGTGCACCGATGACGGCTGTGATTCCGGTACTGGCCTGTGCCTGAACCTGGCGAATACGTCGCCTTGCGAGGACGGCAATCCCTGCACGGTCAACGATTTCTGCCAGACCACCGTCTGCCGCGCCGGACCCACGAAGTCGTGCCCCGAAGACGGCAACGCTTGCACGAACAACGAGCGTTGCGATTCCAAGACGGGGGCCTGCATCGCGGATGCGAACAACGGGATCCCATGCGATGACGGGAACGGCTGCACCATTCACGACACCTGCTCGGGTGGTAGGTGCGTGGGGCCGGATAGTTGGTGCGATACCCAGACGTTGGTCTGCGTGCCGGTCCCGCCGCAGTTCGCCTGCATTGCACCGAAGTGCCTGGACATTCCATTCCTGGGCCCGCAGTGCTCCTGCGTCTGTATCTGATCGGCCTTGTTGCGGGGCTTGATGCCGCGCCGTTCTTGCAATCCCCATACGGTTTCAGTTGCATGGGAATAATCATCGAGTCATCCCTGTTCTTGTCACGCCCCTAGGAGGTGACCATGGGACTATGGCCGATCGGCGGACGTGCTCGCGAGGCGACCCGGTTTGATCGTGAGGCGATGCCCCACCTGGACGCTGCCTACCGATTCGCGTTGTCGATGACACGTGATGCTGCCGAGGCCGACGACCTGGTCCAGGAGACGTTCCTGAAGGCCTTGAGGTCATTCGAATCGTTTCAGGAGGGGACCAACTGCAAGGCATGGCTGTTCCGAATTCTGCGCAACACCTGGTTCAACAAGTTAAGGAACGGGGCGCGAGAGGTGGATTCTGACGACGCCATGGAGGCCATCCAGGATGCGGCCCTGGCGGGATGGGACGATCGCGCATTCTACCGGGCTCCTGACGAGGCCTCGATCCTCAGGGCGACGCGAGACGAGCTTGAGTCGGCCCTTCGATCGCTGCCGCCCGATTTTCGCGAGGCGGTGGTCATGTCGGATGTGGAAGGTCTGACGTACAAGGAAATTGCCGACGTCATGGGAACCCCAATCGGGACCGTGATGTCGCGCCTCTATCGGGGGCGCCGCCTGATGCGTCGTCGTCTGGCCAAGGCGATGGGCATCGACGAGGTGGAAGAGGAGGCTGGCGGCGAGGTCGTGCAGTTGTTCGCAGCTCGTTCCAAGGGGGAGGGCGGCCATGGAATGTGACGTGCTGTCCCGATATATGGACCTGTACCTCGACGGCGAACTGGCTGTCCAGGAGAGGGTCGAGGTCGAGACCCACATCCGCGGATGCGAAGGGTGTCGACGGTTCGTCACCGGCGAGTCGCGGTTCCGTGCGGTTCTGCGTCAGCAGATGCTGGCGGTCAGGGCCCCTGGCAGCCTGCGGGACCAGGTGACCGAGAAGTTGAAAGGCCACCGGAGGTCATCGACCCCGGCGTGGAGGCCGTCCATTGCGTACGCTGCCGCCGTAGCCGGGGTGGCGATCCTCGGCTACCTGGTGATCGCCACCTACCCGAAGGCACAGGATCCGGTTGCCGGCGCGGTTGCCGCCCACGTGGCCTCGACCGGCCTGGAAATGTCGGGGGACCGCGATCAGGTCGAGACGTTCCTCAGGTTGCATGCCCCGTTTTCGTACCGGCTGCCAGTGGCGGACCGCGAAGGTATAAGGCTGGTTGGGGCACGCGTAACGCGCCTGAATGGCCTTCCGGCCGTTGTCTACCAGTACGACGCTGGAGGCAAGATGTTCTCGGTCGCGCAGTACCGGATCCCGGAAGGCGCAGCCGAGGTTCAGCCACGTCTGGACCACCAGGACGGATTCACGGTCGCGACCTATCCGGACCGGGGGCTGATCCAGACACTGGTGGGGGACTTGCCCGACGGCGAGGTTTCGCGGATCGTCCCGGCGGCCTGGACCTACTGAATCAGTTAAATTCCGAACTTGGGCTGTCGGCTAGGCCCGAACGATCAGACAGTCGCCTACGAAGCGCGGGTTTATGGGCAGCGACGGGTCCAGCCCGCCAAGTGCCTCCTCGACACGGTCCAGGGCAGCGCCCAGGAACTCGCGGACCGCAAGCGCTTCGGGTGTTGCAGGACCCCCTTCTGACAGCGTCGGGCGCCGCAGTGCCTGCCGGATCTTCGATCCCTCGAAAGCCATCGCCCGCAGCGACTGGAGTTCGGCGCCCGAAAGCGGATCCAGCGACGGTGAACCTGTCAGCACCGACCTGGCCCAGGCGGTTGCGACTACGGATGCGAATGACGGTCCGGTCCCGGCGGGAGTGGCGCCAGTATCGAAACCCAGGGCGGCCACCGCAAAGCGGGCCACTGATTCCGCCTTCAGGACCACTGCCTGGGCGCGCGTCACATCGCCGATTCCGGTTGGATCATTGAAGAGATATGGGGGGTTCGGTTCGGCGACCCTGGGGGGGAATGCTGCCAGGGCGTGAATCATTGCTGCCGTGGCCCCGTCGAACCTGTGCAGATTTCCAGGCCCGCCTACCAGTGCGACAACCCCGCGGGCCTGGATGTGGGCAGGACGGATCGTCTGGATGCCGGTGCGAAACATTTCGGAGGGGGATGCATGCATGGCAAGGCTGGCCGCCCGGTCGTGATCGCCCCCCGACAGGTTCTCAAGGCCGACCGAAATCCAGCGCAGGACATGTGCCGCCGACTCGGTCCAGGCATCGGAATCGAACCAGTCATCAGTTCTGGCGCCCATGACGCGGTTCACCAGGTACAACAGTTCCGAAACGAAGGATGGCAGTGCGGGGGAATCGGCCAGCGCCTCAAGGGCCACCCACGCGAAAAGGCGTCTGTCCACGGTCGCAAGTGCCAGTGCCAAAGGAGGGTTGGCAGGGCGCGATGCCCTTGGTGTCTCCGATTCCTCGTCGAGGCGCTTGCGCAGGGAGGCGACGTCAAACGGTTCGTAGACGGAAAACCGATCTGCTGCGCCAGGAAAGCCCAGATCCTGCAACCTGGCGTCGCGGAAGCGGAATGCGTCGTCCTCCAGGGCCGCGGGAGTCTCCCGCCGAATTGCATGAAGGATTCGGAGCGCCTCGTAGATGTCACGGGCGAAAAGCAGGTCCAGCCATCTGCGGACCACATCCACGTCGTCGGGTTCGTGGCAAATCAGGTTGAAGGAACCGTCGGGCGTAGTGACGACGCCAAGGTCGGGCAGACCGCGCGCCTCGATCTCGTCCGAGGTCAGGATCTCGGACGTGGCCGACAGCAGGCGCAAGGCGATTATTTCGGGATCTAGATCGTCCAGCATTCGCAGGGCGAAGTCCGAAGACACCTCGCCCGCCACCTCGATGATGCGGTCCAGGCGGCGAGGCTGGAATTTCCATCCGGACCAGGCGTCGATGTCCATGTAGGCCTTGCGCTGCTCGGAACTGCCGTAGGGCAGCAGACCAAGCGCGTCTTCCAGGCCGATGCTGTTGATCACCTGGAAGAACTCGTCCGGCCTCAAACGGCGCAGCACCTTGCCAGGATCCGGCAAGGCCAGCAGTGCCTTCAGCCGCGCTGTGGGAGTAAGGGAATTGAATCTGGCGGGCAGACCAAAGGCCCCGGGAAGGCGATCGAGTGCATCGTTACCGGTCCGGTCGGGCGGGTCGGGAGGCATCGTTGTCTCGCTGTGCAGTGTGCTTGCAATAGGGCGCAACCCCCGGTACTCTACCGCAGTTTTCGACCGGGGACCAGCGGAGGATCATGCAGCGACTGAAAGAGTATTCGGGGTGGATTGTCCTGGTCTTGGCCATCCTCCTGGTACCCATGGGAATCTGGGGCCCCGGGCTTTGGGATCCGTGGGAGATGAATCCGGCCTTCGTTGCGCGCAGGCTGGCAGACGCGCCGGTGGTTCTGGTTGCCGAGGGGCGCTCACGGTCGGATTCGGCATCCATGGCCTCCTTGCTGGCTTCGGATCTGGCGGATCTGGCTTCTGTCGAAGCAACCTCAGACAGCGCGTCGGCTGGTTCGGCCATCGAGGCCGTCAGGACAAGGCTTGGTGACCGCGTCTATCGTGTCGCGGTTCTGGACGTGGACGCCCGGGTCAAGTCGGACGCGGATGCAGACGGTATTCGTACGTTGTCGGACCTGCTGCTGGCGGTCGAGCCTTTGAATCGCTCCACCGCCTTCGTTCTGGTGTCCTCGTCGGGCAACATCGATGTTTCAAAGGTGAAGGATCGCCTGTTGCAGCGGGCCGGATCAGCGGAACGCGACGACCCTGATGCTGCCTCGAGGGTCGAGTCCGCCACCCGGGCGGTGGTTGCTCGTGCCGACCTTGCGTCTGTCGTCAGGGAGGCACTGCCGGGCGACGGCTTCCTGGCCCAGTTCAAGAGCGGCGGACGTACCATGTTCGTTCCTCCGCTGGAACCGTTTCTGGTGTCGGTTTCCCTGCGGGCCTTCGGCATGAACGAATTTGCGGCGCGTCTGCCCGCTGCGCTATTGACGATGTTGACGCTTTGTCTTGTGTTTCTTGGGGTTCGCAAGGCGTTTGGCGAGATCGAGGCGATCCTGGCCGTTGTCGTGATGGTCACGAGTCCCCTTGTGCTGCTGTCGGGCCGATTCGTAGGCGACCACTCGGCAATCGTGTTTGCAGTGGCGCTTGCGGGGGTGGCGTTCGGGGCCGTGGTGCGAGGAATGAAGGGTCCGTGGCCTCTGGCAACCTTGCTGGCGGCTTTGGTGCTTGCGTGGCTGTCTGGCGGCATGCTGGCGGTCACGATCGTGGCTGCCGCGTGCGTTACGTTCGTGCTTGTTTCGGGGCGGCACGACACCGGGATTCTTATTGCGGCCGGCGCCGTTGCCCTGCTGGCCGGCGTCTTGGCCCTGGCCACGTTCGTCCCCGAGTGCGCGTTCGTCCGTCAGTTCCGCTTTACCGCTTCGACGTTCACAAGCGGAATCAAGGACGACGGCAGGACATTCGAGGTGGCCATCAAGGCGCTGGGCTTCGGCCTGTTCCCGTGGGCGGCGTTGCTGCCGCTGGCAGTGAAGGCTGCTGCTGGTGGTGACCCGAAAACCCGTTCGGAAAGGCTGGTTGTCCTTCTGTGGGGCATTGCCCCGTTCATCGCCCTCATGGTGGCGGTCCGTCCGTATCACCAGGCCACATGCGTCGGAGCTCCGGCCCTCGCAGTGCTGATCGCACTGTACTTGAGAGGCATGGAGGAGGACCCGGTCGAGTCTCGCTTGCTGGCGTTCGTCGGGTTTGGCCTGTTCCTGGTTCTGTTCAAGGACATCAGCCGGTCGCCGGCGCCACTGGTTTCCTGGCTGACAACCGACCCGACGTTTTCCGAGCCAGGAAAAGGCGATCTGTCCTTCCCCGAACTGGTGTCCCTGCCGATTCTGGGCAAGGCATTCGCCATTCTTGCTGGTATGTCGTTGCTGGTAGCTGGCGGTCGTCTGGTATCCGCGGTTCGTGCCCTTCCAGGTTTGCTGCGGCGCAGAAAGACTTTCGCGATCGTCATGGTGGTGATGGCGGGTCTGATAGTTGTTGATCTGGCCATCTTCCTGGCGCTGAAGTGGGACACCCTCGGCGGCAGTTCGGGTCCTGATGCCCAGATCGGTCCGATGCTGTTGAGGATCTTCCTGACTGGTCCAGACATCATGGGCCTTTACCTGCTGACAGGTTTCCTGATTGCCACCAGGTACGCTGATCGCCTGCGAGGGATCGCCGTCCGGTTGCTTGGCGAGGGGCGTGTCGTTTCTGCTGGCGGCTTCCTGCTGGGCCTCGAGCGTCCGCGGGCTTCGGCTGGCATGATGGCTGTTGGCGCAATCGGCGTTGCCCTGGTTCTAGCCTTCCAGTCGGTCCCTGAATTGTCGTGGCACCTGTCACAGAAGCACATGGTCGAGAAGTATCGTGAATCGGCGGCAAGCGCCCCTGGTGACATCTACCGTCATGGAGTGTTCGCCGCCAAGGGCAGCGAGGATTCGAACTTCTACACTGGTTCGATCCCGGAGATGTCATCGCGCACGCAGGTGCTGGATCGCCTGAAGGACGCGTCCCGCCGGACCTTCTTCCTGGTTCCCAAGAATCAGTGGAGCGAGATCCTGTCTGCATTCCGGTCGGCGAACAGTGGAGCATGGGTGCCGGTGCTGGACGACAGGTCCTCCCGGTTCGTCCTGGTGGCATCGTCTCTTGCGTCGGGCGAGGAGGATCGCGACTGGATCCGCAAGGCCACGCTGACGCAGTCCGGTTTCGAAGCACTCAAGGACGTGAACCCGACAATGGTGAACTTCGACGACAAGATCCAGGTCGTCGGCTGGGAGGCCAGTCCATCTGCCGTCCGGCGCGGAGGCAAGGTAACCCTTCGTACGTATTTCAAGGTGCTGGAAAAGATCCCGCAGTCCTACCGCATATTCCTGCACGTGGATCGTGTCGGATCGTCGTCGCGCATGCACGGGGACCACTGGATTCGGAACCAGGCCCGAGAGAACGAGGAGCAGACCGCCTGCGTGGGCTGCTATGCGACGACGCACTGGCAGAAGGGCGACATCGTCGTGGATTCCTACGAGTTGGAAGTGCCGATCGGCACGCCGTCAGGGCCCTACGACATCTGGATGGGCTTCTACAACCCCAGTGGGGACAAGCGGCTGCCGGTCAAGGATTTCGACAAGGAAAAGGTCCGCCATGACGGTCAGAATCGAGTCCGTACGGGCAGCCTGACGGTCCAGTAGCGCGCGGCGCCGACCTTTCGGAGGAACATGCCCGAGACCGTGGACGGCGTGCCGCTGTGGCTGCTGAAGATCACTGTTCTGGCCCTGGGGGCGGCATTCGGATCGTTCGCGAACGTGCTGGTTCACCGTGTGCCTCTTGGTCAATCCATCGTGCGGCCGGCTTCCCGATGTCCGTGTTGCGGCGCATCGATTCGTTGGCATGACAACGTGCCGATTCTTGGGTGGATCTGGCTTGGCGGAAAGTGCCGGGACTGTCGGGCTGCCATTTCGATCCGGTATCCGCTGGTCGAACTGGTGATGGCGGTGCTGTCACTGGCGTGCCTGTACCTGGCCGTCATGCGGTCGGGAGGAATGGCCGACGTCGCCGGGCTGGCGCCCTTGTGGGCCTTCCCGTTCGCCTTCTGTTTTCTGCTGGTGACTCTGACCTTCATCGACCTCCAGCACTGGAGGATTCCTCATGTGTTCACCGTGACGGGTGCAGCCATAGGCTTGGCCTCGGCCCTCCTGATATCGACGTTTTCCGGTGTGGACTGGAAGGATTCGCTGATTGGACTGGTCGTTGGCGCCCTGCCGGTGGTGATCATCATCGAGGTCTATTTCCGCCTGACGCGGCGCGAAGGCATGGGTTACGGAGACGTGATGTTGCTGGGCATGATCGGGGCGACATTGGGTGTCCAGTCACTTCCGTTCGTTTTTCTGGCGTCGTCGGTCCAGGGGTTGCTGGTAGCCGTGCCGATGGTTCTGATTGCCCGCAGGTCGCCGCAACCTCCCTGGGAGGCCGACCAGGACCCGTCGCAGCCGCACGCTTCGGGGCTTCGTCACGCGGCAGTGCCGTTCGGTCCCTTCCTGTCTGTTGCCGCGATGCAGTGGCTGTTCTTCCAGGATCTGCTGGCGCCCTGGTTCATTCCGTAGAGTTCGGATAGCAGTTGAAATCCCGATGCAAAACCTGGGCAGGCTGTTACTTGGCGGCCATGGCGGGAACCAGGGTCTCGAGCTCATCAACCCAGTAGCCGGCGCCTTTGCGATCCTTGTCGGCCTTCAGCAGAGCCTTGACCTCGGGGACGCTGGTCTTGTCGCCCAGACGCCAGATGGCCAGCATTACGAAGCGCCGCATATCGACGGCCTGCACCGGGTCGATGGTCGTGTACCTGGCCAGCAGTGCCTTCAGCGCCTTTGCCGCGGCATCGCCCGTCAGCGTCGTCATCAGTATCGCGGCCTTTTCCGCCGCGATCAGGTTGTCGCCTTTCAGTTTGGCGATCAGGCAATCGACATCGCCCTCCTTGCAATCGGTCAGGACCGAAGCCATCGCCTGGAACTCGAGTGCGTCGGCTTCCTCGCCCAGGAAACGCTCTTTGACCAGTGAACTCTTGTCAGCCTTCAACAACTTCATGAACGTCGGGAACCTCTTCCAGTCGATGCCCAGGATGATCGGCTTGACCAGAGGCGCCTTGAACGTCTCGAGCTTGGTTCCCTGGAAAATCTGCAGGGCGGCGTCAATTCCCACGAAACCCGGCAGCATCGCCATTGCGGATGCGGTGTCCAGTCGTTGCTTGGCATCGTTCGACTGATTCTCGATGATCGCCTTCATTGCCGGTACGACTTCGGCGGTACCGACGTTCCACAATGCCATCATGCCCATGGTGATACGGTTCTGCTGGGCGATTTGCCACGAACGGGTGACGCGGTCATCAACTCCGGTGGGCGGGTTCAGTGCCTTGCCGAGGTTCGCGACCAGGGCTGCAGCAGCCGCTGTGTCACGCAGATCGCCGAGGACCTGGACCATCTCGGGACCGTCCTGCCACTGCCACTCGTAGATGCCCAGCTTCTTCCCGGCCGTCGAAAGGTCCTCGATGACCTTGGCGGCAACGTTCTTGTCGCCTGCCAGCGTCGCAACCAGCATGGTAACAGCCGGCTTGCCGATTGCCGTCAGCGCCTTGCGGGCATGCGTGTACATGGCCTCGCCACGCTGCGTCCTCATGAAAAGTCCGACGATCAGCGAGGGTATCGCCTTCACGGACTTCATTTCGCCCAAGGTTCGTGCGGCAAGAGCATTGACCTGAATGCCCTGAAGGTTCGGATCGTTTCGCACCAGGGCGATCAGCAGATCCTCGTCCTGCTTGAGGTTTCCCCCATCCAGCTTGATCAGCGCCTTCAGTGCGTTCTCGCGGGCCTTGTAGGAAACGTCCGAGGTGAGGACGTCCAGCAAAGGTTGACGTAGTTCAGGGATTGCGAAATCCTCGACTACCGCGGCGGCCTGAACTGCCGCTTCGGGATCGGCCAGCGCCTTCTTCAGGAGGCTGACTGATTCCAGTGGGGCATTGATCGCGTGCACCGACTGCAGCAACTGGTCCTTGTACTGGCTGGATGGAAAGACTTCCTCGAGGGCGGAAAGGCTTTCCTTGCAGCGCAGTTCCCCAAGGTTCTTGATGGCGTCGCGGCCCTTGACGGGACTCTTCAGCAGTTTCGCCCATCCCTTGCAGGTGGTGGGCGTGCCCTTCTTGCAGCCTGCGCCAGCGATCGTGAAAACCGTACAGATACAAACCAAAAGGAAGACGTTGAACGTCCTGGTCATCGACCCACCTCCCTGATTCCACGTGTAGGCAACCAACTCGCATGGCAGTATAGTTTGGGCTTCGCGGGCAGGTCAAGACGTCAATCCTGGTTGCGTCAGGATCATGGAGGGGTAGGATTTCAAAGGATAAATCGGGTCTGCGTTTGCCTTGTTTGTGTTCGTCGGGGGGTGTTCCAGTGGTTGTCCTGGCCGCAATCCTGCTGTCCGCCTGCTCGGGGAGGGCTGACCGAGTTCGTCCGACGGCCGACCCCGAGTCGCTGCTGTGGGGTGGTAGCTCGTGTCGCGATGCAACTGACTGCCCTTCGAATTTGTGCTCGATGGGGATCTGCCTCGGGTATCTTGCCGCCTCCAGCGAGGAGGCCAGGGAAACCGTGGCCCCGGCCATTCGTGAACTTGGCGAATCCCCGCAGGTATCCGAAATGCAGCGCCTTCTTGTGGAAGCGCTTGAAAACAGGGAATCGGATGCCTTCGTGCGTGGAAGGGCGGCCGATGCCTTCCGGTTTCTTCCGAAGGAATTGTCGACAAGGGTCCTGCCCGCGTACCTGATTGAGGCCGACGAGCCCGTCCGCTTTTTCGTGGCGCGTGCCCTGGCTGCTGCCGGAAATCAGGCAGGGATTGATGCCCTGGCCTCGTTCGCGGATCATCCGGCCCAGGCGGTCCGAACGCTTGCGAGGCGTGCCGCAGGTGTGCCAGGTGACCGGGATGCCTTGCCGGGAGTCGATCAGGGAGTGAACAGGAAGTAGACGACATCGGCACCCTTGGTGCCAAACCCATGCGCGTATCCCAGCCTGAAGGTCGCGTTCATCACCAGGAACAGGTTTGTTGACAGTGCCACCTCAAGGCCGGCATCCCATCCAATCCTGGGCTTTCCGTCGCGCCACCACGCCCCCCGACGTCGGCAAAAACCGTGGCCCAAAGTCGGTTTGCCGCAATGGGAAAGGTGCCCAGGCCGCGGTGGATGTACCACAGTGGCGCGCGGTACTCGATGTTCATCAGCGTGTACGCGTCGCCAGCAAACGTTCCCTGGGCGACCCCGCGAAGGTAGCGTCCTTGCATCGGTTCCCGATTGACCAGTGATGTAAACAGATTCTGGGGAGGGAACCCCCCGACAGCCCAGATGTCACGCAGGGCCCGATTTCCGAACGAGGCCGCACCCGACGCCAGAATCGCAAGAACCTGATTGCCCTTCCACGGCATCGGCAGGTATCCGAAGGCATATCCCGTGACAGTAAAAGCCCATGTGTTTGCGGCTGGGATCGGGTGTCTGACACCCACAGACAGTCCGGTATTCAGGCCCTGGGCCGGTCCTATCGAACGTGTGAATCTGACTGTGGAGTCGTGTGATGCATTCAGAGTCAGGCCGCCTATTACATCCTCGGAGGGCAGGCGCGGCGGTGACGTCGCCGGGTCCGTCGCCCTGGGATGATCCGACCCGGTTATCCACCGTACCGAGTATCCGATGCCAAAAGAGAAGGCACTTGAGCGCAAGGGAACCGGGATCGAAAGTTCGACGTTAAGCAGCCAGAAGCGCCGGCCGACCTGTATGTTCCTGTTGTCCACGAAGGCATTTGCAGTCGATGCCCATGTGGCGACATCAATGCCGGCGTCAAGCCACCATCCGAGGTATCTGTACGAGCCGGACGCGGTGGCATCGCCGCGGCGGACGTCGGCGTCGAACCCCAGGTTGAATGCATGGTGACCAAGGGCGTCCAGGCCGTCTACGGAAGCTCCCAGCCTGACGTCACCAGCCGAGGTCGCCGAGAATCGAGGATGCAGCGCCCTCGGCCGGATGGATGGCCAGGCCGAGTAGGTTGTGGACGCGGCGTCAGCCGGTGAGGGCTTGTCGGAGGAAGCTGTCGGCTTGCGGCACGTATCATCGGGGCCAAGATCCTCCCAGGACGACGGATCCAGCGGCATGATGGCAAGGTCCCAGCCTTTCGCCGAATAGGTCTTGAAAACAAGTCGCGATCCGTCAGGGCTGACGGCCGGTTCTGCGGCTCCGCCCAGGACTCGTGTGACTCGGCGGCGCTGGCCGGTTGTCATGTCCAGCGCAAGGATGTCGTCGATTCCGCGTGGATCCGACGTAAACAGCAGCCATTTTCCATCAGGGGTCGCCACTGGGTCGCGATCAAGGCATCCGTCATCGGTCAGGCGGTCCAGTGTGCCGTCTGGCCGTGCGGCCCACAGGTCCCAACGTCCATCGGATGCACCGGCAAAGACGACCCTCCCGTCCGGCAGCATGGTTGGGTCGCCGATCGAATCGAACCTGCCGGCCTGGACCCGCGTTTCCTGCGTGCCGTCCGTTGCCTGAACGACCAGCGAGACGCGGTCGTACTCCGCTGTGACCCATGCCAGTGCACCGCCGTGGGCTGCCGCGATGTCGCGAGCCCGGGAGCGGCGCGTCAGACGACGTGACTGCCATGCTTTGGGTCCCAGGCGATATACGTCGCCAAACGAGGCGTATATTCTCGATGGGACTGCATGAGTCGTGAAAACGGCGTCGCCGGCCACTGCAAGTCTGCCGCATCCGCCACGGCAGTCCCAGCGCCGACGTTCCACGCCCGTCCGAATGTCGTGTTCGAAGACGCCGCTTTCGGTTGACCCGTCGGAACGGATGTACCAGATTGCCTTTCCATCGGGCCTGAAGACCGGTGAAGTTTTCGATTCGCCATCGCGTGTAAGGAGGCTTCCCTCGATTGGTCCATCGGCCTGGATTCTTGACGTGGTCTTGCGGACCTTTTCCTCGACTCCTTTCTTGAACTCCTCGTACAACTCCAGGAAATCGCTGCCCCAGACGCGGCGAGCCACGGTGTTTGACGCGAAAGGGATGATGCGCGCCCCGTATTCCTTTACGAACCTGCGCACTCCTTCAGTCCCGCCACGGGCGTGCAGGAATTCCAGGAAGGCGCCGCCGTAGACGTAGGCGGCGCCGGCTCGCGGCAGCTTCAAAGGTGGGATGGTCATCTCGGACAGGTTCAGGAAAGTGCCGCCAAGAACCGCCATCCTGAGGATGCGTTCATATCCAGTTGATCCGACTCGCCCCCATCCTGTCATCCTGGTTTCCAGGAAGGTGGCCACGCCCTCGACAAACCAGGAATTCATGGCGCTGTTCGGCATGACCGTCTTCCCCAGCAGACGGTTAACAAACGCCGGAAAGCCTGACACAGTGTCCATCTGGGCGATGTGGACGTATTCATGCAGGACCAGTATTCGCAGGTAGTCGTCGAACGTCGCAAGATCCGAACCTGGTTCGGGCGGGGCTGCGTACAGCACGACGCGATCGTACGGGTACACGGTGGCATTTCCGTTGGCGGTGTCCCCGTCATCGGTGAGGACCATTTCGAGGGGTTGCGAGGCAGCCAGGCCCAGGAACTCGCTGACCTGGGAATAGGCCTGCTCGACAAGGGCGGCCGCTCGCCGGGCCATCGGTTCGCCGGCAACATCATGATGTATTCGCGCATGTGGTGTGCGGATGGTCCTGTATTTTTTGGCCGGGTCGGATCCGGCACGGGCGGTTCCGGCGATGGCCAGGAACATGGTCGACACGAGCAGCAGGCTGGCGCGAAGGTTGCTGAACCGCATGGCGCAACCTTACCACAGTAGGTTTTTCTCGGCCCTGCTTTGCGGCAGGTCCTCGGTTTAGGATGGCCTACCCGATCCGGGTGCCTTGTGCTAGAGTCGGCCGTCCGTTTCCGGAGGAGTCCTGTGAGGACGGTGTTTGCTTCGATTGTTCTGGCTGCGCTGATGGTTGGCCTGGTTGCCTGCGGTGCCAAGCCCTGCAAGGACCTCGAGAAGAAGGCGTGCGAGGCTGCGGCCGGGTCACCGGCCTGTGAGGCGGCAGGTCGCATGTCGAACGGCGACGAGTGTGCCGGTTACCTGAAGGACGTGGCCCGGTACGTCGAACTGAAGAACCTTGTGGTTACCACGCCTGGCGTGAAACCTCCCGCCCCCGTTGTGGTCCCGGTTGCCGAGCCAGCAGCGGTTCCGGCGCCCGCCCCAGTGGTGGAGTAGGTTCTGATTCCAGGTTCCGGTCCTGTTTCAAAGGGCGCATCCAGGCGAAGTCCGGTCCTTTTCGCCTACTCGAGTCCCTTGCCCCAGGCCAGCCGGAAACCTTCGCCAGTGATATAGGCCGCGGGCGCAACCGGAACATCCCCGCTTTCGGGCAGAAGTATTCGCGCTGGTGATGCTTCCAGGATATCCCTTTTCACGTCCACGCCTGGCATGACCTCGATCAGTTCCAACCCCCGTTTTGTCAGCTGAAACGTGCCGACCGGCGTCACATACCAGACCTTCTGGCCCTTTTTCATTGCTGCCGGTCCGCAGAACGTTACCTCGTCCACCTGTTCCACGAACTTGGGAATGCCGTTCTTGATCACGCGAATCTTGCCGCCTTCGACAACAGTCTGGGACTTCGCCTGGAATGCGCCAACGAAGATGATCGATTTCGCCGCCGAAACCAGGTCCGGAAATCCGCCTGGGCCGACATAGTCTTCTATTCGCGAGCTCTTTCTGCTGACGTTCACGTTGCCCATGCTGTCGGCCTGCAGCATCCCCAGCACCGTGACATCCAGATGATCGGCGCAGTATCGGAACATCTCGGCCGAGGTTGTCAGGCGGTCGGGGTTCAAGGCCGTCCCAAAGAACAGGCCCGGGGCAGGAACGCCGCCGTAGGCTCCTGTTTCGATAAGGAATCGCACGTCCTTCGTCAGGCCGCCTGCGTCGACGAAGCGACCAACCACGATCGGCAGCCCGTATCCGTTTATGACGTGCATGCCCGGGTGGCCGATCTTCGCGAATTGCGCCGCGGCGGATCGTGCCATCGCGTTCTCGACCGGGCCGCGATCAGGGTCCAACTTCAGCAAGCGGTTGAAAAAATCCAGCTTGTCCATCGAGGCGGCGATGTCTTCGCGGGCTCCGGGCAGGAACATCTTCCAGTGCTGCAACTGCGGGACGGTCAGTGTCTGCTCGTTTGCGGGGCACACAACTATCGCGTCCACCTTGTCGGCCGGCAGGAAGATCGCATTCTCGTCCTTGGGAATGATGCTGGCCACCGTGACTATGGACACTCCGCCGTTGGCTTTGGCGGCCAGGACGGCCTCACGGACCTCGGTGTACAGGCAGGCCGTTTTCATGTAGACGTTGCCTTCGACGTCGGCTTCGGTTGCCAGCACGCAGGCCGCCGTGATCTTTGGCAGACGGTATCTCAACTGATCGTCTGCTGCTTCGACGAAATTCGTGCTTGCGTTCGGTGTCACTGCGGAACCGGTGCCAACCCGCGGGTCCAGAAACGTTCCAATGCCGATTGGCGACAGCAGGTGGTCGAGGCCGTTTCCCTGTCTTTCAGCCACATTGGCGATGATGCCTTGCGGCAGCGTGTGCAGCTCGATGCGGCCCTCAGCACCCGCCTTCAGCATGGCGCGGGCCGTTTCATGGTGGCCGCTGATGAACCGCGTGCACAGGCCGGGTCGGGCGATTTCCTCGACGGTTCCCGGGACGCGGCCGCGGCCGCCCATGGCTCCGGTCGAGACCCATGTGATGTTCCCAGGATGACCGGTAGCGTCGAACACGTCGCCGACGGCGAAATACAGGATCGTCGGCCGCATGTTGGAGGCCATACCGGCAGACATGACGACCGCACCATCCGGAATCAACCTGATCGCGTCGCGTGCGGACCTGAATTTCGGATTTGGTAGATTCTTCGGTCTGAAATCGATGTCCCGGCGGTTCTTCGTGATCAGCCAGCGTACAAGTTGCGCGACCAGTCGAGCCTTCGTGATCAGGTTCATGGTCACCTCCTGGATGATGCTTTGTACCACAGGGAAACGATATGTTGCGATTCTAGTCGGGAACGTCGTCGACCTTCACCAGACGCACGTCCAGCCAGAAGATGCTGCCGCCGCCCTGGCGGGACTGCGCACCAACCGCTCCACCCATTCGGTGGGCCAACTGGCGACACAGAGCAAGTCCAAGTCCGGCCCCGCCATGGCGCCGGGTCGAGCTGGTGTCCGCCTGTTCGAAAGCGATGAACAACCGTCTCATTTGTTCGTCCGTGATGCCGATGCCTGTGTCCTCCACGGCGAACCGCACCAGCAAATCGTCGGGGGTTTCTTCCAGCAACGTCCCCCGCAATGCGACAGCACCCTGTTCCGTGAACTTGATCGCATTGTTCAGAAAATTCAGCAGGATTCGGCTGAGGTGGACCTCGTCCCCAATGACGGCGTTGGGCAGGGAGACGAGGTTCGTGGTGAAGCGAAGCCCTTTGGCCCGAAGGCGTGTTGCAGCAATCGCATTCAGGTCGTCGAACATTGTCTGGATGCTGAACTCGCCGTACTCCATGTCGATCTTGCCGGCCTCGATCCGGGAAAGCTCCAGGACATCGTCTATCAGCGTCAACAGTTGATTTCCTGCATCCCGTACCAGGGAAAGCTTCCGCTCAAGGCCGGAGCCTTCCGGGCATTCCCGGAACATCAATGACGTCAGGCCGAGGATTGCGTTCATCGGGGTACGAAGTTCGTGACTCATGTTGGCCAGGAAAGTGCTTTTGGCGCGGCTGCCGGCCTGGGCCTCCAGAACACGCTGCTCCAGTTCGTGGTTCAGGGCCTCTATTTCTCCGGAACGTTGAAACACCAGTTTCTCCAGGGACCGGCGATGGTGATCCAGTTCGGCACTGGTACGCATGCGCTCGCTGAGGTCAACGGCGATCGCCAGGATACCGCCGTCCTTGTTGACGCATTCGACCTCGATGTGGATGCAGACCCGACCCACCGACGGATACCTTGGGAGCAGGTCGATGTCACAGGATCTGGTTCCGGTCCCGGATACAGCTGACGCCAGCAGGCGTTCAAAGTCTTCCCGCGAATCGACCTTGACAAGATTGGCGAAGCTGCGTCCGGTGGCCGCCGACCGGTCCAATCCCAAAAGCCGCGCGCCGGCCAGATTAATTTTGCGGATTATCCCCAGAGCGTCGAACGCGAAGAATGCGACTGGCGCAAAATCGTACAGTTCCGTGCACAACCTAAGGGAGTCTTCCAGTCCAGTCCTGGCTTCCCGCAGTTCGTCGTTCTGCATCTTCAGCGCGACCTGGTTCACTTGCAGTTCGTGGATCTGTCCCACGAGGTCGGCCTCGTCGTTTATTGCCGACTTCGGGACGTGTCCTGACTTCAGGAGCAATTCGGCCGCCTGCGGGGCAGGAATGGCCATTTCAGCGCCACCGAAAATCGGTAAAGCTGGATTCACAGCCAGGACGGGCTTTGGCGAGTCCGTTCCTGATGACATGACCGCCTCGTCAAATAGAGGGGAGTCCTGATATTCCCAACTCAGTGTGACGGTATGCGATTGGCAATCAAAATCAAGTGCCCGGACGCGCGGATCTCGCGGGGGGGGGGTATGAATTGCAAACAAATCGCACGGGGAGAGTTGCTTTCAAGCCAAGCCGAAGGCTCGTGGCGCGAGGCTTTGGCTGGTGCCGCTGCCAAAGCTTTGAAACCGCAGCGGCATGTAATATTCCCTAAGGCTTCACCTCGTCAATCTGCCAGGGTGCCACGAAACGATCGGCATAGCGTTTATAGATGCCTTTGTGCAGGAATATGTCGAACAGGTCCGCGTCTATGTGACCGGTCGCCGTCAATGTCTGCATGATGCCGATAGCCTGCGACAACTTCAGGCCTCGCCTGTAGGGTCTGTCGGTTGCCGTCAACGCTTCAAATATGTCGGCAATGCCCATGGCGCGAGCCTGTACCGACAAATGCTCCTGCCCGAGCCCTCGTGGATAGCCCTTGCCGTCCATGCGCTCGTGGTGGCCACCGGCAAACTCCGGCACGTTTCTAAGATGTTTTGGCCAGGGAAGTTGCTCCAGCATCTTGATAGTGGCGACGATGTGGTAGTTGATGGTTTCGCGCTCTGCCTGCGTCAGCGTCCCGGCCCGGATGCACAGGTTCTCCAGTTCGTCGGTGTTCAGAAACCCTGACTCGATGCCATCCGGACCGCACCAGACTCGCTGGGTCGCTATCTCGCGTACGCGTTGCAACGTGCTTTCCGTCATGGCTTCGCTGCCGACATTGGCCGCATGAATGAAATCGCGATCCGCATGGATGGAATCCAGCGCGGCCTGCCGGTTTGCCATCACGTCGGCTTCGGCCTGGGCATCGACACACGGACGCAAGGCTAGTTGTTGGCGCAGAGCCTGCAGTTCAACGTCGCGCTTGATCACCTCGAAGCGGGTATCGATCAGGTGAACGCGATCAAACAGCGTCTGCAGTTTGGTTGCCTTGTCCACCACGTGTACCGGCGTCGTGATCTTGCCGCAATCGTGCAGCATTCCTGCGATCTTCAGTTCATAGCGGTCGCGGTCACTCATGGAGAACGAAGCCAGAGGTCCCTCGGTCGTGGCCGCAGCGGCGTCTGCCAGCAGCATGGTCAGTTCCGGCACGCGCTGGCAGTGGCCGGCCGTATGTGGTGATTTCTCGTCAATCGCCAGGTTGATCATATTGATGAAGGACTCGAACAGTTCTTCAAGTTGCCTCATCAATAAACGGTTGCTTAAGACAATAGCAGCCTGCGATGCCAGGGATTCGGCAAGGTGCTGGTCGGCTGCTGAAAATCGCACCACCTCGCCAGTAGTCGGCGAAAGCGCGTTGATCAATTGCAGCACGCCGATCACTTCGCCTTCGTGGCTTTTCATCGGTATGGCCAGGAATGACTGTGAGCGATAGCCGGTGTGCTCGTCGAAAAGTCGCGTGCCCGAAAAGTCGAAATTCCTTTCGGAGTATACATCTACGACGTTTACGGTTTCGAGATGGATGGCCGCGTACGCCGCAACCAGCGAGTCGTTTGGCGCGCCGGCTGCGTCGCGCAGCGGCAGGTCGGGCAGGTTTATTGGGCTGCCGGAGGTGCCGCCCATCGCAATCTGCAGGGAATCGGTTCGAAGCATCTCGAAACGAAGCGTCTGACCGTCTTCCATCATGCGGTAAAGCGTGCCGCCATCGGCGTTAGTGATGGCCTTGGCCGCGACAAGGATGCCTTCGAGCAGTCGAGTGATATCCTGTTCCTTCGACAGCGATGCGCCGATGTCGTTCAGTTGCTCGAGGCGTTTCAACAATTTGTCGGTGGAACCCATCGGCACCCCTTCCATTCAATTCCGGAATCGTAACTGATGGACTTTCGCGTGCGGTCTTGACGGGTGTAAGAAATTCCGGCGTCAAATCCCGCGCGCGGGCCAAGTATCGGCATGTCGTTGCTTGGGGTCAAATTCGTCACTCGGCCGCCGGCCTATAGTCGGGCCACTTCACGCAGGTGCAGTGTCGAGGGGATCGTTATCACGAGGTTATCGGGGTACCGCGGGGATTCTGTCTACCAGCCAACGGTCAGGACGTAGGTTTCGGTGTCCGAAAAGCTTCCGGATGCGCCCGACACCTTGATATAGATGACACGTTGCCCCGATGCGGCGTTCTTCCATGTCGCGGACTCGTCGACGCCCAGATCGTTATCGTCGGTGGCCAGCAGCGAGCCTCCCGAGTTGTAGATCCGCAAATCGAAGTTCCGGTCGGCCGGGACGTCCAGCATCGCCGATAGCGTCTCGCCGGCAGGCAGCGTGACCTTGAACCAGTCCACGTCGTTTTCGGTGCCGATCTTGCCCGACAGCGACCCGGGCGCAGCTATCACGTTAGAGGCACTACCGGTGTCGTTGTTCGGTTCATTTTCGGTCGCCGTAACGGTCTGGGTTGGTGGCGTGGTCGGTGGCGTTATTGAAGGGTTCGTCGTGCCGGTAATGTGCTGTGACAAGAAGTCCGCGAACGCGTCGACGCGGGTGTTCACGCCCTCCTGGATGCACGACAGGTCTCCGTACGACGTGACCGCGATCAGTGTCGGAATGCCGTCCGTGTACAGCAGTGTCGGGCCGCCCGAGTCGCCCTGGCACGTCCCGGAATTTCCATCGCCGTAGTAGATGAAATCGCTGTCCTGGCCGGTGATCACCTGATCGATCCGGCGGCGCGTGCCTTGTCCATCCTGGTATTGCGCGTTCGTGACGCCGTAGCCGACCATTCGGACCGTTTGTCCAACCACGTTTGGAAGAGCCGTCGACTGCCATGCAATCGGGGCGACGGGGGCGTCCTCGCTGAGGGTCACGTAGGCCACGTCGAACATCGGGATGCCGTCTGACGTGAGGTGGTAGTCGGGGTGTGCGTCCCAAGCGGCGGCCGAGATGCTGGTTCCGGGCCCGCCGACCGTGGTGCCGAAGAACACGTGGACATCCCTGGCGGAAAGGCCCGATTCCATCACGCAGTGTCCTGCAGTGATGACCGTCCGCGACGACACCAGCGTGCCACTGCAGAACTCGGAACCGTCCGTGGTCAACGCCACAACCGCAGTGTCCGTCTTGTCCGCAAAGCCGTTGATGATCCGTGGCACCAGAGGGCCGAGGCCGGTTGAAGACGACTGGGACCCGCACGAGACAACCAGAAGCAGCAAGAAGCCGATCACGATTGGAAGGCGTCGGAACATGGGAACCTCCATCGAAGGGCCAGTCTTTCAGCAAGGCCGGCCGGGATGAAGCTACTATCGGAGTCGAAGGCAAAGTGTTTCACGGCTTTCTGTCCTTTACGTGTAGTCGGTTTGAACTGGGCAGGGGGCATGGCACATGGCACATCGTCATAGGCAGCTTCACGTACCTGGCAAGGGGTCCGGCGGGGGGGGCCGGCGCCGCTCCAGTACCACCCCCCCGCCCCTTCCCGAGTGGCTCGGGGCCTTCGCCGCAGTCGGAGCTACCGAGCCGCTGTCGGGCAGTTCTATTGCGGATTAATCGACGTATCTGGATGCCCGCATCGGCTCGGCTTAATGCCCAGCGACAATCCCACCTGAGCGTTGACGACAATTACATCTGAGCATCCTGGTGGTAATTGACGTTTGAGTCGTGCCGTTGGACAAGTCCGCGACCCGTAACGGGGATCGTGGTGA
>CAIZWN010000070.1 GCA_903936705.1 uncultured Myxococcales bacterium
CAGGGGGCCGAGTTTGGGCCGCGAAGGCCGCCGGCCCCCAGTCGGGTGCGGGGGCACCGGCGCGGCCCCGCTCCCCCTCGACCCGGACCCCTTCACCAGATACGTACGTGTGCCAACTCGCGCTTCTCAAAGGTTTCAAGCCGCATAGGTGCCTAAAACTCGTCTCTGAATACTTCCGAACGGGGTCCCGCTGAACCAGGCGGTGGATTATGGGCAGCCTCCAGTCTTGACGGAACCATCCCCTGGGGATAGGCTGTCGCCCATGCTCGAGCCGGCCGCGCCGCAGTTGGAACCTGCCTTCGATGCGGCGAACCAGCGCGTACACGTAATCACCCACGGCTGCCAGATGAATGTCTATGATACGCATCGCATATTGCAGGTGCTGGGGGCTGCCGGATGGGTCGAGACGTCCGACCCGACGCTGGCCGACCTGGTGCTGGTCAACTCGTGCAGCGTGCGCGACCGGCCCGAGAAAAAGATCATCGGCACCTTGTCACGGATGCTGCCACTGAAGGAGGCGCACCCCGGATTGCGTTTCGGGGTGTGTGGTTGTGTGGCGCAGCAGCACGGCGAGTCCTTGCTGAAGAAGGTCCCCTACATCGACATTGTCTTCGGTCCTGATCGGATCGCTGATCTGCCTGAAATTATTGCCGAGAACCGTACCGGGCGTCGCGTGGCCATGACCGAGCTGGACGACCCGTCGGACCATGCCTTTCTTCCAGTGGATCCGACGGTTGAAACCGGGCCTTCCGCTTTCCTGACCATCATGAAGGGGTGTGACAGGTTCTGTTCGTACTGCATCGTGCCATACGTCCGCGGCCGGCAGGTCAGCAAGCCCGCGGCCGTTGTTGTTGCCGAGGTCGAATCCCTGGTTCGCGTCGGTGTGCGCGAAGTGACGTTGCTGGGCCAGAACGTCAATGCCTACGGGAAGGATCGTGCGGGCGAACCATCCTTTGCGGATCTTCTGGCCAGGGTGGCGGCTGTTGTCGGCCTGTATCGCGTGCGCTTCGTGACGTCGCATCCGGCCGACGCCGACGATGCGATGCTGGATATGTTCGGCTCGCTGCCTTCGCTGGCCAAGGGGTTGCACCTGCCAGTCCAGTCGGGATCCGACTCGGTCCTGTTTCGGATGCGTCGGGGCTACGACGTGGCGCGGTACATGGATCGCCTGGCGCGCGTGCGCCGCGCCTGTCCAGGCATTGCCCTCAGTTCCGACATCATCGTAGGCTACCCCGGTGAAACTCCCGAGGACTTCGAGGCGACGATGAGTCTGGTCCAGGCGGCTCACTTTGATTCGTTGTTCTCGTTCAAGTACTCGCCGCGGCCGGGAACTGCTGCGGCAAAGGTCAAGGACGACGTTCCCGAGACCGAGAAGGCTGCCCGTCTGGCCCGAGTGCAGTCGCTGCAGGACAGCATCAGCGCCCGGCGGATGAATGGCTATCTGGGAAGTGAGGAAGTCGTCCTGGTCGAGGGGCCCAGCAGGTTTGCCCGGGTCGGTGGACGAGGCAAGTTGCGAACCGAGGTGCAGGGGCGAACCAGCACCAATGTCATGGTGAATTTCGGGATCGATCGGGTTGCAGCCGAGGCACGTGGGCGTCTGGTGCGCGTCCGTATCGACGAGGTTCTGTCGCACAGTCTGCGCGGGACGGTCATCTCTTGGGAGGCCGATTGAGGCAGCGCTCAGCCAGCATGATAGAGGTTCAGGTCTTCGGCATCCTTGTCGATGAAGACACGCGCTCGCCAGTACTGGTGCTGCGGGCCGTGGAGGGCGAGGAAACCTTGCCTATCCGTCTGGGTTTTCACGAGGCTGGTGCCATAGCCGCAGTCATCGAGGACGTTGACCTGCCGCGACCGTTGACCCACGACCTGCTGATGAGCCTACTGGGAACCCTGGATGGGCGTGTCGTAAAGGGCGAAGTGGTTGATCTCCGTGACGAGACGTTCTATGCGGTACTTCATGTCCGGCACGGTCGGCGCATACACCGGTTCGACGCACGGCCTTCCGACGTCATAGCATTGTGTCTTCGGGCGCATGCTTCATTGTTCGTTTCCGAGGAGGTCTTTCGAAAGGCGGCGCCGCGGGACGTCGTCGAGGCCAGTCGCCACCAGTGGCTGGGCTTTCTTCATTCCCTGGAGGCCGCGGCGGATCCGTCCGCTATCGGTCGCGATGACACCCCTGATGAAAAGACGGTGCAGTGATGTTTTTCAAGACCAAGGATTTGATGACAGTTGGCAACATTGCTGGCGGGATCGCCGCGATTCTGGTGGCCATGGAGGGCATGTCGCTACCTGCAGATGCGCCCCGTGATCTGATCGGGGCGTACGTCTTCTGGTCTGGCTTAGGCATTCTGGTGGCCTTCTTCTTTGATGTGTTCGATGGCGCCGTTGCCAGGGCGTTGAACCAGGTGAATGAGTTCGGCGCGGAATTCGACAACGTTGCCGACCTGGTCGCCTATTCGGTCGCGCCGTCGTTCCTGCTGTATTTCGCATACCGTCGGTACATTCTGCTGCCGGGGCTGGATGCCATGCCTTCCGTTCAGGTGGCGATTGCAATCGCAGTCGCCTCGATCCCGACGGTGTTCGGGTGCATCAGGTTCGCCCGTTTCAACGTCAGGCGTCTGAACGTCACGGCTCTGTTCATCGGGTTCCCGCGGCCCGCTTCGGCACTTCTGATTGTCGCGATGTTGAATTCTCACCTCATGTCGGTCTCTCCGCTGATGGGCTGGATCGGCGTGGCGATGGTGGTGCTGCTGGGCTTCATGAACCTGTCGCTGGTCCCTTTCATCAGCCACCACGGCCGCGAATGGTCCTGGTATCTGAAGATCGTCCTGAACTTCGTGTGGTTCAGCGTGGCGGCATCGGTGGTTCTTGGCGCGTTCCTGGACTGGCTGCCCAGGAATGTGGCTTTCGACTGGGTCCTGGCGTGGCTGTGCTACTACCTGTTCCTGGGCTGGACGGACATTTCGACCGAGACGCGGGACAGGATCAAGGCGTTGACCAGCGACTGGAACGACTGACGTGTCTGGAGGTCATTGTGACGCGCACCATTGGTCGCCGGGGGTTCATTAAAACCTTGGTGGTGGGCCTGGTGGGTGCGGCTGGCATCCCGTTGCAAAGGCCTGCTGTGCCGCCATGCGTCCGGACCTTGATCAAGGCCCCGGGGGACGTTGCCGAAGTTCAGGTGTCGTGGCCTGCAGGCATTGACCCGGTGAGCGTGCAGTTCGTCCACTGTGTGGATGGTCGTGTGGCCGGAGTTGCCCCTGTCGTGCCTCCCGGCCCAGGTTCCGATCAGGTGCTGCGCCTTGCTGCCGAGTGCAGCGGCCTGGGTCCTGGGCATCACCAGTTCGTTCTTCAGGGAATTGGTGGCGCCAAGGGACTGGGTGGATTTGTTATCCGCCCGTTCGCTTTCGGGTGCTAGGTCTTCGAGCATTTGAGAATGCCCATGCGCATGGTGACACTCGTCATCGTATCGGTTCTGATGGCAGCGTCGGTCTGTCCGGC
Organism: uncultured Myxococcales bacterium; assembly: GCA_903936705.1. Taxonomy (GTDB): domain Bacteria; phylum Myxococcota_A; class UBA9042; order DTJE01; family DTJE01; genus CAIZWN01. The sequence continues at coordinate 3,502 of CAIZWN010000070.1, forward strand.
ACAGGCCGCGCCGCCGCGCGCTGCGACCACACCGCAGGTCAAGATCGATCGCGTTGATGCCGCAGACCCGTCCGACTGGCGCATCCTGGTGTCGGCGCTGGATGCCGATGGCATGCCGGCCAAGGTGCCCGAGACGGGTGTTGATGTCTTCATGTCCGAGGGGAAGGGGCCGGTCCAGAGGTCTGGTGCACAGCCGATTGCGCGTTTCGGGGCTGACGGGCTGGCGGCAAAGGGGTTCGGCGGTATTCTGAAGGAGGTCGCGAAGGACCTTTCGCCGCAGGCCGTATCCGTGGTTGCAGTCCTGCACGCCGAGGTGCCGCGCGAGGCTGCGGATGTTCTGCCGGCCGCCATTGCCGAAGTCTTGAACGGCCTGCGCGCGGATGCGCAGGTCTCCGTTTTTGCAGTCAATGATGCCATTCTCGCGGCATCCAGCAGCGCAGGCGAGGCAGCTTCGTTTTCTGATGTCAACGACTTCCAGGATTGCCTGGGGGAACTGCGGTCAACCGCCGGCGGACGCCTGCCGGCTGGCGGTCCGACAAGTTGCGGACGGTTGTTCGGGGCGCCAGCGGCACTGCAGGATCTTGTGAAATCGGGATTGCCCGCGCCGCAAGGCCTGTTTCCGCGTTTTCTGGGCCTGGACGAGTCGGGAGAGGTGCTGGCGCGTGCCGAGTCCAGGGGGCACTTCAGGATCGACAGGAGCGAGGAGTCGTTTGTTCACGAACGTTACGCGGCGGGCGCCATTGAGGCCGCCTTGCGCCTGCTGATAACCGGTTCCGCGCCATCTGCCCTTAGATCGCTTGTGATCTTTTCCGACGGGCGGGACGGCTACCTGCGAGTGGCCGATGCGGCAGGCGACCGGGTGGCTGCCAGGTGCCGGGACGAAGCCAGGGTTTGCACGGCCAGCAGCAGCGGAAAGAATTCCCTGAATGGCGGTTTTCAACCAGACTCCGAGAACGCATCGAAACCGTGTTCAAGGGCGGTGCTGGAGTGTTCGGTTCCCAAGGTGGCCGAGGCATTGGCTCGGCGCGAGCAGGTTGCCAGGGACCGGCTGGTCGAACTGGTGCTGCTGGCACGATCTGCCGGGGTACGAATCAGTACGGTGGCATTGCCAGGCACGGACGAAGTGGGGAACGCTCGTCTGGAATCCCTTGCCATTCGTACCGGGGGGACATTTCGCAGCGCGCCGGCTTCGAACCGGTTGAAGGCATCCGGGGCTGCGGTGGCCGCGGAGTTGTCTCGGCAGGCGGTCGTACGACCGGGCGTTTCGTTGCAGGCGGGGCGCGAGTACGGGCTGGTGGTTACCGCCGGGGACTTGAAGTCTGCGACGTTCCGGTTCACGGCCGGCACCGGCGGTATTGCCGGATCATCCGCGTGGGTTCGTGCGCGCGGGTTTGCAATAGGTCGTCTGGGTCATCGGTGGGGACCTCCGGCCTTCTGGGTCGTATCGATCCTGGCTGGTCTTGCCGTTCTGGGAATTGGCTATGCTCTGGGGAAGGGAATCTGGGCGCTGGTGAAGAAGGTTGGCAAGGCCAAGCGGCCCAAGGGTCCAGCCGTACCAGGGGTCCAGGTTCCGTCTGGCCCGGGTGTCTGATGGTTACGGGAGATCGTCTTGGCTGACATCATCATTGCCGGGCAGCGTCGGCCTCTGGGGGACGCATCCATCAGGGTCGTTTCCTTTCTTGACCCGGGGGGATTCTCGTTCTACCGAGGATCACCCTCGAATGTAGAAGCCGCCATGGGAGTGGACCCTGACACTGGCGACCAGCTTGCCCTGGTCCGTCCCCGCCCGCGTCCGGCAGGATCGCCTCCATTGCCCCTGGGTCTTCAGGGAGTTGGTTGGGACCGCCTGGACCCAGGTGGCGCCATTGCCGCGCTGCGCAAGGTCGTCCATGCCGTAGTGCTGCATCACGACGGTTCGTCGGACAGCAGGTCCTGCTTCCAGACGCTGCTTGCCAGGGGGTTATCGACCCATTTCATGGTCGATCGCGACGGGACCCTGTACCAGGCAACCGACGTGGCAGACATGGCCTGGCACGCGCAGGGGATGAATGCGGTGGCGGTAGGGATCGACCTGAATTCGACCGCCACGAACCTTCTGCACAGCCCCGACCAGCCGGCACCCTATGGCGCAGTTCCGTCTCGTCAGGCCGTGATCAACGGCAGCCCCTTCGTGTCGTGGACCTATTCCGACCAGCAATATTTGACACTTATCGCTCTGTTGCGCGTCCTGGTGGATGACGTCGGTTTGCAGCCTGTGTTTCCGCAGGATCAGGACGGTGGCATCCTGCGAACGGTTCTTGCAGATCCTCCTGCCGAACAGTTTTCGGGGATCCAGTGCCATTGGCATTCGGACGAGCAGAAGTGGGATCCCGGACCAGGCCTCGATTGGGAGAGGATCCTGGCAGGCCTGCGAAAAGAGGACGCCACGTTCCCCGCGATCCCGTCGATTTCGGATCCGGCCGCACTCTCCGTGGATGCGGACGAGAGGGCGCTGGTGACAGCCGGTGCGTTTGCCTCGGCAGCAGCAACGCGCAAGTCGCTTGAACAGTCGCTGTCGTCCGAGGAGACGGCTTCGCGATTCCTGAGGATGCTGGCCAGGGCGGTCGAGCGCGAGTCTGGCGGCGGGTACTATCCGGTTGGTGTCAATCAGACGTGGCATGGCGGCATTCATATTCCGTGTGTCGAAGGTACGCCTGTTCTGCCTCTGCTGAAGGGTGAACTGGTGGCGGCCCACCTGGGTCCGGCCAGTGCTTTTCCCCGTGGCCTCGGCAGCAACAACTTCGTGCTTCTGCGTCACACGATACCCCTGCCGGCGCGGCTTCGATCCACGTCAGCGGCCTGCGCCACTGGTACGGGTGGTTCCAGCCCCGTGGCTGATGAGGTTCGTGAGGCTGCCAGGAACGACCTGGTGGTCTTCACTCTTTACATGCACCTTGACGGAGTGGATTGGGAACACCCCCCCGACATGGGACTTGTGCGGAAGTTGCCCGCGCTGCGAGGCGATCTTCGTCCGCCTGATCCCCCGCAGGGGCCGATTCCCGTTTCGCTGCCGCTGAAAGAGCAGAAGGACCAGGTGGCGGCCCTGCGCGCAGGGTATGTCGCGCTGTTCTCTCCCCTCGACAACCCGGCGGCATCGATAGTTCTGGATACCCGGGATGTGCTTGGGTTTGTAGGGGAATTCGGTCAACGGACCGGTGACCGCCGGGTGGTCCACGTCGAGGTGTTCGCCGACGAAAAGTACGCGACCGCCATGGACCTGGCGCTGTACGGCAGGTATCTGGTTCCAGGTGACGTCGATCCGGCTCGCGACATGGTTGTTCGCTCGCGATCACTGCTGCAGCGGCTTGGCTGGGAGCCATCGCCCGCGAAAGGACTGCGGGTGCAGCAGCATCAGAATGAACACACGAAGGATCCTGTCGGGTCGCGGGTCATGTCCACCGAGGATTTCCAGCGGTTCTTCGCAGAGTCTGGCGAGGGGGATCGGGCGGCCCTTCGTCGCCTGATTGTGAGGCATGTCTCGGAATGGTCGGATCGCGCCGACTTTGCCCGCGCGATGCTGGAAGGGCAGGCGTGGAACCGCATCTGGCAAAGCGAGCAGGAGGTCGGCGAGGCTGCCCATCGCTGGTTTTCGGCATCAGTGGCTTCGTGGTTGCGCTTTACCTGGCTGACCAGCGACGTGGCGCGGCACGTTGGACTATCGTTTCCGGCAGGCCAGGATGGAATGGTCACCAGCTTTCATCCGGTGAACTTCCTGCTGTGGTGGCTGTTCCTGCGGTCTGCGGTCAGGGGCAAGCCACTCGAGGAAATTCTGCGTTGCCTGGATGGGCGGAAGTCATCGATCAGCGAGGGCGTTCAGGAGGTTCTGGGGGATCACCTGGACCTTCCGGGACAGGGGGAATGGGAGGTTCCGTAGTTTTCACAACCTGCGGAAGACGCCCGTAACGATTCCAAGTACATCAACCATCTTCCCGTCTCCCGGGCGGATTTCGATGGGAGGGTAGGACGGGTTTGAGGCGACCAGTCGGACCGCGTCGGCATCCGCCTGCCAGTGCTTGACCGTAGCCTCGTCGTCTACCATAGCCACAACGATTGACCCGCGTTCGGCTACCGGTTGTCGCCTGACTACAACGTAGTCCCCCGAGAGAATGCCGTCCCCCGTCATGCTGTCGCCCTGTACGCGCAGCACAAAGGTTGATTCGGCATCATTTATCAGAAAGGAATCGGGGGCCAGGTAGCCTTCGATATTTTCCTGCGCCGTGATGGGTTGGCCTGCCGCGACGCGTCCCAGGATCGGGACACCGGGGCTGATGCTGCCGGTCGCACGCAGGCCGCGTGACGAATGGGGGCGCCGTTCCAGCAGGCCATGGCGTTCCAGTGCGGCAACATGGCAGGCAACTGCGTTGGTGGAGGCGAACCCGAGTGCCGACGCGATCTCGCGTACGGTTGGCGGGGCGCCGGTCCGCTGGGCGTGACGGCGGATGTAGTCCAGCACTTTCTGTTGTCGGGCGGTGGGGTTGTTGCCAATGCGCGCCATTCTTGTCTCCATGGCCCTAGTGCTAGGGATCGAGAAATTGTTACTGAACGTTTGTTCCGTGTCAAGTTGGGGCTGTTGACAACCGGACTAAAAATGTCAGACTTGTAAGAGTTAGCGCCGGCAGGAGCTGCCGGACGAGAACTGTGGAGGTAGGACCATGGCAGATCAAAGGTTTCCCGCTCGGGTCCCGGCAAAGGTGCCCCGTCTGGTGGCGTTTCAGGTGGTTCTGCTGGGCCTGACGTTCCTTGTTTCCGGGTCGTTCTGGCCGCTTGCGTTTCTTGCGTGCGATTTCGCGATGCGTGCCGTTGTGGCGCCCCGGTTCAGTCCGTTGGCTTTAGTGGCGCGACGTGTTGCACCGCTTCTTCCCGGGGGGGCCGGGTTGCCGATCTCATTTTCGCCAAAGCGCTTTGCGGCGATGCTGGGGTTCGTCTTCCTGACTGGAGCGCTGGTTCTGAACCTGATCCCGGATATGGTTTTGGGTGGCAAGATCGTGACAGGCATTGTCGTTGTTCTGGCTTCCTTGGAGGCGTCTGCCGGGGTTTGTGTCGGCTGTCACATTCACGCACTGCTGGTTCGTCATGGCGTGCTGAAGGTTCCTGTTTGCGAAACCTGCGTCCCTGTTGCAGTCGGCGCGCGGGCAGGTTCGTCCTGTTTCCAATCCAACTGACGTCGTCAGAACTCGTAGGCGTAGGTAAAAGTCCCCTGCTGGTCGCGGTATTTCGCAGACGATGATGACCAGACGGCGTCGGTGCGAAGGTACGACAACTGGATCAGGTGGTGCAGCGCCGGGCGCAGCGTGACTTTCGCCCCTGACTCGATGCGGATGGACTGCTCGCCCGAGTCGTATACATGCCACAAGTGCAGATCCAGACCGTACGCGAACCAGGTGGTGACGGCATGCATCATCGTCGCCATTGGCCCGTGCCTCTGGTAGTTCAACGGCGCGAAATAGCTGATGTCCGGGTTCGAGGTTTCCGGATCCTTGAAGTGGTTGTACATGTATTCGTACCACAGTTCGATTCGCGGGGAGTCCAGCGGACGCCATCCGACACCAGCCCCAGCCGCCAGCCGCTGGTTCTTGTCCGAGTAGTAGCCCCAGGTGCCCGAAAAGTGCATCAGGAAACGATCCACCGGCTCGGTATCGATTCCCAGGGTCATGTCGTTTGAGACTACCTTTGTCTGGACGTCTCCAACGGAAGACAGCAGATCAGTCCTCTCGGCCTGCAAAGACAGGTTTACTGGGCCGAAGTCCCGCGACAAATTCAGGAAGCCGTTGCCCGAATTGAAGCCGGTGTCGTAGTGGGCAAACGATGCCCCCAGTGACAGCTTGAACTCCAGTGGAAGGGACAGGTTCGAGAACACGCCGACCGCGTGACCCATGACGGTGCTTTTTGGGTTGCCATCTACGATTGACGGGCCGCTGAGGTGCCTGAACTGGTACCACAAGCCCAGCGTTACAATGTTGTTCAGCCTGTACTGAGCCCGCGGTCCTGCCAGGTGCCTCGTCAGGTTATTCAGCTCGTTGTAGAAGTCATATTCGACGCCGGCCCACGACCCAAATCCAGTGTCAGCCAGGATGGCTTCACGTGCTCGGCTCTGGAAACGCGGGTCGGTGGATCGCAGGAAATACCCGTGCATGCGGGCCTCCGAACCAAGTCCAAGGTCCGAGGACAGCGAGAGCGATCTGGCCCTGACCTCGCTGTCGAACGGCCTTGCCTTCAGGTACGCATCGTATTGTTCCAGTGCGCGGGTGGGAGCCCCGTTCCACTCGTACAGTTCGCCCAACGCATGCCTGGCCTCCAGGTCATCCGGGCGGGCCATGACAACCTTCTGGTACAAATCAATGGCTTTCTTCTCGTTGCCAAGGTCAACGCAGCTTTCTGCCAACTGCCGCACGGCGTCAATGTCGCCCGGGTGCAGATCGATGCGTCGCTCAAGAATCCGGATTGCCAAGTCTGGCCGATCATTCCATCGATACAGCTTCTCCAGGACATTCATGACCTCATCGTCGCCCGGGACAAGCACCGAATATGCCTCCAGATGGGCAACGGCCTCGGCGCCACGGTCCAGATCGACCAGGAGCATACCGGTACGACGCCGAAGGGCGGGGTCGTTCGGATTGCGTCCCAGAACAGCCTGGTATTGTTCGAGGGCCGAATCGGCCTGGTCCAGGCCCAGGTAAATGTCGGCAAGGCGCAGGCGGGCGTTATCGTCCTCGGGACGGGCGCGAAGCACCTCCTCCCACTGGGAGACGGCCTCGGCGTCCTTGGATTGGTCCGACAATGACTGTGCCAATTCGACACGGACGTCGGCGTCCACGGGACTGGTGGCAAGGTATGGCCGCAGGATGGCCTCGGCCTCGGCAGGCTTACCTGCATCACGCAGTGCGCGGGCCTGGGTAGTGGCCACTGTCGGGTCCATGAGGACCTTTGAGACAGGGGTTTCGGTAGCAGTGCCCGATGACTTCTCGGCCGGTTTCGTGTCGGCCTTTCGGGCCTTTTTCGGCGGCGAAGGCTTTGGTCTTGGGCCTACCAAAACGCCGTCAACGGAAGGCAATTGTTCGCGAGGTGCCGCCACGCCTGGGACGGCAATCAGCAGAACAAGTGCCAGGGTCGGAAAAACCCTTGAGCTCAACGCCAATTGATCGAGCATATATCGCTTCCCACGCGGTAGTGGTGCCTGGACTCTGTCGGCGCACGGAATGTCTCGAAACAGGTGCCCTCGGTACGGACTGTAGATCCCCGAGGCACTCGCAGCATGATCGGCATGCCTCCGGGCGGAGGATCGATGGCGCGGATTGCCAGGCCGGATGCGCTGCGCGTGACTTCAAGACGAGCTTTCAGCCACTGGGGGACATAGGCAGCAAGTTCGGAACCAGTCATTCGCCGAAGGAATGGGTAGGCGTTATCGACAACTGACAACAACTCGTCCAGCCGGCGAATCATGTCTTCGAAACTCACCCCGCGCGACCTCTCGGGATCGAAGAAGTCGTCGGGATGGACGAAGTGGCTGAGCACTCCAGGCAGCACAAGGGCATCCAGCATTTCGGCACTGTTGTTCCCGTCCAGGAAGTGCTCGGACGAGATGCGTGGAATATCGATCATCCCCGGCACGTCGGGGTCCTGTCCGAATTCATGGCCCATGATAGGTCCCTCGTCCTGGTACTGCGATGCGATGCCGGTAATTGCCGGGAAGACTGCTCGCAGTGACTCCTTGCCCATCTTCTGGATGAAGTTGCTTGGTGCTATGTATACCGGAGGTTCCTTGCCGACCCCGAAAATGCGTTTGTACTCGTCACGCAGGAGAGTCAGCGAGGCATCCATGTCGGCCCGCCCCGCCCATCCCACCGTCCACTCGTTCTTCCCTACGCTGAGTGACTGGTGGTTGTATCCGTGCAGGCCAACTTCCCATCCGACGTCTCGCACCAGATGTGCAAGTTTCAAGGAAGGCGCGCCCTCTGGTTCCGTGTAGCCTTGCGGCTGGCCAATGCCGGGAAGACGGTCGTCATACGTAAGAATGAAACCTGATGTGGGGCGAATCGAATGCTTGTCCATAAGGGTCAGCATTCGCGGCCACCACATGGTCAGGTAGAACTCGGAATCGGTCAGGCCGTATAGGGTGTCGGCAGGCGGGCGTTTCTGGTTTGTCATCGGCAGTGGACAATCATCGACGTAGAAGACCAGCGCTCCAAGGACGGCGGCCGGCATTGGTACGACTTCCATCAGCGACAGCAGCAGCAGCCCACGGGCGGACTTGTCATTCAAACGGGCTCCGGCCCAGCCCATCGTCGAGCCACGCCCCAGCCGTGAGGTGAACGCCAGAGGAACATCCTTGGACCCGTCGGCGTGGCCGCGGCACAACACCTTTGCGTCATTTGCCAGCTGGAACCTTGGGACCTCGTCAGTCTGACCCGCCTCGACAAGAGGGTCCAGGCCCTTTGCCCCGGGCCAGAACGATTCGTCGCATCCCCACGATTTAATCTGGACGTCGTCGGAAGCCTTCCGGATCCCGAACAGCGGGTACAGTTCCTCGGAATCGACCCCGGCCGCAGCAACCAGCGCTCCACCGTGCTCGACATAGGCCGTCAGCTGTCTTGCCAGGCGTGCGATGCCCGGCCTTGGGAGCTTGTCCGTGGCCAGAACGACGGCGTCATATGAATCCAGCCAGCGCGCAGGCAGGCGATCCACGCCAGACACGTCGGCGAAGTCCGCCGGCAGGCGCGCATACGAGACGACCCATGACGATTGCACCATCATGGCTCGGCCCGTATCCGTGGCGGTTTCGACCAGGAACAGCACACGAGCGGGCCGCGCCTGACCAACCTTGGCACCGAACAGAGCCTCGACCTTTTCGGCGGCGACCCGAGCCTTCGCCTCGGTCGGCGGGACCACAAGTTCGACCACCGGGACGGAAACTCCCGTTTCGCTTGAAGGCTTCTGTTCCACAGATCGGGGCGCCACTTCACGTTGGTCGGCCGCAGGTATCGTAACCTTGCCACCTGGGGGAACGACTGCCTGGGAGGCAGGGACGCACTTCACGATCGCCGCAATGTCGTCCGCATGTTTCGTCGAAGCTTCCCGCAGCAGGACGTGAAATCCTTGCTGGTCCAGTTCGCTGCCCATAGCTGCCATCCATGACGTCGATGGCTGCACTCCCGGACAATCAATGACAACGTGAACAGGGGGAACAACCCACGAGATGTTCGTCGCCTGTCGCGGCAAGGGCTCGTGGCTGGGCGCCCCCAGGCATGGGAAAGCCGTCAGGATTGCCAGCGGTAACACCACGTTCAGCAAAACCGGGTGGACACCCCGCATTCTTGATTCCATTACTTCGCCAGACGGGGCGTATTCTATCGGAGGTGTGTTCGCGCGTCAAAGCTCTGTGCGGTCCTGATTGCGGCTTGATGTGGACGGCGTCGGGGCTTGTGGTAAAGTCCTTTTCGCCGGGCTGATGGGTGCGACGTGGGTGACGATCGGACACTGGGATGGGATACGGACGATGGTCCGGCGTTGCCGGGGCAGCAGCCAGGCACCCCTGCAGGCAGTTCTGACTCGCCGCCGCAGTCGGTTCGTCCCCAGTCGAATACCCGCCCGGACGTAACGCGCGGCCTTCCTGCGGACCAGCGTGCGACGGCGATGGACCGCGCCGACCACCATGACGTGCAGGCTCGCGTGGAAGCTGCTGTTGCGGCTACCGAGTGCGGTCCGTCCTCATTGCCAGGCGTTGACCCGATGCTGGGGCGTGTGGTTGACGGGCGTTTCGAAATTCTTGCTCGCATTGGCGCCGGTGGAATGGGCATCGTGTACCGGGCCAGGCAGGTCGGGATCGACCGGACCGTTGCGGTCAAGATGCTGCTGAGGGAACTGGCGCACGACGAGAAGGTCATCAAGCGCTTCAAGGTCGAGGCGCTGGCCGTAAGCCGCCTGAACCATCCGAACACGATTCGCATTTTCGATTTCGGCCAGGCCGATGACGGAACGCTGTTCTTCGCCATGGAGTTTCTGGACGGCAGCAGTCTTGATGATGCGCTTCGCAGGGACAAGACGTTCTCGGCCCGGCGGACGATGCATGTTCTGAAGCAGATCGCCGCTTCCCTGGTTGAGGCTCACGAAAAAGGCATAGTCCATCGAGACCTGAAGCCAGACAACGTGTACCTGACGAGGGTCGGCGATGACGTCGATTTTGTTAAGGTACTGGACTTTGGCGTTGCCAAGCTGCGCGAGGCAGACAAGCGCCAGGGGACCGTGACCCAGGCCGGGACCATTTTCGGGACGCCACGATACATGGCTCCCGAGCAGTGCCGTTCGATGGCCGTGGACCATCGGGCCGACATCTATGCTCTTGGGGTAATCGCCTATGAGATGCTGGTTGGGCATGCCCCGTTCGACGCCGAAAATCCGCTGGCCATCCTGATACAGCATGTCCAGGAACCGCCGCCATCCCTGGCGGAAGCAAGGCCCGATGTCGAGGTTCCTGACGAGGTCGAGGCTCTTGTCTTGAAATGTCTGGAAAAGTCGGCCGACCGGCGATTCCAGAATGCGTCCCAGCTTGTTTCGGCCATTTCCGAGATCGAGGCTCACCTGGCAGGACGGTTCGAGCGTGTGGTGTATGTCCAGGGCCCCAGGCAGACCCTGGCGACCCAGTCCAGGCAGGAAGCCGAGACCATGGCCGGGGTGATGCCTGCCAGGGTTGGGCATCGTGCGCGGTGGGCGTGGCTGGCGGCAGTCCTGATGGTGGCGTTCTCGGGGATCGGAATCGCCTTGTGGACCTCTGGTATCCTTGGGCCGTCAACCCAGGAACCGGTTCAGGCAAGTCAGGTTCCGGAACTCGTCGCGCCCCAGGTTCCGGTTGTTGTGCAGCAGGCGCCGCCGTTGGTTCCGGCAAGCGTCTCTATCCGGTTCTCGTCGGACCCGGATGGCGCGGAAATCGTGCAGCGAGGGCGAGTACTGGGGGTGACTCCTCTTGTAGCCGATGTCTCTTTCGGGAGGGCGTCCGAATCGTTCACGTTCCGCAAGGGCGGGTACGTAGACGCCCTGGTCGATACGGTTCCGGACAGGGACGGCGCTGTATCCGTGTCGCTGAAGAAGGCTGCCGGGCGCCTGCGAACTCCAGCGCAGTTGGGAGGGGTTGACCTGTCGTCTGGGGGAGCCCCTTCGCCGGTTGCGGCCCCTTCGACGGCCGCGGCCCCTGCGCCGGCCGCATCCCCAGCGGTCGTCGCGCCGCCGCTGCCGAAGAAGGACGATGGTCCGGCCAGGGTCAGGGACTTGAAGACTTTCTAGGTGGGCCTTCTCTTCCACCTCGATGATGGAGCGGGTCAATAGCTGGTCATGGTTGCCCTTCGGGGGACAAGCGTCTACGATTTGTCGGGCGATCGTCGAGCGGTCAATTGCTGTTCATGGTGTTTTATTTGGGTTGCAGCTGAGCCAGTTTGTGGTCGCCCGTGAATCGGCCCGTGGGTCTGGATGGAGACGAGAATGATCACCAAGGAAACGTGGATCTGGATGGATGGCAAGATGGTTCCCTGGGACCAGGCCAACGTCCACATTCTGTCGCACACAATACACTACGGGGTCGGGGCGTTCGAGGGGATTCGAGCCTACCATCTGGCGGATGGACGGTCTGCGGTGTTCCGCCTTGGCGAACACATTGACCGCCTGTTCGACTCGTCCAAGTTGCTTGAACTTTCGGTGCCGTACAGCCGGGAGGACCTTTGTGCCGTCTGCGCCAAGACCCTGGCTGCGAACGGGATGAAGGAAGGATACCTGCGCCCGTTGGTCTACCTGGGCGACGGTGAGGTTGGTGTCTACCCTGGCAATGAACCGGATGTTCGTGTGGCGGTCATTGCGTGGAAGTGGGGCGCTTATCTGGGCCAGGAAGCCATAGAGAAGGGGATTCGTGTGAAGGTCTCTTCCTACACGAAACACCATGTCAACGCCGTTCTGCTGAAGGGCAAGATCTGCGGACACTATGTGAATTCGGTGCTGGCCAAGATGGAGGCCAAACGCGAGGGTTACAACGAGGCAATTCTGCTGGATCATTGCGGATACGTTGCCGAGGGATCTGGCGAGAACCTGTTCCTGGTCCGTGGCGGCGAGTTATATACGCCAGGTCTTGACGCGTCGATTCTTGGAGGAATAACGCGTGACGCAGCAATTCGTCTGGCGCGCGATCTGGGATTCAAGGTAAACGAGATGCGCCTGACACGTAGCGACCTGTACCTGGCTGACGAGGTCTTCTTCTCGGGCACTGCTGCCGAGATCACGCCCATTCGCGAGATCGACCGCCGGGTAGTTGGCAGCGGTGTGGCAGGGCCGGTGACGCGTCAGATTCAGAAGGCGTTCTTCGATGTGGTTTCGGGCCGCGATTCGCGCTATGAGAAGTGGTTGACGTTCTATCAGCCACTGGCCGTACCTGCTGCCTCGGTCCCGAGCGTCTGACGTCAGATGGGCAGAACTCCACGCCATGGTTCCTGCAAGAAGCGGCCTGCGCTGCGGTTGGAACCCGACCGCAGCCAGCCGGCGTCACCGATGTCCGAAGACTTGGAAACTGTTTCGCGCCAGAATGGCCCGGGCACCTTGTTTGTGGTGGCTACCCCGATAGGAAATCTGGAGGACATCACGTTGCGGGCCTTGCGCGTGCTGCGCGAGGCTGACGTCTTTGCGTGCGAGGACACGCGGACGACCGGGATGCTGCTGAAGTTGCTGGGGGTCGAGCGCGGTGAGCGTCGGATGGTCGCGTACCACGACGTCAATGAGCGTCGCGCATGCCAGGTCTTGTTGGACATCTTGAAATCCGGTCAAAACATCGCACTTGTTTCGGATGCTGGCACGCCGTTGATTTCGGACCCCGGGTATCGCGTGGTGTCGTTGCTTCGCGAGGCCGGCATGCCGGTCGTGGCCGTTCCGGGCCCGTGTGCTGCTGTTGCTGCCCTTGGTGTTTCCGGGCTGCCAACCGACCGATTCACGTTCTTCGGTTTTCCCCCGGCAAAGTCGGGTCGTCGTCAGCGCTTGATAAGCTCGCTTGACGGCATGCGCGGCACCTGCGTTTTCTACGTGCCTGCGCGCCAGATTCCTGCCCTGCTGACCGATTTCCAGGCCTTTCACCCCCGGTGGCGACTGGTGGTGGCGCGCGAGTTGACCAAGATGTTCGAAGAATTCATCGCGGGAACGGCGGCCGAGGTCCAGGCGGCCATTGCCGGTCGAACCCTGAAGGGCGAGGTCACGCTGCTGGCGGCTGCCCCGATCGAAGGCGATGACGCATCCGGCGACGACATGACAGCCACACAGCCGCAGCCAGAAGAATGATCACAGGCGACCAGGCGGCCAGCAGCACAGCAGCCTGTCGGGCAGCGGCGGCAGGTTTTTCAAGAATGCTATTGAAGGCGCTGATCGCATCGTCAACGAATGAGGCATCCTTGGGAGGCTGGCCCACAAACAGCACCGATACCGAGGCGAACTGCGACCGCGATTCCTGAACCTTCTGCCGCGTAACCAGAGCCGCAATCTCATCGACCGTTTTGGCTCGATCGCGCTCGATTTCGCCCAGTCGGGCACACTCTCGATCGGGGCCATCGCCCAGTGCGCGCAGGCGGGCTTCGACGTTTCGCAGGCCGGCCAGCTTTGCATTCGTCAGGACCATCTCGGCGGCTACATCGTCGATCTGGGCCAGCTCGCCGGTTACTGTGCCAAGCTTTTTGGCCTTGTCCAGCAGCAACTGAGCCTGCCGCAACTCGATGTTCATCGTCAGCAGGATCGACGCCTGACCGCTGCCGGCCGATGCTGCCTCGTCCCGCTTTGTCACGAATCCCTTGGCGCCCTTCAGCAATGACTCGATCTCGGACGCCGCCTGCGAGGCATCGTCAACCGAGATGGCAAGCGAATGACGACGAGACGCTGATTCGGCCGGCGCAAGCTCGGGAGGCGGCATCAACTGGGCTGGCCCAGGATCCGAGCGCGCCGAGCAGGCGACAAGAACCACGGAAAGTGCCAGCGCGATCCGGACTCTCATCTTCAACCTCCACGACGGGATTGGCCTGTCGATGGCGCGAAGCCTAGCAAATTCCGTCCGATCTGTCAGGAGTGTCATCAGGCAATTTGGAATGTCGAGCTTGTCGACCGCTGATTTGGTTGATGGCGGCTCAAAGGAAACCGTGGCATGCGCAGCGTCTTTGGCCTAGAATAATGTCGATCAATGTTCTGTGGAGGTTTCGGATGCGGCGGTTTGAAGGGTTCCTGGTGCGTTCCAGCCTGGTGTTGGCGGCATTCTTGATGGCTTGCGGGAGCGGAGCAAGCCCATCGGATTCCGGTGGGTGTCCGGATGGTGGATGTCGTGACGGGCTTGCGACTGACCCGGGCGTGACCGGCGACACTGTCGATGATCTCTTGGCCGAAGTTTATCGTGACACCGAGTCGGACGGGCAGGAAGCCTTTGGCGGAGAGCTTGGACAAAGCGACCTGATCGATGCTGCAACCGATGTCCCGTCGCTGGGTGGTTTCGGGCAGCCCTGCAACGAGAATTCGGATTGCGACAAGGAATTGTGCATGCCGAGCATTTCAGGCAGATTTTGCACGACCACCTGTATCGAGAAATGCCCCGACGGATATTCCTGTCGGAAAGTCCCCTTTCCTGGTTCCGAGGACATCTTTGCCTGCGTCATTCCCGATACTTCGTTGTGCAGGCCGTGCAGCAAGGACGCTGACTGTTCGGGTGTCGAGGGCGAGGTGTCTCGCTGTTTGGGTTACGGAAAAATCGGCAGATTCTGCGCCACGGCCTGTTCGGCTGGAGCGTGCCCGACGGGCTACACCTGCACGGACACTACTGTTGGTGAAGACGTGCTGAGCCTGTGCGTGGCGGACCTGGGGGATTGTCCCTGCCTGCTGGGCTTCGCGGGGCTTGCTACCCCGTGCTTCGAGTCAAAGCCGCCATGGACGTGCAATGGCCTTCGGACCTGTTCGCAAAGCGGTTCGAACGTGGCATGGGAAGCTTGTACGGCGAAGGTTCCGATCGACGAGATCTGCAATGGCGAGGACGACAACTGCGACGGCGCCAAGGACGAGGGCCTGGGGGACTACGTTTGCGGCCAGGGCGTATGCGCGCACACGGTTTCAAACTGCCTGGATGGAAAACTTGGCCAGTGCAACGAGTACCTTGGCCAGACCGTCGAGACGTGCAACGACCTGGATGACGATTGCGACGGGCTTACCGACGAGATGTGGCCCGACCGCGGCAGTCCTTGCGATGGTCCTGACCTGGATAAATGCATGAACGGAACGTGGGGATGTGCGGATGACGGCCAGTCTCTGGTGTGCGAGCGTGACGATGTGAACAACGTCGAGGTCTGCAACAACTTTGACGACGACTGCGACGGCCTGACCGACAACAATCTTGGCGAGAAATCCTGCGGTGTGGGCGAGTGCTTCCATTCGGTACAGAATTGCGAGGGCGGCCAATCGCAGACGTGCAATCCGCTGGATAACTACAAGCCCGAGGATCTGCCGGACCCCGCTTACCTGGACACGAACTGCGACGGTGTCGATGGCGACGCGGCCCGGTCCATTTTTGTCGATATAACCACCGGTATCGACTTGAATGAAGGGTCGATGGATCTGCCCAAGCGCACGATCCAGGCTGGTATCGACGCTGCCGTGGATGTTGGCTTCCAGACAGTCATCGTGTCGCTTGGTGTCTACAACGTGACGTCCGTGTACCTGAGGAACGGCATCGGCATCTATGGCCAGTACGACCGGGCTTCAGGCTGGCAGCGCAAGAAGGAAAACACCACCCAGATCAAGGGCGGACAGGTTGCGGTTTATGCCGACGACCTGGTTGCGCCCACTGGGCTGCACGGGTTCCTGATCACCAGCGAGGCGCCAGCGATACCAGGTCAGTCCTCGTACGGCGTAATGGCTCGTAACAGTCCCGGCCTGGAGATCACTTCCGACACGATTCAGGCTGGCAACGGGTCACGTGGGATTGTAGGGACTGACGGTTTGCCTGGCCTGAACGGCAACACAGGTGCGCTTGGGCAGAATGGCTGCGTTGGTACTGGCGTGGGCTGCACTGGCAGTTGCAATCCGTCCGACTCCAACCCGGCGGGTGGGCCTGGCGGGACCAGCCCGTGCATCAACGCCGGTGGCGCCGGTGCCTACGGCGGGTCTGCAGACAGCGGTGGTAATGATGGATTGGCAGGCGTCGGGCCTGGCGCCGGGTATGGTGGAACCGGGGCGGCTGGAACGCGTGGCGACGGGTATCCTGGCGGGGACGGTTCCAATGGACTGGGCGGCCAGAACGGTACCGCCGGGGAATGGGTTGGCGCGTTCGAGCCGGATGGTTACGTGCTGGGCAATGGCGGGGACGGAGTCAAGGGCAAGGACGGCAGCGGTGGTGGCGGCGGTGGCAGCGGTGGCGGCAATGTTACCGGTATCCTGGAATGGTGTGATCGATATGGTGGGGGCGGCGGCGGTGGCGGCGGTGGCGGTTGCGGCGGCGGCGGCGGCAAGGGCGGCGGCGGCGGCGGTGCATCGATTGGCCTGTTCGTTTACGGAGCCGGCATCAAGGTTACTGACACTGTGATCAAGACGGGCGTGGGTGGCCAGGGCGGTGCCGCTGGTCGTGCTTCAACCGGAGGATTGGCCGGCCCGGGCGGCGCGGGTGGCGCTGGGATCACTGACGGCAAGGATACCGGCTTTGGCGCGAAGGGTGGCGATGGAGGGTCGGGCGGCAAGGGTGGCGAGGGCGGTGGTGGCGGCGGCGGATCCAGCATCGGCATTCTTTGCGGCAATGCCTTCGTGACGCAGGATCAGGTCAGTTTCATCATCGGTCAGGCCGGTTCAGGAGGCACCTCATCCAGCGAGCCTGGCCTCCCGGGCACCAACCCGGATACCTACAACTGCGGCTTGTGAACGACCCGGCTGTAGTCAATTGCCGGTGCCATCAGCAGGACAACTAATTCTTCTTGGCTGTGTACTTGCTGATCATCTTCTGGATGCTCTTGAAGAATTGGGATTCGCCCTTCTTGCGAGCCCTCATGCTCAA
This sequence comes from uncultured Myxococcales bacterium, assembly GCA_903936705.1. Lineage (GTDB taxonomy): Bacteria > Myxococcota_A > UBA9042 > DTJE01 > DTJE01 > CAIZWN01. The sequence continues at coordinate 20,570 of CAIZWN010000070.1, forward strand.
CAGGCGTTGTTCTCGTAGTGCCTCGACATTGCGCGGATTGATGCTGATGCAGTCCTGCAGGCACAGGCGCTGCTTGGCCGAATCTCCTAGTGCCTTGTAGTACAGCGCCAGATAATAGTAGGGATCACCGGAACTGTCCTGGGAGGGACTCTCCAGTGCCTTTTCGAACCATTTTTTTGCCTCTTCCAGGCGCGGCGCCAGTGGTTTGGCCTCGTTGTTCATGATGGCCCAGCCCAAACCGTCGAGGATCTTGGGACTGAGCTTGTCGAACTCCAAGGCCTTTCGCAAACATGCCTCGGCTTCGCCATGAACACGGCGCTGCATCAGAAGCATTCCCTTGTGGTACCAGATTTTGGCTTCGCTAGCTGCGTCGCGCTGGACTTTTTCCGCAACCGCCCCGGCTCCTTTTTGCCCCTGGGATTCGTAAGCCAGGCGCTTGCTACGATCCGTCAGCGTCGCGAAGGCATCCGAAAGACCTTTGAAAACCTCGATTGACTGTCGTTCCAGATCGGGGAGTTTTTGTCGTGCCACTACGTCAGGGTGCAGCAATTTGGCAAGACTGAAGTAGGCGTTCTTGATGGTTGCGACATCGGCCGAACGTTCGACGCCGATCAGGGCATAAAGATCCCCGCTCTTCAGCAGCGCGTGCTTCTGGCCGACAAGCTCGACGAGAGATTTGGATGATTCAGGCGAAGTCTCGTCCATGCGACCCCTTCCAACTGCGCGGATTATGGCGCGACGTGGGTGATCTGGCAACTGCCTACTGCAGCATGGCGATCAAAAATTGGCGGGGGAATACGTATTGCACGCGCTTGGATGCATGGAGTCTGGCGCGCTACAATCCGTCCCGGCAATGGGGGGTTTTATGGGTGTCATCAACGTACGGTGCCAGTTTGCAGGACTGGCTGTCCTGCTGCTGTTGGGGATGCCTGGGTGCAGGGATTTCAAGGTGGGAGATGGTCATCAGCAGGATCACGCGCTGCTGGCCGTTGCCAGGAAGCAGTTGCCAACCCGAGCCGCCGACGCAGGTGTTGCCGGTGAAGTGACTGCGTACCCAAGGACGGTGAACGCCGATATGATCCTGCGAACCGCTGACCAGGGAGGCCCGTCGCTGCAGCAAATCACAGCTACCGGTGCCGACAGTATCGCTTCCCTGGCATCTTGGGCCGGACTGACTGTTGATGAATTTCTGAGGAAGAATCCGAACTTGCGCAAGCGAACGCCCGTCGTGGGAGAAGCCTTGTCGATCCTGCTGACACCCGGCGAGGCCAGCAGGTTTCACGGGCTGCGCAAGGTAGCTGTTGCCCGCTGGCAGCTCCAAAGCGAAGTCGGAAAGACCGAGCCGGTAAGGACGGTCGAACACGTAATGGTTGATGGAGAAGGGGTTGCGGACCTGCTGCTGCAGTACGTTACAACCGAGGACCTGCTGATGCGGGAAAACGGCGCGCTGCGCATCGGATCGCTGCGACCCGGCCAGATAGTCCGCGTGCCGATCCTGGCTGCCAGACCATCCGAATCCTGACAGGTATATTCATCCCCAGGACTTCCGATCCCATAGAACCTCGCCTACCAATCGTGCCATCTCGCTTGCCTTTTCCGACAGTTCAGTCAGGCGTGCGCGGGCAACCGCTGTTGCGGGGTGAGGCAGTTTCGGTTCGGGTCCCGTGATTACCTCCTCGTAGGCCAGCAACATGGAGTTCGCGATCTCGTGGAAGCCTGGACGCAACGCCGAAATTTGCATCATCAGCGTCGCGACGTCGCCGGGAGGAAACATTGTCGTTCCTGCAGCATCGCCTGCCACGGCCTCCCAGGGTTCCGGCGGGCGTTCCTGGGATGCCGCCATCTCTAGCCGGTCGAAGGCCACGCCCAGCGCGCGATCCTGCGCCCGTGCGGCCTCCAGGACCTGCTCGATGTCGTGCCCTTCGGTCAGGAAGCGTCGTTTTTCGCGGACATGGCGGACAAGGTTGCGTAGTGACCAGGCAACTGGAATAAGAGCGTTGCCGCACAGTACCCAGATCCAGGGCCACGACTCGTGCCTAAGCAGGCCAAACAAGAATCCGTGTGCGGCCGGTAGGGCAATGCTCATCAGGATCAGCAGAAACGCAATGCCTGGTTTTTGCAGGTTGGGCAGGTGAGTTGGATGCAGTCGGCCTCGGCGCAGGATCAGAACAGCGAACACGAAGAACGAGACCAGGCCGAAAAGCCACGTAAACATGAATGGAAGCAAGATGTTTACGGTAAGGTACACCAGCAGTGCAATGATCAGAAGCAGGACCGCGAATCCAGTCACATCGTGCACCTTATACCTCGGTCGGACCTGGCAAACGTAAGGCGAGCACATCGGGAAAGTCAAGGCTGGCCAGATCCTTGGGCATTGACCATCAAGTCCGGATTGTTGCCACGATCCCCTGCGGGCAGTTGTTGCACCGCTGGGCCCCCAATCGTCAGCGACCAGACGGCAGGCTGAACCGGTTTATCCGACCTGCCTACCTCGACAAGGCCTGGGGTGACTGGTCGTAACGTTGACCTAGTTGGGCCGGTGCGTTATGGAACAGCTGGTTTCTGGACGGAGCGAGTCAGACCATCATGGATTCAACCGACTTGATCGAACTTGCGAATACCTACGGTTCGCAGAACTACAAGCCTCTTCCTGTGGTTATCGAGCAGGCGGAAGGTGTGTTCATGTGGGACTGCGAAGGGCGCAGATACCTGGATTTCCTGTCGTGCTATTCGGCCGTCAGCCATGGACATCGTCATCCTCGACTGGTGAAGGCGGCGTGTGCACAGTTGGAAAAGGTAACTGTAACGTCGCGGGCGTTTCACAATTCCGAACTCGGGCCTTTCTTCCAGGAACTGTGCGCCTACACCGGCATGGAGATGGTCCTGCCGATGAACACCGGCGTCGAGGCCATCGAGACGGCCATCAAGGCGGCCCGGAAGTGGGCCTATCAGGTCAAGAAGGTGCCGCGGTATGAAGCCGAGATTATCGCCTGCTCGGGCAACTTTCATGGCCGGACCGTAACAGCCGTGTCGTTTTCAACGGAATCATTGTACCGGGAGGACTTCGGGCCGTTTACGCCCGGGTTCCAGGTCGTTCCGTATGGTGACCTTGATGCACTTCGGCAGGCGATAAATCCGGCAACCGCGGCATTTCTGGTCGAGCCGATCCAGGGAGAGGCCGGCGTGATCATGCCGTCGCAAGGCTATCTGGCAGCGGCCCGGGAGATTTGCAGCCGCGCGAACGTGCTGATGATTGCCGACGAGATTCAGACAGGATTCGGTCGGACCGGTCGCCGTTTTGGTTGTGATCATGAAGGCGTCAGGCCTGACATGATGACGCTGGGCAAGGCTCTTGGCGGCGGCATATACCCTGTGTCGGCGGTGGCCGGCAGCAGGGAATGCCTGGGACTGTTCACGCCGGGCGAGCACGGCTCGACCTTCGGTGGAAATCCGTTGGGCTGCGCCATTGCCCGAGAATCCCTGCGTGTGTTGGAGGAAGAAGGGCTTTGCGAGCGGTCGGCCGAACTTGGAGCCTACCTGCTTCAGCGTTTGCGCACGATCCAGTCGCGCCACATTCGCGAGGTGCGCGGCCTGGGTTTGTTCATCGGGATGGAGTTGTACCCCGAGGCCAAGGGCGCCAGGCGTTTTTGCGAAGCCCTGATGGCGCGCGGTCTGCTGTGCAAGGAAACCCATGACGACGTCATCCGGTTTGCGCCGCCGCTGGTGATTACCAGGGAACAACTGGACTGGGCTGTTGATCAGGTTTCCGAAGTGCTGACGAGCCTTTGATTGGTCAGTATGTCATGAAGACGTCGAAGTAGATCTGCGTGTAGTTGTTTCCTTCAGACGAGAAATCAAAGAACGGGAATCTGACACTCTTGTTGTCGGCGGTCTTGGCTGGCTGTGCCGACGACAGGCCCAGCGAGAAACCGAAGTGCTCCCACGGCTGATAGGACACGTCGATTACACCAAACGTCTTGTCGCGCTGGCCGCGCCCAGCCTTGGCGTATGGCGATGCAAACTGATCCTTGGGGATGCTGAGATATGTCCATGAGTTCTGGATCGCCAGTTGCAGCGTGATTGACCACTGCTCGTTGATGATGAACGAACCTGTCAGGGCGTTGTACACCGAGAACGACGTGTTGTTGTCGTCGCCGTTGATGACCTCTCCGCCTCCGATGTCCTCGGCGCCACGCACGCGGGAAAGTGCGATCTGGCCGCCGCTGATCGTCGGCTGTGCAGTCTTGTTCCAGTTCTTGTTGAACCTGAACATGTAGTCGATTATGAAATGGCCGCCGTACATCCCACCAAGATTGAAACCGGCTGCCGACGAAAGATACAGGTTGCGATAGCGGCTCTCGTAGGACGTTGGGGCAGCCAGCCGAATGAACGGAGCGAAGGTCACGTTGATGACCGGGATCTTGGCTGCGTTGCTGTACTTGAGAGTCAGGGACAGGTCGGAGGGCATGACCTGACGTTTGTAGGTTGTGGACGTCTGATTTGATGTCGTCAACTCGCCAGAAATGCCGAACTGGAGTTCGGCGAACAATTTGTCGGTGAAGTAGTAACGCGGGCGCAGAACGAGACTGTACCCGTAGTAGGGATTTCGAGCAAAGCTGTCGGACACGAACGTTCCGATGCCCAGCACCTGTTCCAGGACTACGGATATCGCGAACGGGGACTTGCGCTTGGCGCCAGTCGAACTGCCCAGCATGGCCAGAACCGATTCGGGAATGGCGTCCTGCGCCTTTTCCTTCTTTTCCACCTTGGCCGCACCAGCGTCGGCAGTTGCCGACGGAGATGGCTCGGGCGCCTTTGAGGCGGCCGCCGGGGCTGCAACCGGGGCGCCCGCAGGAGGCGGTTCCTGGGCCAAAGCTGCAGACGTAAAGCACAGGAGGGCCACTCCTGCGAAGATTCTTGAAACACTGATCATCGCTGACCTCACCCTGCGACGGCCCAAAATCCGGCGAATCATACCGGGAACCAATTGGCGGGGCAATCGGAATTTCAGGGTGGAGACGCGCGTTTGCGCGCAGCCATCCAAAGAAGCCCCAAGCCGCCTAGTGCAACTGCAAACCAGAGCGTAGCCAGGCGAATCAATAGTGTCGATGCAACAGCGAGCGTGTTTGCGAAGGCCGGTTCAACACCGGGGAACGCGCGGGCTGCCAGCAGTACAGCCAGTGTCGCCTCGGTTGCAACCAGGCCGCCGGGCAGAAATGACAGCGCCCCGGCCAGGGTTCCGACCGCGTAGATGAACGTTGCCGGGGCAAGCTCCAGCCCGGCCTCGGGAAATGCCTGGACCACTACCCACAGGCCGGCTGCTTCAGCGAACCAGGCAAGGGTCCCCAGGGCGATCCCCGATACCAGTGGCACCGGCGCCCACAGTCGTGCTTGGGTCTCGCGTGCCTGGTCGAAGGCCGAGGCCGGCAGCTTCCTGCGCGCCAGCAGGGCAAACATCCTGAAAGTAAGACGGGTTCCAGGGCCGGTCGCAAGAACCATGAACATTGTAACTGTCAGGCCTGCCCCAGCCAGCAGAATGCCGGAATCTCCCAGGCCGGCCGCCAGGCCCACGCCGGCAAGAGCCAGAACCGCGACCAGATCAGCCAAACGCTCCGTCACCACAACAGGAAAAGACTGCGCGACCGGAATCCTTGCGCCGTCGCGCAGAAGTGCCGATTTCAGGATTTCCCCCAGCTTGCCTGGGGTGATGGACATTGCCAGACCGGACAGGAACACCCCGACCGAGAACGGCATCGGGACGCGAATCCCAGCGGCATTAAGGTACAGGTGCCACCTGGCAAACCGAAGGCCGTAGTTGGCCAGTGACAGCGCCAGGACCGGCAGCAGCCAGATCCATTCGAATCGGGCGGCAGCATCCCCCATCCGGCCCAGGTCCGCCCACAGACCGAATCCCAGGAAGGTCAACAACCCCAAGGCAAGGCCGATGGCCATGCGGGTCATCCATGAACGAGACGATTCCGAAGGTGCGTTCGCTGAACCACGAGACTCATTTGGTGACGGCACTTTTTTCCACCGCCTTTCCGGAAGGTGCAATTGGAGAGGAAGCAGGAGAATCACTTCCAGGGGTGGGGGCTTTCGAAGCTTCCCAGGTGGCGGCTGCGGCCACGGCCTCCAGCGCCATGCGCCCCGCATCTTCGGCAGTCGCTCCGAAAGGCCCTTTCCAGCCGGCGTTGGCCGCAGCGAAGGCTGCGGCGTCCAGTGCCAGGTTCCGCATGGCCTCGGCCTGCCCGTCTGAAGCAGCCTTCAAAGGTTTCCCAACCGGAGCCTGGGCAAGGCGGGACGACCGCAATGCCAGCCAGGCGACATCGGCATTTCCGGGGGCTTCCTTGGCCAGCTTCTTCAGCACCCCAGCCGCGACCGCCGGGCCGCGTTGCTCGGGATCGGCCGCCAGTGCGGCAAGGGCTCCGCGGGTGAGGATCCTCGGATCGTCCGGGGCCACTCTGGCCAGGTCATCGTATGCCTTGGCCAGGTCGGAAGCCCCTCCGGACGCGAGGATCTGCCTGTCCAACCTGTCGAAATCCTCCGGTACTTTCAAGTCCAGTGGGGTCAGCGCCACCAGGGACTTCAACCCTGGCGCCTCGGGGAGCGGAGAAATCTCCCTGTGGCGCCCACATGCGGCAATCAACACTACGAACGCGATGAAACTGGCAGTGCGCATCTTTTCGAAACGTCCCACTATTGTGACCTCCCGACAGGCAGGCGTCTGTCAAGCCATTCGGGGCCGGCGATTCGTGTTACCGATCCCATGAAGGTATCGACAATCCCCATGATCCGTTGTGCGATTGTGCCATCGGTCCCAGGCTCGGGCATCATGACACACACTTCGGCCAGCGGCACCAGTACGAACGGGCGCTGCATTCGTCGGGGATGGGGCACTTCCAGCTCGGGACTCTTGAATGCTGCGGTTCCGAAATACAGCAGATCGATGTCCAGCGTACGTGCATCGCCCCGCGCGCCGGTCCTGCCAAGGTCACGCTCGATGGATTTGACGAGGCGCAGCAAGTCCAAGGGGGCAAGGATGGTACGGACCCGGATGACCACGTTCAGGAATTCGCCGCCGTCAGCGTCTACCGGTTCGCTGGCGTAAAGGGAGGACGTGGCCTCCAGAAAAACGTTCCCGCCCAGCACCAGGCACTCGGTTCCCCGCCGCAACATCTCCAGCCTGTTTCCAAGGTTGGATCCCAGTGCGATCAGGGCCATGGAAGTGGTTTCGGGTCGTGTTTGCACGTTTGACAGTTCCCGCCCCATCGTCTACGATTCCGCCGCCTTGAGCAGGCCGCGTCGAAACTAGCCGTTCGCGGTTCTGCCGTCAACCAGGGAGGTACCCCGTGCAGTCCGAAGGCGCAAACCACAAGGTACGAGATATCGCCATGGCTCCCGACGGCCTGTTGAAGATCGAGTGGGCCGAGTCGCGCATGCCGGTCATGATGGCGTTGCGCAAGAAGTTCGCCGCAACGCAGCCGCTGAAGGGCCACCGTATTGCAGGCTGCCTGCATGTTACCAAGGAGACCGCGGTCCTGATCCGGACGCTGATTGCCGCCGGCGCCGACCTGGCATGGTCCGGATGCAACCCTCTGTCCACGCAGGATGACGTGGCCGCCGCTTTGGCCGCCGAGGGAGTTCCGATGTTCGCCTGGCGCGGCTTGAACCGCGAGGAATTCTACTGGTGCATTCGCAAGACCATCGAGATGGATCCGGACCTGACGCTGGATGATGGCGCAGACCTGATCTTCACGTTCCACAAGGAGTATGCCGACCGCTGCAGCCGCATCACCGGCGGCACCGAGGAAACGACGACGGGCGTCCACCGCCTGCGGGCCATGGCTGCGGCCGGCGCGATGAAGTACCCGGTCATCGCCGTCAACGACGCCGAAACGAAGTGGGACTTCGACAACGTCTACGGCACCGGCCAGTCGTCGATCGATGGCATTCTGCGCTCGACGAATGTTCTGCTTGCCGGCAAGGTGTTTGTCGTCGCCGGATACGGACATTGCGGAAAAGGCTGCGCGATGCGGGCTCGCGGTCTGGGTGCGCGCGTGGTGGTCACGGAAGTGGACCCGATAGCGGCATTGAAGGCGAACCTGGATGGCTTCGAGGTTGCCCGTATGGATCACGCTGCGCGCATCGGAGACATCTTCATCACAGCCACCGGGATGAAGGATGTCATCGTGGGTCGCCACTTCCAGACGATGAAGGAAGGCGCGATCGTGTGCAACACCGGCCACTACGACTGCGAGATCAACATCGAGCAGCTTGAAGGCTACAAGCTTTCCAAGCGGGAGATTCGTGCGAACAACGAGGAGTACGTCACTCCAGACGGCCGGAAGTTGTTCGTGCTGGCCCAGGGGCGTCTTGTCAACCTGGCCGGCGCCGAGGGGCATCCTTCCGAAGTCATGGACATGTCCTTCGCCAACCAGTTCCTCAGCATGGTGAGGCTGGCGCGCGAAGGGAAAACGATGCAGCCTATCGTCTACGACATCCCACAGTCGCAGGACCAGGAGATTGCTGCCCTTAAGCTTGCGACACTGGGAATCGATCTGGACATCCTGACCGAGGAACAGATCCGCTATCGAGACGAGTACTCGGCCGGAACCTAGTCTCTGGTCATTGACCGTCGTCAGACTTTCAACGAGGCAACACGAAATGGCCAAGAACATCGTCACGCGCGAGAAGGACTATTCGCAGTGGTATCTGGACGTCATCGCCGCGGCGGAGCTTGCCGATTACGCCCCAGTTCGAGGGTGCATGGTGATCCGGCCGCTCGGCTACGCGATCTGGGAAGGTTTCCAGCGCGAACTGGACCGGCGGTTCAAGGCGCTGGGGCACGTGAACGCATACTTCCCGCTGTTCATCCCGGAATCGTTCCTGCGCAAGGAGGCCGAGCACGTCGAGGGCTTTGCGCCCGAATGTGCCGTGGTCACGCATGGCGGCGGCGAGAAGCTCGAGGAACCGCTGGTAATCCGTCCGACGTCCGAGACGATCATCGGGCACATGTACAGTCAGTGGATCCACTCGTGGCGGGACCTGCCGGTGCTGATAAACCAGTGGGCGAACGTGGTGCGCTGGGAGCGCCGTACCCGCCTGTTCCTGCGCACGATGGAGTTCCTGTGGCAGGAGGGGCACACGGCGCACGAGACCCCCGAGGAGGCCGAGGAAGAGACGATGCGGATGCTGGAGGTTTACCGGCAGTTCGCCGAGGACGTCCTGGCAGTGCCGGTGCTGGTGGGCCTGAAGACGGACAGCGAGAAGTTCGCGGGCGCGGTTCGCACCTACTGCATCGAGGGCATGATGCAGGACGGGAAGGCGCTGCAGATGGGGACTTCCCACAACCTTGGGCAGAATTTCAGCAAGGCGTTCGACATCAAGTTCGAGGGGCGCGACCAGGTGCTGCAGAACGTGTGGACGACGTCATGGGGCGTCAGCACCCGGCTGATAGGCGCAATGATCATGGCGCACAGCGACGACGAGGGCCTGGTGCTTCCGCCTCGGGTGGCTCCAACGTTGGCGGCTATCATCCCTATATTCAGGAACGAGGACGAGAAGGCTAAGGTGCTGGCGTTCATCGAAGCTGCACTGACTGGCCTGCTGGGTTCCGAGGAAGTCGTCGCGGCCGACCGGAGATTCGGCGCCGCCCAGATGCCGCAGTACTTCTACAACGAGCGAACCTCGCAGACGATCGCGCTGGACAAGCGTGACACGATGCGGCCCGGCGAAAAGCACTACTTCTGGGAGCAGCGGGGCGCGCCGCTGCGAATCGAGGTCGGGCCTCGGGACTGTGATTCGGGGCAGGTTGTCGTCAAGTCGCGCCTCGACGGTAGCAAGGAATTTTTGCCCGTCGCCGACCTGACGCGTGCATGGCTGGACGCGAAACTGGACGGGATCCAGAAGGGGCTGTTCGCTCGGGCGGTGGCCTTCAGGGACGCTAACGTGCAGTCCGTGGGCAGCTACGAGGAACTGAAGGCGTTCTTTGCCAAGGGCGAACGCGGCTTCCTGAAGGCCCACTTCATACCTGGCAAGGAGGTCGAGGCCGCCATCAAGGCCGAGACCAAGGTAACGGTGCGCTGCATCCCGTTCGCGGCCGAGAAGCGTCCCGGCGTGTGCATCTACAGCGGCCAGCCGACCGATACCGAGGTCATCTTTGGTATTTCCTACTGACAGCCAACCGCGTTCCGTGGGCAAGTTGTGTCCGCGACGGCCCGTGACAGCGAAGTATTCGATAGTGCCGAAGCAATTCTTGAAAAACCCATTGACATCCGGGACCATCAACCTACAATATCACCCCGCCGCAGGCTTGCTTGCGTCGGTCATTGGGTAAACCCGCCGGGTCGATTTGGGTCCGGCTTCACGCAGGGAACGACGATGAAGAGGACTTACCAGCCCAGCAGGATCAAGCGGTTGCGAACGCACGGCTTCCGGGCGCGCATGGCCACCCGGAATGGTCGGAAGGTGCTTGCACGCCGTCGCGCCAAGGGTCGCAAGGTCCTGGTGCCCACGATCCCCGGGAAGTGACCTGAAGGCCTGAAACCCGGGGGAGGGTGGGTGCCGGCATTCGGACGCGAGAGCCGGATCCTGGCCAGCCGCGACTTCGATCGTGTAATGCGGTCGGGCCGGCGTGCCCATGGCCGCAACCTCATCCTTTTCCTGGCTAAAGGTGACGCTGACTGCCCAAGGCTAGGCCTGGCGGTCGGGCGGAAGGTCGGTAACGCCGTGTGCCGTAACCGGTGGAAGCGCCTGTTGCGATCGGCTTTCCGGCTGTCATTGAAGGATCGATTGGCCGCGGTGGATCTGGTGGTCGTCGTCAAGGCGGCGCCGGTTCCCGAGGTCCAGGCGACGGGCAAGCGGACAGGACTGCGGTCCCAGAACCGGACCCGACGCGTGGCCCCTGGCCTTGCGGCAGTCGAAAGGGAGTTGCGGGATGTCCTTTTCCGCCTGGATGCGTTTCCTGAGCCGGGCAGCAAGGGTCCCCGCTGAGGCATTGGCGTTCCTGGTCGGGCTGTACCGCAGTCTGGTATCCCCGTTCCTGCCGCCTGCGTGCCGCTTCCAGCCGACGTGTTCCGAGTACATGCAAGTGGCTTTGCGGACTCATGGCCTGTTCCGGGGCGGGTTCCTGGGGGTTCGAAGGCTGATGCGTTGCCATCCGGGGAATCCCGGCGGCTTCGACCCGGTACCTGGGACCTACGAGGGGTGAGCTCACGATGACGACGTTTTCCCGGGTTGCGTTTCGTGTGACTGTTCTGTTCGGGCTGCTTGCGGTTTCGCCTTTTGCGCTGGCAGATCAGCCGGTCCAGCCATTCGATGGAGAAGACGTCGTTTCCCTGTCCGCTAACGGCGGTTCGGTCGCGCAGATATCCACGTTTCAGGGGGCGCTTCGGTCGTTCCTGTTGCTGGATGGACAGTTCGAACAGCTTGACCGGGGTGCTGTCGCAGGGACGATCCAGCCGCCTGCGGCAAAGAGGGCCGCTGGTCCCATGGACATGGTTTCTACATGGGACCCGCAGTTCTACCCCCTGACTTTGAACTTCGAGGAACTGAAGGGACCGCAGGTTACCCGCATCCTGAAGAGGGAGCCGGGTCGCTCCTCGGTTACCGGTGACCTTTGGACGACCTTCTCGCGGGACCCGGTATTCACAGTGGTGTCCCTTACCCCGACTTCCGTCACGATGGTCTGGCCGGACCCGGAAAACGACACCAGCACCGTTTTCATCGAGCGGCGATACCACCTGGCTGACGATTTCCGCCTTGAAGCGTCGGTGCGCATTGTCAACGTCGGTGAAGGGACCGTGTCCGGGCGGCTGCGTTTACTGCTGCCGGCTTGGGAACCTTCGACGGGAGGTGGTGGGGGATGCGGCCAGTCGATGTTTTCGGCGCCTCCCGACCTGAAGGAAGCGGTTTGTTCGTTCGGCGGCACACTCGAGAAGAAGACGCGGGACAATCTGATCGAGAAGCCGGGTTTCGAGGGCTCGGGCGTGGTGGATTTTGCCGGCATCAATTCGCGGTACTTCCTGATGGCGGTGTTGCCTGGACCAGATCTGCCGTCACAGTGCATGGCTGCTGGCGATCGTTCGGGCGTATTGAACACGATGCTTCAGTGGGGCGATACCGAAGGCAAGCCTTTCGCATTGAAGGCCGGCGCTGATTCCTGCCTGCCCGACTGGCTTTTGCCGACCGGGGCCTTCGCGGGGCGCCTTCCTTGTTCCCGCGCCGAGGCGTTGCTGGGTCTGACTGGCGGCGAGGACACGGCCTCGGTCACCAAGGCGTCAATCGAGGGAAAGGGGCCCGAAGGGGCTGCTGCCAGGGCGTCTTTGCTGGCTCGTCGGGTTCGTACGTTCGCCTTCACGGCCTTCATCGGGCCCAAGGATTTCGACGCATTGAAGGCGGCCGGACCTGGGCTGGACGACACGATCGATTTCTGGGTGCTGGGTGTCCTGGCCAAGCCGATGCTGTGGCTGATGCGCCTGTCCTTCAGCGTGGTGCCATCCTGGGGTATTGCGATCATCTTCCTGACCCTGGTGGTCAAGCTGCTGACCCTGTACTGGACCCAGAAGAGCATGGTTCAGATGCGGCGGATGGCCGAACTGAAGCCAAAGATCGACGCCCTTCGCGAGAAGCACAAGGACGACAAGACAGGTCTGAACCAGGCCACGATGGACTTGTACAAGCGAGAGAAGGTCAATCCGATGGGAGGCTGTCTGCCAATGCTGTTGCAGATGCCCATCTGGATAGCCCTTTACCGTACGATCTACGGTGCAGTCGACCTGTACCAGGCGCCATTATTTCTGTGGATCAGGGACCTTTCCAGCCACGATCCCTACTTCGTGTTGCCGCTGGTGCTGGGAGGGTTGACCTTCCTGCAGCAGAAAATGACCCCGACGGCGGGAGATCCTGCCCAGGCCAAGATGATGTTGTGGATGATGCCCATCATGTTCACGACGTTCATGCTGTTCCTGCCGTCCGGACTGGTGTTCTACATCCTGGTCAACACGCTGCTGTCCATTGGCCACCAGGTATGGATGAACCGTAATCTGAAACCGGTGTCGGCCAAGGCGTAGGTTTGACCTGCCGGAGGAAAGCGATGAAGGAAGCTGAATTCGAGGGACGTTCGGAAGAAGAGGCTTTGTTGAAGGCCTCGCAGGAAATGGGCGTCAACATTGCGGATATGACCTGGGAGGTCGTCGCGCACGAGTCTGGGCTGTTCGGGCTGTTCGGCAGGCAGGTCAGGATCCGCGTTCGCGTTTCCGATACGGCCGCTCAGCTTGTCTACCGCAAGGAATTCGTCCCCGGGCCTGGCGACACCGGATTGCGCCGGTCCATGGGAGGGGAAGCTGCCGAGTCGGGGGCCGATAGCGCCGATGTCGAGGGGCGCCAAGTGGCAAGGTCCTCCCAGGCGGCGTCGGATTCGGGATCGGTCGATGCCGGTGGGCAGGGCGTAAAGGCAGCGCAGGCGAAGGAAGTTCTTCTGGGCCTGCTGCAGCGCCTGGAGATCGGGATGGAAGTGGCGGTTCGCGAGACCGCCGATGAAATCCAGTTGAATATCAGCGGAGCCGAAGCCGAGGAACTTGTTTCGCGCGACGGTGAGTTGCTGTCAGCCCTGCAGTTTCTGGTCAACAAGATAGTCAACCGTTTCCCCGAGGACCGGAAGTTGGTCGTTCTGGACACTGACGGGTTCAGGAACCGGCGTGAGGAAGTGCTTGGGGATCTGGCCAGGCGCATGGGTGAAAAGGCCGTTGCAACCCGAAAGGTAGTGCGTCTGCGACCCATGTCGGCGCCGGACCGCCGCCTGGTGCACATGGCTCTGAAGGAAGTCCCCGGTCTGGCCACCCGCAGCGAGGGCGAGGGCGCCTTCCGGTGCCTGCTGATCATTCCGGACGGTTTTGACCGGCGTTGATCGCTGGTGCTGTCCGCTCTCCCCTTGCACATGCGCGACCTACGAGCATCGAAATCGGCACGACTTCGACCCCCTTGTTCGCGGACCTGGCAAAACGTCCAAGGGCTTCTGCGATGGGCGGCCGATCGTGTCCTATCCCGATGGCACAGCCCCTGGTTTTTGCGGTAACTACCAGGGATTCCAGCATTGCATCGATCGCCTCCGGCTGGTCGATGTTGTCCAGAAATACCGATCGCCTAAGCGCTGGTACGCCGGCTTCAATCGCCACCTCCTCGGCCACAGTGCCCGGATCTGTCCGGCTGTCCAGGAAGAAGAGTCCGCGCGTCAGCAGTATCTCCATGAAGGGGCGCAGTGCGTCGCGCGAACGTGTGAATCGCGAGCCCATGTGATTATTGACGCCTATTGCACCGGGCACCTTGGCCAGAGCCAATGCCGAGGCCTTGCGAATTGCGCCCGAATCCATCGAAGTCAGCAGGCAGCCGTAGGGTAATAACATTTGAGATTCGTTAGGTTCCATTGGAACATGAACCAGGAATTCGCGGCCCAGCTCATCCAGGGATTTTGCCATCTGGCGCGCACTGGCCGCGTCAGGAAGTATCGCAAAGGCCAACGGAAGAGGGATGTCCAGGAACGGCTTGATCTGCGCGACAGAATCTCCAAGATCGTCGATTACGATTGCTATCCAGGGCCGATCCGACGTTGGGGGCAAGAACGGCGCCTGCTGTTGTGCCGGCGGCCGCGCGAATGGGCCATCCGGACCTGTAGGCCCGCGCGGCCCCGGGATCGAGGCGCAACTGGACAGCAGCAGGAGCACGACGAGGACTGGCTTCGGATCCTTTGGCAAGAGCAGACCCTCATTTTGCCAGGTAGGGGCGTGGGTCGATAGCGGCGGCATTCTTGCGCAACTCGAAATATAACCTGGCGCTTCTTTCGCCCGGGGCCGGAGCGACACGTCCCAGAACGTCCCCTTCCCGCACGATTGCGCCTTCAACCGGCTCGACTTCCGACAGCCCGCCATAGACCGAAAACCATCCTGATGCGTGGTCAATCAGTACCGTGAATCCAAGTCCGCGCATTCGCCCCACCCAGGCAACCCGACCGAACGCGGCAGAACGTACGTTGCGCGCCTGTGGAGCGGGAAACTCCAACGTCAGCCCCGGGTGGGGAGTGCGGGTCTTGAAAAGCGGGTGGATCACGTCACCGAAAGGTACGGTTACCCTGGCGCCGGCCAGCGGCGGGCGAACCCGTCCAACCAGGCGGTCGAAGTCCACCGGGCCTGGCTGCGTGCGGCGTCGCTCGTTGATGGTGCGCGACAGTTCCCGGATTGTCTCGCCGAATTCGGCAGCCCGCCGAGACTGGAGCGTGCGGTCCTTGTCCATCGCCTCCAGGAGGCTCTTGTGCATGGCGATTTCCTCGTCCAGCCGGACCTGGGCATCCATTCCTGCTCGGACCAGTGCCATTGC
Source organism: uncultured Myxococcales bacterium (assembly GCA_903936705.1). Classification (GTDB taxonomy): domain Bacteria; phylum Myxococcota_A; class UBA9042; order DTJE01; family DTJE01; genus CAIZWN01. Next base: position 35,939 of record CAIZWN010000070.1, read on the forward strand.
GGATGCTTTCTCGATGCCGGCCCTGAAGCCAGCCACCTCTGCGGCCGCAACTGCGCTTGCGATCGTTGCAATCTCGACGGTCTGACGATCCCCCAGGCGCGACAGCAGGGCCGAGTGGCGCGTAAAGCGCTGATCCTCACCCAGAAGAACCTGTACCGCTCCCGAATTGAACGGTTCGGTTACACGTAGCATCCTCAGTGTCGAGGCCAGTCTGGCGCGGGCCTCAACCTCCAGCAAAAGGGCCTTGCGAAGGTCTGCCTCGGCTGCGATCTGGCGTGTTTCGGCCGCATGGCGTTCGTTCTCGGCAGCACGCGCCGTTGCTTCGGCATGACGAGCCTCGAAAACGGCATTGTCCAGTGCGTCCAGCAGTGAACTTTCGGTTCGCAGGAGATCCGGCAGAGACCTGGGTGCGGCGGCAGTGGGCTGGTTTGGTGCAGCGCGGGCTGGCGCGAACAGGATGACCGGCAGGACCAGCGCGAGACTGGAGACAAGACGGATCATGGCAACTGGCCGCGATGTTCTAAGCGGGGCCTGCGCCACGCCGTTGGCGTTGGCCGTAGAGACCCGAGAAGTCGGGCGAAAGGTCACGCCTCCCTCCGAGCTGTGGCAATCAATGCGCCTGCCGCACCAAGTAGCGCTCCACCGGCGGCGGCCAACGGCAGTGTGCTTTCGGGCCAGGATGGCAGTCGGACCGCTACGTCGAACTCGACCGCAAGCCAGGCGTTAACGGTGCCTGAAACCAAAATGGCTGCTATTGCTCCGCTGACCAGTCCGGCCATTCCCTGCAATACCCCCTGGATAAGGATCGGCAATCTCACGAAAGCATCGGTGGCCCCAAGGAGTCGCAGGATGACGATCTCGTCGCGACGGTGCTCCATAGTGCGAGTAAGGGTGCCGACCACGAAGAACAGGGTGCCGACCAGAAGCAGCGCCGCCAGGATTGCAGCTACGGTCCGCATGAAGCCAACTGCCGCTGCCAGGGCGCGCAGACGTGAGGAACCTACCGGCGGCTCGGCCACAACATCGACGCCCTCCAGGGACCTGAGGAATGCAGACAGCGAGGCGATTCCCTGGGTTCCTGCGGCCCCCGGGCGGAACGTGACTTCAAGTCCGTGCTGGCCGGGAATCGCCTCGGCGGGAAGTGATTGGATCACGTCTCGAGGCAGCAGTTCGGCGTTCCTGGAACGGTCCTGTTCGCGTGTCATGTACTGGGCTGAGTCGACATCCGACCTTGCCCCGATCCTGGCCATCAGGTCCTGCACGCGGTTTGCTGGTACCTCGTCCTTCAGGTAGACCAGCACGCGGGCACTGCGTCCGGCGCGGTCCAGGACGTCAACTGCCAGCGAGCCGAACGAGGCGGACAGCACAACCAGGCAACCGGCAACGGCCAGCGACATGATGCAAGCGGCGGTCTGGCCAGGGGAGACCAGGATGCCTCGCAGTCCCTGGCCCACCAGGTGCAGGCTTTGTCGCACGAACCTGGCGCTTGCCCCCGGCATCAGTTACTCCTGGCTGGACTGCTGCGTCGCCTCTCTCGGTGCAGCCCGGTCCTCGATAACCATTCCGCGATTCAGCACGATGGTCCTTCGCTGATAGGCGTCCAGCAGAAAGCGGTCATGAGTGGCCATTATCACAGTCGTTCCCTTGCTGTTCAGTTCCTCGAAAAGGCGCACAATCTCGTTCGACAGTTCCCAGTCCAGGTTCCCGGTTGGCTCGTCGGCGAGAATAAGCGCCGGGTGCATCACCAAAGCCCGCCCGATCGCCACGCGCTGCTGCTCGCCTCCGGACAGCATGCTGGGCAAGTGGTGTGCGTAACGGTCAATGCTGAGGTCGAACAGGACCCCCTCGACGCGCCGCCGAATGTCCCTTCGCGACAGTCCCAGTACGTGCAATCCGACCGCCACGTTCTGGGCCACCGTCCTTTCCTGCAACAGGCGAAAATCCTGGAACACGACCCCTATGTTTCGTCGCAGATAGGGGATCGCGGACCGTCGCAACGCCCGAAGATTCCTGCCGAAGGCCAGCACATCCCCCTGGCTGGCAACTTCCATACGCATCAAAAGCCTGAGGATCGTGGTCTTGCCTGCGCCGGATGGTCCGGAAAGAAACACGAATTCGCCCTCTTCGATGTCGAATGAGACGTTCGAGAGGGCTTCGACGCCCCCTTGATATCGTTTCCCTACACCGTGCATCGAGATCAGGGGCATCGAATGGGCGCCTCCTTGATCGGCGTCCGGAGACGGCGCCGGTTCCGTCAACCCATGATCCCCGTTCGCCCGCAAGCGGGCGTGGATTGTGTGGGTTGGCGAAGGATAGCAGATGGTCCGGGAGTCTGGTATATTCCCGCCGTTTTCCGGATTCACCGTCCAGGGACGGCCGCGTCGGTTTTTCGGGTGCCTGATTGCGGATTTCGGATGGCCGATTCTCCCGGGGTGGAGGGAACCCGTGAGGCAACTGCTGGACCTGCTACGGCGCTGGCGCGTGGCGTTGCTGCTGTTCGTGGGCAGTGCTGTCGTGCTGGCGCTGTTTTCGTGGGGCAACGTTCTGCAGCCGTCGCGACATTTTCACTTCCTTGACCTGGCGAACAGCTTTCTTCAGGGGCGCGTCGACACCGAATCTCCCAAACGTTTCAAGGGACAGCAATCGAGGCCGGATGATCCTCATGGCCTGCAGGCTGCGGTTGATAGACACCTGACGGAACCCAGCGGCAAGGTCGTGGGATGGAATGACTGGGCGTCACTGAGGATCATCACCCTGACCGACGGGACCGTCGTCAAAGGTGTTTTTCCATGGTCTGACCAGCAGGGGGATCAGAAGAACAAGTTTCTGGGTCTGGACGGCGAGATGCGGATAATCGACCCAGAGCTGGACATCGCAAAGACCTGCGGAGATCCACCCCGAAGGTGCGACGAGACCCGCTATTTCATGTCGTTCCCGCCGTTCCCGGCGGTGGCGATGATGCCGGCGTTTTTGATATGGGGCTATGACGTCAACGACGTACTGTTCTCGATCCTGAATGCTGCGTTGAACGCGGTATTGATTCTTCTGCTGCTGGAAACCCTGCGCACGCGCGGCCTGTCGGCCAGAACCACGCGTGAGAACGTGTTGCTTGCGATTCTTTTCACCTTCGGGACGGTGAACCTGTTTTCGTCGATCCGCGGTGAGGTGTGGTTCAGCGCCTTGATTGTGGGCGTGACCTTGCACGTGGCCTATATCCTTTTGAGTATCGAGGCGAGGTACCCGTTTTTTGCAGGTCTGATGCTGGGCCTGGGCATGGCAACAAGGACGCCTATTGCGTTCGCCGCGCCGTTCTTTGCTCTGGAGATGCTGCGGGATGGCGACCGCATGCGCTGGCCCGGATGGGGCACGTTCCTGCGCAAGGGGGTAATGTTCTCGATACCGATCGTGGCGATAGGCATGGTTTTAATGGCCTATAATTACGCACGGTTCGAGTCGTTTGGCGAATTTGGGCACAGCTTCCTGGCGAACGGGACCAGGGCGTCGATCCGGGACCACGGCCTGTTTTCCTGGTGGTTCCTGAAGGCAAACCTGGCTGCGGCCTTCACGAATCCGCCGGTGATCGACAGTTTCCCGCCGTTCGTGCACATTACTCGTCACGGCCTGGGGCTGCCGTGGACCACGCCCGCGCTGTTGCTGATTTTGTGGCCGAAGACTTTTGGAGCCTTTGCCCGGAACCTGGCGCTGACGGCTGCCATCGTCGCGATTCCTGACCTGTTCTACCAGAACACAGGTTGGGCGCAGTTCGGTTACAGGTTCGGGCTGGATTTCATGCCGTACCTGCTGGTCATGCTGGCGGTCGGCGGCAGGAAGTTTGGACGCGGGTTCATGGTCCTGTTCGCACTGTCGCTGCTGATGTGCGCGTTGGGAGCGATCACCTTCGACCGTATCGGGATGTTCTACTACGAGTAATCCGTCTAGCCGGAAAGCGCGGCCAGACATGCGGCAGCGATCGTCAGCAGGAAGCCTGCAGTCGAAATTGCTGCGAAGGCGCGATCCCCCTGGTGCAGGAAGAGGCCGGCAAGCAGAGCCAGCCTCCCGATGCTGACTGCCAATAGCGATGCCACTCCAGCCATGATTATTCGGCCGCCAGGAATTTCGTCGCAGGGCCACGGGCAGCGCGTCATGCCTGCTGTGGCGGACGTGCCCGGGCCCGCTGGGCCTGCCAGCAGGACCGCCAGTCCCGCCAGGCAGATTGCCGCCGATGCCAGTGTGCCCCATTTCAACCATGCAGCCACGATGCGTTCTGTGCTGGCGGTCGAATTGTTCATCCATTCACCGTCCTGACGATCATCTGCACCAGCATCACGCCCAGCAGGGCTGCGAACAAGATGCGTAATGTGCCGCTTGGAATCTTTTTCATCCCTGCGGCCCCAAGTCGTGCGCCCACAACTACGCCTAGGGTCACGGGTGCGGCCACGGTCGGGTTGACGTCTCCCATGACCAGGTAGGCCAACGCTCCAGCCGCCGCAGTAACTCCCAAAATGAAGTTGCTGGTAGCCATCGTCGCCTTGATTGGCAGACGCATCAGACGGTCCATCACTGGAACCTGGACCAGTCCTCCGCCCACGCCCAGCATGCCGGATGACAGGCCGGCCAGGACCAGCAGCGCCATTCCAGTCCCGATTTTTCGCACGCCGTAGGCCGTGTGGCTGCCATCGGCGGCTGGCATCAGGCCGGTCAGTCCCAGGCGAGATTCCCAAGGGTCGCCTGCACCGGGGGGTAGCGGCCGGTCCGATCTTGACAACCAGGTAGTCCAGAGAGCCAGCGCCAGTAGTCCCGCGAAGGTTCCTGTTACCAGCCGTCCGCCCGCGATCTTGCCTATTGCAACTCCGGCGAAGGATCCGACGACCGAGACGGTGGACAGCAGGATCGCCAGGCGTAGATTGGTGTATCCAGCCCGCAGGAACGAGGCCGACGCAGTGCCCGAGTTCGCCACGATCGATACCAGCGAGGCCGCGACTGCCAGATGCACGGGCATGCCAAGAAAGCCCGTCATCACCGGGATCAGGACGATGCCGCCGCCAACTCCCATCATGGCACCAATGGCGCCCGATAAGATGGAGGCTCCGAACAGCAGCACGGCATCAAACAACCTGGCCCCCTAAAGATACGGGGAAAAGAGCTTTACGATGGCATTGCGCAGGCGGACGACAGCCGGTTCTGCCTTCAGGCTGCGAATAGTCACACGCTGCGACCTGCCGCGATAGCGGTTCAGGTACTCCTGAACGTTCCTGACCAGCGGTTCTGAATAGGCTTCGACGTTGAACTCGAAATTCAGGCGGAACGATCGGGCGTCCAGATTCGAAGACCCGAACATCACCCATCGTCCGTCCACTATGGCCAGTTTGCCATGGACAAACTCGTCGGTTACTTCGTAAACCTCAACCCCAGCTTCCAGCAACTCCCACAAGTAAGCCCTGGCTGCCCAAGTCATGAAGCGGTGGTCCGCCCGCCTTGGCAGCATCAGGCGGACGCGCACGCCCGAGCGACTGGCCGTTCGCAGCGCCTCAAGGATCGGCTGGTCGGGGATGAAGTACGGTGACATCAGATCAACGCGGGTTCTGGCTGTCCGCAGCGCCCCCAGCAGCAACGAGTGCAAGCGGCCCAGCGTGCGGTCAGGCCCCGAGGCTATGCCCCGCGCCACGACCTCGCCCACAGGCTTCAGTTCGGGAAACCAATGCGGACCGCGCAGCACCTCGCCCGTGGCCAGTTCCCAGTCGTCCGCAAAAGTCGCGGACAGGTGGCCCACGACAGGTCCTTCAAGCTGGAAATGAAGGTCGCTGGAGCGGGGGTGCTTCTGTCCCGGAAGAGTTACGTGGCGAGACGATATGTTCATGCCCCCGGTGAAGCCAGTTCGGCCATCGACGACCAGTATCTTGCGGTGATTTCGCAGGTTCAGGCTGGGGTGCTTCAGATACCGGCCCTGTGGCCAGAACGATGCGACCCTGCCCCCGGTTGCCATCAGGCTGCGTCGCAGCTTGGGACCCATCCCGTAGGCACCGACACCGTCCACCAGCAGCCTCACCTCCACGCCACGTCTGGCGGCATCCCTCAGGGCGGTACCGAATCGCTCGGCGGCGGCGTCGTCGTCGAAAATGTACGACACAAAACCCAGGCTCAGCCTTGCTGATTCGATGGCTTCCAGCATTGCCGGATATGCCTCGTCACCGTCCACCAGCATGCGGACCTTGTTGCCCTGGACCAACGGATATCGGGCAACGGCGTCGCCGACTCTTCGCAGGGGTTCCAGTTCCGGTGGAACCTGGATGGGTCCGGCCTCGCCAAGTGAACCTGGCTTCAGGCGCCGTCTGGCCTTTCTGGCGATCCGGTTGATGCCGAAAAACCAATAGGAAACGGGTCCTGCGAACGGCAATACCAGCACGATTACCATCCACAACGCGGCTGAATAGGGCTGGCGCTTGTTCAGCAGGATGTGGATGCTGGCTATCGGGGCCATCAGGACGTGGAAGCCAACGACCAGCTTCAACGTCGCGTACAGCATGTTCAACGCCCCGCCAGCAGCAGGCACAGATCGTCAGCGTCGGGCTCGTCGCCTAGGCAGGCGCCCTCGACGCCATCCGGGCCAAGCGAGCGCAACACATATGCCTTCTTGTCCAGCAGGAAACGCACCTGGTAGGGGTTGCCCCACGGGTCGTTCACAGGAACCTTGGACTCGGAAGCGCGTTCAGGACCGAGGACCGTATAGTCGGTTCCTTCCGAGGGTCGAAGTGAACCGTCCTCGAAACCAACGAACCGTCCGGCCTGCACAAGTTTCGAGCGCATCGAGGACATGGATTTCTGCGCTGAAGCCACGCGCATCTGCGTTGCCACCCACGGAGCAAGAGCCAGCGCGGCGGAAAGGGCAACGGCGGCAATCAGAATCGTCGTGGTGGAAAAGCGCGATCGGCGGGCCGCTGGCGCGACCCCGGTCTGACGGTCCTGGTAGATCGATTGTTTCTGTCTGGCTGCAGCATTCAGAGGGCGATTCCCGGGAGTGTCGGTACCCGCAGTCTGAAGTGTTCCGGCCGCACCCCGTGGAGGTTCAGCGGAGGAACCCGTATGGGTGGGTGGGTTGTGATGCGGAAGGTCAACTTCAAGACCTCCCTCGGCGCCGCCAAAAGCCGAGCCCGAGCCGGGCCGGAAACCGGCACCTGCCTGCTGGGAGCGATCGTGCTGAAACGATATTCCTGACAACGGAGCCGCGGCCTGCGCGGGCGTCCGTGGAGTGGGGGCGAGGGGCGACTGGTTTGCAGGCGTCCGGCCGGCGGCGACTTCGGCCGGGGCCTCGATGCGATCCGACGAGGATTGGGATCCGATGACCACAAGCCCCATTGCTTGCGACCTAGGCTCGAAAACATGCTCCAAAGCCAGCAGCATTTCGGATGCAGTCGAGTATCTTTCGTCGGGCGCCATGGCAAGTGCCTTGGTCAGGAAACCGCGAACGCCCTTGCTTAATACCTTCGTGGCTGGCAAGCCCATGGCATCGAACGAAGGATCCAGTTTGCGGGCCAGCACAGCGAGAGCAGAATCGCCGTCGAAGGGACGGGTACCAGTCATGATCTCGTACAGCATCACACCGACGGCGTACAGATCCGCACGGCCATCAATCTCGCCCGAAACGCCCTTCCGAGGGATCTGTTCCGGGGCCATGTAGTACGGCGTTCCCGCAAGGCGTCCCGCCGCAATCGAGTCACCCTCGAAGCTGGATTCGTCCGAGTCCATGCGGGCCAGTCCGAAATCCAGGACTTTTACCAGGTTGGGGTCCCCGTGTACCGGGACGATCATCACGTTCTCGGGTTTGACGTCGCGATGCACGATGCCGACGGCGTGTGCTGCCCCCAGGGCGTTCAGGATCTGCCGGAATATCAGCAGGACCAGTGCCCCGTCCACCTTGCCAGCAGTGTTCAGCGAGGTGAAGGCCTTGCGCAGCGTGCGGCCGTGGCGCAGATATTCGAGCGCCATATAGGGGATCTTCTTGTCCAGTTCGCCGACGCCGTAGTCGTGGATCTTGACGATATTAGGGTGGTCAAGTGCCGAGACAGCGCGGGCTTCTCGTTCGAATCTGCCCACGGAATGGCGATTAAGATCGAGGTCTCCAATCAGCTTCAGCGCCACCTCGCGGAAAAGGGGCTTCTGGATGGCGACGTACACCGAACCCATGCCGCCCTCGCCAATGTTCCCGGCCAGCAGGTAGCGTTCCAGCATCCTGCCGACGAGTGGGTCGATCGGCTTGCCTTTCCTGGCCGAGTAGGCCTTGGCGGCGTCGTACCAAAGGATTGGAATGCAGTGGTATGCCTTCTTCACGCATTCTGGACGGATGCACGGAGTTCCGGCGGGGCCTGTGTAGGCCTCGCAGTGCGGACATACTCCGTGTCCTTCATTAGCCATGATCACGCAATCCGGAAGGTCGCACCGATTCTAGGCGCAGGGCGGTTCCAAGGTCAATCCCGCGAGTCGGGCAGATGGATATTCCAGACAGATGGTCGTTGACCTTCAGAGTATTTCTGCGTATCATACCGCGCCCCGGTCGGAATAGCCGGCCGAGTACACCAGGAGGCCGACCATGAAGAAGGGTATTCACCCCGTCAACAAGCCCACCAAGATTTCTTGCGCGTGCGGCAACGTGATCGAGACGCACTCCACACGCGGCGACTACCCGGTGGAAATTTGCGCCGCGTGCCACCCGTTCTTTACGGGTCGCCAGAAGATCATGGACACCGAAGGGCGCGTGGACCGGTTCAACCGCAAGTACGCCGGCCGCACACTCATCAAGACGAATTGACGTTGGAAAAGCCGGCTGTCGCCTTGCAGCAGGTCTCGGTCGGAGGCCAGGCGGTCGTCGAAGGCGTCATGATGCGCGCACCTGGCGCGACCAGTGTCGCCGTTCGCCGTCCGGACGGGTCACTGGCTGTTCGTGTCAAGATCGCCCAACGTATAGCATCCCGATATCCAATATTGGCGCGTCCCGGATTGCGCGGCGTGGCAATGCTGCTGGAAACCATGGTCGATGGGATGTCCGCCCTTGCGTTCGCGGCGGATCAGGCAATGCCCGAGGAGGAACGTCCCACGGGTGCCATCACGCCGGTTGCGCTGGCGCTGACCTTGGCCTTCTCGATGGCATTCGGATTCTTCCTGTTCGCAGTCGTTCCGCACATTCTTACCTGGGCATTTGGCCTGGCGGTGGGCAGCGACGCACTGTCGGGTGGCCGGGCGATGTCGTTCCACCTGCTGGACGGCGTCGTGAAGTTTTGCATCTTCATAGGGTTCGTCTGGATGATGTCCAGGATGAAGGACATGCGTCGGGTCTTCGAGTATCACGGCGCTGAACACCAGGCTGTTCACGCTTTTGAACACCGCCTTCCACTTACCGTCGGTTCCCTGGCTTCCTTTCCGACGGCGCATCCGCGTTGCGGAACTGCTTTCATGGTCACTGTGATCGCGGTCAGCATCCTTGTGTTTGCCGTTATATTTCCTTTCATTCCCGAGGTTTCGGGCATTCGTATCTTGAACCAGGCTGCGTTTGTCGCGATCAAGTTGCCGCTGGTTCTGCCGGTTGCCGGCCTGTCGTACGAACTGATTCGCTATGCCGGCAAGAAACAGGACGGACTGTTCGGTCGCATCCTGTCGGCCCCAGGGGTCTGGATGCAGGCGATTACCACGCAGAAACCGGATGCCTCGCAGCAGGAGGTCGCCATCGTTGCGCTTGATGCAGCCCTGGCACCCGAGGCATTTGGCGTTACGGCCCTCAACCCCCAGAAGACGGTCTTTTTCCGCGATATTGCCGAGTTTGAGGCCAGCCTTGTGGTCGCCGGAGGGGAGGGCGCGCCATGATCGATCTGGGCGGCGCCCTTGCCAGGTTGCAGGAAGTCGAATCCAGATATCAGCGCCTCGAGGACGACATGGGTCGCGAGGACGTCTACCTGGACCCAGACAGGCTTCGCGAGGTGTCGAAGGAGCGAGCCGATCTTGAAGATCGGGTCAACGCATACCGCCAGTTTCGCGACATCATCAAGCAGATTGAAGAGAACGAGGAACTGTCGCGTGCCGACGCCGACCTGCGCGAGATGGCCGAGGACGAACTGACCAGGCTGCGCCCCAGGCGCGAGGAACTGGAAAAGCTCCTGATCAAGCTGCTGGTTCCCGAGGACCCGCTGGACCGCAAGGACATCTTCCTGGAAATACGTGCTGGCACCGGTGGCGAAGAGGCCGCCCTGTTCGCGGCTGACCTGTTCCGCATGTACTGCCGCTTTGCCGAAAAGCGTAAGTGGACTGTCGAGATAGTCAGCGTTTCCGAGACCGAACTGAAGGGACTGAAAGAGGTCGTGGCCCAGATTCGCGGGCACCGGGTCTTCAGCCACCTGAAGTTCGAGGGCGGTGTTCATCGGGTTCAGCGCGTGCCCGAGACCGAGGCCCAGGGTCGCATCCACACGTCGGCGGTGACCGTCGCTGTGCTTCCCGAGGTTGATGACGTTGAAATCCGCGTCGATGAAGCCGACCTGCGTATCGACTTGTTCCGGGCCGGAGGCGCGGGTGGCCAGCACATCAACAAGACCGATTCGGCCGTCAGGCTGACGCACATCCCGACCGGGATCGTGGTCGTCTGCCAGGACGAGCGCAGCCAACTGAAGAACAAGTCGAAGGCCATGAAGGTGCTGAAGGCGCGCATGGCCGAACAGGCACGCGAGGAAGCCAATCGCAAGGAACAGGACGCTCGTCGCTCGATGGTCGGCAGCGGCGATCGCAGCGAGCGCATCCGGACCTACAATTTTCCCCAGAACAGGTTGACGGACCACAGGATTGGAATCACCCTCTACAAGCTTGAGATGATCATGGAAGGGGACATGGAAGAACTTCTGTCCGCCCTGCAGGCATACTTCGCCGCGCAGGCGCTTGCCGTCGAATCAAGCACATGCTGAAGACACTGCGCGTTACCAATCTTGGAGTCCTGGGGGAAGTCGAGGTCGATTTCCCGGAGGGACTGTCATGTCTGACCGGCGAGACCGGGGCTGGAAAGTCGCTGCTGGTCGATGCAATCCAGTTGCTGCTGGGTGCGCGCGCGGATTCGGGGGTTGTGCGGCAGGGTCAGCGCGAGGCCGTGATCGAGGTCCTCGTTGACCTTTCTGACTCCCCGGCGGCCGCTGCCGCGTTCGAGGCTGCCGGGTATCCGATCGACGATGGGGAAGTGCGCCTGCGACGTGTCGTCAGTGCCGATGGGCGCGGCAAGGCATCCATCCAGGGCAGGCTTGCCACGGCCCGCGAACTGAAGGACCTTGGCGGCGCAATAATCTCGGTTGCCGGGCAGCATGCTTTTATTGGCCTGTCTGTGCCTCGCGAACGACTTGCCATGCTGGATGCCTATGCCGGTACTGCGCGCGAAATCCAGCAGTACACTGGCCGCTTCGATGAGTATAGGCAGCTGCGGGATGAATTGGCTTCCCTTGAGGCGCGGCGGGCCGAACGCGAATCCAGGGCCGACTACCTGCGCTTTGTTGTGGGCCAGATCGAGGCCATCGACCCGAAACCGGGTGAGATCGAGTTTCTGTCGGCTTCCGCAGCTGTTCTGCGGGGCGCCGAGCGGCTTCGAGAACATTCAGCAGCCTTGACGGACGCCTTGTACGAGGGAGCGCCATCCGCCTGCGATGGTCTGGGCCGAGCCGTTCAGTCTGCGCGCGAGATGGCCCGGATTGATCAGCGGGCCGCCGAGTTCGCCTCCAGGCTGGAGGTTCTGCAGATCGAGGCCAGGGACATCAGTCGCGCTGTTGAATCATATGCGGCTTCGGTGGATCTTGATCCGGTGCTGCTGGCACGGGTCGAGGACAGGATGGATGCCCTGAAGGGGCTTTCGCGCAAGTACGGAGGCTCGCTGGACGCCGTTCTGGAACTGCTGGCAGGCCACAGATCGGAACTGGCCGGTGCTGAAAATGCCGGGGTTCAGGGCGAACATCTTAGGGAGCGTGTTGCGACTTTGCGTGGCGAGGTCGTTGAACTTGCAAGGAACCTGTCGCTGCGTCGCCGCGAAGCTGCTGCCCGCATGTCACTTTGCGTGACCGAGTCCTTGCGGGGCCTGGCGATGGGCGGGGCCACGCTGGAGGTTCGTGTGGACGACTGCGAGCCCGGCGAAACCGGGGCCGACGTGGTCGATTTCCAGGTGGAAACGAATCCCGGCGAGGGCTGGGGGCCTGTTGCCGATGTTGCGTCAGGCGGCGAGTTGTCGCGGATCACGCTGTCGCTGTATTCGGTCCTTTCGGCGTCGGTAGGTACGCCAGTGATGGTCTACGACGAGATCGACGCTGGCGTGTCGGGCGCGGTTGCCGAACGAATGGCCGAGGTGCTTGGCCAGGCTGCTTTGCACCGACAGATCCTGGTTGTCACTCATCACGGTCAGGTTGCAGCCCGTGCCGCGGCCCACTTCCTGGTCCAGAAGGCAACGGCAGACGGCCGGACATCGGCGTCGGTCATGCGTCTGGAGGGAGATGACCGTCTGGCCGAGATTGCCCGAATCATCGGTGGGCAGACCGTGACCGAGGCCGTCCTGCTGCACGCCCGCGAAATGTTGAATCCATGCGAGTCTCGATAGTTTCAGGGTGATTTGTCCTTCTAGGTATCGAGGCGTTGTCCGCGTTTTCGCAGGCAAGAGACCGCTGCCCCCGGGCGGCAAAAGTCTGCCCGGGGGCAGCGTATTCAAATCGGCCGGCGCGAATTCGGCGTCGACCGGAATGGGGCTCGTTCGGAGCCCCGAGTCCCCTGGATACCTTTGTTCCTTTCAACGCGCAAGACCATGTCAGACTCCATATCAGACGCTCCTTGCCCTGTTCGGTAGTTGCAATTCCTCATGTAATTACATGATAATGTGGCGAATATTGTTTGCTGACAGTAGTATCGATGATAAACGATCGTTACAGCAGATATCGACCGGGGGCCGGTCGGGAGGATTTGGCATGACTCGGAATAAGACGTTTTTGCTTTGTCTTGTGTTGGCCGGTGGACTGGCCTCATGCGGTAATAGCCAGGGGCCGACGCCCTTTGATGTGATATGCGGGCTGCAGGACAACTCCCTGGTTGACCCCGTCAGCGGGGATTTGCCTGAGGTCGACGGGGCTGCGGATATCCCCGGTCGGGATGGCGTCGTCGACAATATTCTGGTGGACGACGGTATTGTTCCTGTCGATACAGTCGCCGTCGATGTCGCCCGGGACATCCCGCCCCGCGGTTTTGGTGCGGAGTGCCTTACAAGCGATGATTGCGATTCCGAACTTTGCATCGAGGCTGAAGTTGGCTTCGTTTGTACCAGACCGTGTGTCTCTGAGTGTTCGGATGGCTGGTTCTGCCGTGCGATGCAGATAGGCGCGGACGTCCGGTCGGTGTGCACGCCACCTGGCGTTAATCTGTGCAAGCCGTGTCTGTCGGATACCCAGTGTGGCGATGGAGTCTGTTGGGCGCTTGCGGAAGGCAGATTCTGCGGGCGCAAGTGCTCGGTGGCCCTTTGTCCTGACGGTTACGAATGCGTTGATGCGACATTGGCCGGCGGACTGGCCAGCAGGCAATGCAAGCCGAAGAACGGCACGTGTTCGTGTCGTGTGATCAGCGATGGTGAAGATCGGCCATGCATCCGTGAGACGGCCGATGTTGGCACCTGCTTCGGTCTTGAAACATGCAACAAGGACACGGGATGGTCGGTATGCACTGCAAACGAACCATCGGTCGAGATATGCGACGGCCTGGACAACGATTGCAACAACGTGCCAGACGACAATCCAGTACCCCCTGGCGAGACGTGTACGAACTACGTGCCCGAGGCCGGCACCTGTCCCGGCGTGTATGTTTGCAGCGGCAAGGCCGGGTGGACCTGCGCGGGCCAGATGCCTGCCGTCGAAACGTGCAACGGCATTGACGACAATTGCAATGGCGACACCGACGAAACGTTCAAGACAGACGGGAAATATGCGCAATTCGATCACTGCGGCCAGTGCAATTTTTCTTGCCAGGGAAGGATCCTATTCTCCAAGACAGTCGTGTGCGACTCGACAGGGGCTTCCCTGCCCCGTTGCATCGTGACCGAGTGCCTGACTGGCTACATGAAGATCAACGACGAGATGTGCGTGCCCGAGATGAGCAGGCTGTGTCTTTCGTGTGTCGAGGATGCAAACTGTGGCAGCGTCGGCAATGATCGGTGCCTTTCCATGGGCGAATTGAAGTTCTGTGGCAGGGATTGTTCGGCCGGAGCCATCCAGGGCACCGATTGTCCGACCGGCTACCAGTGCATGGATGTCGAACCTTCTGTCAAGCAGTGTGTTCCCTTGTCGGGGACTTGCGAGTGTACTGCTTCAAGCAGCGGATTCGGTCGCCAGTGCCAGAAATCGAACGAGTCTGGAACTTGTATCGGTACCGAGACATGCGATTCGAGTCTTGGATGGGTCAACTGCACGGCGAAAACCCCTACTGCCGAAACATGTGACGGCCTCGACAACAATTGCAATGGTAGCGTGGATGACTTGGCGGTGCCGCCTGCAATCCCCTGCGAGTCATCGTGGGAGAACCCCGTTAGCGGCAGGATATATACGTGCACACGCGATTGGTCTTGCGAGGAAACCGGCAGTGGAGTCGGGTGGGTTTGCGACGCCCCAACGCCGACGGCCGAGGAATGCAACGGCCGCGACGACAACTGCGATGGGTTGATCGACGAGGACTTCAAGGTGCCAGGCACGGACAAGTATGGCGTGGTCGATAACTGTGGCGCGTGCGGGGTCTCATGCGTGGGCCTGGTTCCCCACGCCACCATGAAGTGCAACGTGCTGCCACTGGTGCCGACGTGTGTCGTGGACGAGTGCGACGAGGGATACTGGGCGTCGTCGCCGCTTTCATGCGTGGAATTCCCGCCGACGCTGTGCACGGAATGCGCTTCGGATCGTGGCTGCCAGGTGCCTGGCGATACCTGTGTCTCGTTGTCTGGTGGCACGCGCATGAGTTGCCTGTGGGACTGTTCGCCTAACTCGGAACATCCGGTTGTTGATCCTGTGCGAAAGACCTGTCCTGTTGGTTATCAGTGCAAAGAGACGGACGCCGAGGGAACTCCTTTCTTCAAGTGCGTGCCGTTGTCGGGAGCCTGCGATTGTCTCGAGGAGAATCGTGACCAGGTTCGTCTGTGCGTTGTTGAGAATTTATCGGGGCAGTGCCAGGGACGAGAGACCTGCAACCCGGCGGCAGGCTGGGTAGGCTGTACGGCGCTGACGCCAGCTGCCGAGAGGTGCAATGGTATCGATGACGATTGCAACGGCTTGACGGACGAGTTCTGGCCGTCTCTTGGTGCGGTATGCACTGCTGGCGTGGGTCGGTGTCTTACGACCGGGACGTTCAAGTGCCAATCGGGGGGGGCGGACGTCGAGTGCAGTGCAGTCGCCGGCCCCGAGCTCGTCGAGACTTGCAACGGCCTGGACGACGACTGCAATGGTTCTGTTGATGACGGTATTGTGTTTGCCGACAAGGGCAAGCCTTGCTTTGCCGGTGTCGGCGAGTGTTTGACTCGCGGGGTGTTTCAGTGTGCGGTAGGGGGCCTGGCTCTTGCGTGCAGCGCGCAGCCGGGGGCCGAGCAGACAGAGTTGTGCAACGGTCGTGACGACAACTGCGACAGCCAGATTGACGAGAACTGGCCGCTGGTCGGTACATTCTGCACCGTGGGGCAGGGAGTGTGCGCCAGTGGCGGCGTCTACCATTGCGAGACGAACGGGCTGGATATCGTGTGCAGCGCGCAGGCGCCGGCCGGTAGTGACGAGATCTGCGATGGTCTTGACAACGACTGCGACGGCAGCGTGGATAACGGTTTTGTGACGAAGGGTAAGCCTTGTTCCGCTGGCCTTGGCGAGTGCACGACGCCAGGGACGTATCAGTGTTCGACTGACAAGCTTTCCGTGACCTGTGACGCTATAGCTCCGGATGGAATTGCCGAGATCTGCGATGGCCTTGACAACGACTGCGACGGCAGCGTAGACAACGGCTTTGTGACGAAGGGTAAGCCTTGTTCCGCTGGCCTTGGCGAGTGTACGACGCCAGGGACGTACCAGTGCTCGCCTGACAAGCTTTCGGTGGCCTGTGACGCTATTGCGCCGGATGGCATTGCCGAGATCTGCGATGGCCTTGACAACGACTGCGACGGCAGCGTGGACAACGGTATTGCCTTTGCGAACAAGGGTAAGCCTTGTTCCAGGGGCCTTGGAGAGTGTGCCAAGGCAGGGACTTACCAGTGCTCAGTGGACAAGTTTTCACTCGACTGTGACGCGCAGGAGGTTACAGGGATTCCCGAGATTTGCGATGGCCTTGACAACGACTGCAACGGAATCGTTGACAACGGGGATGCATTCCTGAACAAGGGAACCGTGTGCACCCTTGGCTTGGGCCAGTGCGTGCGCAACGGGGTTTACGTTTGTTCGGAAGGCGGCCTAGGTACCACGTGCAATGCGGCCGTTGTGACGGTCGGTACTCTGGAAACCTGCAACTACCTGGATGACAACTGTGACGGGTCGACGGACGAGGATTTCAAGACCGGGACCAAGTACTCTGCGGCTACAGCCTGCGGCAATTGCTATACTGATTGTACCCAGATCTATGCAAAGAGTGGTGCGTTTGGAACCTGTGACTCGACTGGGACTCCTTTCTGCCGAATGAATTGCAATCTAAATCGATTCAATCTGAACGGAGTGCCTGACGACGGTTGCGAGTTCGTACTGGACTTGCAGGCAATCTACGTCTCGGCCACGGATGGTACCGACGATTCCAACTGCGGCATCGCGCCGATTGCCACTGGCCAGGGGCACCCGTGCAAGGGTATTGCGACTGGGCTTACCCGCGCCGGTGCAACCACCCGGGCGCGCGTGCTGGTGGCCGACGGTTTGTACGAAGAGACTTTGACGATGGTCAGCGGAATCAGCCTGATGGGCGGGTACCGGGCCGATACGTGGGAGCGCCACGTGGCCAGTTCGCTGACGATTATCCGGGGCCAAGGCTACACCTCGACGGCGCCTGGTACCGTGAACGCCTTGACGATCACGGGGACTGTGGGAAGCACCGTGCTGAGCGGGTTCCACATCATTGGACCGAACAGTTTGGCGGCGGGCGTCAGCAGTTACGGCCTGTACGTGCTTAACAGCACCAGCGCGCTGACCGTATCGAATAACCTTATCGAGGGCGGCGTTGGTGGCGTTGGCGCCAAGGGCGATGACGGTGCAAACGGCCTCACCGGGCTCGCCGGGTCTGCTGGTGGCGCTGCATACGGCGCTTCCGGCTATAACTCGTCCGCGGTGCCTTGCTCGCAATTGAGCCCGGTCCCGCCGCGATCGGGCGGCGCCGGTGGCTCGCGGACATGCGGCACGACCGTGGTCAACGGAGGATTGGGAGGAGGCAACGGTGGATCGGGCGCAATCAATGGTAATGCCTGCCCGCCGCAATACAACGCCCTACCAACAGCATACGAGAACGGCAGCCTGGGGGCCGGCGCGGCGCCTGGGGCGGGCGGAGCTGGCGGCATCGATTCTGAAGCGTGGTACTGCGACTTAGGGGAATGCCACACGCCGACGGCCGGAAACGTGATGGGGAATCCGGGACGCGCGGGCGGATCTGGATCGAACGGGACCACGGCCGGGGTCAACGGTTGCTCGTCGAGTGGGCAAGCATCTTCCGGACTTTGGCAGGGGTCAGCCGGCCTGACAGGGGCTAGCGGGACGCCAGGGAGTGGAGGCGGCGGCGGCGGCTCGGGTGGTGGTGCCCAGGGCGAATCTGGGTGTTCCCCCAGGCGAATCCAGATCGGCGGGTCCGGCGGTGGTGGTGGCTCGGGCGGTTGCGGCGGCTCGGGCGGCGTGGGAGGTGCCTCGGGCGGCGGGTCGTTCGCCATCTTCCTGGCCTGGGACTTGGTTCCTACCACGATCCCAACACTGTTGAACAACACTATTCGGGGCGGCCAGGGTGGGGCCGGCGGCTACGGAGGAAACGGCGGTTCAGGTGCTCCTGGCGGAAGCGGTGGCGTCGGTGGTAGCTGGACCTTTGACTCACTTAAAACAAAGTGCTCGGCAGCCGGCGCGGCCGGTGGCGAAGGCGGGAACGGCGGCAACGGGGAAGGTGGCGGTGGCGGTTGTGGCGGTCCTTCCTACGGCATCTTTGCGACCGGGAACGGCGGGGTGAATCTGGGATCCTACGTGTCCAACAACACGGTGACCGCTGGTGTGGCGTCGTTCGGGGGCTCCGGCGGGGCGTCAATCGGGACTCCGGGTGATGCCGGCGCAGCCGGGTCCGCGCTGCTCACAAACTTCTAGCTGCGACGGGTCATCCCGGGTTTGCGAGGAACGCGGCGACAATCGGGCGCACGGAAGTCAAGAACCTCACTGGCACACCCTCGAAGTCATCGAACATGTAAGTGAAGTAGTCGAACAGGTGGGGTTTCGCTGTGTAGTCCAGTCCTTCCGGCACCGGACCGAACTCCTCGATCGTGACGAACTGTTCGGCGTTCTTTGGGCCGCCAGTCAGGTAGCCCATCTTGCCAATTATCCCGAATACCTTGCTGAAATCGGTGAACAGCCGAATTTGCGACGGGTAGGCTTGCATCATCTGCATCTTGTTTGCCAGTTCGTCGGCGGTCAGGCGCAGGCGTATGCGCGTCCCTCGGTACAGAGGGTGAAATCGCATTGCAACCAGGATGGTGTACTCGTAGGCCGGCATGTGGAAAAACTCGGGGCGCTTTCCGGTCGCTGCCTCCAGATCCTTCAGGGCCAGCATGGTGAAGAAATGGGTCAGGTCGTGCTCGGGCTGCCCCCCCTGCCAGGCGAGGGTGAACACCGCGTCGGGCTTCAGCGCCAGAACTGTATCGCGCACGCGGTCGCGGATTGCCTGGAAGAACGGGCGCGCCTGATCCATCGTCGAGGCGCCGGAATGCAGTTGGCTTAGCTGTCGGTAGATTTCGACCTCGGAAAAGCCAAGGTTCGTGACGGCTTCGGGACCAACACCCGCGTTCGCAACTGACGCCAGGCCCTCGGCGGTTCGCAGTACACCATACTCGGCTGGTGTCTTGTCCGATTCGAAGTACAGGCCGTCGCTGTTCGTTACCCAAGCGACCTGCTTGCCCGGTCCCATTCGCTGCAGCAATCCGCCGGTCGGAATCTCGTCGTCGTGATGAGCCAGCAAGAACAGCGGGTTCTTGAAGCCTGCAAGACGCTCCATCAGTTGATCACCCAATTGGTACGGGTTGATTCCTGCCATGGTTTACTCCATCGGTGGTTTCTAGAGATGTGTTCCCGCAGGGATGATCATGCCTTTGGGGATCACGGTGATTCCCTCGCGGACCCACCCGTATGGCCCCTCGAAAGAGGCGTCTTCGGGCTTGACTGTAATGACGACCCCATCACCAATGCGGCAGTTCTTGTCGACGATTACGCGGTTCAACGAACAGCCTTCGCCGATGCCCATGCGCGGGGCGTCTGGTGGCGGATTTTCCAGGTGCCGCATCGGTTCCTCGCCTTCGTAGTAGTCGGCGCCCTGCATGACGACCTGGGACAGTCGCGAACCCTTGCGCACGACCGAACGCACGCCTACTACCGAATCCTCGATGTGAGCCCCCCGGACGTCGGCACCTTCGGCCAGCAGGCTGTTCCGGATATCCGACTCCATCACGCGCGCCGGGGGTAGGTTTCGGCCGCGCGTGTAGATTGGCCAACCAGGTTCGTACAGCGGGAACGGCGGGTTGGGAAGCACCAGTTTCATGTGAGCGTCAAAGAAGCTGCCGATCGTCCCGATGTCTTCCCAATGACCGGTGAAAGGGAACGCCTGAACGCGGTATGTGCCCAGTGCCGCGGGGATCACCTCGCGGCCGAAGTCCAGGCGTGTCGGGTCTGCCAGAGTGTCGGCCAGCACCTGGGGCCGGAAGACATAGATCCCCATGGACGCGAGGTAGCGAGGTTCCTTGTCGTCCATGTCGCAGGCACGCAACAGATCAGGCGGGGCGCGGAAATTTTCAACGACGTCCGGGTTGCTGGGTTTCTCGATGAATTCCAGCACCGAACCGCGGGCATCGGCTCTCAGCAGTCCCATTCGCGGGGCGTCCTGGCGCGACACTGGCTGGACGGCAAGGGTGATGTCGGCATTCCTGTGCAGATGGCGCCGGACCATCTCGCGGTAGTCCATGCGGTACAGGTGGTCGCCGGACAGAATGACGATCGCATCCGAGCGGTATCGTAGAACGTGGCGCAGCGACTCGCGGACCGCGTCGGCAGTGCCCTGGTACCAGGAGTCGCGCTGGGGGGTCTGCTCGGCCGCCAGGATCTCGACGAACCCGTCCGAGAACGCATCGAAGTGGTAGGTTCTGTGGATGTGCCGGTGCAGGCTGGCCGACAGGAACTGGGTAATCACGAAAACCCGACGGATGTCGCTGTTGATGCAGTTCGACAACGTCATGTCGATAAGCCGGTACTTGCCGGCGACACCGACTGCGGGTTTTGCACGCTCTATGGTCAGTGGGTACAGCCTTTTACCCTGGCCGCCGCCCAGAATCAGAGCCAGTGTGTCAGTCATCGCGTACTCCAGTCCCGGCGATTGATCTTTTACACCCAGGTTCAGATCGCGTCTACGGGCCACTCTCGGCCTTGAACGACGTCTGAGGGAAAAGTCACCGCCAAGGCCAGTTCGTTTATTTGACGACCATACGTTTCAGGTCTTGCATCCGTTGCGTGGTTTCCATTTGACCCGTGATAATCTTTATTGCCCGCAAGGGCCTGCCCTGGGAGGACACGATGAAGGACTGGTCGGACCTGGCTCCGATTCTGCCACCCGAAAGGCGCCTTTGGTGCAATCGGACACTGAACCTAAGGTCCCTGCGCGCCATTGGATACGACATGGACTACACGCTGATCCACTACCGCGTCGATGAGTGGGAGCGGCGGGCCTACGAGCACCTGCGTCAGCGTCTTGGCGAGATGGGATATCCGGTGGCAGGCCTGGAGTTCGATCCTGATGCTGCCATCCGTGGCCTGGCGATCGACCGAGAAAAGGGGAACCTGGTCAAGGCGAACCGATTCGGCTATGTGAAACAGGCGTCCCACGGCATGAGTCCGATGGGGTTCGATGACCTGCGCAAGGAATATGGGCGGGTGTTCGTGGACCTGGCCGAGCCGCGCTGGGAGTTCCTCAACACATTCTTCAGCCGGTCGGAAGGGTGCATGTTCGCCCAGCTCGTGGATCGGCTGGATGAAGGCCGTCTGCCTGGCGTGATGGGCTATTCCGACTTGTACGCCCTGGTGAAACGCACCCTTGATTTTGCCCACATGGAAGGCCATTTGAAGGCCGAAATCATTGCCGACCCTGATCGATTCGTGGACCTGGACCCGGACCTTCCCCAGGCTCTGGCCGACCAGCGTGCCGCCGGCAAGAAGGTGCTGCTGATCACCAACAGCGAGTGGTCCTACACATCATCGATGATGACGTATTCGTTCGATCGCTTCCTGCCGGGCGGAAAGACGTGGCGCGATCTGTTCGACATGGTCTTCGTCTCTGCCCGTAAGCCTGCGTTCTTCACGTTGCGCATGCCTGTATTCGAGATTGCCAGCGAGGAAGGACTTCTGCGGCCGGCTCTGCGCCTGCACGACGGGGGGCTTTTCCTGGGTGGCGATGCGCGCCTGGTGGAGGAACACTTAGGTCTGTCAGGCGAGGAGATTCTGTACGTTGGCGATCACCTGTCGACCGACGTGCACGTCAGCAAGGCTGTGCTGCGCTGGCGCACTGCCTTGGTGGTCCGTGAGCTCGAGGATGAACTGGCTGCACTGTCCGGTTTCAGGGACAGCGAAGTTCGCCTGGAATCCCTGATGGCGCAAAAGGAGCATCTGGAACATCTGCACTCCCATGCCAGGCTTGGCCTGCAGCGCCTTAAGGGCGACGGGCCCAAGGTGGCGTTGTCGCCGTCGCGACTGCATCAGGCGATGACTGAACTGCGGGCAGCCATCGATTCGCTGGACCAGCAGATCACACCCCTGGCGGTCGGAGCTGGCGAGATGGGCCATAGTCGATGGGGGCCCCTGATGCGCGCTGGTAACGACAAGAGCCTGATGGCCCGACAGTTGGAACGCTATGCAGACGTCTATACTTCGCGTGTTTCCAACTTCCTTCACCATACCCCGTATGGTTATTTGCGATCATTTCGCGGCACTATGCCTCACGATGCCGGTCCGGAATCGGTTCCTGACAAGGCCCAGCCTTGACGAGGTTCGGCGATCCCGTAAACTTTCCGGGTTGTATCGAGCTGGCGGAGGTTCTGCGATGAAGTGCTGCAGCGTTCTTCTTGCTGTTTTTGCCCTGGTGATCGTGGTCGGGTGTGATTCTGGCACCAGCTTGCCTGGTCGGGACAGCAATTCGATATCGGACGTCGTGCAACCTGATGATGCCTCGACCGGTACGGATTCCGGGAATGACCTCGAGGTTTCGAGGGACGTCCCCGTGGATCAGCCTGATGCCCAGTCGATTGACCAGGGTTGCATCGACTGTGACTCGACCGTTGGTGACGCCGGTGACGTGGTGCTTGTCGACGTGCCGTCCAACTGTCCGGGCGGTTTTCTGTGTCCGTGCGAGAGCGGCGACGACTGCCTCAGCGACAAATGTGTTCAGGATGTCGGCGGAATGGTTTGTTCGCGCAACTGTGCCACTTCAGATTCGTGCCCTGCGGACTGGCGTTGTTCGCAGGTGGCCGGTTCAGGTGGCGACACGGCATGGGTATGCGTGAATCCGTTCACGACCCTTTGCCGCCCGTGCAAGGCTGACCTCGAGTGCCGACCCGGCGAGGGCGGCGGCGCCGACAGTTTTGCCTGTCTGGCGCGTGGCGAAGTTGGTTCGTTCTGCGGCAAGAGTTGCCAGACGGAAAAGGACTGCCCGCGAACTTATGTATGCGAAGACACTGCGATATCTGGCGGCACCGCGAAGTTCTGCATCCCGTCGGAAGGGGCTGCGTGCCCGTGCCTGCCATACTTCGTGACCGAGGGTTTCCTTACGACTTGCAGCGTTACAAACGGCGTTGGCACTTGCATGGCTGATCGTACTTGCGACCAGGAATGCACGGCGCAGTAGGCCGCAGTTGAGACCTGCAACGGCGAGGACGATGACTGCAACGGATCCACCGACGAAGGGCTGTCGGGACTCGCGTGCGAGAACACTGTCGAGGGGATCGGGACTTGCGAGGGGACGACATCGTGCGTCGATGGCCAGTCCACTTGCGTCGGGGACACCCCCTCGGAAGAGGTGTGCGGCAACGGCCGTGACGACGACTGCAACGGGTTTACAGACGAGGAGAATGCCAAGGACTGCGTCCCGTACTACAGGGACGATGACGAGGATCGCTACGGTGTCACCGACGATTTCAAGTGTTTGTGTGCCCCGAAGGCCCCTTATTCAGCAACCTCCAAGAACGATTGTGACGATACGAAAATAGGAATCAATCCCGCCGCGACTGAAGTTTGCAACGGCTACGATGACAACTGCGACGACATCACCGACCCGCCGGGTTCGCCGAACTGCTCGAAGTTCTACAAGGACGTGGATGGAGATACATGGGGTATCTCGGGTGCGTTGAACGAGCAGTGTCTCTGCGCAACTGCGGCGCCGTTCACGGCCATTCGGGATGGCGATTGCAATGACGACAACTTCGATGTGAACCTTGGCGCCACCGAGGTGTGCAACGGGATTGATGACAACTGTATTAACGGGATTGACGAGGCTGGCGCAGACGACTGCGTTACGTACTACCGTGACGACGACAGGGATGAGTATGGTGTGGCCCAGGATTCCCGTTGCACCTGCGCTGGCGCGCCACCATACGATGCGACCAAGGTTGGCGACTGCAACGACGCGAACAACGAGGTCAACCCGGGCGTGACCGAGATCTGCAACGGAATCGATGACAACTGCGTGGCCGGAATCGACGAGCCGAACACGCCGGACTGCACTATCTTCTACTATGACAACGACGGAGACACCTGGGGTGTCGAGAACACGTTCAAGTGCCTGTGTGGCGCTGACGGCAAGTATTCGGCCTCCAGGTTCGGCGACTGCAATGATTCGATTGGCGGCATCAATCCGAATGCGACCGAGGTTTGCAACAACGCAGATGACAACTGCGACGGTGCCGTTGACGAGGACGGGGCGCTGAATTGCCAGACGCTTTTCATGGACGTGGACGTCGATTCCTGGGGCGCCATCGGCAGTTCGCGCTGCCTGTGCCCCTCCAACGTGGTGCAATACTACACGGCGACTCGTGGCCTGGATTGCAACGACGCCGATTTCTATGTCAACCCCGGCAGGACCGAGAAGTGTTCGACGGTGGGCGTTGACGACAACTGCAACGGTGATACCGACGAGGAGAACGCATCCGATTGCAGCGACTATTGGGAGGACAAGGACAAGGACGGATGGGGTTCGCTGACGATCGGGACCAGTTGCCTTTGCGCGGCGGTGGGCGATTATATCGCGACGAAATCCGGAGACTGCTGCGATTCCGATGGCAACGTGCACCCTCAGCAACTGACGTACTTCGAGACGGCCAACAGCTGCGGCGACTACGACTACAACTGTTACAACGGTGGGGAGATCGAGGATCCGACGACCGGCGGCGGTTGCTCGGGCTGGAGTCTTTTCGGTAACGGGTGCAACAGATCCTTAGGCTGGGAGGGCTCGGCGCCTCCAGGATGCGGCGAGGCGCGCGCCCATGTCGAAGGGGGGTGCGGATACGCCTCGAATCCCTTGGAGTGCGACCCGCCGGTGAACCCAACGCGCGTTCAGAAGTGCCGTTGATCAGGCAGGCTACTGCGGCACCGCGTGGAACTCGATCTCATCGGCCCATTCGGCGCCGGATTCGCTGGTAAGGAAATCCGCGGACTGGGTTGATCCTCGTAGGAAATGGTTCAGAAACGCGATCGCGTAATGGTTAATGGCTTTTTGTGCCTGGTTGAAGTCCCAGTTGGTCACGGGGTTGCAGCCGTCGTCCATGGCGTCCTCGGCATCACCCCACAGAGGCGCAACCTGGGCCAGGTTCATCCTGCAGATATCGCTGAACGAGTAGTGCCCGGCGCGCTTCAGCGTCAGGAACCACTTGGGCGGCGGTTGCTGGCTCCAGGGGTCCCACTGCGACGTCTTGTAGTCCAGCGTCCTGTCCAGCAGGCCGCCCATCATAAGGGTCGGCAGGGAAAGCTCGCCGATCAGGGCAGATCCGAACTCGGGGGCGATCAGATCGACCATCGATGCCTCGGGGGCCATCGGGACAATCGCCTTGATCCGAGGGTCCGACGTGATTGCATACGATGTCAGGCCGCCGAATGAATGTCCGGTGCTGGCGGCGTTCTGCGTATCGACGCGGTCGAAGAACGGGTCCGCCGGGTCTGCCACTTTCGTCGCCATCGTATCCATCAGGAACAGCAGGTCCAGCGGGCGCCTGACGGCAGACTGGAACAGGGTTTCCATCTGGTAGCCCTCGACCATGATCTCGTAGAGGGTGTTGTCCTGGTGGTCGGGCGACATTACTACGTAGCCGTGCGACGCCAGCATGACGGTGAAGTACACGCTCTGGTAGCGGATGCCGTAGGCTCCATGACTGAACAGCACCAGAGGCCATTTGGTTTCGCCGACGCGGACCGGCGCCTCCCACGTCGCAATGGTCTGGAACAGCCCGAGGTCGATGTCCTTGTATTTCTGACGCAGCCCGTCCGTGCCGTCAGCCTTGATGTCGTAGGCATATCCAGTCTGCCCCCGGCTGGCCTCGACTGCGGGGTACCAGATCTCCGTTTTCAGTACCCGGTCCGAACCGTCGGCGTTCTTGTTGTTAGGGTCTGTGAATGTGGCACGCATGACTCCGACCGGGAACGGCCCGAATGCGGCCGGGTCCGGGGCATGAGTCGGATCGGCCGCGCACAAGCCCTGATAGCAACTTGGCTCGGCCGGCGGCAGCAGGACATCGGGTGCGTCAGTTGGGTTGTCGGACTGAACGTCCGCGGCAGTTTCGGTTTGCGTGTCAGTGGGGTTGTCGATTTGCACGTCGGCGGCCACGTCTGCCTGCACGTCCTGCGGGGCATCCACGGTCGTATCGGCCAGGAGATCGACCAGCGGCACATCCCCAGCGCCGTCGTCGGTTCCCGAGTTCGACGAGCCGCACGCGGCAAGTGCCATGCACAGCAATATCGCCGCGATCAGCTTCATTGGATTAAGAACGTCGGTGCGCATCGGATCCTCCTGGAATTCCATGGCTGGCGGGATTATAGGGGGTCACTGAGTTCCAGGCGAGAGGGAATTCGGGTCGGGGTAGTCATGCGCGGGGCCGGAACAGGAACCCAGCGTGATTGCCGGGTCGCCACGATCGAAGTCGGCCTGCAGATAGTTGCGAAAGCCGGGAGGCTCACCGCGGTCGGTCCACCGCGATACCGAGGCCCAGGTCCCGGTATTTGCGAACGACACCCCTTGCGTCAGGGGAATCAACGCAGGGCGGTGAGTATGTCCCATTGTGACCAGCTTGACCGGCACAAGGTCAGCGATGGATCTGGCGATAGATGGCAGCTTCGAGTCCACCGTGAACACGTCCTCGCCATGGACCGCGCGTTCGTAGACGAAAAACACCAGGGGAAAACATGACAGCGGAACCATCAGCTTGATCCACAGCGGGATGGGGACCAGCGCCAGTGCCACCGTGCCGCCTATCATTACCAGCGACATCACCAGCCGGTCTATCCAGAATTCGCGGATGATACGAAAAAAGCGGCTGGTTATCGGCGGCCGTTGCAGTCGTTCGAGGCCATCGACGGTGACGTCGGCCAGGCCGTTGTCGTGCACCACGCCTTCGCGCAGTCCCTGATAGCCGTCGGGGCGTTTGCGCAGGTGCTTCTTCAGTCGCAACAGGCGCGCCATCACGACCATGCTGCCCCAGAACCAGATCCAGACCAGGCTGCGCCGCTTGAAGGCGTAGAAGCGCAGCCAGTGAATCGCATAGCTGAATACGTTCTGGATGAAGTCCGTCGAATGCGGGTTGAAAAACCCCATTCGCGTCATCAGATAGCGGTTCGAAAGGTTGCCCATGGGCAGCGCCAGCAATTCCTCGTTGCCGATGTTCACGGTGGGGTGCAGCAGAAACTTGAACGACGAGTAGTAGTCGTACTGGTTGCCGTGTTCGGCATATATCTCGCCCGGAACGTAGTAGAACCAGGGTTCGAACCGGATCGAACTAGGGTCACATGTGCCGCCGCCCTCCTTCACTCGGGCCAAAAGGCGGTCGACAATGACCTGGCGCACTTCAAGGAAATGCAGTTCCCGGTCGTGATTACCCATCACGATCACGACCTCGTGACCACTGCACAGCACTCGCGCCAGGGTCCTGATGAAAACAGGGTGGTGGTCCAGGATGCGATCGCATTTCCATGCTGATTTGGGCCCAGTTGGATCCAGGCCGCGCAGGCGTTCCGAACGGCTGACAGGCCAGGCTGGCGGGGAAGGGACCGCGCAGACGAGGTCGAAATCCAGGATGTCCCCGTTCAGGACCAGCGTGAAGCACGCCGCTTCCGGCCGGCTGTCGATAGACTGATTGACCAGCCGTTCGAGGTCGTAATCGAATACGTGACGGCTGGACTTGTACGCCTTCCATCCGTCATGGTGTTCCTCTACGTCGCAAAGGTGGAGGTCGCTGACGACAAGACAGCGATGCAAATCGGGCCCCCGAAAGAAGATACGACTGCGGGCGAGTATACCTTACGCGAGTCGTTGGCGCTTTTCCGTTGCTGTTTGTTGAGGCGAGGCCGCGAGGTCGGGTGGAGCATGAATCTGGCGGTGCTATTAGGCAAGATCGGAAGCGCAGACAGTTCGATTCAAGCTGGGGAGCTATCCGAGGATCGGGCAGTCCGCGGGGCAGTTTGCACTGTCCTCGCCAGCCTTGGGGTCGCATGACTTGTCGCCGCAGGGCATTCCGCAGGTCGCCTTGCACATCCCTAGAACGCAATCCCAGCTTCCGTAGCACTTGACAGTCCAGGGGAGGCCCAGACATTCAAAGTCGGACGAGCACTCGACAACTATTGGTTGGCATCCGCAGCCCGTCTTCAGATCCAGCATGCACTGGCCCTTGCGGCCTGTCGTCAGCAGGCACCCGTCCGGCTTGCACTCGGGGTTGAAATCCTTGATGCAGGGATCCAGGACCTTTTCGCCTGCGCAGCCGCAGCCCGAGGTGGAATCGAGCTGGCAGCGATCGTTGATTGTCAACGGGTTGCCGTCATCGCACAGCACGGGCTTGCAGACCGGGTTTGTCTCCTTGGCGCAGGGGTCGATGATCTCGTCTCCAGCGCATCCGCAGCCCAGTTTCAGGTCAAGAACGCACCGGTCGTTGAAGGTGCGCGGGTTGCCGTCGTCACACAGGGACGGCTTGCATTGGGAATTAAGATCCTTGATGCATGGGTCCGTAATCGGCGTGCCCACGCAACCGCAGGCGCCGGTGTCCAGCTTGCCGCACTGGTCGTTGTCGGTGGTCGGGTCGCCGTCGTCGCACAGGACAGGCTTGCATTCGGGGTTGAAATCCTTGGCGCAAGGATCGGCGAGGACGTCCCCGACACAACCGCATCCCAGCTTCAGGTCCAGGACGCAGCGGTCGTTGGTGGTCAGCGGGTTGCCGTCGTCGCACAGCTTGGGTTCGCACTTGGGATTCAGGTCCTTGCTGCACGGGTCGGTTACCTGGGCGCCAAAGCATCCGCAGGCGCCGGCGGCGTTTTTCTGGCACTTGTCGTCGTTTGTGAACGGGTTTCCATCGTCGCACAGCTTGGGTTCGCACTGCGGGTTCAAGTCCTTCATGCACGGGTCGGTCACCTGGGAGCCGAAACATCCACAGGCGCCCGTGGTGTTCATCTGGCACTTGTCGTTGAAGGTGAACGGATTGCCGTCGTCGCACAGCTTGGGTTCGCACTTGGGATTCAGGTCCTTGCTGCACGGGTCGATTACCTGGGTGCCGAAGCATCCGCAGGCGCCGGCGGCGTTCTTCTGGCACTTATCGTCGTTGGTGAAGGGGTTTCCATCGTCGCACAGTTTGGGTTCACATAGGGGATTCAGGTCCTTCATGCACGGGTCGGTTGCCTGGGTGCCGAAGCATCCGCAGCCGCCGGCGGCGTCCTGCTGGCACTTGTCGTTGAAGGTGAAAGGGTTGCCGTCGTCGCACAGCTTGGGTTCGCATTGGGGATTCAGGTCCTTGCTGCACGGGTCGGTCACCTGCGTGCCGAAGCATCCGCAGCCTCCGGCGGCGTCCTGCTGGCACTTGTCGTTGAAGGTGAACGGATTGCCGTCGTCGCACAGCTTTGGTTCGCACTGCGGGTTCAGGTCCTTCATACACGGGTCGGTAAGCTGGGTGCCGAAGCATCCGCAGCCTCCGGCGGCGTCCTGCTGGCACTTGTCGTCGAAGGTGAACGGATTACCGTCGTCGCACAGTTTGGGTTCGCACTGGGGATTCAGATCCTTGCTGCACGGGTCGGTTACTTGGGTTCCAAAACACTCGCAGCCGCCGGCGGCGTCCTGCTGGCACTTGTCGCCTGTGGTGTCGGGATTGCCGTCGTCGCAGGGTTCCGGCTTGCACTCGGGGTTCAGTTGCTTGTCGCAGGGGTCAATGACCTGCGTTCCCTGACAACCGCAGGAACCGTCATCCATCTTGGCGCACTTGTCG
Source organism: uncultured Myxococcales bacterium (assembly GCA_903936705.1). GTDB lineage: Bacteria > Myxococcota_A > UBA9042 > DTJE01 > DTJE01 > CAIZWN01. Next base: position 65,643 of record CAIZWN010000070.1, read on the forward strand.
CCGGTGGTGTCGGGATTGCCGTCGTTGCAGGCCTCCGGCTTGCACTCGGGGTTGAACTGCTTGTCACAGGGGTCCATGACCTGCGTTCCCTGACAACCGCAGGACCCGTCATCCATCTTCGCGCACTTGTCGTCGGAGGTGGTCTGGTCGCCGTCATCGCATGCCTCGGGTTTGCACTCGGGGTTGAGTTCCTTGCTGCACGGATCCGTGGGGACTGGGGTGCCGGCGCATTCGCACAGGCCGTTCGAGGTCAGCGCGCACTTGTCGCCCGTGGTTGTCTGGTCGCCGTCATCGCATGCCTCTGGTTTGCATTCGGGGTTTAAGGGACGCTCGCAAGGACCTTGCGTTACGTCTGTTCCAAATTCCGCAGTCTGGTCGGTACCAACATCAGGTACGTCTTGACCGATACCGTCGGCAAGGCCCACATCGGTGCCGGGACCGCTTGGGCCGCAACTGCTCGCAACCGCCAGGGTCAACATTGCTGCCATCACCAATCGCGTTTTCATCATCAAACCTCCTCCCAAGGGCGGCCCACCGGGACCGCTCTCCCCTGCTTAGTGCAGGGAGCATGCCAAATGGATTCAACCTTCATAAGGGTTTAATACTAGAGGGGTTTGTGAGTAATGTCCATTTGGTCGGTTGTCTGACAGGCGTGGGCGCACCCGGATGTCACATGGGGTGTCCCGGGACATCCAGACGTCGGCATTGTGTGTGTCGCGTATTTTCGCCATCTTTGTGCGGCCGTAGTCTCGGCCTCCTGGTTGCAGGCCCAGCGTGCTATTCTCAATCGTCGGGCCGTCGGCGCGATGTCGGGTTCGTCCGGGCCGATGATCGCGGCCCCCGGGGTACAAGCCTATTGGAGGGTCATGAAGCGGCGATCGACACAGACGATGGATGTCTCCAAGCCTGCAAAGGCCAAGATTCACCAGTTGCTCCAGATTCATCCACCAGTTTCTCCAGGGGTCTCGCCTGCCACGGTTCTTTTGCCCAGGACGGTGATTGGTCGTTCGAACGAAGACGGGGCGAACCTTGTCCTGGCAGATCCGCTGGTATCGCGCGTTCATGCAGAACTGCGATTCGAGGGAGGTTCCTGGGTCGTCACCGACCTCGACAGCAAGAACGGAATCTTTGTGGACGGGGTTCGTGCGGCCCATGCTGCCATGCGGGATGGGTCCGTTCTGCGCCTTGGAAAGACGTTGCTGGTCCTGCGCGAAATGGGGCTGGAGGTGCCGCCGCCGCTTCCGCCGGGACTTCCGTTTCGGGGAAATTCACCCGCCTTGCGCCTGGTGGAGGAGACCTGTCGTCGCATTGCCGGATCAGACGGGACCGTGCTGCTGCGGGGCGAAACCGGGACGGGCAAGGAGGTTTTTGCCAGGTATCTGCATGCCTGTTCGGGGCGTCTTGGGCGGTTCGTTGCCGTCAATTGCGCCGCTGTTTCGGGCGGGCTGTTCGAAAGCGCTTTCTTCGGCCACCGGAAAGGGGCGTTCACCGGTGCCGCGAGGGACTTTGGCGGTTATTCGAGGGCCGCGGCGGGCGGGACCCTGTTCCTGGACGAGGTTGCCGAGATGCCCGACGAGTCGCAAGCAAAGTTATTGCGATTCCTGGAGACGGGTGAGATCGCCACCATCGGCACTACCGACGAGACTTCAATCGATGTGCGATTCATCGCCGCGACCAACCAGGATCTTGAAGCCCGGCTTGCCTCGGGGCGCTTTCGAGGGGACCTTTTCGCGAGGCTGTCCCGGCGGATTATTGTGCTTCCTCCCTTGCGTCATAGACCCGAGGACGCGCTGGCGATTGCCATCGATCGTCTGCCACCAGGTCACAGAGGTTTGTCGGCGGATGCCGCCGAGGCGCTGGCGGTTCACGAATGGCCTTTCAACGTTCGGGAGTTGTTGGCGGCCATTGACGTCGCGATCCAGGATGCCCCCGACAATGTCATGCTGCCAGTGACTGCGTTTCCCGAGGCAGTGCGGCATCGCATCGTGCAGCGCACCGCACCGGTCAGTCCTGCCGCAAGCCCCATTCCTGGTTCTTCGGATGGGATGGACTCCACTGTCGTGGCCCCGGATGTGCCTGGGGCCGAACCGATTCCGACCCGCGAACAGTTCGAGGGGATCTTTCGGGATTGCGACGGCAACGTGTCCGAGATTGCCAGGCGTCTGGGGCGCGATCGGCGCCAGGTCTACCGATGGATGGAACGCTTCGGCCTCCGGTGATGCTGTTTCTGATCGCCTGTTGATACGATCGCGTGCGTCTGCGTTTCAAAGTGCTAGTATGCCCCTCAATGACGACCTGGATCACAAGTCACGCCGAGCTCGAAGCGCTGGTGCGCTGCATCAGAAGCGAGTCCGTAGTTGCCATCGATACCGAATCCGACAGCCTGCACCACTATCGCGAGAAGGTATGTCTGGTGCAGGTGGGGCGCCGGAATGCGGAACCGGTCCTGGTGGATCCGCTGGCGCTGATGGATCTGTCTCCTCTTGCGGCCCTGGCCAAGGAAATGTCGCCGGAACTGGTTTTCCACGGCGCCGACTACGACGTCGCGTGCCTGAAGAGGGATTTTGCCTTCAGTTTCGGAAACCTGTTCGACACCATGATTGCGTCGCGCCTTCTGGGCGAAGTCGATTTCGGGCTGTCTGCCTGCCTTCTGCGTGAACTGGGGGTGCATGTCAGCAAGGACGAGCGGTTGGCCGACTGGTCGCTGAGGCCGCTGGACCCCCTGCGCGAGGCCTACGCCCTGGCCGACGTCGAACATCTTGTAGCCTTGAGGGATCGCCTGGTTGATCGTCTGCGTGAGGCTGGGCGCGAGGCCTGGGTGCGCGAGGAATGCGCGGCCGTGGCGGCGTTGCCGGCTGCCGTGCCGGAACCAGAGCCAGCCGATTTTCGCAAGTCGAGTGCTTGCCCTGATTTGAATCCGCGCGGGCTGGCCGTACTGAAGTCGCTGTACGAGGCTCGCGAGGCCATATGCCGAGCTACCGACCGGCCTCGGTACAAGGTGGCCGGGGACAGGGATCTGGCTGTTCTTGCCTTGGGACTGCCTCATGATGCGGGGGAACTTGAAAGACTGCGCGGGGTTCCCAGGAATATCCTGCGGCGTCCGGGGCCCTGGCTGGATGCCATCAGACGCGGGCTTTCTGATGCCCCTGTGCAGTTGGACCCGCCGCCGTCACGTCCGCGAACAGACCCTCGAGTTGCGGAGCGTATCGGACGGCTGCGAGCCTGGCGTCCCGAGGTCGCAGCGCGCTTGCGTCTTGATCAAGGGGTGCTGCTGCCGCAACGCCTGATCGTGGCTCTGGCCGTTGATGACCCGCGCGACAGGGATGGGCTGGAGCGGATCGAGGGCCTGCGATCATGGCGGGTGGACGCACTGGGGAACGAGATTCTGAAAATCTTGAGCGGAAAAACCGGCTGATTGTTTCAGCGGAAGATCGGAATGTACGTCTTGACGACGACGTTCCAGTAATCGTCAAAAACGATAGCGTTGTACCCGTCAACGACCTTGCGCCAGCTGAACGCCACATCGACAGGAATATAAACAGGCAGCAGCGAAATTGACGCGCCAAGCTGGATCGCGTGTGTCGTCTGCTGGCCCAGCAGCTGAAGCCCCTTCGCCATCTGGATGAAATAGTAGTCGCCGTCCAGTTCTGGTTCCTGGGAATGGCTGACGCCGTAGCCGACCTGCAGGCCCAGAAGCGCAACCTGGATGCCAAGCTGGGCGGTCCAACCGATCCCAAAGCCCGGCGTGTACTTGAAGGTCCCGCCCTTCTGCAGATGGCGCAGATCGGGGAACTGGTTGAAGACGGACGGGTCGTTGAAGGCCTGAAGGATCTTTCGGTCGGGCTGAGTCGTGAAATTCGTCGGATAGCGCCTGTGCTGCGCAAATCCGTAAGACATGCTGAACTCGCTGGAAGCGACAATGTCGACCCAGTAGGAATACTTGTAGATTCTGAGGTCGTAACCCTGGGTGAAACCGACCGCCCAGCCACCGATGCCGGTGTCAATTTCGGGGCCGGTGCCCAGCGTCAGCGACGAATTCGAGTTGGCGATTCTGCCGGTGGGGAAGAACACGCGGGCCGTGAAGGCAGCCGACATGCGTGGGGTGCGCCATGGATTCCAGGAGAAGCCAGTGTTGATATCGCCCAGAACCCAGTCGGCGTCGTACTTCAACTGGGGGACGGGGCGACCCACGGCTGGAAGAAACTGGTACAGCTTTCGCAGGCCTTCCTTCCGCGCAAAATCCGGGTCGGGCGTGCCGTCTGGGTTGTTGCCGGTCAGCGGCTTTCCGTCCGGACCCAGCACCTTCGGGTTGAAGCCCAGGTGCATGTACTGGTAAGGCAGTTCGAAGTACCAATCGAAGTTTCCAAGGATGCCGTACGATGCCTGGAAGACGTGGCCGCCGCCGTGGCCAGCCAGTCCGACGTCCAGCTTGCCTCCGGGCAGTGCCAGTGGCGCCATGACCGGGCCGATCTGGTGCTTGTCGTTGTAGCGTCGCCCCGCCTTCAACTGCGTATAGTCCCATTTTACCGACGCGTAGCCCTTGGGCAACTGGGCCGACACTCCGTACAGATCGGCTTTCCCGACCTCGTCCAGTTCCTTGTCTATGAATTTTGTCCACTTCTGCCAGGCGTTCAACGGCTTGGCTGGCTTCTTGATGCCGTCAGCCGACGTCGCAGGCTGGTCCTCGGATGACCCACCCACGGCCTTGTTGATGCCCTTGCCAGTCGCGCGGGACTGGGAGAAACCAGGTGCAGCGGCCAGCAGCAGGGCGGCCATCCCGAGGACCGAAACTATGGTTCGCGTCTTCATGGTGTTTCCTCGCTCCTTACTGCGGGCACGTCTGGGGGCAGTAGGGGTCCTTGGGGACCTTGTCGCACGTCTTGTTGTCGCACAGCAGCAACTGGACCAGCTTCAGCGGCAGGCATCCCATCAACTTGCCACCAGCGTTGTCCACGACGCCCAGGTCCGGGCAGCCATAGTCGGCCCTGCCGCAGTCCGCGTCGGTCGCACAGACCTTGACGCAAAGTTTCGGGAAACCTTCTGAAACCGCGTTGGCATCGGCGCATTTCGCGCTGGCATCCGGGCCGCATTCATCGTCCGTCGAGCAGCCGATATAGGAACACATGCCGCCAGGGGCCTCGAGGTTCGGGTTCAACAGTTTCAGGAATTCGGTGGTCAGGCAGGACATCGTCCAGCACTGATCGTCGGTCTCGCAGGCCGAGCCGGTTGGGCGATCCTTTTCCGGCAGCGGGACGTCAACCTGCGTGTCGGTCGTCGTCTCGGCCGCAACGTCGGACGTCGTGTCGGTTACCACGTCAATCGTCTCGGCCGGCAGAACATCGACCGGTCCAAGGTCGTCAGCCACCTCGGGCGCAACGTCCATGAACCAAAGGTCGGTGCCTGAGATCCGAGCCGAATAGCAGCCGGCACCCACCGGCAAGGTCAGCATCGCGGCCAGAGCGACCAAGGGAACTCGAGCCATGCCACCCCTCCCGGCAGAGCGTTACGGGGGATTTGACACGGGTGCCAACGGCCTGTCAAGGAATTCTGGTTGGTACGGGTGGGTTGTGTCTGATTCTAGGGAAAAAACCTCTTTTCCCGGGTTTCCGCGTTGTATGTTTCTGGTATTCTCCCGCCCAGGTGGCGCCGGGGAGACCGGGCGCATTTGTTGGCTTGCCGCGTCGGAGGATGCCATGCGCCAGTTCGAATTGATCAACTCGTTCAGGGTGAAGGCCCGCAAGCAGGTAAAGCACGTTGTGCTGCCCGAGGGCAACGAGTCGCGCACGGTCCAGGCGGCTGCGCAGGTGGCAGAACTGGGTGTTGCCAGGGTCACGTTGCTGGGCTGCGAGGACGAAATCCGAAAGGTGGCTGCCGAACAGAAGGTCGACCTGAAGGGCGTCGGGGTGCTGGACCCGGCCAAATCCGACCTGCTGGAAAAATACGTCGCTTCCTATTATGAAATGCGCCGGCACAAGGGTGTGTCCATGGACCAGGCGCGCCAGGCGGTTCTGGACCCGATCGTGTTCGGTACGATGATGGTTCATCTGGGTGACGCGGACGGTCTGGTGTCGGGCGCCGAACATTCGACCGCCCATACGATTCGGCCGGCTCTTCAGATCATCAAGACGGCTCCAGGCATCAGCATCGTTTCGTCGGCGTTCATCATGCTCGTTCCGGACTGCGAGTTCGGCGAGGAAGGCATGTTCGTATTCGCCGACTGCGCGGTTACCCCGAACCCGAACGCCGAGGAACTGGCGGCCATCGCCCTGTCGTCCGCCGAGACGGCGAAAGTTTTGTGCGGCATGACGCCGCGCGTCGCAATGCTGTCCTTCAGCACCAGGGGCAGTGCCGAGCACGAACTGGTAGACAAGGTCACGAAGGCCACCGAGATCGCCAGGGCGAAGGCGCCTACGCTTGAGATCGACGGCGAGCTTCAGGCGGACGCGGCACTGGTGGCCAAGGTTGGCCAGAAGAAGTGTCCGGGGTCGCCGGTTGCCGGCCGTGCCAACGTCCTTGTCTTCCCTGATCTTCAGTCTGGCAATATTGGCTACAAACTGGTCGAGCGGTTGGCCAAGGCGTCGGCCATCGGCCCGTTTCTCCAGGGCATGAAGAAGCCCGTCAACGACCTGTCCCGCGGCTGTTCGGTCGAGGACATCGTCAATGTGGTTACCATAACGGCAGTACAGGCACAGGGCTGAAATTGGGCGGGGCGGCTGGTCCTCGTCGGACGTCGCCCTCGTTCCATGTCTTTTGATGCGGAGGCAACGCAGATGATCATTCTTTCGCTGAACTCGGGTTCCAGTTCCCTGAAGTACCAGGTCTTCGATTACGAGAAGGAGGAAACCCTGTCGACCGGTATCGTCGAGCGCGTCACGGTCGGCGACTCGTTCATAAAGTTCTGCCGGCACGGCGGGGCGGCCCAGACCATCGGGCATGAGTGCCATGACCACCGTGCGGCGATGAAGCTGATCCTCCAGGTCATCACGGACCCGGAAACCGGGGTGCTGAAGAGCCTGGACGAGATCGCGGCGGTCGGTCATCGCGTGGTCCACGGCGGCGAATTCTTTGCGCGGTCTGTGCTGATCGACGACGAGGTTGTTCGGATCGTAAAGTCCCTGTACTCGTTGGCGCCGCTGCACAACCCGCCGAACGTTCTGGGGATCGAGGCGGCCCGCGAGGTCATGCCGACCGTCCCGCACGTGGCGGTCCTGGACACTGCGTGGCACCAGACGATGCCTGCGCACACGTACACCTACGCGTTGCCGCACGAGTGGTACGAAAAACATGGCGTCCGCCGCTACGGCTTCCACGGTACGTCGCTGCTGTATTGTGCCAAGAGGGCCGCGGTCCTTATGGGCAAAGACCCGCTGCAGACGAATCTGGTGATCCTGCACATCGGTAACGGCGCGTCCGCGAATGCCGTCAGGAACGGCCTTTCGTACGACACCTCGATGGGTTTGACACCGCTGGAAGGCCTGGTGATGGGCACTCGCGCCGGCGATCACGACGCAGCCATCGACCTGGCGATGATGGAAAAACTGGGCAAGACTCCCAAGGAAATGAACGACATTCTGAACAAGAAGTCGGGCATCTATGGCATTACGGCCGGCAAGTGGTCCGACCGGCGCGATGTCGAGATCGCCTCGAAGGAGGGCGACAAGCTGGCGCAACTGGCCATCGACGTCGAGGTGCACCGTCTGAAGAAGTACGTCGGCGCTTACATGGCGGCTATCGGCGGGGCGGACGCGCTGGTCTTCACTGCAGGCGTAGGCGAGATGTCCGCGATGGTTCGCCAGCGGACCTGCGAGGGTCTGGAGTTCCTGGGGATCAAGCTGGATCTGCAGCGCAACGAAATGGCCCGCACGCGAAACGCCGAGTTGCTGATCAGCAGCGAGGATTCAAAGGTCAAGGTGTTCATCATTCCGACCGACGAGGAACGAGTAATCATCGAGGATACGGTCGCCATCATGAACGGGACCTATGACGATCACACCAAGTTCGTGTACCCCTTCCAGAAGGCCGGTTATATCAACAGCCAGCGCTTGAAGGAGTTCGAGCGTGAATGCGAGAAACGCCCGCTGCTGGGAAGCCTGGAAGTGAAGCCTGCGTAACTGGAATCACGGTCATCAGGGCCTGTCCGGCCCAAGGCACGAAAGCTAACCAACCCACGTCCCCGACAGGTAGGCCTTCTTCCCGTCCTTGTCGCGAAGGTCGAATGCAAAGCCGCCATCGGTGGTCGAGACGCCGAAAACGGTAGCTGCAGGCAGCAGCACCGGGCGCTTGAACTCGACCTCCAGGCGGGCGACGGGCGATGGGGCGCGTCCTTCCAAAGCCGCGACGCAGCGCGCCATCGTCCACATTCCGTGCGCGATCGGGCGCGGGAACCCTCCCAGGAGTTTCGCGGTGATCGGCCACAGGTGGATCGGGTTGTAGTCGCCGGACACCTTTGCGTACAGTCGGCCCTGGTTCGCGGGAACCGTCCATGGCGTGGTCTCGGCCATCGGCGCAGGATCAGTTGGCTTTTGACCCGCTGCCGGCCTTGGGGCACCCTCGGCGGTCTTCCGTCGGACGAACACCGTGGTCACCGATTCCCATGCGACGTTTCCTCGCACCGAGGCGGCTGTCAGCACGTCGAACTCGAAACCGTTGCGAACCTCTCGCGTCCCGTCAACAACGACGGCCAGGTCCAGGCGGTCCCCGGCGCGCAGCGTGCCGTGCTGAACTATGGTGTTGCGGGCGTGGATTATTCCCATCGCAGCTACCGGGAACGACGGGTGTGTCAGGACTGCCAGGTGCAGTGGCGCCGCGAGGATGTGCGGGTAGGTAAGGGGCACTGCGTCCCCCGATGCAAATCCGCAGACCTGGCGGTACGATGCCAGGCGCCTGGCGTCCAACTCCACACCTTTAATCGAAGCCTCGAAGCGTCCGATGGTATCGCCCGGGCGCAGGCGCTTCTTCCCGGCGAACAGTGCGCGACGGTAGCCCGCGCCGAGGCTGGGCAGATCTTCAAAATCAAGGCGTACGGTTTCGGCCATGGCGGTTCCTCCCTGAATCCCGGCCCCCTTGCCGGACGCGAGCGAGCATAGGACGGTGCGGCCAGGGGGCGCAAGGGAGATCCGCCTGCTGCGGGTGCACGACATGGCTACCTGGCTACAAAAGGCAGACTACCGAAGCAAAAAATGGGGTTGAGAATGGATGCTGACGTGGATCCGGGCTATTTCAGTCCTTCCTAGCGGTACCCCCCCGACTGCCGCCCGCTGGTCAGCGCCGAGAAGAGTTTCTGGTAAAGGTCCATGCAGTGACGAACCGTCTTTCTGGCCTCTTCAGGACCCAGGAAGTCCTGGACCAGGACCTCCTTGTTTTCCAGCTTCTTGTAGTCCTCGAAGAAACGTCGCAGTTCCTCGAGGCGGTGGGGCGGCAGTTCCGTGATTTGCGTGAAGTGCTGGTATTCAGGGTCGTCCAGGTGGATGCAGATGATCTTTTCGTCGTTGTCGCCCTGGTCCAGCATCGTCATCATCCCGATCGGTCGAACGCGCAGGATGCTCAATGGAACAACCTGTTCCTGCATCAGGACCAGAACGTCCAACGGGTCGTGGTCGTCGCCCAGCGTCTGCGGAACGAAGCCGTAGTTTGCAGGGTACATGACCGACGAGTACAGGACTCGGTCTACCCGTACAAGGCCAGTTGCCTTGTCCATCTCGTACTTGACCTTGCTGCCCTTCGGGATCTCGATGACGCACTGGAATTCCTCGGGCGCTTCGGGACCCACTGAGACGTCGTGCCAGGGATGCATGGTTGGCTCCTAGTGTGAACCGTGCCGACTCGATGCACCCCCCCGGAAAGCGTGGAAACCTAGGCGCCTCGGGCCGGTTCGGGGCCTAGGATGCTGTTTTGATGACGGCTCGTCAAGGAATAGTCCCGGATATCGGCGTGGCTTCTCGCGATAAGCTGGTCGCACGAATGGATTCGGTGATTGGGGGAGAAGGGACCAACGAGGTGCAGCGGATGCTGATTGCGCGGCACCTGCTGGGCCTGCGGTGACTTGACGTTTGGCGTTTGCCAAAGCAGCATCTTGAATCCTGCACTTTGGGTGATGCAATGAGCCGACTGCTGCCTTCAATCGTTCTGCCGATATTGCTGCTGGCCTATGGGACGTTGCTGGCGCAGGCGGCGCCGACACCGGTTGCGGGAAAGGCGTCGACGGCGGGAGACGTAGAGGAGATCGAGGATGTGCAGGCCGTCGAGGTCGTGCAGACGCCGGCCCGGGCGGGCGGTGATGCGGTGCGCGGCGGTTGGGCTGATATAGCGGGCCGTTTCCACAACGCCGTGGTCCATTTGCCGATCGGGTGGCTGTTGATGGTGCTGCTGCTGGACGTGCTGGCGTTTGTCCTGCGCAGGAAGGAACTGGAGTCTGCCGGTCTGTGGGTGCTTGGTGGAGCCTTGCTGTCGTTCGTGCCTGGGGTGGCTACCGGCCTTCTGCGGGAAGACTTTGTCGCGCAGACTTCCGAGGTGCAGAAACTGATCACCACCCACGCAACCCTGATTTTTGTAACCGCCGGCTTGGCAACTGCTGCGTTCCTGTGGCGGATTCTGTTTGGCAAGGATCTTTCCGGTGCGAAGAAGGGCGTCTACCTTGCGTTGATCGCCAGTGCCGCAGTGCTGGTCGGAATCGCCGGGCACTGGGGCGGCAAGATCGCCTGGGGTATCGACTATCTTCCTTTCTGACGGCCGGGAGCCAAGCTTTCCTGCGCCATGATTGAGGCAACAAGGAATTGATTTCGGGGGCGGTGTCCCTTTTTCCCAGGACTGCGATAAACTTTGTCCTCGCTTTGGCCTTTTCGGCCCCCCCCCTTTTTTAAGGGGGGTAGTTCTTTCGAGAGGCTCAACGGGTCTTCTATTCTCTTGCCAGGAGAACGGATCATGGTAACCAATCCCGAGTGGTTTGATCACCCGACCAACCTGGTTGACCTGTGGGAGGACAGCGCAAGATCATTTGCCGACCGTCCCCTGTTCGGCACTCGGGGGACCGACGGTTACTTCCATTGGGTTACCTATGGCGAGGTTGCAGGTCGCGTCCACGCCCTGCGAGCAGGCCTTGCCTGCCTTGGCGTCGGTCCTGGCGATGCGGTGGGCTTCATAGCGAACAACCGTCCGGAGTGGGCCATCGCGGCCTTCGCCACCTTCGGTCTTGGTGCCAGGTTCGTGCCCATGTACGAGGCCGAACTGCCGTCGGTCTGGAGGTACATCCTGCAGGACGCCGAGGTAAAGGTCCTGATGGTCGCCGGTCAGAAGGTACTGGAGATGCTTGGGGATCGATCGGACCTCTCGGCGCTGGAACACGTTGTGGTCATTGACGGTGGGGGCGAGGACAGCCTGGCGGTGCTTGAACAGGTCGGTCGAGGCAGCCCGGTCGCGGCACATCACCCGGACCCAATGGACGTCGCCACACTGATCTACACCTCTGGCACTACCGGCGAGCCGAAGGGAGTGCTGCTGACACACGGCAACTTCACGACGAATTGCCAGGCCGGCCGCCATCTGTACCCGTTCCTGGGGCCGGAGGATCGCAGCCTGTCCATCCTTCCGTGGGCGCACGTCTACGGTCAGACGGGCGAGTTGTATCACTTCATAAGTTTTGGCGGCTCGATAGGCGTTGCTGGCGGTCCTGCCTCGATTGCCAACGACCTGATAGAGGTTCGCCCCACGTATCTCATCACCGTGCCGCGTGTTTTCAACCGCATCTACGACGGCGTCTGGGCGTCGCTGCGTGATCACGGTGGCTTGAAACTGAAGCTGTTCGAGGCGGCTGTTGCCGCTGCGCGCCGCAAGCGCGAGACCGGTCGGTCGGGCCTGAAATTTCGGCTTCTTGACAAGCTGGTCTTCCAGAAGGTTCGCGATCGTTTCGGTGGCCGCCTGTGCGGTGCGTTGTCTGGCAGCGCAAAGATGAACGTCGAGATAGCGCAGTTCTTCTTCGACATCGGGATCCCTGTGTATGACTGCTATGGCCTGACGGAAACGTCGCCGGCCGTCAGTATGAACTGCCCGTCGGCGCACAAGCTGGGCAGCGTTGGACGGCCCGTCGAGAAGGTGACAGTCGTCATTGATCGCAGCCGTGTCGATGACGACAGCGGCGAGGGCGAGATCATCGTATACGGGCCGAACGTGATGCTGGGCTACCATAACAAGCCGCAAGCGACTGCCGACGTGATGACCTCGGATGGCGGCTTCCGGACAGGCGATCGCGGGAAGCTGGACGAGGATGGTTTCCTTCATATCACGGGGCGGTTCAAGGAACAGTACAAGCTGGAGAACGGCAAGTACGTCTTCCCTGGGGCCGTCGAGGAAGAGATCAAACTGATTCCCTACGTGCTGAACGTGATGGTCTTCGGTGAGGGTCGGGCGTTCAACGAGTGCCTGGTGGTGCCCGATCTTGCCCGTCTGAGACAGCACGGGAAGGAACTGGGTCTGTCGGTCGATCCCGAAGCGATGCTGCTGGCCGACGATGCGATCGGACGCCAGGTCAGGCACCTGGTGGGCCTGGATATTGCGAACCACCTGCTGGGCCGCTTCGCTTCATACGAGATCCCGCGACGCTTTCATTTTGCAGTCGAGGACTTCACGGTGGCAAACGGGCTGCTGACCCAGACGCTGAAACTGAAGCGCAAGGCCGTGATGGAGCGCTTTGCCGACCTGCTTCAGGGGGCGGGCGACGAGACGTTGGACAGTTTGTGATTCCAGACAGCATTTTCAGCGCTGGAACGTTCGTGTGCTGGTGACCAAACCTCGCCTGGTCACTCTGGGCCGTCGCCACCGGCTTTTCGAGGTCCCTGTGGATTTTATCTACGACTACCGGGTCAATGCCGTGAACAGGTTCTCCAGCAGTTGCAGCGCGTCCTGCGGCATGGCGGCCCGCCCAGGCAGGCTTACCTGACAGGCGCCTTTCACTGCGTTCACCAGTACCAGGGGCATGTTTCCCAGCAGCGTAACGGGGGCCGCAACAACAGGAAGGTTCTGGCGTACGGCCTCTTCGGCGACTGACCAGACCCGGGGACGATCATCGGGCGGGTGCATGAAATGGCGTCCATCCCAACAAAGAATTGCTGCGCGACACGACTCCAGCAGTTCGATGCCGTCGAATGTGGTCAGCAGCGTTGCGGTTCCGTCCATGCGAACGCCGTCGTACGGACCTGGTGATGATTGTTTCGGGAACCGTCCCGACAGGCCGGCGTTGGGCGACGGCAGGTAACGGACCGGCATCCAGTCGAACAGGCTGGAAATGCTGCCTCGGGCCTCGTGGCGCAGTGTTCCCGAATCGTTCCACAGCGCGTAGACGCCGGGTGGTGATTGTGTCGTGAACCGGTCGAACGCATCAAGGGCCCTGGCGTCGTCCAGGCCCAGCCGTGCGGCGTGCAGTTCACGCAGGACGACACCGCTGGACGTCTTTTTCAGGGTGGTGAACCGCATCCCAGTGCCCCCAGTTTGGTGCGGAATTCCTGTACCTCGGCATCGGCATCCGAGTCCCAGACTATCCCGCTGCCAACCCCGTATTCCCATCCGGTTGCCGTCCTGGACGCCGTGCGTATCAGCAGGCTGAACATGGCGTGGTCGCCCTGCCACAAGCCCAGCGCACCGCAGTATGGGCCACGCGGTGTTGACTCCAGCAATCGAATCATTTCAAGAGCAGACTCCTTGGGGGCGCCAGTCACCGACCCGCCGGGGTGCAGTGCGTCCAGCACCTCCAGTGGGCCATTGCCTTTGCGCAGCACGCCTTCGACGTCGCTGACCATCTGGATCGCGTAGGGCAGTTCCAGCTTGCGGCGTGCGCACGAGACTTTCACCGATCGGGGCTCGCAGACGCGGGTCAAATCGTTTCGGACCAGGTCGGTGATCATGGCCAATTCGGATATGTCCTTGGCGCTTGATTCCAGGTTCGCGCCTTGTCCGGGGGCAGCGGTGCCCTTCATAGGTTCGGATCGGACTCGGCGCCCTTCAACCTCGAAAAAACACTCCGGGGAGGCCGATACGAACTCCGGGCCGCCGGGCAAACGTACCCACGCTGCAAATCGCGGTGCTCCGCCGGCGCACATTGCGGACAGAAGGGCCGAGCCGCACGTTGCGTCAAGCTTGGCCCGCACGGTGAAGCAGACCTGGTAGACGTCGCCCGCAGCGATGGCCTCACGGATCCGGTCTATAGCCTGGCGTATGCCGGCATCTTCAAAGCGGACAATGGGTTGTTCAAGGGCAGGGCAGAGTGGTTCGGCGCACTGCGAGATACTGGAAGGTTCGAAGATGCGGGCCTCACGGCCAGCGGCACCGTAGGAGGCGAAGACCAGTTGCGCATGGGAATCGTCGCGGGCGGCCGAACATTCCTGCAATCCTTGCAGCAACACAAAGGACCCGTTGCCGAACCCCGGGCCAAGAAGGGCAAACGATTCAAGGCGCTCCAGTGAATCCAGGGTCATCGAATACTCTCGAAGAAGGCTTCGAACATTCCGGTCCCGTGGGGAGTTGCGTACGAATCCGGGTGGAACTGGACGCCGGCAATCGGCAGCCAGTCGTGTTCGACCGCCATCGGGATGCCGTCTTCGGTCGAGGCAACCACCCGCAGTGGCAGGCAGACAGCCGAGAGCGAGAGAGAATGGTAGCGCATCACGGTCTGAGGGCCGACAAAGCCGGGAAACAAACGCGAAGGCGTGAACAGTGCTGTACTTGTCATGCCGTGCGCGGGCCGCGTTCGGACCAGTGAGGCACCAAAGGCCAGGCCGATCGACTGGAAGCCCAGGCAGATACCAAACATTGGCAACCTGCGGCGCGCAGCGTCGCCTACCAGTCCAACCAGTCCAGCGCGGATCGGATCGGTAGGCCCTGGCCCGATCACGATAGCATCGAATCCTTGCAGAGCCTGCGGGTCAAGGCCGGCCTCGTGCCCGTCCCGGATCGTGATGGCGCTTCTTGGAAACGGCAGGCGATCCAGCACGTTCCACGAGAAGGAATCCCGGTTTTCCAGGAACAGCAACCGCATGAAGAAAAGGCCCTCCAGTGGCTTGACTTGAGTTTACCGGCGCGTGATCTGGTCGAGGTCGGCGCGTTCCACTATCCGGTTCAAGCCATCTGGCGACAATGCCAGGCGGATCATTGCTTCAGCCAGACTGGCTGCGTCTATTGAACGGTACTTTCGCCACGGACCCACCAGGCCAACGGTCTTCCCCAGGTTCAGCGTTGCTTCCAGTACCGAGTTGGCAAGGCGCTCACCGGTACGGTTTTCGTCGCGGTCGGGTCCTGTCACGATTGCCGGGCGGACTATCGTGTACGGAAGACCCGACGTTATCACGGCCTGTTCTGCCTTGTAGCGCCAGTGCATATAAGCGCCCTTGGATCCCGGGCCAGCTCCCATTGCGGACAGATAGGTGAATCGGGGGGCGCCTCCGGTCAGGAAGGACGCCTCGACCAGCATCGCCGTCAGCCCGTAATCCACCGTTTCGTACGACGCTGCATCCGCCTCGCCTCCGGTGCGCTGAAGCGCCTGCATCCGGGCGCGGGTGGTTCCCAGCAGGCCGAAAACCACAGATGGCGCGGCTTGCCGCAGCGTCTCGGCCATCATAGGCAGCTTCCATGGCGTGGCGTCCGGTTCGGCTCCCAGTTCCGTGAACCGTTGCCACCAATCCTGCAACCGCAAGGAGTCGGACCGCACATGCGCGATGGTGCGCACGCCGCGTGCCACCAGTTGCCGCACCACCTGCTGACCCACGTAGCCAGTTGCGCCTGCCACAAAAACTGTTTCCTGGGTCGAAGTCGTTTCGCCGCCTTTCACGAAAACTCCTTCGCTGGTCGTTGCCATTTGCATGCGTCCATGAAACTCATCCGAGGGCCAATTATCGAGGTCTGGCGTCCGCGGGTCAACAGGCGTGGGCTGTGAAAAGTCTTCCCGGCGTCGCACGGAAGCTTCATCTGGTTTTCCCGTGATGTCATGCCGGACCGTGCTGTTTCCTTGACATCGACAGCCGCGGGGCTATCCTGCGCCCCGCACATATGGATAGGGTTCGCACCGGCGGACCCGCCGAGCGGCATCGTGACAGTTGCTCTCAGCCTGGTGCTCTTCTCCATCCCCATTTTAATCCTGGGCGGAACCCTGTCCGCAATTCTGTACCGGCATGATCGGGCGGCGCGGATCACTGGCTGTGTGGCCGGTTTCCTTGGAACGGCGGTCGGCCTTTCGGGCGCGTTGCTGGGACTGATTGACGGGGTCGAGGAAACCGTGGCATCGGTTTGGCGATTGCCGGTCGGCACGGTGTCGGTAGGTCTTGATCCGCTGACCTCCTTCTTTCTGTTTTGCATCTTTCTCGTTTGCGGACTTGGCGTCGTCTACGCGATCGGATACCTCAAGCACCTCCCAGGGCGTGCTCGTGTCGCGCCGGCACTGGCATTCTTCAATCTTCTTGTGGTGTCCATGGCCGTTGTCGTGCTTGCCAGGGACGCGATCTTGTTCCTATTGGCGTGGGAAGCAATGTCTCTGTCATCCTTCTTTCTGGTGACTTTCGACGCCTCTCAGGAATCCACCAGGCGCGCGGGCATCTTCTACCTGATCGCCTGCCATGTCGGCCTGGTACCGCTGGTCCTTCTGTTCGTTCTGCTGGGCGATCCCGCAGGTTCGTTCGGGTTCCAGGCAATCCGTGCAGCGACGGCGCCCGGGGGAGGACTTGCGACCGCAGCCTTCCTGCTGGCACTGCTGGGCTTCGGCATCAAGGCCGGCTTTTGGCCGGTGCACGTCTGGCTGCCCGAGGCTCATCCGGCTGCTCCAAGTCACGTTTCGGCGGTGATGTCGGGTGTGATGATCAAGCTGGGCATCTACGGTCTGCTGAGGACCTTGACGCTGCTGGGCACCCCGTTGGAGTGGTGGGGGTTCGTACTGATTGCCATAGGCATCGTTTCCGGCGTCGGAGGTGTGTTGCACGCCCTGGCGCAGCATGATTTGAAGCGGCTCCTGGCTTACTCCAGCGTCGAGAACATCGGGATTATCGCGCTGGGGATGGGCCTTGGGATTGTCGGTCGTGCCAACGGGAACTCGACCATCGCATTCCTGGGTTTTGGCGGGGCCCTGCTTCACGTCCTGAACCACGGCCTCTTCAAGGGACTGCTGTTCCAGGGTGCCGGCAGCGTAATGCACGCGACCGGTACCCGAGATCTCGATTCACTTGGCGGCTTGATGAAAAGGATGCCGGTGACCGGAGCTGCCTTCCTGACCGGCTCGGCGGCCATCAGCGGGCTGCCACCACTGAACGGCTTCGTCGGCGAGTTGCTGATCTATGTCGGAGCCTTCCTGGGTGTAGTGGAACTGCCATCGGCCAGCGGCCTTTGGACGCTGGCCATAGTGCCGGCGCTGGCATTGATCGGAGGGCTGGCGGCGGCGTGCTTCGTGAAGGCTTTCGGGGTCGTGTTCCTGGGCGAGCCTCGTACGCCGGCGGCAGCGGCGGCGCACGAAGTCGATATGTCGATGAGGATCGCCATGGTGGCGGGTGCTGCCCTGTGCATCGCGATTGGCGTGGCACCCCAGGTCGCGTTGCGCCTGATTGAGGGCCCGGGTGCCCTCCTTGCGGGGTCAGCATTGTTGCCACCGGTCGTTACCGAAGTGCTTTCGGCGGTCACGAGGGCCTCGCTGGCCCTGATCTGCCTGGTGGCGCTGGCGGCGTCAGTGCGCTTTCTTCTGTTGCGTCGTCGCGAGGTCCGGCGTGCAGCGACCTGGGGATGCGGCTATGAGGCCCCGACTCCGCGGATGCAGTACACGTCGGCATCCTTCGCCGATCAGGTGCTGGCACCGGCTGAAACCATCTTCGAACACCACATCGAGGCCGGTGGGCTGAACGGGTACTTTCCGCGAACTGCTCACCACCACGAGCGCCTGGGCGACATGGCGGCAGATCGCGTCATGGAACCGGCTATGGGCCTTCTTGTGTCGGCGTTTGGCAGGCTCGGCTTCCTCCAACAAGGGGGCGTTTCCAGATACCTGGTGTGGGTCCTGCTGACAGTCGTTGTGCTGCTGGTCTGGCAGCTTGGTGCTTTTTGAGGTGGCGATGTTCGATGTGCTGATGCACCTGGCCTGGTTGATCCTCCTGCCCCTGCCGATGCTGGGCCTGGTAACCGTGGTCAAGTCGTGGATCGCAGGACGCCGGGGCCCGCCGTTGCTGCAGCCCTTTCACGATGTCGTCAAGTTGCTTCGCAAGGGTGCCGTCTACAGTCGGACGACAACCTGGGTCTTCGCGGCCGGGCCGGTCGTCGCGCTGTCCTCGACCGTGCTGGCCGGACTGATTGTGCCGATGGGTTCCCCTTCCTCGCCCTTCGGCTTTAGCGCTGATGTCATCGTGTTTGCCTACCTGCTTGGGCTTGGTCGATTCTTCACCATGACGGCAGCCTTGGACACCGGGTCGGCCTTCGAGGGCATGGGCGCCAGTCGCGAGGGCGCCTTTGCTGCACTGGCGGAACCGGCGCTGTTCCTTGCCTTGATGATCCTGTGCGTCCCGGCCGGCGGCATGTCGTTCGGGGAGGCATTCGCCGTGCTGCCTGCATCCCACGGCCTGCTGCGCAGCCCCGGCCTCCTGCTGGCCGCGCTTGCCTTGGGCGTCGTCCTGTTGGCGGAAACGTCCCGCATTCCGGTAGATGACCCGAACACTCACCTCGAACTGACGATGATTCACGAAGTCATGGTGCTTGACCACGGTGGCCCGGACCTGGCCTTCATACAGATCGGGTACGCGCTGAAGCTGTTCGTCCTCGGGTCGGTAATCGTGCACCTGGTTCTTCCGATTCCGGCCGACTCGTGGACTGGTCCTGCCGCGTTCCTGGCCGGCCAGGCCGGCATCGCCGTGGCAGTCGGTATCATCGAGTCGGTCATGGCCCGCCTGCGTCTGTCTCGCGTTCCCCAGTTTTTGATCGGGGCTTGCGTCGTGGCGGCGGTAGGGGTGCTGGTCCTCTTTACCGGGGGGCGCCCATGAGCCTGGATGCGGACCTGCTGCTGTTGCTGGTTATTGGCATCGACCTTTTCATCGGTTCGACCAGCCGGTTGGGCGCCCGCATTCGGGCATGCGCGCTGCAGGGCCTGGTTCTTGCGGCGCTGCCGCTTGCCATCCAGGGTACAGGTGTTCTGGCCGAGGGCGAACGGATCGTCCACACCGTCCTGGCGGTCGGGGCGACGTTGATCCTGAAGGCGGTAGTCATCCCCATATTCCTGTTGCGGGCCATGCGGCGCAGCGGTGTTCGTCGCGAAGCCGATCCCGAACACAGCCTGCACCTTTCACTGCTGCTTTGCGGTGTGCTGGTCGGGTTGTCGTTCTGGATCGGGGCGGTGATGTTGCCACCCCAGGCAGGCTCCAGCCCTCTGGGCGTTCCTGCCGGCCTGGCAACGATGCTTATCGGGCTGTTCCTGACCATCAGCGGACGCACTGAATTGACGCAGGTCATTGGCTACATGGTCCTTGAGAATGGCGTCTTCGTCATAGGCCAGCGCCTGTTGGGCGAGTTCCCGCTGGTCGTGGAACTGGGCGTCCTGCTGGACGTCCTGGTTGCGGTCATGCTGATGGCCATCCTGGTGGTATTCACAAACCGCCAGCACGAACAGGGAGCAGATGTGGCGGCAGAAACCGTCGGGGGGGGCGCGCCATGATCGTGTTGTGGCTGCTCCTTGCGCTTCCCGTAGCCGGTGGTGTAGTTGCGGCAATGATTCCCAGTCCGCGGGCGGTGCTGTTGCTGTGTGTTATCGGTGCGCTGGCCGAGGTCGTGCTGGCCGCGTTGGTAGTCCCCGCGGCCCTTGACGCCCCGGTTTTTGCCGGCGGCCGCCAGTTGATGCTGGACGCGCTGTCCGCGTACCACCTGGGATTGGTCGTCGTGGTCTTCGCGTTCTCGTCGGTGTTTGCACTCAGGTACTTCGGGCCTCTGGTGCAAGACGGAACCTTTTCGCGCGGCACCGCCCGCCGGTTCGGCGCGGCCTGGTTCGGCTTTCTGGCCAGCATGGTCATGGTCCTGCTGGCGAACAACGTCGGTCTGCTGTGGGTCGCAATGGAAACCACGACGCTGGCTTCGGCCTTGCTGGTGTGCCTGGAATTCGACCCTCCGTCGGTGAAAGCCTCGTGGACCTACATGATGATCTGCTCGGTCGGCATCGCGCTGGCCCTTCTGGGCACGTTCCTGCTGTGCGGCGAGGCCCGCAACGTCACCACGGGAACCGAGAGCCCGTTCCTTTGGACAGATCTCGTTCGAGCGGCTCCGCGCATGCGGCCCGGCGGCGTGAAACTGGCGTTCCTGTTCCTGCTGGTCGGCTATGGAACCAAGGCGGGCCTTGCGCCCATGCACACCTGGTTGCCGGATGCTCACGGGCAGGCTCCGACGCCTGTTTCGGCGGTCTTGTCTGGCGTTCTTCTGAATTGTGCGATGTACGCGATCAGCCGCTTCGTGCCTGTCGTTGACGCGGTCACAGGCGGCGACGGATGGGCATCAACACTGCTAGTACCCTTCGGTCTTGTGTCGATCCTGGTAGCCGTGGCGTTCATCGCCCACGAGCGCGACCTGAAGCGGCTGCTGGCATATTGCAGCATCGAACACACCGGTATCATCGCCCTGGCCCTGGGGCTTGGTGCAATGCCGGCGGCGCTGTTCCACACGCTGGGACATTCGATTGCCAAGATGGTCGCATTCTTTTCGGTCGGGTTCCTTGCACGCCAGCACGGCACTCGTGACAGCCAGGCCATCAGCGGGATGTTGCGGGTTTCCCCCTTGGCCGGGATGGGATTGCTGCTGGCGGTGCTTGCCCTGGCGGGTGCTCCTCCGTTCTCGCTGTTCATGAGCGAATTGTGGGTAGCAATAGAGGGGGTGGAGCAGGGTCACACCGCTGTCGTAGTGGCGTTCCTGCTGGGGGTGGCCGTGATCGCCGTCGTGCTGTTGCGACCCGTGCTGGGCATGGTGTGGCGTCCAGTGGCCAAGGGGGGCCGCGCTGCCGGTCTGGGATGGATCGACTGGTTGCTGGTGGCTGCTCCACTGGCGGTGTTGGGGCTGCTGGGCTTGTGGATGCCTGCCTTGTTGACTGACGCGTTGAACAAGGCGGCTGCGATTCTGCGAGGCGGCTGATGAAACTGGCGAATCCCAAGTCATTCCACAACGGACAGGCCGTCGCAATCTTCGACGTTGCCTCGGTTGCACCCCGTGCCCTTCGGGATCTGGTTGTGAATTCCTGCTCGCACGGCGGGCGTCTTTGCGGGTTGTTCACGTTGCCTGGTCGGCCCGGCACGCTGGACCTGGTGGCGCTGATTGCCCACGACTCCGAAGGGCGCCTCAGCATGTTGAAGGCAGGAGTGGCGCAAGGCGGCAGGTACCCCTCGCTGACAGCCGAGCTGCCATCGGCGCATGCCTTGGAGCGGGCAATCTGGGAGAGCGACGGTTTGCAACCCGACGGGCACCCGTGGCTGAAACCATTGCGACGCCATCCTGCGCTGGAACCTGCCGGGGCGGCTGAAACAGGCGATCCTGTCGGCAGGAACCAGGGGGCGGGTGCTGCTGGAGGCCGTGATCACCCGTTTTTCCGGATGGATGGTCCCGGGGTGCACGAGGTGGCGGTGGGCCCGGTGCATGCGGGCATCATCGAGCCGGGGCACTTCCGTTTCCAGTGTTCGGGTGAGACGGTTCACCATCTTGAAATCCACCTTGGTTACCAGCATCGAGGTGCCGAGGCCCTGCTGCGCGATTCGTCACCTGCGCGCCGGCTGGCTGTGGCCGAAACACTTGCCGGCGACACGTCTATCGGCCACGGGATTGCCTGCTGCCGCGCCATGGAATCACTGGCTGGGATCGAGGTGCCCGAGCAGGCACTTTGGTTGCGGGCTGTCGCGCTGGAACTGGAGCGCCTTGCCAATCACGTGGGCGACCTTGGCGCACTTTGCAACGACGTGGGTTATCTTCCCGGGGCGTCATGGTTCGGGCGTTTGCGAGGCGAGTTTCTGAATGCCCAGATGGAGATCTGCGGCAGCCGCTTTGGACGGGGCCTGCTGGTGTTCGGCGGTGTCCGGTTCGGTGTTTCCCCGGAACTCAGGCACGACTTGCTGGGTCGATTGGCTATTGCCCGTCGTGATCTTGATGATGTGGCATCCGTCACCTTCGAGTCCCCGTCGGTCCTGGGCCGCTTCGAGCACAGCGGCATCGTGTCCCGTCAGGCGGCCGAGGACATCGGTATGGTTGGCCCGGCTGCACGTGCCAGCGGCTGCACTCGCGACGTTCGCTGCGATCATCCGCTGGGCGCCTTCGTCGACTGGGGTCTTTCCTCGGCCGTCGAGACCGCCGGGGATGTTCTTGCCCGTGCCCGAGTGCGGTGGGTCGAAGTGAAGCGCTCGCTGGAATTCGTGCTGGCCCGCCTGGCGGCGCTGCCCGATGGCCCGTTGGTTGTTCCCATGCCGCAGCCACGCCCGGGTGCCGTTGTCGGGGTGCTGGTCGAGGGATGGCGCGGCGAGATCTGCCATGTCGTGGCGACAGGTGACGACGGGCAAATCGTGGCTTACCGTGTGTTTGATCCCAGCCTGCACAACTGGTTCGGTCTGACTTTGGCGATGCGCGGGACTCCGATTTCGGATTTTCCGTTGTGCAATAAATCGTTCAACCTTTCGTATGCGGGGCACGACTTGTAGATGCGACAGGGGAGGGCCAGCCGATGAACCTGATCCGCGCGCGGTTCCGCCAAGGCATGCGGACGATGGCCTGGCCGGATGGTCCTGCCAGTCTGCCTTCGCGTTTTCGCGGGCGGCCAGTTCTGGACCAGTCGCGTTGCATTGACGGCTGTCGTGCCTGCGCCGATGCCTGTCCGACGGGGGCGGTGCACGGCGCGCCTCTTCGCATGGACCTTGGTGCGTGCCTGTTCTGCCCGGCGTGCGCCGAAGCGTGTCCTACCGGCGCGATCCAATTTTCCAGCGATTTTCGCCTGGCCGCGTCTGCGCGCCAGGATCTCCAGTTGTCTGGTGAGGCACCTGCCAGCACCGACGCCGACGCCGAGACCCGGCGCCTTGCCGTTGCCCTGCCAGCCGCCACGCGCCGCCTGTTCGGCCGTTCCTTGAAGCTGCGCCAGGTTTCCGCCGGAGGCTGCAACGGGTGCGAGGCCGATCTGAACGTGACCGGAATAGTGGTGTTCGACCTTGGCCGCTTCGGGGTGCAGTTCGTGGCGTCACCACGCCACGCCGATGGAATCGTGGTGACCGGGCCCGTTACGGCGAACATGGAACAGGCCCTGCGCGATACGTGGGAGGCCGTGCCCTCGCCGCGCCTCCTGATCGCCGTGGGCGCATGTGCGCTGTCTGGCGGGCCTTTCATCGGTTCTGCGCCTTGCGGTGCCGGAGTGCCTTCGGACTTGCACGTGGACCTGTTTGTCCCAGGCTGTCCGCCGCACCCTCTGACGTTTCTTGACGGCATCTTGAGAATGCTGGGCAGGCTGTAGGGAAAAATTCGGTTGGTCGTACGGTCCGTTGGCGCAGCGTCTGTACGTGGTAGTGTCTATCCGACCGCCGCCTTTCCGCCGGTACCTTGGTACACCATGAAACTGGCTTTGTGGAAGTCGCAGTTGGCGCGGGCGATGTGGTGAATACCGATGCGCTTGGGGCAGACGGCTTCGCACTCGCCGTAGTTCGAACAGTATCCGAAACCCTCGGCCTCGGCCGTGCGGATCATCGCCAGGGCACGCTTCAGGCGCTCGGGCTGGCCCTGGGGCAGCAGGCCCAGATGCGACAGCTTGGCCGACACGAACAGTGACGCCGACCCGTTCGGGCAGGACGCCACGCACGCGCCGCAGCCGATGCACTCGGCCGCATCCATCGCCAGGTCGCTGGACTCCTTCGACACGGTAATGCCGTTGGCGTCCGGGGCCGAACCAGTTCGCACCGCGATGAAGCCTCCGACCTGGATGATTCGGTCGAACGCTCCGCGGTCCACAATCAGGTCCTTCAGGATCGGGAAGGCCTTGCTGCGGAACGGCTCGATCCAGATCTCGTCGTTGTCATGGAAGTGTCGCATGTGCAGTTGGCACAGTGTCGTGCCGGACTTCGGACCATGCGGTTCCCCGTTGACCACGGCGCCGCAGCAACCGCAGATGCCCTCGCGGCAATCGTGCTCGAAGTGGACGGGCTCTTCGCCCTTGACCACCAGTTCCTCGTTCAGGACGTCCAGCATCTCCAGGAAGGACATGTGTTCGGAAACGTCCGCAAGAGTGTAAAGCTGGAAACCGCCCTTGTTGGAACGCGCCTTCTGGCGCCAGATATGCAGCGTCAGCTTCATTATTTGTAGCTCCTCTGCGCGAGGTGGACGACCTCGAAGGCCAGCGGCTCGACGTTCCGGATGGCCTCCTTGCCGGGACCGGCATATTCCCAGACGGCGGCGTGGCAGAAGTTCTCGTCGTCGCGCTTGGCCTCGCCGTCCTCGGTCTGGTGTTCTTCCCGGAAATGCCCGCCGCACGATTCCTCGCGCAGCAGGGCGTCACGGCACATGACCTCACCCATCTCGAAATAGTCAGCCACCCTGGCGGCCTTCTCGAGTTCCTGGTTCAGGTCGGCTGCGTCGCCAGTGACCCTGACGTCCGCCCAGAACTCGTCACGCAGTGCGCGCACCTTCTGGATGGCCGTGGTCAGCGACTCCTTGGTGCGGCCCATGCCGCAGTGCTCCCACAGGATCAGGCCAAGGGCCTTGTGGAATGAATCGACGCTGCGGTGGCCCTTGACGGCCAGCAGCTTCTGGACGAACGCCGCGGACGATTGGCGTGCCTCGGTGAATTCCGGGCGATCGACCGTGACCTTCGGCAGCTTGCTGTTCGCGATATAGTCGCCGATGGTCGTCGGGATGACGAAATAGCCGTCGGCCAGGCCCTGCATCAGCGCCGACGCGCCCAGGCGGTTTGCTCCGTGGTCGCTGAAGTTGGCCTCGCCCAGCACGAACAAGCCTGGAAGGCTGGACATCAGATCATAATCGACCCACAGGCCGCCCATCGTGTAGTGAACGGCCGGGTAGATGCGCATCGGCACGCTGTAGGGATCCTCGCCGGTGATGCGCTCGTACATCTCGATCAGGTTGCCGTAGCGCTCCTCGATGACGTTCTTGCCAAGGCGCTTGATGCTGTCGCCCAGGTCCAGGAAGACGCCTCGCCCGCCGGGGCCGACGCCACGACCCTCGTCGCACATGCGCTTGGCAGCGCGGCTGCTGATGTCGCGCGGGGCCAGATTGCCGTAGGACGGGTAGATGCGCTCCAGGTAGTAGTCTCGCTCGGCCACGGGGATCTGGTCGGGGCTGCGATTGTCGCCGGCGCGAATGGGTACCCAGACGCGGCCGTCGTTGCGCAGGGATTCCGACATCAGGGTCAGCTTTGACTGATAATCGCCGGCCACCGGGATGCACGTCGGGTGGATCTGGGTGTAGCACGGGTTGGCGAATCCGGCGCCTCGCTTGTAGGCGCGCCAGTTGGCGCTGACGTTGCAGTTCTTGGCGTTCGTCGAAAGGTAGAAGACGTTGCTGTATCCGCCGGTGCACAGCAGGACAGCCTCGCCGGCGTGGGTCTCCAGTTCGCCGGTCACCAGGTCGCGCACCACTATGCCGCGGGCGCGGCCATCGATGACGACCACGTCGACCATCTCCTTGCGGTTGAACATCTGGACGGTGCCGGCGCCGACGTTCTTGGCCAGCGCGCTGTAGGCCCCCAGCAGCAACTGCTGGCCGGTCTGACCGCGGGCGTAGAAGGTGCGCGACACCTGGGCGCCGCCGAAGCTGCGGTTGGCAAGGTGGCCATCGTAGTCACGCGCAAACGGCACGCCCTGGGCGACGCACTGATCGATGATGTTGTTCGACACCTCGGCCAGGCGGTAGACGTTCGATTCGCGGGCCCGGAAGTCGCCGCCCTTCAGGGTTTCGTAGAACAGACGATAGACGCTGTCGCCGTCGTTCTGGTAGTTCTTGGCGGCGTTGATTCCGCCCTGTGCCGCGATGCTGTGGGCGCGACGGGCGCTGTCGTGATAGGTGAATGCCTTGACGGTGTAACCCAGTTCACCCAGCGATGCAGCGGCGGATGCTCCGGCGAGGCCCGTTCCGACCACGATGATGGTGGACTTCTTCTTGTTGGCCGGGCTGACCAGGGAAACTCCGTTCTTGCGCCGGGTCCACTTTTCCTCCAGCGGGCCCGATGGGATTCGAGAGTCGAGCTTCATGCGACACCTCCTGGGATCTTGATCAGGCCGGCAAGGACCGCGATCGGGAAGGACAGGTCGCCGATTACGACGATGGCCGTCAGGAGGTTCGCAACGCAGCGGCGTGCGCGGTCCTGGGCCGGGTGCGACCAGCCCAGCGTCTGGAACCATGACCACAGGCCATGGTTGAAGTGCAGCATCAGCATCAGCACCGCGACAATGTAGAAGGCCGACACGTACCACAGGGTGAAACCGTTGACGACGTTCTCGTAGGCGCGCAGCTCCTGGAAGGGCAGCCCGGCGCTGCCGCACGTCAGGTGCAGTATGTGGTAGACGATGAATGCCCCGATGATCGGGCCCGACCAGACCATCGTGCGTGCGGCATAGCCGACCTCGCGGTAGACGCGCTTGGCGTACCGGACGGGACGGGCGCCCCAGGCCTGAATGGTCAGGACGATTGCTGCCCAGACGTGCAGCACGACACACAGGATCAACACGATTCGGGCGGCCCACAACAGGGGGGCAGCTCGGGTTGAGTGCAGGAAGGCCGCGTACTCGTTGATTGCCTTCCCTCCGTCGCCCGCGTACAGCTGGAGGTTCCCCAGCATGTGCACGAACACGTAGGCAAAGAGGATCAAGCCAGTGACGGCCATCACCATCTTCTTGCCGACTGCCGAACGCCAATAGGCTGCCAGTGCGGACATTCGTTTCCCTCCATCGAGGCACGCGCGGACCGGGACATCCGGTTCGCAACAAAGCGGGTTTTCGACGCCGGTGGCAGTCTAGGTCAGGCGTTTCCAGGGTGTCAACGAATCGGCTCGAACACCGTTAAGGCAGGCGGGTTTGCAACGAGAAGGAACGAGGGGGGCGATCCTTTATTGCCGCGATCCACCCGGCCAAAGCCGTTTCGGACTGCGGGTGGAATACTGGCCAAACTACCGCATCAGGACGCCATGCAGTCAATCGGGCAAGCCTTGCTACGGTTCGAATAACGTGCCATATTCAGACTGGCTGCGATTTGTCGGGGGGCCAATATGTATGCAAAGGAAACGGTCAAGCCCATTACCTACTTGAAGAATAATGCTGCGGTGGTGATCCGGGACGCCGCCGAGTCAGGATACACATTGGTCGTAACGCAAAATGGGGAAGCCAAAGCCGTGGTCATGGGTATTGACCAGTATGAATACTGGAAGCGATCCCTGGCCATGCTGAAACTGATTTCACTGGGCGAAGCGGATATCGCGGCCGGGAATCTGGTGACGGCGGAAGATGCTTTCGCGGCTGCGGAACAGACCATCAGGCAGGCTCGCAAGAATGACTGACCAGCATTTCAAGGTCCTGTGGACCGCTGTTGCTGTGCTGGATCTCAAGGATATTATTGAATACATCGCCGCAGACTCAAGTTTGAACGCGACAAATGTCCTGAACAAACTGAAGGATCGCGTTGCAGAACTCGACCAATTTCCGGACCGTGGCCGGGTAGTTCCCGAACTTGCCAAGGTTGGTCTGTCGGGCTGGCGCGAGCTGGTCGTCAAACCCTACCGCATCGTGTACCGGATTGACCGCGATTCGGTCTATATCCTTGGCGTGCTGGATTCCCGCCGCGACCTCGAGGAACTTCTACTAAGGCGCTTGATTCGTATGTAATCGGAGATCACTTCAGACCTCATGCCTCCGCTGTCTTGCTTGATGGTCCCCGTGCACCCAACCGGTTCAAGCGCCTTGACTCGGCGAATGCGCTCGCCTGACAATGTGCGTCGGACCTGGATTTTGTCGCTGATTGCGTTGGCTTGGGAGGCCTGAATGAAGACCGTCATACTGGCCGGTGGCCTTGGGACGCGCCTTGCGGAAGAGACCGAAATGCGCCCCAAGCCGATGGTCGAGATCGGCGGGTATCCGATGCTGTGGCACCTGATGAACCTGTACTCGGCCAGCGGTTTCGACGAGTTCGTCGTCGCTCTGGGCTTCAAGGGTGAGGCCATCAAGCGATATTTTCTGGACTACCGTCGCCTTGTCGGGGACCTGACCGTGCGGTGCGACACGGGCGAGGTTGTTCATGGTGGTGTGCCGGCGGTATCATGGACGGTTCATCTGGTGGACACGGGTCTGGCGACGCAGACTGGTGGTCGCCTGCGCCGCTTGCGGCCATGGTTGCAGGACGGCACCTTCATGATGACTTATGGCGACGGCCTTTCGGATATCGACATTGCGCGATTGGTCCAGTTCCACCGTTCACATGGGCGTCTGGCGACGGTGACCGCCGTTCGCCCACCGGCGCGTTTCGGTGGTCTGGATATCCAGCCAGACGGCTTTGTTCGGCGCATGGAGGAAAAGCCATTGGCCGGGGAAGGCTGGATCAACGGCGGTTTCTTTGTCCTGGAACCAGCGGTCCTGGACTATATCTCGGGGGATTCGATGCCCTGGGAGCGAGATCCGATGGAACGCCTGGCCGCTGAAGGGCAACTTGTCGCGTTCAGGCACGAGGGCTTCTGGCAGCCGATGGACACGATTCGCGAAAAGCGGATTCTGGAGGCGCTCTGGGACTCGGGACATGCTCCCTGGAAGGTCTAGAATGCATGTCCGCGGCGTTGCCGCACGTGATCATGACGGGGGAACACATGGACTTCTGGCAGGATCGAAGGGTTTTCGTGACAGGGGCCACCGGTCTGGTCGGGTCGTGGCTGGTTCGGGACCTCGTGGATGCCGGGGCGACTGTTTCGATCCTTGTCCGGGACTGGGATCCGCAAAGCGAACTCATCAGATCCGGGACGATTCAGAGCACATCGGTCGTTTCCGGGGCGCTTGAGGATCTTGCAACCCTGGAACGAGCCATTGCCGAACACGAGCCCGACGCAGTCTTCCACCTGGGCGCGCAAACGATTGTCGGCACCGCATTGCGCAGTCCGCTGGCAACTTTCGAGGCAAACGTCCGTGGCACCTGGAATCTGCTGGAAGCATGTCGCCGGCATCCCGGCATCGTCAATCGCATCGTCGTTGCTTCCAGTGACAAGGCGTACGGCGAAAGCGAGGTGCTGCCGTACACCGAGGCGATGCCCCCCCTGGGCCGCCACCCGTACGACGTGTCCAAGTCGTGTGCCGATCTGATTGCCCAGACCTACTACCGCACTTATGGGACTCCCGTCGTTGTGACCAGGTGCGGCAACATCTATGGCGGCGGGGATCTGAACTTCAGCCGGATAGTCCCTGGAACCATACGCAGCCTGATCAGGGGCGAGCGGCCGATTGTCCGCAGCAACGGTCTTTTCACGCGGGATTACGTCTATGTTCGCGACGTCGTTGACGCATATTTACGCGTGGCCCAACAGGCCGACATGCCCGGCGTGACTGGTGAGGCTTTCAACTTCGGCCCGGCGATGCCCATGACCGTGCTGGAACTGGTGAATCGCATTTCCGGTCTGCTGGGCCGCACTGACCTTTTGCCGGTGGTCCTGGATCAGGCTAGCTCCGAAATCCCCGACCAGTACCTTGATTCGTCAAAGGCGCTTCGCGTGCTGGGATGGACGCCTCGTCATGGACTGGACGCTGGGCTTCGCGAAACCATAGCCTGGTATCGCGACTTCATTCGGGCCCGATAGGAATCATCCCCCAACCTGATTCGCAGACATGCACGCGCTTGCCTACGAGATTGCCCTGGCGATTCCGAATGCCGCGGCCGCGGCCAGCCCGCCTGGGATCCGGCTTTTCGAGCCCCAGTTCGAACCGCATCATGAAGTCCACCCAGGCCCATGGCGATCGACCCGGCCGCGATCTCGGCGAGGCCGGCCGTGGCGATGATGCCCGTCTGGTCGATGGCCCCTGCCAATCCTGCTGCCAGCGCGAACGGGACCGTCAGACCGTCGGACATCCCGATGACCACATCGCGGACGGCTTCCGAACCTGTGAAATGGCTCTCGCCGTGGGGGTGTGTCGACATGACTATTACCTCTCGACAGGGACACCCGAAACTGTCGCTATTCCGTGATGATTTCGGCCGTTCCCGTCGAGAACCATGTTCTCAGATAGTGGACGGCCTGACGTCGCAGCAGCTCGCCCTGTGGCTGGCCGGTCCCTATGAAGACGCCGTGCTCAACTCCGTCCACCTGGAACAGACCCGATTGGACCGTGGATGCGTCGGCAGTCTGAAGGCCGGGGATGGCCTTCTTCACGGGACCCACCTGCCTCAGCGACAGGGCGCGAGCCAGAATCTCGGTGGATGGATTCGCGACCGTATCGTCATCGATAACCTCCTGGGCCAGCATCCTTGCAGGCTTGTCCAGAGGTCTGAAGAAGCCGGTCAGCAACCGGTCGGCATAGGCAACCCCGTCGCCGGTCCAGACTCCGTGCTCGGCGGCGTTGCGGTATCCCTGGGCCAGGAAGACGTCGCCGAACGCCTTCTGGACGTAGATTTCAACCAGGTGAAACATTCCCAGCCCGCCAACATTGCACAGGAATGTCTCGATGCGCTGGCTGAACGGCAGGTACAGCAGCCCGATGATAGACCCCAGGCTGTGGCCCAGCAGGCCGATTCGAGTCGTGTCCAGTTCCGATCGGCCATCAGGGTTGCCAGCCGGCCATCCGTCCTGTTGCAGCGCCAGTTCGTCGATCAGCGCTATGGCCGAGGCGATGTCCAGCGCGGCCTGCCGGAAATTCTCGCGGATGCGAATGGGGTCGTTGATGGAAAGAAAGTCCAATCCCCAGTCGTAGGTGTTGGTCCCGGCCCCACGGCTGCCGTGCCGAGGGAAATCGAACCGCAGTACGGCCATCTTGTCGGTCACCAGCAGTTGAGCGATCTGGCACAAGGCGTGCGAATCCGCGGCGATACCGTGCAGGGCCACGACCACCGGGAATGGACCTTCGCCGGCTGGTACCATCAGCCGGAAATCAACTGCTTCGGGGGGGAATGTCTTGAAGCCGTCGGCCTCGGGCACCCAGCGGCCGTCGTCCGGTGAAGTGAGGTTCCATGGGCCGAAAGTTCCCCGGACCGCCCAGCCCATGACCGACGGGTCCATGGGGCAGTCGTCCAGTTGGCCGTCGCTGACGACATCGGGATTCCCGTCCTTGTTCAGGTCCAGATCGAACTGGATTTCCGGCGGGATCGATGGGGGGATGAAACGGGACATCTGATCCTTCAATTCGGACACGTCGTCGTATGCGTACCCTGTCGTGATCGTGGCCGCCGCAAGCACGCTGTCGCCATCCGGAAGCGCCGCCAGCAGAGGCACCACCCGGTTGGTCTCGGCTTCGAGCTGGGCCTTTCGCACAGGGTTGGCGTTCGACGGAATAGTGGCCTTGCCCAGCACCTGAGCAAATCCCTTGGATTGCTTCAGAGGATTGCCGTCGGCGTCCAGCAACCGGTCAGTTGCCGCCAGCAGATAGCGGGGGGCCTTCAGGGGCCAGGCGGGAACCAGTCGGACGACCCAGAATTCATCGTCGGGGTAGGGCAGGTATTCGGTCAAAAAGGCTGCTCGCGCGCCCGGCCTGCCCTGTTCGTCCAGTTCGTACAGCCGCACCGACGCATCTGCCGCAAGTGACGCGGCGATGTCGGATGGCAGGGATGCGGGGTCGATCGGAACGCTGGTCTGGAACACGATCGGGTTGTAGGACGCGAAGCCGTGCACCTGCAGCAGGGCTGGTGGGAACGGGCCATTGACCAGCAGTGGAAGGTTGGCGTTGGAAAAGTCGTTATCGTCAACCACGATTCCGCCATGCGCGTTCAGGTGCCGATCCCACGGGAAGAAACCGTCCACCGGCGTCGCGAAAAGGTCGTACATGACGCGGGCAGCGGGTTCCTCGTAAGGCGGGACGTCAGGTCCCAGATCGCCCGCATCGGCCAGGAGGTCGTGGGCACCCTGGTCGCCGGCGATGACTTCTTCCGCTGTTGAATCCTCGATGATGTCTCCGGCGGGGTTGCAGACGCACTCGCCCCAGGTCATCCCGTCGTCCTGGCACAACTGCTGTCCCAGGCATTCGTCAGAAAGTCGGCAGGCGATGAATGTTCCGGGATCGCAAATGTTTCCTTCACCTTCGCACAGACACGTGCCGTAGTAGCCCAGGCCATCCTGCCTGCACTTCTGCTGGCCGGCACAACCATCGATTCCTGTGCATGAGTAGACCTTTTCAGGGGTGCACAAATGGTCTTGATTCTTGACTGCGCATCCGGTCGCCAGGACACCAAGAACGCCCAGCATCCACAGGATTCCCAAAGCTTTCTGGATCCGCAAATAGGATCCTGAAAAGGGTTGCGCCCGCATCCAGCACCTCCATACATTCCTGGGGAACCGTTGAGATAGGGTATCAGAAGGACAGGTCCAGGCGGAACCCACGTTCTGCGCACATCCGGTCAGTACATCCATCCCGGCTGTTTTTCGCCGGAACGCTGGACATCCCGGGCATTCTTCGGCCACGATCACTGTGCCCGTGAGGAAATCGTCATGGAAGCGCCGTTGACTGCCAATGAACTGTCGATGCTGGTTTCAAGGGTGTTTTCAAGGCGCCCGGACGAGCGTGAGCTGGCTGTGCTGGTGGACCTGCCGGATGGCGAGTCCCCCGACAACGATGCGTGGGCACTGCGGCGCGAGGTGGCTGCCGGCTGGGTTCAGGTCCTGTCCAACGGCAGCGACCTGGCCGCCGTTCTGTACTTGTACCGCAACGTCCGTCGCAATAACGCGGACCTGCCGTCAGTGGTCTGGCGGCACGCGGGAGGCCCTTTGCCGGTTCACGCGGACAGTCTTGGCGCCGCGAATACGGTCCTTCTGGATGACGTGTTGCAGCGCACACCGATGGTTCTGGCGCCGACCGAATTTTCCGCTACGGCGCCGCTGAAGGTCCTGGCGCGAACATTGGGTTTCAGGGGCGCGACCATGCCAGGTTTTGCGCCATCCATGATCCCGGCGCTGCGATTGGACTTCACCGAGGTGTCCCGTCGTGTCGGCATTCTGGCTGACCTGCTGGACATCTCCACCGGGGCCGATATCGAGTTCCTTGTCGACAGGACACGCGAATGCCGGTTGCACCTTGATCTGCGGCATCGGGATGCCCACAGGTCTGGCGGCCTGTTTCCCTTGCCGGGGATGGTAGGCAACCTGCCATCTGGCGAGGCGTACATCGTGCCCTACGAGGGCGAACTGGACGGGGATCCTTCCGCCTCGGAAGGGGAACTGCCGGTGCAGTTCGAGGACGGTCTTGTCGTGTACCAGGTTCGTGGCAACCGGGCGGGCGATGTCGCGGGCGATGATCCAGCCACGGGTCGCGAGGCCGATTTGTTGCGCCAGGAGCCCGCCTATTCAAATCTCGCAGAACTTGGACTGGGCGTTCTGGAGGGCTTCGGTATCCTGCCGCAAGGCGAGATCCTGATCGACGAGAAGCTGGGGCTGCATATCGCCTTTGGGCGCAGCGACCATTTCGGCGGGCAGATTGGTCCCGGACATTTCTCGTGTTCCCAGGCCGTGGTCCACATTGATCGTGTCTACATTCCGGAACTCCAGCCTCGCATCGCAGTGTCGCGACTGGATTTGCGCATGCCAGGTGGCGAGGTTGTCCCGCTGATGCGCGATGGCCGCTATTCGATTGATTTCGAGGCCGGCGCCTCCTGAACGACCTGGTTCAGTCGCATTCATGCGGGGCGTCGTTGCCGTGCCAGCTGCCCGGCTGTATCATCGAGACCTCCCTTTCCGGAGACCCAGGGATGGATCCGATTGTGCCCGGTGCGTCGGTGAATCGGATCCTGGGTGTCGTCAGCGGCATCGTCATCGACAACCAGGACCCGGAAGGCTTGTACCGCGTCAAGGTCAAGTTTCCCTGGGTCAAGGAATCGTCAGACCAGTATTCGAACGACCCTGATCGCGAAGACTTTCCGTCCGCCTGGGCGAGGGTCGCGACGATGATGGCGGGCAACCAACGTGGCGCCTTCTGGTTGCCGGAGGTGGATGACGAGGTGCTGGTGACCTTCGAACACGGCGATATCCGCCGTCCCTACGTCATTGGTTCGTTATGGAGTTCGGAGGACAAGCCAATTCACGCCAACAGTGATGGCAAGAACAATTTTCGCACCTTCTTCAGTCGTTCGGGCAACGTCATGCAGTTCATCGACGAGGACGGTGGCGAAAGGATTGTCATCCAGACCAAGGTGGCGCCGGACGACTCCGAAAAGGCGCACAAGGACCGCGGCGGCCACTTCATCGTGTTGGACCATTCCAGCGGTGGCGAGAAGATCGAGATATACGACAGCAAGCAGGAAAACTACGTGCTCATCGACTCGGCGAACTCACGCATCGAGGTCTGCAGCGCGCAGGGCGACATCAAGATATCCGCGCCGATGGGGAAGATCGAGCTGGAGTGCAAGGAGTTGGTGACGAAGTCGTCGATGAACACGACGATAAAGGCGGACGCTGCGATGAAGGTCCAGGCTGGCTCGACAGCCGAAATGACTGCCAACGCGTCGATGACGATCAAGGGCGCCATCGTCAAGATCAACTAGCGACCAAGGCAATCTGGAATCACGAGTCGTGTCTGCCTGGAGCCAATCCCCCCTTTTGCCCCGGGAGGTTGCGACGGGTTAGACCCTGGTTCCAGGCCGGTGTGCGGTCTGCTCTCTTGAACTACCCCTCCCCCAAATCTACACTGCAGTACAACGGTTGGCGGGTGCTTGCGGGGGATTCGTTGTGATCGCCGACCTGGTGGCGTGATTTGGGGGTGTCAAATGGCCGATCTCACGAAGCTCGAGGACATGCGCCCCGAGAACCTGCTGAAGGAATTCTACAATCGAAACGGCTGCGTCCGGATCCGTCCTGACGATCCGGAGAAGGGCCGACATGGCGGCGTGGAACTTCGCTTGGTGGTCGGGGACATGACGGAACGCAGGAACGTCCTTGGGGCGATGAAGCTTTTGAGCCTTCCGCATGGCAAGGTGTATCGCAAGCAGAAGACTCGGCGCCAGTGGGTCGTGCCTGTCTATGCTCGTGCCGACATCCTGACCTTTCTGAAGATCGTCAAGCCCAAGAACGCGACCGTCCTGTCAAAGCGCGTCAATGCAACCGTCAAGCGGCGGACCGCCGCCGAGCGCGCGATGTAGACCGTTAATTTCGATAGTTCTACAGGCGACTACGAACCAGTGTCAGGGCTTCGGCAGCCACATTCTGCACTTGATCCAGCCTTTCCTGTGCCAGCTTGCGGCGTTCGTGGGACGCTGATCCAGCAGCATTCTTCAGATTGATGGCAACGTTCAGGAACGCTCCTTCGGCGCCAGCCCTGGCCGCTGCTGCCGCAGAGCCGGCATCCG
Source organism: uncultured Myxococcales bacterium (assembly GCA_903936705.1). Classification (GTDB taxonomy): domain Bacteria; phylum Myxococcota_A; class UBA9042; order DTJE01; family DTJE01; genus CAIZWN01. The sequence goes on from CAIZWN010000070.1 coordinate 101,103, forward strand.
AAAGGCATGCGTGGTAGCCGATGGACACCGCTTCCAGTGCCAACTCGGCTACCCTCAGGCAAAGGGTAAGTGTCTCGAACGGCACCGAGGTCGCGCGCTCGTTTGCCGCATCCAGGGCTGTGCTGCGAAGGGCCTTCTCATCGTCGGTTTCGTGGCGCATCCTTGTCGCGGCCATGACCGACTCGAATGCGATGCTGTCCAGGTCGACCAGTTCCGACAGGCGCACCCTCAGTGACTGGGCTTCGTCGGCGAGGGCCTTGAGGCGCGGCCGGTCCTTCTGGCGATCAGGGCGGCGGTAGGTCAGGTTTGCCACCATGGCTGCCAGACCGGCACCAAGCGCCCCGCAAAGGGCGGCGACGGATCCGCCACCAGGGACAGCCGTATCGGCAGATAGGCGATTGGTGAACTCGCCAACCGGCAGGTTCATCAGGGTCTTGGTCGACGTGTTCAATCTGTATTCGATAACCTTTTCGTTCGCTACGAAAGGTTTCGCGTCCGACAGGCCCAGCGATCGGACTGCAATATGGATCAGATCCGGTTCGGGGGCAGCGGGGGACAAACCCTGCTTTTCGAGATAGTGGCGTCCGGCTGCCAGCAGCGCTTGTCTGGGCACCAGGCCGACGATCTCGCTGCCGGTTACCTCGACACCCAGCAGCGCAGCCTGACGTCTGGCCTCGTCGTAAACGACGTGCATCGGAGTGGCTCGGTAGTCGAGAAGATTGACGCTGACCTGTGCGATGCCGTATTCCTCGATCACCCATCCGACGGCGCGAACGGCCTTCAAGACTCCCGGGATCTTCAACTGGTCACCCGCGGGATCGACCAGGCGCTCGCCGTCGGTGTCTCTGGCCGGACCTCCACACTCTCGCATGCGAATTGCCATGCGGCTGGCCAGCAGCCGTTCCCGGGTGTTCAGGTTGACGTTGTACGCGATGAGGACCTCGCGGGCCCCGATAACCGTAGCGCCGACCCGCGGATTGAACACCGCCGGACCGAAGTCGGGAGTCCAGTCGGGGTCGGCCAGCCGCGCCGCCAGGCCTTCGTACTCGCCCTTCCTGATGTCGGCCAGGCTGGCTCGCTGGGGTCTTGTTGCGGCCTGGTCGTACAGGTAGACGGGGATTTGCAGCTCGCGGCCTGCGCGCTCGCCCAGTCTGCGGGCCATCTCGATGCATTCGGTCATGGTCACGCCGTCCAGTGGCACGAACGGGCAGACGTCGGTTGCGCCGAGTCGGGGGTGTTCCCCCACGTGCCTGGTCATGTCGATGCGCTCGGATGCAACGCGCATGGCCTGGAAGGCGGCCTCTTCAACCGCGGCCGGTGCGCCGGCCAGGGTCACGACCGTCCTGTTGGCCGCGGCTCCCATGTCAACATCCAGCAAGGTGGCGCCAGCCTGCCGTGCCGCTTCGGTGATTGCGCGGATAACCGAAGCGTCGCGCCCTTCCGAGAAATTGGGTACGCATTCAACAAGTCGCGCCATCGCAAGCACCTCGTCTAGTCGGCCTGCAGGCAGCCTTCGCGACCGCAAACCTGGAAAACCTTCATCACCAGACACGGCGTCCTGTTTCCAGAGGTCCGAACGGATTTCGACAGGCGGCCTACAACCTGAACTGTCCGTGGCAGACCAGGCCCAGGGCTGGCGGCAAGGGCCTGGCGAGCCGCCTCGGCGGGCCCTTCGGGGTCCTTCGGTTCCAGATAAACTCGGCTCCAGGTCTCGTCCAGCAGTACCTCGAATTCCGGGCAGTCGCACTGTGTCGGGTTCAGGCGCAGCATGAACTTATCGTCGGTAGCATGGGCTTCCGCCCGCGCCTCGACACGCTCCAGAGCCTGGTTAGCAGGCGAGGTGACCGACGAACTGCAGGCGATCGGTACCAGTGCGCCCAGGGTCGCAAGGCAGCGGATACAGGATCCAAAAATCGTCAGCATTGAATCCTCCGAAGGAGGCCGATCAGCCGTAGACAGCCCAGGCAACCACCAGCGCCCATGCCGATATATTGATCAAAAACGGCAGGTCGCGAACCATTTCATCCGTCGGACTGCGGGCCTCGTCCTTTCGCCTCAGCAAGAACAGGAAGCGGCCGATTCCTGCGACCACAAACGGTATTGTGGCGACCAGCCGTCGGTTGCCGAAGTAGGAATGGGTCTGGGGTGCAACAGTGTAGAAGGCATAGGCAGCAATGGTCAGGACACCTACGACGATCAGAGCCACGTCGATGTGATGAAGGCGGTACTGGCGCAGGGCAGGGCGTCTGGCTCCCGAGGCGTCACCAAGCAGTGCAAGTTCATGACGTCGTTTGCCAAGGCCCAGGAACAGCGCCACGAGGAACGTGCATCCCACCAGGTAGACTGAGATCTCGTCCCCGGCCAGTCCAATTGCCACCGAACCGGCAAGGATTCGCAGCAGAAACCCGGTGGCGATAGACAGTACATCCAGATAGGCATAGCGCTTGAGGGTCGTACTATAGGCGACGTTCAGCGCCAGGTATCCGGTGGCGGCCAGATTGAACGCCCCCCCAAGGAAATAGCCGATCGAGAAGGCCAGGGCCATCGAGAAAAGCCCCCCGGCCAGGGCAGTCTGGATCGACATTTCACCGGACGCAATCGGGCGGTTCTTCTTGACCGGATGCAGACGGTCCTTGTCGACGTCCAGTACGTCGTTCATGACGTAGACCGACCCGGAAAGCAGGATGAACACCAGCATCCCCAGGGCAGCCTGCATGAGGACTTCGGGGTGGCCTGCCGTGTGCTCCTTGGCAAACACCGCCGGTGCAAAAACAAACAGGTTCTTGACCCACTGGCCGGGTCGCATGGTCCGCACCAGCGCTCGCAGGGACTTCATCGAACGACACCTTTTTCAAGGAGTGCGCCAAGTGCTCGCGGGATCAGATCAATCAGGTCGGACGCGAGAACGGAGTGCTCCGTCAAGGTCGAACCGGCAAGATCGCCCGTGGCCCCGTGAAGATACGCGGCGGCGCAAGCGGCCTGGAACGGGGGAATACCTCGTCCAAGAAGTGCGCCAGTGACTCCGGCAAGCACGTCACCACTTCCTCCGACCGCCAGTGCAGGCCCGCCTGTCGGGTTCAGGGCAAGCCGGCCGTCGGCCGCCGCAATGACGGTCCCGGCGCCCTTCAGGACAATGACCGAACCCGTAAGGGCAGCAAGGTTGCGGGCGGCGGTGATGCGGTCGGCCTGGACCTCGGCAGACGTGATTCCCAACAGGCGTCCTGCTTCCCCCGGATGCGGCGTCAGAACGCACTCGGGACCAGTTTGCAGGTTTTTTCCTGCGGCAAGGACGTTCAATGCGTCGGCGTCCAAGACTGTGGGCAGGCCCGCGCCCAGCAGGCGTGTCAACAGGGCGTCGATGCCTGGGCGCGTGGATAAGCCAGGCCCAAGGATCATCGCGGTCTTGCCCGATACAACTGCCGCCAGGGTTGCTTCATCGATTTTCAGGCAATCGCCGGCTTTGTCGAGAATCGTTTCGATCATGACGTCAGGTTCACGGCCTTCCAGACGGGCAGCAACCTCCCGTTCGGTGGCCACCGTTGCAAGCCCCGACCCGCCGCGCAGTGCCGCCCTGGCTGCCAGGAGGGCGGCGCCGGCCTTGCCAGCAAGGCCTCCAACGACCAGGACGTGTCCGAAGCGATTCTTGAACGACCCGGCATCTCGTCGGGGAAACGCATGTCGTACGCATTCGGCATCCAGCAAATCGGCACCTGGTGCCGAGATCAGCGTCGATCTCGGGATTCCGATCGGCACGACCTCTACACGACCGCAATAGCCGGCGCCCGGCCAGGCGAAGTGCCCAATCTTGGCCGTCCCGAATGTCAAGGTGACGTTCGCGTGCACGCATTCGCCAAGAACCAGGCCAAGGTCGGAATCGACGCCCGAAGGCAAGTCCACGGCCAATCGAGGGCACAAAAGGGCGTTCATGGCGCGAATGACGCCGTCAAACGGTTCAGTCAGCGCCCGCGAAAGCCCTGTTCCGAAGAGGGCATCCACCACAACGCCCCAGGGGCGCAGCCACAGCGCCCGCGGGACGGCATCGGGGGCCTCGACGATGGTGACCGGGAAATGCCGCAAGGCGTTGAGGTTTGCCGCCGCATCGTCAGGCAGCATCACGGCTCGTCCCACCTTGACGGCCACCACTTCAACACCCAGGTCGGCCAGGTGTCTGGCTGCCACCCATCCGTCCCCGCCGTTGTTGCCTGGACCGCACAATACCAGGGCCGAGTTGCAGCCGGTTTCCCTGGCGAGTTCCAAGGCACGGTTCGCGACGGCCAGGCCGGCCCTTTCCATAAGGATTCTGCCGCTGATGCCGACGACCTCGATCGTGTGACGATCCAGATCCTGCATCGTGGCGGAAGTCACCAGTCTCATGGTCTAGCCTCCCCGCCGAATGGCGGATGCCAAGCATATCCCCGTCGCCGCAGGAGGGGAAGGCGCTGCGAGCTGCGCTTGTCTCCGGCTTTGCGCCGTGCCTGGTTGGGAGGTATGATTACGCGGACAACAAATCGCGAGGTCGAGCGATGTCCCGCCAGGTCTTACCGGTTGCCATCGCCGTGGTGTTCTGGGCCTCGGTGGCGACTGCCCAAAAAGGGCCGGCATCATCGGCTGCAGGCAAGACGGATGGTCCGGCTGCAATTACCGATGCGGCCAATGCCGTGGGTCCTGACGGCAAGAAGTTGAAGAAGGGTGTCGTCGTTCTTGCGCCATCGGAAGATGGTTTCCAGGTGGCTGATGAGGGCGGCCAGATCTACACGGCTCGGGGCTACCGAGGCGTCGTTCCCGGTGTCAGAGACCAGTCTGACGTCAACGCCAAGCGGCCCGAGAACGAGACGTTAGCCGGGACTCGAGCGATTGTCGAGTGGGTTGGCTTTCAGCCGTTCCCTTCATATTCCCGGGTGTTTGTTCAACTTTCAGGGCGCTTCACTTTTTCGGTGACACGGCCCAAGCCCGACCGGATCGAGGTGCGATTCCCCGGCGCCGACATGTCGACCCCGAACGACTCGCGTCACCTGATAGCAAGAGACTTCCCAACCGCTGTTGACCGCATCGACATGTCCCTGGACGCTGACGGTACGATTGTCGTATCCATTCTGCTGAAGCGGCCTGTCGGCTATCTGTTTCGACAGGAAGGCCGCTATGTGTTCGTGGACATCGAACCCTAGGGCTGACGCAATATTCCTGCCGAACTCGTCATGCGAATGCGAACCAACCGGAACGATGGTACGATGCCAGCCCAGTGGATTCCCTCAGGGAGGGATCAGTTGCGTCGCCGATCGGTAATGTTTGTTGCCGTGTTCATCGTGTCGCTGGCCACGTCAGGTGCGTCCGCCGAAGGGCTGTCTCCCGAATCGGCGCTGGCTCTGCTGAGGCTGGATCGCAGTGCCAAGGTGCGTGCACAGGCCGCGTTGACGTTGCGTTCCAGGGCCGAGGAACCCAATGTCAGGACCGCGCTTGTGGCAGCCCTTGGCGACCTTGATGCAATCGTACGGGCTGCGGCAGCCAATGCCCTTGGGGCGGTTCCGCATACTGACGCCTTCGAGGTGCTTGCAAGAAGGACCCGGGACCGAGACCCACTGGTGACCAAGTGGGCACGATGGGCGCTGAGGCGGACGCTGGCTGCCGCGCCTACCGTCCATGTCGCGCATGTTGGCGTCAAGGTGTTGGCGTCCGGAAAGCATGACGACATGGGGCGCGTTCTGGAGGGCGCCATGCTGGGCATTCTCCTGAAGACCGGCAGCCGGTTCGAATTGGAGTTCACGAAGAAGACATTCGACTTCTCGACCGATGATCAGGCGGATTCACCCGCCGCCGGCGAGTCTCGCGGGCAGCAGAAGGCGTTGGAACTGATGCGACAGGGAAAATTTGATGCCGCCGCGCTGAGCATAGGGGGGGCAGACGACCCGGATGCGGCGAAGGTTGTCGTTCGCTTTGCAGCCGAAGTCGAGATATCCGATGCGGCATCCGGCAGCACCGCCAGGGCGCGCCTGCGTGTCGAGACAATCGATGGTGTGCTGGCCTTTGATGTTGCCGCTGATGGAGTGGGAAAGATTCCAGATGTTGCGGCCGAGGAAGTTGACGAATACTCGACCCAGCCAGGGCCCGAGGAACTGCGCAGCGAGGCCGTAGATGCTGCCGGGCGAGCGGTTGCCGAGGCACTGGTGAGCAGCATGGCCGCCGCCGAAAAGCCTCCTGGTGAACAGGCTGGCCAGGCGGCTCGGTGATGATGTCTTTCGGCTGTGGGCCGACGTCGGGAGGGTTGGGGACATGAATCAGCAGGCGCATAAAGAACAGCGCAGACGCGTGATGGTCGACGCGGGTTTCCAGGTCAAGTACACGCTGCTGTTGGTGGGCGTTGCGGTGGCGGTATTCGTGGTCCTGGCCGTCCTGTATCGGGAGGTTCTGCGGGAGGAAAAGGCGCTGCTGGGACTGCAGTCGGCTTCCGTTGCTTCCCAGGAGACAATTGGGGCGGATGACAGGGAATTCAATGACGATCTTCGCGGACGCGTGGAAATGGACGATCAACGTCGCATCCTGGCGTTGGCGGTCGCGGCGGCAGTTCTGGTGGGGGTTCTTGCCTGGATCGGCATCCACATGACGTTTCGTGCGGCCGGGCCTGCATTGGCGGTATCGAGGATGCTGAGGGCAATGGCTTCGGGCGACTTTACGACGTTGCGCAGGTTGCGCGACAAGGACCATTTCCGGTTTCTGGAGGAGGACCTTTTTGCCTTGAGGGACGCGCTGCGTCGTGAGGCCGAGGAAGAGGTTGCTGCCCTGAATTCCGCCGAGGAATCCCTGGGAGGTGGAAAGGGCGGTGAAAGACCCGAAAGCGCGCGTCAGGTGATTTCGACCATGAGGGAACGCAAGGAGCGCCGTTTCGGGTTGTGAACGAGGCGGGCGGCCGATTTCGGCTTGCCGTCCGGAATTAACGACAATGCGTTTGTACCGTGGATTTGGCGGGCTGCCATCGGGCTTTGGGCCTGCGGTGGTCGCGATGGGCAACTTTGACGGGGTCCACCTGGGCCACCGCCAGGTTCTTGGCGCAACCATCGAATCTGCGCGGTCGCGTGGTGTAACGGCTGCCGCAGTTACCTTCCACCCACACCCCCTGCGAATACTGGCTCCCGAGCGTGCGCCGGTGCTGATCCAATCGCTTCCGGACCGCCTGGCCTGCCTGGAATCGACCGGGATTGACGCGGTGATTCTTGTGCCATTTTCACGCGTACTGGCGGAAGTAACTGCCGAGGCGTTCGTCGAGGAGTTCCTCGTTCGACGGCTGGGATGCATCGAGCTCCACGTCGGAGGCGACGCCAGATTCGGCAAGGGCCGGGCTGGGGATGTTGCCCTTCTGCAACGTCTTGCCGATATTCACGGTTTCGATTTGATGATTTCCGACGCGGTCAAGGCCGATGGTATCCGCTCGTCGTCTTCGGAGATTCGACGTCGTCTGTTGGCCGGTAATGTTGCTGGTGCGCGAACGCTGCTTGGGAGGCCGTTCTCGCTGGTAGGTGAAGTTGTCACGGGGGCCGCGAGGGGGCGCGCAATGGGCTTTCCCACGGCAAACCTGCTGCCGGATTCGGCGATGCTGCCTGCGCCCGGGGTCTATGCTGCAATCGGTTTGGTCCCTGGGTTCCGGCTTCCGGCGGCAGTCCATCTGGGGCCGATTCCGACCTTTGACGTGACGCCACCTGTGGTCGAGGCGCATCTTGTCGGGTTCGATGGCTACCTGCCAGGAGTCCGCATGCGCCTGGACTTCGTTCAGAGGCTGCGGGGTGTCATCCGGTTCGATTGTGTCGAGGCGTTGCAGCAGCAGATCGTGAAGGATATCAGCGATACCCTGCAGTACATCGAAAATGATGAAGGCATTCGTTGACAACAGCAACAAGGTCGGCTATAAACCGCACGTCCTAACGCCCGGAAAGGGGGTGAATTCGCCTTGAATCCAAAGCAATTGGAGTTCCGCCCGCTGGAGGTCACCGTTGCCGAGGGAGATGTGGGCCGTGCCCTGTCTGCCTTGAAGCGCAAGATGGCCAACGAAGGCCTGTACAAGGAACTGAAGAAGCGCCGCTTCCACGAGAAGCCCAGCGTTCGTCGCAAGCGCAAGCAGCGCGAGGCCGATCGCCGGCGCAAGAAGTTGGTAGCGTTCGGTAGGTAGGCGTCCCGCGGTGCGCCCCCTTGCCGGAGGTGCTCCCACATGCGCTGGCCAGTCGCCGCGATCCCCCTTTTGGCTGTCCTTGTGGCGGCCGTCCTGCCCTCTTGTTCAGGCAGCCAATCCCGCGGTTCCGTGCCGTCCGACGGAACGGAGTGGCCACAAAACTATACCTCCTGGAAGCGTCTGAACGAAGCTCCAATTCTTCTTGAATCCGAGAAGACCGCGCGAAACATCCTTGTGAACCAGGTGGTCTTGTCTCATCGGAAAGATGGATCTGCGGCCTATCCGATCGGAGCGGTGCTGGTCAAGGAGGAAATGCACCTGGAGTCCGATCCGCAGGGACGGTTGCGCCCAGGTGAAGTCTTTCGCGTGTCAGTGATGTTCAAGGTTGGCAGGGGCGATACCAGCGGATGGGCCTTCAAGGCCTTCGACCCGAAGACCAAGCGAGAGTTTCCGCGGGACAGGGTCGATCCGGACGGCTGCTATTTTTGCCATGCCGATGCGAAGGCTGGAGACTACGTCTTCAGTCGTGTTGACTAGGGTTGTTCCCGCGGTTCCATTTCCAGGTCGGTCAGAAGCTCGCGCAATTCCAGACTCAAAGCGGCCATGGTGGCGCGCAGCTCGTTTGATTCACTGCGCTGTATCGTAACAGCCATGGTCTGGGAGTCGGCACGGGCCAGGGCTTTGTCGCGTTCCGTTTCAGCAACTGCCAACTGCCTCTGCAGCTTGTCCACTTCGGCGGAAAGGGACGTGACTTGCGTCTGAAGTTCGTCGAGTTCCGCCAGTGACGGTCCTGCCGGTGCCTCACACAATCGTGGCGCCACAAGGTCGAGGGCCAGCACTCCCTGCTGAATCCCGTTGTCACCAGCGTTCTGCCCATCCTCGGCATCCAGAAGCCCTGGTATTCGATTGCGGGTCTCGCGGGAAGACAGGCCGTCGTCATGCAACAGGCGCCTGATCAAGCCCAGCGCCTTGACGTCCCTCCTGGAAAAAACGTGCTGGCCGGCCTTCGTGCGGACCGGGCGGACGAAGTCTGCAAATTCGGAAACCCAATAGCGTATCGCGGAAGGGGCTACCCCTACGATGCGCGCCGCGTCGCCGAGCTTATAGAAATACGGAGAATCCGCAGCATTGGACGTAGATACGGGCCGGGAGGGATCGCCCATCCGACCTCAGTGGTGTTGCCGGTCAGGAGTTGAGGATCGAGCGCAGCACCTGGCTGGGCTTGAACGTCAACACCTTCCGGGCTGTGATCTCGAGAGGTTTGCCGGTCTTCGGGTTGCGACCCATTCGTGGCCGTTTGGCTCGAACGGTGAAGGACCCGAACGAGGAGATTTTCACCTTCTCGCCAGTGACCAGGGCCTCTTTTACGACATCAAGGATTGTCTCGACGATCGAGGCCGCTTCCTTCTTGGAGAAGCCGCCAAGTCGCTCGTACACGCCCTCGACAATGTCCGCTTTCGTCATGGCTGTTCCCTCCATGCTCATGCCGCCGCCGTTTGCCGAACGATCCGGGAGAAACCTTCCGGATCGTGCACGGCGATATCTGCCAAAACCTTCCTGTCCACGGTGACCTTCCTCAACAGAAGGTTGTGAATCAGGTCGCTATAGCGAGTTCCGTTCATTCTGCAGGCCGCGTTGATACGCGCGATCCACAGACTGCGGAAGTTCCGCTTGTTCTGCTTGCGGTGAACGTACGCGTAAGCCCACGAGCGGTGGACCTGCTCGACGGTCCGCCGCCAGGTCGTACGCCTGCGATCCCGATATCCCTTCGCGAAGGCGAAAATCCGATTCGTCCTCCGCCGCCGCTTGAACCCTCGTTTAACTCGTGCCATGACCGACTTCCTCCAATCAACCGCTCGGCAGAAGCCGGCGAACTTTGTGAAGATCCGCAGCCGAAACCATGGACGTCGTACGCAGGCGTCGCTTCCGCTTGGGATCCTTCTTGGTCAGGATGTGGCTCTTGAAGGCGTTTCCGCGCTTGAAGCCGCCGCCACCAGTCTTCACCAGGCGCTTTGCAGCAGCCCTATTCGTCTTGATCTTCGGCATCCTCGTCATCCTCCAGCTTCTTCTTCGCGACCGGTCCCTTCGATGCCAGGTACATCGCCAGCAGACGCCCTTCCATGCGGGGCGGGCGCTCGAGCGTAGCAACATCCATCAGGTCGGCAGCGATCTTCTCCATGGTCTGGAGTCCCAGTCCGGCGAACTGGACCTCGCGTCCCTTGAAGAACATCACGTACTTGACCTTATGGCCTTCCATCAGGAATTCCTTGGCCTGCCGCATCTTCGTCGCGAGGTCGTGATCGTCCGTCTTGTAACGGATCTTCACTTCCTTCAACTGGACGATGAACTGCCGCTTCCGGGCCTCCTGCTGTCGCTTCTTGCGCTGGTACTTGAACTTCCCGTAATCCATGATGCGACAGACGGGAGGTACCGCCTGCGCGCCGACCTCCACGAGGTCGAACCCGGCTTCCTCGGCCATCTTCAGCGCGTCCCATGTTGGAACGATGCCTATCTGCTGGCCTTCGGCGCCAATCAACCGCACATCTCTTGCACGGATTCGGTTATTGATCCGGACGTCTTTGTCCTCTACGACCACTCACCCCTCTCGTTCCAGTGTGTACACGCGAACTGCCCAAGCAGCCGCATCAAGGCCGACAGAGCCTTTGTAGGCGCGACTGGGATTGAACCAGCGACCCCTACCGTGTCAAGGTAGTGCTCTCCCACTGAGCTACGCGCCTAGGGTCCAAAGCCGGAGTGAGGATACGCGAAAGCGCACGGGTGTCAAGTGAATTTTGGGTTTTAATCGGGTCGATGTCGGCGCGATTCCCGCGCAAAGACAGTCGTTGACGGCCGTCGATATGGGGTGCTACCCTTCCGCGAATCGTGCGCGCGTGCCTCCCGGAATGGGTGGCGATGGCGATGAAGCTACGACGCTAGGAGGTCCTGACGATGCTGGTCCGACTGAAGCGATACGGCGGTGTGATTAGCCTGCCGGTGCTGGTCGCGTTCGGCCTGTCGGTGACGGGGATCCCGTCCCTCTCACAGGCCCAGTCCCAGGCCCGTACGGCGAAGGTACTTTTCGTACCCGTGCAGCGGGGCGAATCGGTGCCCGAGGGAGTGCCGTCGCGTGTCGAGGAGTACTTCCGCGCGCTGATAGAAATCGAGCCGCGGATCAAGCTCGTCTCGCTGCCTGCCGACATGGCGGGGGTACCTGGTCCGGCCCCGGCGACCGAGCCAGCCGCCCAGGCGGATTCGCCACAGGTGCTTCCACCGTTGGCGCCGCACCCGGATCTAGAGCGCGCCGAGCGCTTGTCGGGTAGTGGTCGCGATCTTGCGCGGGCACAGAAATTCGATCGCGCGCTTTCCGTGTTGATGCAGGCCAAGGATCTTTACGCCAAGCGGCTCGGCGAGCTGGAAGACTTCAATCGCTACGTGGATGTACTGTTGTGGATCTCGGTTTCGTTCTTGAACGGCGGGTACGCCGAAGAGGGGACCGCCGCGCTGTCTGAAGTCATCACGTTGAGACCAGAGTTGTCTGCCGACGCTGCGGAATTCGGGGCAAAGTTTGTCGCTGCGGTTGATGCGGCAAAGAAGCGCCTCGCTGAAGGGCCTGTCGTTTCGGTTACGGCCGAACCCGCAGAGGGCGTCATCTATGTTGATGGTCGTCTTCTGGGATCCGGAATCCAGGTTGCTGCAGGTCTGGCACGCGGTCGTCACTACGTGAGGGTCGTGGCCGACGGCTACTATCCAGCTTCTTCCGTCCTGACGACGAAGGGAAGCGCGCCGGCGAAGACGACAGTGACCCTCAAGTCTCGCATGGTTCGTATCGCCAAGGACCGGAAGGTTGCGGTCGCGCCGGAACCCAAATTCCGATCGCTGTCCGAGTACGCGCGGACCGGCGCTTTCCAGGAGGCAGGTTTCATCAAGGCGGCGCAGTCTGCCGCGAACAAGACCCTTGCTGATTTCGTTCTGTTTTCGTTTCTGGCGCGGACTGAATCGGCGTTCCATCTGGGTGTTTTCCTGATGGATGTCAGGAACGGAGAACTTGTCTCGATTGAGCAGGCCACCGTGGATACGGACCTTGGTAACCTGCAGATTGCACTGCTGGATCTCGAGTCACGTCTGGCTAAATCGTTGTTCGACTTCCCGCGCGACCGTCTGGTGAAGAGTCGCCCCGCTATCTATGATATGCGGGTGGCTCGTCCCGTTCCTGCGCCAGCGCCGGCGCCGGCGCCGGTTGCAGTTCCGGTTCCCGTGGTGCAGCCGCCCCCTGTGGTGGTTCGCCAGGCTCCCGCGCCGGTACGGACCCAGTACCAGGCTTCTCTTCCCCCTGCGGCACCTGTCCCGTCAAGGGTCGAAATGGATTCCTTGCCGTCGGATTTTCCGATGGATGATGCCGCCCCAGTCACGCCCCAATCCCAGGTGCCAATCTACAAGAAGTGGTGGCTGTGGACCATCGTCGGAGCTGTTGTGGCGGGGGGTGTCATAGCTGCCGGCGTGGTCGTCGGCACCAAGGGAAGCAAGCCTGGCAAGGTGATTGGCGAGGCCACTTGGTGAAGGAGGACGCGATGCGGATTCGTTTGACGACCTTGGTTCTGGCGTTCTCCTGGGCGGTTACGGTAGCGGTTGCCGGTTGCGGCGAAGAGGTCGGGGCCACTGCTGTCCTGACGGTGGATGTTGTCACCGTCAAGGCGGCCAAGGTGATGACCGGGGCTTCAACCGATCCTGTCAAGGATGCTACGGCGATCAAGTTCACAGCTTCCGGGGCCGGGATGGACGCTGTCTCGGTCGAGTACGGTTTTGACGCTGGCGTGGTTGGCTCGGGAGCATTGCCCGAGTTCCAGGTCGGCTACGAAAGGCAGATGACCGTTGAACTCTGCAGCGGGACTTGCGATCTTGAAGCTGGCGGAACGATCCTCTCGCGTGGGCGTTCCGTCCTCTTGAAGATACTTGAGGGAGACAAGACCAAGCCGAAGACTGTTTTTGTGGCCCCGCTGAATTCGTTCGTTCCGCCATCGAAGGTTGGCGAGACTGACGCCATCGAGACCTCAAAAATCATTGGTTCCGAACGGGTGGGCGCCACCGTTACCGAACTGGAGGACGGCACCCTCCTGATCATTGGTGGGGCCAAGATCAAGGCTGGTGCCAAATCGTGGTATCGCCCCGATGATATCGAGTCCGTCTCGAACAAGGCCGAAATCTACGATCCGCAATCAGGGGTGTTTACCTCAACCGGGATCCTGACCCGCGCCCGTTCCCACCATGCGGCCATCAAGCTGGGAGGGCCGAACAAGGCTGACGGCCGCGTGGTTGTGATGGGCGGCTACGAGTCGAAGGCTGGCGCATTTGTCCCAACCATGTCGGTCGAGATATACGACCCCGTTACCAAGACGTTTACCGAGGAACCCGAAAATCGTTGGCTTGCAGGGGCAGGCCGCGCGCTGATGACTGCCGGCCTGGCCTACCCGGACGACGGCGTCATCTTCCTTGCCGGTGGCATTTCGGATCCAGTGGACCGTGGCGCCTGGTTGTTGTACCAGCCTGGCAGGGGAACTGCAGGGGCTGGCGGGTTGACGCCGGCCGAAGTTGGACCCGAGAATGGCAAGGGCACGCCGCGATGGAATCATACGATGACCTTCCTGCCTACCTACGGCAAGAGTGCCGGTGGCGCCTCGATCCCGGCTTTCGTATTGATGGGAGGCGAGAACGATTTGGGCACCCTTTCCGAGGTCGAGGCCTACCAGCTTGATCCGTGGAACGGCGGGTCTTCCTCGGTGCGTCGCGATGTGAATGCCGTCACCACGGCTCTGCCTGCCACGGCGCGCACGCTGCACTCGGCCGTGTACGTGCCTGGGCAGGGAATCGTGTGGGTCATTGGCGGTTTCGAGGACAAGGAGCTTACCAGGCCCATCAATCGAGTAGAGGTCTTCCGTGTTGGTGCATTGTCCTTCACTGACGGCGAATATCTCGATTTGGCGGAAGCGCGCGGTGGAGTGTCGGCTACCCTGATTGAAACCGCCACCAATACGGTGTTCATCGCCGGAGGAAAGGGTGCTGGCGGTCCGTTGACCCGTACCGAGATGATCGTCGAGACGAAGGTTTGTCAGGAAGGGGGGGGGGCATGCGTCCGCCAACCGTCCATAGTTTCAGACAAAACGCCTGAAATGGACTCTGCCAGGGTCGGTCAGGCAGCAATTCTGGATCCGACCAGCCGTCTGCTTCTGCTGGGCGGTGTCTCTGCCGACAACGCCATCCCCGATCCGATTTTCTACAACCCTCTGTAGAGACAACCAGACAGCATTCATTGCTTCGAAACCGGTCGCCCTGTTATTCCCTTGATTGCATCGACACAGGGGGGGATCAGGCTTCGTCCCCTCCGATGACGCCTAGCAGTTCCAGGGTCATCATCTCCAGTAGCTCCCTGTCTCCTCTGGTTTCCACGTTCAATCGCAGCAAAGGTTCGGTATTGGAGCCGCGCAGATTGAACCTCCAGTTTCGGAATTCCAGCGACAGTCCGTCGGTCGTGTCCTGGGCCTTGGCGCTGGGCAGATAGCGTGTGCGAACCGCATCTACCGCGGTCTCGATGTCCTCGACCTTGCGGTTGATTTCACCGCTGCAAGGGAATGCGTCCATGCGGTCGCCGATGGCCTCGCGCAGGGTGCCCCCGGTGCGGCTGAGGTGTTCGGCCACCAGCAGCCATGGAATCATCCCGGAATCGCAGTAGCCGAAGCGTCGGAAGTAGTGGTGGGCGCTCATTTCGCCACCGTACACCGCGTTTTCCGTGCGCATGCGCTCCTTGATGAAGGCGTGGCCGGTCTTGCTGCACACCGGAGTTCCGCCTGCCGCAGTTACCAGTTCAACCGTGTTCCAGGTCAGGCGCGGGTCGTGGATGATCCTGGAGCCAGGGGCCATGCGCAGCGCCTGTGTCGCAAGCAGTCCGACCAGGTAGTATCCCTCGACGAAATCGCCGTTGCCGTCAAAGAAGAAGCAGCGGTCGAAGTCGCCGTCGAATGCCACACCGAAGGCGGCGCCTGCCTTGCGGACCGCATCTGCACAAAACGTGCGATTGCCGGGAAGCAGTGGGTTGGGCACGCCGGTTGGGAACGTTCCGTCAGGTTCGAAGCGGCTCTCGACTATGCGAAATGGCAGATTTCTTCCAAGGCGTCGGACGACAGGACCGGCGCAACCATTGCCGGCATCGACGACAATAGTCAAAGGCTTCAGTGACGGGATATCTACCCATGTCAGCAGATGTGCAACGAAATCGTCGGTGATGTCCAGAGTGGTGAGATTGCCGGGGACGGGTGCGTCCGGTAACCCTCCCTTGACTGCGGCGCGACCAAGGTCATGTAACCCGGTGTCCCCGCTGACCGGCCTGGCCCCGACGCGTACAAGCTTGAGGCCGTTGTATCCTTTCGGGTTGTGGCTGGCGGTGACCATTATTCCGCCGTCCAGCCCCCGGTTGAACGTTGCGAAATAGATCATCTCGGTACCGCATAACCCCAGGTCCAGGACGTCGGCGCCCCCGCGACGCAGACCGCGAATCAGGGCATTGGCCAGCATTGGCGACGATTCGCGCACGTCGCGTCCAACGGCGACGACCATCCGGTTGCCGGTGCGGCTCTGGTCATGCCCCAGACCCGAGGCACGGTCGGCCAGCAATAGAACGACAAAGGCTCGTCCGACACCTTCGGCCAGCGCCTCGTCAAGGTCGTCAGGGACCCGGCCCCGCACGTCGTAGGCCTTGAAGCATGGGGGAAGACGTTCGTTCATAGCGTACCGCCCGGGGTGCGAAGCCAGGTGACAGCATACCCGAGCCGGACCGTCAGGGGGAGGTTGCGCAGTGCAGGTCGTGAATCTGGTTGGCCGTCCATGTCCACGGGTTCGGCTGGTTCCCTATTTCACCGGGCAGGCGGTCGCGGCCCCGGCTGCGTCGTAGCACGTGCAGCGCTGGCTGCCCAGGGTGGTCATGAATGATTCGATTTTCGCGATGTCGGTCGTCAAGGACAGCAGTGCGCTGAAGCGCAACGTACTACCGACGGCTACGACCGTCGATTGGCCATCGCAGGCGAACAATCGCGATGTGCGGGAATAATCCGGGGTCGCCACTACGCAGGACTTTATTGGCTTCAATTTAGCGTCCAGTTCGATATCGACCAGGACCACGCCCGCCGAGTATGCGTCGGCTTCGGTCAAGATCTTGACTCCATCAGCGCCTACGCCTTCCAGCATTTCGGGCTTCATCGTCAGCAGCAGTTCACGCAGGTAGTTGTCGCCGCCGTCGCCCTTCCCCCATGAATTCACGGTCAGGAACGTTCCCAGGTCGCCGGTGTCCAGAACGGCCGCCGAAAAGATGCCGACTCGGTCGAACCCGAACAGCCTTACCCACGACGTCCCAAGCGTGGCCCAGACGCTTGACATGCCCGGCAGCGCCTCGGCCGGCTTGGTCTTGTCGCCGACGACCCCCTTGAATACCAGTTTCACGACAGGCTGGTCCACCGGCGGGTCCCCCAGGAATTCGGCCGGAATCGTACATTCCTCGGGCGCGTCCTTGGCGTCGGTCAGGAATACCTTCAGGGCTTCCGACGTCACGGCGACTGTCTGTGCGGGCAGGAAGTTGTGCATGTGGCAGAAGGCCATGTCCAGATCCGGGGAATAGTAAGTCTCGACATGGAAGCCGAAATTCAGGCCGCCGTGGCCGTAGATATAGCCGATTGGCGTCTGCTGCCGCATCAGGCCAAGGCCGTAGTCCGATTCGCCGCCCAGCAGCGTGATGCGGTGCCAGTCGCGCATCTCGTTCATCATGTCGGGCCCAAGCAGCCGGCCCAGTTGCAGGGCGCGCTGGAAGGTCGCCAGATCGTCCGGGTTGGACACGATGGCGCCAGCCGTCCAAGTCAGCGACGGGTGCAGCAGGCTGGTGGCGTCGATGGTCTGCGTGCCGGCCAGGTACAGTTCCTCGGGGATGACGGCGAACATGGCCGATGGCAAGCCCATCAGCGGCACCAGTACCGACATGTCCATGTACCCGTGGACCAGTCTGTCCGCGGGGTCGCCTGCCTTTTCCAGGTATGTATTCTTCAGGCCCAGAGGCTCGAAGAACCGGGTGCGCATTTCGTCGATGGCCTTCAATCCGGTCACCTTCTCGCCGATCATGCCCAGCAGTATCCAGTTGCTGTTGGAATACGATCCGCCAGTGCCTGGCGTGTAGGCAAGTGGCTTGTCAGCCACGAATGACAGGACTTCGGCCGGCGTGTAGACGTGTTCCGGCTGCGACAGGATCTGCAGCAGCACGGCGGAGTCCACGATGTATTCTGGAATGCCCGACTGCATGCCCAGCAGGTGCCGAACGGTGATGGCGCTCCACTGAGTGTACTGGGGCAGGTAGTCGGTCAGGGGCGCGTCCAGCACGACTTTTCCTTCCTCGACCAGTTGCAGTATCCAGGTGGCGGTGATGGGCTTGGTGTTGCTGCCGACACGGAACTGGCTGAGTGCTGTCACTGGCGAATTGGTGACCTTGTCTGCCAGTCCAGCGACCCCGGACCACGTGCGCTTGTCGCCGTCATGGATCGCGAAGGCGATGCCTGGGTCCCCGCTGAATCTGACGTATTCGTTCAGTACCGTTTGCAACGCCGCGGCGAGGGCAGGGGCGACTGGATCTGGCGTCGGCGGGGTGTCGACCGACGTGTCGCCAGGTGCGTCGCCGGGGAGATCTTCGGGAGGCGACGTATCAGGCGCGTCGGTGACGTCAATTGCGTCGGGTGTATCGGTGACGACGATTGCATCGGGCGCGTCGGTGTCGGCCGGTACGTCCGGTCCGGGCGAGGTCCCGTCAGAATCGCTGCACGCACCTAACCCAAGCAATGCAGTCGTCGCCAGAATTGTAATCAAGTAATCAATTTTTCTCATCGAGCATCTCCCGGTTGGATGGTTCGTGGCGCGCGCTGGCAAACATGCCTCGGCGGGGGGGAATCCTACTCTTTACTGCCTGGGAAATGCCACAGCCAAAATATCGTCTGGCATCGACGTGAGGTGCGATCCCATGTTAAATGCGGTTGCCTGCGCAGTTTGCGCCCGTCGCTGCTGGAACGCGGGATTCATCCTCGAATCGAGGTGTCTGGATGCGATTCTCATGGCCAAATAGCTGGTTGATTACCTCGGTCGTTCTTGCGGTCGGGTCGTTGGTTGCAATGTCGTGCGGCGGATCCGGTAGTGCCGACCTGGCCGAAATCGATGCACCTGGTGAAACGGGTTCGCCCGATCTGGCCGATGTCGCCGTCACGGCCGATCTGGACGAGGTGCCTGCCATTGCCGATCTGGTGCACGAAACGGCTTACGAAACTGCCGTCGATGCCGTTGATGCTGTCGATGCTGACATGGCCGATTCCGATGAACCGCCCCCCGATCTGCCGCCGGTTCCAGGGAACGCTATTCCCTCATGGCAGCGCGCAAGGCAGGATGCCCTTCTGTCGTACTCGTGCGACAGCACACTCGACCCCCGCAATCCGATTCATGTGCTGGCCCATCTTGCCTGCGCTAAACGCCTTGGCCGCCCCGATGTGCCGGCTGACGCCGTTCCGCTGGACGCATTCGACCAGGTTTTTACCAAGATGTATCGCCTGCAGGACACCAGCGATTTCGATGCCACCCGCCTGGTGAACCTGCTGTACGGCGCGGGCGATCATCCTGCCGTGCCCGCCGTATTGCGAACGCGTATCGAGGATGCCTTGCTGTCATTCAAGTACTGGTTTTCCGACCCGACCCCGGTGCGCGAGGCCGATGGCAAGCCGGTGATCGACAACATGTGGTACTGGTCGGAAAACCACGTTCTGATTTTTAGAACGGTCGAGTTCCTGATGGGCCAGCGATTTCCTGCACGAATCTTCACAGTGACCGGTCAGACCGGGGCCTGGCATCGCGAACGCGCCCACGCCGAAATCCTGCGCTGGCTGGACGAGCGCGCCCACTGGGGCTTCACCGAGTGGCACTCGGACGTCTACTACAACTGGGACATGAACCCACTGATCACGCTGATCGAATGGTCCGACGACGTTGAAATAGTGCAGCGTGCCTCCATGGTACTGGATCTTTTCTGGCTGGACGTGGCGTTGAACGTCCACAGGGGCAACTTTGGAGTGACGCACGGCAGGTCGTACATCAAGGACAAGCCGGCTGCGACTCTGCAGGACACGTTCGATTCGACGAAACTGTTTTTTGACGACACCAGTCTGCCTTGGACCGGGGCAGCGCCGGGAGCGACCGTACTGTTTGCGGTGTCCGAGAAATACACGATGCCATACGCCATCCGCGCCATTGCCACCAGCGACGTTGCGATGGAGGACCGCGAGCGGATGAACCTGCCGCTGCCCGAGGAGCCGCCCGTTTCGGCCGATGCTGTTGTGCCTGCGCCGCCCTACGGCCTGGCATACGACGAGGCGAACCTGGCCTTGTGGTGGACGATGTCGGCCTTCACATCATGGCCCTTGCTTCCCATGACTCTGGACGTGGCGACGCGCTATGGCTTGTGGGCGGGACAGTTCGAGTCGATTTCCGTCATCGCCGGTGTCCTGGACCTGACCCAACCGGTCGACGTGCTGATGCAGGACATATTCCCGTTGTACCAGTTGTTCTGGCGGATCTTCAATTCAGGCCTTCTGAAGGAGGTCTATACCAAGACGTTCCGTACCGCCAACGGCATGCTTTCAAGCATCCAGGACTACCGCAAGGGCAGCAACGCAATGCAGGTTCATTCATGGCAGGCGACGCTGGACGAAACGGCCGTGGTTTTTACCCAGCACCCGGGTGCCCTGCCGGTGGCCGACGGCGAACCTGTTCCTTCCTCCTGGAACTGGCAGCAATCGGACGAGCATGGTGCCGGCTACTGGACCGGCGAAAGTTCCCTGCCGCGCATCGGGCAGCACCGCGACCTGGCGGTGATTCTTTATGCCCCGCAGTTCGAGCCCCGGCCGCTGGGCCTGGTCCAGTTCGACTACCGCAACGAAACCCACGCGTATTTTCCCAAGGCCCACTTTGACGAGGTGATCCAGGAGGGCAACTGGACGTTCGGGCGCAAGGGCGACGGCTACGTGGCTTTGTGGTCATTCCAGCCGACGGCATGGCGCGAAGGCCAGCCTGAAGTCTACGACAATCGCGGGCTGCCGTTCGACCTCGTGGCCGATGGTGCGCAGAACGCATGGGTGGTGCAGTTGGGGGATGCCGTTGAATGGCTCTCATTCGAAGCCTTCATGACTGCGTTGTCGGCGTCCCGAATTTCGGCGGAACCGGTTGCCGATGCCGAAGGCGACGGATTTGCCGACGGTTATCGTGTTTCGTGGGATTCGCCTCGCCGCGGCACAGTTACCTTCGGCTGGCACGACCCGCTGACGGTGGATGGTGCCGATGTTCCCTTGCGCTGGGAGTGGCGATTCGACAACCCGTTCATGCGGACACGTTTCAACGATACTCGATACGACGTGCAGGCTGACGGCCATCGCCTGTTCCTGGATTTCTCGACCGGCGCACGGCTTGCCACTACGCCGCCGTAAAGACTTCCGGCGGGCTTTCAAGCCAAGGCCTGTTGACGCGAACCCCCTGGATCGACGACACTCTGCGCCTGCTGCCACATGCCGATGTAAGGGAGTCGGATCTGCATGGAGCCGATCGAACACACATCGCCACCTGCGTCTGAGCCTTCCCACGGACCACACCGCCCACATCGTGTTCCGGTGGGCCGCGCAGCAGGGGCCGGATTGCTGGTCGGTGCCTTGGGCGTGGTCTATGGCGATATCGGCACTTCGCCCTTGTACGCGATGAAGGAGGTTTTCTTTGGCGAGCGCGGGATTCCTGCCTCCGACGTCAATGTTCTGGGTACCGTATCGCTGATCTTCTGGGCCCTGATGCTGGTCGTCCTTCTGAAATACGTGGTCCTCATCCTGCGCGCCGACAACGAGGGTGAGGGTGGGATCTTCGCGCTTCTGGGCCTGTTGATTCGCAAGAACCGGGAACTGGAGGCGAAAGGAGGAAAGGCCGTAGCCCTGCCTGTCTGGCTGACGATCGCGGTTCTTATAGGTGCCGCGTTGTTGTACGGCGACGGCATGATCACGCCTGCCATCTCGGTCCTGTCGGCAGTGGAGGGATTGAAGATTGTCAATCCGAGTACCCATGACTGGGTAGTGCCCCTGACGGTCTTGATCCTGGCTGGCCTGTTCGTGATTCAGAAGCGTGGGACAAATCGCATCGGGTGGCTGTTCGGTCCGGTAATGGCCATCTGGTTCGTCTGTATCGGAGTGCTTGGCGCGTCCAGCATCCTGAAACACCCAGAGGTTTTTCAGGCGATCAACCCCTGGTACGCTTTCATACTGCTGCGTGACCAGGGCTTCCATTCCCTGCACATACTTGGTTCCGTGATCTTGTGCGTGACCGGCGTCGAGGCCATGTACGCCGACATGGGCCATTTTGGTCGCACGGCCATTACCCGTGCGTGGCTGTTCCTGGTGTTTCCCTGTCTGATCCTCAACTACTTTGGTCAGGCGGCGTTTCTTCTGGGAGGCCGTGAGGTTCCGGATGGACACCTGTTCTATGCCCTGGCGCCCCAGTGGGCCATGGGCGCGCTGGTTGCGCTGGCCACCTTCGCGACGGTCATCGCCAGTCAGGCCTTGATCACCGGGGCATTCTCGCTGACCCAGCAGGCCACCTCGATGGGGTTGTTCCCGCGCCTGAAGGTTGTTCATACCAACCCTGACATGCCGGGCCAGATCTATCTTCCATTCATCAACTTCGTGCTGTTTGCTGGCTGCGTCGGGCTGGTAATTCAGTTCAAGTCGTCGACTTCCCTGGCGGCAGCTTATGGGCTGGCGGTCACCGGAACCATGCTTGTCACATCGTTCGTGTTTGCAACTGTAGCCCGTCGGGTCTGGGGCTGGAAGTTGCGCTATCTGGTGCCGATCATGGTTTTGCTGCTGGTGGTCGATTTCGGCTTCTTCTTCTCGAACCTGTTGAAACTGCCTGATGGTGGCTATATCCCGTTGATGATCGGATTCGTGTTTTTCGCCATCATGGACGTATGGCGTTGGGGTCGCCAGTGGATTGGTCTTGCCTACCAGCGTCGTTCCGGCGCCTACAACATGACCGTCGCCGAACTGTTGGCGGCGCGCAAGCAGAGCCTGGACTCGGAACATTCGATGTCACTGGTCGTGATGGCCTCCCGAGCAATCTGCCGGCCCGAGGATCTTGTTCCGCCGGTGCTGGCCGTGCACTTTCGCAACTGGAACCGCCTGCCCAAGCACCTGGTGTTCTTCTCGGTAGTGCCTATCGGTTCGCCGACAGTAAAGGACAAGGACAGGTTCCAGGTGACCACGTTCTGCGAGGACACGTCTGGCACGGTTGTTTCGATCCAGGCGCGATATGGATACATGGAGCAACCCGACATTCGACGGGCACTGAATCGACTGAAGAAGGAACACCTGCTGCGCCTGCCGTTGCAGCCGGAACGCTGGTTGATCCTGATTGGTGCGGAACGATTCGTGACCAGAGGGCGGACCTTGCAGGAGCGTCTGAGGATTTCCGTGTTCAGCCGGATGAACAGGTTGGCAAAGCCCGTCACCGATTACTTCGGCCTGCGCTCGGATGCCGGATTGACCATCGAGACGATCAACGTCTGACGAAGGTGTCGGTCGGTCAATGTGCCTTGGCGCGGGTGGCCAGCGAGCGACTGAGGAACGTCAGCGCCGCAGCAAGCCCCATCATTCCCATGATGATGAAGTACGTCAGATCCTGGCTGCCGGTCACGTCCTTGATCTGGCCGTTGATCCAGGGCATCAGAAGGCCAGCCGCGCCCCACGCCGTGAACAGCAGTCCGTAGTTCACGCCAAAACCCTTCAGGCCCCAGAAGTCCTTGGCTACCGAGGGGAACAGCGAAAGGTTCGCCCCGTAGTTGGCGCCCAGGAAAAGAACCACGCCAAGCGTCATCGCGATGAAGGCAGGGCCGGTGCCCGAACCATCCGTGCCGGTCGAGCGGCTGAGCAGGAACAGGCACAACACCACGACGGCCTGGAAAACGAATGCGGCAAACATAGTCCACTGTCGGCCCAGCCGATCGGACAACGTGCCGGCCATGATGCGTCCCAGGGCGTTGCCGATTGCAAGGACGACAACGGCGACGAACGCCAGTTCTCCGAGGGACTTCTTTCCGAGATCCTGTGCAACGCTGATGAAGGTCAGTCCTGCGGCAGCCCCCAGGAAGTACATCAGCCACAAGACATAGAACTGAGCGGTACGTACAACGTCCTTCCAGCCGATGTCGTTCTGGGCGGCGTAGGCCCCTTTTCCTCCTGCTCCCGCCGCGACGTAGCCATCCGGGGGATTTTGCAGCAGTTGTGCCAGCAGTGACACGATCACCAGGAATCCCATTCCGAAACTGATTACGGTTGCCGCGACGCCCTTTTCGACCACGCCGTCAGGAGTCGTCGTTGCGTAATATCCCAGCAGCCATGAAGCCAGAGGTGCAATGAAGACTGGCGCCAGGCCGAATCCGGCAACTACTATCCCGGCGATCATCCCGGTTCGCGAGGGCGGGAACCACTTGATTGCAGCCGGGGTGGTTGCTGCGTACCCGAACCCGATGCCCAGGCCGCCGATTACTCCGAACCCTATGATGAAGCCGGTGAGCGATGGGGCCGTCATGCCTGCAAGGATGCATCCGGTCCCGACCAGGCCGCCGCCAACCATTGCGACCATCTTGGGGCCGTACTTGTCCTGCAGGCGGCCAGCCAGGACCATCGCCACCGAGAACACAAAACAGGCCACGGCATAGGGGAGTGCCTTGTCGGCGTTCGACCATCCCCACGAGTCGGGAATGCCGCCTTTGAGGACGCTCCATGCATACAGAACGCCGAGGCCCAGGTTGATGCCTGTGCCGGCCATCGTGACCACACGCCCGTCGATCCATCCGGATTGTTCTTCCATGCCCCCCCCAATAATAGAAGACTGACGGGCATCAACACGCCTGCCGGGACGTAAACATCGAATCATTGGGAAATCAATCGCGATGGCGACGTTGGAAGGGGTATTGATCACGGGAGCGCTGTTTCCATGTCGGAAGTTTTCCAGAATTCAGGCTGGCGGGTTGGTTGCGTTTCACGGGGTACCCAAATAGCACCGTCAAGCCAGGATCATCAGTCAGGCCTTCCTGCACGCGACCAGCGGCGTCGGGAGACAGCAACAAGTGCAGCGAAACACGAAACCATGACTGTCATCATCGCGGTCGGGAACCTGGAGCGGCCGGCTGCAGCCGAGCAGCCTCCGGCCGGGCCGCCCTGTGACCAGCCTGAATGTGGATCGTCGGTGCCAATTGCTTCGGTCGGGACGTCGGACTGGGATTCGGGTTGAACCAGGTCGGACGAAGCATCCGGATCATCGGCGATTCTGTCCGGCAGCAGGTCGAACGTGGAGTTGTCGCTTCCGTGGTCGGGCGAAAGGCCGTCCAGAAAACTGTCGGGTAGATGTGTTTCGCCACCAGCCAGGTCAGACGGTCCGCGGTCGCCGCCGCCTTCATCTTGCAGGTTGGCATCCGACTGAGTGATGTCGGGCATAGCAACGTCGTGGAACTCGTTTTCGCCTTCCGCCACATCGCCGAATTCATCGGGCCTGACATCCTCTGATGTGCCATCGACGACATCAGCATCCGGTAGTTCGACGCATGATCCGTCCAGGCAAGAAAGCCCGTCCGGACAAGGGCCGGCATTGCCGCAGCAGTCGGGTTGCGGCGTGTGCAGACAGACGCCAGTCTCTGTGTCGCAAGCGTCAATGGTGCATTCCAGTGCATCGGCGCAATCCTGGTCGGCAAGGCATTTTGGGGTGTTGACGCAGGTGCCCTGGGACATGTTGCACGAGTCGATGGTGCTGGCATCGTCGTCGTCGCAGTCGGACACAAGCGCGCAGCAACCTTGAACCGGCACTATTTTAGTATCGCATCGGTCAGCCATCGAGTCGCAGCTTCGAAACAGGCAGACCCCCGACGGGCGACAATTCACGTCGAATCGGCAACAGCCGGATATCGCGGTGTTGAAGCATCCGGCGGCCGCGTCGCAGGCATCCAGGGTGCAGATGTTGCCGTCGTCGCAGTCCGTCGTTGTCGCGGGCTGGCATGCGCCTTGTGCACATGTGGTCGCCCCCGAATGAATGTTGCCGTCGCACCGCGAGGCCGCACAGGAAACGAGGTTGTTGGAGTGTTCGCATCCCGTGGCTGGATTGCAGGAATCGGTCGTGCAGACGTTGGTGTCGTTGCAGTCGGCGGGAAGCTGGACCGGACACAGGCCGTCGGCGCAGTCCACTGCGGCGCGGAATACATTGTCGATGCACGTTGCGGCCGCGCATGACAAGGTGTTGTTGGTGTGCCCGCAGCCCGTTTTCGCGTCGCAGGAATCTTCAGTGCAGACGTTGCCGTCGTCGCAGTCCGTGGCAATTCGCGGGGGACACTCGCCATTTTCGCACAGCGCGGTTGCATGGAAGACGTTGTTGTCGCAAGTGGCTTCGGCGCACGGCAGCGAGTTGGGCATGTTGAGGCAACCAGCGGCAGGATCGCAGGAATCCGAGGTGCACAAGTTGCCGTCGTCGCAGTTTGTGTCGATCGGCAGGGGACAAGTGCCGTTTGCGCAAAGGGACGCGGAATGGAAGGTGTTGTTGTCGCAAGCGGCTGCTGCGCATGGCGCCGCGTTGTATTCAAACGCGCACTTTCGGGAAGGAACGTCCCATCGATCGTCGGTGCATGCATTCAGGTCGTCGCATGACGGCGGGGCTAGACAGGTTGCCAGCATGACGCTGGCGCTGTCGGAACCGGAGTTGGCAGTCGCAAGATCGGCCAGTCCGTCCCCGTTGAGATCGGCAGACGCCAGGGATTGCGGAGTGGGTCCGGCTGGGTAATCGGTCCTTGGCTCCAGCATTCCGCTGCCATCGTTTACAAACACGCTGATGGAACTGTCCTCGCTGTTGATCGTGACAAGGTCGTTGGTTCCGTCCCCGTTGAAGTCACCCAGTGCCAGGGCTGAGCAACCCAGGCCAGTTGGATAGTCAAGGCCAGCACCGAAGGTCCCGTTGCCGTCGTTCAGGAACACTGACACGATCGACAAGGCCGCGCTGGCAACAGCCACATCCACACGTCCGTCACCGTCCAGGTCTCCCAGGGCAATGCTTGCCGGATATGGCTGCGTGGACCATGTGCCCCCTTCCAGGAACGACCCGTCCCCCTGGTTCAGAAGAATACTGAACGAGTGGCCTTGGTACTCGACGACGGCTATGTCGGTATCGCCGTCGCCATCAACGTCGCCCAAAGCCACGGCGTACGGTTGCGCGCCAACCGCGTAGTCGGTCCTGGGCCAGAACGTACCGTTTCCATGGTTCAGCAGTACGCTGACGGTGTTGTCGGTCGAGGCGGCAACCACGATGTCTGGCGAGGAATTGCCGTCAAGTAAGCCTGTGGCCACGCTGGCTGGCCCCTGGCCGGTGGCGTAGTTGGCCTGCGCGGCGAACGAACCCATGCCGTCATTCAGCATCACGCCGACGGCCGAGTCGAGAAATGCCGCAGTGACAACGTCGGGCAGACCGTCCCCACTGACGTCCCTGATTGCAATGCCGAACGAAAAACTGCCGTTGGCAATTGCCAGCCCCTGATCGAAGACCCCGTTTCCGGCGTTCATCAGTACTGATAGCGCCGTGAAACGGTCAGACGTTCCAACCAGGATATCCGGGGTCCCGTAGCCATCCAGGTCCCCGATTGCAATCGAAAGAGGCCCTGGCCCGGTGCCGTACTCAGTGTGGTCAGCAAACCCCCACCGGCCAAGGCAATTGCATGCAGCGTCGATGCACGTCGCATAGCCCCGGCATTCGCCGCATGAACCGCTGCATCCGTCATCCCCGCAAGTCTTTCCAGAGCAGTCGGGCACGCACGGCCCATTTGCCACGGGCGCTCCGCTTGCCGGGAAAACAGGCCACGCGCATGGGATCAACAGCAGCAGCAACCAGAAGCGATTCAACCCGCGCCCTGTGCAACGATTCATGTCGCGTCCTCGTGGTCGAGCGCTTTCAGGTCGTCGGTTGGCAGTTGGGGGGCAACGTCCTCGGAATCCTCGGGCCGTTCAAAGGTGAACCTGCCCAGCTTGCCGTCGCGGAAATCGCGGACCAGCGTGGTGGAACTGCGTTCAAGGTCGGCATCTCCGCCCGCCAGCAGCATGCCCCGGCGCCGGGCAATTGCCTGCATCAGTTCGCCGATGGATTCCGGACAGTGATCAAGTCCATACAGGTCCCAGCGCACGGGCGTGCCCAGCCTGGAAAGGTCGTACCAGAGGAACTCGGCCAGCAGTTCGTTTCCGATCACCGGGTCTCGGATGCAGCCGCATACCGCCAGCCGCAATTCGTGTTCCTTGTCGCGGATTACAGGCCAAAGGATGCCGGGGGTGTCCAGCAGCTCGACACCGCCCTTGATCGGGATCCACTGGTTGTTGCGCGTCACCCCCGGGCTGGGTCCCACTGCCGCGCGGTGCTGTGCTGCCAGACGGTTGATCAGCGTGGACTTGCCCACGTTGGGTACGCCCGAGATCAACACCCTTACCGATCGACGTGACGGATCTCCCACGGAGGCCCGTTGAGGGCCGGCCATGCACGCGGATTTGAACTGGCCAACCAGGGACGAGATTCCCTGGCCCGTGATCGCACTTAGCGGGGCAACCTGGATGCCGCGGCTTTCATACCATGCCTTCCACTGTCCGGTTGTCGTCGGGTCGGCGAGGTCGGCCTTGTTGAACACGATGAAACGCTGCTTTCGCTGGAACAGTTGATCAAACGTGGGGTTGCGGGACGAACCCGGGATGCGTGCATCGCAAACCTCTACAACCAGGTCGATCACTTTAAGCAACTCGTTGATCTTCCGGGTAGCCTTGACCATGTGCCCCGGGAACCAGCGCGTCAAAGGCAGCGAGTTGAAATCCTGCTTGGGAAAGTCCATTGGCGTCCAAACTCCATTGCGAAAGCATACTGCCAAACAATCGCACTCGGCGTTGCGGGACCGGATCCTAGCGGTTGCATTCGCCCGTATCCAGGTTGCAGTTAGTCCCGTAGAGCGCCTGGCAGTTCCAACTGGCACTCGCGCCGGTGCCGATGGAATTGCACTGGGCCGAGTTGCTTTCAGAGGCGCAGTAATAGGTATCGGGAACGCAGGCCAAGCATTCGCCCGTATCCGGATTGCAAATTGTCCCGTAGATCGCCTGGCAGTTCCAACTGCTACTGGAGCCGGTGCCGATTGAATTGCATTTGGCGGAGTAGCTTTGAGAGGCGCAGTAATAGGTATCGGGAACGCAGGCCAGGCATCTTCCCGAGTCCGGGTTGCAGGTGGTTCCAAGTTCGGCCGCGCAGTCCTGCGTGACTGAGTATTCAAAGCCGGACTGGCTGCACTGGGCCGACAGGGTCGGATCGAGGCACACCCATGCATTGGGTGAGCACGGCGTTGCATCCAGTGACGCATCGACAAGATCCTGCAAAGCGAGGTCAAGCGCGACCGCATCCTGGAAAGGGAGGTCCTGTCCGACCACATCATGGGAAGAAATGTCCAGCGCGACCACATCCTGGGACGATGGTTCATCGCCAGAATCCCCGGGCCCGACTGCCTCCGCGTCGGACAAGTCCTTGCCGGCGTCAGTGATCAAGTCGCCGTTGTCCGTACCCGTGCCACCCGGATCACCGGAACATGCGACTGCCAGTGCCATCAACAGAATCGTCCATCGATAAAGCATGTTTTGCGCCTCTAGAAATCGAGGACACTGTAGCATCCGGAAGGGTCGACAGACAACGGGGCGCCGGTGATGTCTACGGTTGGAGGACGCTGGTTACGGCGGGGCGCAGAAGAAGTCGCCCGCAGCGATGCAGGTGTTGAACGACGAGACCTGCGATGCGCACCGGTCCCTCGAGGAGCTGGCTTTGCCGGGGGTCAACCTGAACGCATATCGGCCATCCTCGGCGGAAGGTCCGCGCACCGATCCGGGAAGCGTCCGCTCGAGGCTACGGCGCCGCGAGACCGCTAGCCGCCACCGGCCCGAACGTTGATCGCCGCTCCCGATTGTCGCATAGTCCTCTCCGAGAACCTGGAGTCCCGACGATGGCCGGGCGCTCGACGCCGCCAGCGGCAGGGACCTTCGCTAGAGGGAGGCGCCTTCCCATGCGCAAGCACTTCGACCCCGGGAGCATCCTGGTCATCGCCGTGACCCTGGCCCTGTTCGTTTTTTCAATGTTCGCCACGGGGTTCACCCATGACCTGCTCCTCGAGACCGGAGTGTTCCTGGTCTCGGTGAAGCTGATCGTGGGAGCCTACAAGAGCAGCGTCGCCACGACCGAGTTGAAGGACAAACTCGACGAGATCCACGCCGTCGTGCGTCGGTTGGAGGCGAAGGACAAGACCTAGGCGCGCCCCGCAACCCGACGAGCCCGCTTGGCACGCCGAAGGGAGCGGGAAGTCACCTCGGGTCTAGGTATTGCTACACGTTGAACCGAAGTTTCACGGGCCAATGAATACGGCGACTTGCAAAGGTTTGTCGCCGGTTGTCACCGTTTCGTCTGCCGGGGCGGCCTGGGCGTGACAGGGGCCTCCACGAGGAGCCCGTACCCGAGCCGTGGGGGGCCGGGTTCGTCAGGCAATGCCATCCAGCATCGTGGCTCGTTCCGAGTTCCAGAGATCCCACAGGTTCCCGGATCGCAACGTCTCCAGTTCGGTCGCAGTCGGGTCGGTGATCGCACGGAGGCCGTCCCGGTATTGGCGTTCGATGAGGAGCACGCCGCGGCCGCCGGGAAAGGTCAGCATCATGGCGGCAAGGACGGCGTCGGCGCGCGATGCTACGAGGATGCCACCTGCGAGGTCTGCAAGCAAGGTTGCCAGCGTCACGTCTGTTCTCTCCTGGCGGGCGGGGCAGAGGCGTTCCCTCTACTTCGACCGGGGGCCCATCAGGTTCTGAGGGCGATTCCTGGCTCTGACAGGGCGTGCGTGCCCCGTCTCGCCCAGTTCGGCCAATCGGCTCGGATCCTTGTCCAGCAGGCGCAGCAGGTTCGCCATCGCCCGCGTCACCCAGTCGGCGCCGCTCTCGTACTTCTGGAATGACCTCGGCCCTCCGCCCAGCAATGCCCCGGCCCGCCTCTGAGACAGGCCCAGGTGTTTCCGGATGCGGGTGACCTCGGCCGGGGTGAGGATGCCGTCCACTTCTGCCTTCAGGTGCAGAAACGCCTCTTCTAAGACGGTCATGTCCGTTCCGTCGATGACGACCTCCGCACACGCGGTGCAGTACCACCCGGACTGCGCCACCGTGACGGAGTGGCCCTTGTAGACCACCTCGTGCGGGCGCCTGTCCCGGACCATATCACTGGCGCACTCATGACACCGCAGCGTCTTCTCCATGGCCTACCTCTCCTTGAACGACAGAAGCCGGAAAGCGGTGACCCTGTCGTCCGTGAACTTGACGTAGAGAACCTTGTCCTCCCAGGGGACGTGGTACACGTCCTGCCAGGACGCGGAGTCCCCGTGCGCCGTCATCGACTTGTAGAACTGGCCTTGCCTAATGCCCTGGATGACCTCCACGATACGTGCCTTCGTGCAGTCCATCGCCAACGCATCCTCGGCAGCGGTCAACGTCATGCGCAGCGCCTTCTCGGTCGAGAACGCCGCCTTGAACGCCGCCAGATCGTGGTGTGGCTTCCGTTTCTCCACAGCGGGATCGTGGCACCTTGGAGGTGCCATGTCAAGACCGGTTTCAGAAGGTCAGGGAGGATCTCCAGAAGACTCTGGGCGAGTACGGTCTTCCCGAAGAAGGGCTCGCGGGACAGCGGGAACTTGTGCCTTCCCCATCTACGGAGTACACGCGGCACGAAGCGAAGCCGTGCCGAGATATTGAACCGAAGTTTCACGGGCCAATGAATACGGCGACTTGCCAGCGGTTGTCGCCGTTTGTCACCGTTTCACCTTTCGAGGCGGGCTGGGCGTGACGGGTTCCTCCACGAGGAGTGGCACGCCGCACCGCTTGGCCGCGTCGTGCAGTCGGTCGTCCAGGGTTGCGAGGGGCAGGCCCTCGCGCATGGCGAGGTCGAGGTAGGAGGCGTCGTAGACCGACAACCCTTGTTCACGGGCCAGCACGAAAATGGCCGTGATGACGTGGGCCGGGGTCTCTGTCACGACCGAGATCGGTAGCGACAGGATCGATTCCCGAAGCCACGCCGCGTTCGCGTCCGAGAGTCGCTTACGCCGTTCGGCGTTCAGCATGGCGTTCGCGAACTCCAAGGGCCAGATGGCAGGGACGCGGGCCTTGCAGAGATCAAGCATGCGAATGACGCGGTGCGCGTCCTCCGTCCGTTCTTCACGCAGTCCCCAGGCCATCACCACGGAGTTGTCGAGGACGAAGACGGTCATGCTCAATCGCGGCCCTCCTCGATCCACTCGCGGATTTCCGCATGAGTCGCCTGATGCCGACCGTCCTTTGAGAAGGCGACGATCTCCTCGATGACCTGCTTCACGTCCCTGCGGGGCGCAGGGTCGGGGGGCTGGAGTACCGCCACGGGAACCCCGTGCTTCGTGATGATCACCCGTTCGCCCTTGGAGACCCGGTCGAGCAGGTCCGACAGGTGAGTCTTGGCTTCGTAGGCACCGACGGTCATGGCAGACCTCCCATTCAGACCAGTCCAAGACCAGTCTAACGACGGGAGGACGCAGAGTCAAGGTCGTAAAGCGAAGCGGCTTCAGCCCAGGTTGAACCGAAGTTACACGGGCCAGTAGCTACTGTGACTTGCCAGCGTTTGTCGCCGTTTGTCACCGTTTCGTCCTTCAACCCGGTTTCCAGCGCCTTCCTACAAGGCCGCACGCAGGGTCTCCATCGACAGGAACATCCTTCGGGGCCAGGCAACCCCGGGGAGCGTGACGAAGCCGAACCGTGCGTAGAAGCCCTCGGCCACCTCGTCCTTGGCGTCCACCACGACCCCGAGACAGCCGATCTGCCCGGACACATCGGCTACCCGGTGCAGTGCATCTCGGAGCAGGCGCTTCCCGACGCCTTGGCCTTGTGCTTTCCGGTGGGCAGCAAGACGCCCCAGAAGGGCCACCGGCATCGGATACTGGGGGAGTCTGACAGGGACCGCGCCCGCGTGTAGACGCGCACGCGATACTGCGGAAAAGTGGACGGCGGATTTCTGGACATGAAAACTGCGTAATTCCGGACTGCACATTCCTGGCAATACCGACTGCGTAAATATGACGGCGTGAATTTGTGCTTTCAGGCCGACCATGGGGCGATTTAATTGTCGTTGATGGTCAAAGCGAGGCAACGTCGTGCAGTAGGCGCATGCCTCATGC